>NZ_JBHVWM010000003.1:272346-645666 GCF_042882245.1 Leifsonia sp. NPDC058230 | reverse complement strand
GCCGGGTCAGGAGTGGTGGTCATGCGTCAAGTCCATCACGACCCACCGACATTCCCGCCCGACAAAACACCCCCTGACCGGCCATTTACCTGTGGACAACTCCGAAATCACCTCACCTGTGGAGGAACGTCACCCACCGCAAGCACCCCTCAGCCGGCCTCCCCGTGCACGATCGGCGAGTACACCCGCAACCCACCCGGCACGATGCGGATGTGCAGAGTGTGCCCGCTGCCCCCATCCGTCCCGGGGGTCTCGTGGGATGCCTCGCCGTCGTGCGCGTATCCCGGGTCGGAGCCATCGCCCGCACGGGACACCAGCGTGATCTCCTGGGCCGTGAACGCCTCGACAGCGGGCGGTCCTTGCAGAGACGGCAGCCGGGCCGTCAGGTGATCGAGCTTGCTCCCGAAGGCCAGGGCGACCGTACCGCGGGTGCGGGGCTTGCCGTCGGCGTGCAGGATGCGGACGTCCAGGAGGCCGTCGTCGAGCCGACGGCGCTCGATGGGGGCGACGGTCACCGGGTAGTAGCGGTCGATGCCGATGAAGATCGACCACACCCGGGACCGCTTTCCGTTGATCTCGACGTCGAGCGGGTCGGTGGCGCGCACGATCGTGAAGGCGGCGATGGCGGCTGCGACCGGCTTTCCCAGCCTGTTCTCGCGTCGCTCGCGCGCTTCGACGAATTCCGGGTAGAGGCCGACGGAGGCGGTGTTCAGCACCGTGATCGGCTTTCCTCCGCCGGCGCCGAAGGTCAGCTCTCCGACGTCGACCGCTCTGCCCGTTCCGGCGACGAGCGCGTCGATCCCGCGATCGAGCGTGTCGACGGCCGCGGCCTTCGCGAAGTGGTTGAACGTGCCGCCAGGCAGGGCGAGCAGGGGGAGGTCGTGGCGGCGGGCGATGGATGCGAGGGCGCCGACCGATCCGTCGCCACCGTAGATGCCGAGCACCTGCGGCGGTGCTGACGAAGCGAGGGCGTCATCCACCAGCTTCTCGAAGTCGTCGCCCTCGGAGAGTTCGTGCACGACCGCTTTCGGAAGTCGCTCACGCAGCCGGGGAAGAGGACTCGGCCGTTCGAGGTCGCGCCCCGAATTCGGATTGATGAGGATGAACAAGCCGTCCCCGTCGGGAAGCGCGGGCAGGTCGATCGTGGTCGCGGTCGGGGCCTCCGTGCGGCGCGGCAGCCGTGGTGGACGCCCGGCCGGGACGAGGACTTTGCCGGCGATGGCGGCGCCGGCACCGATCAGCGCGCCGCCGGCGACGTCGGAGAACCAGTGCGCTCCGGTGTGCAGCCGTGAGTATCCGACAGCCGCTGCGAGGGGCGCGATGGCGGCCCCGGCCTTCGGCGATTCGAGGGCAGCGCCGGCGGCGAAGGCGAAGGCGCTCGCCGTGTGCCCCGATGGGAACGATGGCGAGGTCGGCGACCGGTCCAGGCGGCGTGAGATCGGGATGGCCGTCAGCGCCGGACGGTCTCCGCCGACGATCCGTTTGCCGACGAGGTTGGCGATCGCGCTCGCCAGTCCCAATGAGATCAGCCCGCGGTAGGCCGCGCGGTACTTCCCGGATGCGAGGAGCACGGCCGCCACGAGGAGCCAGAGCTTGCCGTGGTCGGCGAAGCGGGTGAGCCCTCGCCAGAAGCCGTCGACCGCGGCTCCGGTCGTGCGCGCGTTCACGCGGGATGCGACACGCTCGTCGAAGCGCTCGATCCGGACGGGCAGGCTGAGGCGCCGACGGCGGCGCCGGCGGTCGGGGCGGGATGCGGGCATACCGTCACCATACTCAGCATGGTTTTCGGCGTGCCGGGGTGGGCGACGCTAGGATTTCCTTCGTGACCACAACAGCTTCCGACACCACGACCACCGAACTCGACGACGAGCACGGCACGCTCATCCGCAGCCTCAGCGCGGTGCTGCCCACGGCTCTCGGCAACCTCCTCGCGACGATCGTCGTGCTGGTGTCGCTGGTGCTCGGCGTCTGGAGCCTCGTCGCCACCTGGACGGGGCATCCCGAGGACGCTCTGCCCCTCTTCCAGGTCTCCGTCGCGGCCACTGTCGTCGCACTCAACGCTCTGTACGCGCGTCGCACCTTCAGCTACGTGATCACGCTGATCGGCGCCGTCCTGTGGCTCTGGGTCTCGGTCACCCCGTTCGAGCCGTTCTGGCAGGTGCTCCTGCAGGGCGTGACGGTCACGATCATGCTCGCCGGCGTGGTGTTCTCGATGTCTGCGGTGCAGCTGAGCAAGAAGCCCCGCTTCTGACCCGGGAGACCGGTACCGGCGCCCCCGGCGCGGGAGACACCGGCACCGGAAGCCCCAGTCCAGAGGAGCCCGACGATACGACGCTGTCGCGTCGCCGGCACTTCGTCGACCTCTCCCCGCTGAGAGAGAGCCCCGCTTTCGCTCGGCTGTGGATCGGCGGCGCGATCTCCGGCATCGGCGGTCAGATGACGATCGTGGCCGTCGGGCTGCACATCTACGACCTCACCCAGTCGACGCTCGCCGTGTCGCTCGTCGCGTTGTTCGCGCTCGCTCCGATGATCGTTTTCGGGCTGTACGGCGGCGTGCTCGCGGATGCGTTCGACCGTCGGCTGGTCGCGCTCGTCACCGCGATCCTCGCGTGGACCTCGACAGCCGGGATCGCTGTGTTCGCCTGGCTGGACGTGCAAGTGGTCTGGCCCCTGTACATCCTGACGACCGTCAACGCCGTGGCCAGCGTCGTGATCGGCGGCACCCGCCAAGCGATCACGCCGCGCCTGCTTCCGACCCGGCTGCTTCCCGCGGCGAGCGCTCTCGGTGGCATCAGCGGGGGTGTCATGGTGACGGTCGGTCCTGCGCTCGCCGGCCTGCTGGTCGCAGGCGTCGGCATCAGCTGGACGTACACGATCGACGTCGTCCTGTTCACGGCCGCGTTCCTCGGGATATTCACGCTGCCGAAGATCATCCCCGAGGGCGAGCGGCAGCGGGCCGGCCTGGCCTCGGTGATGGAGGGCCTGCGCTTCCTGAAGACGGCGCCGAACCTCAGCATGACGTTCGTGCTCGACCTCATCGCCATGACCTTCGGGCAGCCCCGCGCACTGTTCCCCGCGGTCGGCGCGCTGCTGATCGGCGGAGGTCCGGTGAGTGTCGGCATCCTCACCGCGGCCGGCGCCGTCGGAACGCTGCTGTCGAGCGTGTTCTCCGGCCGGCTGGGCCATGTGCGCTGGCAGGGTCGCGCCGTCGGCCGTGCGATCGTCGTCTACGGTGCATGCATCCTCGGCTTCGGCATCGTGCTCGCCGTCGTCTTCTTCAGCGGTTCGTCGAACAGCAACCAGAACTTCGCGGACGCCAACCTCCCCGCCCTGGTCGTCGCGGCGCTGCTGCTGGCCGGATCCGGTGCGGCCGACAACATCAGCTCGATCTTCCGGATGACGATCCTGCAGGCTTCGGCACCCGATGTGATGCGCGGGCGTCTGCAGGGGGTCTTCACGGTCGTGGTCACGGGCGGGCCTCGCCTCGGCGACCTCTACATCGGGCTCCTCGCGCTGACCGGCGCGCTCTGGTTCCCTCCCCTGCTCGGAGGTCTGATCATCGTGGTGGCCGTCGCGACGATCGTGCGCGTACAGGGTTCGTTCCGGCGGTACGACGCGCTCGATCCGACCCCCTGAGCGTCCGGCGCGGCGGCAGGGGCAGAGTCAGGGGCGGGTACGGATGCGCCTGGCCAGGTGCGGATAGTCGATCACGATCCCGTCGGGGTCGACCGTGAGGTCGCCGATGAAATCGCGGCTCGCGCTCTGGTACCGCACGACCCCGTGTCCGGCCGCCTTGTCGAGCGCCGCCGCCGAGCTGTAGAGCTGGTCGCTGCGGATCACCTCCAGCGACGGGAGCGCGACCCACGCCATCACCAGTCGCGTCTCCGGCACGGCCGCTTCGAGCGCACCGAGCCGCAGGATCGGCATCGAGTTCGTCACCGGGCAGAGCGCCAGGTCGCAGTCCAGCGCGCCGTCGAGGGCGGAGGCGTCCCGGATGCCCGGCTCGGCCATCGTCTCGCCGTGGAAGTCGGCGACCCCGGTCGCCTCGGCCTCGCTCGTCCAACGGCCGTGCGCATCCCTCGCCAGCGCGAGCCTGCGCCGCCAGCCGCGGCCGGACACCGCGACGTCGAGCCGCGCGGTGACCCAGTCCTGGCCGGTCTCGAGCGACCAAGTGGTCACGTAGTCCGTCGTGCGGGAGGTGCCGAGCGCATCCAGCCGGTCGGGCGCGACGGTGATCGTCGCCGCCTCCAGTCGCTCCGGGTCGTCGTCGCCGATCCACTCCACGTGCCTGATGCTGCCGCGCATCCTGGGTCACCGCCTCTCGAGAACACCGCGCACGAACGCGGCCTGACCCGCGTGCTGCAGGTCGTCGGAGATCACGCTCACGAGCCTCACGCCCAGCGTGACCGGAGGGTTCCAGCTCTCGTCGACGACTCGCGCGAAATCGTCGTCGGCGAGTCCGCTCAGGAAGGCGACGGTGCGGTCGTGCACGTCGTCGTGGTAGCCGAGCAGGTTCTGCGCGTCCACGCCACCGACCGCAGCGACATCGTCCGAGCTGTGGCCGTACCCGGTGTCGTCGGAGTCGAACGGGAGGCCGAAGCGCCCCTCCCAGCCGTTCTCGTGCCACGCCTGCGGCCGGCCGGCGACGTCGGCGACGTGGTCGTCCTGAATCCGGGTGAGGTGCCAGACCAGCCACGCGATCGAGTTGGCCTCTGGATCGACACGACCCGAGAGCGCGGCGGCGTCGAGCCCGTCGACCGTTCGGCGGACGGTCTGCGCGATGCGGTCGAAAGCGTCGATGAGCAGGTCGGTGGATGCGGTCACTGCTGGTCCTCCCGTCGGCGCCGTCGCGCCTGCGTCTCGGTCATGTCTCCCCCGTACCCTGCACGGTACGCTCATCCCATGACAGACCTGACGACAGGTCGTCTAGGCGGGAAGGGGCACCGGCGCGGCCGGCCCGACATACCGCGACGAGGGCCTGACGATCTTGCCTTCACGGGCCTGCTCGAGGATGTGCGCGCCCCAGCCGACCACGCGCGCAGCCGCGAACGTCGGCGTGAACATGTCGCGTGGAATCCCGCACGCCTCCATCACGACCGCCGCGTAGAACTCCACGTTCGTGTGCAGTTCGCGGCCCGGCTTCAACTCGGCCAGCAGTTCCAGAACGCGCTTCTCCACGTCGACCGCGAAGTCCACACGGGCGCCGCCGAGGTCCTGGGCGATCCCGCGGAGCATCCGGGATCGCGGATCCTCGGTGCGGTAGACCGCGTGACCGAACCCCATCACACGACCGCCGGCGAGGAGGGTCTCGGTCACCCAGCCGTCGATCCGATCGCGGCTCGCGATCTCGTCGAGCGCGTCCAGGGCCCGGCTCGGCGCACCGCCGTGCAGCGGTCCTGAGAGGGATCCGAGCGCACCGACCACCGCCGCAGCGAGGTCGGCTCCGGTCGAGGCGATCACCCTGGCGGTGAACGTGGACGCGTTGAAGCCGTGATCGATCGCGGCCGTCATGTACGCGCTGACCGCGTGCTCACGAGGCGCATCCGGGACCTCGCCCGTAACCAGGTAGAGGTAGTTCGCCACGTGTCCGAGGTCGGTGCGCGGAGTCGACGGTTCACGACCCTCGCGCGCAGCGTGCAGCGAGGCGAGCAGTACGGGCGTGACCGCGCTCACCCGGATCGCGTCGGCGATGCGGGCGTCCTCGTCTTCGTCGTAGAGCGGGCGGAGGCGGTCGTGGGCCGCGACCGCGGCGAGCGCCATGCGCACGCCGGCCAGCGCATCCGCGCCTCTGGTGAGTGCGGCGATCGACGGGAGCAGGTCGGCGACCGCGGCAGGAATGGCGCGCGCCTCGGCCGTCCGAGCGCGGAACACGGCAAGCTCTCGGGGGTTCGGCAGCGCGCCGAAGAGGAGGAGGTGCCAGGCCTCCTCGAAGGTCCGTTCCGCCGCCAGGTCGATGGCCGAGTACTGCCGGTAGTGGTAGAAGCCTTCGTGCCCGCGTACGTCGCCGAGGGCCGTTTCCGCGGCGACCACGTTGGTGAGGCCGCGGGGCACGTCGATGAGGGTGTCATCCATCCGGTCGGTTCGCATGGGTCTAGTGTGAGCACGTATCAATGCATCGTCAACGTTGATTCGATCAACCTGGAGGGACATGCCCGACGAACTCCCCACCCTCACCGCCGAGCAGACCGCGGAGCGCCTGGGCGTCAAGCTGGAGACCCTCTACGCCTACGTCGCCCGCGGCCGGCTCGGGCGCACCCGCACGGCGGCCGGCTCGCGGTTCGATCCCCTCGACGTCGAGCAGTTCGCGGCCTCCCGCCGTCAGCGTTCCGCCGCTGCGCCGTCGGAGGAGCGGGGGCACTCGGACGGACGCCCGCTCATGGTCATCGAGACGGGGTTCGCGCACATCGAAGACGGGGAGCTGTTCTACCGCGACCGCGACGCCGCCGAACTGGCGACGAGTGTATCCTTCGACACTGTCGCGCACTGGGCCCTCACCGGCGAGTGGGACGCGCTGGCCCGCTTCGCCGCCGATTCCGCGGCCGTCGAACGGGCGCGTCGGGTCGCGCAGGCGATGCCGGCGGCGGCGACCCTTCGCGACCGGCAGCAGGTCGCCGTCACGGCTCTGGCCGCCGCGGATCCGCTGCGGTACTCGCTCGAGCGGGGGACGGTCGTGTCAGCGACCGAGTCGCTCGTCTGCGGGATGGTCGAGGTGCTGCCCCTCCCCGATGGCGCACTCACCGGGGCCGACGCGCTGGGCGACGGACGGGACTCGGTCGCCGCACGCCTCTGGACGCGCCTCACTGCGCACCCCGCCAGCCCCGGAGGGGTCGGCGTGCTCGACGCGGCGCTCGTGCTGCTGCTCGACCACGACCTCGCGATCTCGACTCTGGCCGCCCGGGCGGCCGCTTCGGCGCGCGCGAACCCGTACGCGGTCGTCACGGCCGGGCTGGGCGCCCTCGACTCACCCCTTCACGGCAACGCCAGTCGCGCGGCGCACCGGATGCTGGGGCGGATTCTCGCGGGCGAGCATCCGGAACGCGTGATCGCCGACACCATGGTGAGCGGACACGGCACGGTCCCCGGCTTCGGACAGGTGCTGTACCGCGGGCCGGACCCGCGGGCCGTCTGCCTGTTCGGGATGCTGCGCGAGCATCCCGTTGCCGATGCCGTCGTCGAGGCGGTCGACCGTGTCGCGGCGACCGTCGGATCGCGCACCGGCACGCACCCGAACGTCGACCTCGCCCTCGCTGCCGTCGCGTTGGCGTTCGGGATGCCCGACGAGGCAGGCGAGGTGATCTTCGCAACCGCCCGCACGGTCGGCTGGATCGTGCACGCCCTCGACGAGTACGAGCGCCGTCCGCTGCGCCTGCGCCCCGTCGGCCGCTACGCCCCCTGATCCGCCCGCTCGGAGAGGTCGGTCGTCGCAGTCCGGCCGGCCTCGGCCGCGCGCGTCAGAAAGTCGACGAGGGTGGCGAGCTGGGCGTCGTCGTAGTCGGCGAAGATCTCGTCCATCGAGTCGTTCATTCCGGAGTAGAGGTGGAACAGCTCGCCGGCCCGGTCCGGGAGAGCTCGCACGCGCACGGCCCGGCGGTCGGCGGCATCGCGTTCCCGAACGATCCAGCCGCTCTTCTCGAGCCGGTCGAGGATGCCCGTGATCGTCGCGGGGTGGAACCCTGACCGACGCGCGAGCTCGCTCGGGCTCAGCGGCCCGTGGATGGCCACCACGTCGAGGCAATCGAGATCGAGGGGGCGCAGGTCGACGCGAGCGCCCACCTGATTGTTGAGCAGCGCGACCTGGTTGTTGAGCTCACGCAGGGTGCGTTTGATCTCGGCGCCGGCTCGCCGGCGCCGCCTCTCCGGCTGGTCGGGTCTGGCCTCGTTTAATTTGGTTTCCATATGATACCGTTCTCGTATTATACGCGTTCGAGCAGAAGGAGTCACGATGAACATAGCCGTCTTCGGAGCCAACGGCGGGACGGGCAGGCTGATCGTGCGGCAAGCCACCGAGGCCGGGCACACCGTCACCGCGGTCACGCGCCATCCCGAGACCTTCCCGATTGCGCACGAAAGGCTGCAGGTGCTCGCGGGCGACGTCAACGACCTCAGCGATGTCGAACGGGCGATCGACGGCGCGGAGGCGGTGATCTCCACCCTGGGCGTCCCGTACAGCCGCAAACCGATCACGATCTACTCACGCGGCACGGGAAACATCGTCGGCGCCATGCGTTCGCACGGCATCCGTCGCCTGCTGTGCGTGAGTTCGAGTGCGACCGATCCGGCCACCCGGTACCACGACACCGGCGGCGGATTCCTGTTCGAGAGAGTGCTGAAGCCGATCATCACCACGACCATCGGCAAGCAGACCTACGCCGACATGCTGCGGATGGAGCGACTGGTGATGGCGAGCGGACTCGACTGGACGATCGCGCGCCCGTCCGGCCTCTTCGAGACGGATGCGGTGACCGCATACGAGACCGCCGAGGGCTTTCTCCCCCGGCAGTACACGTCGCGGGCCGACCTCGCGGATGCACTGCTGCGCGCATCCGTCGACGCCGACGGGCGCTGGGTGGGAAAGACGATGGCGGTCGGCACGGTCGACCCGCAGCCGCGCGTGCTCGACCTGATGCGCACCGAGGCGTTCCAGCGCGGCTGAGCGGAGCATCCGGAACCCGACTGAACGCGCGGCGCCCCTAGCGGCGGAGGGCCTTGCGGGCGAGCCAGTTGCCGAGGAACTGGGCCGCCTGCACCAGGACGATGATCGTGATCACGGCGAGCCAGGTGACCGCCCAGTCGTAGCGCTGGTACCCGTAGGCGATCGAGAAGTTTCCGAGGCCCCCGCCGCCGAGCCCGCCCGCGATGGCCGAGAGGTCCACGATGGCGACGAACACGAACGTGTAGCCGAGGATGAGCGGGCCGAGCGCTTCGGGGATCAGCAGCGTGAAGATGATCCTCATCGGACTCGCACCCATCGCTCTGGCCGCCTCGATCACGCCGGGATCGATGGTCACGAGGTTCTGCTCTACGATGCGGGAGATGCCGAAGGTCGCGGCGATCGTCATCGGGAAGATCGCCGCCGAGGTGCCGATGAAGGTGCCGAACAGGGCGAGGGTGAGCGGCGCGACGGCGGTCATGAAGATGATGAACGGGATCGGCCGGAAGAAGTTCACGATCACGTTGAGGACACCCGAGAACCAGCGGTTCTCCAGAAGTCCGCCCCGGCGCGTCGTGTACAGCAGCACGCCGAGCGCCAGACCGAAGATGCCGCCGAGCACGAGGGTCTCGGTGACCATCCAGAGGGTCTGCCCGATCGATTCCAGGTACACCGGCCAGAGAGTGCTCCAGTCGCTCATGCCGCCACCTCCTCGACCTCGGTGACCTCGCGGAGGTCGGCGATCAGTGCATCCACGCCCGCGTCTTCACCGAGCAGCTCGAGAGTGAGACTGCCGAACGAGCGGCCCTGGAGTGCGCTGATGCCGCCGAAGACGATCTCGAACCGCACGTCGTGGCGGCCCACCGCATCCGAGAGAACCGCCCCGAGCCTGCCATCGTCGTGGATGCGCGCCGACACGATGCGGCCGGAGTGCTTGCCGCGCAGACGCTCGATGTCGGCCGAGGCCGGCTTGTTCTTGAGCACCGTGCCCACGAAGCGCTGCGACGTCACCGTCTTCGGGTTCGAGAACACCTCGAAGACACTCCCCGTCTCGATCACCCGGCCGGCATCGAGCACCGCGACACGGTCGGCGATCGAGCGCACGACCTCCATCTCGTGGGTGATGACGACGATCGTCACGCCGAGCTCGTCGTTGACGCGCTTGAGCAGACGCAGCACCTCGGCCGTGGTCTCGGGGTCGAGCGCGCTCGTCGACTCGTCGGCCAGCAGGATGGCCGGGTTGGTCGCCAGTGCCCTGGCGATGCCCACGCGCTGCTTCTGGCCACCGGAGAGCTGGTCGGGGTAGTTCCAGGCCTTCTCGGTGAGACCGACGAAGTCGAGCAGTTCCGCCACGCGCGCCCTGCGCTTCTCCTTCGGCCAGCCCGCGACCTTCAGAGGGTACGCGACATTGCCGAACACGGTGCGGGAGCGGAACAGGTTGAACTGCTGGAAGATCATCCCGGTCCCGGCACGGACACCGCGCAGCTTCGATTCGGGGAGCTGCGTGATGTCCACGCCGTCGATCAGGATGGCTCCGGAGGTCACCCGCTCGAGCGCATTGATGAGGCGCACGAGCGTGCTCTTGCCCGCGCCCGAGTATCCGATGATCCCGAAGATCTCGCCCCGCTCGACGCTGAGGCTGATGCTGTCGACGGCTGTGACGGTGGCGTCGCCCGAGCGGAAGGTCTTCGTGACGTCGCGGAACTCGATGAGCGGCATGGTGTTACTCGGCCGCCTTGATCGTCTTCTCGAGGCCGGCGAGGATCGACCGCAGGTCGGCGTTCGAGCGCTTCACGATCACCGCAGTGTTCTTGGACTCGGCCAGCACCGACTCCTCGACCGCCTTCGTGTGGTACAGCTCCGCGATCTTGAGGTACGTCTTGTTGTCCTTGTCCGACGCGCGTGCGACGAACGTGTTGATGTACGGCTCGGCCGCCGAGCTCGAGGGGTCGTCCTTGAAGATCGCCGACGTCGGATCGATTCCCGCGGTGAGGGCGAAGTTGTTGTTGATGATCGCCGCGTCGGACGACTTGAGCGCCGGGGCCGTCTGCTGAGCGTCCACCGGGATGACCGTGACTTTCGACTCGCCTGCCACGATGTCGGCCGGGGTGGAGAGCGTGGTGCCTCCGTTCTTGAGCTTCAGCAGGCCGGCCTTCTGCAGCACGAGGAGCGCTCGGGCCTGGTTGGTCGTGTCGTTCGGGATGGCCACGGTCGCCCCCTGAGGCAGGTCGTCGACCGACTTGTACTTGTCCGAGTACAACGGCAGCGGAACGACGAGGGTCGACCCGATCGGCGTGAGCGTGTCGTGCGCGTTCACGTTGTAGTTCGCGAGGAACTGCAGGTGCTGGAACAGGTTCAGGTCGATCTGCTTGGTACTGAGGGCCGGATTCGCCTGCGTGTAGTCGCTGAAGCCGACCAGAGTGATGTCGATGCCCTCCTTCGCCGCGGCCTTCTTCAGAACCGTCCAGTACGGCGCGGCGATCTCGGTGGTGCCGATCTTCACCTCGACGCGCTTGTCCGCGGCCGAGGACGCCGACCCCGAGACGTTCACTGCCACCAGCACGACGGCGACGATGATGGCGACGACGGCGATCCCGATACCGACGATCCAGCCGGTCTTCGACTTCGGCTTGTCAGGGAGGGCTGTAGTGGGCGGAGTGGCTTCGGACATGGCTGTGCCTCTTTCGGTACGGGATGTGGGATGCCGGCGCGCTGTTTGGCGGCGATTCGAGCCTCTCGTGAACCGCACCCCCACCTCAAACCGTGTTCCGAATTGTGACGAGCACAATATCCCTGGATACATCGTTCGATGGATGCGCGCAGAACGCGCCGATCCTTAGCGTCGAGGCATGGACTTGACCTCCTCCGTTCCATCGGCGTGCCATATCGCCTCGACCCGCAGTCCGTTCGCCACTCTGGCCGTCGACCACGACGCCATCGCCCACAACACGGCGCTGGTGGCCACGACTGCTGCGGTGCCCGTGATGGCCGTGGTGAAAGCCGACGGCTTCGGCCTCGGGATGGCGCAGGTCGCCCGCACAGCAGTGCGCGGCGGCGCGATCGCCCTCGGCGTCGCCACTGTCGACGAAGCACTGAGCCTCCGTTCGTCGGGCATCACCGCTCGAGTGCTCGCGTGGCTGGTCGATCCCCTCAGCGATCTGGCCGACGCCATCCGGCTCGGCGTCGAACTCGGATGCTCGACCGTGACGCTGCTCGAGGCGATCGTGGCGGAAGCCCGGGCGCTGGGGATCACCGCCCGGGTACATCTCGAGATCGACACCGGCCTCTCGAGAAGCGGCGCCGACCCCGGATCGTGGGAACGGCTATGCCGCGCCGCGGCCGAGCACGAGCGTTTCGGTGCCGTGCGCGTGGTCGGCATCTGGTCGCACCTGGCTCGCGCGAACGAGTCCCACCCTTCGGCCACGGCGAGCGCGGTCGACGCGTTCACCGATGCGGCCGTCGTCGCCGCTGAGGCCGGGCTCACGCCGGAGGTACTGCACTTGGCGAGCTCGGGCGCCGCTCTCGCGCATCCGTCGACCCGGTTCTCGCTCGTGCGTGTCGGACAGGCGCTGTTCGGGGTGCAACCGGTCGACGGCCGGCACTACCCCCTGCGCCCGGTGCTGCGGCTGACCTCCCGCGTGGTGCAGCTTCGCCGGGTTCCGGCCGGCACCTCCGTCTCGTACGGAGGTGGCTATCGCACGGCGACGGAGACGACGCTCGCGTTGATCCCCCTGGGATACGCCGACGGCATCCCCCGTCTCGCCGGGGATCGGGCCGAAGTGATGCTGCGCGGGCGGCGCTGCCGGGTTGTCGGTCGCGTCTCCATGGACCAGCTGATCGTGGACGCGGGACCGGTCTCCTCCGACGTCGCCGAGGGCGACGAGGTCGTGCTGATCGGCGATCCGGATGCGGGCGAACCGGGCCTCGCCGAGTGGGCGCACTGGGCGGAGACGATTCCTCAGGAGATCATGACCGGGTTCGGCCCGCGCGTGCAGCGCGAGCACAGAGGGGCGGCGCGCGTTGCCTGACGGCCGTACCACCATCGCCGTGCTCTACGGCGGCGCGAACTCCGAACACGAGGTCTCCGTGCGGTCGGCGCGGGATGCGGTCGACACGCTTCGAGAGCTGGGTCACGTCGTGCACCCGATCGGCGTGGATCGCAGCGGCGTATGGCATACGGTGGAGCCCGCCGGCCCCGGCACCGATGTGCGAGCCGGGGAAGGCACCACCCTCCCCCGCGGTCCGCGCCCCGAGCTCTGGCAGGGGGTCGACCTGGTCTTCCCTCTCCTGCACGGCCGCTACGGAGAGGACGGCACCGTTCAGGGAGCCATCGAGCTGGCCGGTCTTCCCTACGTCGGCTCCGGGGTGCTGGCGAGCGCCATCGCCATGGACAAGCGGATGACCTGGCGCGTCGCATCGGCGGCGGGCGTGCCGATGGTGGACACACGCAGCGTTACCTCGCTCGCCGAGCTTCCTGCGGCCGTACGCGGCCTGCCGCTGCCCCTGTTCGTGAAGCCGAATCGGGCGGGCTCCAGCGTCGGCGCATCCCGGGTCGACGAGCTCGACGATCTCGCGCCCGCCGCGCGCGTCGCCCTCTCCCATGACAGACGCGCGCTCGTGCAGCCGGCGGTGACGGCCGACGAGGTCAGCATCGGCGTCTACCGCGAACCCGGCGGCGGCACCGTCGCCACCGGAGCGTCCCTGGTGCGGATCGACGACGGCTTCTTCGACTACGCGGGCAAATACGGGGGCTCGGGTCCGACGATCCAGATCCCCGGACCGGTCGATCACCACCTGGTCGACCGGATGCGGGAGCTCGCCCTCTCTGCGTTCGACGCGATCGACGCCGACGGCCCCGCCCGCGTCGACTTCTTCCTCACCGCCGACGGGGACGTCCTCCTGAACGAGATCAACACGATGCCCGGACTCACGGCGCGATCCCACTTCCCACGGCTGTGCGCAGCCCGCGGCGTCGAGTATCCCGAGCTTCTGACGATCCTGGTGGACCGGGCGATGGAGGTCGGGCCGCGCTGAGCCCCGGAAGCGACCATTGACGAGACACCGCGCGCGCGTAGTCTGAGGCCTGGCGGCGTTCGCCGCCGAACGGCGCGACAGGAGGCTGGAATGAGCTCGATCAACGACGACGACATCACGACGGATGCGGCGTCCGGCGGCGAGGGAACCGCCGACGGCGGAGCGAACCCCACCGGACACGACGGTGGCGCCGACGGCTCGGCCGGCGGCGAGGGAACCGCTGACGGCGGAGCGAACCCCACCGGACACGACGGCGGCGCCGACGGCTCGGCCGCCGACGAGGGACCGGCCGACGGCGGAGCCAACCCGAACGGACACGACGGCGGCGCCGACGGATCCGCTTGATGAGCAAGACGGAGCGCGGGTCGGCAGTCCGGCCCGCGCTTTCTCGTTGCGTCGCGATCCCCACCGAGGCGTTCGCTGACGGGTACTGGGGCAGGCGCCCGCTGCTGACGACCGCCGCCGTCCTCGGGCAGGACTTCTCCGACCTCTTCAGCCGGGACGACGTCGACGAACTGGTCTCGTCGCGCGCCCTGCGCACCCCGTTCGTGCGAATGGCCAAGGAGGGGGATGTCCTCCCGGCCTCCCGCTTCACCGCTTCGGGAGGATTCGGCGCCGAGGTGTCCGACCAGGTCAGTTCGGAGAAGGTGCTCGCCGAGTTCGCGTCCGGAGCGACGCTGGTGCTGCAGGGGCTCCATCGCACGTGGCCGCCGATCGCCGAGTTCGCCCGCGCTCTCGCCGCCGAGCTCGGCCACCCCTGCCAGGTCAACGCCTACATCACCCCGGCGTCCTCGCGCGGCTTCGACCCCCACTACGACGTGCACGACGTCTTCGTGCTGCAGATCTACGGTGAGAAGCACTGGACGATCCACGAGCCCGTGCATCCGGACCCGCTGCGCGACCAGCCGTGGTCCGATCATCGGGAGGCCGTCGCCGCCCGCGCCGCCGGCGCTCCGGCGATCGACGCCACGTTCAAGCCCGGGGATGCGCTCTATCTGCCGCGCGGCTGGATCCACTCGGCGACAGCGCTCGGCGGGATCTCGATCCACCTGACCGTCGGCGTGGCCGCGTACACCCGCAACGACATCGTGCGCGAAGCGGTCGCCCGCGCAGCCGACTCCGCCGCGCTCAGGTCGTCTCTGCCGCTGGGTTTCGACCCGGCCGACACGGATGCGCTGCGCCCGATCGTCGAGTCGACGATCGCCGAGCTCGTGGCGGCCCTCGGTGATCCGTCCGTGAACGCGGAGGCGACGCACACGGTCTCCGCACGGCTCACCGCGAGACGCCGTGCGGACACCCCTCCGGCTCCGCTGAGGCCGCTCGCGACAGTGGAGGCGACCGAGGCGCTCGACGTGTCGACCGCATCCGGGCTCACGGTCGTCCTGCGACCCGGTCTCGAGCCGCGCACCGTGTCGACGGAGCAGACGATCTCACTCGCGGTGCCGGGCAAGACCGTCACCCTGCCGATTGCCGCGGGCCCTGCCGTCGAACGCATCCTGTCCGGCCGCCCCGTCTCGGTCTCCGACCTGCCCGACCTCGATCCGGATTCCTCGGTGGTCGTCGCCCGCCGGCTGCTGCGCGAGGGCCTCGTCGTGGTCGCCGACGGTGGCTGAGCCGGGCTGGGAGCCCTGCAGCAACCGGTCCCTGGAGCGCAACGACCCACTCCCGGGAACCGCGGGTCTCGGCGAGCGCTGGCTGCTCGTCGAGATCGAGAGCGCCTGGGGCGAGCACGCCTTCTTCTCGTCGGCATTGGAGGTGCGCATCGCGGCGCAGCTCGTCTCGCGTGCTGAGGCGGCCGGTATCCGCCCCCTCGCCATCCGCCGCACGCGCCTGCGCGCCGAGGAGCGCCGCTCGCAGTCATCGTGGCGCTGGGCGCTCGTCGACTGTCGCCCGGCCCGCGAGTCGATCCGCTGGGGTGAGGTGCGCCGGGTCGAGGACCTGCTCACCGTCGCCCTCGACGGATCGGCCGGCGAACCGAGCGACCGAGCGGTGTACTGCGTCTGCACGCACGCCCGGCACGACCAGTGCTGCGCCGTGCGCGGCCGGCCCGTCGTCGAGGAGCTCGCGCGGCAGCATCCCGAGGAGACGTGGGAGTGCTCCCACCTGGGCGGTGACCGGTTCGCCGCCACGATGATCCTCTTCCCGCACGGACTGCTCTACGGACGGGTTCCCGCCGCCGACGTGGGGAGAGTCGTCGAAAAGTACGACGCCGGCCTGGTCGACTCCCCATACCTCCGAGGGCGCACCGCGCTCAGCACCATCGCTCAAGCGGCGGAGGCGTTCGCTCGTGACGCCTCCCGGGACGAGCGGGTCGACGCCTACGGCGTTGTGTCGGAGCACGCGCATCCCCACGGCTGGACGGTCGAACTCGATCACGACGGCCGGCGGGTGACCGTCGAGGTCGGCGAGCGACTCTCCGAGCCGCTGCTCAGCACCTGCGGCGCGACCATCCCCCGGCGCGTGCGCGAGTTCGTGCCGATCTCGATCGCGACGGCCTAGCCCGGTTCGCTGCCCCGTCTGACGCCACGCTCAGCCGAAATTCGCGCATCCCCGTCGACACGCATCTCATATCGCATTCATCCGCTAGGCCCATGCCGATACATCGCACGGCCGAAGAGCGCGGCGACCGGTCATTCGTACGCTGACCACATGTTCGACACCTGGACCACCTATTTCCGGGACAACCGTGCCCGGCAGCTCTCCCTGGAGCGGCACATCGACTGGAGCCGGCCATGCCTGCTCTCCCCGGCGCAGCGTCGCGCGTTCGGCCATTCGTTCCAGCGATTCGAGCTCGGCGAGAACGGCGACGGCCGGCGACTGCTGGCCAAGGCGACGGCGGCCGGCGATCCCTGGTACACCGAGGCGCTGGCCCTGCTGGTCGCCGAAGAGCAGCGGCATTCCGCCCTCTTCGGCCGTGGACTCCAGCATCTCGGAGTCGCTCCTCTCCAGGCGCACTGGTCGGACACAGCGTTCGTGATGCTGCGCCGGATGCTCGGACTCCGCACCGAGATCGCACTCTTCCTCATCGCCGAGTCGGTGGCGATCGGATACTTCGAAGCCCTCCAGGACAGAGCACCCGATCCCGTGCTGCGGGCGATCGGCAGGCGGGTGACCACCGACGAGGTCGAGCATCTGCGCTTCCAGATCGATCGGCTGCGGGTCGGTTTCGCATCCAGTCCGCGATGGGCCCGGATGTTCTCGGGCCTCGCCTGGGGTGTGATCGCCGCCGGAGCGGCGGCGGTGCTCGTCAGCGACCACCGCGCCTCGCTGCGGGCGTGCGGACTCCGCCCGTCCGCCTATTGGGGAAGGGCGATGCGCCGGTTCCGGGCCGCGGCGGTCTCGGCGCTCGCGCATCCGGCCCAGCCGCTGCTCGGACCGTCCCCCGCACTCGCCCTCTTCGCGGACGGGTGAGGGGTCAGGCGCTCTGCCCCTGCGGCTGCGCCTGCAGGATGCGCACCATGTTGCCCGACGGATCGCGGAACGCCGCGTCCTTCGGACCCCATGGCTGGTCGATCGGCTCTTGCAGCACCTCGGCTCCGGATGCGCGAACCTGCTCGAACGTGCGGTCCAAATCGTCGGTGTTGAACACGATCATCGGCAGGACACCCTTGGTGAGCAGCTCCTGCATGGTGTCGCCGTCGGCCTTCGAGCGGCCCGCGTGCGGGTCGCTGAGCACGATCTCGGTACCCGGCTGGTCGGCGCTGCCGAGCGTCACCCAGCGGTGCCCGCCCGAGGACACATCGTTGAGGACGTCGAGGCCGAGGGCGTCGCGGTAGAACGCGAGCGCCTCCTCCGGGTCGTTGACGGTCACGTGGTAGTACTGCAGTGAAATAGTCATGAGACGACTCTAGGAAGCCGCGGGCGATGCCGCTTCTCCAAAACTGCTCGGTTTCTTGCGCGTCGGCTTGGTGCGCTGTTTCGCCTCGCACGACGGCATCGCAGCCACCGCATCGTGCTCCCTCGTGCGGTACGCGGTCGGCGTCTCCCCCACCAGCTCGGTGAACCGGGAGCTGAACGAGCCCAGCGATGTACAACCGACGGCCATGCACGCGTCGGTGACGCTCATCCCGCCTCGCAACAGCGCCATCGCACGCTCGACCCGCCGGGTCATCAGGTAGCTGTACGGCGTCTCACCGTAGGCGGCACGGAACTGCCGGGAGAAATGTGCCGGAGACATGAGGGCGCGCTGCGCGATCGTCGGCACGTCGAGCGGCCGAGCGTACTCGCGGTCGATCAGGTCACGCGCCCGGCGCAGATGAGCGAGCGCGGCCAACTCCTCCGGTGACACGGATCGAGCTTAACACCGGAGGCCGTTCAGTGACCTTCGACGAGACGGATGAACGCACTCAGCTCGGCGACGCCCTCCGGTCTCACCGGCAGATATTCGGTGAGCTCGGGCGAGTGCACCAGGTAGGCCGCCCATTTCGCCCGCGAGATCGCAACGTTGAGTCGGTTCTTCATGATCAGGAACGACATCCCACGCGGGACGTCCGCTGCTGAGGACGCTGCGAGGCTGACGATCGCGAGCGCCGCCTCCTGACCCTGGAATTTGTCGACCGTTCCGACCCGCACTCCTGCGAACCCGGCGACAGAGAGCGCCTCGCGCACGGTGGCCAGCTGCGCGTTGTACGGCGTCACCACGATGATGTCCGCCTCGGTGAGCGGGTCGTTCTCCCGGCCGGCGCTCGGGTCGGTCCAGGGCCGCCCGAGAGCCGCACGCACCAGTTCGACGACGCGTGCCGCTTCCTCGGGCGACTCGGTCGCGTTGCCGACGTGCTCGACCGGTACCGGATGAAGTCCCGGCTCCACGCCGTCCAACCGCCGCAGCGAGGCCTCGGGATGCGCGCGCAGCTTGCCCTCGTAGGAGAGCTGCGA
Source organism: Leifsonia sp. NPDC058230 (assembly GCF_042882245.1). Taxonomy (NCBI): domain Bacteria; kingdom Bacillati; phylum Actinomycetota; class Actinomycetes; order Micrococcales; family Microbacteriaceae; genus Leifsonia; species Leifsonia sp. NPDC058230. The sequence continues at coordinate 627,107 of NZ_JBHVWM010000003.1, read as the reverse complement.
CACCGGCTCGGCCAGCGCGGGATGCAGCCGTCTGCTCTCGGCGAGGAAATAGCCGAGCTCGGGCGGCAGCACGTCGTGCCCGGCGCTCACCCAGCCGAGCGCCGACCCGTCGACGGGTTCCGGATGCGTTCCCTGGCTGACCTGCGGAAGCTGCTGCGGGTCACCGAGCAGGAGGAGATTGCGGGCCGAGACGCCCGCGGCGATGGTCGCCGCCAGCGAGAACTGCCCGGCCTCGTCGATCACCAGGAGGTCGAGCCCGCGTCGCGGGATGCGGGCGGGATTGCTGAAGTCCCAGGCCGTTCCGCCGACCACGAAGCCTGTCGTGGCATTGTCCAGCGCGAAGAGGAGCTGCCCCTCGCGTTCCAGCTCGGTGAAGCGATGACCGCCCTCATCCGGGTTCACCTTGGCCACTTTGCCGACGAGCGCGGCGTCGAGGCCGGCGCCCACGACCGCATCGAGCAGATGCTCCACGACCGTGTGCGACTGGGCGACGACGCCCACCTTCCAACGGTGCTCCCGCACGAGCCTGGCGATCACACGCGCGCCGAGGTAGGTCTTGCCGGTTCCCGGAGGTCCCTGCACGGCCAGATAGGAGTCGTCGAGATCGAGCAGGCTCGCCACGACAGCAGCGATCGGATCGCCGGCGTCGGCGACCAGCCCGCCCGACCGGGTGCGCGGCGGCACGCGGCGCAGCACATCCGCCATCGGTTCGGCCGGCCAACCCGGCTGCGCGGCGAGGACCTCCTCGGCCCACGAGTCGATCGCGGCCTTCTGCTTGCCGACCGGCAGCGGTTTGGGCGGGGCCAATGCGCTCGGCAGCGTGCGGTACGGCAGCACGTCGCGGGCGAGGGTCTCCTCGATCAGGATCGCGCCGTCATCCTGCACGTCCAGCACGCGCACGGGGCGCGCCGAGCGCGCTCCCGGTTCGGCGGACCCCGATGGGAACGGTCCCGGATACTCGTAGAGGAGGAAGGGCCCGGCCTGGTCTCCCGGCCGGATCGAGCTCCCCGGCGCGAGTCGCCCGCGCAGCACGAGCTCGCGTCGATCCGTCTTCTGCAGCCCCTCGCGGTACCAGTCGCGCACCACTCGTGCGCTCTCGACGACCAGGACGTCGCGCGTCTCCTCCCACTCCTCGATCGGCTGCACGAGCCTCGCGAAGTGTCCCTGCCAGAAGCTCTTCTGCTCCCGCCGGTGGTAGTCGATCGCCGCGGCCGCGAACGCTGCTGCCGTCTGGTCGTCGGAGCGCTCCGGGTCGAGCGGATCGCCCGCCAGGGCGAGGAGTTCCGTGCGAAGGGTCGAGGGTTCGACCTCGACGAACTCGCTCTCGGGCGCCGACTCCCCCACGGGGATGCCGCTCTCGGAGGCCCTGGCCAGCAACCAGTCACGCAGTCGCAGCGTCGACACGCAGTCGTAGCGGTTGTAGTCGCCGATGGCGTCGAGCATCCGCTGCGCCTCGTACTCCTGGCCGAGGGTCAGGAGGTCGCGCGCGTTCACGTACTCGGTGATCGAATCGGCCGCATTGGTCACGTCGCTCTCGCGCAGTTCGTCGCCCATGTACAGCGGTTCGAGCTTCTTGATCGAATACGAACGCGAACCGACCCGCAGTGCCTTGCGCACGACCGGGTACAGGTCGATCAGCACGTTGTCGCGCAGCAGCTGATCGACGTCGTCCTCCCCCACGCCGTGGCGGGCGGCGAGCGCGAGCAGATGCGTCCGCTCGTAGGCGGCGTAGTGGTAGATGTGCATCCGCGGATGCTCGCGCCGCCGATCTCGAACGAACGACAGGAACGCTTGCAGTGCGAGCCGTTCGGCGGCGAAGTCGTGACCCCAGAACGCCGTGAACTGCGCATCCGTGTCCACCAGGCCGAACAGGTAGTCGAGACCCCAGCGGTCTCCAGGGCCCTCGGTGTAGAGCGGGTCGCCCTCGAAGTCGAAGAAGATGTCGCCGGCATCGGGGTGAGGCAGCACGGCGAGCGCGGGCGCGTTGTAGACCGTGACCGGAGGCGGCCAACCCTCGACGGCATCCAGTTGCAGCCGCGCCTGCACACGGAGACCCGCGAGCGTGCTCTCGGCGACGCCGTCGACCGGCCCGGTCGAGTCGGCGAGCGCGTCGATCGTGCCGATGCCGGCTTCGATCAGATGCGCGCGCTGCGTCACGCGCAGGCCGGCGACAAGCAGCACATCCCGCGCGGCCTGGATCTCGGCTTCGCAGGCATCGCAGTGCCCGCACACCGTGAACCGCGGATCGCCCCAGCGCACGGGGCCGTCGTCGGCCAGGTGTTCGCGGATGATCGACAACAGGCGTGCGCGCCGCTTGCGGTACACCGGCGCGATGTCGATCAGCCGGTGCTCGCTCACGCTCCCGTCGCCGAGGAGCAGCTCGACGGTGTCGTCGGTCGGGATCCCCAGCCGTTCGAGCTGTTCGGCGTAGGCGGCCAGCTGGAGCAGCGCCGTGACCCTGGCACTGCGCGCGAGCTTCGAATCCTGTACGCGAAACCGGCCGTCCGGCCGCCGCACGATGAAATCGGCGAACCCGACGAACGCCCCGTCGAAGAAGGTCGCCTGGAACACCATCTCGGCGCCCGAAGAGAACGCCTCCCTGGTCTGCGCCACGGCCGCGCCGAGCGTCGTGGCGTCGAGCCGGTCAGGGCGCTCGATCTCGACGACACTCCGCCCGAGGCGTTCCCGGTAGCGCTCGAGGATGCGCCGCTCGTGCTCGTCGCCGAGCCGCGAGGTTCGCACGTACATCGGGTCCTCGACCTCTTCGGCCGCCTCGATGCGTCCGAGCTTCACGTCGAGCGTGCGCAGGAAGGCGAACTCGCATTTGGAGGCGTTCGTCAGGTCGCTCGCGCTCGTCACCACGACCCCGTCGAGCAGGAACACACTGCCCTCCGTTCGTTCCGCCGGCGGTTTCGCCCGCCGTTCTCGAGCGTACCGGCAGCCGGCGACACCCGGCCGGGATCAGCCCGCCTTCGCGGCGGCCTTGATCGCCCGCTTGGTCTCCCGCACCTTGGTGAGCGACTCCGGATCGACGATGTCGGCCACCGAGCGGTAGCAGCCGGCCTCGCCGTACGCACCCGCCGCATCCTGCCACCCGGGCGCGACCAGCCCGCGTTGCTTGCCGAGCAGGGCCAGGAAGATCTTCGCCTTCTGCTCGCCGAAGCCCGGCAACGCCTTCAGCCGCGCGAGCACCTCCGCGCCGTCGGGAGCGTTCTTCGTCCAGATCGCCGCCGCATCCCCGCCCCAGTCGGCGACGATCGCCGCGCTGAGGGCCTGCACCCGTGCGGCCATCGATCCCGGAAAGCGGTGCACGGCGGGAGTCTGCTTCATGATGGCCGCCAGCTCGTCCGGATCGGTTCCGGCGATGGTCGCGGCGTCGAAGCCGCCGAGCCGGTCGCGCAGCTTCGCGGGTCCGGCGAACGCGGTCTCCATCGGCACCTGCTGATCGAGCAGCATGCCGATGAGCAAGGCGAGCGGGTCGGCGGAGAGCAGGGCGTCGGCGTCCGCGTCCCCGGTGATGTGGAGGTCGTTGGTCATAGCTCCATCGTGGCACTCGGCGTGTCCGTCGGCCAGGAACGCGAATCAGGCGGTGACGGATGCGCGCACGGCCCACGCGCGCGCTGTCAGCGCGATCGTGCCATCGGCAGCGACCGGCAGGCGCGAGCGGAGCAACTCACGCAGGCGCATCCTGTCCGCCTCGACGAGCGACATCGCATAGGCCGGTCCCGGGCCCTGGCCGCCGAGGAACGGCTGCCAATAGTCCTCGAAGCTCTCGAAGACGGTCGGTACCTCGATCGCTGTGACGTCGGCGTCCGCCAGACCCGCGTCGCCGAACGCGGTGACGAGAGCTCCGGGCGAGCAGATCGGGAATCGTGCGCCCTCGTCCAGGGCGGTGTCGCCCGGCTCGAGGTCGGCGACCGCCTCCCAGAACGTCTTGATGAGCTGCATCCCCTCGGCGTAGTCCCACACGTACGCACCGATCGTCGCCCCGGCATGAGCGACCCGGCGCTGCTCGGCGAGAGCTGCAGGGATATCCGGCACGAAGTTCAGCACGAGCCCGGAGACGAGCACGTCGGCCGATTCGTCGGGCAGGGGCAGCGCATCCGCCATACCGGCCAGCACCGTCGCACGCGAGCCGACCGCCGCCGCGGCCACTGCCCGGAACCCGTCCGAGGGCTCGACGGCGATCACCGAGCTCGGAGCGAAACGCGCCAGCACGGCCTCGCTCAGCGCCCCGGTGCCGCACCCGACATCGACCCACCGACGATCGGCGCCCTCCCCCAGCCAGTCGAGAAACGGCGCCGCGACGAGCCGGCTCCACCGGCCGATGTACCGCTCGTAGGCATCACCGCGCTCCCACCGGTCGGGGACCCCTGCGCTGTTCATGTCTGTCGACCGCGCCGATGCGGTTGAGCGTTCGGCCGGTCAGCCGGTGATCGTCATCCGCTGGATGCCGTCGTCGCCCACCGTGAAGGTGAACGTGGACGGTCCGTTGAACCCGTCCCCGCCCACTTGCGCCGACACGGCGACACCCGAGTCCACCGATTCGTAGGACAGGTCGGTGAGGGTGACTCCGACTCCGATGAACTCGGCGTCGGACCAGCGGCGGATCTGCTCGCGGCCGGTGAACACCCGTCCCCAGTCGTCGACCGACCCCGCCGTGGCGAAAGCGTCCAGAAATCCGTCGAGGTCGTGGGCGTTCGCCGAGGCGAGTGCGGCCGCGACCGCGGCAGGCACGTGATGGTTCTCCATGCGATCAGTGTGCTCCCGTGCGCTCCGCACGCCAACCCCTGCGCCTCGAGAAGTCAGTGGGGGCCGAACCGCTCGGCGAGCAGCCCGAACAACGCGAGGGCCGCCGCGCTCGGCCGCGGTCGACTCACGGCGCTGAGCACCCAGTCCGCGCGCTCGGCGAGCGGACGAACCACCGCTCCCTCCGCCGGCAGCACGGTCAGCTCGGGTATCACCGCCACGCCGAGCCGAGCCGCGACGAACCGTGGGATCTCGCCGAGGTCCGAGACCTCGGTCGCGACTCTCCTGGTCAATCCGAGCTCCGACAGCCTGCGATCGAGGGTGACCCGGTTGCCGAAGCCCTCGCTCGCATCCACGAACCGCTCGGCGACCAGATCGGCCAGCCGCACCCGCTCTCCACCGGCGAGCGGATGATCCCGAGGCAGCACCGCGACGAACGGCGACGTCATGAGTTCCTGATAGCGCAGCCCGGGAAGCCGGCCGGGCAACCCCATGAACGCCACGTCGACCCGGCCGAGCCGCACATCGTCGGCGAGCCCCGTCGATCCGGTCGGCGACGGGCCGAGCCGCAGGTCGACGAGGGGGTGCCGCTCGTGGAACTCCCCCATGATGCCAGGCAGATCGATGGTCGTGAGGTTGGTGAAGGTTCCGACCCGCAATTGCCCTCGGAGTCCGGCGTGCGGATCGGCGAGGGTGCGCATCCGCTCACTCGCCTCCAGCGTCGTCCGGGCGGCGTCGACCATCTCCTGGCCCACCGCGGTGAGCCGAACGCCCTGCGGGTCCCGCTCGAACAGGGTGGTGCCCAGTTCGCGTTCGAGCGATCGGATGCCGGCGGACACTGTCGACTGCGCGGCGAACACTCGTTCCGCCGCGCGCGTGAAGTTGAGTTCCTCGGCCACAGCGACCAGGTATTCGAGCTGACGCGTCTCCATACCGCCATCGTATTCTTCGATCGCGCCGATCGATCATATCCGTTGGACTCGATTGCAATTCAGGCGCACCATACAAACATGAGCACAACCGCACCCGAGATCCCCGTCGCCCGCCGCCGAGCATCCTGGCACCTGCGTCACGGCGCGGGGTTCTGGGTGATCGCCGCCGCCTTCCTGGCCGTGATGGCGTTCTCCACGCTGCCCACCCCGCTGTATGCGCTGTATCAGCAGCGTGACGGCTTCCCCACCTGGGTGGTGACGGTGATCTTCGCCGCCTACGCCATCGGCGTGCTGGCGAGCCTGTTCCTGATCGGACACATCAGCGACTGGGCCGGCCGGCGCCGGATGGTGCTGGTCGCGATCGCGCTGGAGATCGTGGCCGCCGTGATCTTCCTCTTCTGGAACGATGTGAGCGGCCTGCTCGTCGCCCGCGTCGTCTCGGGAATCGGCGTCGGCGCGCTCACAGCGAGCGCGACCGCCCACCTCAGCGAACTCCGTGCCGTCGCCCGGCCGGAGGAAGGCCCGCGCCTGGCCGGAACGGTCTCGACCGTCGTCAATACCGGCGGGCTGGCCCTCGGCCCGCTGATCGCCGGAGCGCTGGCACAATTCCTGCCGTCGCCCCTCGTGATCCCGTATGCGGTGTTCCTCGTGATCCTCGCTGTCGCCGCCGTTGCGGTCGCGCTCGTTCCCGAGACCGTCGAGCGTGCCGAGGAGCGGCCCGCATACCGCCCCCAGCGCATCTCTCTGCCCGCCGGCGCCCGCAGCACGTTCTCGGCCGCCGCCGTGGCCGCATTCGCCGGATTCGCGGTGTTCGGACTCTTCACCGCGCTCGCCCCGAGCGTGCTCGCCGGAACCCTGCATGAAACGTCGCGCCTGATCGCGGGCGCCGTGCCGTTCAGTGTCTTCGCCGCATCCGCGGTCTCGCAGATCGTCTTCGCCCGGATGTCGGCACGCGCACAATTGCAGCTCGCGCTCATCCTGGTGGTCGTGGGATTGACCGGGCTCGCGGCCGGCGTGCTGACAGCGGTGGTCAGCGTGTTCGTCGTCAGCGGCGTGCTCGCCGGAGCGGGGGTCGGGCTGCTGTTCCGGTCGGCGATCGGAGTCGCCGCGTCCTTGGCCGAGCCCTCGCGCCGGGGAGAGGTGCTCGCCGCGATCTTCCTCATCGCCTACGTCGGGCTCGCAGTGCCCGTGCTCCTGGTGGGCGTGGCGCTCATCGTGTGGCCCGTCGTGCCGGTGCTCGTGGTGTTCGTCGCCGTGGTCGGAGCGCTCAGCCTGCTCGCGGGTGGCCGGATGCTCGCGCGCACGTCCCGCGCGTAGCGCTCAGCCGGCCGGCGTTTCAGTCGTCGGTGGCGACCAGCTGCACCCGGAGCGAGTCGACGCGGGTGGCGATGACATCGTCGGACGCCCACCGCTGCGCGAGACGTGCGAGCACCGCATTCAGCTCTTCGCGAGTGAGACCGCGCGCCAGCTCCAGCCGCACGACGAGCTCTTCGCCGTCGAGGCGCGCGGCAGGGTCGCCGGCGGACAACGCCACGTCGTGCACACCCAGCTCGGAGCCGATCGAGCGGGTGAAGGCCGCGAACACGTCCGGGTCGCGGTGACTCGGGAGCCACGGCAGGCCCTGTGCGATCGCCCACAGCGCGGGCCGGCGGATGACGAATTCCGTCTCCGAGGTGGGATCGAGCACCACCAGCTCGGTGTCTTCGCTCGCTGCCGCCAAGGCGACCCGCGACCCGTCTGCGGGAACCGGCCGCGCCTGTGGATTCCAAGCCCCCATCGCAGCCACCGAGGAGAACACGGGGAGCACGGTGCGGCCGTCCGGACCGGCGACCGTGACGATCGCGAGCTCCTGGGACTTGTCCACGGCGACGCCGTGCTCGTTCGTTCCGGCCTCCCCCAGCTGGGCGACCAGCGGGATCAGCAGGCGCGACCCGCGCACCGCATCCACGACCGCTTCCGGTCCCGCGTCTCCCGCGTGGAAGGAGGCAAGGGCGGCGAGCAGTTCGGGCGGCGCATCGCCGTCGTCGTCGCCGAACACGTTGTCGTCGAAGTGCCGGCCCGCCCAGGGGTGGCCGGCCGAGTCCGCTGGGGCCGCCGCGGCCTCGGCCGCGAGCTGTGCGGCGAACCCGCTCAGGCGCGCCGCGCCCGCCGTGCCGGGGCCGCGCTGCGCACCGTCAGCGGATCCTCCGCCGTCAGTATCCTGCGACATCCAGCGCCTCGGGCAGCGTGAAGGCGCCGGCATAGAGGGCCTTGCCGACGATCGCCCCTTCCAGGCCGAGGGGGACGAGCTCGCGCAACGCCGCGATGTCATCGAGGCTCGAGATGCCGCCAGAAGCGACGACCGGACGCGAGGTGCGGTCCATGATCTGTCTCAGCAGGTCGAGGTTCGGTCCTTTCAGCGTGCCGTCCTTGGTGACGTCTGTGACGACGTAGCGCCCGCATCCGGCACCCTCGAGGCGGTCGAGGACCTTCCAGAGATCACCGCCGTCCTGCGTCCAGCCGCGTGCTGCGAGCGTCGTGCCTCGAACATCCAGGCCGACCGCGATCGCCTCGCCGTACTGGCCGATCACGTTCGCCGCCCATTCGGGATTCTCCAGCGCCGCGGTGCCCAGGTTGATGCGCTTGGCGCCGATGTCGAGCGCCGACTTGAGGGAGGCGTCGTCGCGGATCCCACCCGAGAGCTCCACATTCACGCCACGCACCTGCTTGATTACCTTCTTGAGCAGGCTGTGGTTGTTGCCACGCCCGAACGCCGCGTCGAGGTCGACCAGATGGATCCACTCCGCGCCTTGATCGGCCCATTCCTCGGCCGCGTCGACAGGGTCGCCGTAGTTCGTCTCCGAGCCCGCCTCGCCCTGCGTCAGGCGCACGGCCTTGCCGTCCGCCACATCCACCGCGGGCAGCAGGATCAGACGCGGGGTGTTGTTGAATTCACTCATGTTTCTTCCTCGGATGAACCTTCAGGCACCGTCGAACGGCACAAGCACAGAATCCTAGCGACTGGTCGCGCTCAGAGCGTGCCGATCCAATTGCGCAGCAGCTGGATTCCGGCCTGTCCCGACTTCTCGGGGTGGAACTGCGTCGCGCTCAGCGGCCCGTTCTCGACTGCAGCGATGAATCGGCCGCCATGCTGCGCCCACGTTACGCGCGGCTGGGGGAACGGCGGAACCACATCGAGCGTCCAATCCTTGGCGGCATAGGAGTGCACGAAGTAGAAGCGCTCGTCGTGGAGACCGTCGAACAGCACCGACTCCTCCGGCGCGTCGACCGTGTTCCATCCCATGTGGGGAAGCACGTCGGCGTCGAGCCGCTCGATCCGGCCCGGCCACTCGCCGAGACCTTCCGAGTCGGAGCCGCGTTCGACGCCGCGATCGAACAGCACCTGCATCCCGACGCAGATGCCCAGCACCGGGCGACCTCCGGCGAGCCTGCGATCGATGACCTCGTCGCCGCGGGATGCGCGGAGCGCGTCGATCACTGCACTGAACGCCCCGACACCTGGAACGACCAGCCCGGCGGCCTCACGGGCGCGCGCCCGGTCGCCGGTCAGCTCGACAGCGGCCCCGGCCGCCTCGAGGGCCTTGGCCGCCGAGTGGACGTTGCCTGAACCGTAGTCGTAGACGACGACATCCGGACGACTCACAACGCCCCCTTCGTCGACGGGATGCCTGTGATCAGCGGGTCGAGCGCCTTGGCCTGACGGAAGGCTCGCGCGAACGCCTTGAACTCCGCCTCGGCGATGTGGTGCGGATCGCGTCCGCCGAGCACGGTGAGGTGCGTGGTGATCGCCGCGTTGAACGCGATCGCCTCGAAGACGTGGCGCAGCATCGACCCCGTGAAGTGACCGCCGATCAGGTGGAACTCGAAGCCCGCGGGCTCCCCCGAGTGCACGAGGTACGGACGGCCCGAGATGTCGACGACGGCCTGCACCAGCGCCTCGTCGAGTGGCACGAGCGCATCCCCGTAGCGGGAGATGCCGCGCTTGTCGCCCAGTGCCTTCTTGATCGCCTGGCCGAGCACGATCCCGATGTCTTCGACCGTGTGGTGCACGTCGATGTGGGTGTCGCCGCTCGCGCGCACACGCAGGTCGGTGAGGGAGTGCTTCGCGAAGGCGGTCAGCAGGTGGTCGAAGAACGGCACCGAGGTCTCGATGTCGGTCTCGCCGCTCCCATCGAGGTCGAGGCTCAGGTCGATGCTCGACTCGCTGGTCTCGCGCTGCAGTGTGGCCGTGCGGTTGCTCATGACTGCGAGCCTACTGTCACGGCGCCCGCGTCCCCGTTGGGAGCAGTGGTCGCCGCCGGGGCGGAAGCCGCGGCCTGTGCATCCGGCCGCCCGAGGGAGGCGAGTGCCGTGAGGAAGGCCGTCGTCTCGGCTTCGGTCCCCGCGGTGACCCTGAGGTGGCCCGGGATGCCGACGTCGCGGATGAGCACACCCTGTGCGAGCAGCGCCTCGAAGACGGCGTTCGGATCGGCCACCCCGCCGAACAGCACGAAGTTGCTGCCGCTGCGGTGCGGCTTGTATCCCAGCGCGGCGAGCTGCGTCACGAGGCGGTCACGTTGATCCCGGATCTCGCCGACCATCGCGAGCATCTCGTCGGCGTGCGCGAGCGCCGCGATGGCGGCGGCCTGGGTGAGCGCGGAGAGGTGGTACGGCAGCCGCACGAGGCGGAGCGCATCCACCGCCGCCGGATCCGCCGCCAGGTAGCCGACACGAGCTCCGGCGAAGGCGAACGCCTTGCTCATGGTGCGCGAGACCAGGAGCCGCGGGCGTCCCGGGAGCAGCGTCAGTGCCGACGGAGCGTCGTCGGGCATGAATTCGGCGTATGCCTCGTCGACCACGACCATTCCGCGCGCCGCGTCGTAGGCTGCTTCGATCGTCTCGATCGACAGGGGCGTTCCCGTGGGATTGTTGGGAGCGCAGAGGATGACGATGTCGGGGTCGAGGCGCCGGATCTCCGCTGCAGCGGTCTCCGGGGAGAGTTCGAAGTCAGCGTCTCGCTCGCCCGCCACGTAGGCGGTGCCCGCGCCGGCCGCGAGAAGCGGGTACATGGAGTATGTCGGGGCAAACCCGAGGAGGCTCCGGCCAGGGCCGCCGAATGCCTGCAGAATCTGCTGGATGACCTCGTTCGACCCGTTCGCCGCCCAGAGATTCTCCGCCGTCAGCCCGTGTCCTAGGTAGTCGGCAAGGCTCTCGCGGAGTTCGGTGAACTCTCGATCGGGGTAACGGTTGACTCCGCCGATCGCCTTCGCCACCCGCGCGACGATGTCGGCCGCGACATCGTCGGGCACCGGATGCGTGTTCTCGTTCACGTTCAGAGCAACGGGCACGACCTTCTGGGGCGCACCGTACGGAGTCTTGCCCCGCAGATCATCACGGATCGGGAGATCGGAAAGAGAAGTCACCCATTCATCGTAGTTGCCGAGACAGAGCGCGGAGCCCTTGAGCCGGCCGACCGACGACGCCTGCTGCGGCAGGGCTAGCGCTCGTACTGCGACGGGATCGCGATGCGCTGCCCCGGTGAGACGACAGCGGATTCGAGCTGATTCAGCGACACGATATCGGCGATGACGTCGCGCGGATCGGCGCTCGGTGCGACCGTCTCGGCGATGCTCCAGAGCGACTGCCCCGACTCGACCGTGACGTAGTGGAACTGCACGTTCACCTGATCGCCGGTCGCGACCGCTCCTCCGCCGTTGAGAGCGAAGAACAGCGCACCGACCACGAGCGGGATGGCGGCCAGAGAAGTGAGGACCACGCGCCCCCGGCGCGTAAGGCGCAGGCGCGTGGCGCCCGCGGAACCTGCTGCCGCCGTCGCGGACGGGGTGAACGGCGACATCGTGACCGTTGCTGTGCTCATGGTCTTGACCTCCTAAGATTCCGCACCCGGTGCTTGGCCGGCAGTCCGGATGCGAAGCTGTGTTCCGAATATATCTTCGAATGTTCGAAACCACAACCACGTCGATACGGCCGAAACATCGAACAGATTCGAGACACGCTCGAACATATGTTTGTTTTAGCTGATCATCGTGGATACAGTTTCGATTGTCTGGAGTTCACTCAACCAGGCACCACCGACATTCGGGCGGGCCGGATGCGCCAGGCGGGTCAAGAAGGGGACGACAGTGTCGAACGACAACCAGGCAGGGCGCGAACGCGGAGGCACCCGCCGTCGCAAGAGCCTGAGCGAGAAGCAGCTCGCCATCCTCGAGGTCATCAGCCGATCGGTGAGCCAGCGAGGCTATCCGCCGAGCATGCGCGAGATCGGTGACGCCGTCGGCCTGTCCTCACTCTCCAGCGTGACCCACCAGCTCAACCAGCTCGAGCTGAGCGGCTACCTGCGCCGCGATCCGAACCGGCCACGCGCGCTCGAGATCCTGATCGACGTGCCGTCGCCCGCGTCCGAGTCGACGGACTTCGAGAGCCAGATCCCCGTCGGCGACGCGGCGATGGTGCCCCTGGTCGGCCGTATCGCCGCCGGTGTCCCGATCACCGCCGAGCAGCAAGTGGAAGAGGTCTATCCGCTCCCCCGCCAGCTCGTCGGCAACGGCGAACTGTTCATGCTGAAGGTGGTCGGAGAGTCGATGATCGACGCGGCGATCTGCGACGGCGACTGGGTGGTCGTGCGCACACAGAACACGGCGGAGAACGGCGACATCGTCGCAGCGATGCTCGACGAGGAGGCCACCGTGAAGGTCTTCCGTCAGCGCGACGGCCACACCTGGCTCCTGCCCCGCAACTCGAACTTCGAGCCGATCCTGGGCGACTTCGCGCAGGTGCTCGGCAAAGTCGTCGCGGTCCTCCGCGCCGTCTAGGGGGAACGGCCGGTTCGGGCTCGACCGGCTCGGTCGGGTTCACGCCCAGCCGAGCTCCTGCAACCGGGCGTCATCCAGCCCGAAGTAGTGCCCGATCTCGTGGACGAGCGTCACGCGCACTCGCGCGCGCAGCTCATCCCGATCCCTGCTGTGCTCAGCAAGGTTGTTCTTGTACAGCGTGATGCGGTCGGGCAGTTCGCCGAACCCGTAGACGCCGCGGCCGGTGAGGGGATGCCCGCTGTACAGGCCGTACAGGCGTGGCCGCGCGCCGGCCGGCTGGTCCTCGATCAGGATCGCCACATTCTCCAACGGCCCGATCATGTCGTCGGGAAGACTGTCGTAGATCTCACCGACCATCGCTTCGAAGTCCGCGTCCGAGATCTCGACCATGCGCTCATCCTCTCAAACGAAGGAGGAATCGGGCGACGCGCCGACGAGACCTCCGTGACGACGGAGATCCGAGCAGGACTCGCCCGGATCTCCGTCGTCGCGACAGGACGGAAGACCGCTACGCGGGCACGCCCGACTTCTCGCGGACGGCGCGCGTCGCCTCCAGGATGTTCTTCAAGGACGCGACCGTCTCGTCGTAGCCGCGCGTCTTGAGACCGCAGTCCGGGTTCACCCACAGCTGCCGGCCCGGGATCGCGCTGAGAGCCGTTTCCAGCAGCTCGGTCACCTCGGCGACAGACGGCACGCGCGGCGAGTGGATGTCGTAGACGCCCGGCCCGATTCCGTGCTCGAAGCCCGACGTCTGGATGTCGTGGACGACCTCCATGCGCGAGCGCGCCGCCTCGATGCTGGTGACGTCCGCATCCAGGTTGCGGATCGCGTCGATCACCACTCCGAACTCGGAGTAGCAGAGGTGGGTGTGGATCTGCGTCGCATCCCGAACGCCGGCAGTCGCGAGCCGGAACGAGCCCACCGACCAGTCGAGGTACTCGGCGTGGTCCGCATCCTTGAGCGGCAGCAGCTCGCGAAGCGCCGGCTCGTCCACCTGGACGACCCGGATGCCTGCGGCCTCCAGATCGGCGATCTCATCGCGGAGGGCGAGTGCCACCTGCCGTGCGGTGTCGCCGAGCGGCTGGTCGTCGCGCACGAACGACCAGGCCAGGATCGTCACCGGGCCCGTGAGCATCCCCTTGACCGGCTTCTCGGTGAGGGTCTGCGTGTACACCGACCAGTCGACGGTGATCGGCGCGGGCCGAGAGACGTCCCCCCAGAGGATCGACGGGCGCGTACAGCGACTGCCGTACGACTGGACCCAGCCGTTCTGCGTCACCGCGAATCCGTCGAGGTTCTCGGCGAAGTACTGCACCATGTCGTTGCGCTCCGGCTCGCCGTGCACGATCACGTCGAGGCCGATCTCCTCCTGCAGCTCGACCACGCGCTTGATCTCGGCCTGCATGAGGCCGATGTACTCCGCCTCGCTGATGACGCTCTTCGCCAGTTGTGCGCGCGCGCGGCGGATGTCCCCGGTCTGCGGGAAGGAGCCGATGGTGGTCGTGGGAAGGAACGGCAGGCCGAGTGCCGCATCCTGAGCCTCCAGGCGGTCGGCGTACTCACCACGCGAGAAGTCCTCGGCGGTCAGCGCGGCGGTCCGTGCGCGCACGGCCGCGTCGCGCACACCCGGGGCGGATGCCCGATCGGCGAGCGCGGCAGAGGCAGCGCTCAGCTCCTCCTGAATCGCCTCGTGACCGTCCTCCAGCCCACGGGCGAGCGTGGCGACCTGCGCGACCTTCTGGTCCGCGAAGGCGAGCCAGCTCTTCAGCTGGTCGCCGAGCGCGGGCTCGTCGTCCACATCGTGCGGGACATGCAGCAGCGAGGTCGACGTCGAGACGGTCACCACCGGGCTGAGCGCCAACAGCTCCGTGAGCGTGCCGAAGGCCGCCTCGAGGTCACCTCGCCAGATGTTGTGGCCATCGATCACACCACCGACCAGCGTCTTGGCACTGAGAGCGGATGCGGTGGCCGCGTCGAGCCCTGTCGGCACCGATCCGCGCACCAGGTCGAGCGACAGGGCCTCCACCGGCGACGCGGCGAGCACAGGAAGGGCGTCGTCGAGGCTGCCGTACGGCGCAGCGACGAAGAGACCCGGGCGGCCGGCGACCGAGCCGAGAGCGGCGTATGCGGTGGCCACCGCATCCAGAACCGCTGCGCGGTCCTCGTCGATGCTCTCGCTGACGAGCGCCGGCTCGTCGAACTGCACCCACGGTGCTCCGGCGGCCGCCAAGCGCGACAGCAGCTGCTGGTAGACCGGCAGCAGGTCGGCCAGCCGGGAGAGCGGATGGAAGCCCTCGGGCGCCTCGTCGCTCGCCTTGCTGAGCAGAAGGAAGGTGACCGGTCCGACGATCACCGGACGCGTGACGTAGCCGGCCGCCGAGGCCTCCTCGAACTCGCGCACGATCCGGTCGGAGGCCAGACGGAAGTCGGTCTCCGGGCCGATCTCCGGAACGAGGTAGTGGTAGTTGGAGTCGAACCACTTGGTCATCTCGAGTGGGGCGTTGTCCCCCTCGCCGCGGGCGATGGTGAAGTAGCCGGCCAGGTCGATGGCGCCGGACTCATCGGCGAGCGAGGCGAACCGCGACGGAATGGCGCCGACGGTCACGGCCGCATCGAGGACCTGGTCGTAGTAGCTGAAGCTCTCGGGGATCGACGCGTCGGTGCGACCCAGGCCGAGATCGGCCAGGCGCTCACGCGTCGCTGCGCGCAGCTGCGCCGCGGTCGTCTCGAGTTCGTCCGCGGAGGTCGCTCCGGCCCAGAAGCTCTCGACCGCCTTCTTGAGCTCACGCCGACGCCCGATACGCGGGTAGCCGATGATCGTGCCCGTGGGAAAGCCGGGTCGGGTGGTCGTGTCGGTCATGCTGATTCCTTTTCGGTGGTGGTGCTGTCAGTGGTCGTGCTGAGCGGTGCCGTGCCGCCGGAGGTCGTCTCCGGGAGCAGGCCGATCCGGTCGAGGACCGCGAGAACGGCCTCGTGCCGGTTGAACGTGTACAGATGGATGCCCGGCGCACCGCCATCGAGCAGGCGCTGTGCGAAGTCGGTCGCCCAGGTGATGCCGATCTCGCGCTGGCCCTCCTCGGTCGGTTCGATCTCGAGCTGTATGGCGAGCTCGCTCGGAAGGTCCTCGCCGCTGAGTTCGAGCATCCGTTTCAGCCGCGCCGGGCTCGTCACCGGCATGATGCCGGGCAGGATCGGGAAGAGCACTCCCGCCTCCCTGGCCCGCTGCGCGAAGCTCAGGTAGTCCTCGGGGTGGAAGAACAGCTGGGTGATGCCGAGGTTCGCACCCGCGGCCTGCTTGGCGAGCAGCGTGTCGATGTCCTGACTCGCCGACCGCGAGTTGGGGTGGCCGTTCGGAAACGCGGCGACGGCGATCTGCACCCGCTCGCGTCCGGTGTCGACCTCGCGCGCGCCGGGCAGCCCCGGCACCGGCACCTCCTGGTACGGCACGCGCTCGGCCTGAACGCGGTGGATCAGCTGCACGAGCTCGCTCGAGCTCCGCAACTCGCCGAGGCCGCTGTCTCCGACGGGCGCATCGGCGGGCGGGTCTCCGCGAACCGCGAGGAAGCGCCGGATGCCCGCATCCATGTACTCGCGGATCAGCCGGTTGGTCTCGGCGTGCGTCGACCCGACGCAGGTGAGGTGGGCCATCGGGCTGACCTCGGTGTTGTCGAGGATGTAGCGGAGCACCTCGAGGGAGGACGTGCGGGACGATCCGTTCGCCCCGTACGTGACCGAGATGAACTCGGGATGCGCGGCCGCGAGCCGATCGATCGTCGCCGGCAGTGCCGCGGCAGTCGCCGCGTTGCGGGGCGGATACAGCTCGAAGGAGAACCGCGCGGTGCTACAGCTCATGTCTTCCTCGATGGTGGAGGCGACGAGCGCCGCTCTCTCGGCCGCGCTCGTCCCGGTCAGGGTCGTACAACCCCGGTATCGGAGTTGTCGCGGGCGGTTGCCGGGCTCGGCTGTCGCACCACCGAGTCGGTCGCCCGCTTCGGTTGAATGGCAAATCTAGCAACGAAGAAGGCCGGACGGAACAGCGCATGTCATCAATCGACACAGGATGTTCCGTCCGGCCTTCAGGCGGAGATCGGAATTCAGTTCGCGGGCACGACCGCGAACGCTTCGAACACCGACTCGAACTCGGGCTGGATGCGCGCCGTGACGCGCGTGCCGTCCTCGACGTACTCGGTCGACAGCACCCGGCCCCGCTCGTGCAGCGCGGATATGAGATCACCGCGGTCGTACGGAACGACCAGTTCGATCTCGATCGACGTGTCCGGCAGGAGCCGGGCGATCGCGGCGAGCACCTCGTCGATGCCCTCGCCCGTCCGGGCCGAGGCGAAGATCGCTCCCGGCTCGAGCCCGCGCAGCACGAGCCGGTCGTCCGGGGAGATCAGGTCGGCCTTGTTGAAGACGACGATCTCCGGCAGCTCGCGAGCACCGACCTCGCCGATCACATCCCGCACCGTCGCGAGCTGGCTCGCGGGGTCGGGGTGGGATCCGTCGACGACGTGCACGATCACATCCGAGTCGGCGACCTCTTCCAGCGTCGAGCGGAACGCCTCGACCAGCTGGTGCGGCAGATTGCGCACGAACCCGACCGTGTCGGCGAGCGTGTACAGGCGGCCGTCCGCCGTGATCGACTTGCGCACCGTGGAGTCGAGAGTCGCGAACAGTGCGTTCTCGACAAGCACGCCCGCCTTGGTGATGCGGTTGAGCAGGCTCGACTTGCCCGCGTTCGTGTAACCGGCGATCGCGACCGACGGCACCGAGTTGCGGCGTCGGTTTGCCCGCTTCGCCTCTCGCGCCGGCTTGAACCCGGTGATCTGCTTGCGCAGCTTCGCCATGCGCGTGTGGATGCGCCGCCGGTCCAGCTCGATCTTCGTCTCACCGGGTCCACGGGATCCCATGCCGGCTCCCGCGCCACCGACCTGACCACCGGCCTGCCGGGACATCGACTCGCCCCAGCCGCGCAGACGCGGCAGGAGGTACTCGAGCTGCGCGAGCTCGACCTGAGCCTTGCCTTCTCGGCTCTTGGCGTGCTGGCTGAAGATGTCGAGGATGACCGCCGTGCGGTCGATCACCTTGACGCGCACCACGTCTTCGAGGGCACGGCGCTGGCTGGGAGCCAGTTCGGTGTCCGCGATCACGGTGTCTGCGCCGAGTGCCGCCACGATGCCGGCCAGTTCTTGAGCCTTGCCCTTGCCGAGGTAGGTGCTGGCATCCGGATGCGGTCGGCGCTGCAACAGCCCGTCGAGCACGACAGCGCCCGCCGTCTCGGCCAGTGCCGCCAGCTCGCGCATCGAGTTCTCGGCGTCTTGCAGGGAACCCTGCGAGTAGACGCCGATGAGGACGACGTTCTCGAGTCGCAGCTGCCGGTACTCGACCTCTGTGACGTCTTCGAGCTCGGTGGACAGTCCGGCTACGCGGCGAAGCGCCGCGCGCTCCTCGCGCTCGTACTGCTCGCCGTCGAGACCGGTGTCGTCGACATGGCTGGTCTGCAGCGCCTGTGCGCCCCTCCCGAACAGCGAGACACCCGCGTGGGTGTCGGCGTTCGCGAGAACCCGGGCCACGACATCCACGTCGGTCGCCTGTGTTCGTTCTTCGCTTGTATGTTCGCTCATCTGTGTGTCCTGAATCTTGGTTAACCCTAGTTCGTCGGTGTCCTGTACGGTCCTCTTATGGCCAGCGGAGATCACTACTTTTCCTCGGCGCCCGAGAGCGAGCTGAAGCTCCGGCCGATCACCGTCCGCCTCGCTGGACAGACGTACGATCTGACGACCGCGAACGGCATCTTCAGCCCCGAGCGCATCGATACGGGTACGAGAGTGCTCCTCGACCATGTCCCCTCCGCGCCGCCCGGTGGTCAGCTTCTGGACCTCGGATGCGGCTGGGGGCCTCTGGCTCTCACACTTGCTCTCGAATCCCCTCACGCGACCGTCTGGGCCGTCGATGTCAATACCCGAGCGTTGGATGTGGTGCGCAGGAACGCGCAGAAGCTCGGACTCACCAATGTAAACACATCCCTGCCCGCCGATGTTCCCGATGACGTGCTTTTCACGACGATCTGGTCCAATCCGCCCATCCGGGTCGGCAAGAACGAGCTGCACAACCTGCTGGAGAAGTGGATGCCGCGGCTCGAGCCCGGCTCGGACGCGTGGCTGGTCGTGCAGCGCAACCTCGGGTCGGATTCGCTGCACCGCTGGATGCAGACCACCTTCCCCCAGTTGAACACCACGCGCGCGGCGACGTCCAAGGGCTATCGCGTGCTGCGGTCGCGCCGCGCCGCGGACTGACTGCGCGCGGTAGGGCCGGGCGGCGCTACGCGAGTTCGAGGGTGCCCGTGTAGACGAGCTCTGCTGGGCCCGAGAGTGCGACGTGCTCGCCGTCCTCCGTCGGGAACATCCGCACGCTGACCGTGCCGCCCGGAACATCCACGCGCCACATGTTCGGCGCGCCGCTTCCGGCCCAGTAGCGCACCGCCAACGCGGCCGCCGCCGTTCCGGTTCCGCAGGAGAGCGTCTCGCCGCTTCCGCGCTCGTGCACGCGCATCCGGATGCGTCCGACTCCGTCTTTCACCAGCGGGTCTCGCGGCACGACGAACTCGACGTTCGCGCCGTCCTCCGGAGTGGGCTCGATCTGCGGGATGTAGGTGAGGTCGGCAGCATCCAGCTCCGAGTCGTCGGCGACCGCGACCACGACATGTGGATTGCCCACGTCGATCCCGAGGCCCGGCCGTGCGACCGGGAGCTCCTTCGCCCGCACCAGCGGCTCGCCGCCGTCGAGGGCCCAGCGACCGAGATCCACCTGGAAGCCGGTCAGATTGCGCTGCACATCGCGAACGCCGCTGCGAGTGCCGATCGCGAGCGTGTCGCCGTCGGCGAGCTCGACGAGGCCGGACTCGATCAGGTAGCGCACGTACACGCGGATGCCGTTGCCGCACATCTCGGCGACCGATCCGTCGGCGTTGTAGTAGTCCATGAACCACTCGGCGGTCTCGTCTTCGGCGAGCGCCTCGACACCCTCCGGCAGGTGCTTCGACCGCACCGCGCGGATGATCCCGTCGGCGCCGACTCCGAAATGCCGGTCGCAGATCTCGGCGATCTGGCTCGCGCTCAGGTCGATCAGGCCATCGGGGTCGGAGAACAGGACGAAGTCGTTTCCGGTGCCGTGGCCTTTGGTGAAGTTGAGCGTGATCGCCATGGTCACAGCCTATCGAGAGCTGCTGAGCCCAGCTCGGGGTCGTCGTATTCCAGCCACTCGATGCCCGGGTAGCGCTTGAACCAGCTGACCTGCCGCCGCGCATATCGCCGCGTGAGCTGCTGTGTCTGGGCGATCGCCTCGGCCCGCGTCAGCTCCCCGCGCAGCTCGGCGAGAGCTTGCGCGTAGCCGATCGCCCGGCTCGCGGTCACGCCCCGTTCGAGGCCGCGCGGGATGAGGGACGCGACCTCGTCGAGGAGCCCGTCGTCCCACATGCGCTCGACCCGGGCATCCAGTCGGGCGGTCAGCTCGGCGCGCGGCGCACTGAGCCCGAGCACCCGGACCGGACGCCACGGCACGGGCTCCTCGGGCAGGGATGCGCTCACCGGCTCTCCCGTGAGGGCGACGACCTCGAGGGCGCGCACCAGGCGCCGTCCGTTGCTCGGACCGATGTTTCTCGCCGCCGCGGGGTCTGCGTCGTGGAGGCGCTGGTACAGGATGCCCGGTCCGAGCGCCGCGAGGTCGGCCTCGAGCTTCTCGCGCAGCACCGGGTCTGTGCCGGGAAACCGGAAATCGAAGATCACGCTCGACACGTAGAGGCCCGAGCCGCCGACGAGGATCGGGACCGCCCCGCGCGCCTGGACCGCCTCGATCGCCGCTCGTGCCTGCGGCTGGTAGCGCGCAACCGTCGCCTCATCGGTCACATCGAGAACGTCGAACAGGTGGTGCGGCACCCCTCGCCACTCCGACGGCGGGATCTTCGCGGTGCCGATGTCCATGCCGCGGTAGAGCTGCATCGCGTCGGCGTTGACGACCTCCGCGTCGCGTCCTCGTGCGCGCAGACGCTCGGCCAGGGTCAGCGACAGATCGGTCTTCCCTGTGCCGGTCGGCCCGACGATGGCGACGATCGGAGGGGCACTCTCGTCTGTGGGAGACGCCGTTCCCCCAGCCGCGTGGTCGCGCTTCGTCAGCGCTGGCCGTCCGTCGGGTCGTAGATCGGCATCGTGCCGACCCCGGGTGACGTCAGCGGCTCGCCGATGCGGAGCGTGGGCAGCCCGAGCGACACCCGCCCCTTTCCGGATGCGTCACCGGAGGCGGTCGGAACGGCGCACGACTCGGCTTCGGCGCGATCCCAGGCATCGCCGGCGCGGGTGCGGCGGATGCGCAGGGGCGCGCCGTCTGCGGAATCGGCGATCAGGTGGAACGGCGCCGCCTGAGTGACCGTGACGGTGACGACGTCGCCGGGGCGCGGGAGCTCGGAGCCGGCGGGAACCTCGAAGTGCACGAGGCGGCTGTCGTGGGCGCGACCGCTGAGCCGGTGCGTGTCGGCGTCTTTGCGGCCCTCGCCGTTGGCCACGAGCAGCTCGACCTCGCGACCGATGACTTTCTGGTTCTCTTCCAGCGAGATGCGTTCCTGCAGTGCGGTCAGCCGTTCATACCGCTCCTGAACGATCTCCTTCGGAACCTGGTCGGCCATGGTCGCCGCTGGGGTGCCCGGCCGGATCGAGTACTGGAACGTGAACGCTGAGGCGAAGCGCGCGGCCTCGACCACGCGCAGGGTGTCCTCGAAGTCCTCCTCGGTCTCACCCGGGAAGCCGACGATGATGTCGGTGCTGATGGCTGCATCCGGCATCTTGGCGCGGACTCGGTCGAGGATGCCGAGGAACTTCTCGGAGCGGTACGAGCGGCGCATGGCCTTCAGGATGCGGTCGGAACCCGACTGCAACGGCATGTGCAGCTGCGGCATGACGGAGTCGGTCTCGGCCATCGCGTCGATCACATCGTCGGTGAATGCCGCCGGGTGGGGACTGGTGAAGCGGATGCGCTCGAGCCCGTCGATCCCGCCGGCCGCCCGCAGCAGCTTGCCGAACGCCTGCCGGTCGCCGAACTCGACGCCGTAGGAGTTCACATTCTGACCGAGAAGGGTGACCTCGATGGCGCCGTCGTCGACGAGCGCCTGGATCTCTCCGAGGATCTCGCCCGGACGACGGTCCTTCTCTTTGCCTCGGAGCGACGGGACGATGCAGAACGTGCACGTGTTGTTGCAGCCGACCGAGATGGACACCCAGCCGCTGTAGCTGGAGTCGCGCTTGGTCGGGAGCGTGGACGGGAACGTCTCGAGGGCTTCGAGGATCTCGATCTCGGCAGCGTCGTTGTGCCGCGCTCGCTCGAGCAGTGTCGGCAGGGAGCCCATGTTGTGGGTGCCGAACACCACATCCACCCACGGCGCCTTCTCGAGGATGACGTTCTTGTCTTTCTGCGCCAGGCAGCCACCGACGGCGATCTGCATGCCCTCGTGCCGCCGCTTCACCGACGCGAGGTGGCCGAGATTGCCGTAGAGCTTGTTGTCTGCGTTCTCACGCACCGCACAGGTGTTGATGACGACGATGTCCGCCTCGTCTCCGTTGGCGGGGACGTAGCCCGCGGCCTCGAGAGAGCCGCTCAAGCGCTCCGAGTCGTGCACGTTCATCTGGCAGCCGTAGGTGCGGACCTCGTACGTGCGTGCCCGCCCGCTCGCGTCGACGGCCGCCACCGACGGCTGAATGACGGTGCGCTCTTCGGTGATGCTCATAGTGCGTCTAGTTTACGTTCGCGCTGAGACGAGTTCGACACCGATCGATTCGGGCGATGAGTGCGCCTTCGAGGGCCAGATCTCACCGTTCAGATGCGCCGGCTATTCGAAGCGGACGCCACGCTTGCCGCGTGTTGCGAGTGCCACGTCCATCGCCTGACGCACCGTCGAGGAGTCGTATCCCTTGCGGGCCAGGAAACCGTGGAGCCGGCGTTTGGCCGTCTCGTCGTCGTAGCTGGCGAGCTGGCCGACGCGCTTCATGGCGAGCTCGGTCGCCCGCTCCAGCTCATCGTCGTCGGCGATCTCTTCGAGGGCGTCCTCGATGATCACCGGATCGATGTGCCGCCGTTTCAGCTCCTGCTCGATCGCAGACCGACCGAGACCCTTGCGAGTGTGCTGGGTGTAGACGAGGGTGACCGCCAGAGCAGCGTCGTCGAGCAGCCCGACGCTCTCGAGCCGGTCGAGTTCGGCCTGCGCCGTCTCCGGTTCGATCTCGCGTCTGGCGAGCACCTGCTCCAGTTCCCATCGCGACATCCCACGCCGTGCGAGCTGATGAATCGACACGTTCGACGCCCGCTTGCTGGATCTGTCACCACCGGCGGACTTCTCGGCGGGAGACGCACTCCTGCTCGCCGGTTCCCCGGACTTCTGGTCGTCCAGGTCGAACGCTCGCGACAGCTCCCCGACCGAGGACCGTGCGGGTCGGCGGACGGACGGATGGTCGCGCATCCCGGAGCCCGGCTCAACATCCTGCCGAGGTGACTCGTCTGATACACCCGACTGCTTGCTCGCCCCGCGTGCCGTTCCCGCGCGACGGGCATCACGCAGAAACGTCACGGGGGCAAGGTGCTCGGCACTGCCCGATCGCGGGCTGTCCGGCTCGGTGTCCGGTACTTCGGGCGGGAAACTCACCACGAGGCTCTCCTTCTCAGTTCGAGCTCGATGGGAGCGCCTACGCGCCCTTACGTGCCTGAAGCTTCTCTTCGATGGAGTCGACGTTGTCGACCGGGGCAGCGACCGCATTCGGATCGGCGTGGATGCCGAGCTTGATGAGGATCTTGTTCTCGATCTCCGTCGCGATGTCGGGGTTCGAGATCAGGAAGTTGCGCGAATTCTCTTTGCCCTGGCCGAGCTGGTCTCCCTCGTACGTGTACCACGCGCCCGACTTCTTGACGATGGCGTGCTCGACACCGAAGTCGATCAGGCTGCCTTCGCGAGAGATGCCGACGCCGTAGAGGATGTCGAACTCGGCCTGCTTGAAGGGGGGAGCCATCTTGTTCTTGACGACCTTGACCCGGGTGCGGTTGCCGACCGCCTCCGTGCCGTCTTTCAGAGTCTCGATTCGGCGGATGTCGAGGCGCACCGAGGCATAGAACTTGAGCGCCTTGCCACCGGCGGTCGTCTCGGGGCTGCCGAAGAAGACACCGATCTTCTCGCGCAGCTGGTTGATGAAGATCATCGTGGTGTTGGTCTGGCTGAGACCACCGGTGAGCTTGCGGAGGGCCTGCGACATGAGGCGCGCCTGGAGACCGACGTGCGAGTCACCCATCTCACCCTCGATCTCGGCGCGGGGCACGAGCGCCGCGACGGAGTCGATGACGATGAGGTCGATGGACCCGCTTCGGACGAGCATGTCCGCGATCTCGAGCGCCTGCTCACCCGTGTCGGGCTGCGAGACGAGGAGGGCGTCGATGTCGACGCCGAGCTTGCGTGCATACTCCGGGTCGAGCGCGTGTTCTGCGTCGATGAAGGCTGCGATTCCGCCGGCGCGCTGCGCGTTGGCGATGGCGTGCAGGGTGAGCGTGGTCTTACCCGACGACTCCGGCCCGTAGATCTCGACGATGCGACCGCGCGGGAGTCCCCCGATGCCGAGCGCGACATCGAGCGCGATCGATCCGGTCGGAACAACCTCGACGGGCGCTCGCTCGTCGCTGCCCAGTCGCATGACCGAGCCCTTGCCAAACTGGCGGTCGATCTGCGCAAGGGCAGTCTCGAGAGCCTTCTCACGATCGGCGGCTGATGGCATTGCGGTTCTCCTTCTTCGGCTTCGCTAACGAGATCGACTGTACGCGGGAGCACTGACACTCGACGCGGGTGAAACGGCTTCTGTGGATAACCCGTTTTCGATTGCCGTTGTGGAGGAGCCTAGCAACATCCGAACATATCTTCGAGTGCCGAAGGGCGGCGTGTCGCGTCTTCCTGCGACGCGTCAGTGCTTCGGCGCAAGCTTGCCCGCGCCGTACCAGTGCGCCTGCGGAACCCCCGTCTCGCGGCAGAGCGCCAACCACACCTCGCGTGGCGGAAGCCCGGCCTCGATCGCCTGCGACGCCGTGCGCCCGCCGAGCTCGCCGAGCACGAGATCGGTTGCCAGCGCCGAGCCGTACTGGCTGCCGAACTCGTCGATCAGCGCGCGCTGGAACTCACTCAACTTCATGGGACCATCCTAGGAATCGCTTCTGACACCGCGCGGCGCTACGCGCACCGCCCGGCTACCGCAAACAAGAGACGCCCCGGAGCATCCGGGGCGTCTCTTGGTGGTTCTCGATCAGCGAGCGACGAGGTCCGCGTCCATAGCGGCCACGAACTCGTCGGGGATCGTGTCGGGGATGATGGGCTCGATGCCCTCGAGCACCGCGAGCCGATCACCGACCTCGCGCATGATGACGGAGATGGGCGTGTCGAGCGCGTCGGCGACCGACGCGAGGATCTCGGACGAGGCCTCTTTCTGGCCACGCTCCACCTCGCTGAGGTAGCCGAGGGCCACACTGGCCTTACTGGCTACCTGCCGGAGCGTGCGCCCCTTCTGCAGGCGGAAGTCCCTGAGCACGTCGCCGATTTCCTGACGTACAAGAATCATTGGAGCCTCCTTTTCAACCCTGCCGCTGTGTGGACCTTCGATTCGGGATGCCAACACTACACGCATCCATGATCTAACGATAATGACGACGACTGGGCTTTTCTTGTGAATGCACGAGATGTAACAGACCCGAAACAGGGGGTATTCCCGGACGTTACACCGGGTCTGCCGACGCGTCGATCCCGAGGTCCGACGCCAGTTCCTCCAACGCCTGCTCGACCACTCGGCGCCGGATCTCAGCGCGAGATCCCGAGAGCCGGAGCTCGACCACCCGGGTCGAGTCCGGCGTCGCCAGACCGATGAAGACCGTTCCGACTGCGCGACCCCCCTGCGGTTCCGGCCCGGCGACTCCGGTCGTGGACAGGCCGATGTCGGCCGGCCGCTCATCGACGGCGAGGCGCCGGCGCACCCCCTCGGCGAGTTGACGGGCGACCTCGGGATGCACGGGACCGTGCGCCTCGAGCAGCTCCTCGTCGACGCCGAGCAGCGAGTGCTTGAGAGCGGTGGCGTAGACGACGGCCCCACCGAGCACGGCGGCAGAGGCACCCGGGATGCGGGTGAGTTCGGCCGTCAGCTCGCCACCGGTCAGAGACTCGGCCACGGCGATCGTGAGGCCGCGGCCGGCCAGGTGCGCGATGATGCGGGCGGTGGGCTCAGGCGACGGCACGACGAGCCCTCCGCCCCTTCCACGCCTGCCAGAGGTAGTCGAGACCGGTGACCACCGTGAGGATGACCGCGAGAGTCATCACGATGCCGTTGACCCAATAGACCCACTCGCCGAACAAGGTCCAGAGCGGGAAGAGGGCCAGGCTGATGGCGACCGACTGCACGACGGTCTTGAGCTTGCCGCCACGCGAGGCCGCGATCACGCCCTGCCGGATGACGACGAAGCGGTAGACCGTGATCCCGACCTCACGCACCAGGATGACGATCGTCACCCACCACGGAAGCTCGCCCAGGATCGAGAGAGCGATGAGTGCGCCCCCGGTGAGCACCTTGTCGGCGATCGGGTCGAGCAGCTTGCCGAGCTCCGTCACGAGGTTGTTGCGCCGCGCGATCGCACCGTCGACGCCGTCCGTCGCGATGGCGAGCACGAAGAGCACGGCCGCAGCCCAGCGCAGCCACCCGTCGTCACCGCCGTCGGCGAGCAGCATCCACACGAACAGCGGGGCCAGCAGGATGCGCACGACCGTGATGATGTTCGGTACGTTCCAGTTGCTCGCGCCGCGTTGCGTGCTGCCTCCCGCCCTGACAGGCGGGGGCGAGTCGTGCACCGACATGCGGTCTACTCCCTGTCGGTCAGCTGCCAGGCGTCTTCGTTCGAGTCGCCTTCCACCTCAGGATAGCCCTCCGTCATGCGCGCGACAGGGTCTCCCCCGTACCGATCGTCGGCATACCGATCGCTCGCTTCAGGTGTGGGCGCAGGGGGGTTCGGGGTACCGGATGCGCCGCTCGCGGACTGACCGCCGGATACCGCTCCCGCCGGCGCATCCTCACCGCGCAGTGTCGCGAGCACCGACGGAAGCTGCTCGGCGGTGACCAGCACATCCCTGGCCTTCGAGCCTTCGGACGGCCCGACGATCTCGCGCGATTCGAGCAGATCCATCAGGCGACCCGCCTTCGCGAAGCCGACACGGAGCTTGCGCTGGAGCATGGACGTCGACCCGAACTGGGTCGAGACGACGAGTTCTGCTGCCGCGAGCAGCAGTTCGAGGTCGTCGCCGATGTCCGAGTCGATCTGTTTGCGTTCGGCGGGCGCGGCCACATCTTGCCGGTAGTCGGGGCGCGCCTGCCGCGTGACATGGTCGACGACCTTCTGGATCTCGGCCTCGTTGACCCAGGCGCCCTGCACGCGAACGGCCTTGGAGGCCCCCATCGGCAGGAAGAGCCCGTCGCCCTGGCCGATCAGCTTGTCGGCGCCGGGCTGGTCGAGGATGACGCGGGAGTCGGTGACGCTGGTCACCGCGAAGGCGAGCCGGGACGGGACATTGGCCTTGATGAGACCCGTGACGACGTCGACGGACGGCCGCTGCGTCGCGAGGACCAAGTGGATGCCCGACGCGCGGGCGAGTTGCGTGATGCGCACGATCGAGTCTTCGACGTCGCGCGGCGCGACCATCATCAGGTCGGCGAGCTCGTCGACCACGACCAACAGGTACGGGTACGGCTTGAGCTTGCGCTCGCTGCCCGCCGGCAGCACGATCTCATTGTTGACCACGGCTTTGTTGAAGTCGTCGATGTGACGGAAGCCGAAGCTCGCCAGATCGTCGTACCGCATGTCCATCTCTTTCACGACCCACTGCAGCGCTTCCGCCGCCTTCTTGGGGTTCGTGATGATGGGGGTGATCAGGTGGGGCACACCGCCGTAGATGGTCAGCTCGACGCGCTTCGGGTCGATCAGCACCATGCGCACGTCCGACGGCTTCGCCCTCATCAGAAGGCTCGTGATCATCGAGTTGACGAAGCTCGACTTTCCGGAGCCGGTCGAACCGGCGACGAGCAGGTGGGGCATCTTCGCGAGGTTGGCGACCACGAAACCGCCGCCGACGTCTTTTCCGACGCCGATCGTCATCGGGTGCACGCTCTTGACGGAGGCATTCGACCTCAGCACATCGCCCAGCGAGACGATCTCGCGGTCGGTGTTCGGGATCTCCACGCCGATCGCGCTCTTGCCGGGGATGGGCGAGAGGATGCGCACCTCGTTGCTGGCGACCGCGTACGACAGGTTCTTGCTCAACGCGGTGACCCGCTCGACCTTCACGCCCGGGCCGAGCTCGATCTCGTACTGCGTGACGGTCGGGCCACGCGAGTATCCGGTGACCTTCGCGTCCACCCCGAACTGGTCGAGCACCTCGGTGATCGACTTCACGATCTCTTCGTTGGCGCCGGAGCGAGCCTTGGCCGGCGTTCCCGGAGCGAGGATGGTCGGCGCCGGGAGGCGGTATGGCGCGACCGGTTCGTCGGCCACCGGCGGCGTGCCGGCCGACTCGTCGAACTCGGCGACGCCCGGTGCGAAGCCGGGGAGCACGGCGGGCGCGCCCGAGGGTGCTCCGTCTGCCTGCAGGCCCGTCACGTGTGCTCCGCCGAGGGCGACTTCGCCGGTGAAGCGCTTGACCGCGTCTTCGGCCTGCACGAGCTCGCTCAACACCTCGGTGTTGTAGTGGTCGCTCGCCGGGTCGGGTTCGAGCGCGGTGGCGAACTCGCCCTTACCTTTCGAGAGCTCGCCGAAGACCTCGGTGACACCGTCGACGATGACCGGCGAGTCGTACGCGGGATCTTCTTCGCGCTGCGTCTTGTTACGACGCCACCAGGGCAGATTGGCTTCGTCGGCCGGCTCGTCGTCGATGCCGTCGAGCTCGACCTGCTGGGTCTTCGCCTCCTTCGCCGCCTGCCGCTCCTCTTCGGTCGCCAGCTGCGCACCGAAGAGGTAGGCGTAGAGCTCGCGCACGCGCGCCCCGACCTTGTTCGGCGGGGTCTTGGTGATGATGAACAGGCTGAGGACGAGCAGCACGATGATGACAGCGCCTGCGCCGTACGGCGTGATGATCGCGGAGAGAGGCGCCGCGAGCAACCAGCCGAGGACACCACCGGCCTCGGCGAGCTTCGGCATTCCGTCACTCGGCGATGGATGCGAGCTGAACAGGTGACAGAGACCGGACACGGTCAGCAGCAGGATCGAGAGCCCGATGCCGATGCGGGTGTTGTCGTGCACGGAACTCGGATGCCGGAACAGCCAGGCGGCGAACAGCACCATGATGACCGGCAGGGCGAACGCGACGCGGCCGAAGAGACCGCCGAAGGTCCACGCGTCGAGCGTTCGCGCGACCTGGTCGTTGATGAGGAACCACTCGACGACCGCACCGGCGATCGCCAGGAGCACGAGGAAGAACGGGAAGCCGTCGCGACGCTCCTCTTTGGCCAGCTTCTCCGGACCGAGGGCGCGGAAGAGCGCGCCGGTCAGATGAGCCAGCCCCATCCAGGCGCGGGCGAGGGGGTTCGGCGATGTATCCGCCGGATAGGCGACCGTCTTCTGCGCCGCCGCCTGGCCCTTCTTCTGGGCTGCCGGCGTGCGCGCGGTCGAGCCGCCGCGACCGGAGGAGTTCCGGGCGCGCGATGTCGACTTGGTGCTCGTAGCCATGGAGTACACGGTACTTCGACCCCCCGGCATCGCACGTCTACCGCGCTGACATGTGGAAAATCGGCTCAGTGGACGGCGCGCACCATCGTGTCGGAGTCCGCCCCCGAGGCGACCGTGACGTATCCCTCGCTGACGTAGAGGCGCTGCGCAAAATTCGCACGCGCGACGCTCAGACTCACCCGTGAGTGGCCCGCCGCCGCGGCCTGCCGTGCCACGGCCTGAAGGAGCGCGCGTCCCACCCCGCGCGCCCGCCATTGCGCGTTCACCCCGAGCGTCAGCTCGGGCACGCCGGTCGCCACGAATCCGTAGCCGGGCGCGTTCGCAGGGAACAACCGCCCCCAGCAGGCGCCGATCGCGACGCCGTGCGCATCCTCGGCCACCGATCCGAAGTCGCCGGGCCGCGGCCAGCCCGCGATGTACCGCGTGATGCTCGGATCCTCCAGAACGGCGATTCGAGCCCGGGCCGTGGCGAGGTTCCAGTTCGCGGCCTCGACGAGCATGTCGCCGAGAAAGCGCGCATCCTCTCTCGTCGCCGCCCTGATCTGGAACAGACTCATACCGGGAACGCTACCGGTCCCGGTGTTTCGCGCGGGTTTCGATCGGGCCTCGATCAGGCCTCGATCACGAGCGGCACGATCATCGGCCGGCGACGGTAGCTCGTGTTGACCCAGCGACCGACGGTTCGCCGGACCACCTGCGAGAGCGCGTGCGAGTCGCGGACGCCGTTGTGGGCCGCGTCGGCGAGCGCCGAGGCGATCTTCGGCTTGACGGCGTCGAACACTGCGTCGTCCTCCGCGAAACCGCGAGCGTGGATCTCGGGGCCCGTGACGATGCGGCCCGTGGCCGCCTCGACCACGACGATGATCGAGATGAAGCCCTCTTCACCGAGGATCCGGCGGTCTTTGAGGTCGGCATCCGTGATCTCGCCGACGCTCGAGCCGTCCACATAGACGAAGCCGAGGTCGAGCTGCCCGACGACGCGCGCGACACCGTCGCGCAGGTCGATGACCGTGCCGTCTTCGGCGAGGATCGTGTTCTCGACGGGAACGCCGGTGTCGATCGCGAGCCGGGCGTTGGCGACCAGGTGCCGGTATTCGCCGTGCACCGGCATCACGTTCTTGGGCTTAAGGATGTTGTAGCAGTAGAGCAGCTCGCCGGCGGCCGCGTGGCCGGAGACGTGCACCTTGGCATTGCCCTTGTGCACGACGTTCGCGCCCAGCTTCGTGAGGCCGTCGATCACTCGGTACACGGCGTTCTCGTTACCCGGGATGAGACTCGAGGCGAGGATCACGGTGTCGCCGGGGCCGACCTCGATCTGGTGGTCGAGGTTCGCCATGCGCGCGAGCACGGCCATCGGCTCGCCCTGCGAACCGGTGGACATGTAGACGATCTGGTCGTCGGGAAGATCGGCGGCCTTCTTGTAGTCGATGAGCACGCCCTCGGGCACCTTGAGATAGCCGAGGTCGGCGGCGATGCCCATGTTGCGCACCATCGAGCGGCCGAGCAACGCGACCCGGCGGCCATTCGCCGCGGCGGAGTCGAGCACCTGCTGCACGCGATGAACGTGGCTGGAGAAGCTGGCGACGATGACACGACGTGGGGCGCGTGCGATGACGTTGTCGAGGACCGGGCCGATCGAACGCTCCAGCGGGGTGAACCCCGGCACGTCGGCGTTGGTGGAGTCGGCGAGGAACAGGTCGACGCCCTTCTCACCGAGGCGGGCGAAGGCACGCAGGTCGGTGAGCCGGTTGTCGAGCGGGAGCTGGTCCATCTTGAAGTCGCCCGTGTGCAGCACGACACCGGCGGGCGTCGTGATCGCGACGGCCAGCGCATCCGGGATCGAGTGGTTGACCGCGACGAACTCGAGATCGAACGGTCCGAGCTGCTCGGTCTGCCCCTCTTTGACGGTGAGGCTGTACGGCTGGATGCGGTGCTCCTTGAGCTTCGCCTCGACCAGCGCGAGCGTGAGGCCGGACCCGATCAGCGGGATGTCCGCGCGCAGCTTGAGCAGGTACGGCACCGCGCCGATGTGGTCTTCGTGACCGTGCGTGAGCACGACGCCCACGATGTCGTCGAGACGGTCGCGCACGGGCGCGAAGTCGGGAAGGATCAGGTCGACGCCCGGCTGGTTCTCTTCGGGGAACAGCACGCCGCAGTCGACGATGAGGAGCTTGCCCTCGTACTCGAAGACGGTCATGTTGCGGCCGATCTCGCCGAGACCGCCGGTGGGGATGATGCGCAGGGTGCCCGGTTCGAGGGCGGGTGGATCGGAGACGAGGTTGGGCATGTGCCCTCCTTGCAATGTGCGGGCGCTTCAGCGCCGATGGTGCGGACCGTGCAGTGGCTCGGCCCTTAGCGTGTGGTTCCGGCGATCTTGGGCAGGGCGCCGCCGGCGGCGGCGTTGCGATCGGGACGGAAGTTGGAGAAGTCGACGCCCGGGATGTTCTTGACCAGGTCGAGCTCGTCTTCGATCTGCGCGGCCTCCCACTCCTCCGGACCCACGAGCGGCAGGCGCACGCGCGGACTGGAGATGCGGCCGAGGCCGTGCAGGATGTACTTGGCCGCGACCGTGCCGGGCACGTGGGTCATCACGGCACGCACGAGCGGCTCGAGCTGCTGGTGCGCAGCGGTGGCGGTCTTCAGGTCGCCGGCGTTGACCGCATCCACGATCTGCCGGTATGGCCGGGCAGCGATGTTGGCCGTAACGCCGATGAGGCCGCTGGCGCCGATGGCGAGGTGCGGCAGCACGTTGGCATCGTCGCCGGAGAAGTAGAGCAGGTCGGTCTGGTTGAGCACGCGGCTCACCTCGCTGAAGTCGCCCTTCGCATCTTTGATCGCCAGCACGTTGGGGTGCTTCGCGATGCGCAGGATGGTCTCGTACTTGATCGGAACCCCGGTGCGGCCCGGGATGTCGTACAGGATGACGGGCAGGTCGGTCGAGTCGGCGATCATGCGGAAGTGGGTCAGGACGCCCGCCTGCGTCGGCTTGTTGTAGTACGGGGTGACGATCATCACGCCGTCGGCGCCGGCCTTCTCGCTCTGCTGATAGAGCTGGATGGCGTGCGCGGTCTCGTTGGAGCCGCCGCCGGTGATGATTTTGGCCCGCCCGGCGGCCACGTCTTTGCCGACCTCGACCAGCCGGAGCTTCTCCTGGTCGGTGAGTGTGGAGGTCTCCCCCGTCGTGCCGGTGACGACGATGCCGTCGGCTCCCGCGGAGATGACGTCGTCGATGTGCTTCTCGACTCCGGCCCAGTCCACTTCGCCATCGGCGGTGAACGGGGTGACCAGGGCGACCAGCACCTGACCGAACGGATTCGCAGAGTTCGACATAGCACAAGGCTATCGGGTCGTGGTCCCCCGTCGCTCCTCCGTAATCTTCGGTCACACTCCCCCGGCCTGCTCGGCCCGCGCGTAATCTCGGCCCATCATGAACGGCTTCACGGCGCTCGCAGTGCTGCTCGGTCTGGTCGCGGTCGCGACTGCCGCCGGGCTCGTCTGGCGTGCCCGCACCGGCCGCGTCCGCCGGGAGAAGTCGGGGGAACAGGTCGTCGCGCGCGAGGTCGGGGCAGCATCGTTCGGTACGGGTGCGACCCTGCTCCAGTTCTCGACCGAGTTCTGCGCTCCCTGCCGGGCGACCGCCCGCATCCTCGGCGAGATCGGCGCGGAGCGCGTGGGGGTCGAACACGTCGAGGTGGACCTCACTGAACGGCCCGACCTGGCCGGCCGCTTCGGCATCCTGCAGACGCCCACCACACTCGTCCTGGACAGGACGGGAACCATCCGCGCTCGCATCGGCGGCGCCGTCCGCGCCGGCGATGTGCGCTCCACGCTCGACGACCTCCTCGGGAGCAGCCATGCCCGCACCGTCTGATTCCGCCGGTATCGATCCGCGGTCCCCGCGCTTCGGGGCCGGCATCACCGCTGTGCTCCTGCTGATCGACGTGTTCCTCGCGCTCGTCGGCGCGACGACGGCCGCCTTCTTCCTGCTCCTGGCGATCGCGCTGCTCTTCGCGTGGGGTGCTTTCGCAGGCATCCAGCGGCATCCCTACGGATGGCTGTTCCGCACGGTCATCCGCCCCCGTCTCGCGCCACCGGCCGAGCGGGAGGATCCGGCGCCTCCGACGTTCGCCCAGGGCGTCGGGCTCTTCGTCACAGGGATCGGGCTGGTGCTCCACCTCGTCGGGGTTCCCTTCGTGCTGCCGATCGCGGCGTCGCTGGCCTTCATCGCGGCGTTCCTCAACTCGGTCTTCGGCTACTGCCTCGGCTGCCAGATCTACCTGCTCCTGGTTCGCGCCCGGGTCATCCGGCGCCGCGGCACGACAACCGCCTGAACGATCCTGAGCCCCTCCCGGGAATTCTCCGAGCGGCCCGACGACGGCGCCGATGCCGCAAGTAGGGTGGAGAACTGTCGCCGAAAACTTCGGTGGCAAGCGATTTTGGAGGTCTCACATGGCAGTCACCAGCGAAGCGACAACGATCTGGAACGGAGACCTCAAGTCCGGGTCGGGCACGGTCAGTCTCGACTCCTCGCACGCCGCGGAATTCCCGGTCTCGTGGAAGGCGCGCTCCGAAGGATCCTCGTCGATCACCACGCCGGAGGAATTGCTGGGCGCCGCCCACGCCGCCTGCTTCTCGATGGCGCTCTCGGGCGCTCTCGCCGGATTCGGCACGCCGCCGGAGAGCGTGCAGACGACCGCAGCGGTCACGTTCGATCCCGCTCAGGGCATCGTCGGCAGCCACCTCCTGGTGCACGCCACCGTTCCCGGCCTGTCCGACGAGGACTTCCAGCGGATCGCCGACGAGGCGAAGACGAACTGCCCGGTGTCGCGGGCTCTCGTGGGCATCCCGATCACCATCGAAGCACGCCTGGCCTGAGCCATGCGGGTGCTCATCGGCGGCGCCTCGGGCATGATCGGCACCGAGCTGACGGCACAGCTCGAGACGGCCGGTCACGAGGTGCTGAAGCTCGTGCGCCGGCAGCCGGCGGCTCCCGATGAGCACCACTGGGCGCCCACCGCCCGCATGATCGACTTCACCCTGATGGACAGGGCGGATGCGGTGGTCAACCTCTCCGGCGCAACGCTCAGCCGACTGCCGTGGACGTCGTCGTACCGACGACAGCTCCTCGCGTCACGACTCGACGCCACGCACACGCTGACGGATGCGATGAGGATGGCCGCCCATCCACCGTCCGTGTTCGTGAGCGGGTCGGCGGTCGGCTTCTACGGTGACCGGCCCGGTCAGAAGCTCACCGAGTCCTCGATCAAGGGCGTCGGGTTCCTGTCCGACCTCGTCGAGTCGTGGGAGACCGCCGCGCACCTCGCGCCGGAGAAGACCCGCGTCGCCACCGTGCGCAGCGGTGTCGTGGTCGGGCGCGGTGGAGCGATGAAGCCGCTCCTGCCGATGGCGAGGCTCGGCCTCCTCGGGCCGATCGCGGGAGGCGGACAGCATTGGCCGTGGATCAGCCTGCGCGATGAAGCAGCCGCGATCGTGCACCTGCTGACATCCTCACGACTGTCCGGCCCGGTCAACCTGGCGGGCCCGACTCCGGCGACCGCGGATGTCGTGCTGCGCGCGCTGGCGAAAGCCGTGCACCGACCGTACGGGATCCCGTTGCCGGAGAAGGTCATCGAGCTCGCCCTGCGCGATGCCGGGCACGAATTGCTGCTCTCGAGCCAGAAGGTCGTGCCGCAGAAACTGCTCGACGACGGCTTCGTCTTCACCGACCGCACAGTTCAGGATGCGATGGAGCGGCTGGTCGCCAGCGCCTAGCGAACAGGCTCACACCTTGGCATGCTGCTCGGCACGGTACAGCCGGATGGACTCGCGAAGCGCCGAGCGGGCACGACGGCGGTCGCCGGAGGCGTCGTAAGCCAGGCCGAGCCGGAACCAGGCCCGCCAGCTCGTCGGCGCACCTTCGACCTCGGCCTTGTACGTGGGAAAGTCCTCGTCGGCCGCGTCTCGCAACGGCCTGCCGCTCGCCCGGTGCGGGAGGTCCTCGACGGGCAGACCGCCCTCGGCGTCGAGGATCTTCACGAGCTTCTCGGTTCGAACCCCGAAGAGCAGTTCCCGGCCGATCGCCCACGCGGCGACCAGCGGAAGGACGAGGAGTGCCACGCCCATGATGATCGCGACAGCGACGCCGGTCGCGATCAGCATCACCGCGCGCTCGAACACGAGCACGAGGTAGACGGCGAGGATGACCGCCATCACGATGGCGGCGATGCGATTTCTCACGCGTTCTCGCGGACAGTCGGACGGGGTGGCTCGCCGTTCGGCTCCGCGATCCCCAGGTCGACGAGTTTGTCCAGTCCGACGGTCACCCCGGTCGCCGTGGCCGCCGCGCGCAGAGCGAGCAGGATGCCCGCCTCGTAGGCCTCGGAACCCGCTGTGTCGTGCCGGATGGTGAGCGTCTCCCCCGACCCGCCGAAGACGACCTGCTGCTGGGCGAGGATGCCGCGCATCCGCATGCTGTGGATCGGCACGCTCGCCACCTGCTGACCGCGGGCGCGCTGATCGGTGTGCGGCGCGTCGACGGGGCCGCGATCGGCGCGCGCGGCGCCGATGAGCTCGGCGGTGCGAACCGCGGTGCCGGACGGGGAGTCCACCTTGCCTTCGCCGTGCGCCTCGATGATCTCGATGGAGTCGAAGAAGCGGGCCGCGACCGTGGCGAACGCCGTGCCGAGCGCTGAGCCCAGCGAGAAGTTGGGGATGACGACGGCGCCGCTGCCCTCGTGGGCGGCCACGCGGCGCTCGAGATCCAGGATGCGATCAGCCGACCAGCCGGAGGTGCCGACCAGCACCTTCATCCCGTGATCGACGGCGAACGCCACGATGTCGGGGCTGACAGCGGGGACCGTCATGTCGACGAGCACGTCGGCGCCGAGCATCTCTTCGAGCGGCGAGCGCGAATCGAGGCGGGCGACGAGCTCGAGGCTGTCGGCCTGTTCGATGAGCCGCACAGCGACGGACCCCAGCTTTCCGGTCGCACCAGCGACGGCAACGCGAATAGTCACCCCACCAATCTACCGGCCGCTCGCTGCACGAATCCCGTGTCGCACATCCCTCTCACGGCCGATGGGCCGAAGTACGCTGGACAGATGGTGTCTTTTGCCGATGTCGCAGTCACGGATGCGTCAGCCCACCGCATGCTGTCGGAGTACTTCGCCGAGCGCGCAGCCAGTTTTCCCCAGAGCCAGGGCGCGTACCGCACGAATTTCCCCGATCCGTCGCAGTTCGTTCCGCCTGCGGGTGTCTTTTTGCTCGCGTACGACGAAGACGGCGCGGAGGCGGGCTGCGGCGGAGTGCGCGAACTCGCGGTCCCGTTGTCGGACATCGAGCCGGAGATCCCGGTGGTGCGCTACGAGATCAAGCATCTGTGGGTGAAGCCGTCGAGTCGCGGACTCGGTCTCGGCCGCACGATCCTCAACGAGCTGGAGCACCGCGCACGCGGTTTCGGGGCCACCGAGGTCGTGCTCGACACGAACGCCAGCCTGGAGGCGGCGGGCGGCCTCTACCGCAGCCACGGCTACGAGGACATCCAGCCGTACAACGACAATCCGAACGCGACCGACTGGTTCCGCAAGACGCTGTAGCGCCGAGCCCGTCGGGCGGCAACTCGCTGGCTCGCTGGCCGCGGGTGCTAGACCGGCTGCAGCTCCGGGAGGCCGGTGCGGAGCTCGACCGGCAGATGCCCGAGGTCGTTGTGAACGACGAGCACGGGCGGCTTGGCCGAGCGCACGCGGATGATCGTGAGACCGCAGTTGGCCTGATTGAGTCCCAGCCACCGCCACTCGGGAGCGTCGAAGACGTGACGCACGAACCAGCCGATCACGAAGTTGTGGGTGATCAGGAGGTCGTGGCGGTCGCCGAGGGCCGGAGTGAGGAACTCGCCGACCGCATCCCCCATCTGCGCCCGCCCCGCCTCGATCTCGGCAGGGGTGACGGCACCGAAGAACGACTCGAATGCCTTGGGCATGTCGGGGGTGGGGCCGGAGGGAATGCAATCGAAGAGCAGGCTCGAGGGCTCAGGGGTGAGCGCGGGCATCCGCTCGGCCATGATCGCCGCGGTCTCGGCGGCCCGGTTGAGCGGCGAGTGGTACATGCCGGTGAACGGGATGCCGCTCAGACGTTCGGCGATCAGCTGCGCCTGGCGCTTGCCGCGGGGTGAGAGCGGGCCGTCGGGGAGACCATGCTCGGCGTCCTGCTGCTCGCCGTGTCGCACGAGGTAGAGATAGTGGGGCACCGTGGGAGCCTTTCGGTGATGTCTGGGAAGAGGGAAGGGTCAGGAGGCGAGGCCGGCGAACATGTCGTCGGTGACGTTTCCGACCGCGGAGACGGAGACCTGCCTTCCGGCGAGGTCGGCGGCCAGTGCCTGCACATCGTCGGCGGTGACGAGGTGCAGGCGGCGGAGGCTTTCATCGAGATCGGAGAACTCGCCCAGGCTGATCTCGGCTCGGCCGAGCCGCGACATCCTGGTGTCGGAGTCCTCGAGGGCGAGGGCGGCGCCACCCGAGAGCTGACCGACGGCACGACGCAGTTCGTCCCGCGACACGCCGTCCTCGGCGAGGCGGTGCAGTTCGGCGAGCATGAGTTCGCCGACCTGGGCGGCCTTGGCGGGAGCGCATCCCGCGTAGAGGCCGAAGACGCCGGCGTCGGAGTACGAGCCGGAGAATGAGTAGACGGAGTACGCCAGCCCGCGCTTCTCGCGGATCTCCTGGAAGAGGCGGCTGGACATCCCACCCCCGAGCACGGAATTGAGCACACTCATGCTCACACGGCGCTCATCGGTCGCGACGAGGCCGGGAACACCGATCAGGAGGTTGGCCTGTTCGGTCGGCCGCTGCACGGTCACGACGGACGCGGCGCGCTCGATCCGGGCGGGCGCCGTCGATCGGCGAGGGACCGGAGCGGCTTCGACGGAGAGGTCCCAGTCTGCCGCGCGGAGGGCCTTCTCGACACCGGCGACCAGAAGGTCGTGGTCGACGGCGCCGGCGGCGGTGATCACCAGGTCTTGCGGGCGGTAGTTCGCCCGGTAGTGCTCCCACACCACCTCACGCTTGGCCTCGCGGATGGTCTGCGGGCTGCCGCCGATCGGACGGCCGAGCGGATGCGCACCGAGCACGGCCTCGAAGAACCGCTCGTTCGCGACGTCGGCCGGGTCGTCCTCGGCCATTCCGAGTTCCTCGAGGATGACGCCGCGCTCGTTCTCGAACTCCACCGGGTCGAGCAGCGATGACGTGAGCATGTCGGCGATCACCTCGACCGCCATGGGAAGGTCTCTGTCCTGCACTTTGGCGTAGTAGCAGGTGTACTCCTTGGCTGTCATCGCATTGTGCTCGCCACCGACCGAGTCGAACGAGATCGCGATGTCGAGAGCGGTGCGGGTCGGCGTGCCCTTGAAGAGGAGGTGCTCGAGAAAGTGCGTCGAGCCGTAGCTGGTGGGAACGGCGGGATGCGCGCCCGACGCGGGCAGCGCATCCGACTCGTCCCGGGAGCCCACTGCCACCCAGTAGCCGAGTGTGGCGCTGCGTGCACCGGGAACGTGCTCGCTCAGGATGCGCACCCCGCTCGGGAGGATCGTGCGACGGACCAGCGCTTCGCCGGAGGCTGCGAAAGAAAGGTCGGCCAGGCCAAGGGGAAGGTCGACTGCGCTGTTCATCACCACCACCCTACGCCAGCGGCTATGGAATCCCTGTGAGGTATTGAGGACAAACAGACTGGTCTGTCTACCTATATACTGATTTTCACCAAGGTCGTCAGGCGAACCCCAAACGTCTGAAGCCCGACCGCAGGACGGCGGACCCGACCGTCGACCCAGAGTAAGGAGTTGTGCCGGATGGTCGTTAGTGCCCGGGCGACCATCCGGCCGCCCGCTCCCTCGAAAATCAAGATCCTCGCCACGGCGGACGAGCTCTTCTACCAAGAAGGCATCCACACCGTCGGTGTCGACCGCATCATCGCGGGCGCACGGGTGACGAAAGCCACGTTCTACAAGCACTACCGCTCGAAAGACCTCCTGATCATCGCCTACGTCGAAGGACGCGACAAGCAGATCCGCGACTGGTTCGACGAGCAGGAGAAGACCACCGACGACCCCCGTGCGATCGCACGTGCCCTCGTCGACCAGATCAACGTCGAAGCCATCCGTCCCGGCTTCCGCGGCGACCCGTTCATCAACGCGGCCGCGCAGTTCGCCGACGAGAACCACCCCGTGCGCGTGGCCGTCACGGCCCACCGCGATTGGTACGCCCACCGCATCGAAGACCTGTTCCGGCAGATCGGGCATCCGCACCCCGGCGATGCCGCGGACGACCTCATCCTCGCGCGTGACGGGGCGCTGGCCGGCGGATACGTGGGCGACCCGGTCGCTGCGGGTGCCGCTTTGCATCGATCTCTGGAGCGCATCCTCGCGGAGGCGTGAGCCTGCGCGCGTTCGCAGGGTCGGAGACTTCGGGCGACACCCCGGTGAATCGTCCGTAACGACGGAAGAACAGGACCGGTTCGGCCGAGAGTTCCGACGCTGGTGGGCCTGCGGGCCGGCTGAAGCTCGCGACTACTCGGAGACGCGGTCGAGTTCGAGCATCTGAGCCCGGGTGAGGCGGATGCCCGCTGCGGCGAGGAGCGCGTCGACCTGTTCGGGGCGGCTCGCGCTCGCCACCGGCGCGACGACGTTGCGCTTGGCGAGGAGCCAGGCGATCGCGATGCTGGCCGGGCTGGACTCGTGTTCGGCGGCGACCCGGTCGAGAGCGGCGAGCACCCGCTGGCCGCGCCGGTTGACGTATGCCGCCGCACGGATGCTGCGGGCGTCGGCGTTGAGGTCGTCTTTCGAGCGGTACTTGCCGGTGAGGAAGCCGTTCGCCAGCGCGTAGTAGGGCATGACGGCCAGACCCTGGGCACTGGCCACGATGCGCAGGGCGCTCTCGAACTCGCTGCGGTGCATGAGGTTGTACTGGGTCTGCACGGCGATGAACTTGGGAAGACCGGTCGAGGAGAGGATGCGGGCCTCGATGAGCCGGTCGGCACTGAAGTTCGAGGCCGCGAGGTAACGCACCTTGCCGCTCTCGATCAGCCACTCGACGGTGGCGAGGCTGTCTTCCAGCGGGACCTCGGGGTCGTCGTCGTGGAAGTAGAGCAGGTCGATGTAGTCGGTCTGCAGACGCTCGAGAGAGGCTTCGACGGCGCGCACGATGCTGACCGAGCCGAGGCCCGGATTCTCGTGGTGGCGGCCGACCTTGGTGGCGACGACCGTGCCGTCGCGGTTGCCGCGCTCGCGCATCCACTTGCCGATCAGGACTTCGCTTCGGCCGCCGACGTAGCTGTCGGCCGTGTCGATGAAGTTTCCGCCGTGGTGGGAGAAGCGGTCGAGGATGCGCAGCGACGTCTCGCCGTCGGCC
This sequence comes from Leifsonia sp. NPDC058230, assembly GCF_042882245.1. Classification (NCBI taxonomy): domain Bacteria; kingdom Bacillati; phylum Actinomycetota; class Actinomycetes; order Micrococcales; family Microbacteriaceae; genus Leifsonia; species Leifsonia sp. NPDC058230. The sequence goes on along the minus strand of NZ_JBHVWM010000003.1, from coordinate 586,451 downwards.
GTCCAGCCGAAGACGCTCGCGCCGAGCGAGAGCGGATACACCGCGAGGTCGCTCTCGCCGATGCGGCGCGGAGCGATGATCGACAGAGGTCCGGTGCGCTCGAGCTCGGAATCGAACACCGGCAGCGCTTGGGTCTCGACGCCGATCGGCTCGAGTTCTTCAGGGTCGCTCTCGGTCGCGGCGGCCGCAGCCGTTGCGGCTGCTCGGCGACCGGCGACGTCGCGCAGGCGGAGAGGCAGCAGTTGCGGCATATGCCCTCCCCCTTACTCCTGAGCGGATCGAATCGATTCGAGGACCCCAGTTCCCCGATACCTACTTGCAGAGTACGGCATACCTCCGACGCCACTTGGACGATCGCGGTGAACTGTTGCAAAATGCTTGGTCACAGTTTCATCACGTAGTGATTCACGGATCGGTTCACCCGGAATGGCCCGCTCGGCGCAGTACCGAGCGGGCGTGCGCGATCACCGGACCATCGACCATCCGGCCGCGGAACCGGAACACTCCGCCCGCGGTTTCGGCCATGGCGAGCAACTCGGCGGCCTCCGCCACGGCGGCCCCTCCGGGTCGATACGCGGCCCGCACGGTCTCCACCTGACCGGGGTGGATGCACGCGGTCGCCGCGAATCCGGACGCCACCGCGTCCTCTGCCTCGTCGGCGAGACCGGCGAGATCATCGATGTCGAGGTGGACCGTGTCGATGGCCGGGAGGCCGGCTGCACCGGCTGCGAGGAGCACGGCCGAGCGGGCGTGCAGGGCCACGTCGCGGTAGGCACCGTCGGGGCGCCGGCTGGAGGTTCCGCCGAGCGACGCGACCAGGTCCTCCGCACCCCACATCAGCGCGATCACGCCGGGAGCCACTGCGAGCGCGGGGGCCGCGAGCACGCCCGCCGCCGTCTCGCAGAGTGCGATGGTCGCCAGACCGTCCAGCTCGCGCAGATCGTCGAGCCGTTCGGCCTTCGGCAGCATCACCGCACGGTACGGTGTGGCGGCGAGCGCCGCGAGGTCCGCGGCGTGGTCGTCGGTCCCACCGGGGTTGACCCTGACGATCACCCGGTCCGGATCCAGCGACGACGCGACCAGCGCCTCCCGCGCGGCGGGCCGATTCGCGGGATCGACGGCGTCTTCGAGGTCGAGGATCACCGCATCCGCCCGCTCGAGCGCCTTCGCGTACCGGTCGGGGCGGTCGGCGGGACAGAACAGGAGGGCCGGCCCCCACGGGAACCCGCTCATCCGGACACGGCCTCGGAATGCGCATCCCGGCACCACACCATGACCTGGCGGAGTGCCGTCGCGACGACCACCCCGTGCTGGTTGCGCCCGGTGTGCTCCAGCGTGACGATGCCCTGCCCTGGACGCGACGCCGAGAGGCGCTTGGCGGTGACCACGGTCTCCGAGTACAGCGTGTCCCCGTGGAAGAGCGGATGCGGGAAGGCCACCGTACTGAAGCCCAGGTTGGCGACGATGGTGCCCTGAGTGAGCTGGGTGACGGATGCTCCGACGATGGTCGCGAGGGTGAACATCGAATTCACGAGCCGCTCGCCGAACGGCTGACCGGCCGACCAGGCGGCGTCGAGGTGCAGTGCCTGGGTGTTCATCGTCATCGTCGTGAACAGTACGTTGTCGGCCTCGGTGACCGTTCGCCCCGGGCGGTGGAGGTAGCGCGTGTCGAGCTCGAACTCCTCGTAGTAGAGACCGCGCTGTTCGACGTCCTTCATGCGGCCTGCCCCTCGAGCTCCACGGTCAAGGGCGCGCCGGTGGCGGCGATCACCTCGTCGACCGTGACCCCCGGCGCGACCTCGCGCAGCACGAGGGTGCCCGTGCCGTCGTCGTTCCGGCGCACGTCGATGACGGCGAGGTCCGTGATGATGCGGTCGACGCATCCGGTGCCCGTCAGAGGCAGGGAGCAGGTGCGCAGGATCTTGGGTCGGCCCTCGCGGTCGGTGTGCTCCATCATCACGATGAGGCGCTTGGCCCCGAAGACGAGGTCCATGGCACCGCCCATGCCTTTGACCATTTTTCCGGGGATCATCCAGTTGGCGAGGTCGCCGCGTTCGGAGACCTCCATCGCGCCGAGCACCGCCAGATCGACGTGACCGCCGCGCACCATTCCAAAGGAGAGCGACGAGTCGAAGAAGGAGGCGCCGCGGTTGACGGTCACCGTCTCCTTCCCCGCGTTGATCAGGTCGGGTTCGACCCCGTCGTCGTCCGGGTACGGACCCACGCCGAGGATGCCGTTCTCCGAGTGCAGGATGACCTCGATGCCAGCAGGGATGTAGTTCGGGATCAGGGTGGGCATCCCGATGCCGAGGTTGACGTATTGACCGTTCTCGAGTTCGCGGGCGACCCGGGCGGCGAGCTCGTTGCGGGTGAGGGTCATCGGACGCTCCCTTCCGGCTGGGTCGAATCGGCGAGGTGCACGGTTCGGCGTTCGATCCGCTTCTCGACGTCGGGCGTGTGGACCACCCGCTGAACGAAGATCCCGGGCGTGTGGACCTGCTCGGGATCGAGGTCGCCGGGTTCGACGAGGTGTTCGACCTCGGCGATCGTGATGCGTCCGGCCATGGCCGCGAGAGGGTTGAAATTCATCGCGGCGGCATGGAAGACGAGGTTGCCGTAGCGATCGCCCTTGAGCGCATGCACCAACGCGAAGTCCGGGGTCACCGACCGTTCGAGCACGTAGTCGGCGCCGTCGAACGTGCGCACCTCCTTGGGCTCGGAGGCCACCACGATCGACCCGTCGGGCGCGTAGAGGCGAGGAAGGCCGCCCTCGGCGATCTGCGTTCCAACGCCCGCCGGTGTGTAGAACGCGGGGATGCCCGCTCCCCCGGCCCGCAGCTTCTCGGCGAGCGTTCCCTGCGGCGTGAGCTCGACCTCCAGCTCACCCGAGAGGAACTGGCGGGCGAACTCCTTGTTCTCCCCCACGTAGGAGCTGACCATCTTGCGGATGCGCCGATCGCCGAGCAGGATCCCCAGCCCCCAGTCGTCCACACCGCAGTTGTTGCTCACGACCTCGAGCCGTTCGGTGCCCTGATCGTGCAGCGCCCGGATGAGCGCGCTCGGGATGCCGCACAGCCCGAATCCGCCGACGGCCAGGGAGGCGCCGTCGGGGATGTCGGCGATCGCCTCGCGTGCGCTCGCCACGACTTTGTCGATCATCGCGTACTCCTTCGTGAGGTGGTTCGGAACGGGAGGGTCAGGCCTCGAAGCCGAGGGCGCGGGAGATGATCATCAGCTGCACCTCGGACGTGCCCTCGCCGATCTCGAGGATCTTCGAGTCACGGTAGTGGCGCGCGACCGGGTTCTCGTTGAGGAAGCCGTAGCCGCCGAAGATCTGGGTCGCGTCGCGTGCGTTGTCCATCGCGGCTTCACTGCCGACGAGCTTGGCGATCGACGCCTCGAGCTTGAACGGCTTGCCTGCCATCAGCTTGAAGCAGGCGTCGTAGTAGGCGAGACGGGCGGTGTGCACGCGAGCCTGCATCCGGGCGATCTTGAAGGCGATGTACTGGTTGGAGCCGATGGCGCGGCCGAACACGTTGCGTTCCTTGGCGTAGCGGATCGCCTCCTCCAGGCAGCCCTGCGCGGCGCCCGTGCAGAGGGCCGCGAAGGCGACGCGGCCCTCGTCGAGCGTCTGCAGGAAGTTCGCGTAGCCGCGGCCCCGCTCGCCGAGCAGGTTCGCCTCGGGCACGCGCACATCCGTGAGAGTGAGCGGATGCGTGTCCGACGTGTGCCAGCCGACCTTGTCGTAGGCCGGCTCCTGCACGAAGCCGGGAGTCGGCACCGGGACGAGGATCGCGGAGAGCTCCTTCTTGATGGAGCCGTCGGCCCGTCGCTCCTCCCCCGTCACTGCGGTGATCGTCACGAGCTTCGTGATCTCGCTGCCGGAGTTGGTGATGAACTGCTTGGTGCCGTTGATGACCCACTGGCCGTCGCGCAGCACCGCGCTGGTCTTGGTGCCGGCGGCATCCGAACCCGCCTCGGCCTCGGTGAGTCCGAACCCGGCGAGCGCCTTTCCGCCGGCGAGCATCGGCATCCACTCCTGGCGCTGTGCCTCCGTGCCGTTGCGGAACACCGGCATGATGCCGAGTCCCACGCCCGCCTCGAGGGTGACGCCGATGCTCTGGTCGACGCGGCCCAGCTGCTCGACGGCGAGGCAGAGGGAGAGGTAGTCCTTGCCCTGGCCGCCGTACTCGACAGGGAACGGCAGGCCGAACAGGCCCATCTCGCCCATCTCGGCGATGATGTCGTACGGCAGGCTGCGGCGGGTGTCGTAGTCGTACGCGGCCGGCGCGACGACGGTGTCGGCGAAGTCGCGCACCTGGTCGCGCAGGCGCTTGTGCTCGTCGGTGAGCTCGAAGCCGGCGACGTCGGCGTTCGCGGTCTCGCTGCGGGTCAGCTGCATGGTCATGGATTGCCTCTCTCTAGGCCACGGTCGATCGTGTCGAAGTGGCTGTGGGTTGGCCCGCGGTGGTGGGCGGGACGCTTGTGCGGTCGGTGGATGCCGCCTGGTCGGCAGACGTTTCGGGTTGCGGATGCGCCTCGACGGTCGCGACGAGCTGGTCGAGCTTCACGAGGTCGCCCGGTGCGACACGCACGTGCACGCGGCCGGAGATCGGCGCGACCAGGCGGTGCTCCATCTTCATGGCCTCGACGGTGATCACGGTGTCGCCCGCCTCGACCGCATCGCCCGTGGCAACCGCGACCGTCACGACGGTACCGGGCATCGGCGAGCGCACATCGGGATCGACGGCACCGGCGACCCGGGTCAGGCCGGCGAGGTCGCGGGCGAGACGCTCGGATCTCTCGAGGATGCGCACCTCGCGCGCTGCTCCGCCCTCCGCCAGCCAGACGGCGTCGCGCGTGCGGGCGACGAAGAGCGGGCGGGTGACACCGTCGAGCGTGAGGAGCGCGATCGACGGCTCGCCGGGCGTGCGCGGCATGGAGACGGACAGGCCTGCCCGCAGCGCCGCGGCGTCACCGACGGTCACTCGCGCGGTGCCGGATGCCAGCGCATCCTCGTCGCCGTCGATGCGGACCACGGCGGAGTCGAGGTCGTAGGCCACCGGACGATCGGCGCCGATACGCCAGCCCGTCGGGGAACCCCAGAGTGTGCCGACCGTGCCGGCACCCGCACGGCGCTGGGCTTGCTGGAACCGTTCCAGATGGACCAGGAGGGCGGCGGCGGCCAGGTCGGCCACCGGCGGCTCGGTCGGGGCGAGGTCGGAGAACTGGCGGTCGATGAGCGTCGTGTCGAGACGGCCGGCCTGAACGTCGGCGTCGGCGAGCAGGTCGCGCAGCCACCGCACATTGGTGACCGCGCCGAGGATCGCGGTGTCCGCCAAGGCGGAGTCGAGGCGGGCGAGCGCCGTCTCGCGATCCTCGCCCCAGGCGATCACCTTCGACAGCATCGGATCGTATTCGGTGACGATCGGATTCCCGGGCGCGAGGCCGCTGTCGACGCGGACGCCCGGACCGAGCGGCTCGTGAAGGGCGATCACCGTGCCATCGGTCGGCAGGAAGCCTCGCTCGGGGTTCTCGGCGTACACCCGGGCCTCGATCGCGTGACCGGTGAAGCGCACCTCCTGCTGCCCGAAGCTCAGCGGCTCGCCCGCCGCGATGCGCAGCTGCCATTCGACCAGGTCGAGTCCGGTGATCAGCTCGGTGACGGGATGCTCGACCTGCAGGCGCGTGTTCATCTCCATGAAGAAGAACTCGCCCGGCGCGGCGTCGGAGACGAGGAACTCGACCGTTCCGGCTCCCACGTAGTCGACGCTCGCGGCGACGGCGCAGGCGGCACGGCCGATCCGGTCGCGCGTCGCGGCGTCGAGGAGTGGCGACGGCGCCTCCTCGATGACTTTCTGGTGGCGGCGCTGCAAGGAGCACTCGCGCTCGCCGAGGTGCACGATGTTCCCGTGCCGGTCGGCCAGCACCTGCACCTCGATGTGGCGGGGAGTGTCGACGAGCCGCTCGAGGAAGAGCGTGTCGTCGCCGAAGGCGGCAGCGGCCACCCGGCGGGCCGTGCGCAGAGCCTCCGGGAGGTCTGCAGCCGTGCTCACGGACTGCATCCCCTTGCCGCCGCCTCCGGCCGAGGGCTTGACGAGCACCGGGAAGCCGATGCGCTCGGCCGCCACGATGAGGTCGTCGTCGGTGAGACCCGCCTCGGCGACGCCCGGGATCGTGGGGACCCCGTTGGCCTCGACTTCGCGCTTGGCGGCGATCTTGTCGCCCATCACATCGAGCGCGCGCACACCGGGACCGATGAACACGATGCCGGCCCTGGCGCACTCCTCGGCGAAATCGGCGTTCTCGGAGAGGAACCCGTAGCCAGGATGCACGGCCTGCGCCCCGGTCGAGCGTGCGGCCTCGAGAATGGCGGCACCGTCGAGATAGCTCTTCCTGGCCGGAGCCGGGCCGAGGCGCACGGCGACGTCGGCGAGGGCGACGTGCGGCGCATCCCTGTCGGCATCGCTGTAGACGGCGACCGAGCGGATGCCGAGGCTGCGCAGGGTGCGGATCACGCGGCAGGCGATCTCACCACGGTTGGCGATGAGCACGGTATGGAACGGGGCGGTCACGGCGGTCACATCCTGAACAGGCCGAAGGCCGTCTCGGGGAGCGGCGTGCGCGAGCACACCTCCAGGGCGAGGCCGAGCACCGTGCGGGTGTCGGCGGGGTCGATGACGCCGTCGTCCCAGAGACGCGCGGTCGAGTAGTACGGGCTCCCCTGGCGCTCGTACTGGTCGGCGATCGGGGCTTTGAACGCGGCTTCGGCGTCGGCGGACCACTCCTCGCCACGGCCCTCCAGCTGTTCGCGCTTCACGGTGGCGAGCACGGACGAGGCCTGGGGGCCGCCCATGACCGAGATCCGCGCGGCGGGCCACATCCAGAGGAACCGAGGCGAGTACGCGCGGCCGCACATGGAGTAGTTGCCTGCGCCGAACGATCCCCCGATCACGACGGTGAGCTTGGGGACTCTGGCCGTCGCGACCGCGGTGACCATCTTGGCGCCGTTCTTGGCGATGCCGCCGGCCTCGTAGTCGCGCCCGACCATGAAGCCCGAGATGTTCTGGAGGAAGAGCAGGGGGACGCCGCGCTGGTCGCAGAGCTCGATGAAATGCGCCCCCTTCAGGGCCGACTCGCTGAACAGCACGCCGTTGTTGGCGACGATGCCCACCGGATGCCCGTGGATGTGGGCGAACCCGGTGACGAGCGTCGTCCCGTAGTCGCGCTTGAACTCGTGGAACTCACTGGCGTCGACGAGACGCGCGATGACCTCGCGCACGTCGTACGGCGCCTGCACGTCGGTCGGCACGACACCGTACAGTTCGGCGGGATCGGCGAGCGGTTCGCGCGGTTCGAGCACATCCCAGGCCGGTGGGGCGGGATCGGGCAGGGTCGCGACGATGTCCCGCACGATCTGCAGCGCGTGACGGTCGTTCTCCGCGAGGTGATCGACGACCCCGGAGGTGCGGGCGTGAAGATCTCCCCCACCGAGCTCCTCCGCAGTGACGACCTCGCCGATGGCGGCCTTCACCAGCGGCGGGCCACCGAGGAAGATCGTGCCCTGGTTGCGAACGATGACCGTCTCGTCGCTCATCGCGGGCACGTAGGCGCCGCCGGCGGTGCAGGATCCGAGCACTGCGGCGATCTGCGGGATCTTCGCCGCCGACAGCCGAGCCTGGTTGTAGAAGATCCGGCCGAAGTGGTCGCGATCGGGGAAGACCTCGTCCTGCATGGGGAGGAAGGCGCCTCCCGAGTCGACGAGGTAGATGCACGGCAGGTGGTTCTCCAGCGCGATCTCCTGAGCCCGCAGGTGCTTCTTCACCGTCATCGGGTAGTAGGTGCCGCCCTTGACCGTGGCGTCGTTCGAGATGACGAGAACCTGACGACCGTTGACCAGGCCGATGCCCGCTATCACGCCCGCGGCAGGACTCTCGTCGTCGTACATCCCGGTCGCCGCGAGCGGCGCGATCTCGAGAAAGGGACTGCCCTCGTCGAGGAGCACATCGATGCGCTCGCGCGGCAGCAGCTTGCCACGGGCGACGTGGCGCTCGCGGGAGCGTTCCGGCCCGCCCGCCGCGGCCACCGCGAGGCGCTCGCGCAGGTCGGCGACGAGGGCGCGCTGCGCCTGCTCGTTCTGATCGAACCGAGGGTCCGCAGCGCTCGTGGCGCTGATCAGCGTTGGCATCGGTCGTCTCCGTCGACGGTTGCGGGTTCAGTTAGTGGTTGCTAACTCATTTTTAGGTTAGTGTTCATTAACTCAAATGTCCAGCACCCGTGCACCACTCGAAGGCAGACGATGACCGAAGTCGCCCAGACACGGCCGACGCAACGCAGTCAGGCCAAGGCCGACCGGCGTGCGGCGCTGCTCGGTGCCGCCGCGACCCTCTTCGCCGAGCGCGGCTTCAACGGCGTGTCGATCGAAGACCTCGGTTCGGCCGCCGGAGTGAGCGGGCCCGCCGTCTACCGGCACTTCTCCAGCAAGCAGGCCGTGCTCTCCGCCCTCCTCGTCGGAGTCAGCGAGCACCTGCTCGAAGGCGGCACGAACGTTGCGCGCTCCGCACCGGATCCGGCGAGCGCCCTCCACGCGCTGATCGCGTTCCACGTCGACTTCGCCCTGAGCGAGCCGGACACCATCCGCGTGCAGGATCGCGATCTCGACGCCCTCACCGACGACGAGCGACGCACGGTGCGGCGCCTCCAGCGACGGTACATCGAACAGTGGATGGACGTGCTCGCCACCCTGCACCCCTCTCTCCCGTCGGTCGAACTCCGCATGCGCGTTCAGGCCACCTTCGGACTCATCAACTCCACCCCGCACAGCGCGCGCGTGGGCGGAACCAGCGTGGACGCCGCAGCTGCGCGGCCGGTGCTGGAGCGCATGGCCTGGGCCGGTCTCACCGCGCACTGAGCCGCGCCGAATGGCCGCCCGCCGCGTCACCCCGATGCGTTACAGTCTCAAGACAGTGAACGAGCACACGAACGAAGGAGTGCCGTGGGGGACGATTCGCCCCGCCTCAGGCGGCACCACCGGGTTCTGAGATTCGTCGGCATCGTCGTCGCCGTGCTGCTCGTGCTCGTCGTGATCGCGGGCGGGGTCGGCGTGTGGAACGTGATGCGATCGTTCCCGCAGACCTCCGGAACGATCGACCTGGCGGGGCTCGACAAGCCGGTCAGCGTCGTGCGCGATGACGCCGGGATCCCCCAGATCACGGCGTCGACGGCCGACGACCTCTTTCGGGCGCAGGGCTTCGTGCACGCGCAGGACCGGTTCTGGGAGATGGACTTCCGCCGGCATGTGACGGCGGGACGGCTCGCGGAGATGTTCGGCGAGAGCCAGGTGCCGACCGATACGTTCATCCGTGCTCTCGGTTGGCGGAACGTGGCCGAGCAGGAGGTGAAAGCGCTCGACAAGACGTCGCTGCGCTATTACCAGGACTACGCCGACGGTGTGAACGCCTATCTTGCGACCCACAAGGGAGCAGAGCTGTCGCTGGAGTACGCAGTGCTCGGCATCCAGAATCCCGGCTACTCCCCCGAGCCGTGGACGCCGGCCGACTCGGTCGCGTGGCTCAAGGCCATGGCCTGGGATCTGCGGTCGAACCTCGAAGACGAGATCGACCGTGCCCTGCTGTCGACCAAGCTGACACCGGCGCAGATTGCAGAACTGCACCCCGCGTATCCGTACGACGAGCACCCGACGATCACCGCGGAGGGCGGGGGCAACCCCTTGGTCACGACCCCGGATGCGGTGCCCGCGGCCGCGGAACCCGACTCGGCTTCTGCGGCGGGCGCGAGCGCTTCGAGACCGGCTGAGGCGACCGAGTATGCGGCGGCACTGACCGACCTGGCGAGTTCCCTCGACGCGCTGCCCGAACTCCTCGGGCCGGCGGGCGACGACATCGGATCGAACTCCTGGGTGGTCTCGGGCGCTCTCACGCAGAGCGGAAAGCCCTTGCTGGCCAACGACCCGCATCTCGGTGCCGTGATGCCGTCCGTCTGGTACCAGGTCGGCCTCCACTGCGCGACCGTGGGTCCGGACTGCCCGTTCGATGTCGCCGGCTTCAGCTTCTCCGGCCTGCCCGGCGTGATCATCGGCCACAACGACCGCATCGCCTGGGGATTCACGAACCTCGGACCCGACGTCGCCGACCTCTACGAAGAGAAGGTGAGCGGCAACACCTACGAGTACGACGGCCAGCAGGTGCCGTTGACGATCCGCAAGGAGACGATCAAGGTCGCCGGAGGAGAACCGGTGCATCTCACCGTGCGCTCGACGCGGCACGGCCCGATCGTCACCGACCTGACCGACGGGTTCGCGGCCATCGCCAAAGACCAGGCCGGCAGGATGGGGGTTCCGGCCGACAAGTTCCAGTTGTCCCTGCAGTGGACGGCTCTCACGCCTGGTCCGACCCCGGCGGCGATCTTCGCCTTCGACACCGCCCAGAACTGGGAGCAGTTCCGGGCCGCGGCCGAGATGTTCCAGGTGCCGTCGCAGAACCTGGTCTACGCCGATGTGGACGGCAACATCGGATACCAGGCGCCGGGGGCGATGCCGATCCGCGCATCCGGAGACGGGACCGTGCCGGTGCCGGGATGGACGAGCCAGTACGGCTGGACGGGAACCGTTCCGTTCGCCGAGCTGCCGTCGGCGTACAACCCGCCGAGCGGGTACATCGTGACGGCGAACAACGCCGCTGTGGGGCCGGACTTTCCGAGGCTCATCACGAAGGACTGGGAGTACGGATACCGGGCCAATCAGATCCAACTGCGCCTGCAGGCGCTCCTCGCCAAGGGCACGAAGCTGACCGCAGCCGACTTCGCGAGCATTCAGGCCGACACGTACAACGCCAACGCCGCCGACCTCACGCCGATCCTGCTCGACGTCGGCGCCCAGACGGGTGAAGACGACGGCGTCTCACGTGGCGCCCGACTGCTCGCCGGCTGGAACTACCACGACGACGCGGACAGCGCGGCCGCCGCATACTTCAACATCTTCTGGCGCAATCTCCTCGCCGACGCCTTCCGGCGCAAACTCCCGGCGTCCGCCCCGCCGACCGGAGGCGACCGCTGGTTCGCGGTCGTGGAGACACTCGCACAGCAACAGGATTCCCCATGGTGGACGGACGAGAAGCTCGACGTCGACAACCGTGACGAGATGTTCGCCCGCGCCGCCGATGAGGCCTGGTCGGAGGCCACCCGTCTCATGGGCAGCGACCCGGAGAAGTGGCGCTGGGACCGTATCCACACGATCACCCTCACCAACGCCAGCTTCGGAGTGTCCGGGATCGAGCCGATCGAGGCGCTCTTCAACCGCGGGCCGTACCCGGTCGGCGGCGGTTCGAGCGTCGTGGACGCCGTGGGCTGGGATGCCGCGGTCGGCTACACGGTCGACTGGGTGCCCTCGATGCGCCAGGTGATCGACCTGGGCGATTTCGACAAGAGCACGTGGATCAACCTGACCGGCGCATCCGGACACGCGTTCAGCCCGCACTACGACGACCAGACGCCGCTGTGGCAGACGAACAAGACGCGCCCCTGGCCGTTCAGCGCCAAGGCCGTCGCCGCGGCCGCCGATCAGACGCTGACGCTGCGGCCGACCGGTTAGGTCAGCGGGCGGTGGGCCAGTTGCGCTCGTCGCTGCCGATGTAGAGCTGCTGCGGACGGCCGATCTTGGTGGCCGGGTCGTTGTTCATCTCACGCCAGTGGGCGATCCAGCCCGGGAGGCGGCCGATCGCGAACAGCACCGTGAACATGCGCGTGGGGAACCCCATCGCCTTGTAGATGACACCGGTGTAGAAGTCGACGTTCGGGTACAGCTTGCGGTCGACGAAGTACTGGTCGGCCAGGGCGACTTCTTCGAGCTCCTTGGCGATGTCGAGCAGCGGGTCGTGCACACCGAGGGCGGCGAGCACCTCGTCCGCGGACTGCTTGACGAGGCGTGCCCGCGGATCGAAGTTCTTGTAGACGCGGTGCCCGAAGCCCATCAGCTTCACGCCCTCTTCTTTGTTCTTGACGCGCTCGACGAACTTCTGAACGCTCTCACCCGAGTCCCGGATGCCCGCGAGCATCTCGAGGACGGCCTCGTTCGCGCCGCCGTGCAGCGGGCCGTACAGGGCATTGATACCGGCCGAGACCGACGCGAACATGTTCGCCTGGGTCGATCCGACGAGACGCACCGTGGCCGTCGACGCGTTCTGCTCGTGGTCTTCGTGCAGGATGAGCAGACGCTCCAGCGCCTTGGAGAGCACGGGGTCGACCTCGTACGGCTCGGCCATGGTGCCGAAGTTGAGCCGGAGGAAGTTGTCGACGAAGCTCAGGGAGTTGTCCGGGTAGAGGAACGCCTGGCCGAGGCTCTTCTTGTGGGCGTACGCGGCGATGACGGGCAGCTTCGCGAGCAGCCGGATGGTCGAGAGCTCGATCTGCTCGGGGTCGCGCACGCTCAGCGAGTCCTGGTAGAAGGTCGAGAGCGCGGAGACGGCGCTGGACAGCACGGACATCGGGTGGGCATCGTGCGGGAGCGCGCTGAAGAAGCGGCGCAGATCTTCGTGGAGCAGCGTGTGGCGACGGATGCGCTCGTCGAACTCGGCCAGCTGGCTCGGCGTGGGCAGTTCGCCGTAGATGAGCAGCCAGGCGACCTCGAGGAAGGTCGAGTTCTCGGCGACCTGCTCGATCGGGTACCCGCGGTAGCGCAGGATGCCCGCGTCGCCGTCGATGTACGTGATCGCGGAGCTCGTGGCCGCCGTGTTGACGAAGCCGTGATCGAGGCTGGTGAGCCCGGTCTGCTTGGTCAGGGACGAGAAGTCGATGCTGGAGGCACCGGAGACGCTCGGCAGGATCGGGAACTCCGCGGAGCCTCCCGGGAAGCTCAGGGTGGCCTTCTGCGGCTCGCGAGCCTGCTCGGGCGCGGCACTGGAATTCTGTGCCTGCTCGGTCAGTGCATTCTCGGTGCCGAGTCCGCTCACAACGCCTCCTGGGTCAGTGGGTGTTCAGTACGCGCGCTGATTGTGGCAGCGCTGCAAAAGTCGTGCGGATACAGCCTAACGAACCTCCTGGACAACTGTTGCATCGTGCAAACAGCCGCGGGACGGGTTAGAGAGACTCTCCAAGCGTGTGCAGCCGTGAGGCCGCCGCTGCGATCCGCTCGTCGGTCGCGGTGAGCGACAGACGCACGTGGCGGGGGTAGTCGTCACCGTAGAAGACGCCCGGCCCGCCGAGGATGCCCAGGTCGGCCAGGCGGCCGATGCTCTCCCACGCGTCACGGCCCTCGGTGGCCCAGAGGTACAGACCGGCCTCGCTGTCGTCGATGCGGAAGCCCGCGGCTTCGAGCGCCGGCTTGAGCTCGGCGCGGCGGGCACGGTACCGCTCGCGCTGCACGTCCACATGCGCTTCGTCGCCGACCGCGACCACCATCGCGGCCTGCAGGGGCGCCGGGAGCATCAGACCGGCGTGCTTGCGCACGTTGGTGAGGCGCGCGATCATCGCGCGGTCGCCGGCGACGAAGGCCGCGCGGTAGCCGGCGAGGTTCGACTGCTTGCTGAGCGAGTACACGGCGATGACATTGTGGTGGTCATCGCCGACAACCCGCGGGTCGAGCACGCTCGGGATGCGCTCCGCATCCCACGGCGCCTCCCAGCCCAGCTCGGCGTAGCACTCGTCGCTGGCGACGTAGGCGCCGAGTTCGCGCGCACGCTCCACGGCGGCACGGAGCTCCTCGACGCCGAGAACCCGGCCATTCGGGTTGCCCGGACTGTTCAGCCAGACGAGCTTGGTGTTCTCCGGCCACTCGGCGGGGTCGTCACCGGCCACGGCCTGTGCGCCCGCGAGGGCGGCGCCGATGGCGTACGTGGGGTAAGCGGCGCGCGGGTGGGCCACAGCATCCCCCTCGCCGAGTCCGAGCATGAACGGCAGGAACGCGACCAGCTCCTTGGAGCCGATCGTCGGGAGCACGGCGTCCACCGTCAGGCCGGGGACGCCGCGGCGGCGGCCGAACCACTCGACGATCGCCTCGCGCAGTGCGGGGGTGCCGATCGTCTGCGGGTACGCGTGCGCATCCGTCGCCACGGCGAGAGCCTCGCGGATGAGGTCGGGCGTCGCGTCGACGGGCGAGCCGATGGACAGGTCGACGAGACCGTCGGGATGCGCTCTGGCGCGCGCCGCATACGGCGCCATCAGGTCCCAGGGGTAGTCGGGGAGCTCTCCGAGTGCCACGGGGCTCAGTGCGCCTGCGGCGGCAGGGCGGCGATCAGCGGGTGGTCCTTGTTGATCACACCGACCTTTGCAGCGCCACCGGGCGAGCCGATGTCGTCGAAGAACTCCACATTGGCCTTGTAGTAGTCGGCCCACTGCTCGGGGAGGTCGTCTTCGTAGTAGATCGCCTCGACCGGGCAGACGGGCTCGCAGGCTCCGCAGTCCACGCACTCGTCGGGGTGGATGTAGAGCGACCGTTCGCCCTCATAGATGCAATCGACCGGGCACTCGTCGATGCAGGCGCGGTCTTTCACGTCGACGCAGGGGAGGGCGATGACGTAGGTCACAGTGCAGGGTTTCCCTTCGCAAGAGGTACCCCTCTAGCTTATGCCGTTTCGCGGGAAGGGACTTCGTGCGCCGGGTCTCCGCGGTGCTTGCTCAGGTCGGGCCACGCCATGACCAGGGCTGCGATCACGATGGGGGCGACGAGCCACACCTGCCCGATCAGGTCATTCACGATCAGTACCGAGCCGCCCGCGCTCCTCTGGGCGAAGAGCAGGATGACGAGGATGGTGCCGAGCGCTGCGACCAGAGCGGGGATGCGACTCCGTGACAGGAGCCGCAGGCCGACGAGAAGAGCCGTGTAGCCGAGGAGCGCCAGCACCAGACCCCACGGCAGGGTGAACCCGCCGATCCTCCAGGTCGACTGATGCGCGATCGTACCGACGGCGCCCACGACGACCCCGACGACGAAGAGGAGCACGTAGTTGACGATCCGGCTGAGCATTTTCGAATCCTATCTGGACACCTTTTGGTTCGCCGGATAGAGTCGTCCGGGTAAGGTTAGCCTTACCAACCCCCACTCGTATCCCTCGAAAGACTTCTGTGCTCGCCAACTACCTGATCGGCCTCCGCGAAGGCATCGAAGCTTCCCTCATCGTCGGCATCCTCGTCGCCTACGTCGTGAAGGTGGGGCGTACGGATGTGCTGCGCAAGCTCTGGTTCGGAGTCGGTATCGCGATCGTCGTGCCGCTCGGCATCGGCGCATTGCTCACCTGGGGGCCGTACGGTCTGAGCTTCCAGGCCCAGGAACTGATCGGCGGCGGCCTGTCCCTCGTCGCGGTCGGCTTCGTCACCTGGATGATCTTCTGGATGGGCAAGACCGCCCGGTCCATGAAGAGCACCCTCCACTCCCGTCTCGATGCGGCGCTGCTCGGCGCCGGCTGGGGCGTGGTCGTGCTCGCGATCCTCAGCGTCGGGCGCGAAGGACTTGAGACGGCGCTCTTCGTCTGGGCGACGGTCGCCTCGGTCGGCGGCGGCTGGGAGCCGGCGGTCGGCGCGCTCCTCGGCATCATCACGGCAGCGGTCATCGGATTCCTGCTCTACCGCGGGTTCGTGACGATCAATCTCGGCAAGTTCTTCACGTGGACGGCCGCATTCCTCATCTTGGTCGCCGGCGGCGTGTTCGCATACGGGATCGGCGACCTGCAGGAAGCCGGCCTGCTGCCCGGCTCCGGAGTGCACGCCTACGACATCAGCACGATCATCCCCGCCTCGAGCTGGTACGGCACCGTGCTGCAGGGCATTGTGAACTTCAACCCGTCCCCCACCTGGCTCCAGGTGATCGGCTGGGTCGCCTACATCGGCGTCGTCACCGCCTTCTACATCCGCCAGCACCGCGCATCCTCGCACGGTACTGCTGGACAGACCGCCGCACCCGCCTCCGCACAGCAACCCGTCGCCCACTGACGGCCCCGTCCCTAAGAAAGAAGCACAGCCATGTCCCGAACCCGTTCCCTCGGCATGCTCGCCGGCACTCTCGCCGGTGCGGCCACGATCGCCCTGGCGCTCAGCGGCTGCGTGCCCAACAACGCCACCGCCGAGTCGGAAGCGCTCACCGTGACCCTCACCGACGACAAATGCACCGTCTCGGCGGGCACGGCGCCGAGCGGTCCGATCACCTTCCAGGTGACCAACAAGGGCACCGACGTCAACGAGTTCGAGATCCTCGCCGAAGACAAGCTGCGCATCGCGGGCGAGAAGGAGAACATCGGACCGGGCACGACCGTCAACTACGTCGTGCAGCTCGCCGAGGGCTCGTACTTCACCGCCTGCCGCAAGGGCATGGTCGGTTCGCCCGCCCACGTGGCCCCCTTCACAGTGACCAAAGGCAAGGAGGCACTCGCGAGCGGCGACGAGAGCAAGCAGATCTCGCAGGCTGTCACCAACTACATCGCCTACCTCAAAGACCAGAGCAGCCAGCTGCTCACGGCCACCCAAGACTTCGCGAAGGCGTACGAGGCCGGCGACGACGACTCCGCCCGCGCCCAGTACGCCCCGGCGCGCGCGTTCTACGAGCGCATCGAGCCGACCGCTGAGCAGTTCGGCGACATCGACCCGGCGATCGACCTGCGCGAAGCCGACCTCGAACAGGGCCAGACCTGGACCGGCTGGCACCGCATCGAGAAGGACCTGTGGGCCCCCGCCGGCTACACCCCGTCCGACCCCGCCACGCGCAAGCAGCTCGGCGACCAGCTGGTGGCCGACACGCAGAAGCTCTCCGACCTGGTGAACGCCAAGGACTTCAGCCTCACCATCGACCAGATCTCGAACGGCGCGATCGGCCTCATGGAGGAGGTCTCCAGCAGCAAGATCACCGGCGAGGAGGAGACGTTCTCGCACACCGACCTGTCGGACTTCCAGGCCAACGTCGAGGGTGCCAAGGTCGCCTACGGCATCGTGCGGGACATCGCCGCCGCCAAGGGAACGAACGGCAAGCAGATCGTCGCGAAGCTCGACACCGAGTTCGCGTCGATCCAGAAGCTGCTCGACCAGTACAAGTCGGGCGACGGATTCGTGAGCTACACCGAGCTGAGCACCTCCCAGGTCAAGGAGCTCTCCGACGAGGTCAACGCCCTCAGCGAGCCGCTGAGCCAGCTGACGTCCACCATCGTCAAATAGGGTCGCCACGTGACCTCGGAGTCCCCCGAAACCCCAGCATCCGCTGAGCCCCAGCCCGGGCTGTCCCGTCGTGGACTGCTCGGGCTCGCGGGCGTCATCGGCGGCGCCGGACTCGTCGGGATCGGCGCCGGGGTCGCACTCGACCGCACGGCACTCGGGGCGACCACCGAGTCGACGGATACGTACCCGTTCTACGGCGAGCACCAATCCGGAATCACCACGGCCGCGCAGGACAGGCTGCATTTCGCCGCCTTCGACGTGGCGACCGACCTCGACCGGGCCGGCCTCATCGAGCTGCTCCAGGACTGGAGCGTCGCGGCCGCGCGGATGACGCAGGGCAAGCCCGCCGGGAAGTACGGTCCGGCGAGCGGACCCCTCGACGCCCCGCCCGACGACACGGGCGAGGCGCTCGACCTGCCGCCGGGCGGTCTGACGCTCACCATCGGCTTCGGCCCGACCCTCTTCGAGACGACGGATGGGCGCGACCGGTTCGGGATCGCCTCCCGCCGCCCCGAGGCCCTCGTCGACCTCCCGCGCTTCCCCGGAGATGCGCTGCTCGACGCGTACGTCGGCGGCGACCTGTGCGTGCAGGCGTGCAGCGACGACCCTCAGGTCGCCGTGCACGCCATCCGCAACCTGTCGCGCATCGCGTTCGGTCGGGCCTCGATCCGCTGGTCGCAGCTCGGGTTCGGCCGCACCTCGTCGACGACGCGCGGGCAGACCACACCGCGCAACCTCTTCGGCTTCAAGGACGGCACCGCGAACATCAAGGCGGAGGACAGCACGGTCGTCGAAGACCAGGTGTGGGCATCCGGATCGGACGGCGCGGCGTGGATGGCCGGCGGCTCATACCTCGTGGCGCGCAAGATCCGGATGGTCATCGAGACCTGGGACCGCCAGCAGCTCGGCGAGCAGGAACGGATCATCGGCCGCGACAAAGGCGAGGGCGCCCCGCTCTCCGGAGGAACCGAGTTCAGCGAGCCCAACTTCCTCGCGCTCTCCCCCACCGGCGGAACGAAGATCGATCCCGACTCGCACGTGCGGCTCGCGCATCCCTCGACCAACGACGGCGCACAGCTGCTGCGCCGCGGCTACAACTTCGTCGACGGCAACGACGAGCTCGGCCGCCTCAACGCCGGTCTCTTCTTCATCGCATTCCAGCGGGACCCGCGCAAGCAGTTCATCCCCATCCAGCAGCAGCTCGCGCGCAATGACGCGATGAACGAGTACCTCAAGCACGTCGGGTCGGCGATCTTCGCCGTACCGCCAGGCGCCCGCGACGGCTCGTACGTCGGGGCCGGCCTCTTCGCCTGATCGGCACTGCGCCCGGCCGGACACGCTTGAAACACGAGTGCCCCGGCTCCCATGGAGACCGGGGCACCCGCCTGGAGCAGATCAGGCGTTCTGGTCCTGCTTCTTCAGACGCGAGGTGGCGCGGGCGCGGGCGTTCGAGTCGAGCTCGACCTTGCGGATGCGCACCATCTCCGGCGTGACCTCGACGCACTCGTCCTCGCGGGCGAACTCGAGGCTCTCCTCCAGGGTGAGCTGACGCGACGGAGTCATCGACTCGAAGTTGTCGGCCGTCGACTGACGCATGTTGGTCAGCTTCTTCTCCTTGGTGATGTTCACATCCATGTCGTCGGCGCGCGAGTTCTCGCCGATGACCATGCCCTCGTAGACCTCTTCGGTCGGGTTGACGAAGAACGTCATGCGCTCCTGCAGGGCGATGATCGCGAACGGCGTGACCACACCGGAGCGATCGGCCACGATGGAGCCGTTGCTGCGGGTGACGATCTGTCCTGCCCAGTCGTCGTAGCCGTGCGAGATCGCGTTCGCGATTCCGGTGCCGCGGGTGGTGGTCAGGAACTCCGTGCGGAAGCCGATGAGGCCGCGCGACGGGACGATGAACTCCATGCGGACCCAGCCCGTGCCGTGGTTCGACATGTTCTCCATGCGGCCCTTGCGGGCGGCGAGCAGCTGGGTGATCGCTCCGAGGTACTCTTCGGGGGCGTCGATCGTGAGGTGCTCGAACGGCTCCTGCAGCTTGCCGTCGACGCGCTTGGTGACCACCTGCGGCTTGCCGACGGTGAGCTCGTAGCCTTCACGGCGCATCTGCTCGACGAGGATGGCCAGTGCCAGCTCTCCGCGGCCCTGCACCTCCCACGAGTCCGGGCGTCCGATGTCGAGGACGCGCAGCGAGACGTTGCCGACCAGCTCACGGTCGAGACGGTCCTTGACCATGCGCGCGGTGAGCTTGTGACCCTTGACCTTGCCCACGAGGGGCGAGGTGTTGGTGCCGATGGTCATCGAGATCGCGGGCTCGTCGACGTGGATGGCCGGCAGCGGACGGATGTCTTCGGGGTCGGCCAGCGTGTCGCCGATCATGATGTCGGCGAAGCCTGCGACAGCGACGATGTCGCCGGGACCGGCGCTCTCGGCCGGGTAGCGGTCGAGCGCCTTGGTGATCATGAGCTCGGTCACGCGCACATTGTGCACGTCTCCGTCGTGACGCACCCAGGCCACGGTCTGGCCCTTCTTGAGCGTGCCGTTGAAGATGCGGAGCAGCGCGAGACGACCGAGGAACGGCGAGGCGTCGAGGTTGGTGACGTGCGCCTGCAGCGGCGCCTCGGGGTCGTACGACGGAGCGGGGATGTGCTCGAGGATCGCCTCGAACAGCGGCTCGAGGTCGTCGTTGTCGGGCAGCTCGCCGTTGGCCGGCTGGTTGTGGCTCGCAGCGCCGTTGCGGCCCGATGCGTAGACGACGGGGACGTCGAGGATCTTGTCCAGGTCGAGGTCGGGGACGTCGTCGGCGAGGTCGCTCGCGAGACCGAGCAGCAGGTCCTGGCTCTCGCCGACGACCTCCTGGATGCGCGCATCCGCGCGGTCGGTCTTGTTCACGGCGAGGATGACGGGCAGGTTCGCCTCGAGAGCCTTGCGCAGCACGAATCGCGTCTGGGGCAGCGGGCCCTCGCTGGAGTCGACCAGCAGCACGACGCCGTCGACCATGGACAGGCCGCGCTCGACCTCGCCGCCGAAGTCGGCGTGGCCGGGGGTGTCGATCACGTTGATGGTGATCGGTCCGTTGGTGGCGTGCTTGCCGTTGTACGAGATCGCCGTGTTCTTGGCGAGGATCGTGATGCCCTTCTCGCGCTCGAGCTCGTTGGAGTCCATGGCGCGCTCTTCGACGTGCTCGTGCGCCGAGAAGGAATTGGTCTGTCGGAGCATGGCGTCGACCAGCGTGGTCTTGCCGTGGTCGACGTGGGCCACGATCGCGACGTTTCGCAGATCGTCGCGGTGGGCGACGGCGTTCTCGGACATGCTTGAAGACTCGACTCTCGTCAGAAGATTTGGTGGGAAACAGTCCATTCTATCAAGGAAACGACGAGGGGCCCGACGCTCGCGCGACGGGCCCCTCGAAACGGACGAACGGTCAGATGCCCTGCGCCACCGGCGGCTCGGGATCGTGCGGCAGCTCGACCGGCGGAACGATCGCGTCGTCGGCGCCCGCGGCGAGGAGCTCCAGCCGCATGGCCCGGCGCGCGCGCTGCGCATCCGGGTCGGGGAGCGGAACAGCCGCCAGGAGGCGCTGCGTGTACGCCTCCTTCGGGTTGCGGAGGATCTCGTCGCGCGTGCCGACCTCGACCAGGTTGCCGTGGTGCATGACGGCGATGCGGTCGGCGAGCACGTCGATCACCGCGAGGTCGTGGGTGATGAACAGGCAGGCGAAGTTCATCTCCTTCTGGAGTGTCTGCATGAGTTCCAGGACCCTGGCCTGCACCGACACGTCGAGCGCGCTCGTGGGCTCGTCTGCGATCAGCACCTGCGGCTTCAGGGAGAGGGCGCGAGCGATGCCCACACGCTGCTTCTGACCGCCCGAGAGTTCGTGCGGGAACCGGCTGCGGTAGGCGCGCGGCAGCTCGACGGCATCGAGGAGGCGGTCGACCTCCTTGGCCAGCGCCGCACCCTTGGTGCCCTGCGCGAGCAGCAGGGGCTCGCCGATGCTGTCCGAGATCTGGAGGCGCGGGTTCAGCGAGGACGACGGATCCTGGAACACGATGCCGACGTTGCGGTGCAGCTTGCGTATCTCGTCGCGTGACGCGCCACTGATGTCCTGTCCGGCGACGACGAGCTTGCCCGAGTGGATCGGGAGCAGCCCGATCGCGGCACGGCCGAGCGTGGTCTTGCCCGAGCCGGACTCGCCCACCAGGCCGACGACCTCGCCCTCGTGGATCTGCAGGTCGATGTTGCTCGCGGCGCGGAACGCGGGAACGCGACCGTGCTTCGGATACTCGATCGCCACATCCTGGAAGTCGACGACGACCGTGCGCGGGTCGGCGATCGCGGCCTCGTGCGCCTCTTTGGCGATCCGCTCGTTCACGGCGATGCGCTCGGCGAACTCGGGGTCGGCGTGTTCGGAGCCTGCGGCCAGAGCTGCCGTGGTGTCGATCTCCTCGTCGCCGCGCTGGCCGAGGTGCGGAACGGCGTCCAGCAGCGCGATCGTGTACGGGTGCTGCGGGTTGGCGAAGACCTCTTTGACGGTGCCGCCCTCGACGATGTCGCCCTTGCGCATCACGACGATGTTGTCGGCGAGGTCGGCGACGACGCCCATGTCGTGGGTGATGAGCAGGATGGCGCTGTCCAGCCGGTCGCGGAGGCTGCGGAGCAGCTCCAGGATCTCGGCCTGCACCGTGACGTCGAGTGCCGTGGTCGGCTCGTCGGCGATGAGGAGCTTCGGGTCGCAGGAGATCGACTGCGCGATCATGGCGCGCTGACGCTGACCGCCCGAGAGCTGGTGGGGATAGGAGTTGTACGCCTTGACCGGGTCGGGCAGCTCGACCATGCCGAGCAGCTCGAGCGCGCGCTCCTTGGCCTCGTGCGGCGACATGCCGAAGTGCACCCGCAGGGTCTCGACGATCTGGAACCCGACCGTGTAGACCGGGTTGAGCGCCGTCATCGGCTCCTGGAAGATCACGGCCACCTGACGTCCGCGAACGCGGCGCATCTGCGGCTGGGTGAGACCGGTGAGTTCGCGTCCCTCGAGCTTGATCGATCCGCGCACGCGCGAGTTCTTCGGCAGGAGGTCGAGGATCGCCATCGAGCTCGCGCTCTTGCCCGATCCGGATTCGCCGACGATCGCGAGGACCTCGCCCGCCTTGATCGAGTAGTTGAGCTTCTTGGCCGCCGGGACCCAGACGTTGTCGACGCCGAAGTCCACGGAGAGGTCGGAGACCTCGAGCACGGGGGCGTCGGTGACGACGTCCGCCTGACCGGTGGTGTTGTCGGTCATGAGTTGGAGTTCCTTTCGCGAGCGCCGGGGATCGCCCGGCGGCTCCGGTCGCGTTGGCGTGCCGGCTGAAGTGCTGTCAGCATGTATCCATGCCCTACGCCTCCGCCGACGAACGCGAGGTGTTCGTCTCCCGGTTCAACCGGGTCATTGCCGTTCTGATCTGGGCGGCGACCGCGGCCATCGCGGTCGGCCTCCTGGTGAGCGTCCACGATCTGCGGCTGCTCTACCTGGTGCCGTGCGCCTTCTTCGCGCTCGTCGCGTGGAGTGCGCTCTGGCGACCGCTGCTCATCGTGTCCAGCGAGGGCGTCACAGTGCGGAACGTGCTGAGGACCATCTTGATCCCGTGGGCTGCGCTCATCCACGTCGACACCAAGTACGCCCTGACGCTGTACACGCCCGGCCACAAGTTCTCCGCCTGGTCCGCGCCGGCTCCCGGCACGGCGAGAACGCTGCGCGCCACCCGAAATGAGACCAGAGGACGCGTCGGCAAGCCGAGCGTCGCCGACAGCGTTCGCCGGCCGGGAGATCTGCTGTCGACCGAATCCGGTCAGGCCGCCGAGGTCGTGCGGCGCCGTTGGAGCGAGCTGCGCGACAGCGGGCGACTGGATGCGGGGGTCGCCGACGAGACGCCGGTGACCGTGCACTGGCACTGGGCCGAACTGGCCGGCATGGTGCTGCTCGCGGCCGGCACGGTCGCGGCCCTGCTCCTCGCCTGAACGGCTGAGGAGCAGCGCGTTCGCGCTCGTGCTCGAGGTCACAGCACGTCCTCCGCGAGGGCGGCGCCGGTCTTCGGTCCGCTGAAGTCGTCCTCGCCGGGCTCCGGCTCCTCCTCGCGCATCTTGCGGAGGTTGAAGCGGCGGTGCCGCGGGTCGAAGGCGTCGCGCAGGCCGTCACCGACGAAGTTGACGAGCAACGCCAGGGTGACGATGAACACGCCGGGCCACCAGAACAGCCAGGGCCGGGTCTGGAACGCGGACTGGTTGGAGCTGATGAGGAGGCCGAGCGACACATCCGGGGGCCGGATGCCGTAGCCGAGGAAGGACAACGCGGTCTCGAGCAGGATGGCCGACGCCATGATCAGCGTCGAAGCCACGATGACGACGCCGATCGCGTTCGGCAGGATGTGCTTGAAAATGATGCGGGCGTCCGAGGCGCCGGCGACGCGCGCCGCCTCCACGAACTCGCGCTCGCGGAGCGAGAGGAACTCGCCGCGCACCAGGCGGGCGATTCCCATCCACGAGAAGAGCCCGAGCATCAGCGCGAGCACCGGGGCGCCGAGACCGCCGGCGAAGTGTCCGACCACCGAGCCGATGACCAGCGCGGGAATGACGATGAACACGTCGGTGATGCGCATCAGGACGGCGTCGGTGACACCTCGGAAGTAGCCGGCGACAGCGCCGACGACGACACCGAGGACACTCGCGATGACACCGATCACGATCATCACCAGAACCGAGTTCTGGATGCCGCGCATGGTGAGCGCGAAGTAGTCCTTACCGATGCGGTCCTGACCGAAGGGATGCTCCCAGGTCGGCGAGCCCTGTGCGACCTGGTCGTTCAGGTCTTTGAAGCCGTACTTCCACCAGCCCGGGATCGGCCCGATGCCGATCGCCGAGATCGAGAACGCGATGATCAGGATGAACAGGATGGCGCTGATGACGGCGAGCTTGTTCGACAGGAATCGTCGCCAGATGAGCTTCCCCTGGCTGACCGGCGGTGCGGTCGGGGCCTGGAGTTCGTCGGGAATCAGTTCGGAGGTCGACATCAGCGGACCCTCACTCTCGGGTCGAGCGCGGCGTAGGCGAGGTCGGCGAGGAAGTTGAACAAGATCGCCATGGCCGCGATGATCACGAAGTATGCCATCACGGGGTTGAGGTCACCACGGGCCAGACCGGCGTTGAACAGCGAACCCATCCCGGGGATGGCGAACACCTTCTCCGTGATGATCGCACCACCGAGCAGCGCGCCCACGTCGAAGGCGACGAGGGTCGTGATCGGGATGAGCATGTTGCGGAATGCGTGCCGCACGATGACCGTGCGCTCCGGCATTCCCTTGGCGCGCGCGGTGCGGATGAAGTCCTGGTTCAGGACTTCGAGCATCCCGGCGCGGGAGTACCGGGTGTACGACGCGAACGAAATGAGCAGCAGCGCGATCGTCGGCAGCGCGAGGTGCGTGAACGTGTCGAGCCCGGTCACCCAGATGTCGCCCGAGAGGCCGGGCGTCGACGAGCCGACGGTCGCGATCGGGCGCCCGTTGGTGGCGTCGAAGTACTCGGGCCAGGCCTGCATGAAGCGATCGAGCAGCACGAGCGCGCCCGAGACGATCGTCACGATCACACCGACGCGCATGTTCTGGCCGCGATCGTAGCCCCCGATGAAGTAGCCGATCGCGAGGCTGACGACGATGGCGACGATGGCCAGGATCACCACGGTCGCGACCGACGAGATGTCGAGCAGCGGCTGCAGCGCGAAGTACGCGACGATCACGATCGCGCCGTTGATGGCCGCCGTGATCAGCGCCTTGCGGTTCTGGAGCCCGGAGATCAGCGCCGTCGTTCCGATCACGATCGCGGCGGTCACCACGATCATCACGACGGGGCCGAGACCCGGGTGCAGGAACCAGTCCAGCGCCGACATCAGCAGGAGCACCAGGGCGGTTGCGACTCCGGAGATGGCGAACGTCGTGAGGCGGCGCCTCATATTGCCGCCGATCAGCGATTGCCAGATCAGACCCGCTATGACCCCGATCAGAACCGCGACCCACCATGGGATCACCGGATCGGCGAGGAAGTTGTTGAAGCCGATCGCGACGAACTCCTTGAGGAGCACCGCCACGAGGAACGCGGGGAGCGAGTACAGGAAGAAGCTGAGGAACGTGACGACATTGTCGAGTCCGCTGTACTGGCGCAGCGCGGTGACGATACCGATCGTGACACCGAGGAGAACCGCGAGGATGAGGGCGAGGGTGACCAGCTGAACGGTCGAGGCGAGAGCCTGGGGCAGGATGTCGACGACCTTGGCGTTCGAGATCGTGGAACCCAGGTCGCACGCATTCGCGAACGGGATGAGACACTTGGCGGCACCGCCGAGCCAGAAGAGCCAACGGAGTGGGGGCGGGACCTCCAGCTGCAGAAGCTGGATGCGGGCCGCGATCAACTGGGGTTTGTTGGGGGAATTACTGCTGCGAAGGTCCGCGAGCGGGTCGACGCTGTAGGCGACCAGCATGTACATCAGGAACGACGCGGCGATGATGATGAGCACTGAGACTAGGAGGCGTCTCAGGATGAAACTCGCCATAGGTGTGGAACCTCACTGACACAACGCGCCGCGGGCTACTGACCGGGCTGGAGCTGCCGGGCGCGTTTCGGGGTGGGCGAACGGATCTCGTTCACCGTTACATGATACGGGGCGCCGACTGTGTCGGCGCCCCGCCGCAGAACGGGTGCCCGGGGTTCGCCCGGGCACCCATTGCTGTGGAGATGTTACTTGCTGCTGGACTTGACCGACCACTCCCAGAAGTTCCAGAAGGGTCCGTTCTGGTTGCCCATGAACTTGACACCGTCGACGCGAGCGTTCACGCCGAAGACACCAGGCAGCTGGAAGAGCGGCAGGCCGTAACCATCGGCGAAGGTCTGCTTGTCGATCTGCTGCTCCAGCTTGACGAGCTCGTCCTTGTCGAGGGTCGTCTGCGTCTGGATGGCGATGTCGTTCGTTCCCGTGTAGCGGTTGTAGTTACCGCCACCTGCGGTGGAGAACAGCTGCGGGATCTGCGCAGTGCCGGCACCCGGGCTGATCCAGCCGAACAGCGAGGCGTCGTAGTTGCCACCCGGGAGGAGCGTGCTCCAGTCGGGCGATCCGGCGTCTTCAACCTTGATTCCAGCCTTCGCAGCCGAGGCCTGGATGGCCTGGAACTCGTCGACGCGGTTCGGGTTGTTCGTGTTGTACAGGATGCGGACCGACGGGGTCGCGCCGGCCAGGAGGGCCTTCGCGCCTTCGATGTCGACCTTGGCGAACTGGTCGGAGTCGTTCTGCTTGACCGACGCCGCGTACTCGTCCTGGCTGGGGAGCCAGATCTGCGAGTTCAGGATCTCGGCCTTCGGGTTCACCGGGGTGACGATCGAGTCGAGGATCTGCTGACGCGGGATGGTCTTGAGGAACGCCTCGCGGACCTTTGCGTCCTTGAACACATCGGACCCGAAGTTCAGGTCGAGGTGGTCATAGGACACCTGGTCGCCGGTGAGCACCTTTGCGCTGGTCGCCTTGAGGGCGGTCAGCGTGTCGGCGGACGCCTGCGGGTTGATGATGTCGACCTCACCGTTCTGGAGAGCGGTGACCTGGGCGTTGGCGTCCGGGATGATGCGGAAGACGATCTTGTCCACGTTCGGCTTGAGGCCACCGTCGTAGAACTTGTTCTTCGACATGGTGATCGACTGGCCGGGAGTCCAGGCCGACATGTAGAACGGGCCCGAGGAGACGAGCAGGTCCTTGTCGGTCGGCATCGCCGTGATGTCGTAGCCCGTGTTGACGAAGTCAGCAGCCTTCTTCAGGGTCGCGTCGGTGGGTGCCGGGTTCGCCTTGTCACCCTTCGGCAGGCCCTTGAGCAGCTTGGTCAGGTCGGCGGCCGAGGAGAGGCCCGCCTTCTTGGCCACGATGTGCGCAGGCTGCGCGATCGGGTTGACGAGCTCCCAGTCCACGTACGGCGTGGAGTACTTGAGCGTGATCGACGTGTTGTCGTCGCCGACGGTCGGGAACGCGGTCGCGTCGACACCGGCGGTCGAACCGGCGATGGTGAAGTACTGCGTGCCCGTGGTCACGTTGCCTTCGTCGTCGGTGGTCGCCGAGTCGTAGTAACCGGATGCGATCGCCCAGCCGAGGATCATGTCATCGGCGGTGACGGGCTGGCCGTCCGACCACTTGTCGTTCTTGTTGAGCGTGTACTTGACGGTCAGCGGGTCGTCCGAGGTCTTCTCGAACTTTCCGAACTTGTCGTCGTGGACGATCTTGAAGTTGTTGTCGATGTACTGGAATCCAGTGCCATACGAACCGTTCAGGTAACCGACCTGACCGTTGGTGTCCAGGTTGCCCTGCGGAGTCTGCGAGTTCAGCGACGTGAGGTCGTTGACGACTGCGACAGTGACGGTGCCGCCCTTGGCGCTCGTCGTGTCCGACGTGCTGCCGGACGTGGTGCAGGCCGACAGTGCCAGAGCCGCGACGCCCGCGAGAGCGACGGCGCTGACCGTGTACCTGGCCTTTCTTCCCTTGATGTGCAATGTTCCTCCTGTGCGAAGTGTGCGACGGCACAGGCGTGCGAGCATGCCTCTACCGCGCGGGATAAGAATGACTGTAAGTAGCAGGCGCAGTGAATGCAAAACCGGGCCCGAAAACGTTACACAGTGGTAACTCAGTTGGTGGAAATTTGCACCAAGCACAGGAAAACGGAGTTTTTGGCGCGTGTCACGCAACGAAACAAACGCTTCGCCTGGTTTCGCGGTGGATTGAGCCCCGAACGAGGGTGGTCCTCGGGCCTGGAAGGATGCATCTATGAGCCGTGAAACCCCGTGGTCAGCCGAAGTTCCCGTCCCCCGGCCCGGCCGCGCACGTCTGTGGTGGGAGATCGCGATCGTGCTCGGCCTCTCGCTGGGCGCCTCCGCCGTCTACGCGATCGTCAACATCATCGACCTGGCGACCCGTCCGACCCCGTTGCGAGACCAGACAGCGCAGGTGAACCCGTCGCAGTCGAGCCGCGAGGTGTTCGACTTCGTCTATCAGTTCCTCGGCAACTTCTTCCCGCTGTTCGCCGTCGCGCTCGTGATCTTCCTGCTCTGGCGGCCCACGCAGACCGGCTTCCAGCGTGTCGGACTCGACTTCACGCGCTTCGGCCGCGACCTGGGTGGCGGCGGGCTGCTCCTGCTCGTCATCGGCATCCCCGGCATCCTGTTCTACGCCCTGACCCGGCTGATCGGAGTGACCGTCACGGTGGAGGCCTCGCCACTCGACACGCACTGGTGGACCATCCCGATCCTCGTGTTCGCGGCGGTCCGCGCCGCTCTTCAGGAAGAGGTCATCATCGTCGGCTACCTCTTCACCCGCCTGCGACAGCTCGGGTGGGGCAAGTGGACGATCATCATCTCAGCTGCGGTGCTCCGTGGCAGCTACCACCTCTATCAGGGGTATGGTCCGTTCATCGGAAACGCCGTCATGGGCATCGTCTTCGGTTGGTGCTACACGCGCTGGGGACGGGTGATGCCCCTCGTGATCGCGCACGCCGTCATCGACATCGTCTCGTTCGTCGGCTACCCGCTGGCCGTCGCGTGGTGGCCCGGGATCTTCGGCTGACGATCCGAGAAACCGACGATCCAAGAAAAAAGGCCCCGAAGCGCCGTGCTCACGTGAGCAGTCGGCACTTCGGGACCTGGAGACGATCGCCCGAGGTTACTCGAACGCCTCCGGCGGCGGGCAGGCGCAGAAGAGGTTGCGGTCGCCCCACGCCTGGTCGATGCGACGCACCGGCGGCCAGTACTTGTTGCGCACGAGGCTCGGCACCGGGTAAACGGCCTGTTCGCGGCTGTACGGATGCGCCCACTCCCCCACGATGACCGTCTCGGCCGTGTGGGGAGCGTTGCGGAGCGGGTTGTCGTCGACGGGCCAGTCACCCGCGGCGACCGCGTCTGCCTCCGCCTTGATCGACACCATCGCGGTCACGAAGCGGTCGAGCTCGCCCAGGTCTTCGCTCTCGGTCGGCTCGACCATCAGGGTGCCCGGCACGGGGAAGCTCATCGTCGGCGCGTGGAAGCCGAAGTCGATGAGGCGCTTGGCCACGTCGTCGACGGTCACCCCGGTCGCCTCGGTGAGCGGGCGCAGGTCGAGGATGCACTCGTGCGCGACCAGCCCGTTGTCGCCCGCGTAGAGCACCGGGTAGTGCTCGCGGAGCCGTGCGGCGATGTAGTTGGCGGCGAGAACGGCCGCACCGGTCGCATCCGTGAGCCCCTGCGCGCCCATCATGCGCACGTAGGCCCAGCTGATCGGCAGGATGCTCGGGCTGCCGTATGCCGCCGCCGAGACGGGACCGCCCGCGTGCTCGACCCGTCGGCTGCCGTCGCCGCCCGCCAGGTAGTGGTCGGCGCGCTGCGCCATCGGGTGGCCGGGGAGGAACGGCGCGAGGTGGGCCTTGGCCGCGACCGGGCCCACGCCCGGTCCGCCGCCTCCGTGCGGGATGCAGAAGGTCTTGTGCAGGTTGAGGTGGCTGACGTCGCCGCCGAAGTCGCCGAACCGGGCGTAGCCGAGGAGGGCGTTGAGGTTGGCGCCGTCGACGTAGACCTGGCCGCCCGCATCGTGCACGGACCGGGTGATCGCGACCACTTCGTGCTCGTACACGCCGTGGGTCGACGGGTAGGTGATCATCAGGGCCGCAAGAGTGTCGGCGTGCTCGGCGACCTTGGCCCGGAGGTCGTCGAGGTCGACATTGCCGAGTTCGTCGCAGGCCACGACGACGACGGACATGCCGGCCAGCACGGCCGACGCAGCGTTGGTGCCGTGGGCGCTCTGCGGGATGAGGCAGACGGTGCGCGCCAGGTCGCCGCGCGAGCGGTGGTACCCGCGGATCGCGAGGAGCCCGGCCAGCTCGCCCTGGCTGCCGGCGTTCGGCTGCAGCGAGACCGAGTCGTACCCTGTCACGTCGGCCAGCCACTGCTCCAGCTGGTCGATCAGGTCGAGCGAGCCGCGAACATCCTCGATCGGGGCGAACGGGTGCAGCCCGGCGAACTCTGGCCAGGTCACCGCCTCCATCTCGGTCGCGGAGTTGAGCTTCATCGTGCACGAACCGAGCGGGATCATGCCGCGGTCGAGCGCGTAGTCCTTGTCGGCGAGGTACTTGAGGTACCGCATCATCGCCGTCTCGGAGTGGTGCGTGTTGAAGACGGGGTGGGTCAGGTAGGCGGTCGTGCGAGCCAGGGATGGCTCGAACGATCGCAGGCCGAGCGGCGCGTACGCCGACCAGCCGTCGACACCCGCCTCGAAGACGGCCGGATCCGACTCGCCCTGCGCCGGCTCACCGGCGTCGGGGGCGAAGATCTCGAGGAGCTCGGCGAGCAACGGCGATCCCGAGCCGAGGTCGGCTGCGAGCTCTTCGTCGAATGAGACGGAGACGGTCGTCTCGTCGGCGGCGTGCAGCAGGATGCCACGAGCGTGCGCGGCTGCGACAGTGGCCGCGGCATCCGCGACACGCACCTGGAAGGTGTCGAAGAACGAGTCAGAGAGCACGTCGACGCCGTGCTGGCGAAGCACGCGGGCGGCGATCGCCGCCGACGCGTGAACGGTCTGGCCGATGACCTTGAGGCCACGGGGACCGTGGTAGACCGCGTACATCCCGGCCATCACGGCGAGCAGCACCTGGGCGGTGCAGATGTTCGAGGTGGCCTTCTCGCGGCGGATGTGCTGCTCGCGGGTCTGCAGGGTGAGGCGGTAGGCGGGCTTGCCGACTGCATCCTGAGACACCCCGACCAGACGGCCGGGGAGCTGGCGTTCCAGGCCCGAGCGCACGGCCATGTAACCGGCGTGCGGACCACCGAAGCCCATCGGAACGCCGAAGCGCTGGCTGGTGCCGACGGCGACGTCGGCACCGAGCTCGCCGGGCGACGCGAGCAGGGTGAGCGCCAGGAGGTCGGCCGCGGCGACGACGACCGCGCCCTGCGCCTTGACGGCGGCGATGATCTCCGCCGGGTTCCACACGTTCCCCGAAGCGCCCGGATACTGCACGAAGAGACCGAATGCATCGGCGAGCTCGGGTGCGTCGGGAGCGGTGGATGCGAGGTGCAGCACGACGAGCTCGATGCCGACCGCGTCCGCGCGGTTCTGGAGCAGGGCGAGGGTCTGCGGGAAGGTGTCGCTGTCGACGATGAACTTCGCAGTCTTGACCTTGGATGCGCGGCGGGCCAGCAGCATCCCCTCGACCACCGCGGTCCCCTCGTCGAGCATCGACGCGTTGGCCGTGTCGAGCCCGGTGAGGTCGGCGACCATGGTCTGGAAGTTGATGAGCGCTTCCAGCCGCCCCTGCGAGATCTCCGGCTGGTAGGGCGTGTACGCGGTGTACCAGCTCGGGTTCTCGAGCACGTTGCGCTTGATCACCGCCGGAGTGATCGTTCCGTAGTAGCCGAGGCCGATCATCGACCGGTTCACGGTGTTGCGCGCGGCGAGCTCCCGGAGTTCGCGGAGCGCTGCCCGCTCGGACGACGGCGCCGGAAGGATCGAGTCCTCGGCCCCGCGGAAGTTGCCGACCCGGATCGATTCCGGCACTGCTGCCGTGACGAGGTCGTCGACACTGTCGTAGCCGAGCGTGGACAGCATCGTGGTCTGCGCGTCGCCGTCGGTGCCGATGTGACGCGTCTGGAAGAGTTCAGTCATCGTGGAAGAAGGAGCCTCACTCGCCGGTCAGGGCGGAGTATTCGTCGTAGCTGAGGAGGGTGGGCAGCTCGGTGAAAGTCACCTTGATGAGCCAGCCCTCGCCGAACGGGTCGCTGTTGACCAGCTCCGGAGAGTCGACGACCGCGGCGTTGACCTCGGCGACGGTGCCGTTCACGGGCGCGAAGAGCTCGCCGACCGACTTGGTCGACTCGATCTCGCCCACGACCTTGCCCTCGGCCAGGTCGCTGCCCTCCTCGGGCAGTTCGACGAACACGACGTCGCCCAGCTTCTCGGCCGCGTAGGCGGTGATCCCGACGGTCGCCGTGTCGCCATCGACGAGCACCCACTCGTGTTCAGCGGTGTACTTCAGATCCTGCGGAGCGGCCATGGCTAGTTCTTCTTTCTGCTGTAGAAGGGGAGGGCGGTGACGGTGAAGCCGAGGCGGGTGCCACGGACGTCGACGTGCAGTTCGGTACCGGGGCGGGCTGATCGGGGCGAGACGTAGGCCATCGCGATCGGAACGCCGATCGTCGGTGAGAGGGCACCGGATGTGACGACGCCGACGGCTTCGTCAGCGCCCGTCGTCCCGTCGGTCGCGTAGACCGGGTAGCCGGCGCGCGCGGCGCGCTTTCCGTGTCCCATCAGGCCGACGAGCACCGGCGCGGAGGCGTCGGGGCCGACCTCGCTGGCGTTCCGGCCGACGAAATCGGTCTCTTTGGCGAGGTTGACGACGCGGCCGAGGCCCGCCTGCGCCGGGTACGTCTCCGTGTTGAGCTCGTGGCCGTAGAGCGGCATGCCCGCCTCCAGGCGCAGGGTGTCGCGGCTGGCGAGGCCGGCCGGCACGAGGCCCTGCTCGGCGCCGGACTCGAGCAGCGCATCCCACAGCGCCTTCGCATTGTCGGGAGCGGTGTAGAGCTCGAAGCCGTCCTCTCCGGTGTAGCCGGTTCGGGCGATGAGCACCGGATGCGCCTCGAAGAGTGCCGGAATCGACCAGTAGTACTTGAGCCCGGCAAGCCGCTCGCCGAAGTCGTCGCCGTCGTAGTGGCCGCCCTCGATGGCGAACCCTTCGGTCGCCAGGAGGATCGACAGGCTGGCCGGACCCTGCACGGCGAGGAGTGCGATGTCGTCGCTCTCGTCGAACACCTCGGTGTCGAACGGAGCCGTGCGGTCGCGAAGCTCCTCCGCCACCTCGTCGCGGTTCGCCGCGTTGGCGACGACCATGTAGCGATCCGCGCCCGTACGGTACACGACGAGGTCGTCGACGATGCCGCCCGAGCGCGACAGCAGGAGGCTGTACTTCGCCTGGTCGTCCGCGATGCCGGAGAGCTTTCCGGCGAGAGCGTAGTCGAGCGCCTGCCCGGCCTCCGGCCCGATCAGAACGATCTCGGCCATGTGCGACAGGTCGAAGAGTCCCGCAGCGGTGCGCACGGCGTGGTGCTCGGCGAGGTCGCTCGAGTACCGCACCGGCATCTGCCAGCCGGCGAAGTCGGTGAAGGATGCGCCTGCCGCCAGGTGTGCGTCGTGCAGAGGTGAGAGGCGTTCCGAGTCGTGCGAGGTCATGAGTTCTCCGGTTCCGCCGGCCGTCGCCGGGAGTTGGGCGCGCCTTGCGGCCGCGTGAGAACTCCCCCTCTGTCATCCGGCCTGAGAGTTTCACCACGCGGGAGGCGCGGCTTTCACCTTGGGCGAGAGAGGCGATGGTGTCGCTCTCTGCTTTTCAGAGTGGCCAGTTCGATGCGGTACGCGTACCTGAGAGATTGTCGGGGAGGATTGCTCCTTCGGTGCCGGTGACGCGCTTTCACGCGCTCCGGCTCTCCCGCATCGACTTCGGTGGCCCTGTATTCAGTTGCACTCGCTGCCCGCGCGTGCGCGCGAACGGTCCTCAGCATATCCGACCGGCACGGTCCTCCCGCCCGGTTTGGAGTTCGGGTCGGGTTGACACTAAGATGAGGTGAACTTAGAGTCATTGTGACTTTTACTGGACGGAGCGGCGATGTCGTCGAACGGCGAGCGGCCGGAGGGCCGTGAGAGCGTGACGCGCGGTGAGCGCTCGCCCGCGCGCGCCAGTGCTCTTCTCGCCGTGTCCACCGTCATCTTCGCTCTGCGCAAGGACGAGGAGACCGGCGACCTGGCGAGCCTGTGGCTGCCGCTGGTGCGGCGCATCCGGGAGCCGTTCGAGGGATGCTGGGCGCTCCCCGGCGGGCCGCTGCACCTCGACGAAGATCTCGCGTTCGCCGCGGCGCGCACCCTGCGGGACACGACCGGACTGACACCGCGCTATCTGGAGCAGCTCTACGCGTTCGGGGATGCGACCCGGTCGACGGCTGCCGAGCGCGTGGTCTCGATCGTGTACTGGGCCCTCGTGCGGAGCGAGGAGGCCGCGCTCGCCAGCGTCGGCGAGAACGTGCAGTGGTTTCCGGCCGATGACCTCCCCCGCCTGGCCTTCGACCACAACCTCATCGCCGAATACGCGCTGTGGCGGCTCAGAACCAAGATGGAGTACAGCCGCATCGCGCACGCCTTCCTCGGCGAGACGTTCACCCTCGCCCAGCTGCGCGAGGTGCACGAGGCCGTCCTCGGCCGGCCGCTGGACCCGGCCAACTTCCGGCGCACCATCGAGGCTTCCGGGGCCGTGGTCGCGACCGACCAGTACCTGACCGGCACTCCACACCGGCCTCCGCGGCTCTACCGCTACAACGACTCCATCGACCTCGCCGACCAGGGACCACTCCCCCGTCAGCAGCATCCGTTCGAGAGAAGAAGAGAAGAATGAGCATCACCGCATCGGTCGACACCACCATCCAGCTCATCGCGCGCGGCGAGCTCGACGGCGAGACCTGCACCCCCGACCTCGTCGACAGCCCCTGGGTCTTCGACCTGCAGGAGCCGTCGTACGGGCCGGGCGCCTCGATGGCCGACCCGATCCCCGCCGCCACACCGCGACAGGGCGAGCTGCCCGAGGAGTACCGCGTCGCCAGCAAGGAGGAGCTGCACGACCGCATCCTCGCCGCCAAGGCGACGCTCGGCGACCGGGTGGTGACCCTCGGCCACTTCTACCAGCGCGACGAGGTGGTGCAGTACGCGGACTTCGTCGGCGACTCCTTCCAGCTCGCGAACGCCGCGAAGGCCAAGCCAGAAGCCGAGGCGATCGTGTTCTGCGGTGTGCACTTCATGGCCGAGACCGCGGACATCATCTCGCGTCCCGAGCAGGCCGTCATCCTGCCCAACCTGGCCGCGGGATGCTCGATGGCAGACATGGCCGACATCGACTCGGTGACAGAGTGCTGGGAGCAGCTCGAGGAGCTGTACGGCACGGAGCCGGATGCCGACGGTCGCGTCCCGGTCATCCCGGTCACCTACATGAACTCGTCGGCGGCACTGAAGGGCTTCTGCGGCGAGCACGGCGGAATCGTCTGCACGTCGTCGAACGCCGAGACCGTGCTCACGTGGGCGTTCGAGCGCGGCCAGCGGGTGCTCTTCTTCCCCGACCAGCACCTCGGCCGCAACACCGCCAAGGCGATGGGCGTTCCGGTCGAGCAGATGCCGTTGTGGAACCCGCGCAAGGCGTTCGGCGGCAATGACGCGGAGACGCTGACGGATGCCAGGGTCATCCTCTGGCACGGCTTCTGCTCGGTGCACAAGCGCTTCACGGTCAGCCAGATCGAGCAGGCTCGGGCGCAGTATCCGGATGTTCGGGTGATCGTCCACCCCGAGTGCCCGATGCCGGTCGTCGACGCGGCCGACGAGTACGGTTCGACCGACTACATCGTCAAGGCGATCGCGGCGGCTCCGGCCGGCTCGACCTTCGCCATCGGCACCGAGATCAATCTCGTGCAGCGACTGGCCGCCGAATTCCCGCAGCACACGATCTTCTGCCTCGACTCGGTGGTGTGCCCGTGCTCGACGATGTACCGCATCCACCCGGGCTACCTCGCGTGGGTGCTGGAGGGCCTGGTACATGGCGAGGTCCTCAACCGGATCAGCGTCGGCGCCGACGTCGCCGTGCCCGCCCGTGTCGCCCTGGAGCGGATGCTCGCCGCGCGACCCGACACCACCATGGCGGCCTGACATGGCTCGCGTCGTCGTGGTCGGAAGCGGTGTCGCTGGCTTGGTCGCCGCGCTCGAGGCGAGCCGCACCCACGAGGTCACGGTCGTGACCAAGTCGGAGCTCGCCGAGAGCAACACCGCGTACGCGCAGGGCGGGATCGCCGCTGCCCTGTTCCCGGACGACAGTGTCGAATCGCACATCGCCGACACGCTGAGCGCCGGAGCGGGTCTCAACGTCCGGGAGGCGGTGGAGGTGCTGTGCGCGGAGGGGCCGGAGCGCATCCGGGATCTCATCGCCTTCGGTGTCGAGTTCGACCGCTCGGGTGGCGACCTGGCTCGCGGGCTCGAGGCGGCGCACTCGCACGCGCGGGTGCTGCACGCCGGCGGGGACGCGACCGGAGCGGAGATCGAGCGGGCTCTGGTTCGCGCCGTGCGCGCCTCGGCGACGCGGATCGTCGAGCACGCGTTCCTGACGGAGATCCTCGTCACCGAAGGGGCCGTCCGCGGCGTCGAGGTGCTCCGCGCCGACGGAACGCTCGCCGAGCTGGCCGCCGACGCGGTCGTCCTCGCCAGCGGCGGCGCCGGGCAGCTCTATTCGCACACGACCAACCCGGCGGTGACGACCGGGGACGGGGTGGCCGCGGCCTGGCGGGCCGGCGCCGCGCTCGCTGACCTGGAGTTCTACCAGTTCCATCCGACCGCCCTCGCGATCCCGGGATCATTCCTGGTCTCCGAGGCCGTGCGCGGCGAGGGAGCCGTGCTGCGCAACGCGGCCGGCGCTCGATTCATGGAGGACGTGCATCCCGACGCCGAGCTCGCGCCGCGCGATGTCGTCGCCCGCGGGATCGCCGTCGAGATGGCCGCACAGGGCGGGGCTCCCGTGTACCTCGACGCGACGGCCCTCGGTGCGGAGTTCCTCGCCCGCCGGTTCCCGACCATCGACGCGGCCTGCCGTGCTGCCGGGATCGACTGGGCGCGGACGCCGGTTCCCGTGACCCCGGCGGCGCACTACTGGATGGGCGGTGTCGCGACGGACACCCACGGACGCACGACTGTGGCCGGGCTCTACGCCGTCGGCGAGGTCGCCTGCACAGGCGCCCACGGCGCCAACCGGCTCGCGTCGAACTCGCTGCTCGAGAGTCTCGTGTTCGCCCACCGCGCGGCCGAGGATCTCGCCGACGGCGTGCCGACGGACTGGAGCCGGGCCGGTTCCGACTGGCTCGGCGAGTCGATCGGAGCCGAGGAAGCCCCCGCCGCGCCCGTCGAGCGGGCCGATGCGACGGTGGTGCCACGGGATGCGCTGCGAGCGCTGATGTGGACCGCCGCCGGAGTTCACCGCACCCGGGAGACGCTGGAAGCGGCCGCGGCGACGCTCGCCGGCTGGCGCGCATCCGGAGATCCGCACGCGACCCGCGCCGAGCGCGAGGACGGCAACCTGCTCGACCTCGCCCGCCTGGTCGTGTGGTCCGCGCTCGAGCGTGAGGAATCGCGCGGGGCGCACTTCCGATCCGACTTCCCCTGCACGACCGACGGAATCGCGCGGCACTCGGTGCGCACGTCCGTCGCCTACCAAGAGGTGACTGTTCCATGCTGACCGACCAGACCATCGAGACCGTCGTTCGAGCCGCTCTGCTCGAGGATGCGCCCTGGGGCGACCTGACCTCGCAACTGCTCATTCCCGCAACGGCATATGCCAGTGCCCGCCTCGTCGCACGGGAGCCAGGAACGTTCTCCGGCGGCGCCGTCTTCACGGCGGCGATGACGCTCACGGACCCGACGATCGAGGTCGAGCTCGCCCTCGCCGACGGCGGCAGGTTCGACGCCGGTGACACGCTCGCGACGGTCAGCGGGCCCGCCCGATCGGTGCTTCAGGCCGAACGTGTTGCGCTCAACTTCGTGCAGCGCATGAGCGGCATCGCGACCCTCACCGGCGCCTACGTCGCCGAGATCGCGCACACGTCCGCCCGCATCGTCGACACGCGCAAGACGACCCCGGGCCTGCGGGCGTTCGAGCGTCACGCTGTGCGCTCGGGCGGGGGGCACAATCACCGCTTCTCGCTCTCCGACGCGGTGATGGCCAAAGACAACCACCTGGCCGTGCTCACCGCGCAGTCGGGACTGAGCGTGACGGATGCGCTGCTCGCCGTTCGTGCGCAGCTCTCGCACACGACGCACCTCGAGGTCGAGGTGGACCGCATCGACCAGATCGAGCCGGTGCTCGCCGCCGGAGTCGACACGATCATGCTCGACAACTTCACCGTGGATCAATTACGCGAGGGAGTCGCCCTCATCGCCGGCCGCGCGATCGTCGAGGCGAGCGGCAACGTGAACCTGGGCACGGTGCGCGACATCGCCGAGACCGGCGTGGACGTGATCTCGGTGGGCGCGCTGACGCACAGCATCCGTTCGCTCGACCTCGGGCTCGACGTGGTCGTGGAGTCGGCCGCGCCGTGATCTACCTCGACGCGGCAGCGACCTCGGCGGTGCGCCGCGAGGTGCTCGAAGCGATGTGGCCGTACCTGACCGGCGACTTCGGCAATCCGTCGAGCCACCACACGGTGGGCGAGTCTGCAGCGCGTGCGCTCGCGGATGCGCGCGCATCCGTCGCCGCCTGGCTCGGCTGCCGCCCGACCGAGGTGACCTTCACCTCGGGCGGCACCGAGGCCGACAACCTCGCGATCAAGGGGATCGCGCTGGGGAACCCGCGCGGTCGCCACATCGTCACGACCCCGATCGAGCACGAGGCCGTGCTGGAGTCGGTGGACTATCTGGTGCGGCTGCACGGCTTCGAGGCGACGTTCCTCCCGGTCGCCGCCGATGGACTCGTGGCGCCCGCCGACCTCGCGGCAGCCCTGCGCGACGACACGACGCTCGTGAGCGTGATGCTCGCGAACAACGAGGTGGGCACGGTTCAGCCCATCGCCGAGCTGGCCGCGATCGCGCACGCACGGCGTATCCCGTTCCACACGGATGCGGTTCAGG
Organism: Leifsonia sp. NPDC058230; assembly: GCF_042882245.1. Taxonomy (NCBI): domain Bacteria; kingdom Bacillati; phylum Actinomycetota; class Actinomycetes; order Micrococcales; family Microbacteriaceae; genus Leifsonia; species Leifsonia sp. NPDC058230. The sequence goes on along the minus strand of NZ_JBHVWM010000003.1, from coordinate 547,588 downwards.
CGGCGGGGTGGCTCGACCTCGACGTGCAGCGGCTCGGCGTGGACGCGCTCAGCGTCTCGGGGCACAAGATCGGCGCCCCGAAAGGGATCGGCGCGCTGTACGTGCGGGGACGCATCCCGCTCGAGCCCGTTCTGCACGGCGGCGGGCAGGAACGCGGGCGGAGGTCGGGGACCGAGAATGTCGCCGGCGCCGTGGCGCTGGCCGCGGCCGCGCGCCTGGCGACGGCCGGGCGAGAGTCGAACGCACAGCGCGCCACAGAGGCCCGCGACGGGTTCGTCTCGGCCGTGCTCGCGGCCGTGCCGGATGCGCGACTCACCGGGCATCCCACGTCGCGACTGCCGGGAACCGCGTCCTTCGTGTTCCCGGGCACGAACGGCGAAGCCGTGCTGCTCGAGCTCGAGCGCCACGGCGTGGTCTCGTCGAGCGGGTCGGCCTGCGCAGCCGGGAGCGAGGACGCGTCGCACGTGCTGCTCGCACTCGGCTACCCCGACGATGTCGCCCGCACCGCCGTCCGTTTCTCCTGGGGTGCGGATGTGACCGCCGGGCAGCTCGTGGAGGTCGCTCCTGCGGTCGCCGAGGCGGTTCGCGAGATCGCTTCGCTCGGTCGCTGAGCCAGCCGGGTAGACCGGTCGTTCGGCGTCCCGCGCCATCCGATGCGGATGCATGCGTTACGCGGAGAGTGAACTCTTCGAGACGTTCGCCCGAGCGCCTCCCGCGATGTCGGTGCCGATCGATACTGTGGAGCGCGTGACTGAGAACACCGCGCCAGAGGCGCTCGCCGACCCCGCATCCGTCGACCCCACGGTCGCCGGATCCGCCGCCGACGCCGCACCCGCGGTTCCGGTGACGCCCGATCACACCAAGCGGAACAACCGCGTGATCTGGCTGCTGCTGTCCGCCACATTCGTGGTGATCCTCAACGAGACGATCATGTCGGTGGCCATCCCCCGGCTGATGGACGACCTGCGCATCGACGCGGTCGCCGCTCAGTGGCTGTCCACCGCGTTCATGCTGACGATGGCCGTCGTCATCCCGATCACCGGATTCCTGCTGCAGCGGTACAGCACACGCAGCATCTTCATCGCCGCGATGAGCCTGTTCTCGCTCGGAACGCTGAGCGCCGCCATCGCGCCGGGCTTCGAGATGCTGGTGATCGCGCGGGTGATCCAGGCTTCGGGCACTGCGATCATGCTGCCGTTGCTGATGACCACGCTGATGACGCTCGTTCCCGCGAGCAAGCGCGGCCGCACGATGGGCAACGTGTCGATCGTGATCTCGGTCGCCCCGGCCATCGGCCCGACGATCTCGGGCTTCATCCTGAACTACCTCGACTGGCGATGGATCTTCCTCATCGTGCTGCCGATCGCGGTGGCCATGCTTCTCATCGGCATGAAGTTCGTGGAGAACGTGACCGAACCGGAGAAGGTCAAGCTCGACGTGCTCTCCGTGATCCTCTCGGCGTTCGGGTTCGGCGGTCTGCTCTACGGGCTCAGCCAGGCCGGGGAGGCGTCCGCCGCCGGGGCCGGGGCGGTCTCGGGAATGTGGATCTCGATCGGGGTCGGAGCGGTGTCGCTCGCGGCGTTCATCCTCCGCCAGCTGCTGCTGCAGCGGCGCAATCGTGCCCTCCTCGATCTGCGTACGTTCAAATCGCCCATCTTCACCGTCGCGATCGGGCTGATGGCGATCAGTACCGCATCCATGTTCGGCGTGATCATCGTGCTCCCCCTCTACCTGCAGCACGTGCTGCACCTCGACACCCTCGCCACGGGACTCCTCCTGCTTCCGGGCGGCGTCATGATGGGCGTGCTCGCACCCGTCGTCGGCCGCCTCTACGACCGGTTCGGGCCGAAGCCGCTCGTGATCCCCGGCTCCATCCTGGTGAGCGGGGTGCTCTGGGCGCTCACCCTCTCCAACGAGCACTCCTCGCCATACATGCTGCTGGCCGCGCATGTCACTCTGAGTGCCGGGCTCGCCCTCATGTTCACGCCGCTCTTCACGGCGGGCCTCGGTGCCGTCACTCCGCACCTCTACTCGCACGCGAGCGCGATCGTCGGCACGGTGCAGCAGGTGGCCGGCGCGGCAGGAACGGCGCTACTGGTCGCGGTCCTGTCCGCTCAGACGGCAGCACTCACCGCGGCCGGCGAACCACTCGACATGGCGACGGCGGGCGGGGTGCGCATGGCGTTCCTGGTGGCGGCCATCATCTCTCTGGTCGCCGTTGCGGGATCGTTCTTCATCCGCAAGCCCGCGGATGTGGTGGAGGGCGTGTTCGCACACTGATCGCGCCCTGAGCGAGGAGGCGGCATGGCACGGGGAGTCGACGCATCGACGGTCGACGAGTATCTCGGCGCGATGGAGGAGCCGTTCGCGGGGGCGCTGCGCATCGTGCGCGACCGCATCCTCGAACTCGTGCCGGATGCCGAGCAGGTGATCAGCTACCGCGTGCCGATCTTCAAATACCGGGGTAAAGGCCTGGTCGGACTGTCGGCGACGGCGAAGGAATGCAGCCTGCTGCTCATGAGCCCACCGGCCGCCGAGGCACTTGCGGGGCGACTGACGGAGGGGTCGATCTCCGGCGCGACCCTGCACTTCTCGGCCGAATCACCGCTCACCCTCGAGACCCTCCGCACAGTGATCGAGCAACGCACGGCAGAAGTGGATGCGCAGCTCGCCTAGAGCGGGGCGAGCAGCGCGGTGCGCAGGCGGTCGCTGAGTCCCGGGGGCACATCCGGTTCGACCGCGAGGGCCTGAAGCGCCCTGCTGAAGTAGTTGCGGGCGGCCGCCGCCAGGGTGATGTCGACGATCTCGCGATCCGAGAATCCGAGCTCGCGGAGACGCAGACTGTCGGCCTCGGTCATCGAAGGCGAGTCGCGGCTCACCCGTTCGGCGAACTCCATCATCGCCACCTCGGCCTCGCTGAGGTCGGCATCCCGGTAGTCGGCCGCGATCCGCACGAGCTGCTCCTCGTCGAAGAGGGACAGCGACTTGCGCCCGTGGGCGAGCCGGCAGGTCTCCGAGTGGACGCCCTGCGCAGCCGCCAGCGTGACCAGTTCGTAGCGGCGCTTGCCCAGTTGCGGGACGATTGCGCGCACGAGTCCCATCCACGCCAGGTAGGCCTCCGGATTGACGGACATCACCCTGGTGTAGGAAGACACGTAGCCCAGTTCCTTCAGATCGCCCGCGTAGCACTCGGCGAGCACACCCGTTGCATCGTCTTCATTGACGGTCTCGATGATCGACATGACTCATGGTCCCACCGGGCGGTCGCGACCACTAGAGCGCCGATTGCAGTACAGGAGATGTGCACGTACCGTATCGGCTATGGACAAGCCGGCGACGGAGCCCTCCGGCTCGACGCTCAGCGGTTCCGCCCGCACATGACGTCCGGGCGTCGCCTGTGAGCGCCGTCGATCGTGATCGCGCCCTCGCAGCATTCGAAGGTCTCGCCCTCGGGGATGCACTCGGCATGCCGACGCAGTCGATGTCGCGCACCGAGATCGCCGAGGACTACGGGCGAATCACCGGCTTCGTGGATGCGGGCCCCCGCCAGCGCATCGCTCGCGGCATGGCAGCCGGGTCGATCACCGACGACACCGAGCAGGCCGTGCTTCTCGCCCACCTTCTCATCGAGGGAGGCGGGACGATCGACGTAAATACGTTCGCGCGTCGCCTGCTCGACTGGGAGCGCACGATGGAGGCCGAAGGCTCGCTCGATCTTCTCGGACCCTCCACGAAGGCGGCACTGCAGCGGCTCGGCGAGGGTGTTCCCGCCTCCGAAGCCGGCCGGTTCGGAACGACGAACGGCGCCGCCATGCGCATCGCCCCGGTCGGAATCGCCGTCGGCGTGGAGTCGATCCCGCGCTTCGTGGACGCGGTCGCGCAGACCAGTGAAGTCACGCACAACACGACGCTCGGCATCGCGAGCGCGTCCGCCGTCGGCGCTGCCGTCAGTGCCGGCGTCGCGGGCGCGGGCCTCGCCGACGCGCTCGACGTGGCCGTCGCCGCCGCCGAGGTGGGAGCGACCCGCGGTCACTGGATCGCCGGAGGCGATATCGCCGCGCGGCTGCGCTGGGCCATCCCCTACATCGCCTCGCTGGGCGAGAATGCACGAGCCGATGCGCTCTCCGAGGTGATCGGCACCTCGGTCGCTTCCCAGGAGTCGGTCGTCGCCGCCCTGGCGATCGCCGCCGTCAGCGAGCATCCCTGGGATGCGCTCTGCCTGGCCGCCGGGCTCGGCGGCGACACGGACACGATCGCGGCCATCGCCGGCGCTGTGCTCGGCGCGACCCACGGAACGACAGTCTGGCCGGCGCGCGAACGCGCCGCCCTCGTGCGCGTCAATCGTCTCGACCTCCCCCCGCTCGTCGATGGGCTGCTGGCGCTGCGCCGGTGACCGGACGCACCATGAGCACCCGTTCCCTCCCCGCCGTCGAGCAGCGCGAAACCGTGTCGGACCGGCCCCGCCTCGTCTTCACCGGCAACGTCATCGTGGACATCGTGATGACTATCGATGCGTTGCCGGCGCCCGGCGGCGACACGATCGCATCCTCGTCGACGCTCGCCGCCGGCGGCGGCTACAACGTGATGGTCGCGGCCGAGCGCGACGGGCTCCCGGTGGTGTTCGCCGGCCAGTACGGCACCGGCCCGTTCGGTGACGTCGTGCGGGCGGCCCTCGCAACGAGCGGCGTGGACGTCGTGCAATCCGGGCTTCCGGATGCCGACAGCGGCTACAGCGTTGCCCTGGTCGACGCATCGACCGAACGCACCTTCGTCACCCACGTCGGTGCGGAGGGACAGCTGACGAGCGCCGACCTCGAGCGGGTGGTGGTCGGGAGCCGTGACATCGTGTACGTCTCGGGCTACAGCCTCGCGCATCCGGTCAACGCCGGCTCGCTGCCCCGATGGCTCGAATCGCTGCCGTCGGACGTGCGGGTGATCACCGACCCGTCTCCGCTGATCGGGACGCTCGACCCGGATGTGCTGGGCCGCGTGCTTCGGCGCACGGACGTCTTCAGTGTCAACGCTCGGGAGGCGGCGATCGCCGGCTCGGGCGCCGACCTCGCCGAGGCTGCGAGCGTCCTACTCGGGCGCATCCGGCCCCGGGGCGCGGTCGTCGTGCGCGATGGTGCGGCGGGATGCTGGGTGGCCGGGTCGAGCATCCCGGGCTCGCCGGTGCTGGTCCCCGGCTTTCCCGTGCGAGCGGTCGACAGCAACGGTGCCGGGGACGCCCACGGTGGAGTGCTGGCGGCGGCGCTCTCGCGCGATGATGCCGTTCTGGATGCCGCTCGGCGCGCCAACGCGGCCGCCGCCATCGCGGTCACACGCTCCGGGCCGGCGACGGCACCGACCTCGGCGGAGATCGAGGCGCTGCTCGCGAACCGATCGTGAGTCGGGGGCCGGCACTAGCATCGGCTCATGGCCCCGCTCACCATCGCTGAGATCACCGAGGAGAACCTCGACGCCGCCGTCGCACTGAAGCTGGCCCCCGGTCAGGAGCGGTTCGTCGCTCCGGTGGTCGCCTCCATCGCCCAGGCCTACGTCACCCCGACCGCGTGGCCCCGAGTCGTGCTCGACGGCGACGACGTGGTGGGATTCATCATGGGCAACTTCGACCCCGGTAACGAGCTCGAAGCATTCCGGGCCGGCATCTGGCGGCTCAACGTCGCGGGGACGGCTCAGGGCCGCGGCGTCGGCCGGTTCGCGATCGAAGCGCTCGAAGTCGAGGCCCGGCGACGCGGTGTCGCCCGCATCACCGTGCTCTGGGAAGAGGGCGAAGGCGGCCCGGACGGGTTTTACCGGCGCCTGGGGTTCGAGCCGACCGGAGAGGTGCTCTTCGGCGAGATCCTGGCGGCGAAAGACGTGCCGCCCGAGCCCGACCCCGCCGCGACACGACGCGATCCGGTGTCCAGGGTGGTGGTGCAGGATGCCGTGCTCGCGCATCCGGTGACCGTCACACGCATCGAGACACGACGCATCAGCATCGAGCCCAACGTCGCCGCCGGACTGCACGTGCACAACGGCCCGGTGGTCGGGAGCATCGAGCGGGGCTCCGCGATCTACCAGGTCGAGGGCGGGGAACCACGCGTGCTCCGCGCCGGCGACGTGTTCTACGAGCCGCAGGGCGCGCGGGTCTCCCGCTTCGACGGCGGGCGGGACGGGGTGACATTCCTCGGGCACTTCCCGGTGACGGCCGAGGACGAGCCGACCATCGAGTTTCCCGAGGCTTGAGCTGTGTCCACTGCCACCAACTCAGGACACTTCGAACGACATGCCGCTGAGATCTCCTTCCGGACGGAGAATCCGGGCGCCGGTCAGCGGAATCTCCATCGATAGCAGCCGGAGGGATACCCATGGGAAGTACCGTTTTCGAGAGGATGCGTCCGGATGCGGCGGTCGTGCGGCACGCGCTCCGCGGCGCTCGGCAAGGGTCGTTCTGGCTCGAAGACGCTCCCGGCGACCCGTACCCGCAGCTGACCGGCGACCTGCACTGCGACCTCGCGGTGGTCGGCGGCGGTTACTCGGGGCTCTGGACCGCTCTGCTCGCGAAGCAGGAGAGTCCGGCGTCGCGCGTGGTGCTGCTGGAGGGGAAACGCATCGGCTGGGCGGCGTCGGGCCGCAACGGCGGATTCTGCGAGGCGAGCCTCACCCATGGCGAGGAGAACGCCCTCAGCCGCTTTCCGGAGGAGTTCGACCAGCTCCAGCGGCTCGGGATGCGCAACCTCGACGAGATCGAGCTGGCGGTCGGCGAGCTCGCGCTCGACGCGGACTTCGAGCGCAACGGCGCCATCGACCTCGCCACCGAACCGCACCAGGTGGAGTGGTTGCGCGACGCAGTCGGCCCCGACGCCGTGTTCCTCGACACAGCCGCCGTGCGCGCAGAAGTGCACTCGCCGACCTACCTGGCCGGCCTCCGGCGCACGCGCGACTCGGCCCTCGTGCATCCGGCCAAGCTCGCCCGCGCGCTCGCCCGCGCCTGTGCGGCGGCCGGCGTCGAGATCTTCGAGAACACCCCTGTCACCAGCATCGGGGACGGAACGACCCTCAACACTCCCCACGCCACTGTGCGGGCCGAACGAACAGCACTCGCCACCAACGTGTTCCCGTCGCTGCTGAAGCGGAACCGATTCTCGACGGTGCCGGTGTACGACTACGTGCTCATGACTGAACCGCTGATGGATGCGCAGCTCGCATCCATCGGCTGGTCCGGCCGGCAGGGGCTCGGCGATTCCGCCAACCAGTTCCACTACTACCGGCTGTCGGCCGACAACCGCATCCTCTTCGGCGGCTACGACGCGATCTACCACTACGGCGGACGGATCCGCGAGCAGTACGAGAACCGCCCGGCCACGTTCGAACGGCTCGCCGGCCATTTCTTCACGACGTTCCCGCAGTTGGCGGGCATCCGCTTCAGCCACCGCTGGGCGGGCGCGATCGACACCTGCAGCCGGTTCTGCGCATTCTTCGGCTCGGCTCGGGGCGGGCGGGTCGCCTACGCCACGGGCTACACCGGCCTCGGAGTGGCGGCGACGCATTTCGGGGCAAAGGTCATGCTCGACCTCCTCGCCGGGCGCAGCACAGAGCGTACCGAGCTCGCGATGGTGAAGAGCCGGCCGCTCCCGTTCCCGCCGGAGCCGGCCGCATCCATCGGAATCAACCTCACACGCTGGTCGCTCGACCGCGCCGACCACGCCGATGGCAAGCGAAACCTGTTCCTCAAGACACTCGATGCCGTCGGCCTCGGATTCGACTCCTGAGCCGCTAGGACGTGACCCGTCGCGCGAGCAGCGCCGCGTGCAGCGCGCTGAGTGTCTCGCCGTCGTCGAGGTCTGCGCCGAGCAGGTCTTCGATGAGCGCCAGCCGCTGGTAGAACACCGAGCGCGACAGGTGGCTGGCCGCGGCCGCCCGGGTACGGTTTCCCGGGTGCGTCGCGTACGCCCGCAGCACGTCCAGCAGGTCGCCGTCGTGTGCGAGGTCGTATTCGATGAGCGGGCGCAGCATCTGCTCGCTGTGCTCCTGCATCCGCGGGTCGCCGGCCAGAGCAGTGACCAACCGCAACAGCGGGCGCCGCTCCACCCGCTGCACGATTGCCGTACGCGAACTGCCCGCGTCTGCGCGGCCGAGCAACTCCGTCGCCTCCTCGATCGAGGCGAGGAGGCCCGGGATGCTCGCGGCGTCCGACCCGACCGCGAGAGTCACCGAGTTCTCGGCCACTCTCAGCTCGCGGGCGATCGCCCGGCCGAGAGCGGCGAACGACGCATCCGTGACGGCACGATCGCGGCGAACGGACAGCGCGAGGACCACGAGCGATCCCGGTCGCGCGGGATGCTGGGCCGCGAGCGCGTCCACTCCCGCCTCACCGGCGGCAGCGACGGCCGCTCCCCGCACCGCCGCGGCGTTCCCGGTGCCGTCGCCGCCGGCTGACCGCACGCTCACGGCGACCCCCGTCAGCGTTCGCCCGGACACGGCGAACCCGGCCGACTCGAACCGTGCGACGAGTCCGCTCTCACTGGCGAACCGGCGGCCGAGCAGCGCCCGCAGCAGCCGGTCGTGACTCTGCCATGTCCACTCGTCGTCATCCCGGTCGGCGAGCCGGCTGAGCGCCAAGGCGACGGCCGCCTGCTCCAGCACATTCGATCGCCCGGCGGGGTGAGGCTCACCCGGCAGCGCGATCAGATGACCCCACCGGATGCCCCGCGCCTCGACGGGAGTGATCAGCCAGCCGGCGTCGCCGTCTCCGCGATGGGCCGAGCGCGACCGCTGCTCCCACCCGTCGAGCGCGTCCTCGGCCGAACCGAACGTCTCGGCCGCGACCACGTGATGGTTGAGGTCCTCGAGCACGACCGCGGACGCCAGCGCGTGGCCCGCCTGGGACACGATGAAGTCGGCCGGGCTCCCCCGCAGGCTCAGCTCTGTGAACAGCGCGTGGATCTCATCCCGAGCCCGCAGCGCCACCATCTGATCGGCGATGATACGGGAGTGCACCGCCTCGGTGATGGCGATGAACCGCGCCTCACGGTGCAGCACGACCAGCGGCAGACCCTGCGCCGCGAACTCCCCGACCAGCGCCGGCGGCGCCTCGGGCATGCGAACGCCCAGCTCCAGGATCAGCCCCGTCACACCGACGCGCGCCAGCTGAGCGCCGAGCGCCCGGAGCGCTGCATCACCGGTCGGCCAGCCGACGCCGGTCGACAGCAAGAGCTCCCCGCCGCTGACCAGCCTCGCCACATCGGCCGTCTCGGACACGTGAACCCAGCGCACCGGACGATCCAGCGCATCCTCACCGGTCAGCACTTCGGGCAGGGCACGCGCGACGTCGTCGAGGCGGAGGATCTCGCGCAGGCTCGGCAGCACGCCCGCCGCGTTCCGCGAAGGATCCGAAGCGTCCGGACGATCTGTCTGATCCGGCTTAAAGCCACGACGATCTGGCATCGAGCGGCCCACCCTCTCTCTGTGATCATTGGGAAGCAAGCCTACTGTTCATCCCGGGCACTTCGTCCGATTCACTCGAGGAGAATGCCCGTGGCCCTCATCCGCCATCTGATCGACGGTCGTAAGACCGGCGAGCCCATTCGCACCGGCGACGTCTTCGACCCCGCAACCGGCGAGCGCCAGCACGAGGTCGTGTTCGCGAGTTCGTCCGACGTCGAGCAGGCCATCGCCGCCGCCCGCGCGGCGTTGCCCGCCTGGCGCTCCACCAGCCTGACCAAGCGAGCCGACGTGCTGTTCCGGATGCGCCACCTCGTCACCGAGCGCGCCTCCGAGCTCGCCGCCATCGTCACCAGCGAGCACGGCAAGGTGCTCTCCGACGCCGCGGGCGAGATCGCGCGCGGCCTCGAGAACGTCGAGTTCGCATCCGGACTCATCAACCAGCTGAAGGGCGACTTCAGCCAGCAGGTCTCGAACGGCATCGACGTGCACAGCGTCAAGCAGCCGGTAGGGGTCGTCGGGTGCATCACTCCGTTCAACTTCCCGGTGATGGTTCCGCTGTGGATGGTCGCCAGCGCGATCGCCTGCGGAAACACGGTCGTGCTGAAGCCGAGCGAGAAGGATCCGAGCGCATCCGTCTTTCTGGCCGAGCTGTTCCTGGAGGCGGGGCTGCCTGCCGGCGTGCTGAACGTCGTCCACGGAGACAAGGTCGCGGTCGACGCCATCCTCGACAGCCCGGAGGTGGACGCGATCAGTTTCGTGGGCTCCACCCCGATTGCGCGCTCGATCTACCAGCGGGCCACGGCATCCGGCAAGCGCGTGCAGGCGCTCGGCGGCGCCAAGAATCACATGGTCGTGCTCGAGGATGCGGACATCGAGGCCGCCGCCGACGCTGCGGTCTCCGCCGCCTACGGATCGGCCGGCGAGCGCTGCATGGCCGTCAGTGTGCTGGTCGCGGTCGGTGACGTCGGGGACCGCCTGGTACCCGCGATCGAGCGGCGACTGGACGCACTGGTCATCGGCCCCGGAACGGACACGTCGTCGGAGATGGGCCCCCTCATCACCCGCGAACACCGTGACAAGGTCGCGTCCTACGTCACCGGCGCTGCTGCCGAGGGCGCGACGGTCGTGGTCGACGGCACGCAGAAGACCTTCGAATCCGACGGCTTCTTCATCGGGGTCAGCCTGATCGACGACGTCGGCACCGGGATGCGCGTCTACACCGACGAGATCTTCGGTCCGGTTCTCTCCGTGGTACGCGTCGGTACCTTCGAGGATGCGGTGGAGCTGATCAACGACAACCCGTACGGCAACGGAGTCGCACTGTTCACCCGCGACGGCGGCGCCGCCCGTCAGTTCGAGTTCGACGTGGAGGTGGGCATGGTCGGCATCAATGTCCCGATCCCCGTGCCGATCGGAGCGTACTCGTTCGGCGGCTGGAAGAACTCGCTCTTCGGCGACTCGCACATCTACGGCCCTGAGTCGTTCCACTTCTACACGCGGAGCAAGGTCGTGACGTCCCGTTGGCCCGACCCGGTCCACTCGAAGATCGAGCTCGCGTTCCCCGGAAACTCCTGAGCGACGTCGGAACCGCGGGGCGACACGCCGTCGGAACATCCGTCCTGACGGAGATTCGGCACTGCTGGCGCCGAATCTCCGACGTTTGAGGCCGAGGCGGGTCGCGCATCCGTCACACTGGGTACATGACAGAACCGGGAGACGGTCGCGTCGCCGTCTACATCGACTTCGACAACATCGTGATCTCGCGATACGACCAGGTGCACGGGCGCAACTCATTCATGCGCGACCGGTCCAAGGGCGGGGCCGCGGGGATGACGGGTGACCCCAAAGTCGCCGAAAAGCTCACCCAGGCCACGGTGGACATCGGGGCCGTGATCGACTTCGCATCCTCGTTCGGCACGCTCGTGCTCACCCGCGCCTACGCGGACTGGTCGGCCGCAGTGAACGCCGAATACCGCGGGCAGCTGGTGGGTCGGGCCGTCGACCTCGTGCAGCTCTTCCCCGCGGCGGCCTACGCCAAGAACGGAGCCGACATCCGCCTGGCCGTCGACGCCGTCGAAGACCTGTTCCGGCTCCCCGATCTCACGCACGTCGTGATCGTGGCGGGCGACTCCGACTACATCGCGCTCGCGCAGCGCTGCAAGCGGCTCGGTCGCTACGTGGTCGGGATCGGTGTGGCCGGCTCGACCAGCAAATCCCTCGCGGCGGCGTGCGACGAGTTCGTCACCTACGACGACCTCCCCGGCGTCGCCGCAGTCGAGACCATCGTCAGGACCCGGCCGCGAACGGCGGCCCCCGACGCCACGTCACCGGACGGCGAACCGGATGCGGCCGAGCCCGCCGTCGTCGCCGGCCCGGACGCAGCCGCCGAGCCGGCCGAGCCGGCCGAACCGGCCAAGGCACCGCGCAAGAAGTCCACCCGCGCGCCGAAGGCAGCCGCCGCACCCGAGCCGGAACCCGAACCCGAGATCGATCAGACCGACCGGCAGGAGGAGGCCACCAGGCTCCTTCTGCGCGCGATGCAGCTCGGCCACGAGAAGGACGACACCGAGTGGCTACACAGCTCCCTGGTGAAATCGCAGATCAAGCGAATGGACCCGTCGTTCAGTGAGCGTTCCCTCGGATACCGCTCGTTCAGCGACTTCATCAAGTCGCGTGACACGCTGGTCGACCTGGACGACAGCACGACGGCGCTGCTGCTGAAGCTCATCCCGCAGCGCACGACGAAGCAGCGCCGAGCCCAGCATCCGTGAGAGTTTCCTGAGCGCGTACCGGTTGGGTTCACAGCCGACCGGAATTGAATGGGGTCATGGCTAAAGCATGGATCGCGACGCGCTGGGGTGACCTCGATGGCTGGGAGTACGTGGAGCAGGAGGTGCGTGCCCCCGCCCAGGGTGAGGTGACCATCCGCGTGCAGGCCGCAGGGGTCAATCCCGCCGACCGCAAACACGTCATCGCACCGCGCCCAGGCCCCGGACTCCCGGTGCGCATCGGTTACGAAGTGGCCGGCATCCTCTCGGCCGTCGGCCCCGACACCGAGATCGCATCCGGCGGAGGCGCGGTCGGGGATGCGGTGCTCGCCTTCCGCATCGCCGGCGGGTATGCCACCGAACTCACCGTTCCCGCGTCGGACGTGTTCGCCAAGCCGGACAGCCTCGGCTTCCCCGAGGCGGCGAACCTGCTCCTCGTCGGCTCGACGGCGTCGCAGATGCTGAACGTGACCGGAGTGGGGCCGGGCGACACCATCCTCGTGCACGGGGCGTCCGGCGCGGTCGGGGTGAGCATCCTGCAGCAGGCGCGCGACCTCGGTGCGCGTGTCATCGGCACCGCGAGCGAGTCTCGCTTCGACGAGGTGCGGCGGTTCGGCGGAGAACCCATCGCATACGGGCCTGGATTGCTCGACCGGGCACGCGCGGCGGCACCCGAGGGCTATGCAGCGGCGCTGGATGCCGTGGGCACCGACGAGGCGATCGACACCTCGCTGGCCTTAGTCGCCGACCGGAGCCGCATCGTGACCATCGTCGCGGCCGGACGCGCGGCAACCGAAGGCTTCCGAGCCATCAACGGCGCTCAGCCGGAGAGCATCGTGTACCGCAACAGCGTTCGAGCCGAACTCATCCGCCGAGCGGGCAGCGGCGAACTGGAGGTACCGATCGCGCGAACGTTCCCGCTCTCGGAGGCGCTCGACGCGCTGCGTTTCCTCAGCTCGGAACACCCGGGTGGAAAGCTCGCGCTGCTGCCGTAGCGACACCAGGTCACGGATCGGAGCGACCCTCCGGCTCAGGCCGGTTTGGTCGCCTTGCCGTCGAGCCAGAGCGTGTCGGTCTCGTCACGGTGCACGCCGTCGGTGCCCACATGCTTGGTCGAGATGGTGGGGCCATTCTTGATCACGTGCACCAGCGCCATCGCGTGCCCGCGGCCGAGGTCGAAGTCCTCCTTCAGCCAGTCCACGATCACCCCGGCCTTGACGGCCGGATCGTTGTAGCCGCGCTCCTCGGCGAGCGTGACCAGCTCCCGCGGAGTCTTACCGGTCTTGACCTCGATGGCATCCAGGTAGGCCTGAAACGACATGCACGATCTCCCTCTGTTGTTCGGTGCTTCTGAATGTAGCGGCTGCCGACGACACGCTGCAGGAACCGCCGGGGACATTCCATCCGGAGAGCCCGGGCCGGTTGTAGAGTGCGCCGCATGGACGCCTTGTCGCGAACCATCCAAGCGGCCCTCCTCTACGAGGACGGCAAGACGCTGGACAGCGTCGTCGTCGTCCCGCTGATCGGCGGCTGCCCGCCCGGCCAGATCCGCGTCGCGACCACGTTCGGCGGCGCCCTCGCCTACGACATTTACGAGCTCGACGACGACGAGGAGTTCTCGTCGATGCCCGCCTACCCCTACCTCGCGACCATCCCGGTGACGACGGACGACCTCGACGACTGACCGGCGCATCCGGACGCCCCGTCGATAATGTCCGCGAGCGGGTGTCTGCTGGGCCAGACTCTGAGGATGAGGTGGCTGACGGATGCTGGGAGCGGCGCGTGGATCGGGCCGCGGCTGCAGGGGTGGGGCCGTGTCGGCGCAGTGGTGCCGCGCGGGTTCGAGGCGTACGCGCGGATCCTCCATCCGGTTCCGGCAACACGTGTCGCCCCGGAGCCCGCGGGCGCACCCGACGACGACTTCGGTCGCACCGCGATCGACGAGGCGATCTGGCCCTGGGCCGAGGTCGCCCGGCGGACGGGACGGGTCGTGCATCCACTCGTTCAGTGGGACCGCATTGCGCGCGACGACCGCCGGCTGGCTTTCGATGACGGCTGGATGCTGGGGCAGCCCCGAGCCGGATTCTTCGGCCCCGCCCAGCTGTCGCAGCTCGTGGGCGCGCTCGATGGTCACTCGTCCACGCCCGACAACATCGTGTTCGGGGTCTGGGTGGGCTGGGGTGAACTGAACGGCTCGCGCGTCACCGTCTCGTTGTGGGCGCCCGACGGGGCCGACGGCATCGAGGCCGAGCTGGCGGCGATCGAAGCGGAGAAGGCCGCATCCGTCTCCCCCGAGGTGTCCGGGGCGATCAGCTCGCTCCCCTCCGTTCAGCGGACGGGGTCGGCCAGGCCGCCGTTCTCGAACTGCCAGGGCGAGAGTACGTTCTCAGCTCGACGACACTGCGCGAGCTCTCCGACCCGGCCTGGCCGCTCCGCGCAGGGATGGGCTGGACCCGCCACTTCGAGGGCTCGATGCCCCAGCTCATCTGGCCGGCCGACCATTCGTGGTGCGTCGCGTCGGAGATCGATTGGGATTCCACGGTCGTCGGAGGTTCCCGGTCACTGATCGATGCGGTGCTGGCAACGGACGCGCTGGAGTCGTTCGAGGTCATGCCCGACGACGACCTGTCGTCGGAAGGCGACCTGGTCAATCCAGTGCGCATCGAGGGCGACTGACGCGGGAGGACTCGGGCCGGCATGCGTGGGGCGGGCACCTCCTCTTTCCGGCCCGGTTACGGCACGCCTACGCTGGCGGTGGTGGCTGCGGTGATTCGCCGGACCGAAGGGAGTTCGCATGACCAGATACGTCATCGACGCGCGCGTGGCAATCCGGCTCGCGGTGGAGGAGAGGGAGATCGCGGAGGAGCACGAGCTGCTCGCTCCGACCCTCATCCGGTCCCAGACCTTGTCGCTCCTCCACACGGCGGCCGTCCGGGGCGAGATCACCAAGAGGGTCGCCGAGAACCGGCTCGACCGCATCGGCGCGATGCGCATCCGGCTCCTCGGCGACCGGGTGTTGCGGAGCAATGCGTGGAAGGTCGCCGACCGGCTCGGCTGGTCCGACACCTACGACGCCGAATACATCGCACTCACCGTCCTGCAGGCGGATGCGTTCATCACCCTCGACGCCGAGCTGGCCGCGAGCGTGGAGGGCGTCGTCCGCACGGCTCCGATCGACGACCTGTTCCGCGCGAACGGGTAGCGTCGATATCGTGGATGTCGCAGCGCCAACCTCTCTCGGCCCGGGCCGACTGGTCGTGGACGCCGCCGAGAATCCGAGCGCAGTGCTGTGGCTGGGTCACGGAGCCGGCGGCGGGATCGGAACGATCGACCTGACCGCGCTGGCCGCCGAGTTGCCCGACCAGGGCGTCACCGTCGCGAGGTTCGAGCAACCGTGGCGGGTGGCCGGGCGCCGGGTGGCAGCGCGACCGGAGACCCTCGATGTCGCGTGGGAGGAGACCGCACCCCTGATCGAGGAGATCGCAGGCGGCCTTCCGATCGTGGTGGGCGGCCGCAGTGCGGGGGCGCGCGTCGCGTGCAGGACCGCCGCATCCGTCGGCGCCGCCGCCGTCGTCTGCCTGGCGTTCCCGCTGCACCCGCCCGGCAGACCCGAGAAGTCGCGACTGAGTGAGCTGCTCACGCCCGACGTTCCCGTGCTGGTGCTGCAGGGTGAGCGCGACACGTTCGGAACCGCGGGCACGCTCGGGGCAGAAGTCGGCGGGCGGACGAACATCCGGCTCGTCGTGGTCCCGGGCGCCGATCACGGGATGAAGGTGCTCGCGTCGTCACCGATGAACGCGCACGACGTTGCGGAGCTGGTCACGTCCTCGGTGCTGGATTTCATCCGCGATGTGACCTGACCTCCTGTTCCAATGCGAAAAAACTGCTAGCCATCGGCAGGTCGCCTGGGTATAACCTGTGAGCACCGCGGAAGCGGCCCGGTCGAGCGCTAAGGGGATCGCAGTGAATTGGAACAATTTCGGAGACGTGATCTGGTTCTTCTTCTGGATTTTCGCCTACACCGTGTACCTGATCGCGCTGTTCTCGATCATCTTCGACCTGTTCCGCGACCGCACGCTCAACGGGTGGTGGAAGGCAGTGTGGATCATCTTCCTGATCTTCGTTCCGTTCCTCACCGCGCTGGTCTATCTGATCGCCCGCGGGCGCGGCATGGCCGAGCGGCGGGGCGGCGAGTACGTTCCGGTCAAGGAGGACGACAGCTACACCGGCTCGGCACCGCTGGCCAACCCGGCGCACGAGATCGAGAAGGCGAAGAACCTGCTCGACCAGGGCATCATCTCCCAGGGCGAATTCGACGCGATCAAGAACAAGGCGCTCGGCAACAAGTACTGAACCGCGCGGCCGTCGCTACCCGCTCGCAGAGTCGGAGATCTCGCTCCGAACGGGCAGGCGTGTCAGCTGCTCGGTGCGGCGCGACGGTGTGAGGATCGTGGGGTGTCCAGCGACCTCCTCATGCGCATCCACAGCCCCGAGTTCCAGGCGATGTCCGAGAGGGTCCTGCGGGCGACCGAACTCACTTCCCGCTTGAACGTTCTGCCCTTCGACGACGAGGCAGGCAAAGCCGAACTCTTCGAGCAGATCCTGGGACGGCCGCTGCCGGCTCGCGTCACGATCTATCCACCCTTCTACACGGACCACGGCCTCAACCTCGACCTCGCCGAGAGGGTGTTCATCAACCAGAACTGCACGTTCCTGGACTACGCCGGCATCCGGCTCGGGGAACGCGTGATGGTCGGCCCGAAGGTCACCTTCATCACTGTCGGACATCCGGTCGACACCGAGGAGAGACGCGTCTGGCTGACCGGTGCGCCCATCGACGTGGCGGAGAACGTGTGGATCGGCGCCGGGGCCACGATCCTGCCGGGAGTCACCATCGGTCGGGATGCCGTGATCGCTGCCGGATCGATCGTCACCGACGATGTGCCCGCCGCCAGCCTGGTGACCGGCACCAAAGCCTCCGTGCGCCGACGCTGGTGACGGGCGAGGAGCTCGGGACGTAAAAAAGCCCCGACCGTTACCACGCGGCCGGGGCGAGACGAATGAGAGTCCGCCTATCGCATCCAGTGTACCGCGTGGAAGACTCCTTCCCACACACTGCCCGATCAGGCAGTCATCCAGGAGGGGAGGTCGCCGTGAGCGACGATCGAACCCTGGGACTCGCGCTCAGTGGTGGCGGCGCATTCAGTGCAGCGCACGTGGGCGTTCTGCAGGTGCTCACGGAACGAGGCATCCGGCCGGGGATCGTCACCGGCACCAGCTCCGGCGCCCTGGTCGGCGCAGCCTACGCGGCAGGATTCGAGCCAGAGGCCATCGGTCGAGCCGCCCTCGGGTTCCGCTGGCGCGCGATCGCCCGCTGGTCCTTCGCCCCGCGCTGGGGGCTGCTCGACACCCGAACCGTCGCCGACGCGGTGCGCAGCACGTTCGGTTCCGATCCGCTCATCGAAGACCTTCCACGTCGATTCGCGGCGGTTGCCACCGACCTCCGGACCCGGCAGGCGGTGACGATCGACGAGGGGCCGTTGAGCGTCGCCCTGAGATCGACGATCGCTGTCCCCGGTGTGCTCCCGCCGGTACGCCGCGGGGCGGCCTTGCTGGCTGATGGCGGCATCGTCGACAACGTTCCCGTCGCCGCCGCTCGCGCGCTCGGCGCATCCCGCGTCATCGTGGTGCGGTTGCATGCGAAGTGGGAGAACGTACGGATGATGCGCACCGTGACTCGCACAGCAGACCTCACGAGCGACCCGTCGGTCCTGCTCATCCAGCCCGAAATGGAAGGCATGGCTCAGTGGAGGATGTCCGACCTGCCACGTCTCATCGCCGAGGGACGCCGGGTTGCGACGGAGGCTCTGGATGCAGCCGCGCTGCGCGAGCACCCCGACACCGGTGGCGCATCCGACCCCGGCCGCGTCACACGTTGAAGCGGAACTCGACCACGTTCCAACGGATCGAAACATTACGTTTCGGCCGCTCAATTCGACGCTCAGCCTTTCTCGCGCAGCGGAGCTCGCCCCGCTACGGCCGAGAGTGCCGTCAAGTAGTGGCTACCGATCGAAATCGTATCTACCTCACGTCGCTTGTGGGCGGAGGGATGCTTGCGCCAACTGGCGTCGAGAAGAACCTCGTGAAGGCCGATCCATTTACCGTTTGCACCCAGGAACTCGCCGATCCAGATCGCACTGCTGTCGCGCTCTTTCGCGATCGAGACCAACGGCGAGTGGGCGCTGAATGATCGGAGCGTTTCGACAGTGCTGTTCAGATCGAAGCCTGTTTCGAGCATCGCCGGCCACTCCGGTTGCAGCCGCGAGAATCTGGATTGGAAGCTGCGATCCCGCGTCACCCTTTTCACGTCCCGAAGGCGGAAAGCGACATGTCCGTCAAAGTAGCCGCCGTCCATTGTCAGCGCGAGTGCTGCCCACTTTCGCCCGATACCCACGACAAATCCGTCAAGGGAGTAGTCGTGGCGGAAATCTCTGTGCACACGGACCATGACGGCAGATTCGTGTGCCGCACGAAGCTTGCCGATTGCCTTTTCACGCATTCGCCTAAGCTACCGGAAAACCCCAGATCAGCTACACATTAAATCTAAACTCGACCACGTCGCCGTCCTGCATGACGTAGTCCTTGCCTTCCATACGCGCCTTGCCCTTGGCGCGGGCCTCATGCACCGATCCGGTGTCGACGAGGTCCTGGAACGAGATGACTTCGGCCTTGATGAAGCCCTTCTCGAAGTCCGTGTGGATGACGCCCGCCGCCTGGGGGGCCTTCCAACCCTTGTGGATCGTCCAGGCACGCGACTCTTTCGGGCCCGCGGTGAGGTAGGTCTGGAGGCCGAGTGTGTCGAAGCCGATGCGGGCGAGCTGGTCGAGGCCGCTCTCTTCCTGGCCGGTCGAGGCGAGGAGTTCGGCGGCGTCGGCGGGGTCGAGGTCGATGAGTTCGGACTCGAGCTTCGCATCCAGGAACACGGCCTGTGCGGGCGCGACCAGCGCAGCCAGAGCCTCGCGGCGAGCGTCGTCGGTCAGCACAGCCTCATCGACGTTGAACACGTAGATGAACGGCTTGGCGGTGAGCAGACCCAGTTCCCTGATGGGTTCGAGGTCGATGGACGCGCTCGACAGCGGCTTGCCCTCGTCGAGGATGGCGTGGGCGGCACGGGCCGTCTCCAGCACCGAGGGGTCGAGCTTGCGACCCTTGACCTCTTTCTCGTAGCGGGCTTCCGCCTTCTCGAGGGTCTGGAGGTCGGCGAGGATGAGCTCGGTGTTGATGGTCTCCATGTCGCCGGCCGCGTCGACCTTGCCGTCGACGTGCACCACATCCGGGTCGTCGAAGCCACGCACGACCTGTGCGATGGCGTCGGCCTCGCGGATGTTCGCCAGGAACTTGTTGCCGAGGCCCTCGCCCACACTGGCGCCCTTCACAATGCCCGCGATGTCGACGAACGACACGGGGGCCGGCAGGATGCGCTCACTGCTGAAGATCCCGGCCAGCGTGTCGAGGCGCGAGTCGGGCAGGTTCACGACGCCCACGTTCGGCTCGATGGTCGCGAACGGGTAGTTCGCTGCGAGCACCGTGTTCTTGGTGAGGGCGTTGAAGAGGGTCGACTTGCCCACGTTGGGGAGTCCGACGATTGCGATAGTGAGAGCCACGGGCAGCCAGTCTACCGGCCGGGACCCTCGCTCTCGGGCGCGTCGGCGTCCGTCAACTGGAAGACAGGGTTCTCGATGACGCCGAGGATGCTCCCGTCGGGTGTGCGGAAGGTGCCGAGCCGGATGCCGTCGCCCACATCCGACACCGGCTCGACGGCCGCGGCCCCGGCTTCGAGAAGCTGCTGCGCTGCCGCGTCCACGGAGCGCACGCCCCAATAGGTGCGCGGACCCGCGGCCGGATCGGCAGACGGGTCGAGGCCCAATTCGTAGCCGCCGGGGTTGAACCCGACGAAGAAGGGCTCGTCGAAGTACGGCTGGATGCCGAGCACACCCGACCACCACTCCTTCGCGGCGGCGAGGTCGGGGGCGGGATAGACGACGGTGCGGAGTCCGAGGAACACGGTCTGCCTTTCGGTTCGCGGATGGTTTCCCCCAGTCAAGCGTGTGCCGGCGACGCTGTCTTGTACGAATCGGCCAACGGTGCCAGAGTTCAGGGCATGTACGCCGAAGTCGCCCCTCCCTCGGCGGTCGCCGCGGTCGTCGACTGCCTGTGGGTGCGCCGCGACGACCACGACGGCACGCCGACTCTGGTCTTGCCCGACGCGTGTTTCGACCTCATCTGGACGCCCGGAGCCGAGGTGATGCTCGCCGCTCCCGACACGCGTGCCGTCATGGTGCCCGCGGGCGCATCGCCGGTGTTCGTCGGCGTCCGGTTCCGTCCGGGCGTCGGCCGATCGGTGCTCGGGATGCGGATGAGCGACCTCCTCGACGCCCGCGTGAGCGCGACCGAGGCTCTCGCCGAGCGCGCGGGCGACGCGGACGGTCGCATCGCATCCGGGCTCCTCGCCCGCCTCGGACAGACGGAAACGGCGCCGGAGGCGTTCCGGATGCTCGGCCGGCTCGGTGAACTGCTCGCGCACTCGTCCACGCTCGACGGAACCGCGATGCGCGTTTCACGCCTGCTGAGGGACCCGTCCCGCTCCGTTGCATCCGTCGCCCACGAACTCGACGTGCCGGAACGCACTCTCAGCCGGCGGGTCACGGAGCAGGTCGGCTACGGCCCCAAGATGCTGCATCGCGTGATGCGGTTGCAGGGCTTCCTGAGGATCGCCGATGCCCCGAGCACCCGCGGGCGCTCTGTGGCCGAACTGGCCGCGCTGGCCGGGTACGCCGACCAGCCGCATCTCTCCCGCGAATCGTCGGCCCTAACCGGCTTCACTCCCGGAGCGCTCCTCGCCGCGCGCGGTAGCACTCGGTGACGTAGGGCAGCTCGAAGACGTCCCTGCCTGCGAGGGCGGGATGCTCGGCCGCCAGCCGACGCAACGATGCGATCACCGCGGCCTGGGTGTCCGCATCCTTCGTGATGAAGTAGCTGCGGGACCGCGCCAGGTCGAGGAGCCCGTCGAGATTCAGCGGCTGCACCCAGCGCACATCGTGCCGCTCCAGCTCGCCGAAGGGCGCGCCGACCACCGGCGGCACGTCGTCGCCGAGGTACGCCTCCTCCGTGTGCATGAGCTGGCCGAGCTCACGCACCCAGTCGACGCTCTCGTCGCGGAAGTTCCAGACCAGGCCGAGGGTTCCGCCGGGGCGCAGGACTCGGGCCACCTCGGGCACCGCCGACGCCGGGTCCACCCAGTGCCAGGCCTGCGCGCAGACGACCGCGTCGACACTCTGATCGCCGAACGGGATGCGCTCCCCCGAGCCGAGCTGCGCATCCACACCCGGCAGAGCCTCGCGCAGCACGCGCAGCATCGCCGCCGACGGGTCGACGGCGGCGACCTCGTGGCCGCGTTCGACGAGCGCGCGGGTCAGCTTGCCCGTGCCGGCACCGAGATCGAGCACCCGCCCGGTCACTCCCTCGAGCAGCCAGGAGACGGCCTCCGCCGGGTAGGCGGGTCGTGCTGCCTCATAGACATCGGCCGCTTGGTCGAATGAGCGGGCATGCAGGTCGTGCTCGTTTCGTTCGCGCATGGCCCGATGGTAACCCGAGGCTCGCGGCGCGCGGGCGGGCTCCCGGTCAGCGTCGGTAGCGCGTGCGAGCATGAGCACGTGCCACTGGATTTCACCGCCATCGACTTCGAGACCGCGAACGGGAGTGCGGCGTCCGCGTGCTCCGTCGGGCTGATCAAGGTGAGGAACGGCCGCGTGGTCGACCGTGTCGGCTGGCTCATCCAGCCGCCGTTCCCGCACGACGAGTTCAACGAGTGGAACACCCGCATCCACGGACTCCGGGCTCAGGATGTGGTGGGCGCCGCCGGCTGGGTGGAGCAGCTCCCCGACCTGGTCGCCTTCGCCGAGGGAGACCATCTGGTGGCCCACAACGCCGGCTTCGACATGGGCGTCATCCGCGCCGCCTGCGCCGCGACCGCGCTCGAGTGCCCGGAGTTCAGCTACCTCTGCAGCCTGCAGGTCGCCCGCAAGACCTACAACCTCGACTCCTACCGTCTGCCCGTCGCCGCGATGGCCGCCGGGTTCGAGGACTTCGCCCACCACGATGCGCTCGCCGACGCCGAGGCCTGCGCGGCGATCGTGGTGCACGCGGCCAAGCGGCACGACGTCGCCACGATCCACGACCTCTCCGCCATCACCGGTGCCCGCCTCGGGCGCATCGGGGCGGCCGTCGCCGCGTAGCGCGTCTAGGCGGGTTGCGCCGCCTCGCCGCCGATGGTCAGGCCCGACGTCGCCGCCAGCACGGCGAGGATGCGTTGTCCCGTCTGCACGTCCACCCGCCCGTGCACGGCGCGCGTCGGCGGTTCCACCCCCTCGGTGACCATGCGGTGGAAGGCGACCAGCTCCGCCTCGAACGCTTCGTCGACCGAGCGCACGAGCTCGTGCGAGTGCCCGGTGCCGCTCGACGACACGATTCGGAGCTCCGTCGGTGCGTTCAGGAGGTAGGGCACGGTGAACTCGAGTTCGAGCGAGCCGGTGGTGTGGTGGATCGTGACCGTCTCACGGTAGTGCGGGTAGTCGGCGAGGTAGTGCCAGTGCAGGTGCACGCGGGCGTTGTCGCCGGCCGTGCCGCCGACCTCGATCGAGCCCGGCGCATCCTGTGAGGCCCAGAGGTGTACCTCGTCGACCGTCTCGATTGGTCCGACCAGCGCGCGCACGAGGGAGAGGTCGTGAATGAGGCTGCCGAGCACCACGTTCGCGTACAGGTCGCCGTGAGCGGCCGCGACCTCGTCGCCGAGTGCCTGCGCGATGACGGCCCGGTCGGCGGCGACCAACTCCGCGAGGACGGCGGGGTCCACATCCCGCGCCGGTGGATGCAGATTGGCGAAGGCGAGCTGCGAGGGGCCGCTCGGGTGCAGGACTTCGACGTTCACGTACCGGATCTCCGAGGCCTCGGGCAACCGCTCCCGGAGGGCGAGGACGGCGGGGTCGTACTCCTTCATGTAGGCGAGGAGCAGTCGCGGACGGCCGGCAGCGGCCTCCGCCTCCAGCAGACGATCGATCTCGGCGAGGGAGAACGCCAGGGGCTTCTCGCAGAAGACCGCGACGCCACGCTGCAGGGCTTCGAGCGCCGGGCCACCGTGCGAACCCGACGTCAGCAGCACGACCCCGTCGAGCTCCTCGGAATCGAGCATTTCGCCGAGGGTCGGATAGACGTGCTCGGGACCCACCCCGAACTGCGCGCCGACGGCGGCACCGTTCGCCGCCGAGAGGTCCGCCAGGGCGGCAAGCTCGAACAGATCCCAGCGGCGCTGGATGAGCGGCAGGTGAACCGACTGTGCGACGGCGCCGAGGCCGGCCACTCCGATCCTGATCTTCGTCGTTCCGGTCTCCGCCGTCATGGCAGCCACTCCTTCAGTGCTTCGCGGTTCGTGCGGTGGTCGATGCGGATCACGGCCGGGTCGTCGCCGGGCCGCGGGATGGTGTCCTGCTCCACAACGAGCCAGCCGCTGTAGCCGTCGGCGAGCACCCCATCCATCAGGCCGCGCAGGTCGAGGTCCCCCTCGCCGAACGGCACGAACGCGCGGCCGGCCCAGACATCGCGCATGTCGCCGTGATCGTCGACGACGGCGCGGAGGACGGATGCTCGCGCATCCTTCAGATGAAGATGGTTGATGCGATCGTGCCAGCGCTGCCACCCAGAGACGGGATCTCCCCCGCCGAGGATGAGGTGCCCGCTGTCGAAGGTGAGCCCGATGTCGGTGCGCGCCAGGAGTTCATCGATCTCGTCCGGGGTCTCGACGAAGGTGCAGGCGTGGTGGTGGAAGGTCGGTTCGAGTCCGCGGGCGCGCACGCGGTCGGCGGCGATCGACACGTTGCCGGCGAGCACCTTCCACTGCTCCTCGCTCAAGCTGAACTCGGGACCGCCTCCCGGATGCGCACGGCGCATCTCCGAGCCGCGGTCGGCGAGAGTCGGCAGCGGCAGCAACTGCGGCGATGGCGATGCCGATGCCGCCTCGACGAAGACGTCGAGGGTCGCGTCGAAGGTGAGCATCTCCTCCTCGAAGGCGGCAGCATCGGTGAAGGGCAGGTCCACCCATCCGCCCGACAGCTCGAGGCGGTGGCGAGCTAGCCGGTCGCGCAGGTCGTCGCCGCGGCCGAGGAAGCCGATCGGACCGAGGTCGACGCCGGCGTACCCTTCCTCCGAGAGCACCGCGCAGAGTTCGTCCGGCCGCGCGAGTTCGACGCCCTCCTCGGGGCTGAGCTCGAACACCCCGAAACTGACCGGTGCGCCGGCGATGCGAATCACGTCGTCCTCCTCGATGTCATGTCCTGACAAACTCTAGCCGGTGAGGCGGTGCTAATGTCAGCACATATGACCCACGAGCGACGGGACGACCGATGACGCAGCCCGAGAAGGAGCTCCCCCCGGCCCTCTTCATGGATCTGGACCACTCGGGCCCCGTGCCGCTCTACCACCAGGTCGCGACCAGGATCGAGCGCGCGATCGTCGACGGCGAGTTGCCGGCGGGTGCCCGCCTCGAGAACGAGATCGCCCTCGGCGAGCGCCTCGGGCTCTCCCGCCCGACCGTGCGGCGGGCCATCCAGGACCTCGTCGACAAGGGCCTCCTCGTCCGCAGACGCGGAATCGGCACCCAGGTCGTGCACGGCCCGGTCACCCGCAAGGTCGAACTCACGAGCCTCTACGACGACCTCGTCGGAAGCGGCCAGCAGCCGTCGACGCGCCTTCTCGTGCACGAGGTGATCGAGGCGGATGCGCGCATCGCCGAGATCCTCGGCGTCGACTCCGGCGCACCCGTCCTCCACCTGCGGCGTCTTCGCAGCGCAGACGATGTCCCGGTCGCCGTGCTGGAGAACTACCTGCCCGCCGACTTCACGGCGATCGGCGAGAGCGACCTCGCCGACCACGGGCTGTACCAGGTGATGCGCAGCCGCGGAACGACGATGCGGGTCGCGCGCCAGCGGATCGGTGCCCGCCGGGCCGAGGGCGACGAGAGCGCGCTGCTCGAGATCGACGACGGAGGCCCGGTGCTGACGATGGACCGCACCGCCTACGACAACTCGGGGCGCGCGGTCGAGTACGGCCACCACTGCTACCGTCCCGACCTGTACTCGTTCGAGATCACGCTCGTCGACAAGTAGGGCGCCACGATCGTCACAGGTAGGGCCGCTGCGCTCGGCGATCGGCTTCGTAGGCCGTGCGCGCCCGCTGGGTCGAGTCGAGTGTGGACACCTCGGCGACCGGCACCTCCCACCAGGCCCCGTCGCCGGAACCGGGCGCCAGCGGGTCGGTCTGGATGTACACGGCCGTCGTCGTCTCGGCGTCGAGGGCCCGGCGCAGCGCATCCCGGAACTCCGTGGGGGTGGATGCGCGAAGCACGTCCGCACCGAGACTCTCGAGGTTGAGCGCGAGGTCGACGGGCAGCGCGCCTCCCGCCGCGGGTCCCGCCGCAGCGCCGAACCGGTACCGGGTGCCGAAGCGCTGGGATCCGACCGACTCGGACAGGTTGCCGATCGAGGCGAACCCGTCGTTGTCGATCAGCACGACGACGAGTTTCAGCCCCTCTGCCACCGCCGTGACCAACTCCTGCGCCAGCATGAGGTACGAGCCGTCGCCGACGACCGCGACCACCTGGATGCCCGGCTCGGCCAGCTTCACGCCGAGCGCGCCGGCGATCTCGTAGCCCATCGTGGAGAACCCGTACTCCACGTGATATTGCTTGGCCGAGCGCGGCTCGAACAGCTTGTGGAGGTCGCCCGGGGCCGATCCGGCGGCGTTGACCACGACATCCCGCTCGCCGATCTCCTCGTTCAGGATGCCGAGCAGCTCGACCTGAGAGGTGCGTCCGGTTTCGCCGCGGTGCAGCCAGTCGAGGTCGAGCAGCCGGCCGCGCGTCACCGCCCAGTCGGCGCGAGCTGCGGCTACCGCGGCCCGGTAGGACGGGGCGGTCGAGTGCCCGTTCAGCGCATCCGACAGCGCGGCGATGCCAGCCCGGGCGTCGCCGGTCACCGCGAGACCGGCGAGCTTCACCGCATCCGCCGAACCGACGTTGAGGTTGACGAACCGCACTCCCGGGTCGGCGAACAGCGAGCGCGAGGCGGTGGTGAAGTCCGAGTACCGCGTCCCGATCCCGATCACCACGTCCGCCGCAGCGGCGAGCGTGTTGGCGGCGGTCGTTCCCGTCGCGCCCACTCCCCCGACGTCGAGCGGATGCTCGCCCGGCAACGCACCCTTGCCCGCCTGGGTCTGCCCCACCGGGATGCCGTGCCGCTCGGCGAACGAGGCGAGCGCCTCCTCGGCCCCCGAGTAGTGCACGCCTCCGCCGGCCACGATGAACGGTCGCTCGGCCGCCGCGATGATCGCCGCAGCGTCGGCGACGGCATCCTCGTCGGGCCGCAGGCGCGGGATGCGCCAGACCCGGGTGCCGAAGAGCTCCTCCGGCCAGTCGTGGGCCTCGGCCTGCACGTCCTGCGGCAGGGCGATCGTGACGGCCCCGGTTCGCGCCGGGTCGGTCAGCGCCTCCATCGCTCCCAGCAGCGCGGCCGGCAGCTGCTCGGGCCGCCAGACGCGGTCGAAGAAGGCCGACACCGGACGGAACGCGTCGTTCACGGTCACGTCGCGCGCATCCTGCCGCTCCAGCTGCTGCAGCACCGGGTCGGGGTGACGGCTAGCGAACACGTCGGCCGGCAGCAGCAGCACCGGGATGCGATTCACCGTGGCGAGCGCCGCCCCGGTCACCATGTTGGTCGCGCCCGGCCCGATCGAGGTCGTGACCGCGAGCGTCGACAGCCGGTTGCGGTGCTTGGCGAACGCCGCCGCGGCATGCACCGCACCCTGCTCGTTGCGGGCCAGCCAGTACGGCATCCGGCCCGGCTCGTCGATGTCGCTCTGCAGCAGCGCCTGACCGAGCCCGGCGACGTTACCGTGGCCGAAGATCCCGAAGAACCCCTCGATCAGCCGGTGCTCGACGCCGTCGCGAACCGTGTGCTGCGCTCCGAGAAAGCGCACGACCGCCTGACCGACGGTGAGACGGACGGTACCGGTCATGAGGTGACTCCTGTGTGCTCGGTGAACGGGAGGCGCGGATCGATCTGCTCGGTCGCCCACTGCTCGCGGATCCACGCGTGATCGGGGTGGTCGCTGATGAGCCATTCGCGGTCCGGATGCGCCTGCGTTCGCGGTCCGGCCATCACGTTCAAGTAGTACAGGTCGTGGCCGGGTGCCGCCACCGTCGGGCCGTGGTAGCCGAACGGGATGGTCACGACATCGCCGGTGCGGACCTCTGCGGTGACATCGATGGCCCCGGCGCCGGACGCCGAGACCCGGTGCAGCGCGAAGCCCTCCGTGCCGGCCGACGACGGCGCCACCTCGAAGTAGTAGATCTCCTCGAGCGCTGTCTCGTTCGGGCCATCGGCGTCGTGCTTGTGCGGCGGATACGACGACCAGGTGCCGCCGTGATGCATGACCTCGCAGGCGATCAGCCGGTCGGCGCGAATGGCCGACGGGGTGCCGAAGTTGTTGACCTGGCGACTGCAGATGCCGGCCCCGCGCAGTTCGGTGGACACCGCATCCTTCGCCAGATACTGCACCGGATGCGCGACCTCGGCCACCGCCCACGGCACGGCCACCCGCGCCCCGTTTCCGGCCGTGACGGTCGCACGCGTTCCGACCGGAAGGTAGAGCACATCCGTCACACCCCACGGGCTCGGGCGACCCTCGAGCACGTACTCCCCGTCGCCCGCCACGGCGACCGTGCAGCCCCCGGCGAGCGGGACGACGATGCCTTCGCGGCCATCGAACGCGACCGTCCACGGCTCGCCGGGAGCGAGCGTGACCACATCGAGCCCGGTGAACCTCCAGTCGGTCCCGTCCGGCCGCACCGCGACATCGAGCGGACCCTCGGCGAGCGTGCCGCGGGGGAAGAAGTGATCGGTCATCTCGGCATCCTCGGATCTGTCGGCACGGGGTCAGCGGTCGGGGTGAACCAGTGCGGCGGCGGTGTCCACCGCACGCACCACATCGCCATCGGGCGGGTACAGCAGCGAGCGCCCGACCACGAGCCCGCGCACTCCCGGCAGTTCCAGCGCATCGGCCCAGGAGGCGTAGGCGGCATCCGGATGCGCGCTCGGGTCTCCGCCGAGGAGCAGCGTCGGCAGGGTGGTCGCCGCCATCACCCGCTCCATCTCGGCCACCACCGGCAGCTTCAGCCAGGTGTACGCCGAGCTGGCGCCGAGGCCGGAGGCGATCGCGATCGAGGTGATCACCGCATCCGGGCTCAGATCGTTGAGGATGCGCCCGTCGTGCCACTCACTCAGGAACGGCTCGATCATGATCGGCAGCCTGCTCGCCGCCGCCGCCGAGACGGCGCGCGCCGTGGACTCCAAGGTGGCCGCGCTGCCGGGGTCGGCCAGGTTGATGCGCAGCAGCACCTTTCCGAAGTCGATGCCCGCACGCACGAGACCCTCGACGTCGTAGGCGGTGTAGCGGTCGTCCATCTCGAACGCCGCATCCTTCAGGCCGCCGCGGTTCATCGACCCGACGACGACCTTGCCGTCGAGCGCGCCGAGGGCCGCCAGGTCTTCGATGATGTCGGGCGTGCCGAGCACTCCGTCGACGCCGGGCCGGCCGAGTGCCGACGTCAGCCGGTCGAGCAGCTCGTAGCGGTCGGCCATCGCCCGGGGGTCGGCGCCCACCGCGAGCGCACCGCGCGCCGGATGGTCGGCGGCGAGGATGAAGAGCCGGCCGTCTGGGCGCGGCACCGGTCGGCGGCGTTCGGCCACGAGGGCGGCCAGCCGCTCTGGTTCGGACGCACGCAGCTCGCGGAGCCGGGCGAACCGGTCGTCAGACGGCGACATGGCCCGCTCCCATCGCGGTCTCCACCTCGTCGGTGGTCGGCATCGCCGTCGAGCACTCGAGCCTGGTAGCGACGATCGCTCCGGCCACATTGGCGAACCGGATGGTCCGCTCCAGCGACCAGCCCGCCAGCAGTCCGTGGCAGAGGGCGCCACCGAATCCATCGCCGGCGCCGAGGCCGTTCAGCACCTGCACGGGGAAGGCCTCCACCTCCACCGTCTCGGTCCGCGTCTTGGCCAGCACGCCCCGCGGGCCCTGCTTCACCACGGCGAGTTCGACTCCGCGGTCGAGCAGCGCATCGGCCGCCAGGTGCGGATCCGTCTCACCGACGGCGATCTCGCACTCGTCACGATTGCCGACCGCCACCGTGACCTGCTCGAGCGCACGCTGCACCTCCTCCGTCGCCTGTGCGGCCGATTCCCAGAACATCGGCCGGTAGTCGAGATCGAGCACGGTGAACGGCGTGCGGCCACGGTGCGCCCAGGCGGCGTGGTGAGCGGATCGACTCGGCTCGCGGGAGAGCCCGGTCACGGTCGCCCAGAACACACCGGCGTC
Organism: Leifsonia sp. NPDC058230; assembly: GCF_042882245.1. NCBI lineage: Bacteria > Bacillati > Actinomycetota > Actinomycetes > Micrococcales > Microbacteriaceae > Leifsonia > Leifsonia sp. NPDC058230. The sequence goes on along the minus strand of NZ_JBHVWM010000003.1, from coordinate 517,907 downwards.
GCGGACCGCCTCCGCATCCAGCTCATCCGGGTGGATGACGAGGTCGGGTGCGATCGGATCGCGATAGAAGTAGAGAGGGAAGTCGTCGGGTGGAAAGAGCTCGCACAGGGTGATCGGCGTCGCGAGTCCGGGGACCGCCGAGACGAAACGGTCGTCGACCCCCAGCCTGCGCAACTCGGCGTGCACGTAGCGGCCGAACGGATCTGGGCCGGTGCGCGTGATGATCGCCGCACGGCGGCCGTGGCGAGCCGCAGCGATGGTCACGTTGGTGGCGCTGCCGCCCAGGTATTTGCCGAACGTCTCGACCTCGTCGAGACCGACGCCGCTCTGCAACGGATAGAGATCGACCCCGACCCGACCGATGGCGAGCACGTCGAAGGCGTTGCCGGATGTTCGTGCTGTCGTCATCGACGTCGCTCCATGTCCTTACATATTGACATTGCCAGCCTAGGGCAGCCGCCGAAGCCGCCGTAAGCCCGCTTGCCGGGGATTTCGCGGTTCGCGGCGCTTGAACCGGCCGCTGTCGGAGGCCACTGCCACACTGACAGCATGGATCCCATCCTCTCGCTCCTCCTCGGACTCCTCGCCGGCCTCATCGTCGGCGCAGCGGCCGGCGGCTTCGCCGTCGCGACCCTGCTGCGTCGCCGCGCAGAGGCCGCCGCGCCGACGGCCCCGGTCGAAGACCCGGCCGTCACCGCTGCCCGGCACGAGGCCGAGCTGGCGCAGACGAGAGCGGCCGAGGCGGCGATCCGCGCCGAGATCTCCAGCGACCTCGCGGCAGCCCAGGCGACTGTCGACTCGCTCAAGGAGCAGGTGCACGCCCACCAGGAGCAGTATCGCGAGGTCATCGAGCGCCACCGCGCCGAAGCGCAGGCCGCCGCGGAGCGCGAGCGCGCTGAGAGCAAGGTGCTGCAGGCGCTGGCCCCGGTGCGCGAGAGCCTCAGCGAGATGCAGAAGAAGGTCGTCGAGCTCGAGTCGCAGCGCAGTGAACAGCACGGGCAGCTGACGCAGCAACTCAAGTCGGCCACTGAATCGGAGGAGCGGCTGCGCAGCACCGCCGAGTCGCTCGCGTCAGCACTCCGCTCCAACAGCACCCGCGGCGTCTGGGGCGAGACCCAGCTGCGCAGCGTCGTCGAAGCCGCCGGGCTCATCGAGCGCGTCGACTTCGACGTTCAGTCGAGCATCCACTCGGATGCGGGCGCCGGGCGTCCCGACATGATCGTGCGCCTCCCCGGCGGCAAGAGCATCGCGCTCGACGCCAAGGTGCCGTTCAACGCCTACCTCGAGGCCAGCCAGATCCCGGCCACCGCAACCGGCCTCGACGGCGCGCGGCGCGAATCCCTGCTCAAGCAGCACGTCAAAGCGGTGCGCGACCACATCACCGCGCTCGGAAGCAAGGCGTACTGGGCGGGGCTCGAGTCCTCCCCCGAACTCGTGATCGCTTTCATCCCGAGCGAGTCCCTGGTGTCGTCGGCGATGGAGGCCGACCCGTCGATCATGGAGTTCGCGTTCAGCAAGCGCGTCGCCCTCGCCTCGCCCGTGACCCTCTGGTCGGTGCTCAAGACCGTCGCGTTCAGCTGGCAACAGGATGTGCTCACGCAGGAGGCGAAGGAGCTCTTCGACCTGAGCCGCACGCTCTACACGCGCCTGTCCACCACCGCGAGCCACATCGAGAAGCTCGGCCGTTCTCTGGAACGTACCGTCAAGGATTACAACGGCTTCGTCGGCTCATTCGAGCGCCAGGTCTTCCCCGCAGCTCGCAAACTCAACGCCCTCGACGAGTCGAAGGTGATCGGGGTGTTGAACGGAATCGAGGAGGCCCCGCGCGAGATCACCGCGTTCGAACTCGTCGCTGAGCTGGAGCTCGAACTCGAGCCCCGCGACATGCACGGCGTCGACAAGCTCGCCCTGCAGGAGAAGGCGGCGGCCGAGCACGACACCGCCGCCGCTCGCGACGCCGACGACCTCAAGTCGGCGTGAGGTCCTGAGCGCCGACCTCCTCGCCGTACGTCGTCAGAGCTGGTCGGGCTCGAGCCACTTGGAAGCGACGTGGTCGGCGATCACGCGCCGGATGGTTCCGCTCTTGGATCGCATGACGATCGACTCGGTGCGGATGATCGGCCCCTTGCGGCGCACGCCCTCCACCAGACCACCGTCGGTGACGCCGGTCGCGACGAAGAAGGTGTTGTCGCCCTTGACCAGGTCGTCGGCGCCATAGACCCTGTCCATGTCGAGGCCGGCAGCGATGCCGCCCGCGCGCTCCGCCTCGTCTTTGGGCGCCAGCCTGCCCTGCATGAACCCGTTGAGAGCCTTGATCGCGGCCGCGGTGGTGATGCCCTCGGGGCTGCCGCCGATCCCGATGCACATGTCGATGCGCGACTCGTAGCGGGCGGCATTGATGCCGCCGGCGACGTCACCGTCGAGCAGGAGGCGCGTTCCGGCGCCCGCAGCGCGGATCTCCTCGATCAGCCCCTCGTGGCGCGGACGGTCGAGGACGGCGATGCGCATCTCGCCCACCGGCTTGCCCTTCGCCCTGGCCAGCTCCCGGATGTTCTCCGCCACCGTCTGAGACAGGTCGACGACCCCGGCGCCCTCGGGCCCGGTGACGATCTTGTCCATGTAGAACACGCTCGACGCATCCAGCATCGTGCCGCGGTCGGACACCGCGATCACCGAGAGCGCGTTCTGCCGTCCGGCGGCGGTCAGCGACGTGCCGTCGATCGGATCGACCGCGATGTCGACGGCCGGTCCACGACCGTTGCCGACTTGCTCCCCGTTGAAGAGCATCGGCGCACGGTCTTTCTCGCCCTCGCCGATGACGACCAGTCCGTCGAAGTTGACCGTTCCGAGGAACTTGCGCATCGCATCCACCGCTGCACCATCGGCCGCATTCTTGTCGCCACGGCCGATGAACGGCGTCGCACGGATCGCCGCCGCCTCAGTGGCTCGCACCAGCTCCATCGCCAGGTTTCGGTCGGGGTGCAGAAACAGGGTGGCTGTGTCTGTACTTGGCGGGGTGGAACTGGTCATGATGGGTCCTCCCGGACGGATTCGGCGACAGTGCGGAGCACCGCTGACAGCGGCGAGCCCAGTTTATCCGCGGGAGCAGCCCAGTGGCCGGGATGCGCACGAACGTTCACCATGCGAACGCGCTGTGTATCCCCGCTGTCTCCTGCGGCCGGCGGCGACTGCCGGAAGCCGCCTCGGTATGATGAGTCCCGTTCGCCCTACCGACTTCAAGGAGCCGTCATGCCCATCGCCACGCCGGATCAGTACGCAGAAATGCTCGACAAGGCGAAGGCCGGTGGGTTCGCCTACCCGGCGTTCAACGTGTCGTCCTCGCAGACGATCAACGCCGTGCTCCAGGGTCTCACCGAGGCCGGCAGCGACGGCATCATCCAGGTCACCACGGGAGGTGCGGACTACTTCGCCGGCCAGACGGTGAAGAACCGCGCATCCGGAGCCCTCGCCTTCGCGAGGTTCGCCACCGAGGTCGCCAAGAACTACCCCGTCACGGTCGCCCTCCACACCGACCACTGCCCGAAGGACGCGCTCGAGGGCTTCGTGCTGCCCCTCATCGCCGCGAGCGAAGAAGAGGTGAAGGCCGGACGCAACCCGATCTTCCAGTCGCACATGTGGGACGGCTCGGCCGTACCGCTCGGCGAGAACCTGACGATCGCGGAAGACATGCTGAAGCGCACGCGGGCGATCAACGCGATCCTCGAGGTCGAGATCGGCGTCGTCGGCGGCGAGGAAGACGGCGTCAGCCACGACATCAACGAGCACCTCTACACCACGCTCGACGACGCGATCCAGACCGTCGAGGCGCTCGGCCTCGGAGAGAACGGCCGGTACATGGCCGCCCTCACGTTCGGCAACGTGCACGGCGTCTACAAGCCGGGCAACGTCAAGCTGCGCCCGGAACTGCTGAAGACGATCCAGGACGGCCTCGCAGCCAAGTACGGTCACGGCCCCAAGCCGCTCGACCTCGTCTTCCACGGCGGATCGGGTTCGACGGATGCGGAGATCGCCGAGGCGGTCGCCAACGGCGTCGTCAAGATGAACATCGACACCGACACCCAGTACGCGTTCACCCGCACGATCGCGGACTACATGTTCAAGAACTACGACGGCGTGCTCAAGATCGACGGCGAGGTGGGCAACAAGAAGCTCTACGACCCGCGCGCCTGGGGCAAGGTCGCCGAAACCGGTATGGCGGCCCGCGTCGTCGAGGCGACGCAGCAGCTCGGCTCGGCCGGACACTCCGGCAAGTAGCAACCGGCGGCGGCCGGGGCTTTGTGCCCCGGCCGCCGTTCCACATCGCAGGGAGGACGGCCGCATGGCCGACGACGAGAAACAACCCGACAAGCGCCCGCGCCCCCAGTTCGGCGAGCTGGCGCCCGAGGGCTGGGTCTGGCATCCACCCGCGGACCAGAATCGGCTCGACACCTCGCGACCCCTGGACGACAGCCAGCCTGCAGATCCGGCGGCCGGGGGCTCAGCCGGCAGGTACGGCGAGCAGCGACCGGACGCTCCCGTGCATCCGCCGGCCCCGCATCCGTCGACGACCCATCCCCCGGTCGGTCAGCCGTACACGGGGCACCCGTACCCGCCGCCGGAGGCTCAGCCGGGCTTGCCCGCTCAGCTGAAGCGCGCCACTCCACGCTGGAACGTCGGCTGGACGATCGCGCTGCTGATCGTCGGCTTTCTCGGGATGTCGTACTCGATCGGCGTCATCAACGCCTTTCCCGCGGCGATCCAGCTGGTCCACGCCAACGAGAACCTCGGGGACTATGTCCCTGCCCCCTCCGTCTCGGGCATCATGACAGCCGGCTCGATCGCGATGGGCGCGATCTGGATCATCTCGACGGGCATCACCGTGCTGCTCCTGGTTCGACGCAGGATGTCGTTCTACGTGCCGCTCATCGCCGGCGTCATCGCGTTCATCGCCCTGTTCGTCTTTCTCTCGATCGTGATCTCAACCGATCCGGCGCTGCTGAGCTTCTACAGCGGCATCAGCCCTGCGACGACGACACCGCCCACCTCGACCCCCTAGGCATCGGAATCCAGGCGAGGACCGTGCCGACGATGAGCAGCACACTCGCGAGAAGGCCGAAGCGGGCCATCGACGCGCCCCTGAAGGCGTCGAAGGAGAAGGTCGCCAGGAGTGCGATCGTGGCGATGAGGCCGAGCCCGCCCGTGAAGGTCAGGAGGAGCCTGCCGTAGTCGCCGTCTCGAATCAGCCCGAAGAGGCCCAGCAGCGTCAGCACGGCGATCGCCAGCAGAACGGACGCGATGACGAGCGCGCCCGTTCCCCAGGCGTCGGCGGGTCCGCTCTCCCCGAGCAGTCCGAGGGCGGAGTAGAACAGCATCCCTGCAAGCATCAGGATGATGGCCGCCGCGATCGAGACGACGATCACGGCAGCCATCACCGAGGGCGCGAGCGGTTTCCTCGAGGCGATTACTCTGGGCTCATTGATATTTGACATATCGCAAAGCTAGCACCGCGCACGGGAACTAGGCAGCGATGGCTTCGCGCGCCTCGAGAAGCCCGTCGACGAGCGCCGTCGTCGGGCGTCCGATGAGTTCGCTGAGTGTTCCAGGTGCGTCGTCGAGATCGCCTTCCCGGATGTTGCCGTCGAGCGCGACCACGAATCCAGCGGTCGCCTCGTCGAGCCCTGCAGCGATGAGGATGCTCGTGTGCTCCTCGGGCGAGACCGGCCGGTAGTCGACCTCGCGGCCCAGGATGCCGCCGATCGCGGCGGCGAGGTCGTCGAACGTCCACGCCACGTCGCCCGAGAGCTCGTAGACCGCGCCCTCGTGACCCGGTGTCGTCAGCACGACAGCGGCAGCCTCGGCGTAGTCCCGGCGCGTCGCGCTCGCGACCCGCCCGTCGCCGACGCTGGCGACGAGCGCACCGGTCTGCGCGGCGGTGTCGACCTGGTCGAGGTAGTTCTCGGTGTACCAGTTGTTGCGCAGGATGGTCACCGGCAGGCTCGAATCGGAGAGCAGTCGCTCGGTGGCCGCGTGCTCGGGGGCCAGTACGAGGTTCGTGTCGGTGGCGTGAGGCGCGCTCGTGTAGACGATCCGGCCGACTCCGGCCTTCTCGGCCGCCTCGATGGCGTTCGCGTGCTGCTGGACGCGCTTGCCGACCTCGCTCCCGGAGACCAGGAGGAGCGCATCCGCACCCTCGAATGCCGGCACGAGCGTCTCGGGCCGGTCGAAGTCGATGACTGCGGTCTGCACGCCGCTGGCCGCCAGCTGCGCGAGCTTCTGCTCCGAGCGGCCCAGCGCGCGGATCTCGGCGGGGGCGACTCCTCGCTCGAGCAGGGATTCGACGACGAGGCGTCCGAGGTGGCCGGATGCTCCGGTGACGACGATGGTCATGGTGTGTTCCTTTCGGTCGGTTATCAGCGACAACCGGCCTCATGGCCCGAAACTTCCCGGTCGAAGGTACCCACCTTTTGGTAAGTTACTGACGTGGACACCAGTTTTCAGTCAGTGAACGGTTTCGGTTTCACGGATGGGGTGCTTCCCTCCGCCTGCCCGAGCCGAATCGTGCTCAACCACGTCACCAGCACCTGGGGCGTCCTCGTGCTCGTCGCGCTCTCTCAGCGCGACCACCGGTGGGGGGAACTCCGCCGCACTGTGCAGGGCATCAGCGAGAAGATGCTCGCGCAGACCCTGAAAACGCTCGAACGCGATGGGTTCGTCTCCCGCACGGCGCAGCCGACGATCCCGCCACGGGTCGACTACAGCCTGACCGAACGCGGACGTGAGCTCACCGAGCACCTGCTGCCGCTCATGTCGTGGATCGCCACCAATGCCGACGAGATTCTCGACGACGCGTCGTAGCAGGTGGCGCAGGGCTACGGGCGCGTGCGGGTGTCCTGCTTGCGCAGTTCCTTGGGCAGCGAGAACATCAGGTCCTCCTCGGCCGTCTTGACCTCCTGCACATCGCCGTAACCGGCTCCGCGCAGGTCGTCGAGCACCTCCTGCACGAGCACCTCGGGCACGGATGCGCCGCTCGTCACACCGACGGAGGCGACGCCGTCGAGCCACTCCTGCTTGATCTCGCTGGCGTAGTCGACACGGTAGGCCGCTTTGGCGCCGTACTCGAGCGCGACCTCGACGAGGCGTACCGAGTTGGACGAGTTCGCCGAGCCGACGACGATGACGAGATCGGCGTCCTCGGCGACCTTCTTGATCGCGACCTGTCGGTTCTGGGTGGCGTAGCAGATGTCGTCGCTGGGGGGATCCTGCAGATGCGGGAACCGCTCGCGCAGCCGGCGCACCGTCTCCATCGTCTCGTCGACCGAGAGCGTGGTCTGCGACAGCCAGACGACCTTCTCCGGGTCTTTCACCGTGATCCGGTCGACGTCGTCCGGTCCGTTCACCAGGGTGACGTGATCAGGGGCCTCGCCCGCTGTGCCCTCGACCTCTTCATGGCCTTCGTGGCCGATCAGCAGGATCTCGAAGTCGTCGCGAGCGAACCGCACGGCTTCGCGGTGCACCTTGGTGACCAGCGGACAGGTGGCGTCGATCGCCTGGAGTCCGCGATCTGCAGCCGACTTCACGACGGCCGGAGAGACTCCGTGCGCGCTGAAGACGACGTGCGCACCGGTCGGAACCTCGTCGACCTCGTCGACGAAGATCGCGCCCTGCTGTTCCAGGGTCGAGACCACGTGCACGTTGTGCACGATCTGCTTGCGAACGTACACAGGGGCGCCGTAGTGCTCCAAAGCCTTCTCGACGGCCACGACAGCTCTGTCCACACCCGCGCAGTATCCACGGGGTGCGGCCAGCAGCACCCGCTTGTGTCCGACGACCGGGGTATTCTTGAGCCGGCCTCTGGCGCCGGGAATCCTCGGCATCGGCAGACTGATGGTTGCGTCGCTCACCCTTTGATTCTAGGTGCGCGCGCTGAGCACTCGATGGGAGACGACCGTGACGAACGCCTCGAGCCCATCGACGACCGCTGTCCCATCGATGGAGGTCGGCCCGCCCACGCTCGAATCCCCCTGGCCCGTCGCCACGCTGTCGAGCAAGATCCGCGGCTGGATCGACCGGCTCGGCACCGCGTGGGTCGAGGGCGAGATCACGCAGTGGGGCGCATCGGGCGGCAACGTCTACGGCAAGCTCAAAGACCTGAACGAAGACGCGACGATCAGTTTCACGATCTGGTCGTCCGTGAAGTCGCGCATCCCCGCCGACCTCAAGCAGGGCGACCGTGTGATCGCTGCCGTCAAGCCCAATTTCTGGGTCAAGGGCGGAACACTCACGATGCAGGTCTTCGACATGCGTCATGTCGGCCTCGGCGACCTGCTCGAACGGCTCGAACGTCTCCGTGCCGAACTCTCCGCCGAGGGCCTGTTCGCCCTCGACCGCAAGAAGCCTCTGCCCTTCCTCCCGCACTGCATCGGGCTCATCACGGGAAAAGACTCGGACGCCGAGAAGGATGTGCTGCGCAATGCACAGTTGCGGTGGCCGCAGGTGCGCTTCCGCACCATCCACGCCGCCGTGCAGGGCGAACGCACCGTGGCCGACGTCACGGCCGCGCTGCGCACTCTCGACGCGGATCCGGAGGTCGACGTCATCATCGTCGCGCGCGGTGGCGGCGACTTCCAGAACCTCCTGGGCTTCAGTGACGAGACCCTCGTGCGCACGGCCGCCGCGTGCGTCACGCCGATCGTCAGCGCCATCGGTCACGAGGCCGACCGGCCGCTGCTCGACGAGGTCGCCGACCTGCGCGCATCCACCCCCACCGATGCCGCAAAACGTGTCGTGCCGGATGTGGCCGAAGAGCTGGTGCGCGTGCAGCAGGCCCGAACTCGTATCGGCGTGCGGCTGACCCACATGATCGCCGCCGAGATCGACCGGATCGGCCACCTGCGCACGCGCCCGTCGCTCGCCTCCCCGACCTGGATCGTCGACTCACGCGCCGAAGAGCTCACCCGGTTCGTCGCCCGTGGGGCCGAGCTGGTCGAGCGCACCATCGAGCGTGGTGCCACCCGCACCGCAGAACTCCGCGGTCAGCTGCGCGCGCTCTCGCCCCAGGGGACGCTCGACCGCGGCTATGCGATCGTGCAGCTGCCCGGTGGTGCCGTGCTGCGCACACCGGAAGAGGCGCCGGCCGGATCGGCGCTCAGGGTCACGGTCGCAGGCGGATCGCTGACCGCCATCGCCGGCCAGGCCGATCCGGCGGACTCAGCGAGCGACCAGGACGACAAATAGAATGGATGCCATGCCCACCACCGAGGACAAGAGCCTCAGCACCGACACGCTCAGCTACGAGGAGGCGCGAGACGAACTCGTCCGCGTCGTCTCCGAGCTCGAGCAGGGCTCGTCGACCCTCGAACAGTCGATCGCTCTCTGGGAGCGCGGCGAGGCGCTCGCCCGTCGCTGCGAGGAATGGCTGATCGGCGCGAAGGCCCGCCTCGAGGCCGCTCGCGCGGGCGTCGAGTCCGGTGCCGCGGCGTCGGGTTCGCGCGCTGCCGCATCCTCATCCCCGGGAGCCCCTGACACCGAATGACCTCCAGCAAGAAGCCCCCTCCGGTCGTCGCCGAACTCGGCCGACCCGAGACGCCCGAGGAGACCGCCGAGCGCAAAGCGGAGAATTCGCGCAACCACCGCAACCGGCAGACGATCAACAATCTGGTCTATTCGCTGATTGCGACCGTCGCTCTGGTCGCCGTCATCGTGCTCGTCGTCCCCCGCGGCAACCCGGTGGATGTGTCGGCGCCGGTCGACTACAAGTCCGTCGCCGCCGAGGCCCAGGGCTCCGAGCCCGACCGCCTCCTCGTGCCCGTGCTCCCGGCCGGCTGGAAGGCCAACAACGCCGAGCTCGCGACGAAGACGCCCGACAAGGTCGACTCCTGGTACATCGGCCTGCTCACCCCCAAGGGCGAATACATCGGCGTGCGGCAGGGATTCGACGCCAACGAGAGCTGGGTCGCCGAGCAGGTCAACAAGACGATGATCAAGGGCACCACCACCATCGACGGCGTCACCTGGGACGTCTACGACAACCGCTCGTCGGGCGAGGACAACGGCGATGTCGACTACGCCCTCGTCAACACCTCGGGCAAGAGCTCGACCGTCGTCTTCGGCACGGCCACCGACGACGAGTTCCAGGTCGTTGCGCGGTCGCTCGCCGGCCAGATCCGCGAACTGGGAGGTTCTTGATGGGCATGCCACGACCGTCACGAGTGTGGGACGCGATGTTGCGCGGAAATGAGCGTTTCGTCAGCGGCGATCCCGAGCATCCCCGGCAGGATGTGGAGCGTCGCGAGACCGTCGCCGGCGGCCAGGCGCCGCTCGCCGCGATCTTCGGCTGCAGCGACTCCCGCCTCGCCGCGGAGATCATCTTCGACCTCGGTCTCGGCGACGCGTTCGTCGTGCGCAATGCGGGTCAGGTCATGTCGGATTCGGTGCTCGGCTCCCTCGAGTACGCGGTCGGGGTGCTGCATGTTCCCCTCATCCTCGTGCTCGGCCACGACGAGTGCGGCGCGGTGAAGGCCGCGATCGACTCGCAGGCCCCGGATGCGGAGCCCCTGCCCCCGCACATCGCCAACCTCATCCAGCCCATCATCCCGGCCGTGCACCGCGTCTCGCACACGTCGCTCGGGCAGGTCGTCGACACCTCGATCGTCGATGCCAGCGAGGTCGGTCGCGAGCACCTGCGCGACACCGTCGCCGAGCTCCTGGAGAGCTCCGAGATGATCAGCGCTGCCGTCGCCGACGGTTCGTTGGCTATCGTTGGTGCCAACTACCGGCTTCAGGAAGGTCGGGTCGTTCCCGACGTCGTCGTCGGACTGGCCGACCCGGCCGCCGAACACTAACGCGTGAGGATGCCAGCGAACCCGCTGGCCGAGCCGTACGCCCCAGAAAGGAATACACACCGTGGTGGACACCCAGGCGGACACCGACTACCGCATCGAACACGACACGATGGGCGAGGTCCGCGTTCCCGCGGCCGCGCTCTACGGCGCGCAGACTCAGCGTGCCGTGGAGAACTTCCCCATCTCGGGTTCCGTGCTGGAGCCGACCCAGATCGCCGCCCTCGCCCGCATCAAGAAATCGGCCGCCATCGCGAACGCGAAGCTCGGAGTGCTCGACCAGTCGATCGCCGACGCGATCGCCGCCGCCGCTGACGAGGTCGTCACGGGCGTGCACGACGGCGAGTTCCCGATCGACGTCTACCAGACGGGATCCGGCACCTCCTCGAACATGAACATGAACGAGGTGCTCGCCACGCTCGCTTCGCGCAGCCTCGGCCGACCCGTTCATCCGAACGACCACGTGAACGCCTCGCAGTCGTCGAACGACGTCTTTCCGACCTCCGTTCACATCGCGGTGACCGGAGCCCTGATCGACGATCTCATCCCTGCGCTCGACCACCTCGCGGTCGCTCTCGAGGAGAAGGCCGAACTGTGGTCCTCCGCCGTCAAGGCCGGCCGCACCCACCTCATGGACGCCACCCCGGTCACACTCGGCCAGGAGTTCGGCGGGTACGCCGCCCAGATCCGCCTCGGCATCGAGCGCGTTCAGTCCGCTCTGCACCGTGTCGCCGAGGTCCCGCTCGGCGGCACCGCCGTCGGCACCGGCATCAACACCCCTCTCGGCTTTCCGCAGCTGGTCATCGAACTCCTCACCCAGGAGACCGAACTTCCGATCACCGAGGCGCGCAACCACTTCGAGGCCCAGGCCAACCGGGATGCGCTGGTCGAGACCTCCGGCGCCCTCCGCACCATCGCCGTCAGCCTCACCAAGATCTGCAACGACCTCCGCTGGATGGGCTCCGGGCCCAACACCGGCCTCGGCGAGCTGCACATCCCCGACCTCCAGCCCGGTTCTTCGATCATGCCCGGCAAGGTCAACCCGGTCATCCCGGAGGCCGTGCTGATGGTCGCGTCGCGCGTGATCGGCAATGACGCCACGATCGCCTGGAGCGGCGCGTCGGGAAGCTTCGAGCTGAACGTGGCGATCCCCGTCATGGGAACCGCGCTGCTCGAGTCGATCCGCCTGCTCTCCCAGGGCACGCGTGTGCTCGCCGACAGGACCATCGCCGGCCTCGAAGCGAACATCGACCGTGCCCGCGCTCTGGCGGAGTCGTCCCCCTCCATCGTCACCCCGCTCAATCGCGTCATCGGCTACGAGGCGGCCGCGAAGGTCGCCAAGCACTCCGTCGCCAACGGCATGACCGTGCGCGAGGCCGTCATCGACCTCGGTTTCGTCGACCGCGGCGAGGTCACCCTCGAACAGCTCGACAAGGCCCTCGACGTGTTGAGCATGACCCACCCGGGCTGATGCTCACTTCGCCACCTTCGCCAGCCTGAGCTGCAACCGTTCGCGAGGCGCCCTCCCACCCGGAGGGCGCCTCGCGCGTTTCCGTCGGAGTTTCCGCGCCCGCATGGCCCGCTTCTCCGTCGCGACGGACGAATCGCCGTCCCCCGCCCCGAAATCTCCGCCGTGCGCGCGCTACCCCGCCGCGACCGCCACCCAGAACCCGGCGAGCAGGAACGGCCCGAACGGGATCTCCCGATGCGGCCCCGCCCACCTCCCCAGGACCAGCATCGCGACCGCCGCAACACCCGCCGCGACGAACGCGCTGCCCACAGCCAGTCCGACTGCTGCCGCTCCCGACCCGGCGGCGCCGAGCGCGAGCGCGAGCATCCCTGCCAGCTTCACGTCGCCCATCCCGACGCCCCCGAACACGGCGAGCACCCCGAACGCGAGCAGCACCGCTACGCACCATCCCAGGGCTCCCCAGGGCGGAGAGCCGCGAGCGAGCCACTGCCACGCCAGTCCCGCGGCACCGAACGCGAATCCCGGCACGACGAGCGCATTCGGCAGTCGTCGCTCATGCAGGTCGACGACCGTCAACGGCATGGTCACGACCGCAACGTATCCGCACGCCACCACGACAGGCGGCGCCGGACCCAGCCGAACAAGAGCGAGGATCACGAGCGCCGCAGCGAACACGCACAGCGCAGCCACGGCGGCGGGCGTCCGCCTGCGGGCTTGCCACCGTCCGACAACACCGGGAGCCCCTCCCGCGCGCCCAGCCTGCCGGATGCCCAAGGCTCCGGCGACTTCGCGCTGTTCCCGTGCGATCTCCCCCATGCATCAACGCTAGGTCGCCGGACAACCTCGTGGGTCTTATCCCCAGCAGCAAGCCTCATCCACAGCGGCCCGAACGCCAGAGGCTCGAACACGCGCCACGCCGACACGCGCCGCGGGCTCCCACCCCACCCTGAACACGCACCGCGGCGCCCGTCCGATGACCTCCGGAACGGGCGCCGCTGCGCGTGCCTTCACAGCCACCGCAGCCGCAGCATCCGCCGCCGCTGCAGCAGCACTGCCTAGTTGATCTCGTTTCCTTCCAACATCTCGGTGACCAAGGCCGCGATCGCCGAGCGCTCGGAGCGGGTCAGTGTGATGTGGCCGAAGAGCGCGTGACCCTTGAGCGTCTCGATGACCGAGGCGACACCGTCATGCCGTCCGACGCGGAGATTGTCGCGCTGCGCCACGTCGTGGGTCAGCACGACTCGGGAGTTCTGCCCGATGCGGCTGAGCACGGTGAGCAGCACGTTGCGCTCGAGCGACTGGGCCTCGTCGACGATCACGAAGGCGTCATGCAGCGAACGACCCCGGATGTGCGTGAGCGGCAGAACCTCCAGGATTCCGCGATCCTGCACCTCGTCGAGCACGTTCTGCGAAACGAGCGCCCCGAGCGTGTCGAACACGGCCTGGCCCCACGGGTTCATCTTCTCGCCCTGGTCGCCGGGGAGGTAGCCGAGCTCCTGACCGCCGACCGCGTAGAGCGGACGGAACACCATGATCTTCTTGTGCTGCTGACGTTCGAGCACCGCCTCGAGGCCGGCACACAGCGCGAGGGCCGACTTGCCGGTTCCGGCCCGGCCGCCGAGCGACAGGATGCCGATCTCCGGATCGAGCAGCATGTCGATGGCCAGCCGCTGCTCGGCGGATCGTCCATGCAGACCGAATACGTCGCGATCTCCGCGGACCAGCTTGAGTGCACCTTCCCCGGTGACTCGGCCGAGCGCGGAACCGCGGTCGGAGTGGATGATCAGCCCGGTGTTGACCGGCATCTCCTCGACCAGGCGGGTGTGCATCCATTCGTTCTCGTAGAGGTCGCTCATCGCTTCCGAACCGAGGTCGATCTCAGCCAGCCCCGTCCAACCGGAGTCGACGGCGAGCTCGTGCCGGTACTCCTCGGCTGCCAGACCGATCGAGGCGGCTTTCACACGCAGCGGGAGGTCTTTGGAGACGACCGTGACGGCGAGCCCGTCGTTGGCCAGATTGACCGCGACAGCGAGGATTCGCGAGTCGTTGTCGCCGAGCTGAAGACCGCTCGGCAGCACCGACATGTTCGAGTGGTTCAACTCGACGCGGAGCGAACCGCCGTCGCCGACCGGAATGGGGAAGTCGAGGCGTTCGTGCTTCACCCGGAGTTCGTCGAGGTTCCTCAGCGCCTGCCGCGCGAAGTACCCGATCTCGGGATCGTTCCGTTTGCCTTCGAGTTCGCCCACGACGACGACTGGGATGACGACAGCGTGCTCGGCGAATCGGAAGATCGCCTTCGGGTCGGACAGCAACACCGACGTGTCGAGCACATATGTGCGCTCGGCCTGCTCGAGGTGCTGCGTCGTCGATCCGGCCTGTGCCGGCTGTCGGGTACCTTGTTCGGCCACAACCACTCCCGCCCCGGGCAGCTCCGCGGAGCTCCCGGATCTTCTTGGCGAGTCGGCCGGTTGGGTTTCGAAACGAACTTACGTGGCCGTCTCGATCGGGCGCCATACCCGATAGCTCGAAGCTACGCCGCACTCCCGACACGCATCGGCGACACGCCCGCACCGAAACATTAAGCCTGGGTAAACCTTCCCCCAGTCCGAGGGCCGACCCCGGCGTTCGCCTTCGCGCGGCTTCCGGATGCGCGCCGCAGCACCCTTACTTCCACGCCGCTCAGAGCGCCGACGAGTACGACACGAAGGCCGCCCGCAGCATCTCGAGCGTCTCGTCCGTGGTGCCCGCGTGCACGCACACGCGCACCGAGGCTGCCCGGCTCGATGCGGTGATCCCGTGGTTGTGGAGGGAGGCGCTGAGGAGGGTCAGTTTTTCGGGACTCGGTTCGAGCACCACCATGCCCGCGCGCTCGGCGGGGTTGCGGGACGAACCCACGGGGACCGCGTACTCGTCTGCGAGCTGGATCACCTCTTCGACGTTGTCGGAGATCGCCTGATTGACCGCGCCGACACCGACGGCCGCGACCTCTTCGAGGGCGGCTGCGAACCGAGCCTCGGCCACCGAATCCGGGTTGCTCACGCTGAAGGCCTTGGCCGTTCCGCTCGGCGCGACGACCTCATCGAAGGTCTCCGTGCGGTCGGTTCCGGTGAAGCCGCTGAAGACTGGCGTGAGGTGCTCGAGTGCGCGCTCGCTCAGGGCGAGGAAGCCGGTGCCCCAGCCAGCACGTGTCCACTTCTGGCCGCCCGTGACGACGATGTCGGCGACGTCGTACGGCGCATCGACCACACCGAAGCCCTGGATGGCGTCGACGATGAGCAGCCGATCACCGATCACCTGGCGGATACCGTCGATGTCGGCGAGATACCCGGTGCGGGAGTCTACGAGGCTCACCGCCACGGCCGTCGTCGCCGAGCCGATCTGCTCGCGGATCTGGCCGGGGGTCACGCGTCCGTGATCCGTCTCGAGCCAGGTCGGCGTGATCACGTGCATGGCCTGGGATGCTCGCACCGCGGCATAGGTGATGCTCGGGAATTCGGCCCGCGAGAGCAGCACTTCGCCGCCCGTCAGACCGAACATCGCGTGCATCAGGCCCGTGCTCGTGTTGGGCTGGAAGACGATCTGGTCGGCCGCGAAGCCGGTGAGCGCCGCGGCGGCCTCGCGCAGCCGCTCGTCTTCGCCGCGCATCCGGTCGACCGTGCCGAAGCGGCTCTTGGCGAGGATCTCGTACTGCCCGATCGTCTCCGCCACGACGGTCGCCGACACCGGGCCGACACGGCCGTAGTCCAGGTAGCCCGGCTCCTCGCGGAACCCGGCCGCGAACTCCTCGATGGTCGTCATCTCGTCATCCTCAGCTCCCGTACCGCCGCTGCCGCCGCGAGTAGTCGCGCACGGCCCGCAGGAAGTCGACCTCGCGCAGGTCGGGGCCGAGAGCCTCGACGAAGTAGAACTCGCTGTGCGCGCTCTGCCAGAGCATGAAATCGCTGAGGCGTTGCTCGCCGGAGGTGCGGATGACCAGGTCGGGGTCGGGCTGACCGCCGGTGTAGAGGTGCTCGCCGATCAGGTCGGGGGTGAGCAGGTCGGCGAGGGTGTCGAGGCTGCCGCCATCGGCGTGGTGCGCTGCGACGATGCTGCGCATCGCATCCGTGATCTCCTTGCGGCCGCCGTAGCCCACGGCGAGATTCACGTGCAGGCCGGTGTTGTCGGCTGTGCGCTGTTCGGCAGCGGTGAGCGCGGCGACCAGGGGTTCGGGAAGCCCTGCGACGCTCCCGACGTGCTGCACGCGCCAGTCGCGGTAGCGGGACAGGTCGTCGGCGAGCTCGGCGATGATCTCGATGAGAGCGGCGAGCTCATCGCTCTTCCGGTTGGTGAGGTTGTCGGAGGAGAGCAGATAGAGGGTGACTACGGAGACCCCGAGATCGTCACACCATTCGAGGAACTCGCGCATCTTCGCCGCGCCGGCCCGGTGGCCGTGAGCCGCCGTCGTCAGGCCGGCCTGGCGCGCCCATCGGCGATTGCCGTCGATGATCATCGCGACATGACCGGGAACGACGTCTTTGGTGAGGCTCCGCCTCAGCCGATTCTGATAGAGACCGTAAAGGAGGCCACTCCCGAGGGGGAAACTCCGTCTGCTCACAGAGGTACGTTACCGCGCATGGGAGGATCCAACTCACAGCCCGTGGTCAACGCCGGTCCCGTACCCTTGCAGCATGACGCCCCGCAAAGCCCGCGAGAACGAAGACGTCGGCGACCTGCTCGAGAAGCCGGCCGACGCCCTCCAGCCCGCTGACGCGGCCGTCAAGGCCGACGACGACCTCGGACCCGACCTGCCGAACATCCCGCTGCTCGACGCCTCCCCGGCGAGCGCCGCCGAGATCAAGCCGACGTGGCGAGGCTGGATCCACGCGGCAACGTTCCCCGTCACGATCGCGGCGGGAATCGTGCTCATCACCCTCGCCCACGGCGCGCCGGCGAAGTGGTCGTCGGCGGTGTTCATGCTCACGTCGATGCTGCTGTTCGGCAACTCCGCGCTCTATCATCGCTTCAACTGGAAGCCGCGCACCAAGGTCATCCTGAAGCGTATCGACCACGCCAACATCTTCCTGCTGATCGCGGGAACGTACACCCCGCTCGCTGTGCTGGCGCTGCCGCCGCAGAAGGGCATTCTGCTCCTGTCGCTGGTGTGGGGCGCGGCCCTCCTCGGCATCGGCTTCCGTGTGTTCTGGATCCAGGCGCCGCGGTGGCTCTACGTGCCCATCTACGTCGGAATGGGCTGGGGCGCGCTCGGCTACATCGTCGACCTGTTCGAGGCGAACGTGGCCATGATGGTGCTCGTCCTTGTGGGCGGCGTGCTGTACACGATCGGCGCCGTCATCTACGGGATGAAGCGACCGAACCCGTTCCCCGGAAGGTTCGGCTTCCACGAGATCTTCCACACACTGACAGTGCTGGCGTTCCTCTGCCACTGGGCGGCGACTCTGCTGATCGCCATCGACCCGGTCTACAACGCGGGTTAGTGCTCGCGGCGTGCGGCCCGCGTCAGCGCTCGTCGCCCTCCGGGCGCTCCTCGCGACCGGCCTGCTCCGCATCCAGCTTCTCGGCGATCTCCGCGCGGTAGCGCACCCGGCGGATGCGGCGCACCATGTCGATGATCAACAGGATGACCACGACAGCGATCGCGAACGTCACGAGAAAGCCGACATAGCCGGGCGTCACCTGGTCGTCGTTCGGGACGGTCGGGGTCGGTGTCGGTGTCGCCGCGGTCAGCCAGACGCCGGCGCGCAGTATGGCGTCGGCGATCATCCGGCGTTCTCGATTCCGGCGAAGAGGTCGGTCTCAGGCATCTGCGTAGTCACTTTCGAGTCGATGAGCTGGAAGTCCTCGGTCGGCCAGGCTCGACGCTGCACGTCGTTCGGCCAGAAGAAGAAGGGGCTGTCGGGTGCGACCTGGCTCGCGTGCGAGCGCAGAGCGCGGTCGCGCGCTTCGAAGAACTCTCCCGCGGGGATGCGGGTGGTGATGTCGACGTCGGGCTCTCGCATCCAGCCGCGCATGTCACGCAGTCTGCTCACCAGGGGCGACTCCGGCGCGGTCTCGAGCAGGTCGTCGTAGACCGCGTTCAGCCGGCCCGGGTTGAAGATGCGGTCGTAGTACAGCTTCGAGACCTGCCACGGCTCCCCCGCATCCGGGTACCGCGCGGGGTCGGCGGCGGCCCGGTAGGCCTCGACGCCGACGACGTGCGCACGGATGTGGTCGGGATGCGGATAGCCGCCGTTCTCGTCGTAGGTGATCATCACGTGAGGCTTGAACGATCGCACGAGGGCGACCAGCGGTTCGGCCGAGATCTCGAGTGGGATGGACGCGAACGAGCCCGGAGGAAATGTTCCGTCGTCCCGTGCCATGCCGGAGTCCACATACCCGAGCCAGCGGTGCTGGATGCCGAGCACGGACTGGGCGGCCGCCATCTCCCTGCGGCGCAGCCCCGCGAGGTCGCGACGCGCCATCGCCAGGGCGGCCTGCGGCATCCCCTCGTTGAGGATGTCGCCGCGCTCGCCGCCCGTGCAGCTGACTACCATGACCTCGTCGCCGAGGCTGGTGTAGTAGGCCGCGGTGGCCGCGCCCTTGCTCGACTCGTCGTCGGGATGGGCGTGGACTGCCATCAATCGCCGGGTCACACCGTTTCCTTTTGCCGTGCTGGGGCCCGTTGAGGCCGCTGAGGAGAAACGATTCCCAGATTCGTCTCCTAGTCTTGGAGTTCAAGCCTACCGTCGTGGACGGTGCACCATTTCACGGGAGACTCAGTGCGGGAAGAAGCAGGGCGATGACCGAGACGCTCGATCGTCGCTACGGACGCACACCCAACCGCAAGCGACGGGACCGCTGGTGGATCATCGGGGTCGCCGTCGCCTTCGTCGCCGTGTTCACAGGCTGGGTCTTCTGGGCGGGCTGGGACAACGACAGCGCGGACCTCGAAGCGACGGACACCGCGTACACGATCGTCGACGCCCACCACGTGGACATCACCTTCACCGTGAACACACCACCGGGCACCCCGGTGACCTGCGCGGTGCAGGCGCTCAACGAATCCTTCGCCATCGTGGGCTGGCGCGTCATCAGCTACGGGGCGTCGGATGCGCGGCTCACCACCCACAAAGAGACGATCCGCACCACCGAGCAGAGCAACACCGGTTTGATTTCGAGCTGCTGGCTGACTTAAGCTTGTCCGAATACGCCTCGACGGACTGTCGGGGCGTCGACTTTATGCCCGACGGTCACCCGACCGCCGACGATCTGCCCACCGGCAGTACGCCGGTAGCGCAAAGGAGTTCACCATGTCTCAGGAGCCTCTGGTCACCTTTCTGACCCAGGATGCTTTCGATCGTCTCCACGCGGAGCTCGAGGAGCTCAGCGTGAACGGCCGCAATGAGATCGCGAAGCGCATCGAATCCGCTCGCGAAGAGGGCGACCTCAAGGAGAACGGCGGCTACCACGCCGCCAAAGACGAGCAGGGCAAGATCGAGGCCCGCATCGTTCAGCTCACCAACCTGCTGCGCACCGCGACGGTCAGCGCGGCCCCGCAGAGCCACGGCGTCGTCGAGCCGGGAACGGTCATCACGGCCACGATCGCCGGCGACGAGAGCGTGTTCCTGATCGGCAACCGCGAGATCGCGGCGGGCACCGACCTCACCGTCTACAGCGAGCAGAGCCCGCTCGGCGCCGCGATCATCGGGCTCAAGGTCGGCGAAGACACCACGTACACCGCCCCGAACGGCCGCGAGATCGCCGTGAAGGTCACGAACGTCGAGACGTTCACCGGCTGATTCCCGGGCGAAGGATGCGCGGGCCGGCAGTCGCTGTCGGCCCGCTTCTTCGTTCTACTCGTAGTCGAGCACCGGGTCGTACCCGGCTGTGCGCAGCGCCTCGATGACCTGCTTGCGGTGGTCGGTACCGCGTGTCTCGACGCTCACGTCGAGTTCGACCTGGCTGATCTGAAGGCCGTGCCCGTGCCGGGTGTGCAGCACCTCGACCACGTTGGCGTTGGCGCCGGCGAGGATCTCGGAGATGCGGGCGAGCTGGCCAGGACGGTCGGGGAGCATGATCTTGAGCTTGAGGTAGCGGTCGGACGCGGCGAGTCCGTGGCTGATGACGCGCTGCATCAGCAGCGGGTCGATGTTGCCGCCGGAGAGGATCGCCACCGTCGGACCGGTGGGAGCGATCTTGCCGGCCAGGATGGCCGCCACCGCGGCGCCGCCCGCCGGCTCGACGACCATCTTGGCCCGCTCGAGGAGGACGAGCAGTGCCCGTGCCATGTCGTCTTCGCTCACGGTGACGATCTCGTCGACCACATCGCGGATGATCTCGAAGTTGAGGGCGCCCGGCTTGCTCACGGCGATGCCGTCGGCGATCGTCGCGACCAGGGAGATCTCGGTCGGCTCCCCGGCGGCGAGCGAGACCGGATAGGCGGCAGCGTTGGCGGCCTGCACGCCGATGACCCGGATCTCACGGCCCTCGCGGGCGGCACGCTGCTTGACCGCGCTCGCCACCCCGGAGATGAGACCGCCGCCGCCGATCGGCACGACGACGGTGACGGCATCCGGAACCTCATCGAGGATCTCGAGGCCGAGCGTGCCCTGGCCTGTGACGATGTCCGGGTGGTCGAAGGGCGGGATCAGGACGGCACCGGTCTCCTGCGCGAAGTCGGCCGCCGCGCGCAGCGTCTCGTCGACGATGCTTCCGCTCAGAACGACGTCGGCGCCGTAGTCCCGGGTCGCCTGGAACTTGGGGATGGCCACCCCGACCGGCATGAAGATCGTCGCGTGGATGCCGAGCTCGCGTGCAGCGAAGGCGACGCCCTGCGCGTGGTTGCCGGCGGATGCGGCGACGACGCCGCGCTCACGCTCCTCCGCGTTCAGTTTGGCGAGCCTGTTGTATGCGCCGCGGATCTTGTACGAGCCGGTGCGCTGGAGGTTCTCGCACTTGAGGTACACGGATGCCCCGAGCACCTCCGCGAGAAAGCGGGAGCTCTCGATGGGAGTGGGCTGCGCGACCCGTGACACGATCGCACGGGCCGCCTCGATCTCGTCGAGGCTCGGGCCGGCGAAGGGTGTGCGCGTCGAGTCTGTCAGCGTAGCCACTCGCTCAGCCTACTCGCGGCCGTATTCCGTAAACCGAATGTTCTGTCACGCAGCGTCGGGCTGTCAGCCCCGGGACCGGCGAACGACCTGCGGAACGGTCTGCCAGATGGCTGTCGGCGGCCCGGCGTAGCCGCCCGGCGGTCTCGTGCGCCACGCCCCGCTGGACACGTAATGCACCATCACGTTGAGCACGGCCACGAACGGCACGGCGAACAGGGCACCCGGAATGCCGGCGAGCAGCGAACCCGCGGCCACCGCCAGCACCACCGCGAGCGGATGCACCTTGACGGCCGTGCCCATGATGAGCGGCTGGAGCACATGGCCCTCGATCTGCTGCACCAGCAGCACGACGGCGAGCATGATGACAGCGGTGACCCACCCGTTGTAGACCAGCGCGACGAACACCGCCAGCGCACCGGTGACCACGGCGCCGACCACGGGGATGAACGAACCGAGGAAGACGAGCACCGAGATCGGGATGACCAGCGGCAGACCGAGGAAGAACGCGCCCAGGCCGATCCCGAGCGCGTCGATCGACGCCACGAGGATCTGCACCTTCACGAAGTTGCGCAGTGTCATCCAGCCGGCCTGACCGGCGCCGTCGACGGCCGCGCGTGCACCCTTCGGGAAGATGCGAACGATCCAGTTCCAGATGGTCTTGCCGTCGATGAGGATGAACAGGGTGCTGAACAGCGCGAGCAGCACGCCCGTGAGCACATGCCCGAGCGTCGAACCCAGGGACAGCGCTCCCGTGATGAAGACCTGGCCGTCCTGCTGGAGCGAGGACACGATCTGATTGAGACCATCCGTGATCTGCCTCTCCGTCAACCCGAGAGGTCCGGTGGTGAGCCAGGCACGGAAATCGTTGAACGCGGTCACCGACTGCTCGCTGAGGGCCGATCCCTCGCGCGCGACCTGCCAGATCGCCAGATAGAGCAGCCCGCCGACGACGACGATCACTGCGAGCATCGCCGCCACGATCGCCAGCCAGCGCGGCCATCTGTGACGCACCAGCAGGTCGACGAACGGCACGAGGAGCGCGGAGATGAGCACGGCGATCAGCAACGGGATGATGATCAGCCGCAGCTGGATGACGAGGAAGATCACGACAGCGATGACAGCCCCGACGACCAGCAGCCGCCACGACCAGGCGCCGGCGAGACGGATGCCGCGCGGCAGCTCCTCGTCGATCGGTTCGACCGGCCCCTCCAGGTCACGACGCCTGCGGTTGAGGAACCAGGTGCGCGCGGGCGCGCGGTTCTCCCCCGCGGGCTCCCGCGCGGCCGGTGGGGTCGCATCCGTGTCTGACATGTTCGTCAGTTTACGGGCGCGCGCCTTCCCGGCTACGGGGTTGACCGCGAGTTCGGCTGATGCTCAGCCGGCTACTGATCGAGCCCGGCGACCTGAAAGATCAACGGCGGATGCTCGATGCTCGTCGAGAACCACGACCAGCTCCCACCGGACTCGCGCTGTTGAACCGCCGCATTCACCACCTGTGACGCTTGCACATTGTTCAGCACCACCGACATCGCCACGTTGCCGTTGACCGTCTTCGTCCCCGCCCCGGTCACCGATCCGCCGATGACCGACCCGGAGATCGTCAATTTGGTCGCGCCGCTCACCGACAGCAGGAACGTCATCACATAGTTGGCCGTCGCGGTGATCCCGTAGGCGCTCGGCAGGAAGTGCACCGAGACGCCCGGACCACCGGAGGGGACCTGACGGAAGTTGAACGCCGCGAACGGCGTGCCCGTCGTGTCGGTCTGCAGGATGTCCGGCGCGATGACGGTGAGGTTCGTCCGCCCCTTCCCCACGGTGTGGGTGGGACTGATGACCTCGATGGGCTGCAGCCACCAGGGGAGGTGGATGACGTCGTTCAACCGGATCTCTGTGGCGAGTTCCTTGAAGGACAGGGTCTTTTCGAACGTGGAGAGGTCGATCGTCGACGTATTCTCGGCGGCCTCCCCCGAGGCTTCACCTAACATGAGGATTATTCTACTCGCGCGGTCAAGTCCCTCATTCGGGGGATGCGGGCGCGGCGGTCACCGGCGTGCCCGCGAGCTCGACGTGCACCGCCGATCCGGGCTCCGGCGTCTCCCGTGCCGCATGCTGGACCGCCAGCTCGGTTCCGTCCTGGAGACGGAGCTGCGTGCGGCGCAGCGCACCGAGGAAGCTGGTGGAGACGACGGTGGCCGGGATGCCCGCGGACGAGAGCAGCACATCCTCCGGCCGCAGGTAGACCTGCACGGCGCCGTCCGGCACGCCGGCGCTCACGAGTGGAACGGGGCGTCCGAACACCGACAGCTCACCGCCGGCCACACGGCCTGCGACCTTGTTCGTGAGCCCGACGAACTCGGCCACGAACGGCGAGGCCGGCCGGCGATACAGCTCCTCGGGTGTGCCGATCTGCTCGATGTCGCCCGAGCGCATGACGGCGACGCGGTCCGCGATGGCGAGCGCCTCCTCCTGGTCGTGCGTGACGAAGAAGGTGGTGATCCCGAGCTCGGTCTGGATGCGGCGAATCTCGTCGCGGAGCTGCACCCGCACCTTCGCGTCGAGGGCCGACAGGGGCTCGTCGAGCAGCAGCACGCGTGGGCGGGTCACCAGTGCCCTCGCCAGGGCGACGCGCTGCTGCTGCCCGCCGCTCAGCTGGTGAGCGTAGCGGTCGACGTGGTGGTCGAGGCCGACGAGTGCGAGGGCTTCCGCTGCGCGGAGGCGACGCTCCGCGGGCGGCGTCTTGCGCATCCGGAGCCCGAATTCGACATTCTGACCGGCCGTGAGGTGCGGGAAGAGCGAGTACGACTGGAAGACCATCCCGAGGTCGCGACGGTTGGTCGGCTCGTCGGTCACATCGATGCCGTCGATGAGGATACTCCCCGAGTCGACGCGTTCCAGGCCCGCGAGCGCTCGCAGCGCCGTCGTCTTGCCGCAGCCGCTCGGGCCGAGCAGGGCGATCAGCTCGCCAGGCTGGGCGGCGAGGTCGAGCCCGTTGAGCCCGACACCGCCGCCGAAGTCGCGCACGACCTCCCGGAGCTCGACGGTCGACCCGAACTGAGGGGATTCGAGGGCTGACATCATGAACCTTTCGCGGTGCGTCGCCGTCCGGCCGCAACGAGGCGGTCGACGACGAAGAGGAGGAGGAAAGCGAACAGCAACGCGAGGAGCGCGAAGATGACCGCGACGAACGGATCGGACTGCGACACGAGCAGCAGCGAGGTCTGAAGGTTCACCCGGCTGAGCAACGACGCGATGGTGAACTCGCCGAGCACCACGGCCACCGAGAGCACGCTCGCCGCGAGGATGCCGCGACCGAGGTTGGGGACGAGGATGCGGGTGAGCACGCTCATCCATCCGGCGCCGAGAGAACGCCCCGCTTCGCTGAGAGTGACGACGTCGATGGCCGCGATGTTGCTCTGGATGGCCCGATACGCGTACGGGAGCACAGTGATGCCGTAAGCGAAGGCGAGCGTCCAGGTGCCGGACCCGAAGATCTGGGTGACCACCGAATACGTCGGCGCGAGCCCGACCACCATGACGATCGCGGGGATCATGATCGGGAGCAGGCAGACGACCTCGAGCAGCCGGCGCAAGCGCGGGAACCGCAGCTCGACCAGGATCATCGTGGGCAGCAGCACGAGCAGCATGATGAGCACGGTCACCAGGGCGAGCACGAGCGAGTTGCCGAGGCCCTGGTAGATGCGGTCATAGCGCGTCGTGCTGCCGCTGAACACGAGCACCCAGCGGTCGAAGTTGTAGACGCCGGGCTTCGCCGTGCGGAGCGTGAACTCCAGCATCGAGAACAGGGGAATGAGGAAGAAGAGGCCGAAGACGGTCCAGATGATGCTCCGCGTGACGGGACCGGGGCCGAACCTCAGAGTCTGGCCCGGCCGGGCGGACTGCGCGCGGCTCACCGCTGCCACCTCGCCGTTCGCGAGACGAGCGCGGAGTAGCCGAGCATGACCACGATCATCACCACGAGCATCCCGAGCGACATGGCACCGGCCAGGTTCGCGCGGCCGAGCACGGTCTCACTGATCAGGGCTTGGCGGATCTGCAGGGAGACGATGTTGTTCGCCTGGCCGACGAGCGCCGCCGCGGTCGCGTACGAGGAGAACGCGTTGGCGAACAGCAGCAGCAGACTGCCGAGGAACGACGGCATCAGCACGGGGATGCCGACCCGCCACCAGTAGGACGCGCGGCTTCCGCCGAGCGTCGCGTTCGCCTCGAGCCACTGTGGCTTGAGACCTTCGAGGGCGGGCATGAACGTGATCACCATGAGCGGGATCTGGAAGTACAGGTACGGCAGGATGAGCCCGGGCACGGTGTAGAGCCACACGCCGTTCTCGTAGATGTTGATGCGGAACTGGTTGCGCAGCAGAACGGTCACAAGACCCTGGGCGCCGATCGTCGCGATGAAGGCGAACGCCAGCATCACACCGCCGAATTGGGCGAGCACGCTGCTCGCCGAGTCGACGAGCGAGCGGGTCACCCCGCCCGCGCGTGAGCGCAGCATGGCGAAACAGAGGGCGGCACCGGCGATCGCGCCGACGACGGCGGTCACCGCGGAGAGGAAGAAGGCGCCGAAGAACGATCCGAGGATCGCCGGCTCGGCGAGACCGCTGAGGTTCTCCCACGTGAACGTGCCGTTCGCATCCAGGAACCCGCTGCCGACCGCGATCACGGTCGGGATGGCGAGGAAGACGACGACGTAGAAGGCGAAGGGAGTCAGGCCGAGCACCGCGGGAACGCCGCGACGACGGCGACGGGTGGGTGCCGCGCCCGACGGCGAGTGCCGCCGGGGAACATCCCCGGCGGCACCGCTGTCGATCGCCGGCGCCGCAGCGTCAGCAATAGAAGATGTCACTAGCCGACCGCGTTAGCCCACTTGGCGTTGAGCAGGGTTCCTGCGTCGGTCGCCTGCTTGTCCGTCATGACGGCCGTCTTGTCGAGCTTGCCCGGGAACTCGGCGGTGTCGAGCGTTCCGGCCTTCTCCATCGCGTCGACGCGCGCCGGGTAGGCGCCGCCCTTCAGCCAGGCGTTCTGAGCGTCGTCGCTGTAGAGGTACTCCTCCCAGAGGCGAGCGGCGGCCGGGTGAGGCGCGTCCTTGTTGATCGCCTGGTTGTAGTACCCGACGTATGCGGTGCCCGGCAGTACGACGTACTTCCAGTTCACGCCGCCGCCCTTGATGGTGTCGGAGGTCGAGTAGCCCTTCTGGTTGAACGACCAGTCGAGCAGAACCGGGGTCTCGCCCGAGGCGATGGTGTTGGGCTTGCCGTCGGCGGCGTTCCAGTTGCCGGCTGCCTTGAGCTTCGAGAACCAGTCGATGCCCGGGGTCAGGTCGTCGAGCGTTCCGTTGTTCTGCAAGTCGGCGTACGCGACGGCGCCGGCGGCGGCCGCGGCCTGCGTGGGGTTGCCGTTCAGCGCGACAGCGCCCTTGAACTCCGGCTTCAGCAGGTCGCTGAACGTCTTGGGCGCGGTCTTGATCTTGTTGGCGTCGTAGCCGACGGCCATCACGCCGTAGTATCCGACCTTCCAGAGACCGGTGCTCTCCTTCTGGTCGGCGGGGATGTCGTCCCAGCCGGTCGGCTTGTACGGCGCGAAGTA
Organism: Leifsonia sp. NPDC058230; assembly: GCF_042882245.1. Taxonomy (NCBI): domain Bacteria; kingdom Bacillati; phylum Actinomycetota; class Actinomycetes; order Micrococcales; family Microbacteriaceae; genus Leifsonia; species Leifsonia sp. NPDC058230. The sequence continues at coordinate 490,905 of NZ_JBHVWM010000003.1, read as the reverse complement.
CTGCGTGTTCGCGACCGCCACCGAGCTGCCGATGTCGAACGTGTCGGGAGCGGTGTCCTGCCCCTTCAGCTTCTTGGCGGCGTCGATCTCCTCCTGGCTGGACGCGCTGTCCTGGCTGGGGTTGATCGTGATGCCGTACTTCTTGGTGAAGCCGTCGAAGATCTGCTGGTAGTTCGCCCAGTCGCCGGGGGTCGCGATGATGTTGAGGTTGCCCTCCTTCTTCGCAGCGGCCACCAGCGCATCCATCGAGCCGAAGTCCTTCACACTCGTGGCTGTGGCGGCGTCGGCTGCTGCCCCGCCGCTCGGGTCCGCTGCATTGGCGCCGCCAGAGCAGGCGGCGAGCGACAGGACGACGGCAGTGGCCGCGGCGGCCAGGCCGGCGACGCGTGCGCGCTTCTTGGTCAAGAGTTCCTCCGTTTGGTTACCCGGATGGTCGCCTCCCGTTCGCGGAAAGGCTTCGGATTCCTCCGGGCCAGGGGCCACGCTAGGCACGCCTGGCAACCGGTTCGGGAGCGTCCGGTGGACGGATGGTGAACGACGGCCTAATCACTGTGTCCGGGGCTGGCGCTATGGTCGACATCGTGGTTGACAACGTCTCGCCTGCCCTCGCGCGCCGCATAGCGCTGGCCGCCCAGGGTTTCGGCCGTCCCCGCCCGGCAGTGGTCGGCACCCGACAGCTCAACGGGCTGATCGATCGCATCAATCTGCTGCAGATCGACTCGGTCAACGTGTTCGAGCGGTCGCACTACCTGCCGGCCTTCGCGCGGCTCGGCAGCTACGACAAGACGTTGCTCGACAACCTCACCTTCAAGGCGGGCGCGCCGCACACCGAGTATTGGGCCCACGAGGCGGCATTCATGCGCCGCGAGGACTGGCCGCTGTTCCAGTGGCGGATGGATGCGCAACGAGAGCGCTACACGCAGCCCGACGGCTGGTTCCAGAGCAACCTCAAGACGGTCGACTGGCTGCGAGCAGAACTCGCGGCGAACGGCCCGCTCACCGCCGGAGAGATCGAGCACGACGCCAACACGCGCAAAGGCCCCTGGTGGGGCTGGTCCGACGTGAAACGGGCGCTCGAGATCATGTTCATCTTCGGTGAGGTGGCCGTCGCCGGCCGCACCCGGTTCCAACGCCGGTACGCGCTGACCGCGGACGTGCTGTCCGCCAACATCCTTGACAACCGCGTCGAGACCCCGGATGCGGTGCGCGAGCTGATCAGGCGCTCGGCCGTCGCGCACGGCATCGGCATGGTGGGCGACCTGGGCGACTACTACCGCATCCGTCGGGCCCCTGCCCTGGCTGCGATCCAAGAGCTCGAAGACGCTGGCGAGCTGCTGCCCGTGGTCGTTCCGGGCTGGCAGCAGGGCGGCAAGCAAGCGAAAGCGTGGCTGCACAAGGATGCGCGTCTCCCCCGCCGCGTGGAGGCGACAGCCCTGCTCTCCCCCTTCGACCCGGTGGTCTGGTACCGCGACCGGGCGCTCAGGATGTTCGACTTCCACTACCGCATCGAGATCTACACACCGCCCGAGAAGCGCATCTTCGGGTACTACACGCTGCCTCTCCTGATCGACGATCGCGTGGTGGGACGTGTCGACCTCAAGAGCGACCGCCAGGCGGGCATCCTGCGGGTCCAGTCGGCGTGGAGCGAGCCCGGAGCCCCAGAGGAGACCATCGAGCGTCTGGTGCCGCTCCTCGAGGAGACGGCGGCCTGGCAGGGTCTGGGCGGCATCGCCGTCGCCGACCGTGGCGATCTCGCACCGGCCCTTGCGACCGCCGTGGCCGCCGCCGGCGCCACTGCCTGACGCGCGCGTCCGGCATCGGGAGCGTCCCGGCCCCGATCGTGACGAAAGGGGTACGATCCGGGACATGACAGACGAGACCGGGATTCCGGACAACCACTACTTGGCCGTGCTCGTGAACCCGGACGGGACGGTGTACGCGGAGATCGTGACGAGCCTGGTCGACGGCAAGCCGGCCGACCCGATCCGCGATGTCACGACCGTCGGCGGGCAGACCGTCGAGAGTGTCTGGCGGCCCTCCGCCGACACCCCGGAAGAGGGTGCCGATTACCGCGTGCTCTACCGGTACGTCGGTACCGGCGAGCTCGACAGCGAAGCGGACGCCGACTCCGCACGCTGAGGCACTCCTAGAAGGTGCTGCCCATCTTCTCGAGCCGTTCGACCCGCTCGGGGATGGGCGGGTGCGTGCTGAACAGGCGGCTCATCAGGCTGGGCTTCAGCGGGTTGGCGATCCAGAGGTGCGCCATCGAGGTGTTCTGCTTGCGCATCGGCCGACCGTAGGCCTCGAGCTTCAGGAGGGCGCTCGCCAGCGCATCCGGGTGCCGGGTGGTCATGGCGCCGGTCGCGTCGGCGAGGTACTCCCGCTGACGCGAGACGGCGAGCTGGATGAGCGTGGCCACCAGCGGGGCGATGATCGCCGCGATCAGCCCGAACACGAGGACGACGGGGTTGCCCCCGTTGTTGTTGTTGCGGTTGCCGCCGAAGAAGGCCATACGCAGGAAGATGTCGGCGATGAAGCCGATCGCCACGGTGAGACCGAAGACGATCATCCCGAGACGGATGTCGTAGTTGCGCACGTGCCCGAGCTCATGCGCCATGACGCCCTCGAGCTCCGCATCCGTCATGATGTCGAGCAGACCGGTGGTGGCGGCGACCGACGCGTGCTGCGGGTCGCGCCCGGTCGCGAACGCATTCGGTGCGGGGTCGTTGACGATGTACACCTGGGGCATGGGAGTGCCCGTGGTGATCGAGAGGTTCTCGACGACGTTCCAGAGGCGCGGGTTGTCGGACTTCTGGATGGGGATCGCCCCCGACATGCTCAGTGCCTCACGGCTGCCCAGGTAGTACTGGAACACGGCGTACAGCACGGCGCCGATGACCACGACCACGAGGATCGTGATGCTCTGGTAGATGACGGCGGCCAGCCAGCCGAGGCCACCGATGATGAGCAGGAACAGCAGGATCGTGATGACCGTATTGCGCTTGTTCCTGGCTATCGCCCGATACATCGCCGACCGTTAGAACTGAACGCGCGGCGGCTCGGCGATCGCCGCGAGGTCGCCGACCTCGAAGAAGTCGCGCTCCGAGAATCCGAGGCGCTTGGCGAAGATGTTGTTGGGGAACACCTTGATCTTGGTGTTCAGTTCACGCACGCCGCCGTTGTAGAACCGGCGCGAGGCCTGGATCTTGTCTTCGGTGTCGACCAAGTCGGCCTGAAGGCGCAGGAAGTTCTGGCTCGCCTGCAGCTGCGGGTACGCCTCCGCGACCGCGAAGATGCTCTTCAGCGCCGTCTGCATGTGGTTCTCCGCCACGGATGCCTCGGCCGGGCCCGTCGCGGACAGGGTCTCTGCGCGTGCCTGCGTGACGGACTCGAACACGCCCTTCTCGTGGGCGGCGTATCCCTTGACCGTTTCGATCAGGTTCGGGATGAGGTCGGCACGACGCTTGAGCTGCACCGTGATGTCGCTCCACGCCTCGTCGACGCGCACCTTGAGGGTGACCAGGGAGTTGTAGGTGGCCCACAGGTAGATCCCGATGATCGCGACGATGACGACAACGATGATGACCGGGATGAGCCATTCCATTTTGGGATACTCCTTGGTGATGGGCACGGAAACTCTCGTGCGACATTCATACTAACCGCGGTGCCCTGTGCTCCCACCGCGTTCCCATGACTCTCAAAGCATCTACCGTGCCCATCGGCAGGAGGCGGTGAGCGGGTGCACAATAGGGCGCATGAGCGAGGTCGCCGAGCGTCGCAAACGGGGCCGCCCGCGCAAGGAGGCGCGGGAGGGCGCATCCGCGCGCGCGGCGATCCTCAAGGCCGCCACCGAGGAGTTCGCCGAGCGCGGGTACGAGGCCGCTTCACTGCGCGCGGTCGCCCGGCGGGCGGGGGTGGATTCCGCCCTGGTGCACCACTATTTCGACGACAAGGCCGACCTGTTCACCGCATCCCTTGAGGCGCCGCTGCGTCCGGATCGCGCGCTCGACGTCATCCTCGCCGGCCCCCGCGAGGAGATCGGCGTGAGCGTGGTGCGCTATCTGCTCGAACGCCTCGAGAACGACAAGGCCAAGTCCCGTGTCGTGGTCATCCTGCGCACCGCGTTGAGCAGCGGGCCGGGCAGCCGGATGCTCAAGGAGTTCCTCGCGCGTGAGATCTTCAGCCGGCTGGCCACGGCTGCCGACGCGGAGGATGCCGAGCTGCGCGCCGACCTCGTCGCATCCCAGCTCGTCGGCCTCATGATGACGCGGTTCGTGCTCAAGCTCGACCCGATCGCCGGCACACCGGTCGAGGAGCTCGCACAGCGCGTGGGCCCGGTGCTGCAGTGGCATCTCTTCGGATATCCGACGGCCGACCTTTCGCCACGCGACCCTTGACCGGGTGAGGAGCGGGGCGAATAATTCATCACATGATGAATTCCTCGTCGTCCGCCTCGGCATCGGGGGTGGCGGTCGCCATCGAAGGCCTCCGGGTGCGTCGCGGACGCACGACGGTTCTCGACGGACTCAGCCTCGACATCCCGCGCGGTCAGGTCGTCGGCCTGCTCGGGCCGAGCGGGTGCGGCAAGACGACGCTCATGCGCGCCATCGTCGGTGTGCAGAGGGTGGCCGGCGGACGCGTCGAGGTTCTCGGCGAACCGGCCGGATCCCCGGCGCTGCGACATCGCGTCGGCTACGTGACCCAGGCGGCGAGCGTCTACGACGACCTCACCGTGCGGCAGAACCTCTCCTACTTCCGGCGCGTTCTCGGTGCCGGCCGCGACGACGTCGCGCGGGCGATCGAGGCCACCGACCTCGGAGCCAACGAAGGCCGGCTCGTCTCCACCCTCTCCGGCGGCGAGCGCAGCAGAGTCTCCCTCGCCGCCGCCCTGCTCGGCTCACCCGACCTCCTCGTGCTCGACGAACCCACCGTCGGCCTCGACCCGCTGCTCCGAGTGGAGCTCTGGACCCTCTTCCATCGCCTCGCCGAGGGTGGCACCAGCCTCCTCATCTCCAGCCACGTGATGGACGAGGCGGCTCGCTGCGATCGGCTCCTGCTCATGCGCGACGGCGACATCCTCGCCGACGAGACCCCCGAAGCCCTGCTGGCCGAGACCGGCGCACCGGATGCCGAGGGCGCGTTCCTGGCGCTCATCCAGCGCCACCACCCGCGGCACGCGCTCGAAGACGCGGGGCCCGAGGACGAGGGCGGTGCCGGAGCATGAACCTCACCCGCACCCTCGCCACCTCGGGCCGAGTGCTCACGCAGATCCGGCACGATCCGCGCACGGTGGCGCTGCTCATCGTGGTGCCGAGTCTGCTGATCGGGCTCGTCGCGTGGATCTTCACCGACACCGACGTCTTCTCCACGATCGGGCCCGCGATGCTGGCACTCTTCCCGTTCATCGTGATGTTCCTCGTGACGAGCATCACCACCCTGCGCGAGCGTCGCACCGGAACCCTCGAACGGCTGTTGTCGATGCCGCTCGGCCGAGCCGACTTCATCGTCGGCTACACGCTCGCCTTCGCACTGCTCGCCATCGTGCAGACCGTGGTCGCGGTCGGGTACGCCGTGTGGGTGTGCGGGCTGGAGATCAAGGGGAGTATCTGGCTGCTGATCGCGGTCGCCCTCGCCGACGCCATCCTCGGTACGACGTTGGGCCTGTTCGTGAGCGCCTTCGCCCGCACCGAGTTCCAGGTCGTGCAGTTCCTTCCTGCGCTCGTCTTTCCGCAGATCCTGCTCGGCGGCATCTTCCTCCCCCGTGACCAGCTGCCCGAGGGCCTCCAGACCATCAGCGACTGGCTCCCCCTCTCCCACGCGATCGACGCCCTCAATGCGGTCGCGAACGACACGGAGGACGCCGCCTACGTCGGCGGCGAGCTCCTCATCATCGGCGCTTTCGCTCTCGCCGCGGTCATCTTCGGCTCCCTCACGCTCCAGCGCCGCACGCCGTAGCCGCGTCTCGCACACCCGGCCACGGAACGAGGGGCGACGACGCAGCGCCGACGCCCCCGAGTGCCCGACACTGGGGGCGGTCGACGCCGCGATCGTTTCGCTGGCGGCATCCGTGGTCGGACGGATGCCGTCAGAGCTCGGCTACGGACGACCCCATTTCCCGACGGGGTCAGCACGAGGGTGGAACAGGGGTGGGACTAGCAGGGAGTGTTCCAGCGAAATGAGAACCTGTCAAGATTCACGCTAGTCACTTCAGTCACACGAGCACCGGTCCGAGGCGACGAAAACTGCGGAAATCCGCGGAATCGCGCGGAAATCCGAGGAGTCCTCATCGGAACCCTGCGGACCCCCGCCACCCGCTTTGGGGGCAGTCCTCACGCCCCCAGCACACGGGCGAGATACTGGTTCGCGAAGAGCCGCTCCGGGTCAAGGCGGGCGCGAACTGCGAGGAAGTCGTCGAAATGCGGATACGCCTCCCGCAGCGAGTCGGCGTCGCGGTAGTGCATCTTCCCCCAGTGGGGCCGTCCGTCGTGAGCCATCATGATGCGCTCGACCTCGCGGAAGTACGGATGCGGGTCCTCCCGGTAGTACCGGTGCACCGCGATGTACCCCGTCTCCCGGCCGTACGCCGTCGACAGCCAATTGCCGTCGGCTGCGGCGGAGCGGACTTCGACGGGGAAGGAGATCCGCCAGCCTCGCGCTTCGATCAGAGCCTTCACCTCGGCGAGCGCGCCCGGCACCGCCTCGCGCGGGAGGGCGTACTCCATCTCGCGGAAGCGCACCGTGCGGTTCGTGACGAAGACGCTCGGGGACGCATCCGTGAAGTCCCGATTGCCCGTGAGTCGCTGAGCGAGTCGGCTGAATGGAGGGATGACGCCAGGCGCTACCGTTCCCACGGCGCAGACCCCCCGGTACAGGCCGTTGGCCAGGAGCTCGTCGTCGATCCAGCGCCCGAATCTCGGCAGCGGTTGCCACGGCGCGGTGGGCGGCAGCCGGGTATTGGTCTTGGTGAGGGCGGTCTCGGTGTGCGGAAACCAGTAGAACTCGAAGTGGTCTTCGCGCGCCGACCGTTCGAGGTAGGTCTCGAGCGTCTCCGCAAGGGGCTCCGGCCGCTCCACCGCGTGGAGCAGGTACGCGGGAACGCACTGGAGGGTGACGTCGACGATCACGCCGAGAGCACCCAGTCCCACCCGTGCGGCGGGCAGCAGCTCCGCATTGGAGCTCTCGCTGATGGTCATCGTCTCGCCGGCACCGGTGACGAGGGTGAGCGCCACGATCTGCGTGGCGAGCCCGCCGAATCCCCCACCCGTTCCATGAGTGCCGGTCGACGTTGCGCCGGCGATGGTCTGCCGGTCGATGTCTCCCATGTTCTCGAGCGCGAGACCGTACGGCCCCAGCAGACGCGGCAGCTCGTGCAGGCGCGTTCCGGCCGCCAGGGTGACCCGGCCGCGTTCCTCGTCGACGGCGAGCACACCGCTGAGATTCGAGAGATCGAGCTGCACGCCCGGGGCGGCCGCGATGCCTGTGAAGCTGTGACCGGCGCCGATCGCCTTGACGCGTATCCCCTGCCGCGCGGCAGCCGTGACGGCACGCTCGACCGCCGAGGCGTCCGCCGGCCGCTCCACCCGCGCGGGCCTGATCTTCTCCGTGCGCGCCCAGTTGCGCCACACGGCTCCCGTCGCCGTCACAGGAAGGCTTTCCCCTCGCCGCGGTAGGTGGGCGTCGCCCCGACGATCGCGGGCGCCCTCCCCTCGACCGTGTCGACCAGGTGGAACTCGTTGACGTGCTCGCTCAGCTCGCCGGACTTGGTGTGCCGGAGCCAGACCCGATCGCCGACGCGCAGGATCCCGGCCGCCACACCGGTGAGCGGTGTCTGCACCTCGCCGGCCATCTCGCGTTCGACCATCTTGAGCCCGGTCGGCCAGGAGACCTGCGGCAGCCGGTCTTCACCCGGGGGCCCGGATGCGATCCAGCCGCCACCCAGCAGCGTCGCGGTGTCGGGGCCGGGGCGCCGCACCACGGAGAGCGCGAACGATGCCGCCGGGGCGGGCCGGAACGACCGGTAGGTGTCGAAGAGGTGGCCGCCGAACAACCCGCTGCCCGCCGCGATCTCGGTCACCGACTCGTCGGAGGCGGTGAACTCGAGCGAGCCCGTTCCCCCGCCATTGACGAACTCAAGGTCGGCCAACTCGCGCACGCCTGCGACGGCCCGGGAGCGCCGCTCGATCAGCTCGGCCTTCGAGCTCTTCTGCATCCAGCGCAGGGTCGCACCCCACGCAGGTCGTCCGTGCGGCCTGTCCCCCTGGCCGGCGATCTGCGCCTCGTACCCCATCATGCCGACCAGCGAGAATCCAGGACGCTTGACGATGGCCGCCGCGAGCGTCCGCGCGGCTTCCGGACTGTAGACCGGGGACCGCCACACGCCGATGTGCCCGAGTACCGGGCTCTGCCACGACGAGTCGAGTTCGAGGCAGAGCCGGATCGTCTCCCGGTCGCCCGGTGCGATCACGGCGTCGATGAAGTCGAGCTGCGCGAGCGAGTCCACCATCAGCGTCACACGCGACGCCAGCTCGGGCGACGTCGCGAGCCGGTAGATCGCCGACCGGTCGGCGGTCGGGTAGCCGACCACCACATCCTCGATCGCCGGATGCTCGTCATCGCCCACCGCGAGCCACAGCGCCTCGGGCAGGGTGTACGCCAGCACGCCGTGGTATCCCGGTACCGCGAGCACTGCATCGAGCACACTGCGCACCCGCACCGACTTGGAGGCGACCCTGATGGGCTTGCCTGCTGCCCGGCGCAGCATGTCGTGCGTGTTGTGGCGCAGCGCCGGCAGGTGCAGCACCGCGAGGGCAGGATCGAGTCGGGCGGTCGCGGCGGAGAGTGCCGGCCAGAAGGTGTCGGGCGCGGTCCAGGTACGTTCGGCCGGGGCCGGCTTGGTGGACAGGTCGATGGGCACTAGCGCACTGCTTTCACTCGGGCGACCGCGAGAGCACCCGCGAACGCGAAGACACCGGACATGACGAAGAGGCCCACGAAGCCGCCGAGCATGGCCACGAGACCGGCGCCGATGAGCGGCGCGAGCGCCTGCGGCACGGCGGTGGCGATGTTCATGATGCCGAGATCCTTGCCCCGGTTCTCGGGATCGGGGAGCACCTGGGTGGCGAGCGCCTGGTCGACGGACAGGAAGCATCCGTAGCCGAGGCCGAGGAGGGCGGCGGCGACCATCGCGACGGTGAGGTCGGGAACGAAGGCGAGCAGGAGCGCGGCAACGCCCTGGATGGCCGAGGAGACGAAGACGAAGGCCTTTCGCCGGCCGATCCGGTCGGACCAGTAGCCGACCAGCAGGGAGGCGAGGATCACGAACACCGTGTAGATGAGGATGAGCACGAGCAGGTCGTCGTCGGCGTTCTTGTCGTGCAGACCGAACTTCAGGAAGTACAGCAGCAGTGTGGTTCCGAACGCGTTACCGAAGTTGACGAGGATGCGGCTCAGCAGCGTCCACCCGAAGTCGGGATGCTGGCGCGGGCTGATCCACAGGCTCTCGACGATCGCACCGAACGTCATCCGCTGCCTGAGCTCCTTCGGGAGCACCGCATCCGGAAGGAAGAGGAAGGGGGTGACGAGCACCAGCAGCAGCACCGCCATCGCCGCGTAGCCGAAGAGCGCCCCGACGAAGACGTACGTGACGAGCACGACGCCGAGGACGATGCCGATCGCCTGAGGAGCGCTCAGCCATCCGGAGACGTAACCGCGCTGGTCGACCGGCACCTGGTCGCTGATCGTCGCCGTCAGCGCGGCGGTGAGGATGCAGAATCCGGTGAGGGCGAGCGACCAGAACACCCCGATCCCCACGATCGTGGTCTGCGCGCCGAGCAGGATGAGCGACACCGCGAAGACGACCGCCCCGACGGCGATCCACGGACGCCGACGCCCGAACCGGCTGGTCGTGCGGTCGGAGAGCGCCCCGGTGAGCGGGTACGCGACGATCGCGCACACGCCCGAGATCCCCGAGATGATGCCGAACGCGATGACATTGTCGACCCAGTAGGTCGTGTTCAGCTCGGCCTGGATCTGGTCGGGCAGCAGTTTCTGGATGGGCGCGAGCTGCGCCATCCAGATTCCGAGCCAGGCGATCGCGAAGAACGCTATCCATCGCGAGGTGACGCGGCGGGTCGGCTCGGCGTATACCGCCGGGGTGATGGTCTGGGTCATCGTGTCCTCGCGTTCGGGATGGGGGCATCCGGGTTCGGGATGGGGGCGAGTGGTGCACGTGCGGGTGTTGCGAGATCCGCCACCGCGTCGGCGGCGAAGTCCATGGTCGCGGCGGCGGCCGCGTCGTCGCGGGTGACCAGCCACGCGATGGTGAGGCCGTCGGTGAGCGTCACGAGCATCCGTGCGATCTCGGCGGTCGGGCGGCTCCAGTCGTTGCCGGTGATCTCGGCGGCGGCCACGAGCGCGTTCTCCGCGACAGCGAAGTAGCGGTCGTACTGGCGGCGGGCGAGCGGTTCGAAGCCCGGCTCGCGAAGCGCCCACTGGGTGAGCTCGAACATCGCCTTCTCGCGGTCGGGGTCCGCGCGCACCACGTCGAAGTAGTGCTGGAGCCCGACGCGGACGGTCTCGCGCATGGTCGCGCCGCCGTCGACGGGCTGGAGCACGGGCGCGAAGGCCGACTCCTCTCCGTCGACCACGGCGTTGATCAGTTCGACCATCAGTTCGTCGCGGGAGGTGAACGCGTAGTGGAAGCTCGCCAGCGACATCCCGGCTTCGGCGACGATCGCCCGCGTGGTGGCCGCCGCGACTCCATCCCGGGCGACGACGCGCACGGCTGCATGCACCAGGGCGGCGCGGCGTTCGACGGCGGGGATGCGGGGCATCGGGCTCCTGCTCGGACGGCTCTGTCCGCGCAACGTCGCGCGCACAAGTGGGACGGTTGACCCAGATCACAGTATGCCGTAAATCCGGCCCGGTGGTTTGACACCCGCCGCCGGCTCCCCCTGGAATGGGGTGGAATGCTCCGTTTTGCGTCAGATGTTTCGCCACCAGTCCGGTCGAGGGGGTCGACCGGACTGCTTCTCTGCGCACTGGCGGTCACCCTCATCAGTCTCGCGCTCGTCTCGGCGGGCGCCTCCCCCGCACGAGCGGACACTCCGCTGCCCCCGTCGCCGACGGCCCGTACCGCGGCGCCGTCCGAAACACCCTCGGCCACCCCGACCCCGGCCGTCCCGACGATCGATGACCTGGGCGATCGCCTCGCACACTTCCCCCTCCCGGTGACCGGAACGAGCGAACCCGGTGACCACCTCGAGATCTCCGGCGCGTCCGGCAGCAACAGCTGCCGGGCGACCGTCGCGCGCGATGGAACGTGGGAGTGCTCACTCCGCGGCCTCCCCGACGGCCCAGCGATCGTGGTCCGAGCCGTCTCCCTCGACACCGGCGCCAGCGCGCCGACCCGCACGATCGCCGTACTCTCGCCGCCGAGCATCTCGTCTCCGGCTGGCGGTCTCGTGACCGGCGGCGGCATCCGGGGCACTGCATACCCCGGCGCCACGGTGACCGTCCGCGCCAGCAACGGCTCCGGATGCTCGTTCCCCGCCGATTCCACCGGGTCGTGGGGATGCGTGCTCGCCCCTGCAGCATCGGGTCGGTTCACCGTGACCGCGACGCAACGCGCACCGTCACCGTTCCCGGCCGAGGACTCACTGTCGGGTCCTGCCGTGCCCGTGACGGTGGACACGAATCCCCCGTCGGCGCCGACGATCACGACACCGGGTGCGACGAGCATCCCCTCCGGCGATCCGCTCACCATCGGCGGCGCGGGAGAGACGGGCGCGACCGTCACGGTGTACGCCAGCAACGACAGCGGGAGCTCGATGGTCTGCACCGCGACGGTTCAGGGCGCATCCTGGAGCTGCGTGGGCTCGATGCCGCCGGGCAGCTATCTCGTCAACGCCCTGCAAGAGGATGCGGCGGGCAACGTGAGTGCTGCCGGCAACGCAGTGTCCATCCAGTTCACGGCACCTCGTCCGCTGCCGGACGCGAAGCCCGCACCGTCGTCTCCGTCGAAGAGCCCGACGGCGACGCCCAGCCCTGCCGTTCCGCTTCCGCCCGGCACGACTCCCCCGAACTCGTCCGGTCCGAGCAGCGGGCCGCGGCTTCCCGGGATGCCGGACTGGATGGGGACTCCATTCACCACGGCGTCCGCGCCCGTCGTCACCGCCGAGGCCTTCCCGGGATGGCTGCGCTCCCTCGTACTCGCGGTCGCCGCGCTCCTTCTACTGGCCCTTCCGGCCCGCCTGCTCGCCGCCACGATCGGGCGCAACGGCGCCGACGGGCGCGGCCGTCGCGGCCAGGCGGGGATCTTCGGGCGCAACCGCAGCACCGCCGAGATCCGGGACGCGGAGGCGCGCCTCCCTACGCGGGGCACGTCGGCACCAGGTACCGCCACGGGCACGGTGAGCAGCGCAGCGACCGATGCCGCCGCCGTGAGCACCGCATCCCTCAACCGGTGGTCGATCGGTGCGGCCTTCGCGGCGGCGGCGGGGCTCGTCACGCTGTCGAGTCCGGTCGACGACGCCGCCGCGTACGTGCGAGTCATCCTCGCGATCGCACTGGGGCTGCTCGCGGTGAACGCAGCGTGGGCTGGAATCGCCCGCTGGGCCGCGCCGCACCTGGCGGGTCGATCGGCCCGGTTCGTGCTGCGCCCGTGGTACCTCGTCGTCATCGGCTCCGCCGCCGTCGGCTCACGTCTGCTCGGGCTTCAGCCGGCGCTGCTGTTCGGCCTGTTGCTGGGCGTGGTGCTGGTCGAGGGCGCCGGGCGGGTCGCCCGCGGACGGGTGGCGGCGGTCCAGGTCGCCGCGATCGCCGCTCTCGGCGTGCTCGCCTGGCTGGCTGTCGGCATTCTGCCCAAACCGACAGGGGTCGTCTCGGCGTTCGCGGTCGAACTCGCCAACGCGATCTCCCTGCTCGGCCTGGGCTCGGCCGCTGTCTCACTCCTCCCCGTCGGGGGACTCGCCGGGCGCGCCGTGTTCCAGTGGTCGCGTCTCGCATGGGTCGGCCTGAGCCTGATCGTGTACACCCTGCTCTTCGCGCTGCTGCTGCCGGTCGCATCCCTCGTCGAGACCGGTCAGGGCACGGTCGTGCTCATCCTCGCCGCCGTCGGATTCGCCGCGCTCAGCGTCTGCATCTGGCTCTGGGAGCGCTTCGTCGAGCCCGCGCGCCAGTAGCCGGCGAGACCTCAAACCGTATCGACGTAGAACCAGCTCCCGCCCTCGCGCACGAAACGCGAGACCTCCTCCTGCACACCCGCCTCATCACCCTTGTAGTAGGCGCGGAAGTGCACGATGCCGTCACGATCGAACGGCCCGCCTCGCTCGGTGCGGACGATGTCGAGGCGGTACCAGCGCATCCGGGGGTCCAGCTCGAGCTCATCCGGCCGAGTCGACGGGTGCCAGCTGCGGAGCAGGTACGGCTCGTCGCCGAGAGCGAACGCCGAGAACCGGGACCGCATCAGCCTTTCGGCGGTCGGAGCGGCGACGTCGCCCCGATGCAGCGGGCCGCAGCACACGTCGTAGGTCTCACCGCTGGAGCAGGGGCAGCGAACCGGATGCGCGGCTGAACTCATCCGTCGAGCGTACCCGTCCCGAGGCAACCGCGGCCGGACACGGCGACGCGAGAGGACCGCCGGCCATCGCCGCCCGGCGGGCGGTCGTCCCGAGACCGCTGCCGCCGTGGCGGTGTGGCCCGACCGACGCCCGCCGGAAGGAAAGACCCGGCGCGGCCTCCTTCGGGGGGATCTCAGGGGCCGCTGCCGGGTCAGGTGGACACCACACCAGATCGGGCGTCTGAATAAATTGTGCGCCGCCGTCTTGAGCGACGGCTTGGGGCGGGCTGAAGGTTCTTACACGGTGATGGGCGACCACACTCAGACACGCCGACTCACGTGTGGTTGGCGACCTCGCCCGCTTGCACGACGCAGAAGCGGTTCCCGTCGGGATCGGCGAGCACCACGTAGTCCGCATCGTCGGGGTACTCCCACGTCACCCGGTTCGCGCCGAGCCCGAGCAGCCGTTCGACCTCGTCGGCCTGATCGAAGGCATAGAGATCGAGATGGTGTCGCTGGTGATCCTCGGGCGTCGAGGTGACCTGGGTGATCGCGAACTGGGGGCCGTGCCCCTCGCGCGGCACCAGGATCGCCCAGTCGACGTCGGGTTCGTACAGAGGGCGGTAGCCGATGGCCTCGGTCCAGAACGCGATGGCGCGCGGAACGTCCTGAACACCCCAGACGATGGAACCGATCCGGATCATCCGCCCAGTATCCGCCTCCCGCCGCCGAGGCTCAACCACCGACCTCGCGCGGGTGTAACGTACGTGCCATGGCTGGATTGCTCATCGGGATCATTTGGTTCTTCATCGTCGTCGGCGGCGTTCTCGCTCTGTCGGCCCTCGTTCAGATGATCAGGTCGCCGTTCCGCGACAAGTGATCCGCCGCGCCCCGGATTCGCGGGGCGGTCAGGTCAGCGCAGCCCCGCGATGAACAGGTTGAGCACCCGCCGCAGATCGTCGCGGCTGTAACCGCTCTTATTGGCTGCCCACGCCAGTGAGCTCGCGAACACGAAGAGGTCGTCGGCGTTCACATCCGACCGCACGGCGCCCGCGGCTTGTGCCCGCTTCAGGAGGCTCGCGGTCGCGTCCTTCATCATGCTGCAGGGCGCCGTGAGCGGTGAGGTGGTGTCATTGACGGCTTCGGCGACCGAGTCGGGCAACCCGTCGTAGCTGCTGAGGTGGCGTGCGAGTTCGATCAGCCAGTCGTTGAGTGCTTCGCCGGCGTCGTCGCGGGCGAGCAGCTCCTCCGCACTCTGATCGAGACCCTGCCGGCTCTCGACGAGAGCGGCGGCCAGGAGGCAGTCGCGGTTCGGGAAATGGCGGTAGAGCGTTCCCGCCCCTACGCCGGCTCGCTTGGCGATGTCGTCCAGCGAGGTCTGCACGCCGTGCTCGCTGAACGCCTCGCAGGCGATCTCGACGATGCGGTCGTAGTTGCGTTGCGCATCCGCGCGCAGGGGCTTGACCTGGGTCACGGTCTCACCGGCCACTTGAGGTTCCTTTCGCAAGATTTCACTTCGTCGTCGTTGACAAAGCGGAGACAGTCTCCGTATTGTTGATCACTCAAGAGGAGAGTCTCTCCGATTACCAGCATAGCCCTGCGAGAAACGGATGCGCCAGCATGACGACCACGGAACTCAGCCCAGACACAGCCAGCACGACCTCAGTACGCGCCCCCTCGTTCGCCGCCTCGACCTCTTCCCGCCGCAGCCTGCGCACGCCGGCCCTCGGCCTCATCGTCGTCTTCGTCACCCAGCTCATGCTCGTCGTCGACGCCAGCATCGTTAACGTCGCGCTGCCCGACATCCAGAAGCAGCTTCACTTCTCGCCCACCGACCTCTCCTGGGTGGTGACCGCATATGCGCTGGCATTCGGCGGACTCATCCTCCTCAGCGGCAAGATCGGCTCGATCGTCGGAGCCCGCCTCGCCCTCATGGTCGGTGTCGGGGTATTCATCGTCGCCTCGGCCATCGGCGGCTTCGCGCCCACGCCGGAGATCCTCGTCGCCGCCCGTGTTCTGCAGGGCATCGGGGCAGCCATCGCCGCACCGAGCACCCTCGTGCTCCTGGTCGCCAACACGACCGAGGGGGCGAACCGGGCACGCGCCATGTCGCTCTTCGTGCTCGCCGCCGGCAGCGGCGGCGCGATCGGCCTCATCCTGGGCGGCTTCCTCACCACCAGCTTCGGCTGGGAGTGGGTCATGTTCGTGAACGTGCCGATCGGCATCCTGATCATCCTCGGCGCCGCACTCTTCCTCCACGAGACCGACCGCCTGCCCGCCAAGCTCGACCTGGGCGGCGCTGCCGTCTCCACGATCGGTATGGTCGCCCTGGTCTACGGCTTCACCCGCGCGGCGAGCCACGGCTGGACCGATGTGCAGGTGTTCGTGTCGTTCGCGGTCGCCGTGCTGACCCTGGGAAGCCTGATCTTCATCGAGCGCCGTCACTCGAGCCCCGTCGTGCAGCTGCACTTCTTCGCCCGGATGCGCACCGCGACCCCGCTGCTCGGCATGCTCCTCGTGCCGGCCGGCATGTTCGGCTTCTTCTACTTCGCAGCCCTCTTCACCCAGAACGTGCTCGGCTTCGCCCCGCTCGGCACGGGCCTCGCGCTTCTGCCGTTCGTCGCGGCCATGCTCATCACCAATGAACTGGCACCGCGCTTCCTGCTCCCCCGCGTCGGCGAGAAGGTCGTCGGCGTGATCGGGCTCAGCGGTATGACGATCGGCCTGATCTGGCTCGGACAGATGAACGCGACGAGCACCTTCGCCTCGGGCATCCTCGGCCCGGCGATCGTGCTCGGCATCAGCGCCGGACTCACCTTCGCCCCGCTGACCTCGATCGCCATGGCGCAGGCTCCGAAGAACGAGGTGAGCGCCGCATCCAGCCTCATCCAGGGCATGCAGCAGCTCGGCGGCTCGATCGGTGTCGCCGTGCTGACCACGATCTTCATCGCGGTGACCGCTGTGTCCGGCGAGGCGCACGGCATCTCGACCTCACTGCTCATCGGTGCGGCCTTCCCGGCAGCGGCCCTCGTGCTGTTCGCCATCTGGGGCCGGCGCATCCCCGCTGACAGCAAGTCGGACACGGATACTCCGGTGGCGCTGCACTAGACCGCGCCCCGGTAACGCCGACGCCCCCTGGACCGGCTTCCCAGGGGGCGTCGGCGTTGCTGTCGGTACGATGGACGCCGGGCCCCCATAGCCCAATCGGTAGAGGCAGACGACTTAAAATCGTCCGAGTGTGGGTTCGAGTCCCACTGGGGGTACGCGCCTACTTGCCCCGTTTGGCCTTTGTTTTACTGGGATTGGCAGGTGATGCATCGCGCATCAACTGCCCGTTTGCCCACATTTTGCCCACAACCGAATTCGCGCGGGCATCATCCAAGGCCACTGCAACGGCGTCGAGATCGTCGTCAAACAGGTCTGCGTACACGTCTAGCGTCATCGCCGCTGAGGCGTGTCCAAGCATCCGCTGTACGGCTTTCAGGCCGATCCCCGCTCTGTACCGCAAGGCATGCAATCATTGACCCCGAAAGATTGACACTGGGGTGTCAATGATGCTTGGAATGATGCAATAATTGATGCATGTCCACGAACACTCTAGCCTCCGCCTCGACCGGCAAGCGACTTTCCGTACCCTTGACTGCCCGCGACCTTGCGGATCTGGATCTGATCCGCAATTCGCCAGAGCGGCTAGACGCACTTCCTGGCGACGTAGATGCTAGTTCTGAAGCAAGTTTGGTTCACGCCGTGTTCATCGCGGGCCTCGAGCGTTTGCGGGAGGCAGCAGAGGCCGCCGGGTACGCCGCCTATGCTGCTGATCCCGAATTCCAGGAGTACAGGGCAGCCCGCCGTGCTGGCGGCGAGCGTCAGCGCCCTGAGTGACTGCGCAAGATTCGGGGTTCCGCCGCGGTGAAGTTTGGGCAGCAAAGCTTCCAGGAACGCCAACGGAGAAGTACTACCTGGTCGTGTCCAATGATCGGCGAAATGCAGCCCTGGGGACCGCGCTGGTGGTGCGCATAACTTCGAGCCCCAATCGGCCAAGCATCCCGACCATCGTTGAGATACCAGAGGGCGAGTGCGTCTTCGGACGCGTGCTCTGTGATGAGATCGAGTGGCTTTATCCAGAAGATGTCCGCGCGAAGCTTGGTGCATTCAGTGCACAAGCGATGCAAGCAGTGACCGCCGGCCTTGGGGCGGCAGTCGGGAAGACCTGACACTACGGGCGATCCCGCCTCGCACTATCGCGGGTTCGGTGGCCCCTGCCAGTACCCATCACGAACGCTGTTGTCGTACAGCACCAGGTGATCAGCTTTCTCGAGCGACTCGCATACGGCCATCAGCCGGCGTTTCGCAGGGTCAAGATCCCACAGCACCACCAGGTACTTGTCGACGCCCTTACGGTCCGTGAACCGTTGGATGATCGCTTTGGGGAGCACCTTGTCGTCACGCATCACCAACCAGGTGTCACGGTCGTAACAGATCGGGTGCGGGTCCATGACTCGAACATACGTTCGAATGTTCCGTTGGGCAAGTTTGGGTTCATGGCATGAACTTGGCGAACTTCGCGAGCTTGTCCAGTCGGTCTAGGTCAGCCTCATACTCGGATGGATTGTCTGTGCGCCCCTCGACGAGATCGGACACGACTCGCTGAATGATCTCGATCGCTTCGCCCAGGTCATGGATGGTTGTGCGCCAGTCCTCCATCTGGATGAGTTGGCCCTCAATGTTGTCCAGCCGGTCTTCTATCGTCTCTGCCATGCCGTAACAATGCATGCTTAGACGATCCTGCGTCTACTCCGCGATCGCGGTGACCACGCTCAAGGGTCAGAGGACACGGCGGTCAGGTGTGTGCCTTCACGTCGCTGAGCTAGAAGCGCGCGTGCCTACGCGTCAAACCGCACATAGACGACCGTGCAGACGCTAACTTGTCAATCATGGTTATCAAAGCAGGGCTCGCCCCCGACGAGAACGGCATTGCCGCTGTCGATCTGAATCAGACCCATATTGGCCTCCCATTTGGAACGAACTTCGACGACGGTACGGTTGCGTACGCGCGCATCGCCGCTATTTTCATCAAGCCCGACCACGTAGAGATTCACCTCGACGGTGTGAGCGCTGGCGAAGACTATTCGATGATGCATTTTGACCATCATGAAAAGCTCTATTTCACTCGCTATTCGATGGAGAGCCAGACTCGCGAGCTGCTCGAAGAGATTCGAGACAACACGGCGTGAGTAGGCGGGGCTAGTTTGCCCACATTTTGCCCACAACTTGCCCACATCACACTGACTGATACCTCGCCAACGTGACCGAAGAACCCCGGAATCACGCGGATTTTGGGCCTCCACTGCGTCTAGGGTCCAATTCGGTTCGAGTCCCACTGGGGGTACACATCCACGTGGCCCCTCGGATGGGGTTCCCACGTACTGGGGTCTACGACCGGGGCGCCGCACGATCTACCTTCTACGCATGGACACGAAACGAGTGCGGCTGCTGGCAGCCGTGTGGCTGACCGCCGCTCTCGTCTTCGTCGCCGCCGTCGTCACCACGTTCCAAGCGGCCGGCGGAGCGATGCTCGGTCAGATCCTGCAGCCGTGGCTCATCATCTCGGCGACCGTAGCGGTGCTGCTCGCCGTCGTCGCGTCGATGGTCGTCGCCATCCGCCACTGAGGCCCGACCCTCCCGCTCAGTCGCGCGCGAACGCTGCGACGAGCCGGTCGATCGTCATGCCCCAGCCGTCGTGCATCCCGGTGGCGAGCCACTCCTGGGCGGCCTCACCGGACATGCTCCCGGGGATGTCGACGCGGAAGACCATCTCCGTTTTCTCGCCACTCTCGCCCGCCTCGGTGAGCAGAACGGTCACCACGGGAGTGCCATCCGGATGCGCGGGATCGATCGACGGCCAGCCGCCCTCGGCACCCCACTCGAACACGAGGCGCTCGACCGGAACGATCTCGCGATAGATCCCGCCTGTCATGTACTCGGTGTCTTCGGCCACGACCATCCGTTGCCGCCAGGCGCCGCCCACGCGGAGGTCGACCTCGATGGGCTCGCCCGCCGGCTGCATGCCGCTGAAAAACCAGCCGAGGTGGGCGGGGTCGGTCCAGGCCTGGAAGACCAGGGCTCTGGGGGCGTCGAGGATGCGCGTGAGCGTGAATCCGCGGTCAGTCTCGGTTGTTGGTGTCATCGTTCGTGCCCTTCTGGTCGGCGACCATGGTTTTCAGGTGCTGCTCGAGGCTGTCGAAGCGGGAGTCGAAGAACTGGCGGTACGTGGCCATCCAGTCGTCCGCGCGCTGCAGTTCGGCCACTTCGAGGCGGCACGGGCGCCACTGTGCGTCCCTGCCCTTACTGACGAGGCCCGCTCGCTCCAGCACTTTGAGGTGACGGGAGATCGCGGGAAGGCTGATCGTGTGCGGCGCTGCCAATTCTGTGACGGTGGCCTCACCCCGAGTGAGCTGGGCGAGGATCGAGCGGCGGGTGGGATCGGCCAGAGCGGCGAACGTCGCGCTCAACGCATCCATCATATTTACCCCTCTGGTTAATTAACTGATGCGTTAACTATGCAAGCGTGACCGAACCGTGTCAAGCCGTTTCTCGTGGTTCAGACCAGGAAACGTTCCAGTTCGGGCGGCGAGATCACCACGGACTGTCCGGCCGGATTCAGCAGGACGCCGTCGTGGCGTTGCTCGCGCGCTGCCCGGGCGACATCGGCGATGCCGGACGCCTGGGCGTTCTCGGGCGGCGACCAGGCCCATACCTCCGCCGGCGAGGTGAACGCGACCGAGTACGTTTCGCCGTTCTTTCCCCGGGCCGTGGGAACGGTGACGCCGGTGACCGTTCCGGAGTCGTCGCGGACATCCGACATCGCGATGAACACGGAGGAAGTGCTGCCGAGGAGGTCGAGCAGGTCTTCCCACGGGATCGAACGCTCGACGAGCGCGGTCTTGAGGGGCTCATTGTGCGTGGGGTCGTCGGTGAGGTGCCGGCGGATCTCGTCGGAGAACGCGATGCACAGGTCCGCCGATCCCGCGTCGATGGCGATCCCGTCGAAGTCGGAGACGGCCTGGGCCATGACCGTGCTGGCCGGTTGGACGAGGGAGACCGCCCGCTCGCCCTGGTGATACGCGGACATCCGCTCGGTGCTGGTGAAGGCGAGCAGCAGGTGCCGTCCCTGCTCATCGGTTCGGTAGCCGACGCCAATCGTGTCGCCCGGCCGAAGGCCGCGGTCCGGATCGGTGATCGTGGATCCCGAGCCATCGAGCAGGAGACTCCCGGTGACGCACTGGCGGAGGACATCGGCGAACGTCCGCGTGTCCTTGCCTGCCGTCCAGCGACTCAGCGCGGCCTGAAGCAGACGATTCGTCACGATCTGTTCGGCGGCCGGCTCGCCAGTGACGTCGCGCTCCCCCGAGCGCTTGCCCACCGCCCCGTCGGCACGCCTCCGCGAAAACAATCCCATCTGCTCCCCCTCGGCGCTGGATGTCTGCCCATAAGCATGCCACTGAAAACGCCCGGTCGATGACCACCCCGACTCTCTCAGCACAGGCACAGCGAAGGGCCCGGCGCGTGATCGCACCGGGCCCTTCGTGACGCTCGACTACTTCGCGGCGACCTCGACCGGCTCCTTGACGGGAGCCTTCTTGGCCGGTGCCTTCTTCGGAGCCTCGACCGCGGGGGTCACCTCAGCCGCAGGCGGCTTGGGCCGGGCAGCGAACTCTTCGAAGATGCCGCGCGGGTTCTGCACTGCGGTGAGCGACACGATGTCGCGTCCGAGCCAGAAGTTATTCCACCAGCCCCACAGCACGCGGAACTTGCGCTCCCAGCTCGGCATGGCGAGACCGTGGTATCCACGGTGCGCGAACCAGGCGGGAAGGCCCTTGATCGCGAGCTTGCCGGACTGGAACACGCCGACGCCGAGGCCGAGACCGGCCACCGCGCCCAGGTTCTTGTGGAAGTACTGGCGGGGCAGTTCGCCACGCAGGTCGGCGATGATGTTCTTCGCCAGCAGCTTGCCCTGGCGCACAGCGTGCTGGGCGTTCGGCACGCAATAGCCGCCGACGCCACCGCCCGACAGGTCGGGGACGGCCGCGACGTCACCGGCGCCCCAGGCGCCTTCGATGATCTCGTCGTCGGTTCCGACGCGCAGGTCAGCGCGCACCTTGAGGCGTCCGCGTTCCTCGATCGGGAGGTCGGTGTGGCGGATGATCGTGGGGTTGGCCATGACGCCGGCCGTCCAGACGATCAGATCGGTCTCGAACGACTCCCCGGTGGAGAGCTCGATGACTCCGTCCACGGCACTCGAGAGCTGGGTGTCGAGGTGGATCTCGGCGCCGCGCTGGGCGAGGTTCTTGATCACCCAGTGGCTCGTCTTCAGGGAGACCTCGGGCATGATGCGCCCCATCGCCTCGATGAGGTGGAAGTGCGTGTCCTCGAACTTGATCGTCGGGTAGCGCTTCAGCAGCGCGCTGGCCAGCGACCGGAGCTCGGCGAAGATCTCGATGCCGGCGAATCCTCCGCCGACCACCACGAAGGTCAGCAGACGGTCGCGCTCTGGCCCGGCCGGCAGGGCCGCGGCCTTGTCGAAGTTGGTGAGGACCTTGTCGCGGATGTACACGGCCTCTTCGATGTTCTTGAGACCGACGGCCTGGTCGGCGATCCCCGGGATCGGGAAGGTGCGCGACACGGCGCCCGCGGTGACGACCACGACGTCGTACTCGAACTCGTACGCCTCGCCGACGAGCGGCTGAATCGACGCCGTCTTTTTGGCGTGGTCGATGTAGGTGACCTTGCCCGAGACGATGTTCGTCTTCTCGAGGTGACGACGGTGCGCGACGACCGCGTGGCGCGGCTCGATCGATCCCGCGGCCACCTCGGGGAGGAACGGCTGGTAGGTCATGTAAGGCAGCGGGTCGACGATCGTGACCTCCGCCTCACCCTTGCGCAACTGCTTCTCGAGCTTCCAAGCGGTGTAGAACCCGGCGTATCCGCCGCCGACGATCAGGATTTTGGGCACAGTGAACGGTCTCCTCAACACGAAAGTATGCCGTTAATCTACTCCCTGCGAGCCGTCCGTCTGAAATGCAGCCATGCGCCCACCCCGCCGAGGGCGGCCAAGGCCAGAAAACCGCTGATCAGACTGAACGGCAACCAGAAGGTCGTGAGCGGACCCCACTCCGGCCAGAGCAGCTGGTCGACCCGCACGACGCGCTCCGGCGGGAGGGCTCGCGGGGTCGACGAGGGAACGGGGGCAGCGCCGGGCGCGGGCGTGTCCGTCGCCTCCGCTCGGCGATGGATGCGGATCCACTCCTGCAGGTCGCCCATCGGGTTGGCGCTCACCCGCGGAACATTCGCGGTGACCGCTGCTCCAGCATCCAGGAGCCCGAACCCGTAGATCGGACTGGGGACGGTGCCGCCGACCGGTCTCGCCGTCTTGATGATGCGTTCGATGACGTCGGCAGCCTTGAGCTCAGGATGCGCGGCGCGCACGAGCGCGACCGCGCCCGACACGAGCGGCGCGGCCCCGCTGGTGCCTTCCCACTGCACGTATCCGCCGCCAGGATTCGCACCGACGAGCTGCTCGCTCGGCGCGGACACGCCGATCGTAATGCCCTGCGACGACGCGTCGAAGCTCGCCTGACCTTGTCGGTCCACGCCGGCGACCGTGAGCACACCAGGGATGGTGGCGGGCGCGCCGACTTCGGTCGTGCCGCTCCCCCGGTTGCCGGCAGCCGCAACAATGACCACGTCGTGCGAGAACGCGTACTGGAACGCTTCGTCCCAGCTCGGCGGCCAGTCGAGCGTGTTGCGGGTCAACGACATGTTGATGACCTTCGCGCCGCTGTCCACCGCCCAGCGGACGGCGGATGCGATCTGGTCGTCGCTGCTGATCGTGCCTGCCGCCGTGCCCAGCGCGACCGACGCCGTGAGGATGGACGCCTTCGGCGCCGCACCGAGCACTCCGTTGCCGTCACCCGTTCCCCGGCCCGCGAGCAGGGATGCGACCCATGTGCCGTGATTCGCGGAGTCGCCGTCGCCCAGCGGCGTCTGGCCGTTCGGGGAGCCGACACCCGACACGTCCGTGCCGCCGACGAGAGAACCGGCGAGGTCGGGCACGCTGCCGTCGACACCGGTGTCGATGACCGCGACCTTGACTCCGGCGCCCTCGGTGGTCTGCCACGCGGTCGTGAAGCCGTAATCGTCGAGCCAGTATTCGAGGTCGCGCACCTGATCGGCGTGCGCCATCGTCGGCGCCGCCATGGCCAGGACGATCCCGGCCGCGACGGCGACACCCCCGCGCCCCCAGCGCCCCCCGCGTCTCATCGTCCCTACCGGATCAATCCACGCCGATGACGCACTCGCACACCGTGGGCGACCAGTCGGCGCGCGCCAGGGCGAGATCGCCGATGGGGTTCACGCCCGGGCCCGCTGCGAGCGCGTGGGCGCCGAGGGCGTGCAGGCATTTGACGCGCACCGGCATCCCGCCGGCCGAGATGCCGGCGAGCTCTTCGACCTGCGCGATGCTCTCGCGGTCGGCCAGGTAGGCGGCGTGCGCGGCGGCGTACTGTTCGCGGAGGTCCGCATCCTCTTCGAGCATGGCGTTGTACTCGTTCATCACCTGGGTCGCCTCGAGCTGCGACAGCGCCGCCGTGGCCGCTGGATGCGTGAGGTAGTAGAAGGTGGGGAACGGCGTGCCGTCGTCGAGCCGCGGCGCGGTGGACACGACCGTCGGCCGGCCGCACACGCAGCGTGCTGCGATGCCGACCACATTGCGCGCCGGACGTCCCAGCTGGGCGGAGACGGTGGCGATGTCCTCATCGGTCACGGGATCGAACGGTGGGGTGGTCATTGCTAGCCGCCTGGGGTGGGAGTCGGGGTGGGTGTGCTGCCCGGGGTGGTGCCGTCGAGCTGATCGGGTGTCGCCTGGCTGAGCCCGGCGCCCATGAAGGAACCGAACAGGGTACCGATCCAGTCCGTCTGAGTCTTCTGCAGTTTCGAGCTGACCGGCGTCGTCGCCGTGGTCTTCGCCGCCGGGGGCCGGTCGTCGATGACGAGGTAGCTGACCTCGCCCGGCATCACGTAGTAGAGCCGGTCGCGCGCCTGCGAACGGATGTAGCTCGGGTCGTTCCAGCGCGTCCGCTGCTCCTTCAGATCCGTCACCTGCGCGGAGAGCTCGTCCACGGCCTTCTGCTGGTCGCCGATCTGCTGCCGCTGCTGGATCAGCGAACTCAGCGACGGCGCCAGGATCACCACGGCGAGGATGAGCAACCCCATGACCACGAGCGAGAACCCGGAGAAATGCAGGCCGCGCAGCCAGCGCCCGGTGCCGGACTCCTGCTCCGACAGCGTCACCGGCACGCGGCGGGTGCGAGGCTTGGCCACGGGGCCTCCAGGGTGTGACGCGGGCAGGAAGGAAGGGGCGGTCTGGCCCCGATTTCATCGTACGTCACGCCGGCTGGGCGTCACGGGACGCGCGGCCGGTCGTGGCCTGAACGCCGTCGACGGGGCGACGGAACAGGCACAGCGCGAGGGCCCCCGGATGCGCATCCGAGGGCCCTCGAGGTCAGTGCTGCACGTGCGTTACGCGGTGAAGCGGGGGAATGCGCTGCGGCCGGCGTAGACGGCGGCCTCGCCGAGCTCTTCCTCGATGCGGAGGAGCTGGTTGTACTTCGCGACGCGCTCGGAGCGCGCCGGTGCGCCGGTCTTGATCTGTCCGGCGTCGGTGGCGACGGCGAGGTCGGCGATGGTGGTGTCCTCGGTCTCACCGGAGCGATGGGAGAGCACGGCGGTCATCCCGCTACGCTGAGCGAGGGAGACGGCGTCGAGCGTTTCGGTGAGGGTGCCGATCTGGTTGACCTTGACCAGGATGCTGTTCGCGGCCTTGGCCTCGATGCCCTGGGCGAGGCGCTTCGGGTTGGTGACGAAGAGGTCGTCGCCGACGAGCTGCAGCTTGGAGCCGAGTTCGGCGTTGAGGTGAGCCCAGCCCGCCCAGTCGTCCTCGGCCAGCGGGTCTTCGATGGAGACCAGCGGGTAGTTCGCAGCGAGCTCGGCGTAGTAGGCCGACATCTGGGCGGCGGTGCGCTCCTGACCCTCGAATGTGTAGACGCCGTTCGCGAAGAACTCGGTGGACGCGACGTCGAGGCCGAGTGCGATGTCGGTGCCGACGGTGAAGCCGGCGTTCTGGATGGCCTCGGAGATCAGGTCGAGCGCCGCACGGTTGTGCTCGAGCTCGGGGGCGAAGCCGCCCTCGTCGCCGAGGCCGGTGCTGAGTCCGCGCTGCTTGAGCAGCGACTTGAGGGAGTGGTAGGTCTCGACGCCCCAGCGGAGGGCCTCGGAGTAGGTGCCGGCCCCGATCGGCAGCACCATGAACTCCTGGATGTCGACGCCGGTGTCGGCGTGTGCGCCGCCGTTGATGATGTTCATCATCGGCACGGGGAGAACGTGTGCGTTCGGTCCGCCGATGTAGCGGAAGAGGGGCAGGTCGGCCGAGTCGGCCGCCGCCTTCGCGACCGCGAGGCTCACGCCGAGGATCGAGTTGGCGCCGAGACGCTTCTTGTTGTCGGTGCCGTCGAGCTCGATCATGACCGAGTCGATCAGGCGCTGATCTGCTGCCTCGAAGCCCTCGATCGCCGGGCCGATCTCGTCGAGCACGGCGTCGACGGCCTTGAGCACACCCTTGCCCTGGTAGCGGTTCTTGTCGCCGTCGCGAAGCTCATAGGCCTCGAATGCGCCGGTCGATGCACCGGACGGAACGCCGGCACGGCTGACCGTGCCGTCTTCGAGAAGAACCTCGACCTCGATGGTCGGGTTTCCGCGCGAGTCCAGAATCTCGCGTGCGCCTACAGCTTCGATTTGAGCCACAACTGTCTCCTTGTGTGAATCCTTGGGTTACAGCTGCCAAGTCTAGTGAGGTTCCGGATGCGGCCCGATCTGTTCATCCGCCGGCCACCAGGTGGATGCCGAGATGCCGGTTTCTGCAGGTTTCAGCCCTCGAAAACGGTAGAAAGTGGCATCTCGCGGCTGCTAGTGGAGGGACTCGTCCGCAGGACCGAGGGTCCACGATTCGAAGCGCACTGCGAGGCCGGGGCGGCTGGGGGCGCAGAGGAACGGTCCGGCCTCGGCCACGGCATCCGGAGCGAAGGGCGCCAGCCGGATGAGCGCGAACGGCTCGTCGTCGACCCGCGCGCGGACGGCGACCGCGTCGCCCGAGCGGCTGGCCCGCACGGTGATGCGCCGCCCGGCCCAATGCGGAACCGGAGCGACCGACCAGTCGGAGAACCCCCGGGTGACTACCGCGCCGAGCTGCAGGACACCGTCGGAGAATTCGACGCCGGTCTTGATCCAGGTCTCATCGTCGATACGGATGAAGGCGCCGGCCTGGTCGAAGTCCCCTATGAAGTCGCCGGTGAAGGCCACCTCGATGGCCGTGCCGTCGTCGAACGGCGCGAGCAGCGCGTGCTCGGTGTCGTGGACGAAGCCGTAGGCCGTCGTGCGCCAGGCGTCCGTCCCCTCCGCCGCGGTCACGACGAGGGCATCGCCGTCCCGCTCCGCTGAGACGGGCGGGTTGGTCCAGTGCCCGGACTCCCAGGCGACGCGGGTCATCCGAGGGCCTTGAGCTCGAGAGAGGCGGCATCCGTCGTCTCGGGCGTCACGATGGCGAACGTGCCGAAGCCGGCGGCCTCCGCTCGGTCGAGGATCGCCTTGAGGTTCTTCGTCCGTTTCTCCAGCCGAACCCGGCGACCGGATGCGATCAGCTCGGTCTTCACGGCGAGCAGCCGGTCGAGGGGCACGGCCACGTCGTAGACGAGCACCACGGAGTCCGCCGTCTCGTCAGCGGGAACCTCGATCAGGTCGACGACGCGCTCGAAGCCGATCGAGAATCCGGCCGCGGGAACGTCGGAGCCGAGAAAGCGGCCGATCATCCCGTCATAACGTCCGCCGCCACCGACCGAGCTGCCGGAGCCGGGGTGTGCGATCTCGAAGATCGTGCCGGTGTAGTAGCCCATGCCGCGCACGAGCGTCGGGTCGAAGCGCAGCGTCACACCGGTCGGCAGAGAGTCGAGAGCGTGCGCAAGCGATTCCAGCCCGGCCACCGCGTCGGTGTCGATGCCGTCGGGCAGGATGCCCGTGATCGCCTCGACCGTGAGTTCGACACCGCCGTCGGCGATGTGCGGTTCCAGGTTCTCCAGGATGCCGCCGAGCACAGCGGCCGAGTCCGCTCCTTCCGGCTCCAGCTCCGCGACGACCCCGGCCGCGCCGATCTTGTCGAGCTTGTCGATCGAGATCAGCACCTGAGGCCACCGCGCCGCCGCGAATCCGCAGTACTCCAGCAGGCCGTTGAGGATGCGGCGGTCGTTGATGCGGATCGTGCAGTCTTTCAGGCCCAGCGCATCCAGTGCCGCCGCCGTCGCCGTGATCAGCTCCACCTCGGCCAGCTGGCCCTGCTCACCGATGATGTCGATGTCGCACTGCACGAACTGGCGGTAACGGCCCTTCTGCGGGCGTTCGGCGCGCCAGACGGGCGCGATCTGGATCGCCCGGAACACCGGCGGCAGGTCGGCGCGGTGGGTCGCATAGAACCGGGCGAGCGGAACCGTGAGGTCGAAGCGCAGGCCGAGGTCGGTGAGACTCAGGACGTCCCCGGACTCGATCGCCGCGGTCAGGTCGTCGCCGTCCAGCCCACGCTTCAGAACGCTGAAGGAGAGCTTCTCGTTGTCGCCGCCGAGTCCGGAGTGCAGAAGGGCGACATCCTCGACGACCGGAGTCTCGATCTCGTCGAAACCGTGGGCGGCGAAGCTGCGACGGATGACGCCGAGGGCGTGCTCGCGGCGGGCCTTGTCGGCGGGGAGGAAGTCGCGCATCCCGCGAGGCGGTGTGATCGGAGAAGCCATGACCACGATTCTTCCATGAGGCCGCGAGGGGTGCCGTGCCCGTGCTGCTCCCACTAGCGTTGGACGCAATGACTGCCGAACCGTTCCGCATCGACGTTCCCGAATCCATCGTGGCCGACCTCCGTGAGCGTCTGCAGCGCACGCGGTATGCGCCGCCCCTCGGTGACGGCGACTGGTCGGGCGGGATCGACTCGGCCACACTGCGCGGACTGGTGGATGCCTGGCTCGACGACTTCGACTGGCGGGCCCAGGAGGCGCGGCTCAACTCCTACGACCAGTTCGTCGCCGAGGTGAACGGGCACCGCATCCACTTCGTCCGCATCTCCGCTGCCGGGTCGGCGGATACACGCATTCCGATCCTCCTGCTGCACGGTTGGCCGAGCGCGTTCACCGAGTACCTTCCGCTCGGCGAACGACTGGCGAACCCCGCGGCCTTCGGGTCGGATGCGCGGGTCGCGTTCGACGTCGTCATCCCGTCGCTCCCCGGCTTCGCCTTCTCGGAGCTGCCGGATCGTCCGCTGACCCGTCAGGCGATCGCGGACGACCTCCACGAGCTCATGACGGCCGTGCTCGGCTACGACCGGTACGCGGCGTTCGGCGGCGACATCGGAGGCGGTGCGGCCACCTGGCTCGGGGTCGACCACGCCGACCGGGTGATCGGGGTGCAACTGTTGCATGCCCCGTTCCCGGCAGACACCTCGTCGCTGACGGATGAGGAGCAGACCTACCTGGATTCGGTCGACGCCTACGACGCCGGTGACGGCGGCTACAGCGAGATCATGGCGACCCGCCCCGACACCATCGCCGCAGCGCTCATCGACTCCCCTGCCGGGCTGCTCGCCTGGATCGTCGACAAATGGCACGACTGGGTCGACGGCGACCTGTTCCGTACGATCGATCGCGATGCGCTGCTCACCCTGGTCACGCTGTACTGGGTGACCGACTCGATCGGCACGTCGTTCCGCCAGTACTTCGACTACGACGCGAATCCGCCCCGGCCGCCGATCGTCGCACCGCTCGGGGTCTACCTGAGCCGGGAACCGGTCATGGACGGCTTTCCGCCGTCGCTGGCCGCGCGCGCCGCCCTCGATGTGCGTGAGTTCCTGAGAGCGCCGCAGGGCGGTCACTTCGCGGGGCTCGAGCAGCCCGGGCGGACGGCGGACGCCATCCGCGCATTCTTCGGCCCCCTGCACGGATGAGCGCACATCTCCTGGAGCGGCGGATGCCTCCGGTCGTAAGATGACCGTGTTGCCACCCTGATGGCCCGGCACAGTGCCTCGCCTCGGTGGTGTCCCGCAAGGACCTGGCATGAGTCGCATCCGTACCCGACCACGGCACTGATGCTCGCTGCCAGACACAAGTGAGCCGACGGCGCGACCGCCAGACGCCAGGAGTGCGGTTCCGCTCTCACCCGAATGGTCGGTCGAGGTGGACCCCACCATGCGATCGCACCGCCGGCCCCTCACCTGCCGGAGCGCGGCCCGTGGTGCCGGCGCGCGTCAGGGGCGGCGCGTGTGGTGGCGCCCCAGCGGCACCACCAGGGGTGTCGCGGTGACGGGGTCCGGCGTGATGACGGAGTCGATGCCGAAGACGTCGTGAACGAGCTCCGCGGTGACGATGGTCGTCGGGTCTCCGGATGCGCGGATCGCCCCGGACGTCATCGCAATGAGATGGTCGGCGTACCGGGCGGCCAGGTTCAGGTCGTGCAGCACCATGACGATGGTGGTCCCGCGGGCGGCATTGAGGTCGAGCAGCAGGTCGAGAACGTCGATCTGGTGGCTGATGTCGAGGAACGTCGTCGGCTCGTCCAGCAGGAGGATGCCGGTCTGCTGCGCGAGCGCCATCGCGATCCAGACCCGCTGACGTTGGCCTCCGGAGAGTTCGTCGATCGCCCGGTCGGCCAGGTCTGCGACACCGGTCGACTCCAGCGCCTCGGCGACCGCCGCGTCGTCCTCCGCAGTCCAACGACGGAACCAGCCCTGATGCGGGTAGCGTCCGCGTCCGACGAGGTCGGCGACACTGATGCCGTCGGGGGCAACGGGCGTCTGGGGCAGCAGGCCCAAGCGGGTCGCCACCTCCTTCGTCGGCAGGCCGTGGATGTCCGCCCCGTCGAGCAGCACGGTTCCGGATGCGGGGGCGAGCAGCCGGGACAGCCCGCGCAGCAGCGTCGACTTGCCGCAGGCGTTGGGTCCGACGATCGCGGTGACCCGGCCGGGCGGCACGTCCAGGTCGAGGCCGTCGACGACGACCCGGCCCTCGTACGCGAGCGTCAGCTCTCGGGCGGCCAGCTGGTGAGTGGTGGTCATGTCAGGATTCAGCCTCCCAGGCCGGTTCGGTTGGTGCGGATGAGCAGCCAGATCAGGTATGGCGCTCCGACGATCCCGGTGACGACGCCGACCGGGAACGAGACGCCGGGGACCGCGAACTGGGCGACGACATCCGAGACGACGAGCACGAGGGCCCCGACGAGGGCCGACGAGACCAGCGCGAGCGACCCGCGTCCGACGAGCCGGCGGGCGATCGGAGCACCTACGAGCGCGACGAAGGCGACAGGCCCGGCGGTGGCGACGGCCACGGCGGCGAGCGCGACGCCGACGAAGACGACGACCAATCGGGTGCGCTCGACGCGCACGCCCGTCGCCGCGGCCACGTCGTCCCCGAGTCCGAGCGCGGAGAGCGGACGGCCGAGCAGCAGAGCGGCCGGCACGAGAACGGCGGCGCTCGCCGCCAGCACGATGAGCGCGACCGTGTCGATGTTGTTGAGGCTGCCGGTGATCCAGACCAGTGCCCGCTGCACATCCGTCAGGTCCGCCCGCGTGAGCACGTACGACACGAGACCGGCGGTGAGCGCGGCGAAACCGATTCCGATCAGCACGAAGCGGTAGCCGCTGATCCCTCTGCGCCATGCGAGCAGATAGATGAGGAGAGCTGCGACGAGCGTGCCTGCCAGCACGACGCCCGAGAGCGCGAGCCCCGAGAGACCGAACCAGACGAGTGCGATCGCGCCGGTCGCGCTGGCGCTCGACGTGATGCCGATGATGTCCGGGCTGGCGAGCGGGTTGCGGACGACCGACTGGAACAGAGCGCCGGACAACCCGAGACAGCCGCCCACCAGCACAGCCGCGAGCAAGCGTGGGAGTCGCAGCTCGAGGATGACGAACTGCGTGAGCCGGTCGGCCTGCCCGACGAGCGCGGCGAGAACGTCCCCGGGCGAGACAGCGGCAGCGCCCAGGCTCAGCGAAACGGCAGCGACGAGAACGACGAGGGCGCTCAGGATGAGAGCCACGCGACGTTCGCGTGAGCGCCTCCCCCGACGCTCGGCCCGTACCACCGCCGCACCCGGGGTGACCGGTGCGGCGCCCGGAGCCACGCGCATCCCGCTCACAGCGTCACCGGTTTGCGCCGGCGAACGAGAGCGATGAACATCGGGGCCCCGACGAACGCCGTCACGATGCCGACCTGCAGCTCGCCCGGAGACGCCACCACCCGGCCGACGACGTCGCACGCCAGCAGCAGGGTCGGTGCGATCACGGCTGAGAACGCGAGGATCCAGCGGTAGTCGGTGCCCACCGCCCAGCGGGCGGCGTGCGGCACGACCAGCCCGACGAACGCGATCGGGCCTGCGGCGGCGGTGGCGGACCCGCACAGCAGCACGATGGCCGCAGCGCTCAGCAGGCGGGAAAGACCGACTCGCTGCCCCAGGCCGCGCGCAACGTCGTCGCCGAGGGCGAGCCCGTTCAGGACGCGCCCGAGGCCGAGCGCGAGGATCGTCCCCACCACCACAGTCGGAAGCACCTGCCACACCACGTCGTAGCCTCGACCGGCGAGCGACCCCACCTGCCAGAACCGCAACGCGTCCAGCGACACCTGGCTGGTCAGCAGCACCGCGGTGATCAGCGAGCCGAGTGCGGCAGACACCGCAGCGCCGGCCAGGGCCAGCTTCACCGGGGTCGCACCTTCCCGGCCCCGGGATGCGACGACGTAGACGATCACGGACGCGGCGGCCGCCCCTGCGAACGCGAACCAGACATAGCCAGACACCGAGGTGATCCCGAACGCGGTGATCGCGACGACCACTGCGAGGGACGCCCCGAAGTTGACGCCCAGGATGCCGGGGTCGGCAAGCGGGTTGCGCGCCAGCCCCTGCATGATCGTGCCGGCCAGCCCGAGAGCGAGGCCGGCGACGATCCCGAGCAGGGTGCGGGGAACACGGCTGTCCACCACGACAAGGGAGTCGTTGTCGTTCTTGTCGTAGTGCAGGAGTGCCTGCAGAACCGAGCCCGGATCGATCGGCCGGGCACCGAGCGCGAGGCTCAGAAAGCAGACGACCACCAATGCGAGCACGGCGATCCCGAAGCCCACGAGAAGACGCCGACGGTGCCGGCGGCCTGCCGGGACACCGTGCCCGGGTCCCCCGGCCCGCGTCGGCCCTGGCATCGTTCCCGTGGACATCGAGGGACTACTTGACCTTGTCGGCGGCGGCCGCGAGCTGCGGCACGTATTTGTCGAGCATCCACGGGATGCTCAGCACCGACGGCGCGCTCGACGCCATCACGAACGACTCGCCGACGATGGGCGCGAAGCGTCCGCCCGCAACGGTCGGCATCGCGGCGACCAGCGGCTGAGCGGCGAACGTGTCGGCCGCGGCCTGGTCGGCGAAGTAGCCGACGAGCAGGTCGGAGTCGACCTTGTCGAGGTTCTCGTTGCTGAGGCTGAAGAAGTAGCTGCCGGCCGTGGGGTCGGTGTCGAGCGCAGCCGAGGCGTCCTTCATCCCGAGCTGTTCGAGCAGCTGCACCCGTGGGTCTGTGTTGCGGAAGACGTTGACCTGTCCGGGCTCGTTCGAGGAGATGTAGACGAACGACTTGTCCTTCAGCACCGGGTTCTTCGCCGCCAGCGACGCGATCTCGTCGTCTGTCTTCTTCTGCAGCGCGGCTGCCTCGGTCGACTTGCCGAGCGCCTTGCCGACGATGGAGAGCTGATCCTGCCAGCTGGTCGCCCACGGGTCCTTCGGATACGCGACGACCGGAGCGATCTTGCTGAGGGTGTCGTAGTCCTTCTGGGTGAGGCCCGAGTACGGTGCCAGGATCACGTCGGGCTTCGCCGCCACGAACTGCTCGAACGGGACCTCGCTGGTGTCTGTTCCGTTCAGGAGGATCGGGGTCTTGCCGCCGAGCTCCGTGATGCGGTCCGCATCCCACGGCAGCACCCCGTCGGCGTTTCCGCCGTAGGTGTTCTTCGGCATAGCGACCGGGACGACGCCGAGCGCGAGCGCCGCGTCCTGTGCACCCCAGCCCCACGTCGCGACGCGCGTCGGCGCCTTCTCGATCGTGGCCGAGCCGAGCGCGCTCGTGATCGTCACCGGGAACGAGTCCGTTCCGCTGCTGGACGTCGATTCGGCCGAGCCGGCGCCGGCGCTGCAGCCGGTGAGCACGAGGGCCGCGGAAGCGACGATGGCGGATGCGATCAGGGCGATGCGCGACCGGCGGTGACGACCGCGGGCGACGGGCTCGAGCATGGGTCTCCTTCAGGAGGACGAACGGGGGGAGGTTGCACCGAGAGCGGCACGTTAGGGCAGCCTAACCTAAGCTCCCTCGGAGCGTCCAACCCCGTCTGGCTCTTCCGAAGCGGTTGCTCAGGATTCGGGCGAGACGATCCCGATGATCCCGGCGTCCGCGCTTCCTGCCTCGTGCTCGCGGATCTCCCCCTGCAGGCCGCGCAGTGTCGAGCGGAGGGCGCGTTCCGCATCCAGCCCGTTCGCCTTCGCGGACGCGACGATCGCGAGTAGCAGCGGACCGAGCTCGTCCTCCGACTGCACGCTGACGCCGCCGACCTCGTCGAGCTCGATCAGCCCCACCTTCTGGGCCCGCCCGAGCAGCTTGTCCGCCAGAGCGAGCGACGGCATGGCCTGCGGGATGCCGTCGAGAACGCTCGTGCGATCCGGCTTCTCGGTCTTCTTCAGGTCCTCCCAGAACTCGACCACATCATCCGCGGTCTCCGCCTTGCGGTCTCCGAAGACGTGGGGGTGCCGGCCGACCATCTTCGCCGTCATCTGCGCGGCCACATCCTGGATGTCGAAGTCTTCGCCCGGAGTGTGCGCGGCGATATCGGAGTGGAAGAGCACCTGGTAGAGGACGTCCCCGAGTTCTTCGATCATGTCCTCGCGGTTGCCGGTCTCGATCGCCTCGATCAGCTCGTACGTCTCTTCGATGAGGTACTGCACGAGCGACTCGTGCGTCTGGTCGGCGTCCCACGGACATCCGCCGGGCCCACGCAGCCGTGTCATCACCGCAACGAGCTCGTCGAGTTTGCTCGGCTCGGCGCCGGTCTGTGCGGACGAGAAGCTCAGTTCGGTCATCTACCCTCTCCTCGGTCGTTCCCCGTGCCGCAGGCTCGGCACGCGCGCTAGCCTGGCGGTATGGCCACCCGGATCGCTCGTCTCACCATCTCTGTCAACGATCTGCCCCGCGCGCTCGCGTTCTACCGCGACATCGTCGGGCTCGCCGAGGTCTACACCGTCGAGGGCCTCGCAATGCTGACGACCGACAAGGATGCGCCGGCCGGAACCGCCACGGAGGTACTGCTCCATCAGCGTACGCCCACGCCAGGTGAAGCGGGGGTCGCCGCCAGCTTCGAGGTGCGCGACGTCGACGCCGTCACTGCTGCCGCTGTCGACGCCGGCGCAGTCGTGGTCGACGAACCGGCGGACCAGGCCTGGGGCGAACGGCAGTCGGTGCTCCGGGATGTGGACGGGCACATCCTCTGCTTCGTCGGCCCTCTGCAGAGCTGAGTGCTTCCCGTCCGTTTTGCGGCCTATTTCATCGCGCTCACGGCTTCGCGTGCCGCTGCGGCGATGAGCGCGTCGTCATATGTTGCGTCTTCCGCGGTCCTGCTCGACATGATGGCGAGGACGATCGGCGAGCCCTGGCTGGGCCAGAGGATGGCGATGTCGTTGCGGGTGCCGTAGCCGCCGCTGCCGGTTTTGTCTCCGACCGTCCAATCCGCCGGAACGCCGGCGCGAATCAGGTTCGCACCGGTGGTGTTGCCTTTGAGCCAGCCGGTGAGGAGTTCCTGCTTCTGCTTTGGTAGCCCGTTTCCGTGGGCGAAGATGCGCAGGTTGTTGCTGATGGCGCGTGGTGTGGTGGTGTCTCGGGTATCGCCAGGGGTTGCTTCGTTGAGTTCGGGCTCTATCCGGCTGACACGAGTGGTGGTGTCGCCGATCTTCTCGAGTGCGTCTTGGAGTCCAGCCGGTCCGCCGAGCTGGCGGAACATCAGATTCGCAGCCGTGTTGTCGCTGTACTGGAGTGCGGCGGCGATGATGTCTTTCAGCGACATGCCGGTGTCGACATGTTTTTCGGTGATGGGCGAATAGTCGACAAGATCAGTCCGGTTGTAGTGGACAATCTGGTCGAGATCCGCTTCCGAGCTTCTATCGAGGACGGCAGCGGCGGAGAGCATCTTGTGGGTCGAGGCGTACGCGAACCGTTCGTCAGCTCGGTACGTGACGGTCTTGCCACTCCCGGTGTCGATTCCGTAGACACCGAGACGCGCGTCAAACCTCGCCTCCAGCTCCGCGTAGGCGGTCGAGTCCGACGTGCGCGTCGGCGCAGGCGTAGGCGCGGACGCGGACACCGACGTCTGCGGCTGAACGGCGGTACCCGCGCAGCCCGTGAGCGTTGCAAACGCGAGCATCGATCCGACCACGGCGGAGATGGGCCTTTTGTGTCGCACTGCGGCATTCCTTTGTTGAAGCGGGCTGTGCCCGCACCGTCCAAACAATGCAGTATGTCAGTTCGAATCGAGAAATGTCTGACCTCCTCGACAGAGCACTCGCGCTAGCGTAGGGGCATGGCCACTCGGATCGCCCGTCCCACCACGTCTGTCAGAGATCCGCTGAGCCTCCACCTGTTTCACCGCGATGCGGACGGGCACCGCAGCCGCCTCGTCGGCCCCCTGCCCGCGTGAGCGTCATCCGCTCGGAGCGCACCGCGGCCGGCCTGCTGCTGGGCGCCGCGGCCCTTGGGCTCCTCCTGGCGAACACCGCCCTGGGTCCGAGTCTGCTCGATCTGCAGCACACGTATCTCTCGCTCGGCAGCGCGAAACTGAGCGTCGGCCACTGGATCAGCGACGGCCTCCTGGCGGTCTTCTTCTTCATCGTGGCCGTCGAACTCAAGCACGAGCTCGTCGTCGGCGAGCTCAACAGCGTCAAGAAGGCCATCCACCCTGCCATCGCGGCCGTCGGCGGGGTGATCGTGCCGGTGCTGATCTACCTCGCGTTCACCGCCGGAAGCGACGTGGCCCAGGGCTGGCCCATCCCGACCGCGACCGACATCGCGTTCGCGCTGGGCGTGCTCGCCGTCTTCGGGCGCGGGCTGCCCAACCGCCTGCGGGTGTTCCTGCTCGCCCTCGCCGTGCTCGACGACCTCATCGCCATCGTCATCATCGCCGTGTTCTTCACGACCGACCCCGACTTTCTCTCTCTGGCGCTGGCCATCGTCACCGTCGCGATCTTCGGCATCCTCAGCCGGCTGCTGCGGGGCCGGATGCGCTGGCCCATCGGGGTGCTCATGGTGCTGGTCGCCTGCCTCACCTGGTGGCTGGTCTGGAACTCTGGCGTGCACGCCACCATCGCGGGCGTCGCCCTCGGACTGGTGATGGCCCGCCAGCCGGCCGGCCGCGCGGCTCACGCCCTCGAACCGTGGTCGAACGGACTGATCCTGCCTCTGTTCGCATTCTCGGCCGCGCTCGTCGTGATTCCCGCTGTGTCGCCATCGCAACTGTCGCTTGCCTTCTGGGGCATTCTCGTCGCCCTGCCCATCGGGAAGCTCGTCGGCATCACCCTCGGCGGCTGGCTCGGCTCCCTCACCCTGCCGAAATCCGAGCGTGGACGGATCCCGCTCGTCGGCGTGCTCACGATCGGCGCCCTCGGCGGCATCGGCTTCACCGTGTCCCTCCTCATGAACGAACTGGCGTTCGCCGGAAGCGACAGTGTGCGGGCCGAGGGGACGCTCGCAGTTCTCCTCGGGTCGGTTGTCTCGATCATCGGCGCAGGATTCGCGGTGTCGGCGCTCGCCCGCCGCTACCGTCGGCTGCACCCGCACCCGCACCCTCACCCCGCGCCGCACTCGAGCGCTCCGCCACCAACGCCGTGAGACTCCTCGCCGTCAGGCTGTCACGACCCTAAGCGGGCTCTGCCGATCTTCACAGGGGCGTCTGCCACGCTGACGCCATGACCTCGGTTCACGTCATCGGCAGCCCGCACCCGTCACCCGAACCCGGAACCGTTCTCGAGCGTTTCGCCGACGAGGACGAGCACAGTCGTCGCCGTCGAGAGCTGTTCACCGACTTCATGCTCAACTACAAGTTCGCGATCGCCGAGGTCGTGACCAAGTTGGAGATCCTGCGCGACGACTTCAACAACGACCACGAGTACAACCCGATCGAGCACATCAATTCTCGGTTGAAGAAGCCGGAGAGCCTTCTCGAGAAACTCGACCGCAAGTTTGGGCACGTCGATACGCGGATGGAGTTGGATCACATCCGCGAGCACATCCTCGACATCGCGGGCGTGCGCGTCACCTGCAGCTTCATCGCCGACATCTACAAGATCCGCGACACCATCGTCGGCCAGGAGGATGTGACCCTGCTGGCGGAGCGCGACTACATCGCATCCCCGAAGGCGAACGGCTACCAGAGCCTGCACTTGATCGTCGAGATCCCGGTATTCCGGGCCCGCGAGGCGATCCGTGTTCCGGTGGAGATCCAGATCCGCACCATCGCCATGGATTTCTGGGCGAGCCTGGAGCACAAGATCTACTACAAGTACGCCGGTGCCGTGCCTGAGACCCTTCAGGCTGAACTCGCCCAGGCTGCGGATGCGGCTAACCGGCTCGACCGCAAGATGGAGCAGCTGCACGAGCAGGTGCGCACGTACAAGCGCTAGAGCTCGACCTCGTCGTGCCGGGCGATCGCAAAGATCTGGTTCGGGTAGCGCAGTCCGGAGAAGTACCGGTTGGTGTGTTCGACGATCTGTTCGCCGGTGATCTCGACACCGTCCCAGTCCGTGTCTGTCGTGGTGTGCGCGTCGCTCACGAGCGTCACATCGAATCCGCGAACCGCCGCGCTCTGTGTGGTGGTGCGGATGCAGTAGTCCGACTGCGCGCCGGCCACGACCAGCCGCGTCACGTCGAGCGCCTCGAGCACCTCGTCGAGGTCGGTGTCCGCGAACGAGTCGCGGTAGTTCTTGTGGACGAGCGACTCACCGTCGGCCCGGCTGAGTCCGGCGGCGAGCTGCCAGCCGTCACTCCCCCGTGGCATCTCGTCTTCCTCCTGCTGCACCCACACGACCGGCACCCCGGATGCGCGAGCCCGGTCGACGAGCGCCGCCGTCCTCGCGACAACCCCCGCACCGTCGAAGCAGCCGTCGATCACGTCCCGTTGCAGGTCGATGATAAGGAGAGCGGTCGGAGTCTGCGCGTCGGTCACACGGTCATTCTGCCCGACGCCGTGCAGCTCCGGGTACCGGCGTCGCCTCGATACCGGGGTTGGCGTCCACCTCGAGCAGATTGAGCTTCTCCTGGTCGCCGAGAACGCATCTGCTATTCGCGGTGAAGTCTGCGTAGTCCTCACCAACCGTGAACTGAATTAGAAGACCGTCCGGCTTGCTTCCTGCCAACAACCGCGGCTCCGAGAGCACGTGCCGAGGCGGTCGCATCACATCGTTGTACTCGATCTCCACCCGGTGGCCGAAGCGTGCCCAGATCGCTTGCGCCTGTTCAGCAATCCTCTTCGGTGGGGCCGGGAGCGGTTGGCTGCGCCGAATCGAAAACATCGAGTAGCTCACCCCCTCGCTTCCGTCCAACATGTAGCACGGTCCCCAATTGTGGGTGTCGTCGATCCAGTCACCCCCGAGCAGCTCTTGCATGCCCCGGTACAACGACGCGACCTCGGCCTTGGCCTCAAGGGCATTTGTCATCATCGTTGTCTCCTTCGGCCTCGGCTTGAGCACCAATTCGGGTTTACTCATTTTTCCGCAGCCTGCAAGCAGGATCGCAAGCACGACCCCAATACACAGAGCGCCGGCAGGATTCATGATTGGTGCCCCCTCATGCATGAAGACTCGTGCGGAATCATGTCCGCGATGTTCAACCGACGTCCGCTATTCCTCGAGTCGGTTCAGCTTCTCCGCGTCTCCGAGAACGCATCGGCTTCTTGCGCTGAAGTCTGCGTAGTTCTGACCAACCGAGAATTGAACGAGGAGACCGTTGCGCTTGGTTCCGGCGAGCAACGGAGGATCCGACAGGATGAGCCGCGGCGGCGCCACCACATCGTCGTGCTCGATTTCCACTGAGTATCCGAAGCGCGCCCAGATCGCTTGCGCTTCTTCCGCAACAGTCCCCGGGTCTGCCGGGAGCGACTGACCGATACGCCTCGAATAGAAGGCATAGCTCACTCCCTCCCTTCCGTCGGACAGACTGCACGGTCCCCAATCACGCATGCGATCGATCCAATCGCCCCCTAATAGCTCTTGCATAGCCCGATACAACGAAAGAACCTCGTTCTTCGCTTCAAGTGCGTTCGTCACAACTGTCGTGTCCTCCGCCGTCGGCTCGAATACAGATCTGGATATGTCCGAAGTTCCACAGGCTGCAAGCAAGGTCGACAGAGCCGCAGCCGCCCCCAGTGCCCAGGCGTACTTCATCATTGAGGTGCCCATCCGAAGACGGTGCGCATAAGGTCCTTTGCCCGATCCTGTGCTTGCAATGAGGACCTCTCATCAGGCGTACCTCCGACTGGGATCTCCGATCCATGGCCCATGGTCGCTAGAACAGTCGAGCGCATCGCTGTCGTGTTCGGATCCAAATAGCCATACTCTCCGTCGCTCGCGGACGGCGCGAATAGGCCATGTTGACTCACCTCATTCAGCTTGGATCCTGAGTCATCGAAACTCGCTTCAGAGCTGAAGGTGTGTGCACCGAAGGACGGCGCTGTCGGATCCTGGCGTTGACTGATGACTTGGCCCGTCGGAGCCCATCCGTCGCGATGTCCTTGCGACGCGAACACTTCGCCACGAGGTACCTTCAAGCTGTCAGCGTCGTCGATCTGGTTCGGCACTCCTGCTGATCCCAGCATGACCAAGTGGTCCGCACTGGCACTCATCAACGCGAGCGTTGCTACAGCGGTGCCGTACGAGTGCCCGACTACAGAGACCTCATCGGCTACGGCATAGGCCGAATGCACTGACTCCAATCCCCGCAACGCGCTCGAGAGTCTCTCGCCTCCGGCCTTCGCTAAAGGCTCGTGCCCTACTCCCGCTACGTCCATGCCACCTGGAGGCGTGTAGTCCAACCATGCAAGGACCGCAATCTCCCCTTGTGTGTCCGTCGCCTTCTCTTGCGCCTCCCGCATATCCCGCGCGCCGAGGACAAAGCGGTCCATATCGCCCGCCACGTTGGTCCCCATTCCCGGGACGATGTAGGTGACGCGAGTTGCCTTGTCCAGGTCTCCGACGGAAATGGCTGCTCTGGGCTCCGGCTCGACGGAGAACGCGACGAACTGTCGAGGTGGAGACGCGTGCATTCCGTCGCCGAGCGTCTTCTTGAGCGCGTTCAACGCATCCAGGGCGGGGGCGTACTCCATGGGGTGTTCCCTGGCGGCTTCGAGAGCGCGGTCGAGAGCCAGGTGATTCGCGCGGTCTCGTGCCCAGAAGGCGACACCGTTCATGTTCCCGAGAACGGACGGGATCAGGGTGATCAGCACGTTCTGTTTGTCGGTCGGTTGTCCCGCGACGGGGCCGTCCATGCTCTTCCACCAGGAAGCCACCGCGCCAGGGTCCGCCTCCGCGATCTTGCCGGCGAAGGCTCTGTGCTGCGTGAGAAGGATGCGGAGATCTGTGGCCGAAAGACCGGCCATCATCGAGAACAAGGCGGCGTGGTCGGCGGAGTAGATCTTCGGACTCGTGAACTCCCAGAGAGGTCCGAGGACGGCCTTGCCGCCGAGGGACTCCGCCGTTGCCAGGTCGATCCGGCGGCGGCGAACGATCAATTCGTCCCACTGCTCATCGACGCCTGCGAGCCTCGACCTCTCGGCGTTGATCTTCTCGGTGATGCGGGCCCGCTCGTGACGGTACTGCCCATCCCGCTCGGGGTCGGGGATGGTCGTCGGCGTCAGCAGGTGCGGTTCCGCGTTTCGGTACTGCTTCTGGAGGTCGGTCAGGGCGGCAAGCGCAGATCGGCGCTGGTGCTCGAGCGCGGCCTGCTCATCCTTGATGCGCTGGACGTGACCCGCGTAGGCGTGCAGAGTGGCCGCTTGAGACTCCAGGCCGACAGCCAGGAGAGCCAGGTCGGGCATGGCCGCTTCCACTGCGGAGCCGAAGGCTTGCCGTGACGTGCCCGTCCACGACGATGCCGAGATCGACTCCGCAGCCGAGGTGACCACGATGGACACCCTCTGAAGTTCCGCCGCCTTCGCAGACCTCATGCTCGCCAGGGACCTGATTCCGGCCGGTTCGCCGGCACCCGGTTCGGTGTCGACCGTCATCAGAACGCCCTGGCCAAAGCCGCATCCGCTTCGGAAAAGGAGGTGACCGCGCTCAGGGGGTACCGGGCCACCTCACGCAAGGACTTCGCCACCAGTTCGGCGCGAGCCGCCTGCTGCACGCTCCCGTCTCGAAGCGGCGACGCAACGACCGTCGTGCCGAGTACGTCGGCGCGAAACGCGCTCAACGACGCATCCAACCGCACCACCGAGACCCCCGCGGTGATGCGGACCGACACCTCGTGCAACGGTGACGCGTTGATTCGAAGCTCAGACATACACAGCTCCCAAGCTTTTGCTCATGACGGCCTGCCTCGTCTCAGCGCGACAGACGGGCCGCGAGCTGCGCATCCACCTC
Source organism: Leifsonia sp. NPDC058230 (assembly GCF_042882245.1). NCBI lineage: Bacteria > Bacillati > Actinomycetota > Actinomycetes > Micrococcales > Microbacteriaceae > Leifsonia > Leifsonia sp. NPDC058230. Next base: position 448,568 of record NZ_JBHVWM010000003.1, on the reverse strand, counting down.
GCCGAGGGTCTGTGCCGTAGTGCGGAGGAACGCCGCGAGATCGTCGAGACCGCCGATCGCGTTCTGGGCGCCGGCGGTGAACCGGTTGTAGGCGTCGGAGAAGGCTCCCGACGACCTGTCGGTCGTGAAGCCGGCGGCGACGAGCGAGGAGATCTGCGATTGCAGCTTGGACAGGGTGGCGTTCATCTCGTCACGGCCCGCCACGAGGCGGTCGGCGTTGCTATTGAGTTCCTGAAACGACACGTTGATGTTGGACATGAGTTCCCCCAGACTTCGACAGAAATGTAAAATGCACAATGTGTGTGCGTTTCAAGCCTAGAGAAGTCGGCGGGAAAAGAAAAGCATTCGCGATGTTATGAAGGCATTTCCATCGCGGGGGCGAAATCGGGCATGGCGACCTGCACCCGCGCCAGCCTGCCCGAGTCGACGAGGATGCCGCGACCTACCGGGAAGTCGCTCCGTGTCACCCGCGGGAACGGTGTGCGGAACAGGCCGATCCCATCCGACTCCTCGGGCTGGAGCACGATGCCCGCGCGGGCCGTCTTGAGCTCGGCGTAGAGCTGCCAGGCGGACGGAGCCGTGACGGTGTCCGCCTCCGCGAGGACAGGGACGCCGGCCCGCCGGGCGGCCTTGACGAGCCGGGCGACCTGCGATTCGGCGGGCATTCCCTCGAAGTCGCCGATGTTCTCGATTGCGATGAAGAGCGACCCGACGTGCGCTCTCGGCGCCTGCTCCAGCATGGTTGCAAGGCGCGTCGCGAGGGACTCGGCCGCGTCGGCGTCCGCCGAAGCCTCGGTCCAGTCTGTCGCGTCGGTCAGCGCGCTTCGCCGGGCCACGATCAGGTACGCGGCGAGTTCCGGATGCGCGGCACGAGTCGCGCGGACAGCCGTGGTCATGGCGGTGGTGCGTCCCGAACCGAACGGTCCCGTCACGACGAACAGCCCGTCGAGCGGCAGACCCACCGGCTCCAAGGTCTCGTCGGCGATGCCCAGCGTGGGACGGCCGGCGACGCTGACGGGCAGATCGGTGGCAGGGATGAGGGCGGCCAAGCGTTCGATCGGTCTGGCTTCGGGCACGCCCTCCGAGCGCAGGCGATCGGCGAGGGCGTCGATCCGAGCGGATTGCGCAGCGAGGTCGGCGTGGCCACCGGGTACCGCGATCTGCACCTCATGGGCGTTCACGATCGCCCGGCCGGCGGGTGCGTCTTCGAGGATGTCGGGTGCGACCCCCGCGGCCGCGTACTCGGATTCACCGGCGAGCCGCAACACGATCCGCGAACCGATGTTCGCCGCGAGGGCCGTGGGAAAGGCGGCCGCGCGATCGGCGGCCATCACGACGTGGATGCCCAGCTGGCGCCCTGTCGACGCGAGCGCGAGAAGACGATCGAAAGTCTTCCCGGCATCGCGGAACTCGTACTCGCCGCGGAACGCACCGAACCCGTCGACCAGCACGAGAATCCGGGAACAGGGCTGACCGGTCGCAGCACTGAACTCCGAGAGCGAGGCAGCACGCGCGTGCGCGAAGGCCGCGGCGCGTTCCGCCGCCAGTTCCGTGAGTTGCTTGAGCATGCGGGTGACGCGTTCCGCATCAGTTCCCGCGACGACGGATGTCACAGTCGGCAGTGACTCGAGCACGTTCAGTGCACCCCCGGCGAAGTCGATCGCGTAGACGGTCACCGGATGGTCGCCTGCCACTCGCGAGGCGGCGAGCGCGATCGTGCGCAACAGGGCGCTCTTGCCGGCGCCGCCGGTGCCCAGCGCGGCAACGTTTCCGACAGCGTCCAGATCGAGGAGGAAGGTCCCCTGGCGTTGGGATTCCGGTTTGTCGATACGGCCGATCGGCAGCCGGCCGCCCTGCGCATCCGGGAGCCCGTCGAGTTCGATCAGGTCGGGCAGCTGGTCGAGCCACGGGCGGCGCGGGATCTCGACGTTCCGCTCGTCGGCGGCACGCGCGATCGTCCCGGCCAGACGTTCGATGTCGCGAGCTGCCTGCGGCGCGCGCGGGGTCCGTGCGGGCGTCACCCAGGGTTGGCCCGGACCGAACGGGAGGTCTTGGATCAGCACATCCGGTTCGCTGTTCGCCTGCTCGCTGCGGCCGCCGAGGTACGCGGTCTGGAAGTCGAGGATCCTGCCGGGTCCGATCTTCGCAGCTCCGCGGCCCGGCGTTCCGGGGTCGAAGCCCGCTGCGTCCGGAACGGCGAGCACGTCGACGCTGTCGGCCTCGTCGGCCACACGCAGTGCGACCCGCAGGTTGGTGTTCGCACGCAGGCTGTCTTTGATCACTCCGGACGGGCGCTGTGTGGCCATCACCACGTGCAGACCGAGCGAGCGGCCGCGCTGGGCGACATCGATGACACCGTCGACGAACTCCGGGACCTCGGCGGCGAGGGCCGCGAACTCGTCGATCACCAGGACGAGGGCGGGCGGGGCGTCAGGATCGCTTCGCTTCTCCAGGGTCTGCAGATCTTTCGCTCCCTTGACGTTCAGCACATTCTCCCGGTGTTTGAGTTCGGCCTGCAGGGAGGTGAGGGCGCGACGCACGAGATGTGGAGTGAGGTCGGTGACGAGCCCGACGGTGTGCGGCAGATCGACGCAGTCCGCGAAGGCGGCGCCACCCTTGTAGTCGACGAGCAGAAAGGTCACCCGGTCGGGCGAGTACTCGGCCGCGATGCCCATGATCCAGCTCTGGAGGAACTCGCTCTTGCCCGACCCGGTGGTTCCGCCGACGAGGGCGTGTGGACCGTGCGTCCGGAGGTCGAGCGCGAACGCTTCGGTCGGACCCTGGCCGACGACCGCGCGGATCCCGCCCGGGTCCCTCGGCGTGCCCGGCACCCAGCCGAGCGTAAGACTGTCGTTCTTGACCCAGCGTTGGATGATCGCCGCCGGGTCGTCGGCGATGTCGCCTTCGTAGAGGTCGACGAACGAAACGCTGTGCGGGAGGTCGGTCTCATCCAGCACCCGTGCCCCGATGTCCTCGACGGGCGAGAGCGCGCGGGCGGCGGTGTCCGCGGTCACCGAGTCGACCAGTTCGGTGGTCTCCAGTGCGATGTCGATGCCCGAGCGCACGAATCCGACACGGCCGCGTCCCGTGCTCCCATCGACCTCGAGGTAGGTGCGGCAGATCACGGGCAATGCTTCGACCGTCGGTGCGATCCACAGAATGAAGACCCCGTAGTCGGCACCGTCCTCGCCGAGTGCGACGAGTCGGGAACGATCGGCCGGGGATTCGGCGGTCACGATCACGAGGACGGCGGGTGTGGCGGGGAGCCGGTCGACGGCGTCTCCGTGGCCGTCGTCGAGTGGACGGGACTCGTCGAGCCGGGACCGCACGCGCTCACCGCGCCCGTGACCGGCCCCGCGACGAGCCGCGATCAGCCCCTCCACTTCGGACAACAGGATGCTGCCACCCGCATAGTCGGCGACCAGTCCGTTCGTTCGAAGCGGGCTGTACGGCGAATCCACGTGCGGCAGCCATTTGAGCCAGGACCAGAGCTCCGTCGTATCGCCGGCGGCGAATCCGGTGATCACGAGGTCGGCGGGTGAATGGAGTCCGGCGAGCTGGAGCACCAGGGCGCGGGCCGCATCCTGAGCCATGAGGCCCGTGCCGGCCACGCCGATCGCTCCGGCGCGTTCGAGGTTCTCGACGACCGGCACCGGGCCGATCCGGCTGAAATCCTCAGCCAGATCGCGCACGCGATTCCAGTCGTCGAGCTCGCCGCTGTTCGTGGACGGCAACTGGATGCTCGTGCGGGAGGCCAGCTGACCGGCACCGAAACGGACCTCGAGGAAGGTCGTGTGCTCGGGCTTCCTGGTCCAGAGGAGAGGGGAACGCGTGCGCATGGCGTCCGCGACCGTCGCCGAACTCGGCGACTCGGCGTTGCGCGCGTCGATCTCGGTCGCGCGCTCCTCCTCCAGCCGGGTGCGGACATCCGCCATTCCGTCGTCGAATCCCTTCCTGGCGAGCCTCCCCTTGCGCTTGCCCTGGGCGCGAGAATCGATCCACGTCCCGAACATGATCAGCGGGGAGAGAGCGACGAACAGCAGCGTGGTGACCTGGCGGGTGAGCAGGAACATGACGACACCGAGCAACACGGGGCTGATGAGGAGGAGCAGCGGAAGCCGGGACGGCGGTGCCGGAACGGGTATCTCGGGGAGTATGAAGGTCCCGCCGCGATACGACGGCTCGACCCGCGGCGACCGCGAGAAGTCGGCTTCGATGTGACCCAGCGGCCGCCGGGCGCTCGACGGTAACGGCACGATCTGCAACTGCGACCCGCCCACCGTGATGTGCGATGCGCCCGTGACGATCGCGCGCTGTACGAGCATCCCGTCGACCTGCAGGCCGTTCGCGGAGTTGACATCCGCGACGGTCACCACTTCGCCGACAGTCACCGTCGCATGCCTCCGCGACACCTCGGGGTCCTGCGACAGGAAGACGGCGGCTGACGGATCACGCCCGACCAGATTGACGCCGTGCGCCACCGCGAACTCACGACCCGCCTCCGGACCCCTGACGATACGAACCAGTGCGGCCGGAGCGTCGTCGCGTTCGTCGCCCGGTCGGCGCTCACCGACCGGGACGACCTCGACACGGCAGCCGGAGCGCAGGCTGGACTCACTGACCTGCGCCCCCGGATTCAGCACCCGCCCCTGTCGGAGTCCGGGGAACTCCACTCGCAGGGTCACCGGATCGCTCTCTCCCCGCACGCTCGGGACGCGAAGTCGCTCGGCGATATCGGCGATGGTCGCGGTGACGTCGGCGGTCACGACGACGTCGCGCCCCGCATCCGGATTCGCCCCCGCCACGAGCGTCAGCTTGACTTTCACGACTGTCGCTCCCCCACCACGGGAGCGAGTCTAGAGGCGGGAATCCCCGCTCCTGGGGGATATTCCGACATACGTTTCGGACGGTCAGCAGTGTCAGGATGTGTGAGTGGACACGAACCCGGACGAACCCCTGCTCGAGGTGGTCGCCGCGGTGATCGTCGACGATGGCCGGGTGCTCGCCTGCCGACGCTCGCCCCTCAAAGACTCGGCCGGGCTGTGGGAGTTCCCCGGTGGAAAGGTCGAGGAGGGCGAGTCGGCATCGGCTTCGCTGGTCCGCGAGATCAGCGAAGAGCTGGGCGTGGTCGTCGAGGTGGGCGAGCTGCTGGACCGCTCGGTCACAGGAGTGGGCGGCCGGGACATCGCGTTGAGCTGCTATTTCGCGACCCTCACCGGACCACGGCCGACCTCGAGCACCGACCACGACCGGATGCTCTGGGCGCGCATCCCGGAGCTGTCCGCACTCGACTGGTCGCCGCCCGATCTGCCGGCCGTGCGCAGGCTCGTCGGAAACCGCTCCTGACGACGATGCGATCGACACCCGTTCGGACACCTCGAGGGACGAAGATGTCAGCATGAACTCCGCCACGCTCCGGAAGGCACTCGACCTGGTGCGGGCCCGAGGGGCGAAAGCGCAGCTGGTGGTGAGGCGCGACGGCGTGACAGTGGTGGACCGCACGTTCGACTGCGAGCCATCCGACCTGTTCTGGACGTTCTCGGCGGCCAAGCCGTACACGGTCGTGCTCATCCTGGCCCTCGCCGAGCGCGGGACGGTCGACCTCGACGAACCGGTCGCGACCTACTGGCCCGGATTCGCGGCGCACGGCAAGGAGACGATCACGATCCGGCAGGTGCTGCGTCACCAGTCCGGATTCGCGACCGCGGGGAGCGCCGTCGGCGACGCGCTCGCGATGACCGGCTGGGCACGAACTTTACGCCGCATCGAGCGTGCGCGGCCCGTGTGGCCTCCGGGAACCGGGCCCGCATACCAGTTCGTGATCTTCGGGTTCATTCTCGGCGAGATCGCCCGGCGTGCGACCGGTGTCCCTTTGCGCGACCTGATGTCGTCGATGCTCCTCGAACCTCTCGGCGTCCGAGACACGTATCTCGGCCTTCCGGCCGATCAGTGGGGACGACACGTTCCCCTCAACGCGGCTCGGCCGGTGCGAGCGGTGGTGAACCGGCGGGCGACACGGGAGGCGATCATCCCGTCCGCCGGCCTCTCGACGACCGCTCGGGATGTCGCCGTCTTCTACGAGATGCTGCTGAACGGCGGAGTCACGGCGAGCGGGGAGCGCATCCTGTCGCCCGGCACCCTCGAGGCTGCGCTCGTGCCGAGCAGTGAGGGACGCATCGATCGGTTCGCGGGCACACCGATCCGGTGGTCGGAGGGCTTCCAGCTGGGCGGTCCGCGACACGTGCCTGGCTCGATCACTCCGATGGGCAATCGCAGCAACCCGCGAGCGTTCGGCCACAACGGCAGCAACTGCTGCATGGCCTGGGCCGATCCCGATCGTCGCATCGTCTTCGCATATCTGACGAACAAGATCACGCGGGTGCGCGACGACATGGCGCACCTCGCCGACCTCGCGGACACCGTGCTCGACGCCTGCGACGGGTGAGGAGCGGGATCGCGCCCGGGTTCGTAGAATCGGTGCAAACCCGGCGAGAGCCGGCGGTGGTGCTACATCGACGAGAATTGCGTGTGATGAGAGCGATGATGTACGAGGCGTTCGGCGGCCCCGTCGACGTGCGAGACGTGACCGAGCCGGAGCTTCCCGAGGGCGGGGTGGTCGTCAGCGTCGGCGCATCCGGGCTGTGCAGAAGCGACTGGCATGCGTGGGCCGGTCACGACGACAGCGTGCACCTGCCGCACGTCCCCGGGCACGAGTTCGCGGGGACGATCGCGGCTGTGGGAGCGGGCGTTCGGCGATGGCGCGTCGGCGACCGGGTCACGGCACCGTTCGTGAACGGATGCGGCGTCTGCGAGTGGTGCACCAGCGGGCAGTCGCAGGTCTGCCCGAAACAGACCCAGCCCGGCTTCACGCACTGGGGATCCCACGCCGAGCTGGTCGCCATCCGGGCCGCCGACCTGAATGTCGTCGCGGTACCCGACGAGCTCTCCGACGAAGCGGCCGCCAGCCTCGGCTGCCGATTCGCCACCGCCTACCGGGCGGTCAACGCCCGCGCTCGCGTGCAACCGGGCGAATGGGTGGCGGTGTACGGCGCCGGCGGCGTGGGGCTGAGCGCCGTGATGATCGCCTCGGCTCTCGGCGCCAGGGTCATCGCCGTCGACCGCAACCCGGCAGCTCTGGAACTGGCGCGTTCGGTCGGCGCCGAGCACGCCCTGCCCGCGTCTGCATCCACCCCGGCCGAGATCGCCGACCTGACAGGCGGCGGCGCGCACGTCAGTGTCGACGCGGTCGGTTCGGCGAACACCAGCACCGATGCCGTGAGCTCTCTCCGTCGCCGCGGACGGCATGTGCAGATCGGGTTGCTCGCGGCCGGTCAGATGCCTGTCCTCCCGCTCGACCGCATCCTCGCCTGGGAACTCGACGTGCTCGGCAGCCACGGGATGGCCGCAGCCGACTACCCCGGCATGCTCGACCTCGTCGCGCGCGGCAGGCTCCGGCCCCAAGACCTGCTCGGAGCGACCGTCAGCCTGGAGGCCGGGGCCGAGCTGCTCCCCCGGCTCGATCAGGTCGCCGGGAGCGGGATCACCGTCGTGCTTCCGGCCGCCCGGGCAGGAGAATAGGCAAATGCGCCTCGCCGACTTCACACCGCCCGACACCCTTGCGGCCCACGCCGCCCTCGAGTTCGCCACGGTCTCGCAGAGCGAATCAATGCTCAACCACTGCGTGCGTTCCTGGCTCTGGGCGGCGGGCTTCGCGGCGGTCGAGTCTCGCGGATACGACGCCGAGCTCCTCTACGTGGCAGCCCTTCTCCACGACATCGGGCTCGTCGAGGCCTTCGACAACCACACCCTGGCGTTCGAGGACGCGAGCGGTCACGCGGCCGATGCCCTCACGGCGGGCGCCGGCTGGCCGGCCGAGCGGCGCATCCGGGTGCGCGAAGTGATCCAGCGCCACAACTGGCCCTCCGTCGATCCCGCGATGGACGTCGAGGGCTACCTCCTCGAGATCGCCACCGCGCTCGACATCTCGGGAGCCCGCGCAGACGTGCTCCCGCTCGACTTCCAGAAGGAGGTGCTCGCCGCCTACCCACGGCTCGACCTCGCCGCAGAGTTCGGGGCGAGTGTCGCCGACCAGGCCGAGCGCAAGCCGGCCAGTGCCGCTGCTCGGCTGATCGGCGGCGGGATGCACCGCAAGCTGGCCGAGAATCCCCTGGAGCAGCGCGGCCGCTGACCGACGGACGACGGCGGTGGCAACGGCGACGGCAACACCCAGGAACCGCTGATAGCTTTCCTCCGTCGGCATCGCGCCGACCTCAGGGAAGATGCCCAGACCGTCGCCTCCTCTGATTCATTCAGAGGAGCATCATGCCCGTCTCAGCCACCGCCGTCATCTATTGCGAGGGCAAGTTCGGCGCCCAGGACGGGAAGACCGCCAACGGCCTCGTCCGGCACTCCGAGAAGTACGAGATCCTGAGCGTTATCGACAGCACCCGCGCGGGTCAGGATGCGGGCGACGTGCTCGACGGCATCGCGAACGGCATCCCCGTGCTCGCCACCCTCACTGAGGCGATCGCGCACGCCGGCGGCCTTCCGACCACCCTCATCTTCGGCATGGCGCCCGCCGGCGGTCTCCTGACGACAAGCCAGCGCACCGACCTCCTCGACGGCATCGCCCGCGGGATGAACCTGGTCAACGGCCTGCACGAGTTCCTCGACGACGACCCCGAATTCGCCTCGGCCGCGCTCCTCGCCGGCGTCACCATCACCGACGTCCGCCGCCCCAAGGACAAGAAAGATCTGAAGCTCTTCACGGGCAGGATCTTCGACGTCACCTGTCCGCGGATCGCGGTGCTCGGCACCGACGGGGCCATCGGGAAGCGGACCACGACCACCCTGCTCGTGCAGGCACTCAACGCGCGCGGCATCCGCGCCGTCATGGTCGGCACCGGCCAGACCGCGCTCATCCAGGGCGCCAAGTACGCGGTGGCTCTGGATGCGACGGTTCCGCAGTTCTGCTCGGGCGAGGTGGAGGCGCAGGTCGTCGCCGCGTTCGAGAACGAGGACCCCGACATCATCGTTGTCGAAGGCCAGGGCGCGCTCAGCCACCCGGCCTACCTGACGTCGGCGTACATCCTGCGCGGCAGCCGTCCGGACGGTGTCATCGTGCAGCACGCCCCGAAGCGCGGGATGCTCGACGACTTCCCCGCGCTGCCGATGCCGACCGCGGCGAGCGAGATCGCCCTGATCGAAGCCTTCGCCGACACGCGAGTCATCGGCGTCACCATCAACCACGAGAACATGACCGACGACGAAATCGCCGAGTCCATCGACGAGCACGAACTCGAACTCGGGATTCCGGCGACGGACCCGCTGACCCGACCGCTCGACCGGCTGGTCGACATGGTGCTGCAGGCGTATCCCGATCTGGCGCACCGAGCGGCGCTGGTCGGACGGTAGCTGCTCGCGCTCGCTTGCACGATTGAGGCTGCTGTCAGATGTGGTGTCTGACTTCGTTCATGAATCCCGTGACGTCGTCGACGAAGATCCGCACCTCGCTGACGGACTCATCGCGTCCCCGAAGACGGATGGATGTCGGCCGTTCCAATCGGATCGCAATATTCGTCTCGAGTTGAACCCGCAGGTGAAGGATGGTGCCTACTTCCGCGACTTCCAGCCGCGGGCTCTTCGACGATTCGACCGTGTGTCGTTCGCGCGCGACCGATTCGACGTCGTCCCAGGCGAGCGGAATGTCGATCCCTGCGCCGTGTCTGGCCCGGATGCCGTCGGGCCCGACACTGTGGGGCCGCGTCACGAAACCGAGCATCAGGCCGACCATGAAGGTCAGACCCCAGAGCCCGAGCACCAGTAATGCGACGCGAACGACCGGCCAGCGGTTCACGATCAGATCGATGATCGGGATCTCCACGGCCGAAAGCACGATGAAGATGCCGAGCACCGTCGCGATCGGCTTGTGATAACTGAAGCCCACCGCGCCCGAGGGAACGCGCGGCCTCCGGAACACGAAGCGGTACAGGCTCTTCCAGACCCCGGCCTCCGATTCCACGGTCCTTGCGAGGGTTTCCCGAACTGTCACGACGCGGCCTCGGGCCTGGACGCAGCCGTCCCACCGTTCTCGAACGTCTCCGGCGTCAGAACGATCTGAAGCCGCCGGATGAGCTCGTCCAGGTCTCCTTCGATACGCTCGACCTCTTTCAATCCGTCCACGAGACCTTCGGAGAGCATCTGGTGCTCCCGTTGCATCCTCGCCATCGTCGCCTCACCGAGCCCGGTGAGCGACACGACAGAGATGCGACGGTCGGTCGGATGCGGTGCTCGGGAGACGTACCCGCCGGCTTCGAGGGCATCGACCAGGCCGGTGACGTTCCTCGCACTGACATCGAGCGCCGCGGCCAAGGCGTTCTGCGGCGACGGCCCCAGCGCGGCGAGCTCCCACAACAGGTGGGTGCGAGCGCCAGTCAGCCCCGTCCCCTCGAACGACTGCGCCATGTCCTTCTGCAGGATTGCTGCTATCTGGAGGAGCTGATCGAAGACACGCGCTTGCTGGGTCATACTAGTGAATGTACTACATCATTACCTACATTCACGACTTTGAACGCGCTTTGCCTGAGTCATTTCACGTGACCCCAGTTCGAGGCACCTTCGTGCCGTCGTGCCGTCGCGCCGGGTGACATGTCGATAACCTTCTGAACGCATCCACAGGATCGGAGAAACATGGAATTCGCGGAAGTTCTCGCAGCGATGGCGCTCAAGGTGAAGAACCAGCGCGACGCGATACAGACGGAGGAAGGGACGAAGAACGCTTTCGTCATGCCTTTCATCTCGAACGTTCTCGGATACGACGTCTTCAACCCACTCGAAGTGGTGCCAGAGTTCACCGCGGATGTTGGAATCAAGAAGGGCGAGAAGATCGACTACGCCATCGTGCGCGATGGCGAAGTCCAGATGCTCATCGAGGCCAAGAAGTCGACCGAGTCGCTCAAGATTGAAAACGCCTCGCAGTTGTACCGATACTTCGCCGTGACCAACGCACGCGTCGCCGTGCTCACGAACGGCGAGATCTACCACTTCTACACGGACCTGGACGCGCCGAACCGGATGGACGCCAAGCCATTCCTGGTTCTGGACCTCCTCGATATCGATGAAACCCTCATCCCCGAGCTTCGGAAACTGACAAAGGATGCCTTCGATCTCGAATCGATCATCAACGCGGCAGGAGAGCTCAAGTACATCGGTCAAATCAAGCGCGCGCTTGCGTCGGAGTTTCGAGAGCCGAGCGATGAATGGGACCGCTTCTTCATCAGCCGCGTCCACGACGGATCGATTACCCAGAAGGTCCGCGAGCAATTCGCTCCCCTCGTTGCCAAGGCGACAAAGCAGTTCCTCAACGATCAGGTCAATGAACGCCTCAAGGCCGCTCTCGGCGGCTCAAACTACGCGACCAACGAGGCCGATCTTGACGCGGTCACGAGCCAGCCCCCGGCGCAGGAAGATCTCGAGCGAGACACTGAGATCGAAACAACTCTCGAGGAACTCGAGGGCTATCAGATCGTGAAGGCGATCGCGTGCAGCGAAGTCAAGCCCCAGCGCGTTGTCCATCGTGATTCGAAGACGTACTTTGCGATCCTCCTCGATGACAACAACCGGAAGCCCATTGCCCGCCTGCACTTCAACGCCAAGTCCAAGAAGTACATCGGTCTCTTCGATGAGGAGAAGAACGAGACAAGGCACGAGATCGGTTCTCTCGATGAGATCTATCAGCATGCTGCGACGATCCGCGAGACTGTGAGACTGTTCGCCTGACGCACGATCGCCTGCGTGCCTGTCGAGATCCGTCGCCGCCGTTCGACGTCATAGTAGGAGGGCGGCTCACTGGGGTCGCCGGCAATGTGGGCGGGGTGTGAATCATGGAACTCAGCGTCAATGTCTTCGTCAGCCTGGACGGCGTCATGCAGGGGCCGGGTGGTCAGGAAGAGGACACCTCCGGCGGTTTCGGCGGTGGGGGCTGGCTGGTTCCCTTCGCCGCCGACATGGGCACAGCGATCGGGGACGACTGGTTCGCCGATACGGATGCGATCCTGCTCGGACGCACGACCTTCGACCTCATGAAGCCGTACTGGACGACCGTCACCGACCCGGACAACGCGGCCGCGGCGGCCCTCAACACCTTCCCCAAATACGTGGTGTCGAACAAGCTCACCGACCCCGATTGGGGCGACACCACGGTTCTCTCCGGGGATGTCGTCGAACAGGTCCGGGGCGCTCAAAGCGAAGCCAGGAGGGGAGATCCAGGTGCACGGCAGCTGGCAGCTCGTCCGGACACTGCACGATGCGGGTCTTGTGGATGTCTACCGCCTGCTGATCTTCCCAGTGGTCGTCGGCGTCGGGAAGCGGCTCTTCCCCGAGGGGAGCATGCCGGCCGCCTTCGACGTCGTCGACCGGCGGGCCACGGCGGACGGGGCGACCTACCTGGTGCTGCGTCCGCGCGAGTTCGCCACGGGCACCTTCACAGTCGACGACGGGAAAGAGTCGGTCGTCTAGGTCCCGGTTAGTCTGCGGGCACCAGGGTTCGGCGGCGGACGATCTCGTTGATCCAGATCGGCGCGTACGGGGACGTGCAGTTCGGCGGGGTGGGGTAGTCCTTGAGCACTTCGAGGCGCTCGCCGATGCCGATCGCGCGGGCGCGATATTCGGGGTGGTGGATGCCGATGGTGGCGAGGCACTCGTTCATCGCCCACTGAAGCCGATCGGGCGCATCCTTCATGTGCGTCTCGATGAGGTCGAGGAGCCCGGGCAGGTCGAGCCCCTCGGGCGCTTTCGCTACGCGGTCACTGGTCAGAGCCCATCCGGCGCTCGCGACGACAGGGTCGGGATCGGCGAACCAGGCGGTGCGAAGCTCTTCGACGTGCGCGTTCTTCTTGACGATGTAGTTGACGAGCCAGTCGTGCACCTTGGGCACGCGCCCATCCCGCAGCATGGCATCCAACTCGGAGGCGGTGTATTCCTTGGGACGGCTGATCAGGATGGCGACGAGACGAGCGGCCGTGTCACCGGTCCCCCACAGTTGAACGGCGAGGTCTTGCTGCACCTTGAGGTCCTTGGCGACCGCGCGCAGCTTGCTGAGGTTGACACCGTGGTCGTCGCCGTGGCGTTGATTCACCGCCCGGATCTTCGGGTCTTCCAATGCCGACAGCTCTGCCATCACGTCGCTGACAGTGGCGGCTGGTGCCGAACTGATCGCCACAACGATCTCCTTTGCTTCGCCGTCGGTCCTCGTTCCCCAGCTTACGGCGAAGACGCGAACGAAAAAGGGGACGCCCCCGAGTCTCCTCGGGGGCGTCCCTTCTTGTCGTACCTGCGAGCCTTACGCCGCGAGCGTCAGACCCACCGGCTCGGCGCTGACGTCGAACACTCCGTCGCGAGCGTCCAGCCGCACCGCTCCCCCGTCCGTGAGCTCTCCGCTCACGAGCAGGTCCGCGATCCGGTCGTCGACCTCGCGCTGGATGATCCGGCGCAGCGGCCGAGCGCCGTACTCGGGCTCGTAGCCGGTGTCGGCGATCCATGCGACCGCCGCATCCGTGACATCCAGCGCGATGTCGTGCTGGCGCAACCGCGCAGCCGTGGCGTCGAGCAGCAGGCGCACGATCCCGTGCAGCTGGTCGGCGTCGAGCTTGCGGAACAGCACGATCTCGTCGATGCGGTTCAGGAACTCCGGACGCATGGCCTCACGAAGCTTGCCCATCACGCGGTCGCGCAGATCCTTCTCCGAAGCGAAGCCGCTGGCGTCTCCGGATGCGCCCACCGGCACGAAGCCGAGCGCACCGCTCCGAGAGGCCAAGAACTCCGAACCGAGGTTCGACGTCATGATGACCACGGTGTTGCGGAAGTCCACCGTGCGACCCTGACCATCGGTGAGGCGTCCGTCGTCCAGCACCTGCAGCAGCAGGTTGAAGACGTCGGGGTGAGCCTTCTCGATCTCGTCGAACAGCACGACGGAGTACGGGTTGCGGCGCACGCGCTCCGTGAGCTGACCGGCCTCGTCGTAGCCGACGTATCCCGGAGGGGCACCGACCAGACGGGCGACCGTGTGGCGCTCGCCGAACTCGCTCATGTCGAATCGCAGCATCGCCTTCTCGTCGCCGAACAGCGAGGACGCAAGGGCCTTCGCGAGCTCGGTCTTTCCGACGCCCGTCGGGCCGAGGAAGAGGAAGCTGCCGACCGGGCGACCCTCGTCGCCCAGACCGGTGCGATTGCGTCGCACAGCCTTGGCGACCGCGACGACCGCGTCGTCCTGACCGATGATCCGCTGGTGCAGCTCCGACTCGAGGTGGCCGAGACGTGCACGGTCGGCCTCGCCGATGCGGGACACCGGAATACCGGTCGCGCGAGAGATCACCGCGGCGATCTCGGTCTCACCGACGACCGCATCCTTCTGGGGCTTGGCGGTCAACGCGTCGAGCGAGGCCTGAACGGACTCGATCTCGTCGCGCAGCTTCGAGGCCTCCTCGTAGTGCTCGGCACTCACGGCCGCGTTCTTCGATGCCTCCAGGGATGCGAGCTGCGAGAGCAGGTCGGAGGCGTCGACGCGCTTGCCGAGAGACAACCGCAGTCGCGCGCCGGCCTGGTCGATCAGGTCGATCGCCTTGTCGGGCAGGAAGCGGTCGGAGACGTAGCGCGCCGAGAGCTCGACGGCCGACCGGATGGCGTCATCGGTGTAGGTCACACCGTGGTGCTCCTCGTAGGCGCTGCGCAGACCCGAAAGGATCAGCACGGCATCCTCGATGCTCGGCTCGCCGACCGTGACCGGCTGGAACCGGCGCTCGAGAGCGGGGTCCTTCTCGATCCGGCGGTACTCCTTCAGCGTGGTCGCGCCGACCAGGTGAAGGTCTCCGCGAGCGAGGCGGGGCTTCAGGATGTTGCCCGCATCCATACCGCCCTCGCCTGAACCGCCTGCGCCGACGACCGTGTGCAGCTCGTCGATGAAGACGATGAGCTTCTCACGGCCCGCACTGATCTCGTCCATCAGCTTGGTCAGCCGCTCCTCGAAGTCACCGCGGTAGCGGGTTCCTGCGAGCATGGCGGGCAGGTCGAGCGCGATCACGCGCTTGTCCCGCAGCTGCTCGGGCACGGCACCCTCGGCGACGGCCCGAGCGAGTCCCTCGACGATGGCGGTCTTGCCGACGCCGGCCTCGCCGACGAGGACAGGGTTGTTCTTGGTGCGACGCGAGAGGATCTCGACGGTCTGCTCGATCTCGTCGAGTCGACCGATCACCGGGTCGAGCTTGCCCTCGCGGGCGAGCTCGGTCAGGTCGGTGCCGAACTGGTCGAGCATCGGGGTCTCGGATGCGCTGCTCGCAGTGCCCTCAGGGGAGACGCCGTCCGCGTCGACTGTCGCCGGCTCGCGCACGATCGACGTGAGTGCCTCGGCCGTGACGCCGGCCGCGTGGAGCACCTGCCCGGCGGGCGAGTCCTGCACGATGACGAGCGCGAAGAAGAGGTGCTCAGGGTCGATGTAGGTGGATCCGGATGCGCGGGCGACCTGGTACGCGTGGAAGAGCGCACGCTGCGCGGCGGGCGTGATGGACGCGGAATCCACATCCACAACAGTGCCGGGCTGGGGCAGACGCTCTTCGGCCGCGAGCGCGACCTTGGCTGGGTCGACGCCGATGCGGCGCATGGCGTCGGCGGCAGGGTCCTCGCCGGCCATGACGCGCAGGATGTGCAGCGCGTCGAGCTCGCGGTGACCGTGCTCGATGGCGAAGCGTCCGGCTTCGACCAGGATCTCCTGGGCGCGCCGGCTCAGGTAACGGCTGATGTCGATGGAGCGCGCGGCGCGCGCACGCTCACCCGCGAGATAGCGGGAGAGGAACTCGTCGAACGAGTTGCTACCGTCACCCTCGGGAGTGAAGTTCTCGGGCACGAAATCTCCTGTTTCTTGAAAGTTGAGTCGTGAACACTCAAGTTCAACAAACGGGGACCGTTGTTATTCCCGGGCCAGCTGACGACTCAGCGCGGCGGTCTGA
This sequence comes from Leifsonia sp. NPDC058230, assembly GCF_042882245.1. Classification (NCBI taxonomy): domain Bacteria; kingdom Bacillati; phylum Actinomycetota; class Actinomycetes; order Micrococcales; family Microbacteriaceae; genus Leifsonia; species Leifsonia sp. NPDC058230. The sequence goes on along the minus strand of NZ_JBHVWM010000003.1, from coordinate 432,570 downwards.
TGTCGGTGCCCGACCAGCTCGTAGCCCACCACGACCACCGTCGGCGACAGGGTGACCAGCACCAGACTCACCCCGAGCGGCCCGCCTGCGGCCACCAACCACACCGACGCCACGAGCATTCCGACCGTGCCGACGAACAGCCCGAGGTGGAGTGGATCGCCCTCATGGATCAGGTAGGTGTACAGAGAGAACAGCACGATCGAGAACAGCAGCACCGGGATCGCGACACTGAGCACTGCCCCCGTCGTATCGATCGACGCTTGACCCTCCACCACGAAGGCGACGACATGGAGACCTGCCCCCGTCGCCGCGATCGCCCCATAGAGAAGGATGTGGCTGTATCCCCAGATCACGGCTCGACGCCGGTACCGGTTCAGAACCTCGGCGGACGGCATGATGAAGTACGTCCACCACAACCCGAAGGTCAGACCCACGCCGGCGACGACGACCAGTACCGCATCCGTGCTCCATCCCTGTTCGGCGACGAGGGCGGCGACCGAGGTCACCGTTCCGAAGAGCACTTCGCCGAGCGCGATGATCGTCAGCAGCCCGTAGCGCTCAGCGATATGGCTCGCATTCCAGGGGGTTCCCCCGAGTTTGGTCTCCGCGAGTGCGGGACCTCCGAGCTCGACGATGAACAGCACCGGCACGAGAATGAGCACCGTCTCGAAGGGAAGGTCGGCGAACGCCAGAAGCACCCAGCCGACCTGGGCCAGCGTCACGAAGCTCGCATAGCTGATCGCCACGCGTCTGCGCGCCGGGTCCTGCGCAGCCGCACGCAGCCACTGGGCGACCATCGCCACGCGCATCACGACGTAACCGGCGACCATCACCCCGTTGTCGAACGACTCGCCGTGTGCGACCGAGGTGAACAACGCAGGCAGCCCCAGTGCGAGAACCACGACTCCGACCATCTGCACCATGGTCGCCACCCGGTAGAACCAGTCGTCGGTGTCGTAGGCCGAGGCGAACCACGAGAAGTTGATCCACGCCCAGCAGATCGCGAACATGGCGAAGGCGAAGGCCCCGAGCCCGGGCAGCCACTGATCCTCGGCGACGAGGTGGGCGAACTGCTCGCCCGCCTGGCTGAAGGCGACCACGAAAGCGAGGTCGAACAGCAATTCCAGCGGGGTCGCAGCACGATGCGATTCCAGCGGGTCCCGCCCCGTCATCCGGTGCAGGCGGTGACTGCGTTCGGTGCTCATGAGCTCGGACACGGTTCTCCTTGGGGAGTCGAACGATCGGCTGCCCCAATTGTGTCGCACCGCGGATCAGACCGCCCAGTCCCCGAGCTCGAGCGTACGCAGACGCTCAGGGTCGGCAAGCACGTCGACGGCCGCGATCCGCCCGTTCTGCACGACGAACGCCATGATCGAGACAGGCTGCTTCTTCGGCGCGACCACCACCCCCGCCGCCCCGTTGACGAGCGCCGGATGCGCGAACGGAGACAGCTGGCCCCACGTGACCGCCTGCCTCGCGAGCGCCGTCGCACCGCGGATGATCTCGGTCGCGACCGGACGGCCGGATCCGCCGTCGGACCGCAGCACGACATCCGGGGCCAGTACACCGATGAGCGCCTCGAAGTCGCCCTCGCGCGCTGCGGCGAAGAAGGCATCGACGACCTGCCGCTGACGCGCCAGATCGGGGTCGGGGGTCGGTGCGGAGCTCACCCGCTTGCGTGCGCGACTGGCGAGCTGCCGCGCGTTGGCCGCTGTGCCGTCCAGAATCTCCGCGATCTCGTCGAACGCGACCCCGAACGTGTCATGCAGCACGAAGGAGAGTCGCTCGGCCGGCGTCAGCGTATCGAGCACGACGAGCAGGGCGAGCCCCACCGCGTCGGCGACCAGAGCCTCGTGCTCCGGGTCCCCGCCGGTCACTCGGCTCACCACAGGATCGGGCGTGTGCACCGGCACGGGATGCTCGGGGAGCGCTGACTCGCGCCTGCTCGCCCGCGACCGCAGCATGTTGAGACACACCCGGGAGACGACCGTCGTGAGCCAGCCGCCGAGATTCTCGACCGCGCCCGCATCCGAGCGACTCACTCGGAGCCAGGCCTCCTGCACGGCGTCGTCGGCGTCGCTGAACGAGCCGAGCATCCGGTAGCCGACCGCACGCAGACGGGTTCTGTGCTCCTCGAACCGCGCTGCGAGGACGTCGATATCGCTCATCTGTCACATTCTGCCGCCGGGGAGTGTCAGAACAGTGAACCCGGCTGATCGAGTCGGACAACCGATCCTTCTGGAGGAGAGAATCATGACTGCACCCGTTCTGGTCACCGGCGGCACCGGCACCCTCGGCCGACTCGTCGTCCCGCGTCTGTGCGCGGCAGGGCGCGATGTGCGTGTGCTCAGCCGTACCCCGCACCCGTCGCGGGCCGGCGTCGACTACGTGATCGGCGACATCTCTACGGGAATGGGCCTCGAGGCCGCGGTGAGCGGCGTCGACACCATCGTGCACCTCGCCGGCAGCGCCAAGGGCGACGACGAGAAGACGAGTCACCTCGTTCGAGCGGCCCTCGCGGGAGGTCGTCCGCACCTCGTGTACATCTCTGTCGTCGGGGCGGACCGCATCCCGATCGTCAGCGGGATCGACCGAGCCGCGTTCGGCTACTACGCGGCCAAGCTCGCCTCGGAGCGGATCATCCGTGAGTCGGGGCTCCCGTTCACGATCCTCCGAGCGACCCAGTTCCAGGAGTCGATGCTGGCGGTGGCGAAGGCAATGACCAGGATGCCCGTGGTGCCGACGCCGGTCGGCAGCTTCCAGCCGATCGCCGCCGGCGAGGTCGCCGACAGGCTCGTCGAGCTCGCACTCGGGTCGCCTGCCGGACTCGTGGCAGAGATGGGCGGACCCCGCACCTACGCGATGGCCGACCTCATGCGGGACTACCTGAAGGCGACCGACCGGAGGCGTCCGATCCTTTCGGTGAAGGTTCCCGGCGGCGCGAGTCGTGCGCTGCGGGCGGGCGGGAACCTGACGCCCTCACATGCGGTGGGACGGCGGACGTGGGAGGAGTTGCTTGCGGAGGATGCTGCTGGGGCTGGGGCTGGTTCGGAGGCGGGCGCGGGTGGCGGTGGTAGTGCCGGTTCGACTACCCGTTGACTGTCAGCCGACTACGTGGTGGCGTTGGGCTGACGTTCCTCCACAGGTGGGGTGATTTCGGAGTTGTCCACAGGTAAATGGCTGGTCAGAGGGTGTTTTAGCGGGTTGGAATGTCGGTGGGTCGTGGTGGACTTGACGCATGACCACCACTCCTGACACTCCCGCCGACCCGGTTGCGGTGTTGCGGGATGCGCTGGACCCGTTCAGCACACCTGCCGGGCTGGGCCGGGACGAGCTGTTGGACCTGTTGACCGTGTTGGGTGATGTGCAGGCGGTGTTGGATGCGGTGAAGCTGCGGGCGGCTGGGGAGTTGGTGGCCCGGTCGGTCCTGGTCGGGGAAGAGAACCCGGTGACCCGGTGCGGGCACAGCAGCCCGGCCGTGTTGCTGGCGGAGCGGTGGCAGATAACGGTCCCGGCCGCCCGACAGTACTGCCTCGTCGGGACGGCGACCGCACCCCGGGTGAGTTTGGTCGGGGAGGTCCTGCCAGCGACGTTCCCGGTGTTGGCGACTGCGGTGTCCGCACCCGTCGACACCCCTTCTGCGGGTTGGGTGAGTGTGGAACAAGCGGCGGTGATCGTCCGCGAACTCCAGAAAGCCGCACCCGGCTGCACTATTAGCGACCTCGCCTGCGGTGAACGGGTCCTGGTGGAGCACGCGCCGAGTCTGACTGTCACCGACCTCCGTGCGTTGGCTGGGCAGGTCCGCGACCGGCTCGACCAAGACGGGATCCTGCCGCGGGAGCACCGGCAACGACAACGCCGGTCGTTGACGATCAGCAGCACCACGGATGGGATGACCCACCTCGACTGGTACTTGGACCCGGAATCCGCCGGGTATGTGATCACCGCCATCGACACCCTCGTCGGACACGAACTCCGGAAAGTCCGATTCCACGATGCAGGCGCCGCCACCGACACGGATGGTGATGAGATGCCGGAGTCTCGGAGTATGGCGCAGATCCGCTCCGACACGGCTGTCGACGTGTTCCGGCACCTCGCCACCTGCACCGCAACCGGAGTGAACAGCAAGCCGCCGGTGACCGTGATCGTCCGCATTCCCCTCGACGCGTTGCAGTCCGGGGTCGGTGCCGGTGAGATCGACGGCATCCCCAGCCCGGTCAGTGCCGGCACGATCCGGCGGATGGCCGCCGACGCCCACCTCATCCCCACCATCCTCGGCACCGACAGCGAAGTCCTCGACCTCGGCCGCAGCCACCGCCTCTTCACCCGCACCCAGAAACTCGCCCTCGCCGAACGTGACGGCGGCTGCGCCTGGACCGGCTGCCCCCACCCACCCGCCTACACCGAAGCGCACCACATCAGATGGTGGGACGCCGACGCAGGGCCGACAGACCTGAACAACGGCATCCTGCTCTGCAGCTCACACCACCACCGCATCCACCACGACAACTGGGATATCCACGTGCGCAACAACGTGCCCTACTTCACCCCACCACCCCACATCGACCCCCACCAACGACCACGACCCGGCGGACGCATACGAATACCCAACGCCGCGTAGGCAGCTCAGAAGTCGGAGGTTCTAGACAAAAGCACTCGGAGAGACGATCACGATCGTTTGCAACACGTCGGTTGAGGCCGCGCCTGTCGTTCGCGGCACCCAGCGTCCAGCACGTGGCACCTGGTACCCAAGCGCCCGGCCCACAGCCCAACCACGGCACAGAGCCCCGGCACCCAGCACACGGCGCCCAGTCCCCGGCACACCCCAACCCACAACCCACAACCCACAACCCACAACCCACAACCCACGCCAGACCCACCCTCAGCCCGAGACCGTCGCCCAACCCGCGGCCGCTGCGTTAGCTTGAGGAGCATGTCAGCTGTGCAGCTCGACCGGGACGAAGCCCGGCGCATCGCCATCCGTGCCCAACGACTCGACGCCGAACGACCGAGCGACCTGCTCGCTCTGGTGCAGCAGTTGACGTTCCTTCAGCTCGACCCGACTGCAGCCATCGCCCCCAGTGCGGACCTCATTGCGTGGTCGCGAATGGGCTCTTCATACCAGCCGGCGCAGTTGAAGCAGGCGATCGAACGAGACCGCACGCTGTGGGAGCACAAGGCCCAGGACGAGATCACGAGCCCGGCCATTGCGATGGTGCGCCCGACGTCCGACCTTGGGCTCCACCTCGCGGAGATGGCATCCGGGGTCCGCTACAAGGACGCTCGTGAGTGGCTCCAGGCGAACGAGTCGTTCCGGCAGGACGTGCTGGCCCGACTCAGGGATGCGGGTCCACTCCTCTCACGCGACGTGGCCGACACGAGCACGGTGCCGTGGGTGTCGACGGGTTGGACGCACAACCAGAACGTGACACGGATGCTCGAGTTCCTGGTCGCCCGCGGCGAACTCGCGACCGCGGGGCGGATCGGCCGCCAGCGCACGTTCGACCTCGCCGAGCGGGTCTACCCACCGGGCGTGGAGACGCTCCCCCTGGAGGAGGCGAAGCGCATCCGCGACCAACGCCGGCTGCGCGCACTCGGAATCGCCCGAGCGCCGATGGTGGGTGAGGCGGGCGAGCCGGTCGAGGTCGAAGGCAGCAGCCGCGAGTGGCGAGTCGACCCGGATGCCCTCGACCGGCCGTTCACGGGACGCACGGCGCTGCTGTCGCCGTTCGACCGTCTCATCCATGACCGCATCCGTGCACAGGAGATCTTCGAATACGAGTACCTGCTCGAGATGTACAAGCCGGCCGACAAACGCCGCTGGGGCTATTTCGCCCTACCGATCCTGCACGACGACCGTCTCGTCGGAAAACTCGACGCGCTCGCCGACCGCAAGGCCGGGGTGCTCCGGGTGAACGCGATCCACGAAGATGTGGCGTTCACGGCGGCGATGACGTCGGACGTGCGATCCGAGATCGAGGCACTCGCGACGTGGCTGGGACTGCGAGTCGCAGACTGAGGCCCACAGCCCCGCCACGCCGACGTCCGTTCGGAGCCGCCCCTACTTCCCGTGCGGATCGGAGCTGTTCAGCACAGCGACGACCTGGTCGTAATCGCCGCGAGCCTCCCCGTAGCGCAGGAACTTCACCCGCTCGACCTGGATCTCTTTGACGTCAGGCTGGGTCTCGAACAGTTCGATGGTCTCGGCGATGAACTCGTCCAGCGGCATGGCCACTTCGTTGCTCTCCTGACCGGGCATGAGGCCGGTGCGAACCGATGGCGGCACCAGCTCGACGACCTTGACACTCGTGTTCGCGAACTGCAGCCGGATGCTCTCGCTGAGCATGTGGATCGCCGCTTTGGTCGCGTTGTAGCTCGGCGTGGCCGCGAGCGGTGTGAAGGCGAGCCCCGACGAGACGGTGACGATGGTCGCATCCGGACGCCCCTCGAGGTGCTCGATGAAGGCACCGATCAGCCGGATGGGACCGAGCAGGTTGGTCGTGACGGTCGCCTCGGCACTCGCGAGGAACCCTGCGGGTGTGTGCCAGTCCTCGGCACGCATGATTCCGGCTACGGCGATGAGCACGTTGAGCTCGGGATGCGCGGCGATGACCTCCGCCGACGCGGACGCGATGCTCGCTGCGTCCGTCGTGTCGATCCGGACGGTGTCGATGCCGGGATGCCCGGCAGCGATCTGCTCGAGCAGCTCGGTGCGGCGACCACCGACGATGACGGTGTTGCCTTTGGCTTGGAAAGCGAGGGCGAGAGCGAGCCCGATGCCGCTCGTCGCACCGGGGATGAAGATGGTGTTCCCTGAGATGTTCATGTCCCCACTGTCTGCCCTATCGACCGCAAGCGGGAGAGGAGGGATGATCGGGGGATCGCGGGTCCCTGGATACGCCGGTCGGCACAGCGCATGATGGATACATGGACCGCGCCGCACTCGCAGACTTCCTCCGCCGCCGTCGCGCGACCCTTCTGCCGACGGATGTCGGGCTGCCGTCGGGCGCCCGCCGCCGCGCACCCGGACTTCGCCGCGAGGAGGTCGCACAGCTCGCGGCGATGTCGGTCGACTACTACACGCGCCTGGAGCAGAAACGCGGACCGCAGCCGAGCGAACAGATCCTCGCATCCCTCGCCCGCGCCCTGCGCCTGACGGATGACGAACGCGACTACCTCTACCGGATGGCCGGACACAGCGCACCCGACCGCCTCACCGGTGGCGCGCACGTCTCCCCCGCACTGCAGCGGGTGCTCGACCACCTCGACGACTCGCCGGCGCTGATCCTCTCGAACCTCGGCGAGACACTGCTGCAGAACGGACTCGCCGCCGCACTACTCGGCGATCGAACGGGCCTGACGGGGCTGGAACGCAGCGAGGTCTACCGGTGGTTCGTGCATCCCGAGACCGAGCGCATCCGCTACCCCGAAGACGACCGCGACCGTCAGAGCCGTGCACAGGTCGCCTCGCTCCGGGTCGCCTACGGCACGATGGGCGCGGACTCGCGGGCGGGCGAACTGGTACGCGCACTGCAGAAGGCGAGCCCCGAGTTCTCCGAACTCTGGGACAGGCACGAGGTCGCCAAGCGGTTCGAAGACCACAAGACGCTCATCCACCCGGAACTCGGACCGATCGAGCTCGACTGCCAGGTGCTGTTCACGGAAGACCAGTCGCAGTGCCTGCTGGTGCTCACGGCCCCGCCACGCTCGGAGGCTGCGGAGAAGCTCGCGCTGCTCGGCGTGCTGGGGACCCAGGCGTTCAGCTAGACCCCGAGGCCCGCCCGCCCGCGCGCGACTAGGCCCGCGCGACCACGTGGAAGACGTGCCAGTGCTTGGGGCCCTCGAACGACATCCCGCGCCGATCGTCCTCGACGAGTTGCACGACATCCAGGCCGACCAGCATCGCCTCGACACCCGCGCGGTCGTGGAAGTTCATGCCGGCGCGACCGAACCACTCGTCGTCCGGCCCGAACAGCTCGCCGGCGAAGACGGCTCCCGGGCGAAGGGCATCCCGGATGTCGGCCCAGAGGTACGGGAAATGGCCGGGGTCGCAGAACGGCAGAGCGAATCCGGCGTAGATGAAATCGCTGGGCGGCAGCTCCCCGAGCGACTCGAAGGACGCTTGCCGAACGTCGACCAGCGAAGCCAGCGCATCCCCCACCTCGGCTCTCACCCGCTCGTCGACGCCGGGGTCGGAGTCGACGGCGAGCACGTGCCAGCCCTGCTCGGCGAGGTGGCGGGACTCGACACCGTCACCGCAGCCGAGGTCGATGGCATCGCCCGGCGCGCTGGTTCCGCTCGCGTCAGCCCACGCCTCGAGCCCGGCCGTGAACGTCGGGCGAACGCTGCGGGCGCCCTGCGCCGAATAGAAGCCGGACCAATCGAAAGCCATACGATCTCCCCATCGAGGTGGCACTGTTCGCCACGAGCCTACGCGCCCGGGTCTTCGACCGGCCGCAAGCTCGCTAAAATCGGCGAGTGGACTCCAAGCCCAGCACACCTCGGATCGCCGTCCTCGGCCCCGTACTGGTCGAGGACCGCTCCGGAGCGCTCACCGAACCGGCGGGTGCGCTCGGGAAGAGTCTGATCGTGGCGCTCGTGCTCGCACGGGGGTCGCTGTCGGTGCAGTCGCTCGTCGCCGACCTCTGGGACGACGCACCACCCCGGCAGGAGAGGGCAGCGCTCCAGACGCTCGTGTCGCGTGTTCGCACAGCCAGCGCCGACGGGCTGCTCGAGTCCACGTCGACCGGATACGCGCTCGCGATCGACCCGAAGCTCACCGACCTGGGCCTTGCCCGCGTGCACCTCGACCGAGCACGCGAGGCGGATGCGGCCGGGGATGCGGTCACGGCCGCGGGCGAGGCGGGCTGCGGTCTGGCGCTCTGGCGCGGGGAGCCGGGCGTGGAGCTCGGAGCGGGTCCGCTCGCCGACGAACTCAGCCGCACCGCTGCAGAGTTGCGCGACGAGCTCCTCCTGCTGCGCGCTCGATCCCGCCGCCTGCTCGGTGACCCGGCGCACGCCCTCGCCGACCTGGAGCCGCTGCTGGCCGAGCATCCGTTGGACGAGCGCCTCCAGCTCGAACGGATGCGCACCCTCGACGCCGCGGGCCGCCGCAATGAGGCGCTCCACGCCTTCGCCCAGTTCAAGGAGGCTCTGCTCGACCTCCTGGGCACCCGACCGGGCCCGGAACTGGTCGCGTTGAATGCGAGCCTCCTGGTCGAGGACGATCGCGACGACGAGGAACCGGCGCCGACACCCTCTTCAGCCAGGGTGCAGCTCGGGCTCCGCAGCGCGCCGAACGAACTGATCGGACGCGAGTACGATCTCGACGCACTCGAGGACCTGATCGCCACGTCGCGCCTCACGACGATCCTCGGTGCGGGCGGACTCGGCAAGACCCGGCTGGCGCAGGAGATCGGCCATCGCGCTGTGCACACGCCCGCGGTGGTGTTCGTCGAGCTGGCGAGTGTGCGATCCGCCGACGACATCACCCTGGCGTTCGCGTCCACCCTTGGGATCCGGGAGGCGCGCGCGACACGCCCCGGCGACCCGCTGGCCGGGATCGACCTGCGCTCGCGCATCCTCGGGGTGCTCTCGGAGCGCGAGACCCTGCTGATCGTGGACAACTGCGAGCACATCGTCGACGGCGCGGCCGCCTGGATCGCTGACATCCTCGAATCCACCACCACCGTGCGTGTGCTCGCTACGAGCCGGGCCCCCCTGGCGATCAGTGCCGAGCGCGTCTACCCGCTGGACTCCCTGGCCAGCATCGACGGTCCCGATGAGGCGGCACCCGCGGTGGCGCTGTTCATGCAGCGCGCGCGTGCCGCGCGTCCCAACGTCGTTCTGCCCCCGGATGTCGTCGCCCGCCTCTGCACGCGTCTCGACGGGCTGCCGCTCGCGATCGAGCTCGCGGCCGCTCGAACCCGCTCGATGTCGGTCGAGGAGATCGAGCGGCGTCTCGGCAACCGGTTCGTCCTGCTCACCGGTGGCGAACGGAACGCCCCCGAACGGCACCGGACACTGCTCGCCGTCATCGACTGGAGCTGGAACCTGCTCGGCGGATCCGAGCGTGCCCTGCTTCGGCGGCTCTCCCATTTCCCTGACGGCTTCAGTGCGGAGGCGGCCGAGATCGTCTCCGGCGACGACGCGGGCACGGTGCTCGACGACCTCGAAGCGCTCGTCAATCAATCCCTGGTGTCCGTCGCCGAGGACCCGGCCACGGGCATCCTGCGCTACCGGATGCTCGAGACGGTGCGCGAGTTCGGCGACCTGGCGCTCGTCGAAGCCGGCGAGACACGACTGGTGCAGGAGGGCATGAACGCCTGGGCGGTGCAGTTCTCCCGCGAGACGCTCGGGAGGATGCACGGCGCGACGCAGGTCAGCTCCTTCAACCTGATCACCGCGGAGCAGGACAACCTGGTCGCCATCCTGCGTGTCGCCATCGACCAGCGCAACGGCCCCGTCGTGGCAGCGGTCTTCGCAGGTCTCAGTTACTACTGGTCGCTGCGAAGCGCCCACACCGAGGTGCTCGCGTTCGGCCAGATCGTGCTGGACGCCCTCGCGGGCTGGCAGCCGAGCGACGAGGAGCGCGACGACGCAGCGGCCACGTACGGCATCATCGCCGGCACGTTCCTCTACACCGGGCTGCGAACCTCCGCGCGGGCGAGTTCCCGACTGCGCCGGGTCAAGCGCGGCCATCCGCTGAAGGACTCCACTCTCGACTCGCTGACGAACCTCATCCTCCTCGCCGGGCGGGAGGAGCCCGGGATGGCGCTTCTCGCGGAATACCGGGTGTCCACCGACCCGGCCATCTCCTCGATCGGCAACCTCATCGCCGCCCAGTTCGCGGAGAACCAGGGTGATCTCGACCTTGCGATGGAGTACGCCACCGTCGCGTACGAGAAGTCCTTGCAGATCGAGGACACCTGGAACACGGCGACGGCAGCCCAGTCGCTCGCGCAGCTGCACAGCCAGCTCGCGCATCCGGCGGAGGCCGTCCACTGGGGCGAACTGGCGCAGGAGGGCCTGTCGAAGCTGCAGGCGGTCGGGGACCTGCGACAGCTGGAGTGGGTCATCGCCATCAACACGATCTCGGTGGGTGACCTGGTGCGCGCCCGCGAGATGCTGGAGCGCTACCTGAGTGCGGAGACTCCCACCAGCGGCGTCGAATTCGTCGACTACTTCGGGATCGGGCACGCCGGGCTTGCCGAGATCGCCCTCGCCGAGGGCAACGACGCTGAGGGACTCGCCCGCTACCGCGAGGCGATCGGACTGTACAGCGAGAGCGACGACCGGACCAACCCCTGGCTGACGATTCTGTCGAGCGCGAGCCTGGCCGCCCATGTGCGCGCTGCTGTCGCGGACTCAGCGGGATCCGGCACCGCGGAGGCCGACCCTCGACGGGTCGACTGGCCGGACATCGACGACATGGCCCGCGCGCTGCGTACGCGCATCCTGGTCAATCATCGGCTGCAGTCGAGCTACATCGACAAGCCTGTTCTCGGTGCAGGCCTGTTAGGGCTGGCCTGCTGGATGCTCGCCCCGCGAACGGATCTCGAGCGCTCCCCCGAGTGGTTCCAGGCCGGTTTCGAACTGTTCGCGATCGCGGACCGGATCAACGCCCGCCAGGACCAAGCGAGCCTCAACCGCGAGCGGCTCCGGAACGAGCTGGCCGGCGCGTGGGGAGCTGAGCGCCCGGATGCTGCGCGGGCGCTATACGCCGAGGTGAGTCGCAACGACGCCGCGAGTCGCGGACTCGAGTTGCTCCACGACCTTCGGTTCTAGCGCGGCTGGATCAATCGAGTCCATGGTCGGTGCGACCGTGGTGCGATCGTGATTCACAGACGGTGATTCACAGACCGCGGCTCACAGCGCTGCGGCGTAGCGGGCGAGGTAGCGGCAGCCGATCAGCTCTTCGTGACGGAGTGAGATCGCCTCGATGATCGGCCAGACCTCGCTCTCGGGCAGGTCCGGGATGATGACGCGGTGACGGCCGGCCGCGGTGGTGGCGATCAAGGTCGCCAGTCCCGCTCGGCGCTGGAAGAAGCTGCGGCGGATGGTCCAGCCGATGATGCCGTCGGTCGCCAGCACCGAGCGGCGCCGGTTCAGCGACCCGCTCTGCGCGATCAGCCAGCCCGGGAGCAGCGCATGACCGAGTCCGCGCCAGCGGTCGGCGGCGAGGAGCGCGGAGGCGGGCACGATCACGACGAACGCCCACCAGACGAGCGGTCCGACGACTCCGGCCAGCTGGAGCACGAGAGCGGCGGCCGCGAGCAGACCGGCGAAGGATGCCGCCCGTGTGTAGCGCCGACGACGGGCCCGCGGACCGTGCTCGGTGAGCGGCACGTCGAGCGGTTCGCTGGTGTGGAGCACCTCGGCGGCGATCCTCACGGCCTCCTCGCGCGGCCCGGGCGGGGCGAGCAGAGCAACCCCGCCACGCTGACGGCCGAGGCCGGTCATGATGGCGTGAGCGGATGCGGCACCCGCCAGCCGGAGTGAGAGCGGCTCGGAGAGCTGGGCGCCGCGGAGGCGCGTCTCGTCGAGGGTGATTTGCCGGGCGCGCAGAAGTCCATGGCTGATGTGCAGGGTCGTTGGCCCCGCGCGGTGGATCGAGAATCTGCCGTAGCCGAGCGCGTAGCGCACCATCGCCACGGCCGAGGCGACGACGATCAGTCCGAGCGACCCCCAGAGCGCGGTCGTCGTGAGCGGGAGACGGGTCAGCCAATCGATCCCCTGCTTCACGACGGGCAGGCGAGTGAGGATGCCGCCCTCGAAGAAGTTGATCTGCAGTACCGCGATCGCCACGAAGACGATCGAGGCGACCCCGCTCAGGGTGAGCGGCGCATACTTCACCCAACCCGGGCGCCAGCGGCTCAGGTTGACCGGCCGCTCAGAACCCTCGACGTCCGAGGGCGGAGCGAGCCGCAGCAGTTCGCTGCGCAGGGTGGGCACATCCCGCAACGCGACGGCGTTGAACTCGAGTTCGTCCTGGCCGTGCGAGGCCCCGGTGCCGACCTTGACGATGGCCAGGCCGAACAAGCGGTGCAGAATCGTCGAATCGACATCGACGCTCCGGATGCGGTCCCGCGGCGCCGAGAGCGTCCGCCGGTTCAGCACACCCCGCCTCACCTGCACATGGGTCGGGGTGATGCGGTAAGTGGTGGTGAAGAAACGCAGGATGCCGAAGACGATGCCCAGTCCGGACAGTACGTACGCCCACCACGGCTCGCCGCCGGCCGCGCCGGCGATGAGCGCGATCAGGAGCACCGGAAGGTAGCGGATGAGCTCGCGCAGCGGGTGCACGAGCAGCATGAGCGGGTTCAGGCGGCGCCAGGGCTCGGTCGACGGATCGGCATCCGGGGCGTCGCTGCCGCTGGTCTCGACGACCGCGTCGGGTTCGACGACCGCATCGGGATCGCCCGTCACGTCGCATCCCCTTCGCTGTGCTGCGCCACCTCGGCGAGCACGGCGACGACGTCCGCGGCAACCGCGTCGTCGAGGGCGTGGATGGTGAGGGCGCCGGCGGAGGACGCCGTGGTGATCGTCACCGTGGTGAGCCCCATCATCCGCGACAGGAAGCCGCGTCGGGAGTCGACGGTCTGGAGCCGCGCGATCGGCGCGACCCGGGTCTCCTGGGTGAACCAGCCGGAACGCACGAAGATGGCGTCGTCGGTGATCTCCCAGCGATGGACGCGGTAGCGCCAGCGCGGCATGACAGCGACGTGCACCGCCGCGGCGACCACGGTGAGCGCGAGCCCGGCGAGGTGCAGCGGCTGCGTCCAGGCGTCGGCGAGGAGCATCCACAGCACTTGCAGTGCGGCGAACACGGTCCAGCCGACCGCCGCGTTCCACGCCCAGAATGTGACGGCGCGCTCGCTGGGGCGGCCCGAAGGCTCCCTGACCATGGCGGCGATGTTTCCGACGATGGTGCTCATGAGCGGTCCTTACTGTCTTCTCTGGGTGGGATGCGGCGGCCGGCTGATGCGGACGAACCTACGCCTTGCGCATATAGGCCCGCACGGTGAGCGGCGCGAAGACGACGACGATGACAGCGGCCCCCAGCAGGGCGAGCCAGGCGTCAGCGCCCCAGGTTCCGTTGTTCGCCAGATCGCGTACAGCCGTGACAAGGTGCGAAACCGGGTTGATGTTCACAAACCACTGCAGCCAGTCGGGCATCGTGTCGGCGGGTACGAAGGCGTTCGAGAGGAATGTCAGCGGGAACAGGATGAGGAACGAGATTCCTTGAACCGAGCTGGCCGTGCGCGCGATCACGCCGAAGAAGGCAAAGATCCAGCTGATCGCCCAGGAGCAGACGATCACGAGCATGCCGGCCAGCACCACGAACCCGAAGCCGCCACCCGGGCGATAGCCCATGATGAAGCCCATGACGAACGTGAGCGTCGTTGCGATCGTGTACCGGATCGTGTCGGCGAGCAGAGCTCCTGCGAGCGGCGCGATGCGGGCGATCGGCAGGGACTTGAAGCGATCGAAGACTCCCTTGTCCATGTCTTCACGCAACTGCACTCCCGTCACGACGGAAGTGGTGATCACGGTCTGCACCAGGATGCCGGGAATGATCGTCGGCAGGTAGTTGATGACGTTGCCCGCGATGGCTCCACCGAAGATGTACGTGAACATCAGCGTGAAGATGATCGGCTGCAGTGTCACGTCGAACAGCTGCTCGGGCGTGCGCTTGATCTTCAGGATGCCGCGGTACGCCATCGTGAACGAGTTCGCCACCGACTGGGTGAGGCTCACGTGGTTCTTGAGCTTCCGCTGCGCGGGCGGGGTGATGGTGATCGCACTCATGCGTTGACCTTTTCTGCTTCTGCGGCGTCCTCCGTGGAGGCGGCCGTCTCGTCTTCGACGCCGTGACCGGTGAGGGTGAGGAACACCTCGTCGAGGGTCGGCTTCTGAACGGACATTTCGGTGAGGTGGATTCCGGCTTCGCGGAACGTAACGAACAGGTCGGTGACCGTGTCGGGGTTGCGCATGGGTGCGGTGATCCGCGAGCCCTCCGGCGAGATGACCGCTTCGACACCGAGCACGGAGGCGATGGCGCGGCGCGCATCCTCCATGTCGGCCGGGTCGGCGAGGCGCAGCTGCAGCGAGGACTCGCCGACCGATGCCTTGAGCTCGTCGGCGGTTCCTTCTGCGACGACGCGACCGGTGTCGATGACCGCGATGCGGTCGGCGAGCTGGTCCGCTTCGTCGAGGTACTGCGTTGTGAGCAGCACGGTCGAGCCGGTGGAGACGAGACGCCGGATGGTGTCCCACATCTGAGCGCGCGTGCGCGGGTCGAGACCCGTGGTCGGCTCGTCGAGGAACAGCAGCGGCGGCTGCGAGATGAGGCTGGCGGCGAGGTCGAGGCGGCGGCGCATCCCGCCGGAGAACTTCTTCAGCGGGCGCTTGGCGGCTTCGGTCAGGCCGAACTCTTCGAGCAGTTCGGCGGACTTGCGCTTCGCGTCGGCGCGGCTGAGGCCGAGCAGGCGGGAGAAGATGACGAGGTTCTCGGTCGCCGAGAGGGTCTCGTCGACGGATGCGAACTGAGCGGTCACGCCGATGAGCTGTCGCACGACCTGCTGCTCTCTGCGGATGTCGTGGCCGAAGATGGTGGCTTCGCCCGCATCCGGCTTCAGCAGGGTGGCGAGCATGGAGATAGTGGTGGTCTTGCCGGCGCCGTTGGGGCCGAGCACGCCGTAGACGGTTCCGGCGCGAACGGTGAGGTCGACCCCGTCGACCGCACGGTTGTCGCCGAAGACCTTGACGAGCCCGTGGGCTTCGACAGCCCACTCTGAGCTGTTGGCCATGGTGGTCCTTCCTGTGGAGGATGTTGATGAGTTCAGGATGCGCGGGCGCGCTTACAGGGCGCTTACGCGGCGCTTACACGCTCCGCGCCCGGCTGTAAGCGGGGCTCAGGCGGCCGACGGACGCGCGCTTGCGTGAGCGAGGATCGCCGCCCGGTCGACGCCGGCGAGGTCGAGCGCCCGCGGAACCGTGCCGAGATCGAGACCGAGGATGGCGGCGAGCAGGTCGGTCTCGGCCGTGCGCCCACGGCGCGTGGCCGTGGCGGCCCTGTGGGCGCGCACCAGCACATCCCGGGCCGACGTCCCCCAGCGAGGGCGGGTGACACGGGGCGCCGCCTGCAGCCGCTCCTCGGGGATCGGTTCGACGCCGGCAACACGGAGGCTCGCGTCTCGTTCTGCCCGGAGCACCGCTTCGATGCCCGCGTGATCGAGTCCGGCGGCGTCGAGCGCTGCGGCGGCGGATGTGCCCTTCTCGAGTGAGAGAGCGAGAAGAAGGTGCTCCGCCTCGACCAGCGCTGCGGAGCGCTGCTGGGCTTCGGTGATCGAGCGGATGACCACCGATCGCAGGGCGCGCGACAGCGGTCGGTCGGCGTTGTTGTCAGCCAAGGCGTCTCCTTGTTTCGATTCCGGCGCCTGCTATGCGGCGCAGGTGCTTCTTGTGCACGGCCTGTCGTGTCACGCCGAGAGCGTCGGCGACCTGGCTCCACGTCCAGCCGGCGCGGAGGGCGCGTTCGACCTCGGCGTCTTCGAGACGGTCCGCGAGTTCGCGGAGGGCGACCACGGCGGCGAGGCCGTCGGCGGCCCCGCCGATGGCCGATGGGGGCGGAGTGCTGGGAACCATGTAAGCAACTTAAGTTGCTAATCCGGATTTGTCAACTCATGTTGCTTAAATGCCCGCGACAGCCGAAGACACCCGTGGTGCATTCGTGCGCGAAAGCGCAGCCGAACGCACGGATCTTGCTCCCCTGCCCACGTAAGCTGGAGGATGTGACAGCGTACGTCTCGGCCTTCGACCTCTTCTCGATCGGCATCGGTCCCTCGAGTTCGCACACCGTCGGACCCCTGCGGGCAGCGAAGTCGTTCGCCGACCACCTCATCGATGAGGGCCTGCTCGATCAGGTCAGCCAGGTCACCTGCACCCTCTACGGTTCGCTCGGCTCGACCGGTATGGGACACGGCACCCCCGACGCGATCATCGCCGGACTCTCGGGTCTCGAGCCCGAGCGCTGCCGCCCCGCCGATGTGAGAGGGGTGTGGGCCGACCTGAGCACGGGCTCGACCCTGCGGTTGGCCGGCGTCCGCGACATCCAGTTCAGCAAGGACGACATCGCGTTCGAACCGCGCACCCGGCTCCCGGGGCACCCGAACGCTCTCACGCTGAGCGCCTGGGGCACCCGCCCGGACGGGACGACGGATGCGCTGCCCCTGATCGAGGAGACCTACTACTCGATCGGCGGCGGCTTCATCCGCCGAGACGGCGAGGAGGCCGCGCTATCGGCCCGCGCACAGCATCCGCTGCCCTATGCCAGCTCGGAGGAGCTGCTGCGTATCTGCGACGAGCTCGGGATTCCGATCTGCGAGGTCGCCCGCCGCAACGAAGCAGCGATCCACGGAGCGGAGGAGACCCGCGAACGCCTCGACCTGATCTGGTCGGCGATGGCCGAGTGCGTCACCAACGGGCTCGCCGGCGACGGCACCCTCCCCGGCGGGCTCGGGGTCAAGCGACGGGCCGCCGCCCTGCGAGAACATCTGGAGGCGGCCGACCGCATCCCCGCCCGGGACACCTCGATCGAGTGGCTGCACGCGTTCGCGCTGGCGGTCAACGAGGAGAACGCGTCGGGCGGTCGCGTCGTGACGGCGCCGACGAACGGAGCGGCCGGCATCGTGCCGGCAGTCGCCCATTACTACCTGCGCTTCGTTCCCGGAGCGTCGGATGAGGGCATCCGGCAGTATCTGCTGACGGCGACCGCGATCGGCTCCCTGTTCAAGGCGAATGCGTCGATCTCCGGAGCCGAGGGCGGCTGCCAGGCCGAGGTCGGCTCGGCGTGCGCGATGGCCGCCGGAGCGCTCTGCGCCGTTCTCGGCGGGACCCCGCGCCAGGTGGAGAACGCGGCGGAGATCGCGATGGAGCACCACCTCGGCCTCACCTGCGACCCGGTCGGCGGCCTGGTGCAGATCCCCTGCATCGAGCGCAACGCGATCGCGGCCTCGACCGCTGTCTCCGCGGCGCGGCTCGCGCTCCACGGCGACGGCTCCCACCTCGTCTCGCTCGACACCGTCATCGAGACGATGCGGCAGACCGGCCTCGACATGTCGACGAAGTATAAGGAGACCAGCGAAGGCGGCCTTGCGGTCAACGTCATCGAGTGCTGAGCGCTGAGTGCTGGGCGCTGAGTGCTGGGCGCTGACGAGACGCCGCGTCCGTCTGGGCTCGTGTCGCCGTGTGACGCGAGCGCGTTACGCCCCGTTGCGCGTCTCGTAGGCGGATGCGCGACCGCTCGTTAGCGTGGACGGCGTGACCAGCGCATCCGACCCCGCGACCCGTGCCTCCGCTTCCGGCGCCCTCGCTGCGGCCCTCGACCGGCCCCTCGTCTCGACCCAGTGGCTCGCCGATCACCTCGGCGCCGACGGCCTCGTGGTGCTCGACGCGACCGTCGTACCGTCTGTCCGGCCCGACGGCGGCCAGGTCTATCTGAGTGGACTCGACCAGTACCTGGTCGACGGGCACGTTCCGGGAGCCGTCTTCGCCGACCTGCTCGGCGACTTCAGCGACCCGTCGGGTGAGTATCCCTTCACCCGGCCGGGCGCTGCCGCATTCGAGGCGGCGGCCGCCGCCGTCGGGATCGACAACGACACGACGGTCGTGGTCTACGACGCGTCCGTCAGCCAGTGGGCGTCTCGCGTCTGGTGGTTGTTCCGAGCGTTCGGCTACGACCGCGTCGCCGTGCTCGACGGCGGAATCGCCAAATGGCGGGCCGAAGGCCGAACGACCGACCTCGGACATGTCGAACCGCGCGCCGGCGTCGTCTTCGATGCCGAGGAACGGCCTGGATCGTGGGTCGACAAAGACATCGTCGCGGCGGTCGTCGGCGGCACGGAGTCTGCGACGCTGATCTGCGCCGTTCCTCCGAAGGAGTTCTCCGGCGAGGCCGGCCAGCGTTCGCGTCGGGGCCACATCCCGGGCAGCCTCAGCGCGCCGGCGGCCCGGCTGGTCTCACGCGAGACCAACGCCTACCTGCCGTTCAGCGACCTGCGGACCATCTTCGCCGATGCCCTGGCGTCACCGGACCGGATCGTCGTGTACTGCGCCGGTGGCATCGCGGCCGCCTCCGATGCCCTCGTCCTGGCGCTCCTCGGCCGTGACGACGTTGCTCTCTACGACGGCTCGCTCAACGAGTGGTCGGCAGATCCGGATGCCCCGCTGGTGACACTGGCCGCCTAGGCGCCGGGCTCGGCTGCGAGCGCCGCCTCCACGGCCGCGTGCGCATGCAGCCGCGTCGTCGGAAAGACCGGCACCGGGCTGTCCTCGGCCCCGACGAGTAGTTCGATCTCTGTGCAACCGAGGATGATCCCCTCCACGCCGTCAGCGACCAGGCCCCGGATGATCGAGCGATACGCCTCGCGCGACGGCTCGGTCACCACACCGAGAACGAGCTCGTCGTAGATGATGCGGTTTGCCTCGGAACGACCCGCCGCATCCGGGACCACCACCTCGAGGCCGCGGGACCGCAGCCGGTCGACGTAGAAGTCCTCCTCCATGGTGAACCGGGTGCCGAGGAGACCGACCCTGCGGATGCCGGCCGCCAGAACCGCGTCGGCGGTGACATCGCCGAGGTGGAGCAGAGGGATGCCGACGGCGGCCTCGATCGCATCCGCCACCTTGTGCATCGTGTTCGTGCAGAGCACGAGGACGTCGGCGCCGGCGCTCTCGAGACGGCTCGCCTCCCGGCCGAGCATGGCGCCCGCGGCCGCCCAGTCGCCGGCGGACTGCATCCGTTCGACCTCGGCGAAGTCGACGGACACCATCAGGCATTCAGCGGAGTGCAGGCCGCCGAGACGCTCACGCACCCCCTCGTTGATGAGCGCGTAGTAGAGCGCGGTGCTCTCCCAGCTCATTCCGCCGAGCAGTCCGATTCGCTTCATAGTCCTGTCCTAGCAGAGCGGCGGGGATCCCGGCCCTGTCAAGCGCCCGCGACCCGTCAGGATGAAGGTTTTCTGAGTCTTGGCTGGAGACATGGAAACGATGCGTACGAATAGTTATATAGCGTGCCTATGCTCACAGTATGAGTCTTACGGACATCCCCCTCACCACCATCGACGGCGAAACCACCTCCCTCTCGGAGTACGACGGCAAAGTCGTCCTGATCGTCAATGTCGCCTCCCGCTGCGGCCTCGCGCCCCAGTACGAGAAGCTCGAGCAGCTTCAGAAGACCTACGGCGACCGGGGCTTCACGGTCATCGGTTTTCCGAGCAACCAGTTCCTGCAGGAGCTCAGCTCGACCGATGCCATCAAGGAGTACTGCTCCACGACGTGGGGCGTGACGTTCCCGATGATGGACAAGGTTCGCGTGAACGGAAAGTCCGAGCATCCCCTCTACACCGAGCTCAAGAAGACCCCGGATGCGGAGGGCAAGGCGGGCAAGGTCAAGTGGAACTTCGAGAAGTTCGTCGTGACGCCGGATGGCGCCGTTCACCGTTTCCGCCCGGCGGTCGAGCCGGACGCACCCGAGATCGTCGGCCTGATCGAGCAGTCGCTTCCGGTTCACTAGGCCATAGACGGTGCTGGGCCGGTCCCGACGCGATGGCGAGTCGGTGCCGGCCCGGTGCTGGGGTTGCCGGTGATCACCCGCCTGAGGGCTAGGCGCGACGGAACCAGCGTCCGCCGACCCGCTCGGTGGCCTGCCACCGCCCGACCTCGGCCAGAGTGCGGATGCGCTCCACGACGTGCTCGGCGACGGTGATCGCTTCGTCGACCGTGTCGGCGGTGAACCGCACGGTGAGGCGCGCCTCGCGGGCGACCACGTCGACACTCGATGCTTCGACCACGGTCAGCTCGGCGCCGGCAGCGGCCGCGGCGGGCAACACGTCGGTCGGCAGCACGCCCGGGCGTAGAGCGCCGACGGCGACAGTCACACGAAAAGACGGCACCATCTGAGAGTACGCGAGCGAGGTTGAGCCAATTTCCGGCGACCGGGGCGTACTCTCGTCTGGTCGGCGAGCGTACGCCGCAACCGTCGGCTTCGCCGCTCGGCGGTCGCGGCACCGGGGTGGCTCGCTTCGAGAAACGATCTGGGGCAGACATGATGAGGATTCGGACGTTCGTGCGGAGCACGACATGGTGACCGACAGCGACCTGACGGAAACGGAGCTCGCCGAGCTGGCCGAGCTGCTGAACGCCCGCCGGGCCGCAGACGTGGCGGAGTCCGAGCACGTCGCCGAGTCGCTCGGCATGGTGCTCTCGGCTCGCTCCGAGGGCACGGCCGACGACGAGCACGATCCCGAGGGCCCGACGATGTCGTACGAGTGGACCCGTCTGCAGACCGTGCGCTCCGAGACGGCCGATGATATCAAGGCCGTGGATGCGGCGCTCGAGCGGGTGGCGAACGGCACGTACGGCGTGTGCATGCGCTGCGGCCGCCCGATCGGAACGGACCGGCTCCGCGCCCGTCCGACGGCCGAGCTGTGCATCGCGTGCGCGCGCACCGTGGACGGCTGAGCCATCCAGTGATCCACCCCTGATCCACCCGTGATCAGAGGGTTGCTCGGGACGCCCGATACACCGCCTCGGTGCGGGAGGTCGCGCCGACCTTCTTCAGGATGCTCGACACGTGGACGCTCGCCGTCTTGGCGCTGATGTAGAGGGTCTCGCCGATCTGCTTGTTGCTGAGGCCCTGCTCGATGAGCGCCAGCACCTGCACCTCCCGTTCGGTGAGGGACGTGTCGGGCGTGCGAGCCTGCGGATGCCGCCCGAGAACGGCCCGCTCCCGCAGCCGGTCGACGGACTGCACGATGAGGCCCAACCCGGCCGAGTTCGCGATCGCGCGGCTCTCCGTCGCGGCCGTCTCCGCCGCCGCCCTGTCTCCCTGCGCGGCGTTCGACTCGGCCAGACGCTGCAGAGCGTAGGGCCGCAGGTGTGCTGGAGCGAGAGACGACTCGGCGGCCTCGGCGGCGCGACGCCACGCGCTCGCCACGACATCGGGATGCGTGGCTTCGAGCTGCGCGGACCGCGGACGCGCGTGCTCCGGATGCGCGTGAGCAGCACTCACGAACCCGGCCGTTTCGCGCACACTGACCAACTCGGCTTCGACGATCGGCGCCCACACCGGGTAGGTCGGCCACTCGGAGAGGGTTCCGAGGATCGCGCGGAGTCGCGCGACCTGGCCGGGCACATCGACTGACGCTCGACTGTCGTCGGTTGCGGAGCCCACTCCGCTGTCTGCGCGTTCGGCTTCGCAGAGATTCGCCAAGGCACGGGCGGCGACCGCGAGGAGCGGCAGATCGTAGGCGGGAATCGACCGCCACTCGGGCGATGTGATGACACTCGCCTCGCCCCAGGCTCGCCGGGCCTCACCGCGTGCGATCGCGACCTCCGCAGCGACCCGGGCGAAACCGAGACGCGACTGCATCTCGATCTCGCTCTGCACGAGCATCCCCGCCCGCCAGCGGCGCGCGAGTTCGTCGGCACGGTCGGGATCGCCCCGCCACAGTGTGACCCACAGCTTCATCCGCTGCAGGTGCACGCGGAAGCCCGGCGGCGCTTCGAGCGCGAGCGCCGGGTCGAGCAGCTTCTCCGCCCGGTCGAGTTCGCCGAGCGCCAGCAGCGGCTCGACAGTGTTGGAGGCGAGCATGACGCCGGAGGTACGCTCCACGCCGCGATGACGAGCCTGCGCCACCCCCGCCTCGGCGATCTCGACGGCGTCGCGATAGCGCCCGAGCACATTCATGGCGTCGGATGCGTTGACCGCGTTGCGCAGGAGCGGACCGACGTCGCTGCCCGCGAGCTCGCGCGCCGCCTCGAGATCGGCGAGTCCCGCCTCGATGTCGCCCCGGTCGATGCGGGCGATGCCGCGCACGGTTCGCGCGACCGACCCGCGAGACCCGCTGACGTCGCTCGCCTCGTCGATGGCGAGCGTCGACATCTCGATCGCCTCTTCATATCGCGCCTCGAGCATCAGACGACCGGCGACCTCCGCGAGGAGTTGCGTGCGCAGGCTGTCCGACGGATCGACGGGGGCCACCGCGAGCGCCTCCTGCAGCAGCTCGACCGATCCCGGTCGGCTGAGGTTGGCGAGGTACTGGGCCTTGTCGCGGAGCAGGCGGGCACGCCGGTCGGGAGTCAGACCGTCCGCGTCGTCGAGGGCGAGATTCGCGAGGGCGAGCGCCCGCTCGCTGTCGCCCGCGTTGCGGAGCGCCGAGGCGGTGCGCGACAGCAGTTCGGTGCGACTGCGGCCGGCGATGGCTTGCGCGTCGTCGACCTGATCCCAGAGCTCGAGCGCGCGGTCCCCCATCGCTGCGGCCGTGCGGTACGCGTACGAGAGGCGCGCCTCTTCCATCGCCTCCAGAGTGGTGATGAACGCGCGACGCAGGTCGTGAGCGGCCATCCAGTGGTATGAGATCTGGCTGGCGGAGCGCTGCCGGGCGTTCTCGAGCGCGACGGCGTAGCGCGTGTGGAAGCGCGTGCGCTCTCCGGGCAGCAGGTCGGCGTGGATCGCCTCCCGCACGAGCGCCTGCCGGAACGAGTAGTCGGTGGTGTCGGTACTGAGCACGTTGGCGACGACGGCTTCGCGCGCGGCGGCGTCGAGCTCGTCGGCCGATCCTTCGAATACCGCTTCGAGCAACCAGTGGTCGACGGAGACGCCACCCGCCGAGATGAGTCGCAGCATGCGCTGAGTCGGCTCACTCAGCCGCTCATACCGGGCCAGAAGCAGTTCGCGGAGAGTCTCGGGCAGGTCTTCGCCGGTGCCGAGGTGGTCGATTCCCACCAGCTCTTCGACGAAGAACGGCACACCCTCGCTGAGCGTGTAGATGCGGTCCACGGTCTCTGCATCGGGCACGCATCCCAGGATCTCCTCGGCCTGAGCCGCGACTTGGGCTCGGTCGAGCCGCGCGAGCTCCCAGCGCGTCACCCGGCGGGTGCGGTCGAGTTCGGGCAGGTAGGCACGCAGCGGATGCCCGCGCAGCACCTCGTCGCTCCGGTAGCTGAGAACGAGCAGAAAGCGCCCGCCGGCCATCATTCTGACGACGAATCGGATCAGTTCGAGGGTGGCCGTATCCGCCCACTGGAGGTCTTCGATCACCACGACGAGGGGTTTCGACGCGGAGATGTTCTCGAGCAGCACCGTCACAAGCTCGTAGAGCCGCTCTGCGCCGGTTCGAGGCGAAGCCGTGGATTCGAGGCCCAATTCCGGAAGGAACACCGAGAGCACGCCACTGCCCGGTCCCGCAGCGTCGAGGACAGCCTCCACACCGACCTCGTCGACCAGCTGACGAAGGATGCCGGTGAACGGGGCATAGGGCGCGCCGTCAGTGCCGAGATCGACGCTTCGCCCGGTGAGGACGACGGCCGAGAGTGCCGCTTCGGACCGGAACTCGTCGAGCAGCCGCGTCTTGCCGATGCCCGCCTCGCCGCCGATGACGACGACGCGCGGCTGACCTGAAACCACCAGCTCCAGCTCGTCGCGCAGGGCACCGAGGTCGGACTCCCGTCCGATCAAGGAAGCACTGGACGCCGGCGATCGCATGGCTTCATCGTGCCACGGACCACCGACATCCTCACTCCCCCGAAACGCCTTCTTCGCCGCCGGCGAGAAGTTGCTCACCTCCCCGCCGATTGCAGCTCTCTGGCGTCTCCCGACGCCTCCGAGACGGCCTCGCTGCGGCGCGTGCCTGCAGGGTGCTCGGCGCGCGCCCGAAGGAGGCTTTCAGCACCGGCGACCACCGCATCCGCCGGCGAGGCGACGATGCGACGACGCGTCTGCTCTTCGCGGACGCGGCGCGCCATTTCGATCTCCCGGTCGCGCTCCACGGTCTCCCGCGCGTTGATCCGGCCGATCGCGAACTCTTCTGACAACAGCATTTCGTTTCCCCATCCCGCTCTTCCTGAGTAGTTCAATGCTGTTCTCTAAGGTGGGCGCGCCACATCGGTAAGATGCCCTATTTGGGCTCCTGAGGCCTCTCGACTTCCTCCGGCCGCGGGGGATGCTGGCGGTATGGCAACAATCAATGAACTCACCCCGCCCTACCGGGTCGGCTACATCGTGGGGAGCCTCTCCACGCAGTCGATCAATCGTCTGCTCTCGAAAGCCCTGCTGCGCCTCGCCCCCGGTGACCTCGAGTTCACGGAGATCCCGATCGGCGATCTCCCGCTGTACAACCGCGATCTCGACGGGGACTTTCCGCAGACGGCGATCGATTTCAAAGCCTCGATCGCTGCCCAGGATGCGCTGCTCTTCGTGACCCCCGAGTACAACCGGTCCCTTCCCGGTGCGCTCAAGAACGCGATCGACTGGGCGAGCCGTCCATACAATCAGAACGTGATCGCGCGCAAAGCCACGGCCGTGATCGGCGCCTCACCGGGCCCGATCGGCACGGCGGTGGCGCAGCAGCAGCTCCGCAGCGTCCTCAGCTTCCTGAACGCGCCTCAGATGAACGCGCCGGAGGCGTAAATCCAGATGACCCCCGGTCTGGTGTCCCCGGATGGCGAGGTCACCGATCCGCGGACGGAGGCCTCCCTCCGCGCATTCATGAACGCCTTCTTCGAGTTCATCGAGCGCGTGCTGACAGTCGTTCCCAAAGCCCACTAGACGCGAGCGCGACGAAGCGGGCGCGCGCGATGCGGCGGCCGGATGTTCTCACCGGCAGTGCGCGACAGGCGCAGGGCCTCGACGACCGACCCCACCGCGACGAGCGCGATCAGGACGAACGCGACGCGATAGGCGCCGGCCGCGTCGTCGATCCCGACCGCTGAGGCGATCGGTGCCCCGAAGCGGAGCGCCACCGCGCCCACGGCCACTCCGAGCCCGGCAGCGATCTGCTGCACCGTCGAGGCCAGCGTGTTCGCTCCGGTCATCTCGTCGGACGGCACGTCGGCGAACGCGATGGTGTTGTACGCGGTGAATCCGCTCGATCGGGTCATCCCGCTGACCAGGAGCAGGGCGACGACCAGTGCCACGGGCGTGAGTTCGGCGATGAAGGCCGAGAGCAGCATCGTGATCACGGCGCCCGCGGTCGACCAGATCAGCACCGTTCGGAAGCCCCACCGGGTGAGCATCGGCGTGGTCGCCGGTTTGATCACGAGGTTCCCGACGAAGAGGGCGAGCACCACGGCGCCGGCCTGCACGGGCGACCAGCCGAGCGCGTCCTGGAAGAAGAGCGGCAGCAGGAAGGGGACCGCGGAGATCGACAGACGGAAGAGGGATCCGCCCGCGTGTGTCACCCGGAACGTCTCGATGCGGAACGCCCGGAGATCGAGCAATGGATGCTCGGTGCGGCCCAGATGCCAGATCGCGGCGGCCGTGAGCACCGCACCCGCCGCACCGGCCACGATCGTGGCGACGGCCGGGGCGGCCGGATCGGCCAGGAGGGCACCGAAGACCACCACTCCTCCGACCCCGGTGAACGTCAGCACGAAGCCCAGCCAGTCCAGCGGCTTGCGTGATCGTTCGGCTTCTGCCGGCGTCAGGCGCAGCGCCGCGCCGAAGGCGACGACGCCGAGCGGTATGTTCAGGAGGAAGATCCACTGCCAGCTCGCGTAGGTGACCAGCAGTCCACCGACCAGCGGCGCGAAGATCGGCGCCGCGAGGGCCGGCCAGGTGAGCCATGCGATCGCGCGCACCAGATCGCGCTTCTCGGTGACCCGCAGCACAGCGAGCCGGCCGACGGGGACCATCATCGCGCCGCCCGCGCCCTGCAGGATGCGCATGGCCGTCAGCTGCGCGAGGTCGCCGCTGAGCGCGCACAATGCGGAGGCGATCGTGAAGATCGCGATCGCACCCGCGAACACGGTGCGCGCGCCCAGCCGTTCGGTGAGCCAGCCGGAGATCGGGATGAGCACCGCGAGGGTCACGAGGTAGGCCGTGATCGCGATGCCGACCGCTGCCGAGTCGATCCCGTAGGCGCGCCCGATGGTCGGCGCCGCCGTCGCGAGGATCGTCCCATCCAGGTTCTCCATGAAGAACGTTCCCGCGACCAGCAGCGTCAGCGCGAGATGCCGGCGGTCGAGGCGTGCTCGGGAACCCTCCGCGATCATCGACCGCCTTCGAGCTTGCGGTGCCGCTGCTGACGGCCCGGCTCGCCGTACGGATAGTCCTCGACGACAGGAGCGCTTGCGAGCGTCAGCGCGGCGAGGTGGTGCGGTTCCAGGCGCAGATCACCCGCGCCCAGGTTGTCCTCGAGCTGCTCGGTGGTGCGGGCGCCGAGGATCACCGAGGTCACGGCCGGCTGTGCGAGCAGCCAGGCCAGAGCGACCTGCGACGGCGATGCGCTCTCCTCGGCGGCGATGCGGGTGACGGTGTCGATCACCTTCCAGGTGCGCGGGTCGGCATTGCGCTTCTCCCACGCCTCCATGCCGCGCGTGGGGTTCTCACCGAGCCGCGTGGCACCCGTCGGAGATTGGTCGCGCCGGTACTTTCCGCTCAGCCAGCCGCCGGCGAGGGGCGACCAGGGCAGCAGGCCGATGCCCTGGTCCAGCGCCGCGGGAACGACCTCGTGCTCGATGCCGCGCACCAGCAGATTGTATTGCGGCTGCAGCGTGACCGGCGGCGCCCAGCCGTGCAGCCGCGCCGTCGCAGCCGCCTTGGTGAGCTGCCAGCCGAGGTAGTTGGAGAAGCCGTAGTAGGAGATCTTTCCGGCCGTGACGGCGTCGTCGAGAAAGCGCAGGGTCTCCTCGATCGGTGTGCGCGCATCCCAGGCGTGCATCTGGTAGAGGTCGATGTGGTCCACCCCGAGCCGGGCGAGGGAGGAGTCGAGGGCTTTGCGAAGGTGCGTGCGGGAGAGCCCGAGGTCGTTGGACCCCTGGCCCATCGGGAAGCGGCCTTTCGTGGCGATGACGATGTCGTCACGCCTGCCCGGATGCGCCGCGAGCCAGCTCCCGATGATCGTCTCGGAGGTTCCCGAGCTGTAGACATCGGCCGTGTCGAGGAAGGTGCCGCCCGCCTCCAGATAGGTATCGATGAGAGTGTGCGACGTCGCCTCGTCGGCCTCCGCTCCGAAGGTCATGGTTCCGAGGGCGAGGGAGGAGACGACTGTTCCGCTGTTTCCGAGAGTTCGAAGGTCCATGATTAGACGCTAACGCTCGCGGCCGCGTTTGCGAACCGCTTGCCACCGGTCGGTCACTCGACAGGCCGGAGGAACCCGTCGACGACCAGCGCTCGAACGACGGGCAGGAGCTCGGCCGCGAGTTCGGGTTCGCCGACCTCCAGGAGCTGTGCAAGCGCTCCGACGATCGCTCCGGCCGTCAATTCGCCGTCGCAGGCGCCCACCAACGCGATCAGCGCCGTGCCACCCTGGATCGTGCGGCCGAAGCCACCTCCCTGGCGCAGCAGCATGGCGGTGGGCGACTCGTCGCCCGGCCAGAAATGGCGTTCCTCGGTTACATCATCCGACACGACGTAACGGGTCGCCGCCACGGCCGCATCGTCGAGGTCCGACTGCCAGTCGTGGGCGGCCAGGGCGGCTCCCAGGTGCACTCCGAGGCCGGCCTCGCTCGCTCCGAGGGCACCGTGCATCCGTTCGAGCCGGCGAAGCGTCGGGGTTCCGTCGGCAGGCCGTCGGAGCAGCACGTAACCAAATCCGACCGACTCGACGCCGCGGTCGGCGAAGTCGGACAGCCAGGCGTCGTAGAGCCGGTCGAAGTCGACCGTGCCCGGCCGGGTGCCGCCGTCGCGGATCCAGGTCTCCGCGTATTCGGCCGCATCCTGCGCTTCCCGTTCGATGATCCAGGCGTCCAGTGCCACCGGAGCGGTGTCGATCCAGTCGGCGACCCGGTCGAACGCGTCGACGGCAGCGGACGCGGCCGGCGAACCGAGCACGGGTGCGGGCACGCGATACTCCCAGTTCGCCAGCAACTGAGCGACACCTCCCGGTGTCAGGTGCTCACCCGCCGACCGGATAACGGCCTCGACGAGCCCGTCGCCGACCATCCCGCCGTCCCGGTACTCGTACTCGGGAACCCCGTCGGTGCGCGGCGTGATGACGAACGGCGGGTTCGACACGATGTGGTCGAACGTCTCCCCGGCGACGGGTTCGAAGAGACTGCCGAGCCGGAATTCGACGTTGCCGATCCCGTTGAGCTCGGTGTTGAGCGCGGCGAGGTCGAGCGCGCGCACGGAGATGTCGGTCGCGACCACGTGGCGGGCGTGACGGGATGCGTGCATGGCCTGGATCCCGCATCCGGTGCCGAGGTCGAGCGCGCGCTCGACCGGAGCCTGCAGCATGAGTCCGCTGAGGGTGAGGGATGCTCCTCCGACGCCGAGCACATGATCGACGGGAAGGGCGTGACCGAGAGCGAGCTCGCCCAGGTCGGACACGATCCACCACTCGGCCGCCCCGAGCGCATCCACGAAACTGTACGGACGAAGGTCGACCGCCGGTTCGACGGATCCCGCCTCTCCGTCACCCTGTTCCGGCTGCCGCACCAGGCCGAGCTCTCGCGCGCCGGCGACCCCTGCGGTGGGGAGGGCGCGCGCGAGCGCGTCCACCGTCACGGGTCTTCCGAGCACGAACAGTTCGGCCAGCGTTGCGATCGCTGAATCGCCCGACTGCCCGCGCCGGGTCTCCAGCGCACGCAGGGCGGGGATGCGCTGCCCGCGATGCAGGGCTTCCGCACCGGTGCTCCCCCAGAGTTCCGACAAGGCTGCGACCGTGAAACCGGCGGCCTGCAGGTCGGCACGGAGCGCCGCGATGGCAGCGGTCGTTTCGGCAGGTGCGGCTGGCTGGTCGGCTGGACGCGAAGAAGTCACCGCACCATTCAAACGCACTCCACCTCGAACGGACTCCACGATTCGGGAGCGCCACCACCGCCTCGGCGGCGGCAGGAGCAGAATAGGGGCCATGATCCGCAGACACGCGATCGTGACAGGAACGGTGCAGGGCGTCGGGTTCCGATGGAGCGCCCGCGAGATGGCGCACCGCCTCGACGTCTCGGGATTCGCCCGCAACCGGCTCGACGGAACGGTCGAGGTGGAGGTAGAGGGCGAGCCGGAGGAGGTCGACCGAATGCTCGGGTGGCTCCGCACCGGCCCTCCCGGTTGCCGGGTCGAAAGCGTGACGGTGACGGAAGTCGCGGCGCTCGGCGAGGACGCCTTTCGCGTTCGCGAGACACAATAGAGAGATGACTCGCGCAACGCTGCTCAGACTCACGAAGCCGACCTCCGCTCCTGGCGCCGAATCCGTCCCTGCCGGCGGCAGGCCGCCCGCGGGCGGCGACATCGCCGACGTCGGTTTCGTCGCCGTCGACGCGTCCGCGCCCCAGGTGAACCTGATGGACCTCGGCCTCACCCGTGGCGACGGGGTGTTCGAGACGATCAGCGTGGTCGACGGGCACCCGCAAGCGCTCGAACCCCACGTGCAGAGGCTCGCGCACTCGGCAGCGCTGCTCGACCTGCCGGAGCCCGACCTGGACGTGTGGCGGCGCGCGGTGCACGCGGGAATCGAGCGGTACCGGCTCGAGAACGACAGCCAGCTCGAGCACGGCACGGCCCGCGAGCTGTATGCGAAGCTGATCCTCACCCGCGGCATCGAGGGCACGCGCCGGCCGAGCGGCTGGGTCTTCGTCGATGAGGCCGAGGACTTCACCGCAGCGCGTCTCGGGATCCGTGTCGTCACCCTCGACCGCGGATACCGCCACGATGTCGCCGAGACCTGCCCGTGGCTGCTGCAGGGCGCGAAGACCCTGTCGTATGCCGCGAATCGCGCCGCACTCCGCGAGGCCGCCCGCCGTGATGCGGACGACGTGATCTTCGTCAGCTCGGACGGCTTCGCCCTGGAGGGCCCGACCTCGAACGTGATCGTGCGCAACGGCGACTCCGTGCGAACGCCGCAGACCGACCAGGGCATCCTCGCCGGAACCACCCAGGCCAGCGTGTTCGCCTTCTTCGAGGAGCGCGGCTTCACCACCGCCTACGAGCGCATCACGGCCGACGATCTCCGCAGTGCCGACTCCCTCTGGCTGGTTTCGAGCGTTCGCCAGGCCGCTCCGGTCATCGCCCTCGACGGACGGCCCGTCACTGTGGATGCGACCGTCACCGCCGACCTGAACGCCTTCCTGCTGGGCCGTTCGGCCTGAGCGGCACAGGCCGTATCCACACGCCCGTCCGCCCCGCGCCGCCGGCGGCGGGTCTGGCGGCTTTCCACAGAATCTCCTGTGACGACGTGCCCGTGGAGCGTCGTAGGCTGGATGAACCGACGGAACGAGGCTGAACACGACGAGAGGCGCAAGGAGGACGACCGTGGCGGATCCAGTGCCGACGAGCATCGAAGTCCTCCGTCAGCAGGCCAGGGACGAGCTCTCCGCGATCATCGAGCACCGCTGCCGCGCCGGCGAGGACCCCTGGCAGTTCATCCCCGAGCTGCCGAGCGTCGACGAGCAGGTCGTCATCGCCCTTCGGCTGACCGCGATCGACGCGTTCGATCTGGCGGAGGAACAGTCCCGTGCCCACCATCCCGCCGCCGGTCGCGAGACGTTCGCCCGTTTCGAGTACAGCGTCCTCCGGCGGATCGCCCTCGAGCATCCCGAACTCAGTGAAGCGGTCTGGGGGATGCTCGACAGGGTCGAGCGGGCGTGACCCCGATCGGCCCGGGCTGCTCTACAGCCCCGCGGGGTCGGTGACCGGCAGTCGGCAGACGAAGTCGCGGCAGAGGTATGCGGTGGGCAGGGCCTCGCGTGTCGTCCGCGCAGCGAACAGCTCGAAGCCGTCGGCGGCGAATGCGGCGGTGGCGGTCTCGTCGGCGACAGCGACCAGTTCGGTGGGCCGGATGCGTGCAGCATCCACGAGCGCTCCCCCCATCGCGCCGTCGGGCAGCACGAGAAGGAGCTGCTCCGGCTCACCCGACAGCCGCGACATGAGCTCGAGCGCCGAACCGAAGGCGTTCGGCGTCCGCAGGGCGTGAGCCGAGACGTGACGCATCGCCTCGCGCGCTGCCCGCTCATAGCGGCGTTCCGCGGTCAGCAGGTAGAGCGTGTGGGCGGCGGATGCGGTCACCGACAGTCCGGACGGGTACGCGCCTTCGGACGGGTCGACGCGGATCCCCATCCCGTTTCCCTGCAGTACCGGGTCGCCGCCGCCGGGCACTTCGAGCGCACAGCGGTCTTCGTCGGCCGCGTCCATGCAGAGGTCAACGAGGTCGCGGGCGGCGGATGCGTAGCGCGGCTCCCCCGCGAACAGCGCCAGATCGAGCAGCCCGCCCGCCAGTCCGCCGTAGTCCTCGAGGGTCGCCGACGCCTCGGAGATCCGGTCGCCGAGGGAGGCGCGCGCCAGCGTCCCGTCGGCCCGGCGATGCCGTGCGAGCAGCAGCTCGGCCGCGTCGCGTGCGGCGGCCGTCCACTCCGGCCGGTCGAGGATGAAGCCCGCTTGGGCGAGCGCCCCGATCGCGAGCCCGTTCCAGCCGGTGAGGATCTTCTCGTCGAGCGGAGGCGGATCGAGCAGGGCACGCTCCGTCGTCGACGCCCGGTAGTACCCGCCCTCGACGCGAAGGCCATCGATGAGGCTCTCCGAGTCCTGCGCCGACGCGAAGCCGCCGCTCGGTCTGCGCAGCACCGTGAGCAGGAACTGCGCGATGCCCTCGGCCGCTTCCCTGGCCCAGTACGCACCGGTGCGCTGCCAGGCGAGCGCGTACTCGCGCAGCAGCAGGGCGTTGTCGTAGAGCATCCGCTCGTAGTGCGGCTCACTCCAGTCACGGCGGGTCGCATAGCGGAAGAACCCGCCGTCGACCGGGTCGCGGAGCGGGGAGGCGGCGATCCGCTCGAGGGTGCGCACGGCGAGGTCGGCACCCGCCTCACGCGCGAGCAGGAACCCCAGGACCGGTGCGACGGGAAACTTGGGCGCCGAGCCGAAACCTCCGAACTCCCGGTCCTCGGCGTCGGCGAGAAGCGCGATCGCCTCGTCAAGGGCAGCGCCGTCCGGGAGCTCGACGACCTCGGTGGCGGCCGTGGATGCGGCCTCCAGAGCCGCGGCGACCGTGGCCGCGTTGTCCTCGACCTCCTCGCGACGGTCGGTCCACGCATCCGACACCGCGTCGAGCACCTGCCGGAACGACGCCCGGCCCGCGACGGGAACGGGTGGAAAGTACGTGCCGGCGAAGAACGCCCGCCCGCGCGGCGTCGCGAAGACCGTCAACGGCCAGCCGAGATTGCCGGTGAACGCGCTGGCGGCCGACAGATACCCGGCGTCGACATCCGGATGCTCCTCCCGGTCGACCTTGATCGCCACGAACCGCGCGTTGAGCTCGGCGGCGAGTTCCGGATCGCTGAAACTCTCCCGTGCCATCACGTGACACCAGTGACAGGTCGCGTAGCCGATCGAGATCAGCACGGGCACGTCGCGCCGCTCGGCCTCCGCGAAGGCCTCCGAACCCCAGGGGAACCAATCGACCGGATTGCCGGCGTGCGACCGCAGATATGGACTGATCGCATCCGCGAGCCGATTCGCCATGCCGCCACCCTACGTCCGGACGCGCGCGTACCAAAGCGCTGCGAGTTCACTGGCAGCCGGGGCCGCGCATCCGGCACGAGCGTAGACTGGGTTCAGTGCCCCGGACCCCGGCGCGACGAGCGTTGTGGGGAGTCACAATGGCACTTGAAGTCGATCCCGCCCCGGCCGGAACTGTTGTCCGAGCGCTCCCTGCCGAGGGCCCGTCGAGACCCGAGCACGCGGAGGACTTCACGGCTCTGGCGTCGATCGTCCGCTCCTCCGGTCTGCTCCGGCGGCGGTACGGCTACTACTGGGCCAAACTGATCGCGGTCCCCGTCGTGACCATCCTGTCCATCGGGCTGTTCCTGGTGCTCGGAGACAGCTGGTGGCAGCTGTTCACGGCGGTCCTCTTCGCGTTCGTCTTCACCCAGATCGCGTTTCTGGGCCACGATGCCGCTCACCGTCAGATCTTCCGCTCCGGGCGTTGGAACGACTGGACGAGCCTGGTGATCGGCAACCTCTTCGTCGGGATGAGCTACGGCTGGTGGCAGCACAAGCACACCCGCCACCACGCCAATCCGAACCGGGAGGGCGTCGACCCCGACATCGACCTGCCCGTGGTGGCGTTCACTCCCGCGCAGGCGACCGTTCCGCGCCCGCCCGTGTTCCGCTGGGTGATCGGGCACCAGGGCTGGTTCTTCTTCCCGATCCTCCTTCTCGAGGGACTGTCGCTGCACGCGTCGAGCGTGCGGCGGGTCCTCTCCCGAGCCCCCGTGCAAAGGCGCCCGGTGGAGATCGCCTTCCTCGCAGTGAGGATCCTGGGCTTTCTGGCCCTGGTGTTCGTGGTCCTCTCTCCGGGGAAGGCGGCGGTCTTCCTCGCGGTGCAACTCGGGCTGTTCGGCTTCTACATGGGGATGTCCTTCGCTCCGAACCACAAAGGGATGCCGCTCGTTCCGCATGACCTGAAGATCGACTTCCTGCGCCGGCAGGTGCTGATGAGCAGGAACATCCACGGCAGCCGTGTTCTCGACTTCATGATGGGCGGCCTGAACTACCAGATCGAGCACCACCTGTTCCCGTCGATGCCGCGACCGCACCTGCGCCGGGCGGCTCCGACCATCCGGGAGTTCTGCACGACGGCCGGGGTGCTCTACACCGAGACGACCCTGATCGAGTCGTACGCCATCGTCACGCGTTATATCAACCGGGTCGGGCTCGGCGAGAAGGACCCGTTCGCCTGTCCGCTCGTGGAGCTCCGCGCGACACCGGGTGCGATCATCCTCACCCGCCCGAGAGCCTGACCTTTTCGACAGTCTGCCGCGCGACAGCCCGCCGCCTCATCCGGCGTGGCGGGCTCGCGCGGTCAGTGCCTCGGCGACGTGCAGGTTCTGCGGGCGCTCCAAGCCCAGGTGCTCCCGCAGCGTGGTGCCCTCGTACTCCGTTCTGAAC
The DNA here is from genome assembly GCF_042882245.1 of Leifsonia sp. NPDC058230. NCBI lineage: Bacteria > Bacillati > Actinomycetota > Actinomycetes > Micrococcales > Microbacteriaceae > Leifsonia > Leifsonia sp. NPDC058230. The sequence goes on along the minus strand of NZ_JBHVWM010000003.1, from coordinate 397,685 downwards.
AGTCCCCGGCGCTGCAGTTCCGGCACGACCGATGATGTGAACGCGGTGAACTGCGCCTGCAGGAACGGGGTCTGGATGTTGAAGCCGTCGACCGCTCCCGCGCTGAACCACTCCTCCAGGTGATCGGCCACCTCGTGCCCGCTGCCGACGATCGCCGACGTGGGTACGGCATGCGTCGCGAGGAGGTGCCGGTAGGTGATCGCGAACTCGCCTCCGACGCTCCTCCCGGTACGCGCGGCGACCGTCTCGAGGATGCGCTGGCCGCCCTCCGCGAACCGACGGGCGACCCGGAGCGGGACCTCGTCGTCGAGCTCGGGCGTCCCCAGCGGCACGCCGACGGCCGACGACAGCGCCCGGATCGACCGGTTGGCCGGAAAGTCCGGTGACCGAGACAGCGGCGAGCCGTCGTCGAGCGGAACGAGCCGGAGGAGCTGGTCGTAGATCCCCTGCGCCCCGGCCTTCGTCTCCGCCACGACGGGCAGCACGGGCGTGACGACGAGCGGAGCCCCCTCTTCCCGGCCGAGCGCTCGGGCCTGCGCCCGGAGGTCGGCTCGGAACGCGACCGCCTCCTCCAGCGTGGGCTGGGCCACGAGCGCCAGATCGGCGAGCTCGCGCGACAGCTGCCGCGAGCGCGTCGACGTTCCGGCATGCACGATCGGCAGATGGCCCTGCACCGGTCGGGGCGTCGTGAGCGGACCGGTCACACGCAGGTAGTCGCCGACCGCATCCGTTCGATGCACCCTGTCGGGGTCGATCAGTCTGCCGGTGCGCTGGTCCCGCACGAACGCTTCGTCCTCCCAGCTGTCCCAGAGCAGCCGCAGCGCCCGCACGAGCTCGCCGGCCTGATCGTAGTTGGGCTCGGTGCCTGCGCGACCCTCGCGTCCGTGGTTGCCTGCTGCACGCGGATCGGCGCCCGTGACGATGTTGAGTCCGGCACGACCAGCGCTCAGCCTGTCGATGGAGGCGGTCTGCCGCGCCAGTGTGAACAAGTCGACGAACGTGGTGTTCGCCGTCGCGATCAGGCCGATCCGCTTGGTGACCCCCGCGAGGTAGGCGATCGAGCTCACCGGGTCGATTCGCGCCAGCAGATCGGGGTCGCGAAACTCGAGGTCCGGACCGGTGGCGAGCCACTCTCCGAAGAAGAGGTAGTCGAACTTGGCCGCCTCGGCCGCGCGCGCCGTGCGTCGCAGCACCGCAGCATCCTGAAGCGGGTCGCGGTGGGCCCCGGGCATACGCCAGCCTGCAGGATGCGCACCGAGCGCTCGGAACACCGCCCCCAGGATCATGGCGAGCCCGTCAGAGCGTCCCGGCCGCAGTGCTCATCGGCCGAGGTACTTCGCGATCGATTCGGCTTCGGCGACGTTGCTGCGGATGAGCGGTAGCGACCGGGCGACGGCGAGATCGATCCGTTCGTGCAGCTCGAGGCTGGAGACAGCACCGGCCGTGAAGTCGGAGTCGTTGGCGTACACGCCGATCGGCAGGGTCAGCGCCTGGAAGAAGCCGAACAGCGGGCGGAACTGGTGCTCGATGATGAGGGCGTGCCGGTCCGACCCGCCCGTCGCCGCCAGCAGCACAGGCTTGTCGACGAGGGCGTACTGGCCGACGAAGTCGAACAGGTGCTTGAACAGACCGGTGAAGGATGCGCGGTAGACCGGGCTGGCGACGATCAGCAGGTCGGCGCTCTCGATGCGCTGAAGCTCCTCCTCCACCGAGGCGGGGAGCTGGTCACGCTGAAGCGTGCCGGCGAAGTCGGGCCCGATCTCGCTGACGGCGATGAGATGCGCGTCCACGGCGACCTCGCGACCGAACGAGGCGAGGATCTCCTTGACGAGGGCGGTCGTCTTCGACGGTGCGTGCAGGCTTCCGGAGACGGCGACGATGCGCAGAGGCCGACCGGCAACGGCGGGGGACGCAGGTGAGAACTCGGGCATGGCACGACGCTAGGCCTGTGCTCGGGTGCGCGCCAGGGCGGGCGTCACACGGCGTAAACCAGGGCGTCACGCGACGTCACACACGTCGCTGCATCACCTCAGCCGAGGGTGTCCGTCGTGGCGATGAGCGACTCGCCGAGCACCTCCGGCACTCCGGGCTGGAAGTCGCTCGACAAGTACAGCCTGACGCCTCGTGAGGCACGCGCCGGGTCGAGCACCTCGGTGCGGTCGCGCAGCGACAGCGTGAACCAGGAGTCGCCGAGCAGGGCGAGCGAGAATGCGAGCGCCTCCTCGTCGGTCGGGCTCAGCTCCTCCTCGTCCCGGTCCACCGCACCCACTCGGGTCGCGATCATCGTGATGGGCTGCCCCTCCGACGCGGCCACGCAGACGCAGGAGACGACGCAGAGCACGCCGTCGCGCGTCGGGGAGAGGATGCCGACGGCCTCGGTCGGGCGTGGCGTGCTGTCCTCCGACGCTGCGTCGATGAGGTGGAACATCTCCTCGCGCACCGTGGCGATGCGCTCCCCGCTCTCGACGAGGACCCGCTGTGCCAGTTCTTCGACCCGTTCGCGCGACGCCATGGTCCCTGACGTTACCGGATTCATAGCGGCTCTCTCTGAGTCCATGACCGAGGACAATTGGAACAGGATGGGGGCACCGATTACCGTGGAGGGATGGTTGCAAACGCAAATATCCCCACTCTGACTCTGAACAACGGCACGACCATCCCGCAACTCGGCTTCGGCGTCTTCCGCGTCGACCCGGCCGAGACGACCCGTATCGTCACCGACGCGCTCGAAGTCGGCTACCGCCACATCGACACCGCGGCGATCTACGGCAACGAGGAGGGTGTGGGCCAGGCGATCGCCGCCTCCGGCATCCCCCGCGACGAGCTGTTCGTGACGACGAAGCTCTGGAACGACCGGCAGACGGATGCGCAGGCCGCCTTCGACGAGTCGCTCGCCAAGCTGGGCCTCGACTATGTGGACCTGTACCTCATCCACTGGCCGGCACCGCAGAACGACAACTATGTCGAGGCCTGGAAGTCGCTCGAGAAAATCGCCGCGACCGGCCGCGCGAAGGCCATCGGCGTCTCCAACTTCCTCGTACCGCACCTCGAGAAGCTCCTCGCCGCCGGCGAGGTGGTCCCCGCGGTCAACCAGATCGAGCTGCACCCGGCACACCAGCAGCCCGAGGTGACCGAGTTCTCGCGAGCGCACGGCATCGAGATCGAAGCCTGGGGTCCGCTCGGCCAGGGCAAGTACCCGCTGTTCGAGGCTCCCGAGGTCGCCGCCCCGGCCCAGGCGCACGGCAAGACGCCCGCTCAGGTCGTCATCCGCTGGCACCTGCAGACCGGGAACATCGTGTTCCCCAAGTCGAACCGCCGTGAGCGCATGGCCGAGAACTTCGACGTTTTCGACTTCGAGCTGACCGACGCCGAGGTGGCCGCCATCAGTGCCATGGAGCGCGAAGGTCGCGTCAGCGCACACCCCGAAGAAGTCAACTAGTTCGTTAGGCTCGCCGTGTGCGCATCGTGACGATCACCGGGAAGATCATCTACATCGTCGGCGGCTATGCCGTGCTGCTGGTCCTGAACGTGTTCGTCTTCCAGCAGCTGGTGAACCCCACGATCGACGTGATCATCGTCGCGGTGCTCAACATCGCCTTCGTCGTGATCGGCGTCCGCACTTTCCGGGGTGCGGAAGAGAATCGCGAAGACCCGCGTGCCTGGTGGCGCGCGACCGCCAGGCCGGCAGCCGGCTTCTGGATCGGCTCCGGCCTGGCGGTGGCCACGGGAATCTCCCTGCTGGGCGCGCTCGCGTCGCGACCCGACAGCTCGTTCATCCCTGCCGTTGCCTGCATCGTCTACGGTCTGTTCGCAGCGTTCTACCTGCACTCCTCGTACCGGCTGCGCACCCTCGACCTGGCGTAGTGCGCCTGTGCGGCGACGCCGTAGGATGGAAGGCTGATGTCTTCTACGGTCTCCCCCGCCCGCCTGCACTTCCCGCCTGAGCTCCCCGTCAGCCAGAAGCGGGAGGAGATCGGCCGCGCCATCCGGGAGAACCAGGTCGTCATCGTCGCCGGTGAGACCGGCTCGGGCAAGACGACCCAGCTGCCCAAGATCGCGCTCGAGATCGGCCGCGAGAACATCGGGCACACGCAGCCACGTCGCCTCGCCGCGCGCACGATCGCCGAGCGCATCGCGGAGGAGCTCGGCGAGGACGTCGGTGGTCTCGTCGGGTATCAGGTGCGCTTCACCGATCGTGTCGGAGCGGGCACGCGCATCAAGCTGATGACCGACGGCATCCTGCTGAACGAGATGCACCACGACCGGATGCTGCGCAAGTACGACACGATCATCATCGACGAGGCGCACGAACGCAGCCTCAACATCGACTTCCTGCTCGGCTACCTGCGACAGCTGCTGCCGAAGCGTCCCGACCTCAAGCTCATCATCACCTCGGCGACCATCGACCCCGAGAGCTTCGCCGCCCATTTCGCCGACGCGGACGGCAAGCCCGCCCCGATCGTCGAGGTCTCCGGGCGCACCTTCCCGGTCGAGGTGCGCTACCGCCCGCTGGTCGCGGAGTCCGTGCTCGACGAGGACGACGAGGATGCGGACCCGATCCCCTCGGCCGATCGCGACTACCTGCAGGGCATCAACGACGCCCTCGACGAACTCGCACGCGAGGCACCCGGCGACGTGCTCGTCTTCCTCTCGGGCGAGAACGAGATCCGGGATGCGGCCGACGCGATCCGCGGACGAAACCTGCCGTACACCGAGGTGCTCCCCCTCTACGGGAGGCTGTCGAGCGCGGAGCAGCACCGCGTGTTCCAGCCGTCGACGATGCCGGGCGTGCGGCGGCGCATCGTTCTCGCGACGAACGTTGCCGAGACCAGCCTCACCGTGCCTGGCATCAAGTACGTGGTGGATGCGGGAACGGCGCGAATCTCCCGCTACAGCGTGCGAGCCAAGGTTCAGCGGCTGCCGATCGAGGCGATCTCGCAGGCGAGCGCCAACCAGCGGTCCGGCCGCTCGGGCCGCACCAGCGACGGGATCGCCATCCGGCTCTACTCCCAGGAGGACTTCGAGAAGCGCCCGGAGTTCACCGAACCTGAGGTCCTGCGCACCAACCTGGCCGCCGTCATCCTGCAGATGATCTCCCTCGGCCTCGGAGACATCGCGGCGTTCCCGTTCCTCACCCCGCCCGACTCGCGCGGCATCAAAGACGGACTCGACCTGCTGGCCGAACTCGGCGCGGTCGTGCGCGCCAAGGACGGCAACTCGGCCCTCACGAAGGTGGGCCGGCAACTCGCGCAGCTCCCGATCGATCCCCGGTTCGCCCGGATGGTCGTCGAATCCAAGAAGCACGGCACGTCGCGCGAGGTGATGGCGATCGTCGCCGGTCTGACCATCCAGGACCCGCGCGAACGACCCGTCGAGAGACGCGGCACGGCGGATGAGCTTCACGCGCGGTTCGCCGACCCCACCAGCGACTTCCTCACCCTGCTGAACCTCTGGAACTACCTCGAGGAGAAACAGAAGGAGCTCTCGTCGAGCGCGTTCCGCCGTCTGCTCAAGAACGAGTTCCTCAACTTCCTGCGCGTGCGCGAATGGCAGGACGTGTACCGGCAGCTGCGTCAGCTCGCCAAGCCGCTCGGACTCACGATGGGCGACCCCTCGGTCAACCCCGACGGCATCCACCGCTCACTCCTGGCCGGTCTGCTCTCGCACATCGGGCTGAAGGATGCGACCGCATCCGGCAACAAGGCGGGCTCCGGGCGCGGCACGGGCAGCGCATCCGCTCGCGCCGGCCGTAACGCCGAATACCTCGGAGCGCGCCAGACGCGTTTCGTGATCTTCCCGGGATCGACGCTCGCCAAGAAGCAGCCCAACGCGCTGATGAGCGCCGAGCTCGTCGAGACCAGCCGCCTCTTCGCCCGCATGAACGCCTCCATCGACCCCGCGTGGGCGGAGCCGATCGCCGGCGACCTCGTGAAGCGCAGCTACAGCGAGCCCCACTGGGAGAAGAGCCAGGGCGCCGTCGTCGCGTACGAGCGGGCCACACTCTACGGCGTGCCGATCATCCCGCGCCGCCGGGTGCAGTACTCGCGCATCGACCCCGGACTCGCCCGCGAGCTCTTCATCCGCCACGCGCTCGTCGAGGGTGAGTGGGATTCGCACCAGGCGTTCGACCGCGCGAACAAGAAACTGCGCGCCGAGCTGCGCGAGCTCGAAGAGCGCACGCGCCGCCGCGACATCCTCAACGACGACGAGGCCGTCTTCGACTTCTACGACCAGCGCATCCCCGCCGACGTCGTCTCCACCCGCAGCTTCGAGGGCTGGTGGCGCACCGCGAAGAACGAGACGCCCGAGCTGCTCACGATGACCCAGGAAGCGCTGCTCGCCGAGGATTCGACGCCGGTCGACGACGAAGCCTTCCCACCGGTGTGGCGCCAGGGCGATCAGCAGCTGACGCTGCGCTACCGGTTCGAGCCGGGAGCCGAGGACGACGGCGTCACCGTGCAGGTTCCGCTCCCGCTCCTTGCCGGACTGGTGCCCGACGGATTCGACTGGCAGGTTCCCGGGCTTCGCCAGGAGCTCGTGACGGCGATGATCAAGTCGCTGCCGAAGGCGATCCGCCGGCTCGTCGTTCCGGCGGGCGACTGGGCGACGCGTCTGCTCGGCGACCTTCGGGAGAGCTCGGGGATGCGAGCCCACGAGGGCCAGCGGCCCGCCGCCTCCCTCGCGGACACTCTCGCTGCGGCCATCAACCGCTTGACCAGTTCGCGGGTGACCGGCGAGGACTTCGATCTGGAGCGCATCCCCGCCCACCTGCGGCCGACGTTCCAGGTCGTCGGCGAGCGCGGGCGGCCGATGGCGTCGGGCAAGGATCTCGCGGCGCTCCAGGACCAGCTGCGCTCGCGCGCCCGCGACTCGGTGGCCCGCGTCGCCGAAGCCCGCACACCCAACGCTCTCGAGCGCGCAGGCCTGACGACGTGGGATTTCGACGAGCTCCCGCGCTTCCTCGACACCGAGCAGAAGGGTCCGGGCGGGGCGACCAACGTCATCCGCGCCTACCCGGCGCTCGTCGACGACGGGTCGAGCGTCAGCATCCGCCTGATGAGCACCCCCGCCGACCAGGCCGCCGCGATGCCCGGCGGCGTGCGTCGTCTGCTGCTGGCCTCCATCCCGTCTCCCGTCGCCTACGTGCAGCAGCACCTCACCGCGAACGAGAAGCTGACCATCGCCGCCAGCCCGTACCCCACCACCAAGGCCCTGTTCGACGACGCACTGCTCGCCGTCATCGACAGTGTGCTGTACCGGATGAAGCCCGACGGCCAGGTCTTCATGCGCGCCGAGTTCGAGGATGTGCGCGATCGGGTGTCAGGGATCGTCATGGACTCGATGTTCCAGACCATCGCCCTGGTCACGCGCATCCTGACGGCCGCGCGCGCCGCCGAGAAGGCGATCGGTGGCGCGACCTCTCTGGTGTTCCTGTCCGCGCTCAACGACGCGAAGACCCAGCTGGCCGGACTCGTCTACCCCGGATTCGTGTCGGCGACCGGCCTCGAGCGGCTCCAGCACATCCCGCGCTACCTCAACGGGATCACCCAGCGCATCGCGGCCCTCCCGGTGAATCCGGGCCGCGACCGGGCCTGGCAGACGCAGGTGGAGACCGCGCTCGCGCTCTACACGGACGCGGGCGGGCGCATCCCGCCGGCGCCGGGGTCGAGCGAAGCGATCGTCCACGCGCGCTGGATGCTCGAAGAGTTCCGCGTCAGCCTGTTCGCCCAGGGCCTCGGCACGGCCGAGACCGCGTCGCTACAACGCCTCCGCAAAGTCCTCGGCGGCTGACCGCCCTCGAGTCCGCGGAAAGTTACTGCCGAGTACGCGCGAATTCGCCCGAAAACCGCCGAGTCCACAGACAGTTCGTGGACTCGGCGGCTCTCAGAGCACCTTGGAGAGGAAGGCCTGGGTGCGGGCGTGCTGGGGGTTGGCCAGCACTTCGCGCGGATCGCCCGACTCGACGACGACGCCGCCGTCCATGAAGACGATCTCGTCGGCGACCTCGCGGGCGAAGCCCATCTCGTGGGTGACGACGATCATGGTCATTCCGGATGCGGCCAGCCCCTTCATCACGTCGAGCACCTCGCCGACGAGCTCAGGGTCGAGCGCCGAGGTGGGCTCGTCGAAGAGCATCAGCTTGGGGTCCATGGCGAGTGCGCGGGCGATCGCGACGCGCTGCTGCTGACCGCCCGAGAGGTGCGCCGGATAGTGGTCGCCCTTGTCCCCGAGACCGACCCGGGTGAGCAGTTCCTGCGCGCGTGCCGCCGCCTGGGACTTCGGGACGCCCTTGACCCGCATCGGAGCCTCCATGACGTTCTCCAGCGCCGTCATGTGCGGGAACAGGTTGAACCTCTGGAACACCATCCCGATCTCGCGGCGCTGCTTCGACGCCTCCTTGGGCTTCAGTTCGTACAGCTTGTCGCCATGCTGGCGGTAGCCGACGAGTTCGCCGTCGACGGAGAGGCGGCCCGCATCCACACGCTCGAGGTGGTTGATGCACCTCAGGAAGGTGGACTTGCCGGATCCGGACGGGCCGACGATGCAGAGCACCTCGCCCCGCCTCACCGACAGGGAGATGCTCTTCAGCACCTCGTTCGATCCGAAACTCTTGGAGACACCATCGGCGAGGACCATCGGGGGCGCGGTGGCCGACGAGGCCGTGCTTCCGGTCAGGGTCGTTTCGCTCATCCCTTGCCTCCCAGATCGTTGCCGGCCGGTCCCTCGATGCTGGCGCCCGCGATCGCGCCGGTGGTCGCGCCGCCGTCGCCGCGGTCGGGCCTGCGCGCCGAGACTCCGCGCGAGAACCGCTTCTCCAGGAAGTACTGGCCCACCATGAGGATCGACGTGAAGAGCAGATACCAGAGCGACGCGACGATCAGCAACGGGATGGGCGTGAACGTCACCGCGGAGATGTCGCGCGCGACACCGTAGAGGTCGGTGGTCAGCGGAATGGCCGCGACCAGCGAGGTCGTCTTCAGCATCGAGATGACCTCGTTGCCGGTCGGCGGGATGATCACGCGCATCGACTGCGGGATGACGATGCGGGACATGGTCTGGCCCCAGGACATCCCGAGAGCGGTCGCCGCCTCTTCCTGCCCGGCGTCGACCGACAAGAGTCCCGCGCGCACGATCTCCGCCATGTAGGCCGCCTCATTGAGAGCCAACCCGATGATCGCGATCACGAACGCGTTCTGCATGAAGCCGAGGTCGAGGTTCACGCCGAAGTCGGTCCACGGCACGCCGAGGAAGATCTGCGGGTAGATCAGCGAGAACAGGCCCCAGAACACCAGCTGCACGTATACAGGCGTACCGCGGAAGATCCAGAGGTACAGCCAGGCGACCGATTTCACGACCGGGTTCGGCGAGAGGCGCATGACCGCGAGGATGAGCCCGAGCACGACGCCGATGATCATCGAGTAGATCGTCAGCTGCAGGGTGACGAGCGCAGCAGCACTGATGCGCCTGTCGAAGATGTACTTCCCGACGTTCGGCCAGCCGTATGCCTCGCGCTGGGAGGCATCGATGATGAACCAGACGAGGAGGAGGATGAGCACCGCGGCGATGATGATGCGCCACGGGTGCTTGAGCTTGATCGCCTTGATCGGCTCAGACGTCGCGGGTGGAGCGGTGGTGCCGGCCGGCGACGGGGTTCCCGTCGCCGACCGGTCCTGGTTGCCCAGGGACATGGTTCATCAGCCCTTCGAGGCGGCGTTGACCTCGACGGTCGTGACGGCGCCGTCGGAGACGCCCCACTTGTCGAGGATCTTGCCGTAGGTTCCGTCGTCGATCAGCGCCTGGATCGTCTTCTGGATGACCGGGGTCAGCTTCGAGTCCTTGGCGATCGGGATGCCGTACGGCGCGACCTCGAAGGCCTCTCCGGCCGTCTGCAGCTTGCCCTCCGACTTGGAGATCGCGTACAGGGTGACGGGCGAGTCGGCGCTGAGCGCATCCGCCTTGCCGAGGATGACGGCGTTGGTCGCGTCGTCCTGGGTGTCGTAGCGCAGAACCTCGATCGCCGCCTTTCCGGCGTCGGTGCAGGTCTTCGACTTGGCGGGGACCTCGTCGGTGTCCTCGTAGGTGGTCGCCTGCACGGCGACCTTCAGCCCGCAGGCGTTGTCGGGGTCGACGTCCTTGCCCTTGGCCGAGGCCCACATGATGCCGGCGGTGTAGTAGTTGACGAAGTCGACCTGCTGCTCGCGCTCGGTGGTGTCGGTGAACGACGACATGCCGATGTCGTCCTTGCCGCCGGCGACGCTCGGGATGATGTTGTCGAACTTCGCGATGGCGAACTTGGTCTTGAGGCCGAGCTTGGCGGTGATCGCGTTGGTGAGTTCCACCTCCCAGCCGACCGGGTTGCCGTTGTCGTCCTTGAACTCGTTCGGCGGGTAGGTGTCGTCCATCCCGACCGTCAGGGTGCCGGCCGACTTGACGTCCTCGGGAAGCTGGGACGCGAGGCTGTCGTCCTTCTTCACGTCGGCGGCGCTCGACGCAGAGCCGCCGCTCGAGGGGGTGGAGTTGTCGACACAGCCGGTCAGCGCGAGCGCGGCGATGGCGACGAAGGCGGCCGCGGGGGCCACATATCGGATGCGCATTGTGTGTTGTCCTTCTTCCGGGTGCAGGGGATGCAGGAACGCAGTAGCTGGAGCATACCTCAGCCGCCACGCGGTACATTCACACTAATTCGCGCGTGCGACGCCACTTTTCGCAGAGATTTCCGACACATTTCGTGATTTCTTGCACGGAATCGGTTGTCGATGACGAAGTGTGAAACCGGAAGGCGCACCCGGCGCGCCAGGCGCGTTATCGTCGAATCGTGACCGAATCGTCAGCCGACTTCGCGGCCTCCACTGTGGTAGTCGTCACCAGCCCCACCGACCCGCTGGCGACGCCCCTCGTCGAGGAGCTCTCGCGCGAGTACGACGAGCGCTACGGGCTCAACGACGGCATCCCGTCCTCCGCCGAGCTGTCCCGCTATCCCGCCGAGATCTTCAGCGCCGCCGAGGGTGGAACGTTCATCCTCCTCCTCGCCGACGGCGAGGCGGTCGCCGGCGGAGCCTTCAAACGCGAGGACGCCGAGACGGTCGAGGTCAAGCGGGTCTGGACGCACTCGGCGCACCGCCGCAGGGGCCTCGCGCGGCGCGTGATGGCCGAACTCGAGGCGGAGGCCGTCCGTCGCGGCTATCGCACCGTCGTGCTCACGACCGGGGCGCGTCAGCCCGAAGCGGTCGCCCTGTACCTCTCCCTCGGCTACGAGCCGGAGTTCGACCTCGATGGGGACTGGGAAGCGGTCTCGTACCTCAGCTTTCGCAAGACGCTCCGCTGAGCGGACCGGTCAGCGGCCTGTCAGCACGCTGAGCGCGGCGGGCACGAGGTCGGCGGATGCATCCCCGCCGGCGATCAGCGCATCCAACGCCCCGAAGACCGGCGCGGTTCCGTCACCTGTTGGCGTCGCACCGGCAACGCGGAGCGCATCCGCGGCGTGCAGCGCCTCGATCGCGAGCACCTCGCCCGTGAGCGCCAGCGAACGCTGCAACAACCGCAGGGCGAGCGGCGCGAGCGTCGCGTGATCCTCGACCCCCGACAGCGTCGTGATCCCGAGCGTCGCTGGAGCGGCCAACTGCCGCAGCTCGGCCACAGCCGCCGCTGCCGAGTACAGCAGCAGGCCGGGAACGCGGGTACGCCCCTCGGAGCGTGCGGGCGCGAGCGCGAGTGAGAGCGCGGCGGCGCGGCGCTCGGAGGCGGAACCGACATGCGCGAGCACGAGCCGGAGACCCTCGAGCGACAGCGCGAGCGGCAGGGCCTGGAAGTTGCCGCCCGAGACCATGGCGCCGCTGGCCGTGTCGACCACGGGGTTGTCGCTGCGGGCTGCCAGTTCGAGGTCGAGCTCGGCTTGGGCGCGGTCGACGGATTCGCGCAGAGCGCCATGTAGTTGTGGCGCCGTCCGGAAGGCGAGAGGGTCTTGCACGGTGACCGCGCGCTCCGGCTTTTCGAGGGCGCTCCCGGCGAGAGCCGCCCGGATCGCTGCGGCCGACATCCGCTGCCCTGCCCCGCCCCGCGCATCCGCGACCACGGAGCTGAACGCGCTGAGGTTGCCGGCCGGTCCGGATGCTGCGACCGCCTCGAGCGAGAGCGCGATCGCGAGATCGGCGGCGGCCAGCGACCGCGCTTCGGTGACCGCCAGCGCGCCGACGCCGATGCTGTAGGCGTTGGAGCTGAGCACCGCCAGTCCTTCGTGCGGCGCCAGCTCGACCGGCACCAGTCCGGCGGCTTCCAGGGCGGTGCGCCCGTCCACGATCCCGCCCGAGCCGTCGAAGGCGCGACCCGATCCGGTCACGACCGCAGCGACCTCTGCGAGGTGGGTCAGGTCGGCAGCACCGACCGAACCGCGAGCGGGGATCACCGGATGCACGCCCGCGTCGAGCATGGCGGCATACGCCTCGGCGAGCTCGGGTCGCACCCCCGATCCCCCGCGCGTGAAGCCGATCAGACGCGCGGCGATCACCGCCCGGGTCTCCCGAAGCTCCAGCGACTCCCCCACACCGCCCCGGTGGTTCGCGATCGTGCGCCGCTGGAACTCGGCGAATTCCGCCGGATCGACGACGGTATCCCTGCCGGCACCCAACCGGCGGTTGAGCCCGTAGACCGGACGTCCGGCCGCGATCGCCTCCTCGACCACTGCTCGCGACGCGGCGAGCGTCGCGAGCACGTCCGCCCCGAGCGACACGCGAGCGCCGTCTGCGATGGCGACGAGGTCGGCGACGGTCGGCGCGTCCGCCGTCAGCTCGACGAGCGGCCGGGCATCCGCCGCGGTGGTCGCCATCAGAACTCCAGCAGGTTCTGCCGCAGACCCCCACCGCAGAAGCCGGTGCGGATGAGACCGCGGCGGCGCAGGGCCGGCACCAGGGCATCCAGAGTGCGATGCACGTGCGCCGGATGCACCTGGCCGGTAAACAGGAAGCCGTCGCCCCCCACGGCCCCGCCCAGCTCGCCCAGGTGGTCGGCGACCTCGTCGGCCGTGCCGACGATGGCGAGGCCGTCCTTGCGGGCGCGCGCCTGCAGGATCTCGCGGAGCGTCGAGCCGGCCGGCGCCGACTTCACGAAGTTGTCGAGCGTTCCCTGGTTGCTGTTCGTGGTCAGCTCGGGCAAGGGCTCATCGAGGTCGAACGTCTTGAAATCGACGCCGCTGAGGTAGGAGATGGACTGCAACTGCTCGTCGATCGCCGCCTGCGTCAGCTCGGCCCGCGCCGCTCTGACGCTCGCGGTCTCCTCGGCGTTCGCGGTGATCACCGGATTGACGACGAACAGCACCTTCACCGAATCGGGGTCGCGGCCGTTCGCGAGCGCGACCTGACGGATGGAGTCGCGGTACTCGCGCATCCGCTCGGCCGTCGAAGCCAGGGCGAGGACGACATCCGAGTTCTTGCCCGCGAAATCACGCCCGCGACCGGAGGCGCCGGCCTGCACCATGACCGGCTCATCGGCTGCCGGCACGGTGTTCAGCGGACCCCGCACCCGGAAGAACCGGCCATCGTGGTCGATCGTGTGCACCTTGGTGAAGTCGGCGTAGACGCCCCGCTCGACATCTTCGAGCACCGCATCCTGGTCCCAGCTGCGCCAGAGCTTGCGCACCACGTCGACCCACTCGTCCGCGCGGTCATAGCGGAGATCGTGGTCCACCTGCTTGTCGAGACCGTAGTTCTGGGCGGCGAGGTCGGAACCGCTGGTCACCACGTTGAAGCCGAGCCGTCCGTTCGCGAAGTGCTGAAGCGTGGAGAGGAGTCGCGCAGCCGTGAACGGCTCGTAGAAGCTCGCGCTCAGGGTGGGCACGATACCGAGGTTGCTGGTCGCACCGAGCAGGTACGGCACCAACGGCAGCGGGTCGTGCTTCGGCACGAAACGCGCGGCCGAGAGGTTGACCTCCGCGGTACCGCCGTAGGTGTCGGGAACCGCTACACCGTCCTCGATGATGAAGAGGTCGAGTCCGCTCGCCTCGAACAGGCGGGCGGCATCCTGGTACACCGGTGGCTGCTTCCAGTCGTAGCCGATGCCATAGCTGGGGTCGCCCCAGCCCTGCACGCCGAAGCCGGCGCCGAGGAACCATCCGAAATGGAGAAGAGGCATATGCGCTTTCCGACTACTCGTCTTCAGAGTGCGTGGCGCCCGTAAGGCCGGACGTGGCCAGCCAGTCCGCGTCGAACGCCTTGGTGAGATAGTTGATGCCGCCGTCCGGCGCGATCGCCACGACGACCGAACCCGCGGGTGCGCTGCGGGCGGTGCGCAGCGCGACGGCGACCGCGAGGCCCGAAGACGGGCCGAGCAGCAAAGCCTCCTCGGCGGCCAGACGGTGGACGGTCGAGTAGACCTCACGGTCGTCGACCGTGTGCACCTCGTCGACCACGGCGTGGTCGAAGGTCTCGGGCCAGTAGTCGCGCGGCCAGGCGGTGCCGACCCCGTCGACAAGGATCGTCCCTGCAGGACCGCCGTCGTAGGTCGAGCCGACAGGGTTGGCGCCGATGACGCGCACACCGCCACCGCTCACATCCTTCAGGTAGCGACCGGTGCCGCTGACCGTGCCGCCTGTGCCGATGGCGGCGACGAAATGAGTGACCTGCGCGGCCGTCTGCCGCCAGATCTCCGGACCGGTGCCGAGGTAGTGTGCGGCGGGGTTCGCGGCGTTCGAGAACTGGGTGGGACGCCAGGCGCCCGCGGCCTCGGCGGCGATACGGTCGGCGACGGCGCGCGGGTTGGCCGGGTCGCTCGGTGCGGCCTCCCAATCGGCCTCGACGAGTCGGGCTCCGTACGCCGACAGCACCTTGCGCTTCTCAGCGGAGATGTCGGCGCTGTGCACGATGATCACCGGATGCCCGGTCAGCCGGCCGATCAGAGCCAGGCCGATCCCGGTGTTGCCCGAGGTCGCCTCGACGATCGTTCCGCCCGGCGCGAGAGCCCCCGACGCCTCGGCCGTGCGGATCATGTTCAGCGCGATGCGGTCCTTCGACGACCCGCCGGGGTTGCGGCCCTCGAGCTTCACCAGCACCCGGGACTCGAGGCCGCGCGTGAGTGCGCGCAGTTCGACGACCGGTGTGTTCCCGATCAGGGATGCGACCGAGTCGAACACCTCGTCGGCGGGCGCGGGAAGCGCCTCGCTCGGGCGCACATGAACGGCGGTCATGCAGAGACCCTAAACTCCGCGCCCCCTGCCTCGTACCGCTGTTGCCCACTGTTACGCATGCTCGTCGGGCCGACTCGTGCGAAAAGTGCGCTCCTGAGTCCTTCGACCGCACTTTTCGCACGAATCGGTGGGCGATCGGATCAGCTACCGGTGGCGGCAGGGCGGGACGGGTCGTTCGACCAGGCGGACCAGGAGCCGGGGTAGAGTGCGGGCGCGAAACCGGCGACCTCCAGCGCGAGCGCCACGTGGGCGGCGGTCACGCCTGAGCCGCAATACACGCCCACGGGCGCATCCGCCGTCACGCCGAGGGCGGCGAACCGGTCGGCGAGAACGGCCGCGGGCAGCATCCTGCCGTCGGCGTCGAGGTTGTCCGTGGCGGGGGCGCTCACCGCGCCGGGTATGTGTCCGGCGCGCGGATCGACGGGCTCGACCTCGCCACGGAAGCGTTCGGCGGCTCGCGCGTCGAGGAGGGCACCGCGCAGCGCCAGCTCGGCCGACGCATCCGCGTCGAGGGTGCGGAGCGAACCGTAGGAGAGGTGCACGTCACCCGCGCTCGGGATGTTCGATCCGGTCTCGAGGTCGCCGTCGGCGGCGCGCCAGGCGGCCAGCCCGCCGTCGAGCACCCGCACATCGGCGAACCCGGCATGGCGCAGCAGCCACCAGGCTCGGGCCGCGGAGAGGCCGGAGAGATCGTCGTAGACGACCACCGCATCCCCCGCGTTCAGGCCCCAGCCGCGCGCCGCGGACTCGAAGTCGGCGATCTGGGGCAGCGGGTGCCGCCCGTCCGTCGGTTCGCCGTGGCCGGCCAGCTCGGTGTCGAGGTCGACGTATACCGCTCCGGGAATGTGCCCGCGCTCGTATTCGGGCCGGCCGGGAGGCCCGCCCAGCTTCCAGCGCACATCGAGCACTCGTGGAGGTCGGGATGCGGTCAGAGCCTGGGCCAGCTCACGGGCGTCGATCAGGGGTCGCGCGTTCGGAGGAGTCACTCCACCATCCTCACAGACCCGTGCGCGAGCCGACGAAACGAGGGGTCACGACGTGCCGTGCGATCGGATGCGCACACGGCGAGTCGTGACCCCTCGTTCTTGTCGAAGCGGCTCAGTGGCCGGTGGACGCCTTCGCATTCGACTCGTAGGAGGTGTTCGTGGACTCGAAGAAGTTCACGAGCTCCAGCGTGTCGTTTGCCGTCGCCATCCACTTGGCCGGGTTCGCGACCTTGTATTCCGGCTCGAAGCCGAGCTCTTCGAGACGACGGTCGGCCAGATACTTCACGTACTGGTTGATGTAGTTGGCGTTGAGGCCGAGGATGCCGCCGGGCAGCAGATCCCGGTTGTACTGCTCTTCCATCTCGACCGCGTCGAGGATCATCTGGCGGATCTCGTTCGCGAACTCCTCGGTCTGCAGGTCGGGGTTCTCCTCCAGCACGGTGAGGATGAGGTTGATCCCGAACTTGAGGTGCAGCGACTCGTCGCGCACCACCCAGTCGATCAGCGAGCCGAAGTTGCGCAGCAGGTTGCGCTGACGGAACGACAGCGCAACCATGAAGCCCGAATAGAACCAGATGCCCTCGAGGATCACGTTGTACGCCACGAGGTTCCGGATGAAGTCCTGCTTGCCCTGCGTCGTGGTGATGTCGAGGGTCTGTTCGGTCATCCGCTTGATGAACTTGACCTCGAACTCTTCCTTGCGGGCCATCGACGGCACGTCGACGTGGGAGTTGTACGCCTGCTCGCGGTCGATCGGGAACGTCTCGAGGACGTACTCGAACGACATGCAGTGGTTGGCTTCCTCCCACATCTGCTTGGCGAGGTAGAGGTGCGCCTCGGCCGCCTGCAGGTAGGGGTAGACGCCGAACGCCAGCGCCTTGTTCACGAGGAGCTCGTTCGGGTTGAAGTAGCTCATCAGGAAGGTGATGGCGTGCCGCTCTTCGTCGGTCATCCTCTTGAAGTCGGCGATGTCCTCGCCGAGCTGGATCTCGTTCGGGAACCACGTGTTCGCCACGGCCTGGTCGTACAGGTCCATCGCCCACTTGTACTTGACCGGCTTCAGCAGCAGGCCCTCTTCGATTCCCGTTCCCAGAATCCCCATGGTGTCTCTCTTCTCCTCAAAGTCTCGCGGCGCGGCGCGCTGCAGGTGTCGGTCCTACTGGCAGGACTCGCACTGCAGGTCGTCCATCGGGTCGACAGGCACGTAGTACTCCTCGATCTTGGTGTTCATTACTTCTCACCACCCGTCGAGAGTCCTCCGAAGCCGCGGCGAGCCGGGGCGGCGGGAGCGGGAGCGGCATCCGGGGATGCAGCCGACGTGGCGCCGACCGACGCGAAGCCCTTGCGGGCCGCGTCGATCTCGTCGGCCTTGTTGACCTTGACGGTCGACTGCTCGGCCTGGTGGCGCGGCTTCATGTGCAGGTAGTAGGTGGTCTTGACGCCACGCTCCCACGCTGCGTAGTAGATGTCCATCATGTCGCCGATGTCGCGGGTCTCCAGGTACATGTTGCGGCTGATGGCCTGGTCGATCCACTTCTGGGCACGGGCCGCGACCTCGATGAACGAGTACGGCGAGAGCTGGAAGCTCGTCTTGTAGGTCGCCTTGATCTCGTCGGGGATCGCGGCGATGCCCTGGATGTCGCCCTGCGAGCGCAGGATCGCCTCGCGGGTCGACTCCCACAGACCGCGTTCCTGCAGCGCCGAGACCAGGTTGCGGTTCACCTCGAGGAACTTGCCCGACGAGGTGGAGCGGCTGAAGATCTGCGAGAACTGCGGGTCGAAGCCGGGCGTGGTGCCGGCGACGAGGCCGATGGATGCGGTGGGCGCGATGGCCATGAGGGTCGCGTTGCGCATGCCGCCCTTGACCTTGGCGCGCAGCGCATCCCAGTCGAGACGGGTCGTGCGGTTGACCTTGATCGGGAGGCCGCGGTCCTGCTCGGTCAATGCGATCGAGTCGAACGGAACGAGACCCTGCGACCAGCGCGAGCCCTCGAAGTTGTTGTACGCACCGCGCTCCTGGGCCAGGTCGGCGCTCTCGTCGATGGCCGCGTACGAGACGTGCTCCATGATCTCGTCGATCAGGTCGTACGCCTCTTCGCTCTCGTAGCTGAGACCGAGCTTCTCGACGATGTCGGTGAAGCCCATGACGCCGAGGCCGATGGCCCGGTTCTGCTGGTTGGAGAAGTCGGCCTCGTCGACGCTCGACACCGTGATGTCGATCAGGTTGTCGAGCTGGCGGACCGCGAGGCGGGCGCTCTGCTCGATGCGAGCCCAGTCCATCGCGCCGTCGACCAGGTGGCGCGACAGGTTGATCGACGCCAGGTTGCAGACGGAGACGTTGTCGCGGTCCTGCGGGAGCGTGATCTCGGTGCACAGGTTCGACAGGTGGATGGTGCCGGTGTTGTTGTTGAGCGCACGGTTGTTGATCGTGTCCTTCCAGGTCAGCCACGGGTGGCTGGTTGTCTGGAGGCTCATCAGGATGTCCTTGAACTGCGAGCGGGCGCTGATGCGCTTGAACATCGCGATGCGTCCCGCCTCGGCCTCGGCCACGTAGAACGCGTAGCGCTCCGAGAACTCCTTGCCGTACAGCTCGTTGAGGTCGGCGACCTCCAGCGGGTCGAACAGGTACCAGTCCTGGTCGTTCTGAACGCGCTTCATGAACTCGTCGCTGATCCACACGGCGGTGTTCGCGGTGCGGGTGCGGCGGTAGGGGTCTCCCGAGTTCTGGCGGAGGTCGAGGAACTCCGGGAAGTCCATGTGCCAGTTCTCCATGTAGAAGCAGAGGGCACCGAACTTCTTGCCGCCGCGGCTCACCGCGCGCAGCACCGAGTCGATGGTGTGCATGAACGGGATCGGGCCCGTCGATGTGGTGTTGTTGGAGCGGATGGGCGAGCCCTGCGCGCGCAGCTTGGTGACCGCGAGGCCGATTCCGCCGGTTCCCTTGGTGAGCCACATGACGTCGCGAACGCTCTTGGCGATGTGCTCGATGTCGTCTTGCATCTCCATGACGAAGCAGTTGGAGAGCTGCGGGTACGCGGTGCCTGCGTTGACGAGGGTGGAGCCCGCGGCCAGGTACTCGAGGTTCGACATCTTGGCGTAGAACTCGAGAGCGTGGCTGGTCGGGTCGGCCTCGTTGAGCGACAGGCCCATCGCGATGCGCATCCAGAAGTACTGCGGGACCTCGAGCGTCTCGCCGTTGCGGGCCTTGATGCCGTAGCGGTTGTTCAGGGTGACGACGCCGATGTACTTGAGCAGCTCATCCTTCGACGGGTCGAGGTGGCCGGCCAGACGGTCGAGGTCGAAGAGCTGGGTGAAGCGGGAGTCGAGCAGGGTTTCGGAGACGCCGCGCTCGATGTACGCACGGAAGTGGCTCGCGTGCAGCGAGACGAGCTCGTCGGCGGTGGTGTAGTCGCCGAGCACGCGCTTGTAGATGGTCTTGAGGAGGAGCCGGGCGGCGACGGTGTCGAACGCCGGGTCGTCCTTGACGTTCTGGAGGGCGACCTGGATGACGGCCTCGTCGAGCTGCTGCGTCGTGATGCCGTCGAACAGGGTCAACTCGAGCTCACTCGCGATCTGGGTGACCCAGGTGATGTTCTCGTCGAGGCCTTCGGCGGCGTGCTCGATCGCCAAGTTGATCTTGTTCGCGTCGTACGGCTCCCGCTCGCCGTTCCGCTTCACAACAGTGATGGCCACTTTCTCTCCCTCTCAATGTGCCACTCCCGTGAGTGGCGATGCCTAACGTCCGTCAAGCGGACGGCGGGTCGTCCCCGCCGGGTCGGTGCCCGCCCCTTGCTTCAAAAACCCCTTGTCACGGCCGAAAACTGGGGGACCGAGCCCTCGCTGCTTTTCGGCGTGTGACCACTATATAGCGGGGTCCCGACATTTTCCGAACCCCACATCTAGTGGGCGTGTCATCCACAGATGTGTATAAGTTGTCCACTTTTCCACAGGCTGTTCGCTCCCCGGCCGCGCGCCGCTCACCCGATAGACTGAGCATCCCGTGAGCACCTATTCCAGCCTTCTGAAGACGCCGGGCGTCGCGAGGATCATCGCTGCCCAGCTCACGGCGCGCTTCCCGTTCGGCATGCTCTCACTGGCGTTCCTGCTGCACATCGAGCACGTGCACCACTCCTACGGCGCGGCCGGCCTCGTGCTCGGAGCGATGAGCATCGGCCAGGCGATCGCCGGCCCGATGACGAGCCGGCTGATGGGCGTGCTCGGGATGCGCACGGTCCTGTGGACGACACTCGGTCTCTGCACCGTCGCGGTCGCGGCGATCGGCGTGTTCGTCATGCCCATCCCGTTGACGATGGCGGTCGCGTTCTTCGCCGGACTGAGCATGCCGCCCATCCAGCCGGCCGTGCGCACCATCTACCCCAAGATGGTCAACTCGCGTCAGCTCACCCCGCTCTTCTCGCTGGACGCGTCCGCGCAGGAGATCATCTGGATCGCCGGCCCCGTCGCGATCACGTTCGTCTCGACTCAGATCGGCACCGTGGAGGGCATCCTCATGTCGGTGGCGATCATGCTGCTCGGCGGCCTCTGGTTCATCTCCTCGCCCGAGGTCGGGCGGGTGCGCATCCCCCGAAGCAAGCGTCGCTTCGGCGTCGTGCTCGCCCGGCCGCCGGTGCTTCTCGCGACGGTCGTCGGCTTCCTCCTCATCGGGTCCTGCGCGGCGATCGAGGCGGGCGTCGTCGCCAACTTCGGCGAGGGATCGCCCTACGCCGGCATCGTGCTCGCCATCTGGTCGCTCGGCTCCCTCATCGGCGGCCTCGCCTTCGGGCACATTCCGATCGGGCCGTGGGCTACCGCCCGCCGCATGTTCATCGTGTTCGTCGGCGTCACCATCTCCACCTTCATGCTCGGTTCGTGGTGGGGCCTCTCGCTCACCCTCATCGTCGCCGGGCTCGGCATCGCCCCCGCCCTCGCCGTGCTTTTCGCGATCGTCTCCGCCAGCGTCAAGTTCAGCGACACCGCCGAGGCCTACGGCTGGGTCGGCACGGGCCAGCTCATCGGCGCCGCCCTCGGCTCGGCCCTCGCCGGCTTCCTGATCGACGGCTCCGGTCCGGTCGGCGCTTTCTACGCCGCCGGAGCCTTCGCCCTGGTCGGATTCATCGTCCCAGCGCTGGCCTGGCGCATCCACCCCGATCTCCGAGGCCGCGACGCCAGCCCCATCCCCGACACCGAACCGGTCCCGGTCCAGCCGTCGTGAGCCGGGGGGTCAGGGTCGGCAGCTCCGCGTGGCTGCCCGCCGCCGCGCCGTGGTTCGTTCCGCAGGTCGTTCCGCGGGAGAGATCGTGCGCCCCGCGCCCCGATCTCCGTTCTGACGGAGGACACGCCCGGTCGGCCGACGATTCCTCCGACATTCGGGATGCGCGCGCGGGACATTCGGGATGCACGCTCGGGACATTCGAGACGCGCTCGGGAGGCCGGCGTGCACAACGAAGGAGGAAACGCGCGACACTCCGATGAGAACTCCGTCCCGACGGAGAATCGGCTCGATCCGGCCGATTTCACCGACCGTCGGGGGCGGTGGTGTGGCGCGTCGGGGAGCACTGCCACGGTATGCCGGCACCGGCCACCGGCCACCGGCCACCGGCCGCGGGCTACCAGCGGGTGTGGACGGCGGTGCGGAAGTACGTGTCGTAGAGCGCGGGGACGGCCGCGATGAGGGATGCGGGCAGCGTTACCGAACCCGCGGCGGCATTCGCACGCGCCTGGGCCACCGACCGTGCCCCGGGGATGACGCTGCTCACGCCGTCGAGCTGCGCCACCCAGGCGATGGCCGCCTGAGCGGGAGTCAGGTCGTCCGGCACCAGGGCCGCGAACTCCTGTGCGGCGGCCACGCCCGTCTCGAAGTCCACGCCCGAGAAGGTCTCTCCCACGTCGAACGCTTCGCCGTGGCGGTTGTAGTTGCGGTGGTCGTCGGGCGCGAACGTCGTGTCGGTCGTGTACTTTCCGCTGAGCAGTCCAGAAGCGAGCGGCACGCGCGCGATGATTCCGACGCCGGCTTCGCGAGCGGCCGGGAGCACACGGTCGAGCGGCTTCAGCCGGAACGCGTTCAGGATGATCTGCACCGTCGCGGTGCCGGGCCGGGCGATCGCCGCGAGGGCCTCATCCGCGGTCTCCACGCTCACGCCGTAGTTCGCGATCGCGCCCTCGGACACGAGCGTGTCGAGGGCGTCGTAGACGGCATCCGACGAGAACACCGGAGTCGGCGGGCAGTGGAGCTGAACGAGGTCGAGCGTTTCGACGCCGAGATTGCGGCGCGAGCTGTCCGTCCACTCGCGGAACTTCGCGAGCGTGAAGTTGGCCGGGTCCTGCGCCTCCCGGCGGCCCATCTTCGTGGCGACCGTGACACCCGCATCCGGGTTGGCCGCGAGGAAACGACCGATCAGCTGCTCGCTGCGGCCGCCTCCGTAGACGTCGGCCGTGTCGAAGAAGGTGACCCCCGCATCCCGGGACGCCTCGAGCACCGCAAGCGCGTCGCCTTCGCTGACGTCACCCCAGTCCCCTCCGAGCTGCCAGGTTCCGAGACCGACGACTGAGACGTCACGGCCCGTTCGGCCGAGTGTGCGCTGCTGCATCTCTCCAGCGTAACGGCCGGGCCGCCCTACACCGGCTGCGTGACCCGGCCGGACTCGCCCGCCGGCTCACCAGCGGGCTCGCCGGCGCCCTCCGCCGCACCCCGATCGCCGGCACGCTCGGCTTCGTGCCCGGCGGCCCGGACCAGCACCTGGTCGCGGAAATGGCCTGCGAACATCGCAATCACCCCCACCATCGCCCAACCCGCCAGCACCAGCCACGCGAACGTGGCGTTCGCATCCGGGAAGTACGAGAGATCGCGAACGAGGGTTCCGGATGCGCCGGGCACGAACCACTGCCCGATCGCGCCCCACGGCGCGACGGTGAACTGCAACGGCTGGGCTGCCGACGACAGAGGATTGCCGATGAGGATCGTCACGATGGCGCCGACCGCGATTCCCACCCTGCCGAGGACCGCGCTCATCCCGACGATGAATGCGGCGGTGGCGAACATTGCGAGGCTGACGGCGAGACCGTTGATCCAGAAGTCGCCCTGGAGCACCCCGAACCAGCCCTGCATGATGCCGACGACCGCGAATCCGCCGGCCAGGCCGTAGACGGTGACGCTCATGAGCCGGCGCCAGACCCCGGCGACGAGAAGGGAGATGAGGATGCCGCCGACCATCCCCCCGAGCACCAGCGGGAAGGAGGCCGCGGTGAGCCCGAGGCCGCGCGCGTCGGTCGAGGCGAGCGGAACGACATCGGTCACCGTGACCTCGATCGCGGGAGGAGCCGTGCCTGCGGGCAGCTCTCCCCCCGCGACGGCCTGCTGCACCGCCGCAGCTGCGTGGGTGTTCGCCTGAGCCTGCAACCGACCGGCGATCTGCCCGAGGATCTGACTGACCGCCGCACCGTTGGCCGACGCCGTGAGCACCTCGGGACGGTCGCCGAGCACGATCGCGCCGTAGACGTCCCGGGCACGGATGAGCTCGACGGCCTTGTCGCGCGAGGCCACCCCGGTCACGGCGAACGTTCCGCTCCCCTCGGCGTCGAGCGTCTTCGCGACCTGCGCGACCTGCTGGCTCGATCCCGCGATCGCGAGCGGAACGTCTTTCACGGAGGAGGTGATCGTCGGCCAGAGGAAGGCGAGCAGCACCACGACCACGACCGCAGAGGCCGCCAGGGCGAGCCCGATGGCGCGCGGCCACGGCGTGCGCGGCGTATGCGACGGAGTGCTGGCCGGCGGGAGTGCGGCTGCGGACATGATGGCCTCCTAAAAGGAATGTTCGTTCTTTATCGTCCGCGCCCGCGCATCCCTTGTCAAGAACGAACATTCTTTTTTATTGTTGACCTATGCCCAAAGTCAGCGAAGAGCACCGCACCGCCCGCCGCACCGAGATCGCGGGAGCCGCGCTGCGGTGTTTCGCCCGCAAAGGCTTCCAGGCCACCTCCATGGCCGACATCATCGCGGAGTCCGGCCTCTCGGCCGGAGCGATCTACGGCCACTACAAGAGCAAGGAGCAATTGATCGAGCTCGCGATCGCCGACGTTCTCGACGGCCGTTTCCTCGATCTGGCCGACGCACGGCGTCACCAACCGATCCCCGATCCGGGTGCGGTCGTCGGAATGCTCGTCCACGGCATCGAGGGACAGATCGGCACTCTCTCCCTGCTGGTGCAGGTCTGGGGCCAGGTCGTGGTCGACCCCAAGCTCCATCCCCTGATGAGCTCCATCGGCACGCGGGTGCGCACCATGCTCACCGCCTACCTCACCGACTGGTACGCGACGGCGCTCGGTCACGACCCGGAGAAGGCGGCGGAACTCGCCGCCCGGTACGCGCCGCTCTACGTCGGGATCGTGCAGGGTTACGTCGTGCAGTCGACGATCTTCGCCGACTTCGACCGGTCCGCGTACCTCGCGGCCGCCTCGGGCATCCGGCCGAGCTGACCGACTAGCCGATCGCGGCAGAGACGACCCTCGCCAGCCGCTTGCGGATGATGTGGTCGTTCGCCTCCACCCGGTGCATCGAGACGTGGCGCATCGTCTCGATGACGGCGAGACTGCCCGGCGCGATGAAGGCGTCGAGCGATCCGTAGACCACTTCGATCGGCACGCGCACGCGGGCGAGATCGCTCACCACCGTCTGATGCTCGATGCAGTTCTCCAGCGACTTGACGAAAGGGTCCCAGTTCTTCTCGGTGATCTCGAACACGCCCTTGATCGGCAGCAGCCGGGCGAGCACTCTGGCGTTCAGGATCGTGAAGTCCTTGTTCGCCCGCAGGAATTCGTAGGCACGCAGGTAGGCGCTCACCCGGCTGCGCACCCGCCGGTCGCCGATCTCGTCGGGCGATCCGTAGATCGGTGGCCCCACGAGCACGAGCGTCGAGAGCTGTGACGGATGCACGGCGGCGTACCGCGCGACGATCAGGCTCCCGAGGGAGTGCCCCACCAGCACGAACGGTTCCCGCAGCCGGAGCGAGCGGATGGTCGCGTGCAGCGCGGCCACATGCTCCTCCAGGCTGTAGGTCGCATCCTCCGGGGCAGGCGAGCGGCCGAAACCGAGGATGTCGATCGAGATGACCCGGTGCCGTGGCTCGAGCAGGGGAACGAGGTTCTTGAAGGTTACCGACGACGACGCGATCCCGTGCACGAGGACGACGACCGGACCTTCGCCGACGTCGCCGGCGATGTGCAGGACCGGCGCGCCCCAGCCGAACAGCGTGCGGGTTCTGTCGGAAAGCCAGCCCATCTGCCCATTATCGACGAGATCGGATCGTGACCGGATCGTCGCCGGACCGTGACCCGCCGGGGATTCCCCCGACTTTAGGGTGATGCCATGAAGCGCATCCTGTCCGCAGAGGGCACACGAGCGAAACGCCGGGCAGGCGCGGTGGTCGCCGTTCTCGCCGCGGCGATCCTGCTGGCGGGATGCACGAGCTCGGGTAGCGGCAGCAGCGGCGGCAGCGCGGGCAGCGTGGCCGAGAATCCGACGAAACAGGGCGCGGCCGATTCGGCCGCCGATCCGGCGACGAGCGAAACGGTGCTCTCGTCGAACCGCGACATCGTGACGACCGGAACGGTCTCACTGACCGTGGCCGACCCTATTGCCGCTGCCGACGCCGCGACCGGGGCGGTCGAACGGGCAGGCGGACGTGTCGACAGCAGCACCGAACAGCCGGGCACGGCGGGCGAGAAGGCGGGCGCGACCCTCGTGCTGCGCATCCCGGCGGAACGGCTGTCGACAACGCTCAGCACCATCAAGCGCCTGGGAACCGTGAACAGCGTGTCGCTGAAGTCGGACGACGTGACGACCCGGTCGAGGGATGTCGACGCACGCATCACCGCCCTCCAGACCTCCGTCGATCGCCTGCTCGCTCTGATGAGCTCGGCGACGACGACCGCCGACCTGATCACGATCGAGTCGACCCTGTCTGCTCGGCAGGCCGAACTCGACAGCCTCACGGCGCAGAAGGCCGCGCTCGACGATCAGGTGGACATGTCGACCATCACCCTCGAGTTGCACGCGAAGGGCACCGTGGCTGCACCCGCACCGGCGAGCTTCTGGAGCGGTCTCGGAACGGGATGGGACGCGCTCGTCGCCACGCTGGGCGGCGTACTGGTCGCGCTCGGCGTGCTGCTCCCCTGGCTGGCGGTGGTCGGCGTGGTCGGAGGCGCGGTCTGGTTCATCGTGCACCGGATGCGGGCCACAAAGCGGGCGCGACCCCTGCCCGGCGAGACGCCGCTCCCATAGGCTGGGGGCGTGACCGAGGCACGCTTGATCCCGCACGAGGGTCCGCTCCTGACCGACGCCCTGCTGGAGCGCATCCGCTCCCGGGCCGCCGGGTACGACGCAGAGAACGCGTTCTTCCTCGAAGACTTCGAAGAGCTCACTCAGCTCGGCTACCTGAAGGCGCTCGTGCCGGCCGAATACGGCGGCCTGGGCCTCAGCCTCGAACGGGTCGCGCGTGAGCAGGTGAGGCTGGCCGGGGCCGCCCCCGCGACAGCGCTCGCGGTCAACATGCACCTGGTCTGGACCGGAGTCGCCAAGGTGCTGCGCGACCGCGGCGACGATTCCCTCGACTTCCTCCTGCGCGAGGCGGGTGCCGGCGAGGTTTTCGCGTTCGGGCTGAGCGAGGCCGGCAACGACCTCGTGCTGTTCGGCTCGACGACGGATGCGCGACCCGAGCCCGACGGCTCGTACCGGTTCTTCGGCACCAAGATCTTCACCTCCCTCTCGCCGGGCTGGACGCGGCTCGGCACGATGGGACTCGACACGGTCAGCGCCGATGCGCCCAAGATCGTCTACGGGTTCATCAGCCGCGACGGCGATGGGTTCGAGATCCGCGAGGACTGGGACACGATCGGGATGCGCGCCAGTCAGAGCAACACGACCGTGCTCGACGGTGCGTGGTCGCCGGCCGAACAGATCGTGCGCAGGCTCGATCCCGGACCCAACCCCGATCCACTCGTGTTCGCGATCTTCGCCAGCTTCGAGATCCTGCTCGCCGCGGTCTACACCGGGATCGGCGCCCGAGCGCTCGACCTCGCCGTCGCCGCCGCCCACCGGCGTACGAGCCTCAAGAACGACGGCCGCAGCTATGCGAGCGACCCCGACATCCGGTGGCGAGTGGCCGACGCTGCGATCGCTCAGGATGCGCTGCTCCCCCAGCTCGACGCCGTCGCCCGCGACGTGGACACGCTCGTCGATCGGGGCGCCCAGTGGTTCCCGACGCTCGTCGGCCTGAAGGTGCGGGCCACCGAGACGGCCCGTCAGGTGGTCGACCAGGCCATCCGCGTCGCCGGAGGATCGACCTACTTCGCCGGTAATGAGCTGGGGCGGCTCTACCGCGACGTGCTCGCCGGGATCTTCCACCCCTCCGACGACGAATCGGCTCACTCCACGGTCGCGAACGCGTGGCTCGGTGCGCCGGAAGACTGAACCCCCAGCCCTCAGCGATAAGGAGCACGCATGAAGACGATCACGTCGGAGCATTTCGACGAACGACTCGGGCGCGGTGCCGAGCAGGCCAGGGCGGCGGGCTTCGACGGGCTGCTGATCGCCCCGGGTGCCGACCTCGCCTACTTCGCCGACTACCTCCCCATCGCGACGACCGAGCGCATCACGCTCCTCGTCGTCCCTGCCGAGGGCGATCCGACCATGATCGTTCCGATCCTCGAGCACGACAGTGCCGTCGAGACCCGCGCTGCCGGGGCCATCCGCTTCGTCGACTGGTCCGATGGCACCGACGAGTACGTGCCGACAGCGGCTCTGCTGAAGCCATCGGGCCGGTACGCGGTGTCCGACGCCCTGTGGGCCATGCATCTGCTCGGCCTGCAGCAGAGGCTTCCGGATGCGCGCTTCGAGTCGATCTCGCGCGCCCTCCCCATGCTGCGTGCGGTCAAGGGCGACGACGAGATCGACCGGCTCGCCGCGGCGGGAGCTGCGGCGGACGCCACCTTCGAGGACATCCTCGGCGTGCGCTTCGCCGGCCGAACGGAGAACGAGGTCGCGGCCGACCTGGCCAGGCTGCTCCGTGAGCACGGGCACTCGCAGGTCGACTTCACAGTCGTCGGCAGCGGCCCGAACGGCGCGAATCCGCATCACGAGGCGGGTGACCGCACGATCGAACAGGGCGACATGGTCGTGCTCGACTTCGGCGGGATCATGGACGGCTACGGGTCCGACACCACCCGCACGGTGCACGTGGGCGAACCGACCGACGAGGAGCACGAAGTGTTCGAGGTCGTCAAACGCGCCCAGCAGACGGCGTTCGATGCTGTGCGCGTCGGAGTCGCCTGCCAGGAGATCGACCGCGCCGCCCGCGCCGTCATCGACGACGCCGGCTACGGCGAGTACTTCATCCACCGTGTCGGCCACGGCATCGGCATGACCACCCACGAGCCGCCGTACATGGTCGAAGGCGAGCAGCGGCCGATCGAGGCCGGGATGTGCTTCTCCATCGAACCCGGCATCTACCTCCCCGGGCGGTTCGGCGTGCGCATCGAAGACATCGTGGTCGCCACCGACGACGGCGCGCACCGGCTCAACAACAGCAGCCGCGAACTGCACATCGTTCAGTGACCGTCGCCGCCTCGCTCCTCTCGCCCGCCGACCTCGATCGGCGGCGGGCGCTGCGCCGCATGAAGACCCTCGCGGTCGCGTTGCTCGTGTTCATGGCTGCGGTGTTCGCCGTCTCGTTCGCCCTGCAGGACACGTATCCGTGGCTCGGCTACGTGCGGGCGGCGAGCGAGGGCGGAATGGTGGGTGCGCTCGCGGACTGGTTCGCGGTGACGGCTCTGTTCCGGTATCCGCTGGGGTTGCGCATCCCGCACACCGCGATCATCCCGAACCGCAAAGACGAGATCGGCGAGAGCCTCGGCGAATTCGTGGAGACCAACTTCCTGTCGGACGAGGTCGTGTCGAACAGGCTCGCCTCGATCGACATCGCCGGTGCGGTGGGCACGTGGGTCGCGCGACCCGAGAACGCGCGGCGGGTCGTGGCCGAGGCGTCGACCGCGCTGCGAGGCGTCGCATCCCTGCTCGACGACGACGACATGCGTGACGCGATCGAGGCGATCGCGCGCCGGCATCTGATCGAGCCCGAGTGGGCGCCGCCGATCGGCCGGCTCGGCGAACGCATCCTCGCCTCCGGCGGTCACCACGAGGCTGTCGACCTGGCTCTCGACCGGCTCGCCGAGTGGCTCGACGCGCATCCGGATACGTTCCACGCGCTCGTCTCGGCCCGGCTCCCGTCGTGGGTCCCCTCGTTCGTGGACAAGCTGGTGGACGAGCGCGCGTACCTCGAGGTGCGGCGCTTCCTCGCGGACGTGCGTGCGAATCCGCACCACACGCTACGGAGGGCGCTCGACAGCTACCTCGCCGAGCTCGCCGATCGCCTGCAGCACGATCCGGAGACGATCGCCAAGCTGGAGTCGGCGAAGGGGCACGCATTCGACGATCCCCGCGTGCGCGAACTCGCCGGGACGGTCTGGCAGGCAGCACGCACGGCCGCCGTCGCTGCGCTCTCCGATCCGGACAGCGAGTTGCGGCGCCGGGCCGAGGCCGCGCTGTCCGATGCGGGTGCGAGGCTCGCCGCCGACCCCGCACTCGGTGCGAAGGTGAACGGCTGGCTCCAGGATGCGGCGGCCCACCTGGTCACGACCTACCGCCACGACATCGCCGGCGTCATCAGCGACACCGTGAAGGGCTGGGATGCGAGCGAGACCACCGAGAAGATCGAACTGCAGGTGGGCAAAGACCTGCAGTTCATCCGCATCAACGGCACGGTGGTGGGCGCTCTCGCCGGTCTCGCGATCTACACCGTCGCGACGCTGCTCATCCGCTGACCGTCGGTCGCCGGGTCAGGATGCGCGGCGCACGACACGGCGGCGCGTGATCGGCAGCGCGATCAGCCGCCAGCCGATGAGGAAAACACCGAGCACGATCGTCGCGACCACGATGAAGCTCGCTGCGGTGCCCTCTCCGGCGGCGAAGCGCAGAAGCATCCCCACGGCGACGGTCATCAGCCAGATCGGGATGCCGGGCCAGAGGACTGCGAGGGGCCGGCGCCAGGCGAACGTGACGAGCCAGCCCAGCAGCAGCCCGACGAAGAATGGCCACATCGTGTCGAAAACACCCGCGACGGTCTCCGCTTCGCCGTGGCTGCGGCGGCCGATGAGCACGAAGACCAGAACGAGCACGACATCGATCACGAACGCGATCAGCGGTGCCCTCCAGGTCTTCACGGTCCGATGCTACGCGGCGCCAGCCGTGCATTGGCTGGCAGCGATGCGAGCGGGATTCCGCACCTGAGCGCGTGGTCGACTGCTCAGTAGACTGACGCCACCGACCGAGCCACAGGAGTCTTGCGTGCCGAATTCCGACTTCCTCGCCCAGCCGTCGCTCCCACGACCCCTGGTGACGATGGCGGATGCGCAGACGATCGCCGCCGAACGGTACGGACTGACCGGCAGGCTCACCGAACTCGGCAGCCAGCAGGAGCGCAATTTCCGCATCGACACCGGCCACGACCGCTACGTTCTGAAGCTCGCGAACCCCGTCTTCTCGCTGGACGAGCTGAGTGCGCAGAACGCTGCGCTCGCAGCTCTGGCCGGGTCGGGCGTGCGCATCCCCGCCGTCGTTCCGGCCCGCGACGGCAGCGAGATCGTCGCCGTGGACGTACGCGGCCAGACCCTGCACGCCCGCGTCCTGAGCTACCTCGACGGTGAGCCGCTGACCGGCGTCGCCGAGTTGTCGAGCGACCAGCTCGGCACCCTCGGAACACTGGCCGGACGCGTGGCAGCCGGCCTCTCCGGCCTCGCGCACCCTGGGCTGTCGCGCACGACGCAGTGGGATGCGCGCATCGGCGGCGAGGTCGTCGACCTCCTGCTCGCCCACGTCACGAACCCCGCCAAGCGGCGGATCGTGCGCGAGGCGACGGACGCGGCACTCCTCCGGCTCGCACCGCTCCGTTCCCGGCTGCGCACCCAGGCCGTGCACGGCGACGTCACCGACGACAACATCGTGCTGGGCACCGCGACGGATGCGACTCCCGGCGTGATCGACTTCGGCGACGTGGCCACCGGCTGGCTCGTCGCCGAGCTGGCCGCCACCGTCGCCTCGGCGCTGCATCACGTGCCGGCCACGCCGTTGGCGGTGCTGGAGACGATCGTCGCCTTCGCCGGAGAGTGTCCGCTCGACGATGCCGACCTCGCCGCCCTCTGGCCGCTCGTCGTGCTGCGGGGTGCGGTGCTCGTCGTGAGCGGCGAGCACCAGGTGACCATCGACGCCGAGAACGAGTACGCCGACGAGAACCGCGCCCACGAGTGGCTCGCCTTCGATGTCGCCCGGCGTCTCGACGCGGATGAGCTGGAAGCGCTCATCCGGTGGCGCCTAGCCGGGGACGGCACAGCGCAGAGCGCGGAGGACACCGCCGACGCCACCAGCCGTACCGACCGCGTGGTCCACCTCGCCTCCACGCGAGAGCACCTGGCCGACCTCTCCACGACGAGCCACGCCCTCGACGAGGGCCGCTGGCTCGATCCCGAGACCGAGCGCGCAGTGCTCGCCGGAATCGCCGCCACCGCAGGCCATGCGCTGACGCGGTTCGGCGAGTACCGGCTGACGCGTGCATCCGTCGACCGGGCCGACGCATCCGCGACCCTTGCTCTCGGGGTGACGCTGCACGCACCCGCGGGTGTCGAAGTGGTAGCGCCGTTCGCGGGCGGCCTGCGCCCGATCGGCGGCTCGTGGTTGCTCAGCGGACCGGAGGCCGACCTGTGGCTGGACGGCCTCGAGGATGCGGTCGCGGCCTCGTCGGTCACCGCCGGCGAGCGTCTCGGCACGGCGACCACGCTCACTGTCCAGCTCTCGCTCCTGCGCGGCCACCGTCCTCCCGCGTTCGTGACCCCGACGATCGATCGGGAACTCTGGCTGCGACTGTGCCCCGACCCGTCCGCCCTCTTCGGCATCGACCTGGTCGCCCCCGACGTCGACCCCGCCGCCGTGCTCGATCGCCGGGACGGTGCGTTCGCGCACGTGCAGGAGCACTACTTCGCGCATCCGCCGCTCATCGAACGAGGCTGGCGCCATCACCTCGTCGACACGCGCGCTCAGAGCTACCTCGATGTCGTCAACAATGTGACGCAGGTCGGGCACGCCCACCCACGGCTGGTGTCGGCCGTGCGTGACCAATGGGCGCTGCTGAACACCAACTCACGGTTCCACTACGAGGAGCTCGTGCGGTTCACCGAGCGGTTGGCCGGGCTGGCGCCCGATCCGCTCGACACGGTCTTTCTCGTCAACAGCGGCAGCGAGGCCGTCGACCTGGCGCTCCGGCTCGCTCAGACCCACAGCGGCGAGCGCACCGTCTTCGCCGTCGCGGAGGCGTACCACGGGTGGACGGTCGGCGCCGATGCGGTCTCGTCGTCGATCGGCGACAACCCGCGGGCACTGGAAACGCGACCGGACTGGGTGAGGCTGCTCTCGTCGCCGCACGTCATGCGCGGCCGGTACCGCGGCGCCGACGCGACTCCCCACTATCTCGCCGAGCTGGATGCGGAACTCGCCCGCCTCGACGGGTCCGGCACCGGAGTGGCCGGCTTCATAGCGGAGCCGGTCTTCGGAAACGCGGGCGGGGTCCTCCTGCCCGACGGCTACCTGCAGGGGGTGTACGAGCGCATCCGGGCGCGTGGCGGCGTCTGCATCGCCGACGAGGTGCAGGTCGGCTACGGCCGGCTGGGCGACTACTTCTGGGGTTTCGAGCAGCAGGGCGTCGTGCCCGATGTCATCACGATCGCGAAGGCGATGGGCAACGGCCACCCGCTCGGTGCGGTCATCACGACCAGGGCGATCGCGGACTCGTTCGCCGCCGAGGGCAGCTTCTTCTCGTCGGCGGGCGGCAGTCCGGTCAGCTCTCGGGTCGGCCTGACCGTGCTCGACATCATGCGCGACGAGGGGCTGCAGCAGAACGCCGTCGACGTGGGCGGTCACCTGGCCGGCCGGCTGCGCGAACTCGGTGAGCGGCATCCACTGATCGGGGCGGTGCACGGGCTCGGCCTGTACCTGGGCGTCGAGCTGGTGCTGGACCGTGACACCCTCGAACCGGCGACCATCGAGGCCGCCCTGGTCTGCGAGCGGATGCTCACCGAGGGCTGCGTCGTCCAGCCAACCGGCGACCACAAGAACATCCTCAAGATCAAGCCGCCGCTGTGCTTGACGAAACAGAGCGCCGACCGCTTCGCCGATGCCCTCGACCTGGTGCTCGCGACTCTCTGACCACCTGCCTGTCGGCGGCGCGGCATAGCCTCGCTGTATGGCCAACTTCACCGCGCCCGAGCCTTTCCATATCGCTGTCCCCGACAGCGAGCTCGACGACCTGCGAGAGCGGCTCGCACGCACGCGTTATCCGGTGCAGACCCCGGCCGAGCCTTGGGAGGCCGGGGTGGACATCCCGTACCTGGCGGGCCTGATGACCGAGTGGCGCGACACCTTCGACTGGCGTGCGGCCGAGGAGCGACTGAACGCCTTCCCGCAGTTCACGGCGACCGTGAACGGGGAACGCATCCACTTCGTGCACCTCGCAGCGACCCGGCGACCGGATGCGCGGGAGCCGATCGCGATCATCCTCAGCCACGGCTGGCCGTACTCCTTCATCGAGCTGCTGCCGTTGGCGCAGCGCCTCGCTACCGACGGATTCGACGTGGTCGTGCCGTCACTGCCGGGATACGGGTTCTCCGACGTGATGGCGGAGCCGTTCACCTCCCCGGCGGTCGCCGAACGCTGGCACGTGCTGATGACCGGGGTGCTCGGCTACGAGAAGTACGCGACCTACGGTGAGGACGTGGGAACGTGGACGAGCGATCGTCTCGCCGCCGTGCATCCGGAAGCCGTCGTCGGCCTGTTCGCGACGCACGCGGCCTTTCCGCCCGCGGAGCGGAGCGCCGACCTCACGACCGAGGAGCAGGCCTTCGTCGACGGGCTGGCCGCGAAGTGGAAGCGCGCAAGCGCGTACTCCGCACAGCAGTCGACCCGGCCCGACACCCTCGCCGTCGGCCTCACCGACTCCCCCGCCGGCCTCGCCGCCTGGCTCGTCGAGAAGTTCCGCGAGTGGAGCGGCACCTCCGAGATCTCCGACTACTGGACCCGCGACGAGTTGCTCACGACGATCTCGCTCTACTGGTTCACGGGCACGATCGGCACGTCGTTCCGCGCGTACTTCGACGACAGGGACGAACCATCGATGCCGATGATCGATGTGCCGGTCGGGGTGTCCATCCAGTGGGGCGAGCGGGGCTTCCCGCGTCACTACGCCGAGCGCACGTACACCGATATCCGGTTCTGGAACGATCTGCCGAGCGGCGGGCACTTCACGGCCAAGCAATCGCCCGACGAGGTCGCCGCCGACATGCGCACATTCTTCGACGCACTCCGCTAGCCGAGGTCGGTCAGCGAACCGCCTGTTTCGCGGCCCGTGCCAGGGTCGCCGCGACGGCTGCGAGCGTCGAAGACTCGACCGACCACTGCTGCCAGAAGAGTGGAATGTCCACCGCGCCGGCATCGCGGAGCACCACGAGCCGGCCGTCGGCGAGCAGCGGTTCCGACTGCAGATCGGGCAGCATCCCCCAGCCGAGTCCGAGCTCCGCTGCACGCACGAACTCCGTCGAAGCGGGAACGTAGTGGCGCGGCGGATGCGCATCTGGGGCATGGACGGCGAGATACCGATCCTGGAGCGCATCCTTGCGGTCGAAGACCAGCATCGGCGCCCGTCCCAGTGCCGCCGGCGTCACGCCGTCCGGGAGCCAGCGCTCGACGAACGGGGGCGAGGCGCACGGCCGGTAGCGCATCGACCCGAGGCGGGTGACGACGCAGCCGGGCACGGGCTCCGGATCCGACGTGATCGCGGCCATGACCGTGCCGTCGCGCAGACGGTCGAGCGTATGAGCCTGGTCGTCGAGGGTGATCTCGAAACTCACCTCGGGCAGCGTCGCCAGCGCGGGCAGCGCCCAGGTGGCCAGCGAGTCGGCATTGATCACCAGCGGGATGACGGGACGCGCCTTCGAACCATCGGCCCCGAGCGCTTCGAGGGCCTCGCTCTCGAGCAGCGCGAGCTGCCGGGCCAGCCGGAGCAGGATGCGGCCCGCCTCCGTCGGCTCGATCGGCTTCGTGCGAAGCACGAGCACCCGGCCGGCCTGCTGTTCGAGGCCCTTGATCCGCTGGCTCACGGCCGAGGGCGTGACGCGCAGTGCCTCGGCGGCGCGATCGAAGGTGCCGTGGTCGACGACCGCGGCGAGCGTCCGTAGCTGATCGGCGTCCACATCCATCATTAGGGATGCTAATGCACGGTGAGAAAGTTGAGCTTCATTGATGGAGTGCGCATCCCTAGAGTCGAAGGCGTGACTCCTGCCGCCGCCTTCGCCACCCTGCTCACCGGACTCGGTGCGGGCGCATCCCTGATCGTCGCCATTGGCGCGCAGAACGCGTATGTGCTCCGGCAGGGTCTGCGCCGGGAGCACGTGCTGCCGATCGTGCTGATCTGCATCGTCAGCGACGCGCTCCTCATCGCAGCCGGAGTGGCCGGGATCGGCGCGGTGATCAAGGCTGCTCCCCTCGCCCTCGAGATCGTGCGCTGGGCGGGCTTCGCCTTCCTGCTGCTCTACGCCCTGTTCGCCGCGCGCCGTGCCCTACGCCCGGAGCGGCTGCAGGCGGCGAACGGAGCGGGCGCGACCACCCTCGCGGCCGCGGTCGCCACCTGCCTCGCACTCACCTGGCTCAACCCGCACGTGTATCTCGACACCGTGCTGCTGCTCGGTTCCCTCTCGGCATCGCACGGCGACCCCGGGCGCTGGGTCTTCGGTGCAGGCGCGGTGCTGGCGAGCATCCTGTGGTTCGGGATGCTGGGGTTCGGCGCGCGCTACCTGGCGCCGGTGTTCGCGCGGCCGCTGTCGTGGCGCATCCTCGACGGGGCGATCGCGGTGCTGATGGTCGTGCTGGCCGTGCTCCTGGTCGTGTGAGCGAGCGGGGGCGGAGCGCTACTCGCGTCCACGGTTGCGGCGCCGCACCGTGCGCGGAGCCCGCCCGGCGAGGAAGGACTCGCCGGGATCCACGATGAACCCCTGACGCAGCGCCTCACGGCCGATGAGCATCCGGAACCCCATCTGGTCGCGATTGCTCAGGGTCGTCTCGGCCGTCACCCTGCGCCCGAACAGCTCGAGGTCGAGCAGCACCACGATGCGCTCCTCCGTGTGACCGGACGAGCTGCGCACCGAGCGGCGATCGTGCACAGCGCACTCGACCTCGGTCGCATCCTCCTCGGAACGCTGCCACGGCCGCACCCGGAAACGCACGCGGTCGCCGCCGGCCAGCTCCTCGATGTCGAATGCGTGCAGTGCGGAACTGCGGGCGCCGGTGTCGAGCTTCGCCTTGATCCACGGAACGCCGATTCCCGGGAGGGTCACCCATTCGCGCCAGCCGACGATGGTGCTTGAATGGAGGTCGTCTTTCACCCCACCATCTTGGCAGGAGCACACGATCAAACTCGCCATACTCTCGCGCGCCCCGCAGGCGTACTCGACGCAGCGTCTGCGTGCGGCGGCCCAGCAGCGAGGACACCGGATCAAGGTGCTGGACACGCTCCGCTTCGCGATCGACCTCTCCGGCGACGAGCCCGACCTGCAGTACCGCGGCCGGCTGCTGTCCGACTACGACGCCATCCTGCCCCGCATCGGCAACTCGATCACCTACTTCGGCACCGCCGTCGTGCGGCAGTTCGAGCAGATGGACGTGTACACGCCCAACACCGCGAACGGCATCACCAATTCGCGCGACAAGCTGCGGGCCACGCAGATCCTGTCCCGCCACAACATCGGCATGCCGGCGACCGCGTTCGTGCACAGCCGCGCGGATGTGCGCCTCGCGATCGAGCGCGTCGGCGGCGCACCCGTGGTCATCAAGCTGCTCGAGGGCACCCAGGGCATCGGCGTGATCCTCGCGCCCGAGGTCAAGATCGCCGAGGCGATCATCGAGACGCTGCACTCGACCAAGCAGAATGTGCTCATCCAGAGTTTCATCTCCGAGAGCCGCGGCCGCGACATCCGCGCCCTCGTCGTCGGCGACCGCGTCGTGGCGGCCATGCGGAGGGTGGCGATCGGCGACGAGTTCCGGTCGAACGTGCACCGCGGCGGAACGGTCGAGCCGGTCGAGCTGACGCCGGAGTTCGAGCTGGCCGCCGTGCGGTCCGCGCAGATCATGGGGCTGCGGGTCGCGGGCGTCGACATGCTCGAGGGCAATGACGGCCCGCTCGTCATGGAGGTCAACTCCTCGCCGGGGCTCGAAGGCATCGAACGTGCGACGGGGCTCGATGTCGCCGGCGCGATCATCGACTTCATCGACAACCAGGTCGCCTTCCCCGAGATCGACGTGCGCCAGCGGCTCAGCGTCTCCACCGGCTACGGCGTCGCCGAGCTCGTCGTGCACGCCAACGCCGATCTGGTGGGCAAACGGATGCGCGACTCCGGCCTCGGCGACCGCGATATCACCGTGCTCACCCTGCACCGCGGCACCTCCGTCATCCCGAACCCTCGCGGCGGCGTCGAGCTGGAGGCGGGCGACCGGCTCCTCTGCTTCGGCAAACTGGAGGAGATGCGCTCGATGATCCCCGAGCGACGCCGGCGGAGGGCGAAGGTGCGCAAGCTCCCGAAGGAGCCGATCCCCGAAGGGTGACCGTCAGCGCAGCGCGGAGATACTTGCCACGAGGCTGCGTGCGTTCTGGATGCGTCGCTCGTAGCGGGCCGCGAGCGCGATGAGGATCGCGCCGCCGATGCCGAGCCAGAGCCACCACGGCACGGCCTCGTAGAGCGCGCTGATCCACGGCCACAGCTGGGCGACCGCGTGCCAGAGCAGCACGACGCTGCCGAACACGAACGGCGCCTGCCAGCGCAGCACGAGTCCGGCGATCAGCACCCCGAGTGCCACGACCCCGAGCGCGACGGCCCGCCAGAGCTCGGTCGGACCGTAGTCGGCCAGGAGCGGCGGGATGAGCAGCACCGCGAGCCCAGGCCCGAGCGCCGGCCAGCTGCGCACGTCGCTGCGGCGCATCCGGAACCAGCCGTGCACGAGCATCCCGAGCGCGAGTGGAACGGTGACGAGCTCGAACGGGTCGACCCGGCCGATCGTGAGCGAGCAGATCGCGACGAGCGCGGCCACCGCGTAGCCCGTCCAGCCGACGACGGGCGAGAGCGGAAGCGTGCGCACCGTGAAGCCCAGCACCGCCACGGTGGTCGCGATCGTCACCAGCACGAGCGCGCGCACCTCCCCTCCCGGCGCGATCGTCACCAGTGAGACGAGGCCGCTGAAGCCGACATCCACTGCGAGCGCGGCGACGGCCGCCTGCCCGAGCTGCGGCAGTCGGGCGTCGCGCGCGAGTCGCGCCAGCCCCCACGCGCCGATGGCCAGCACCGCGAACCCGGCCGCCAGCCAGACATCGACCCCCGGGGAGTCGGCGTGCCGCGCCACCGTCGCGATGATGCCGACTGCTCCGGCGAGAGCCGCGGCGGTGCGCTCGGCGACTGCTCGCGCGCCGAGCGGGACGAAGAGTGCGCCGACGACGAGGAGCGCCGAGACGATCCCGACGACCACCGAGCGCACGGTCACCCCGGGGTCGGCGAGCGCGAGCGGCACCAGGGATGCGGTGAGCCCGGCGAGCACGAGGGCGGCGACCCCCAGACGGTACCGCGCCGTCGACGGGCGGAAACTCCAGAGGAGCACGGCGACGACCAGCAGCGCGGCCGAGAGCGGCAGCACGTACGGTTCGAGTGCGCTGACGTCCGACCGCCCGAGCTGCACCCACAGGGCAGCGAGTCCGAGTGCGAGCGACAGCCAGCCCAGGTGGCGGCGCCAGGATGCCGAAGCCAGCAGCCCGTCAACATCGATCGCCGCGACCAGAGCCGCCAGTGCTCCGAAGACGAGGACCAGCGGAAGATTCGCAGCCGAAGCGGCGACCGACGCTCCGACCAGCAGGAGGGCGGCCCCTGCATCCGTCCATCCGCGGCCGATGTCGACGTTCAGCAGAGCCGAGACGAACCCGGCGGCCGCGATGAGCAGCACGACGGCGCCCGGCACGACCGCAGCCAGTACCGGGTCGATCGTGATCCCGATCAGCATCAGGATCCTCACCGCCTCGACGATGGCCACCCACAGAGTCACGGCGGCGAGCACCGCCGCAGCGGTCCGCCCGACGATCACGGTCCGGTTGCCGGATGCGGTGAGCCAGGTCGCGATGGCGGCGACGGCCAGCACTCCGGCGGCGAACGCGACCACATCCGGAAGCTCGATACCCGTTCCGGGCACGGGCGGACGGAACACGAGCTGCCACGCGAATGCGCCCACTCCCGCGACCGCGGCGATGAGGAACCCGAACGAGCGTTCGAGGTCGCTGACGAACCGGCGCGCCGGAACGGCGAAGACGAGGGCGAGTGCAGCCGCGGCCGCGGCCACCCACTCCGCGACACCCTCGACGCCGCTGTCGACGGTGCCGACGGATGCGGGGAACGCCAGATGCACGGCGATCGGTGCGAGGGCGACCGTGACGAGCGCGAAGACCTCTCCGGTGAGGAGGAGGAGCATCCGGGCCTCGGGCACCGATGAGCGGCGGAAGGCGAGGATCACCCCGATCACCCCGACGGATGCCAGTGCCCAGCTCCAGAGTTCGGCATAGGACACGACGTAGGCGAGAGCGGGGAGCAGGATCGCCGCGGTGCGCAGCGGCGCACGCAGCGGGACACCCGCGCCCGCGAACCGTTCCAGCGCCCAGAGTCCGGCGGCGGTGACGACCAGGCTCGCGACGACGATGACGAGCGGCGCTGCGAGGAACGCCACGCCGACGACGACACCGGCGACCGCCACCCACGCTAGGCCGACCGCACGCGGTCCGCGCAGCGTGCGCGCGGCGAACCAGACCACGGCCGCCACGACCACGGCCATCGCCAGTGCGAGCACGGCGGCGATCGATTCGGCCGAGGGAACGGTGAGCGCGGTGAACGGATCGCTCGTCCACGCGGCGCGCCGCGCGGACAGGATGCGCACCAGTGGCTGGGCCGCGACCACCGTCACCGCCACGAGCGCGATGGCCGCGCTCAGCCCGGCTCCGACAGCCGCGCCGGCAGCCGCAGAGCGAGCCCAGACGGATGCCCGGCGAGCGAGAACGTCGCACCCGACCGCCGCGACCGTACCGAGCAGCAGGGGCCACCAGAGGGCTGCGACCGGCGCATCCGCACGCACGCAGACCATCGCGGCTGCCGCCGCGGGAAGCACGGCGACGGCGCCGCACACCGCCACCCCGAAACCGCGGAGAAGCGCTGAGTCCGCGCGCCGGGCGAGAGGGATGCCGTGCGCCAGGCCGACGATCACGAGCGCCCCGAGCGTGACCGCGGGGGCCCACTCCGCGTCGGGCACCGCGAAGATCGCGCTGAGCGCGGCGCCGACGGCGGCAATCGTTCCGATGCCGAGAAGGATGAACCGTTCAGCCGCGAGCGGGGTGGGGTAGCGCATCCGCGTACCGAGATCGTCGGCGAACATCCATGCCACTGCGGCGATGGCGGCGCCGAGGAACCCGGCGTACAGGTCGAGGAACGGCGCGGTGTCGGCCGTCAGACCGGCCGCGAGGAGCCCGGCGCCGATCGGCAGGGTCGAGAACGCGGCGACGCTCGCGACCCGGAGCCGCGACACGCGGAACCAGATCACGAACAGCAGGGACGCCGACAGCAAAGTCGTGCCCCAGTAGACGGTGACCGACCCGCCACCCGCTCCGAAGAGGTCGTTCGCGCGCACCAGCCAGACGTCGAGATAGACGAACGCCACGGCGAGCGCCCCGATGCCCTCCGCCGTCGCCGGAAGCCGCGGGCGGAGCCACGACGCCAGGGCGATCGCGAGCGCGGTGAGCAGGCCGATGACCACGGACCGGAAGATCAGTCCGTTGGCGATGAACGCCACGATCAGGAAGAACACCGCGGCGACCGAGACGAGCACGACGCCGGTGGCGAGCAGGAGCAGCTGAACGCTCGACCGGCGACGCGGATGCGCATCCTGCGCCGGGCCGGCGGCGGGCGGCGTCGGCGGCGTGGTCGGCACGGTCACCACCGGCGTCCGTCGAACCGGCGCCGGCATGGGCGGCTGCGCGGGAACGTCGGCGATCCCGGCCAGCCAGGCGGCTTCACCGGCTTGGACGGCCGCTGCTCGGGCGGCCGTGGCTCGAGCGGACTCCTCCTTCTCGAATCGCAGCCTGCCGATGAGCTCGGCCCGTCTCCCCATCGCGCGGGCGGCGACCTGGGACGTCTCGAGGAGCTGAGCGCTCGTCTCCCCCGCCAGCCGCAGTCCGCAGACCGGGCAGTCGATCCCGGTCAGCGGCGAAAAGCAGGCCGGGCACAGCGTCGCATCGGTCAGGTACCCGGGCCCGGATGGCCAGTCGATCCGTTGCGCAGGGTGCGCGAAAGCACCCTCGTCAGACTCCGTCGTCACAGTCACTCCCCCGTGCGGTTTCGGGTTCCCCCCGGCGACGGAACCCCCGCACTGGCCCGTCGCTGCACCAGTATGTCGTATCGGCGAATCCGCAGGCAGGAGTGGCGCGCTCTACGGCGACTCGGGCCTGTCCGGACCGGTCGGCGCGGCCGGCGCTGTGGGCGCAGCATCCAGGTGCATCGTGTTCGTGTCGGCCGGGTCGTGCTGCCGGCGGCTCGCGTACAGGATCGGCACCCCGACGAGCTCCACCGCAGCCCCGATGACGAGCGACGTGCCGTACCCCCAGAGGTCCGCTGAACGGCCGAGGGCCGGCTGGATGAACACTCCACCGAGACTGCCGAAGAGCGAGTCGAACGACAGGACGGTCGCACGCTGCTTCGACGGGATCATGTCATTGAGGTAGGCCTGACGCACCGGCCCGGCGACCGCGAACACGAAGCCCCACACGATCAGCAGGAGGATCGCGAGCCAGAAGATGCTGTTGAGGCCGAGGAGCACGAGGGCCGCGACGCTGAGGAGCGACGCCCCGATGACGGTCGTGGTGCGCTTGGCGAAGAGCCCGCGGATCTTCGGCGCCAGCAGGCCGCCGGCGACCTGCGCGAGCGAGAGGATGGCCGCGGCCAGACCGGCGATCGAGTACGCGGTCTCGTCCCCGTAGAGTTCGAGCAGGTAGGGCTGCAGAGCGTAGAACGCGTAGATCCCGACGCCGCCCGCGAACGGCGCGGAGAGGATCACGTAACGCACCGACGGCTTCTTGAGCCCGTGCTCGATCGACTGCACCAGCACCTCGCGGGTCGCCTTCAACGGGCCCCGCGAGCGATCCGGGGTGAAGCCCATGTCCTTCATGACGAAGGCGGCATAGACCAGCATGAGCAGGAGTATCCCGGCTCTCAGCAGGAACGGGACCCCGAGGTTCGTCGCCTGGGCGATCACACCGCCGAGCACGGAGCCGGCGAACATCGCGACGCCGGTCACCATGAGTCCCCGGCCGAAAATGGACTCCAGGCTGCCGGTGTAACCGGTCGACGTCAGCGCGTCGACCAGCCACGCCTCCACAGCACCGGAGAAGAAGGTGAAGCCCAGGCCGAGCAGGATGGACACGATCGCCCACCAGACGAAGGGCGCCTGCCACAGCCAGAGCAGCCAGTAGAGCCCCGTGCTGACGGACAGGGTGACCGTGCCCAGCAGATAGGACGCCTTCCTGCCCACGGTGTCGGCGACCACCCCGGTCGGGATCTCGAACAGCACCATGCCCACGGTGAAGAACGCATTGGCGGCGAAGGCCTCGAAGTTCGACAGCCCGGCGTCGAGCAGGAACAGGGTGTTGATGCCCCAGATGAACGACGCCGCCAGGGTGTTGCCGAGCATCAGGATGAGGTAGACGCGCTGGACCCGCCGCGATGCCGGGTTCATGACCCGCGACCGATCGGAACGCCCCGTCGAAGCACACAGCCATCATCGACCCGATCGCCACGGATAGCTAGGACCCGGCTGCAGCGGGCCCCGCGTTATGCGCCGTCGGCGGGGAAGTCGACCGGGTACGGCTCGGCGAAGTCGGCGGAGCGGCTGACCCGCTCCCACGCGCCGGCTTCGTCGAGCTGTCTCCGCGAATAGTCGAGAG
The DNA here is from genome assembly GCF_042882245.1 of Leifsonia sp. NPDC058230. Classification (NCBI taxonomy): domain Bacteria; kingdom Bacillati; phylum Actinomycetota; class Actinomycetes; order Micrococcales; family Microbacteriaceae; genus Leifsonia; species Leifsonia sp. NPDC058230. The sequence goes on along the minus strand of NZ_JBHVWM010000003.1, from coordinate 354,366 downwards.
CCATCTCGGCCGCGTTCACGCCGAGCAGCAGGTGGGTGGGCGGGTTCGCCCTCTTCACCGTCTGCACGATGATCTCGGCGGCACGATCCGGGTCACCGGCTGGTCCCGCCGGGTTGGTGCGCATGCGTGCGTGCATGGCGCCGACGGTGCTCTCATACGGTTCCGGGATGTCGCCCACGGTCATCGAGGATCCGGCCCAGTCGGTCTTGAACCCGCTCGGCTCGACGACGATCACGCGGACGCCGAACGGCGCAGTCTCGACCGCGAGCACGCGGCTGAAACCGTCGACGGCGAACTTCGCGGCTTGGTAGGAGGCGATCCCCGGGGATCCGCCCACTCGGCCGCCGACGGACGAGAACTGCACGATGGTGCCGCCGCCCTGCCCCCGTAGAACCGGGATCGCCGCCTTCGAGACGTTGTAGACGCCCCAGAAGTTGGTCTCGAACTGGGTGCGGAAGTCGCCTTCGTCCGTTGTCTCGATCGGCGAGACGTTGGAGTAGCCGGCGTTGTTGACGATCACGTCGAGGCGGCCGAAGCGAGCGTTCGCCTCGGCGATCGCGGCGCGCGCCGCCGCCGCATCCGTCACGTCGAGCGCGAAGGGCAGCACGCGGTCGCCGTATTCGGCGACCAGATCGTCGAGCTGCCCGGGTGCGCGAGCCGTGGCGGCGACCCGATCGCCCGCCTCGAGAGCGGCGCGAACGAGGGATCGGCCGAAGCCGCGCGAAGAACCTGTGATGAACCATGTCTGTTGCATGTCTTTAGTACAACACTGTTCTCTTATTTACGCAACCCTGTTGCGCTACACTGGTGGAGTGACCACCACCGACTTCCAGCGGGCCCGCAGTCCCGAGGCGAAACAGCAGCGCGAGGACGCGATCCTCGAGGCCGCGCGCGTCCTCGGTGCGCAGCACGGCATCCGGCGGGTCACCCTCACCGACATCGCCGAGGCCGTGGGCATGCACAAGTCCGCGCTCCTGCGCTACTTCGAGACGCGCGAGCAGATCTTCCTGCGGCTGACAGCGGCCGGCTGGCGGGACTGGTCGCTCGCCGTGCGCGCAGAACTGGCCGCGCTGAGCGAGACCTCCCCGGCCGGGGTCGCCCGCGCGCTGGCCGCCACGCTCGCCGCCCGCCCGATGTTCTGCGACCTGCTTGCTCAGGCGCCGCTGAACCTCGAACGCAACGTCTCCCTGGAGGCGGTGCGCGCCTTCAAGCTCGTGACCCTGGACGAGGTCGGGGCCATCGGCGCCGCCCTCCGAAGCGCGCTCCCCAGGCTGACCGAGCGCGACGCCGTCGACATCATCGCCGCGGCGACCTCTCTCTCCGGAGCGCTCTGGCAGATGGCCACCCCGGGTCCCGCGGTCGAAGCCCTCTACCGCAGCGACCCGCGACTCGCACACGCGGTCGTCGACGTGGAACCCCGCGTCACCCGGATGCTCACCGGCATGATCGCGGGATTCCTCGCCTGAACCGAGACGGTCGGTTCGCCGACCCAGAACGAAGAAGCCCCGCCCCGATCACGGGGCAGGGCTGGAACTTCGGAGCTTGAACCTCCGAGCTGGAAGTTCCGAGCAAAGGGTGGAGCTAAGGAGATTCGAACTCCTGACCTCTTCGATGCGAACGAAGCGCGCTACCAACTGCGCCATAGCCCCTTGTACTGCTGAAAAACCTTATCACCCGCGCCGGGTGGATATCGAATCGATCAGCTGGCCGCGCGGCGACGCCGCAGGACCGCGTCGAGATCGATCGCTCCCTCGCCGAGTCCGTCGACGACCCCCATTGCCGCGTAACGGCTGGGCGCAGAAGCCGGAGCCGTCGCGACCGGCGCCTCGCGCCGCTCGGGCAGTGCCGGCACCGTCGGGATCAGGGGAACGGCCGGGCGCAACGGCGCGATGTCCGGGGCGAGCTCGGCCGCCTTGCGGTCGATCTCTGCGCGGGCGGCGGCGCGGCGCAGCTCGGTGGCCGCATCCATCGATGCCATGGTGCTCGCCGCGATGGTCCCTCGGGAGAGGTGGAGCGGCTTGGGGAGCGGTTGGGGCGTCCACGTCGGGCGCACCGGCTGCTGGCGTGCGGGTGCGACGTGCTCGGCGTGGTCGTAGAGGCTCGGCGCACGCGGGGTCGCGACGACGGGCCGGACGACGGATGCGGTGCGCTGCGGGCGGGCGAGCCGGGCGAGCATCCCGACGGCTCCGACCCCGACCACCGCGCAGGCGGCCAGAAGGAGCCAGGAACCCGTGGCGGCGAGAGAGGCGACCCCGATCCCGCCACCGATGAAGGCGAGAACGAGGACGACCGTGCTGAGCACCCGGGAGCGGCGCAGCCTGCGACGGCGGTGCGGCGAGAGCAATGCGACGGCGGATTCGCTGGCCGCCAGCACGCGCGCTCGCTGAGCGGCGGCCGCCCGAGCCGCGCGCTCGACGTTGATCGCCTGGTTGGCGGCGCGTTCGGCCTCCTCGGCGGCGAGCCTCAGCTCTTCCGCGATCGCCTGCTCGCGGCGGGCTTCTGCAGCCGCTGTCGCTCGAGCCTCGGCGAGCGTCTTCTGCTGCACACGCTTCAGGATGCGCTGCTGCTCGGCGACCGCACGTGCGTTCGCTTCGAGGCGCACCTCCTCCGGAATCTCGCTCGTCTCGGCGAGGATCCGCAGGGTCTGCTGCAGCCGCACGGCGTTCCGTTCGGTCGCGAGATACTCACGCCGGCGCGACCACACGGGGATCAGGTAGGCCAGCCACAGCACAGCCGCGATCGCGACCACCACCCCGCCGCCCATCACATCCCCAGTCATGTCTCTACGGTAGGGGGCGCAGTGTGCGCAGACCGGTCAGTCGGCCGGGTGTGTTCCGACCCTGCGACGATCTTCAGCTCGGGTCGGCCGGCGGGCGGTCAGCGATCGCGGGCGATGGGGATGGGGGTGGCGGCGGCCGCTCTGTCCTCGGCGGTGATGGTCGCCGCGTCCGTCGGAGCCTGGCCGTCGAGCCAACGCCGGAGCACGCCCTGCGTGAGTTCCTCGGTGACGAGGCCGAAGCAGTAGTGGTCGCGCCAGTCGCCGTTGATGTGGATGTAGCGCCGCCGCAGTCCCTCGTACCGGAAGCCGAGCTTCTCGACCACGCGCAGACTGGGCGCGTTCTCCGGCCGGATGCAGATCTCCATGCGGTGCAGGCCCAGCTGGTAGAAGCAGTAGTCGGTGGCGAGCGCGACGGCGGTCGGGGTGATGTTGCGGCCGGCGAACTGCTCCGAGATCCAGTAGCCGATGGTCGCCGACGACAGCGATCCGTACGTGATCGACGACACGTTCAGCTGACCGGCGAGTTCGCCGTCGTACTCCACGATGAAAGGCAGTCCGTGGCCGGCGCGGGCATTGGCGAGCAGCGACCGGATGCTGGAGCGCGTGTCGAAGGACATCGGCGCGTACGGGCTGGTGGCCTCCCACTGACGCAGCCAACTGCGGTTGTCGAGCAGCGAGCGCTCGAGCGGGCGCGCATCCCGGAGCCGGATGGGTCGCAAGGTCACCCTGCCCTCACTCAGAGTGGGAACAACGATCGCCACTGACCTTCCCTTCGTGGTGTCGGCGCTGCGGTGGGCGCTAGTTGTGAGGAATGGTCAGTGAGCCCGTGGGCGTGGCGGTCATCTCTTCGACGATCTCGCGCGAGTCGGGCGTATCGTCGAGGCCCGCGGCGAAGTCCCGCAGCCACGGGCGCAGGTCGGGGCCGAGGTCGGCCCGGTCGACGGCGAGCTGCACGATGGCCTTGATGTAGTCGAGGCGGTCACCGGTGTCGTAGCGGCGGCCGCGGAACACGACACCGTAAACGCCACCGGCGATGCTCTCGTCGGTGGCGAGAGTCTGCAGCGCGTCGGTGAGCTGGATCTCGCCGCCCTTGCCTGGCTCGGTGTGCTCCAGCACGCCGAACACCTCGGGGCGCAGCACGTAGCGGCCGATGATGGCGTAGTTCGAGGGGGCGTTCTCGCGGTCGGGCTTCTCGACGAGGCCGGTGATGCGCACCACATCGTCTTCGCCGGTCGTCTCGACGGCGGCGGCGCCGTAGAGGTGGATCTGGCTGGGGTCGACCTCGAGCAGCGCGACGACGGTCGCATCCTTCTGCTGCTGCACCTCGAGCATCCGGCTGAGCAGCGGGTCGCGGCTGTCGATGATGTCGTCGCCGAGCAGCACCGCGAAGGCCTGGTCTCCCACGTGCATCTTGGCGCGGAGCACGGCGTGGCCGAGACCCATGGGGTCGCCCTGACGCACGTAGTGCATGTCGGCCAGACTCGTCGAGTAATTGACCTTCTCGAGTCGGTCGGTGTCGCCCTTCTTGGCCAGCGACGCCTCGAGCTCGGTCGCGCGATCGAAGTGGTTCTCGAGCGCGTTCTTGTTGCGGCCGGTGATCATGAGCACGTCGTGGAGCCCCGCATCCACGGCCTCTTCGACGACGTACTGGATGGCCGGCTTGTCGACGACCGGGAGCATCTCCTTCGGCATCGCCTTCGTCGCCGGGAGGAATCGGGTGCCCAGACCGGCGGCGGGGATGACGGCCTTCGTTACGCGGTTTGCCATTTGATCAGGTTATCGGCATTTGCCGGACCCTCCCGGCGCAATATCCTAGGATTGCGTCATGGATTCGGATACTGCCGCCCATCGCAAGCGCGCATTGCGAGCCGAACTCCGCGAACGACGACACAACCTCACGAGCACCGAACGCAGCTCCGCGTCGGAGGGACTGACCCGCAATCTGGTCGACCTCGCCACCGACCTCTCGATCCGCTCCGTCGCCGCCTACCTCTCCACCTCGAACGAGCCGGACACCCGACCGTTCCTCAACTGGGCGCACGCGCAGGGTCTGCGCGTGCTGCTGCCGGTCTCCCGCGAAGACGGACTGCTCGACTGGACCACCGGTGACGGCGAGAGCGAGACCGAGGGGCTTTACGGGATGCCCGAGGCCGTGGGCGAGCTGCTCGGCCCGATCGCCATCAACGACGTCGACCTGATCGTCGTTCCCGCTGCCGCCGTCGACCAGACCGGAATGCGGATGGGCTGGGGTCGCGGCTATTTCGACAAGACCATCGGCAGCATGGAAAAATGTCCCCCGGTGTATGCGGTCCTCTACGACGGCGAACTCGTGGACGAAGTGCCGCGCGAACGGCACGACCAGCCCGTGGACGGCGCGGTCACCCCGACCAGGATCGTCCAGTTCTCCTGACGATCCGCGCCATCCGACACCCCTGATCCACCTGGAGCCCGATTTGCCCACCTACTCGTATTCGTGCCGTGACTGCGGAACCGCCTTCGACACCCAGCAGGCGTTCACGGACGACGCGCTCACCGTCTGCCCGACCTGCGGCGGCAGCCTGCGAAAGATGTTCGGGACGGTCGGCGTGACCTTTAACGGATCCGGGTTCTACCGCACCGACTCGCGCGCTGCGAAGACCGGCGGCTCGAAGGAGTCCGGCTCGGGCTCGGGCTCGGGCTCGGGCTCGGATACCGGCTCCGGCGCGAGCAAGCCGAGCACCCCCGCACCGAGCGCGCCCGCCGCCAGCACGTCTTCCTCCTCCACCTCCACTTCCTCCTGATCGTCCTGATCCTCATCGAAAGGAACGACCTTTGCTCAAGGGATTCAAGGAGTTCATCCTCCGCGGCAATGTCATCGACCTCGCGGTCGCGGTGGTCATCGGCGCGGCCTTCACAGCGGTCGTCAACTCGATCGTCACCAACGTCTTCAACCCGCTGATCGGCGCCGCCTTCAAGGCACAGAGTCTCGACAACTCGATGGTCGTGACCATCGGCGATGCGCAGATCAAGTTCGGAGCAGTGGTCGGCGCGGTCATCCAGTTCCTGATCGTCGCGGTCGTCGTCTACTTCGTGTTCGTGTATCCGATCAATCTCGCGAAGAATCACGCCCAGAAGCTGCGCAACCAGGGCGTCGTGGAGCCGGAGGCCCCGGTCACCGAGCTCGACCTGCTCACCGAGATCCGCGACCTGCTGCAGACGCAGCGCACCGCACCGGCCGCCGGCACCCCTGACATCGCACCCGGCACCGGCAAGCACGCCGAGTAGAGTCGCCGACTCGCGCCGGATCGACCTCCCCGGGCGCCGCGAAGGTCGATCTGCCGCGACTCACCAGTGCGGCGGAACGTCTCGCTTGAGGCGGTCGTCGTTGCTGTCGGCGCCGCGGTCGCCCCAGGCACGGTCGGTGTCCTCGGTGGCGCGCGTCGGCGCATCCGTCGCCTGCGGTGTCGGGTCGGTGCCCGGCACGGCCGGCAGGTGCGCACGCCGATGCCGGCGCACGGGTCGCTGCTCGTTCGCGGGGCTGTCACTCACCGGTCAAGCGTAACCGCCTGCGACGAGCGCGAACCGCGAGTGCCTGGGCGAGCGGTCGCCGCTACAGAGCGACCGGAACTCCGGGCAGCGTGATCGGGGCCGTCTCGGTGCTGACGTCGGTGACGCCGATGAGCCGGGCGATGCGCGCGGCGACCGCATCCGGGTCGGCGAAGAGCTCGAAGCTGTGCACGCGCAGGTAGTGCCAGCCGAGGCGGCGGAGCACATCGGGGCGCAGCCGCAGCGACTCGCGCAGGCTGCCGCGGTTGACGTCGTCGTCCGTCTCGACGGCGACGGCACGGCCGGCGTTCGAGGCGACGAGCGCGAGCTTGCCGCGATAGCCGAGCTGCACGTCGAGCCCGCGGCGGGCGAGACGCCTGGCCAGGTCGAGCAGCATCGGTTCGGTGTCGTGGCTCAGATACTGCGGTGCGGATGCGGCGATCTGGTCGGCCTCGCCGAGAACCTGGGCGAGAGCGGCGATCCCGTGGCGCATCCGCGACTCGTCGATGTCTTCCGGCTTGAAGCAGGAGACGATGTCCATCGACCGGCGGGCCCGCGTCATCCCGACCGCGAGAAGGCGTTCTCCTCCCGGCTCGGCGAGCGCGCCGAAGTTGGAGAGCAGGCGGCCGTGCGGTGTGCGCCCGTACCCGATCGAGAAGATGACGCGGTCGCGGCTCTGCGCCACCGACTGCTCCAGCGTGACGACCGTGAACGGTTCGGCGCGGTCCTTCAGGATGAAGTCCGCCAGTTCGGTGCGCTTGGCGAACGCCGCGAGCACCGCCTGGTTGACGCGCACAGCATGCCGTTCGCTGGCGGTGATGACCATGAGGGACTCACGGGGGCGCGCGGTGGCGTGCTCGAGCACGAGCTCCACGACCTTCGAGACCTCGGCGTCGGTGCTCTCGACCGCACCGGTGTCGGAGTCGGGCATCCCCTGGCCGCCGCTGACGTAGTTGAGAGTGAGGCTGCCATGGCCCAGGTAGGTTCCCGCCCAGGGCAGCGAATCGATCATGCCGCCGTAGAAGCGGCGGTTGACCAGGTCGGCGAGGTCCTCACCACCGGCACGATAGCTGCGGGTGAGCGTGTAGACCGGGAAGAGCTCGGAGAGCTGGGCGAGCGCGGAGTCGGCGTGGGCCGAGTCCACGTCAACGGCGTCGACCGTCTTGGCGTACTCGTGCACGCCGATATCGAAGTGCGAGGGGGTCTGCGTCACCGGGTCGCCGAACGCGACGACCTGACGGGCACGACGGATGACCGGGACGTTCTCGGCGAGACTCGAGGCTCCGGCGTCCACCAGGAAGACGGCGTCGAAGCTCAGTTCGCTGCTGATCGAGGTGATCTCGTACGGCGACACGAGCCAGACCGGCGCCAGCGGCCGAGCCAGGTGCGGCGCCGCGGCGTTGAGGGTCTCGGCCGTGGTCTGGTCGCCCTTCAGCAGCTTCTTGAGCGCGACGGCCTCCTCGGGCCAGTCGACGATGCCGATCTTCCAGGTTTCGGCGAGCATCCAGGCCAGCTGCTGCCCCGTCGCCGAGGCGTGGGCCTCGTCGACGAGCCGGAAGTCCGCTTCGAGCCGGTCGAGCACGCCGGTGTTGGCGCTGAGCAGCGCGCGGTCGGAGGCGAGCAGGCTCTCGAGGACGGATTGCCACCATGCGAGTTCGAGCTCCGCGCTCACCTGCGTGTCGGGAACGTGGCGCTGCGACAGGTCCGCGAGCAGGGGGTCGAGTTTGCGGTCGCGCAGTTCGGCGAGCAGCGCCGTGCGTTCCTGCAGGTTGGCGAGGACTTCGGATTCGGCGGCCAGTCCCGCGATCTGGCGGGTCAGCTCGTCGATCGGCAGCACGGACAGCGAGTTCGGCGATCCGGTGCGGCGCAGCGGGATGTCGAGACGGGCGAGGTCTTCGGCGACGCGCTGGTAGGCGACCTGCACATCCGCCAGTCCCGTCGGCAGCTCGGGCACGACACCTGCCGCTGCGAACCGCTGCCACAGGATGCGCTGCTGCTGGATGCGCCGCAGGCTCTCGTTCAGGTCGGTGACGTGCACGCCCGGGCGCACGTACTCGAGCGCGAGCTTGCGGAGCCGGCGGCGGTTGGCGCCGGACATGTTCGGGGATTCGCGGCGCGTCGACGTCGCCGCGATCAGCTCGGCGAGCGAGCGGTCGTAGACGGCCGGCTGGAACTTGTCGAGCGTCTCCCGCACGTCGAGGAGGAGGCGCAGGTAGACGCCGAGTTCCGCGATGGACTCGAAGGGGCGCATCCGGGTCTGCCCGATGAGGGTCTTCGCGCGCTCGATCAGCCGCGGCAGCTCGGCGCGGTTGAGCTTCTTGGCGAGGTCGTGGGCCGCATTGCCCTCCGCGGTGGTGGCGAAGGATGCGCCGTACCAGGGCGAGTCGTTCGGGCCGTACCGGAACTCTCCGAGCCGGGCCGATTTGATGAGCGAGTCCGCGGCGATCGCCCGGTCGCGCGCGAGCAGCTCGATGGCTTCGCGATCGAGGCGTGCCGTTGTCGACGGCGGGGTCGGCAGCAGGGAGAGCCGCGAGAGCTCGCCGAGCGCCTCGAGAACGGAGACGCCGAGCACGGGGTCTTTGCGGGTCAGCGCGGCGCGGTAGTCGAGCAGCACCTTGCGGAGGCGCACCAGCGCGTCGTCCACATCGTTGACCCGGGGCTGCGTGGCCTTCTCGTTGCGGCCGATCGACTGGATGACGTCCCGGCGCAGCGTGCGCGGGGTCACCGCGAGTCCGGCGAGGCCGACCTGCGTGAGGCGGTGGGAGATGTCGTCGAGGCTCGAGCGCCGCGGGCTCACCACGAGCACGCGCTTGTGCTGGCCGACGAGCGCGCCGATGGCGTTGACGATGGTCTGGGTTCCGCCGGTGCCGGGCAGGGTCTTCACGACGACGGAGTTGCCGGCGGAGATCTGCGCGACGACGTTCTCCTGCTCCTCATCGGCGTCGAGCAGCAGCGTGTCCGTGGTCGGCGGGCGTTCGTCCTGCCGGAGGGCGGTCACCGGGTTGAACGCGCCCTCCACGGCACGGCGTGCGGACGGGTTGCCCGCCAGCGAGTTCAGCACGGCGTTGTCGAGGTCGGTCGCCTCGGCGCTCAGCGCTGTGGCCACATCGGCGAACGACGACACCACAAGCCGGGGCTGCACGTTGAACCAGGCGAGGTGCGAGGTGAGGCCGCGCAGGCGGTCGATGACCGGCTGCGGCTTGAAGACGCCGTTGGTGAGAGCGAGGGCGACGAACGCATCCGCGTCGAGGGTGATCTGGAACTGCTCGACCAGGGCTCGGGCGAGTTCCGGGTTGAGGAACGGCTTGCCCTTCAGCTTCAGCTCGAAATCGCGACCGTAGCGGCGGATGGCGAGCGGGCGCAGCAGGATCGGAGCGGTGAACTCATCGCCGCCGTGCCGCCACTGGGCCAGGCCGATCGCGAGGTGCACAGATTCGATGCCGCGAACCGAGCGCAGCTCGATGCCCTTCGCCGTGATCGCGTTGGCGGCGGCGCGCGCCGTGCGCAGCGCAAGCTCGTCGCGGATCAGGCTGGACAGCAACGTGCTCTGCCCGGTGATGAACGGCGGCAGGCCTCCCGGGTGCGTCGAGCTCAACTCGATGCGGGTGCGCGGGCTGTCCTCGAAGTGCAGCAACGGCGAGGCACCGCCGAGGCCGGAGATCTCTTCTCTCCAGCGCTGCCAGACCGGCTCAGCGATGTTTCCGGCGACGAGCCCCGGGTCGCCGAGGCTGAGCGCATGCGGCGACGTCGTGTTCTGGGGGTTCAGGGCGTCGTCGTCTGGAATGACCGACGCTACGTCGTCATCCTCGTTTTTCCTGTCGAGTCGCCACACACGGCCACCCTACGGGCACATCCGTGCATTCCCGGGAAATGCGGGCGAGTTTCGCGCTAATGGCGTCACCTCGCGGGCTCGGTGTCGCCCTTGTGGCCGAGGAGTACCAGGCCGAGGACTCCGCACAGGAGATAGACCCCGGCCTGGCCGTTGAGGATCGCCACCACATCGAACCGCTCGGCGAGCAGACCGGCCACGAGCAGGCCGGCACCCTGGGCCGCACCGCCGAAGGTGGTGACGCTGGCGAAGACGCGACCGAGCGCATCCGGTGGCGTGACACGCTGCACGATGGTGATCATTCCGGTCATCGTGGCGACGCCGGGGATGCCCACGATGATGAACAGCCCGACGTACACCCACACCACCGTGGTGACCCCCGAGAGGTTCCAGGTGATCAACGAGATCGCACCGAACACGAGGTAGCCCCAGCCGACGAGCGTGCGTGGCGCGAATCGCCGGATGAGCACCCCGGTGAGCAGACCGCCGATCACACCGCCGATCGCCTGCACCCCGCGCAGGAGACCGACCTCGGCGTCGCTCGCCCCGAGGTTCTGCAGCACGTAGACGATGAACAGCACGAGGAAGATCCCCTGGGCGAACTGCGCCAGCGTGGTGATGCCGGTGACGGCGGCCAGCGGGCGCACCCGCCGGATGGTCGAGAGCCCGTCGAGCCACTGCCGGAAGAAATGGAGTCGCGGTATCGGTTCGTCCGACGGGTGCGGTTCCCGCTCGCCCGGGCGGCTGAGCGCGACGAGGCCCGCACTCAGCAGGTAGCTGGCCGCATCGATCACGACCACGCCCGGGAGGCCGACGAGGGTGAACGCGAGACCGCCGAGGGGCGACCCAATCAGGCGCGCCAGGTTCTCGCTCACCGCCATCAGGGCGTTTCCGGTTCCGAGCTGCTCGGGATCGACGAGCCGCGGCACGAGCGCCTGCTTGGCGGGATTGACCATGGCGCCGAGGCAGGCCTCGATCGCCGCGACGGCGTAGACGATCCACATACGGTCGGCGGATGCCCAGAGCAGCGGGATCAGCATGGCGCCCTGCACGAGATTGGTCACGATCATCGTGCGGCGGTGGTCCCACCGGTCGACCAGCACGCCCAGGAAGCTGCCGAGCACGAGCATCGGGATGAGCTCGGCGAGGAACACGGTCGAGGCCCCGAGCGCCGAGCCGGTCGCCGCGAACGCGAAAAGGGGCAGCGCGATCATCAGCAGCCAGTCCCCCGTGTCGGAGACGAAGCTGCTCGCCCAGACGAGGGCGAAGTCGCGCCGCAGGAGCGGCGAGCGCGTCGCGGGGCGCGGGGCCGTGGCGGTGTCCGGGCCGGCGTCGCCGCTGCCGGGGTCTGTGCCGGTCACGGTCGCACCGCATCCGGGTGCAGGTAGGCGTTGAGGTGCAAGGCGACCACGTCGGCTCCTTCGGGTGGGTCGGTGCGGGTGAGGCCGATGTACGGCCGGATGAGCGCGTCGAGTCTTTCGCCGAGGTCGCGCAGTTCTTGTGGAGTGAGCCGCAGCGCGTATCCACTGAGCATCGTCGCGTCCTGCCACTGCTCGGGGAGTTCGTCCCGCTGGGCGACGGCCCGGCGCGTGAGTGCGGCCTCGTCGTCGATCTGCTTCTCCACGAGCATCCGTTGGGCGGAGTCGACGCCGAGCGAGAGCGCGGGGTCGTCGGTGTGCCCGAACTGGAGGCCGGTGGCGGTCGAGCGCCAGGGCCGTTCGCGACCGTCAACCGGGTCGACCGACTCGACCAGCCCGAAGCGCGCGAGCGACCGCAGGTGGTAGCTGCAGTTGGACGCCGTCGATCCGACCACCTCGGCGCACTGACTCGCGGTCTGCGGCCCGAACGCCATCAGATGGTTCAGCAGCGCGAGGCGAAGCGGATGCGCGAGCGCACGCAGCGCGCGCGCGTCGCTCACCTGGCGGCGATCCTCCGGTCTGGCCGATGTGAAAGACATGTTTCACATTCTCTCCTCTGTGATCACCCGCGTCAAGCACCGTCTGCAGAAGCCGAGGTCGGAATCGGCGGGAATGCGGCGCAACAGCCCGCGTTGTTGTAGAACGTTAAGTACCCGGAACCCCCAGGAGCTCATGACCATCCCCACCACCGCCGGCGTCGGATTCCGATCCGAGCGCGGCCCCGTTCTCATCAGCCTGATGCTCACCACCGGGCTGGTGGCGATCGACTCGACCATCCTGGCCACGGCCGTGCCGTCGATCGTCAACGACCTCGGCGGCTTCACGCAGTTCCCGTGGCTGTTCTCGGTGTACCTGCTCGCGCAGGCGGCATCCGTGCCCGTCTACGCCAAGCTCTCCGACACCATCGGGCGCAAGCCGATCGTCCTCATCGGGATCGGACTCTTCCTGATCGGTTCGGTGCTGTGCGGATTCGCGTGGAGCATGCCCGCGCTCATCGCGTTCCGCGCCCTCCAGGGACTGGGCGCGGGCGCCGTTCAGCCGATGGCGGTGACGATCGCCGGAGACATCTACACCGTCGCCGAGCGCGCCAAGGTGCAGGGCTACCTCGCGAGCGTCTGGGCGATCTCGTCGGTGGTCGGCCCGACCCTCGGCGGGGTCTTCTCGCAGTTCACCTCGTGGCGGTGGATCTTCTTCGTCAACGTGCCGCTCTGCATCCTGGCGGGGTGGATGCTCATCCGCAATTTCCACGAGAAGGTGGAGCCGCGCAAGCACCGCATCGACTACGCGGGCGCGACCCTGCTGACCTTCGGGATGAGTCTGCTGATCCTCGCCGTGCTCGAGGGCGGTCAGGCGTGGGCGTGGAACTCCGTGTGGAGCATCGGCGCCTTCGTGATCGGCGCCCTGCTGCTCGTGGCGTTCGTGCTCGTCGAGCGCAAAGCCGCCGAGCCGATCCTGCCGCTGTGGATGTTCTCCCGTCGGCTGCTCGTGACCACCACCCTCATCTCGCTCGGCGTCGGCGCCGTGCTCATCGGGCTGACGTCGTACGTGCCCACCTACCTGGAGGGCACGATCCACGTCGAGCCGATCATCGCCGGGCTCGCGGTCGCAGCGCTGACGATCGGCTGGCCGATCGCGGCAGCCCTCTCCGGGCGGTTCTACCTGCGCATCGGCTTCCGCAACACAGCCCTGCTCGGAACCGGGATCGCGATCGTCGGCGCTGTCGTCCTGGCTCTGACGGCGTCGCATCCGAGCGTGCTGTTCGTCGCGGTCAGCTGTTTCATCGTCGGACTCGGGATGGGCCTCATCGCGACCCCGACGCTGATCGCCGCCCAGTCGAGCGTCGGCTGGAACGAGCGCGGCGTCGTGACGGGCACGAACCTGTTCGCCCGATCGATCGGCAGCTCGGTCGGCGTCGCCGTCTTCGGCGCCATCGCCAACTCGATCATCGCCGCCTCGGTCGGCGGCGAACAGGATCCCGCGACCGTGCAGGCGGCCTCGCAGGCCGTGTTCGTCGCGGTCGCCGTTGTCGCCGTGCTCACGATCATCGCCGGGCTCGCCATGCCCCGTGCGCGGGTCGAGGATGTGGAGATCAGCCGGCAGGCGTCGCCGGCCGAGTAGGCGCGCATCCTGAGAGAACGTCTATGCAGACGGCCCCGAAACGCCGGTGGGACTCGGGAGACACCCATGCTCCCGCTCCTAGGCTGGGCGACTATATGCACAACGAGACACGAGGCGACGACGCCGAACGAGGACGACACAGGGCCGCGCCGCCGACGCGGGCCGTTCGGAGACGTCGACCCCCTCGTGCCCGCGTGTCGTCCCCGTCGAGGACATCGAGGCCGTCGGGCGCCCGGGCCACAGCGATGACCGCGTCCGCCGCTGCCATCGCCCTCGTCAGCAGCGTCATGTTCGCGCTCCCGGCCGAGGCCGCCACGACGACGGCACCGCTCGACTACGTGACCGCCGCCGCCGAGGGCCACCAGCACCTTCAGGCCATGACGGTCGCGAACTTCGAGAGCGCAGCCCTGACCGATCGCAACGACCCCGTCGCCGCAGCGCTCGCCGGCGTGATCGCCGGGCAGGGCGGGGCCGCGGGCAAGCAGGCCGCCTCGGCGATCAGCGCGGCCCTCTCGGGGAGCGGTCCGCGGCAGAAGATCGTCGCCACCGCGCTCACCTACCTCGGCGACCCGTACGTGATGGACGGCACGAGCCACTCGGGAATCGACTGCTCGGGACTCGTCATGGTGTCGTACGCCACCGTCGGCATCCAGCTCGGCCACCTCGTGCACCTGCAGGACGACGCCGGCACACGCATCGACGCGAGCGAGGCGCAGCCCGGCGACCTCGTGGTGTTCGACGACGAGGAGCACATCGGCCTCTACCTGGGCGGCGGCGTGCTCATCCAGGCACCCGCACCCGGTCGTCCGGTCGAGGTCACCACGGTCTGGGCGGGCGTCCCCCACCACTTCACGCGCATCCTCCCCGCCTCCTGAGAGCGGGATGCGCTCGGGCTCGCGGGCGTGCGGCTACGGTTTGCGCGCCAGCGCCACGAACTCGTTGTAGGTGAACGCCTTCCCGGCGACTCTCGGGAACGGGAACGAGTAGTGCCGCACCGGCATCAGGCCGAGTCTGCGGCTCAGGGTCTCGAGTCCGTCGAAGTCGACGAACGTCACGTGCGTCGCATCCGACCGGTACCCGCGCTCCTGCGGAGTGATGAAGCAGACCACCCCGCCCGGTTTGACATACGGCAGGTAGCTCGCCATCAGCTCGACGGCGAAATCGCGATCGAGGTGCTCGGCGACATGGGCCATCAGCGCCGAGTCGAACAGGCCCGGCACCGCATACGGCGAGCTGGGGAACTCGTCGCTGGTGAACGCCGTCAACCCGCGCGCCCGGGCGATGGCGATCGCTTCGGCATTGTGGTCGACGCCGACACTCTCGGTGCCGAGGTGCGCGAGGTTACGCCCGAGGCCGCATCCGATGTCGAGCACACGGCCGAGGTGGAGCCTGCGGACGTTCCACCGGTACGGCGCCTGCACGTTGAGTGTGCGGCGCCACCAGGAGTTGTCGAGGCGGCGGAGGCGCTCCGCGTACTCAGCGCCAGCCGTGGCCTTTCCCGAACCATCGTCGTCGTGGTCCGTCATCGCGATATCCGTTGGGAGAACACGAAGCAACCGTACGACACGCCTCAGCGCTCGCAAAGCATGGGCGCCCGAGGATTTCACGGGCAACCGTACGACCCGCCTCAGCGGTCTCAAAGCATTCACCCAATAGCATCGATGGGGAAGTGTTCACCGTCGATGGGAAGAAAGCCGAATGGCAACAGGTAGGGGCGCCTCCGGGCCCAACAAACGGGACCGTCGCGAAGAAGCTCGCGAGCACGCCCGCCAGATGCGCGAGGAGGCGGCCAAGAAGGCCAAGCGCCGCAAGTTCGTCGTGCAGGGCTCGGTCATCGTCGGCATCCTCGCCGTGCTCGCCATCGTCGGCGTCTTCATCTTCAACGGCGTCAGCGCCTCGAACAACGTCGCCAACCCCAAGAACATGCTCAGTGGCGGAATCCTGCTCAACTCCCCCACGGAGGCGGTGACGACTCCGGCCATCGCCAAGGGTGAGGATGCGACCCCGACGACGCCGAAGCTCGACGGCCAGACGGCGCACATCGTCATGTACGTCGACTACCAGTGCCCGATCTGTCTCGAATTCGAGCAGGCGAACACCCAGCAGATGGAACAGTGGATGTCCGACGGTCAGGCGACCGTCGAGATCCACCCCGTGTCCATCCTCGACAGCGTGAGCAACAAGAACTACTCCACCCGGGCCGCGGCTGCGGCAGCCTGTGTCGCCAACTACGACCCGAACAACTATTTCGCCATCAACACGGCGTTCTACGCGAACCAGCCCGATGAGCAGACCGGCGGCGGCCTGTCCAACTCCAAGATCCTCGGAATCTTCAAGGACGCCGGCGTGAGTTCGCAGCAGATCACCGATTGCGTCAACGATCAGAGGTTCGCGCCGTTCATCACCAACCAGACGAAGGCGGTCGTGAGCGACCCCGACCTCGTCAACCCGTCCAGCGGCGGCTTCGGCACCCCCACCGTGCTCGTCAACGGCCAGCGCTACTCGGGCAGCGTCAGCGACGCCAGCGCGTTCGCGACCTTCGTCGGCACCGCGGTGCAGCAGGCGGGCACCGGTTCGACCGCGACGCCCACTCCGACGCCCACCCCGTAGCACCAGCAACGCTGCAATCCGCGAAGGCGGCCGGTCTCGGACCGGCCGCCTTCGTCGTCGGTCCGTGCGCGGGCGCCGGCCCGATCAGGCGTCGACCGTGATGTGCAGGGTCGAGAACCGGAACGGTCCGGGGCAGTCGCCGAACCGGGAACCCACCGGTTCGGTCGGGATCTCGTGCACGGCGTCGCTGAGCACGCCCGCATCCTCGCCGGTCACGACCACCCGGAGACTCCTCACCGTCCCGGCGGGAGCCGCCGCCGAGTCGAGGTACGGAGCCTCCTGCGGGATCTCCCACGTCGTGCCGTCGCTGCGCTCCACCACAGCAGGCTCGCACTCGTCGCCGAAGCACGCCGCCAGGGTGGCGCCCCCGGCGGGCGGCCCCGACAGTTCCACGACGGCCGGCCCTCGGTAGAGGTAGCCGATGGCCGGGCACACGCTCGGCTGACTGCACCCCACCAGCGTGAGACCGGCGATCAGGACGGGGACCCCGAGCACGGCCTTGCGCATCCGTCGACCGCTCATCGCGTCTCCCCCACCGACTCGGCGACCGCCCTGGCGCTCCGTTCCAGGAACGAGACGATCTCCTCCGACGGCAGCTCGGTGCCCAGCGCGCTCTCGACGAGCGCCTCTTCGGCGAACGCGACCCACGAGCGCAGGGCGATGCGAAGGAGCTCCGTGTCCGGCACGCCGAGCTCGAGGAACACCGCGATCACCCTCTCCGCCTGGAGCGTGCGAGCCTCTTCGACCACCGCGCGCACCTCGGTGTCGCCGCTCGCCACACCGCGCACCAGCGAGTAGAACGTGCCGCGGTGGTCCCGCACGAACTGCACGATCCGGGTGAGCGTGTCGCGCAGCCGTTCGGAGGGCGGCAGGTCGGGCGACGGCTCGGTCGCGCGCAGCATGCTGTCGCGCGCGGTCCTGACCACCTCACGGCGCAACCCGTTCTTCGAGCCGAAGTAGTGGAAGAGCAGCCCGCGGGAGACGCCCGCCTGCGTGGACAGGTACTCGATCGTGACGGATTCCAGGGGATTCTCGGCGAGCGACTCCACGCCGATCGCGACCAGCTGGGCACGGCGTTCCTCCGGGGTCAACCGGGTGCGCCGATCCTCCTGCATGCTGCGAGCCTATCCGGCGCACCTCTATTGACATTCGGTCAATAGACATTAGGCTCGCAAACGAAACGAGCGTGTCACCCGGATGGGGGCCGCTCCGCCCCAGTTCGGTCTCGCTCTGGATCAAGGAGGATCTGTGAAGTCCCGCAAGCTCACCGGCACGCACGGCGGACGCCTCGTGCTCGCCGCCATCCCCGTCGCCCTCGTCTCGACGTTTCTGATGGCCGGCGTGGCCAACGGTGCGGTGCCCGTCTCGTTCTCCGTCTCCGGCAGCCAGTTCCAGATCAGCGCCTCGCAGCTCGACGGAACCGGCTTCTCCCAGTACGCGGGCGTCGCCCCCGACACCGCCGGGAAAGACCACCAGGTCGCCATCGCGAACATCAACTCCGCGACCCTCGCCGACCTGTGCCAGTCGGTGGTCACCGACACCCCGATGGGCAAGGTGGGCCTGCTCATCACCGCGGGTGGCGGCGGCAAGCCGGCCAGCGCATCCGACCTCCAGATCGGCATGACCGACCTCAAGGGCGACTCGACCTTCGGCAACATCCGGATCGGCGTCGACGCCTCCACCGTGAAGACCAGCGCGAAGGGCTCCGCCGGCGACTTCGCACAGGATGCCGACACGGTGAAGATCACGAACCTCCAGCAGACGGCGTGGAGCACGCAGGCTTCGGTCTTCACCCTCACCGGCATGCACGTGCAGCTCACCGACGGCTCCAAGGGATGCTTCTAGCCCATGACCATCGTGACCCACTCCGGCCGCTGGTCGCGCTTCCGGGCGTGGCGCAGTGAGCGCCCGTTCGTCGGCGGACTCCTGACCGTGCTCGCCGGCGTGGAGCTGTTCTTCTCCGGCCAGCTCGACTTCGGGAAGATCCACGTGCAGCTCGGCATCGAGGGGCTGCAGGCGACGATCATCCCGCTGGTGCTGGTTCTGCTCGGCGTGCTCGCCGTCGTCATGCCCGTGCATCGCATCTTCTACGGCGTCATCGCTCTGGCCGTGTCGGTCTACTCGCTCATCGGCGTGAACTTGGGCGGGTTCTTCATCGGGATGCTCCTCGGAGCGGTGGGCGGCATCCTCACTGTCGCGTGGATGCCGAAGGCCGAGACCTCGACGACCGGGAGCCCCTCCTGACCGCCCGCCAGGGTCGCGCGCGCCGCCGCGGAGCGGTCGCGCTCTGCGTCGCGCTCGCCGCCACCGGACTCGGGGCCGTGCGGACGTCTGCACCGACCGAGTTCTGCATCCCCCTGCTCATGCAGTGCGGTGCACCCACGCCGGCGCCCGGCCCAACGTCGCCACTCCCGCTGCCGACCCTGCCGGTCTCCCCCGGCTCGCCGTCCGCCTCTCCCGCGCCGACCCCCTCGGCACTGCCGACCCCGGCGGTTCCGGATGCGGGAGCCCCCACCTTCACGCAGCCCCCGGCCCAGCTCGGCGGCTCCTCGATCTCCTTCACGGGACTCCAGTCCGTCACCGTGGTCGAGGTCCCCCTCGCCGACGGGTCGAAGACCCCCGTGCTCAAGCTCGTCGCCGACACCATCACGATCGACGACTTCACCCTGACCGTGCGGCACGAGACGGGCCCGGTGCTGCTCACGACGGCCGACCGGATGGAGCTGCGCGGTCACGTGCAGGTCTACGTCGACTCGGTGACCGCGACCCTGCTCGACGGCGACCCGATCACCCTCGGAGCGTCGACCCCTCCACCCGCCGACGGACTGCCGCCGCAACTGCTGAAGGTCAACCTGGGCCTGGTGGGCGTCACGGCCGACGCGATCGCGTTCACGGCGTCACATCAGAACCTGAAGTGACGCCGCGACGCGGTCGCCGGCGGCCGACCTACGCCGGACCTCCCGTTGCGTACGTGGCGGCGAACATGGCCGACACGTCGAGGTACGGCTGACCCGCCGACAGCTGCGCGAAGCGGGCCATCGACGAGATCGGATGCTTCTGGCCGCCGTTGAGGTAGTAGATCGAGCCATCCGGCGTGCGGATGAACGCCGTGGCGTTCACCCCCTTGCTCAGCAGCGTGCAGGTGAAGTCGTCGAGCTGCACGTAGCTGAGCGGATAGAGCCCGCTCACCGCCGACGACACGACGTGGATGCTCCCGCCCGCGCTCAGGTACTTCTGCGAGCCGCAGAGCACGCCGTAACCCAGCAGCGAGCTCGACGTGGGGTACGCGGCGAGTCGATCATCCGTCGTGAACGTGAACGAGTCGATTCCCGCTGACGCCGGGTAGTCGAAATTGGAGAATGCGATCTTGTTCGTCACGCCGTTGACCAGGTAGACCGTTGCGTTGTTCGGACTGCGCACCAGGGTTCCCGCAGTAAGGGCCACCGGACCGTTGGGCAGCGAACTGATCAGCGCCTGCGGAACCACGGTGATCACGGGATCCTTGCCGCCCGAGAGCGCGATGAGCGAATCCCACGAGCTGATCGGCCGGATGTCGTTCGGCATCACCAGATACACGGTGCCGTTCGCCGTCGACATGACCGCCGTGCCCGCCGCGACGGGCGTCTTGCTGGCGTACGACGTGAGGAACGATGCCGGGACCGTCACCGGCGCGAACTGAGCCCCGCCGACCCCTGCCGCCCAGGGGGAGAGTCCTCCCTGGCCGAGCACCTGGATCGTCGAACTCCCCGCAGCCTGGAACGCCCCCGTGAACCGGTTCGTCGCCGGGAGCTGAGCGATGCTCGCGGCCTGAAGGCTGCCGACCGCTCGTCCGGGCAGACCAAGGAGGGCCGCGGCGCTCGGATCGATGGCCGAGACCTTTCCTCCGGTCAGCAGCGCGAACGTCGAGGTCCCTGCGACCGACGCGTACACGTCATCCCTCACCACCGGGGTGCCCAAGGGCAGATAGGAGACCGCGGTCGGCGACAGGAAGTGGGTGTTCTGACCGAGTCCCGCCTGGGTCAGCGACGCTGTATCCAGAACCTCGTGCCGCGCGCCGTCCTTGATGTCGTAGCGCGGACCGCCGCTCGACGTGACGAGTGGGAGCATCGCCGGACCCGTGGCGTACTGGGCGCTCTGGGCGGCCGTCAGCTGCACGTATCCGGACGGGTCGCAGGAGCCGCCGAAGTCTTCCACCATGGCGCAGGAGCCGAACGACAGCTTGATGCCCGAGTCGAAGTACCAGATCGTGCCATCGGGTGACCGGATGACCCTGCCGACCGCCTGTCTGGTCGTGAACTGGTCGAGATAGGCCTGTGGCACGTACGCGATCTGTCCGAGTGGACTGAGCGAGCCCAGCGAGACGAGGCCCGTCACGGGGTATTTGTCCGTGCCCGACACCAGGTAGACGGATGCGTTGGCGATCGTCCTGACCAGGCTCGAGCCGAGTCCGTAGGTCTGGAGCTGGGTCAGGTTGCCGTTGAACACATCCTGATCGCCCGGGAAGATCCCCGAGCTCGCATACTGCCACAGCGTGTACGACGGCCATCCGGCCGGAAGCGTTCCCGCTCCGTCCGCGATGTTGTTCGGATACCGGGCGATGAAGAGCGGGTTGGCCGAGAACGCCGGGCTGTTGCCGGTGCACTGGATCCACCAGTTCGTCGTCGAGTAGATCGCGGGCAACCGGCCGATACGAGCCTGGACGGTGTTGGAGAAGTCGCGGATCCAGCCCACCATCTGCGCCGCGTTCAGACCGTAACAGGTCGCGCCGTACGGGTTGTACTCGATGTCGAGCAGCGGCGGCATCGTGCGGCCGTCCGCTGATCCCGCACCGCCGTGGTCGAGGAACCAGTTGGCTTGTGCGGCACCGTTCGACGTGTTCGGGGTCGCGAAGTGGTAAGCGCCGTGCAGCATCCCGACGTTGTAGGAGTCGGTGTACTGCTCGTTGAACTGGCTGCTCACGTAATTGGTGTTCTCGGTGGCCTTCACGTAGGCGAACCGCGCACCGTTCGCCCAGATCGACGCCCAGCTGGACGCGTTCAGCACCTGCCAGCCGCTGACGTCAAGACCGGGGATTCCCGGCGGGGACGCCGCCGCCGCGAGCGAACGGAACCTGCTCGGCGGGGCCACGGCGGCCGGGTCGTTGGCCGCGACGGTCGACCCCATGCTGTGGTTCCCCGCAGCGTTCATCGTCTCCAGCGACGGATCACCCGGGATGCCGCTGATCGGCGCATCCGGAGACACGGCGGGCGGCGTGATCGACGGCGTTGGCGCCTGGCTCGGTGTCGGCGTGGGACTCGGCGCCGGACTCGAGGGAACCGGTGACGCGGGTGCCGTGGGAGCCGCAGTGGCGGCGTCCGACGGGTCGGCTGACGGAACGACCGGAGCCGCAGCGGTGAGGGCACCCACCACCAGTGCAAAACCACTCAGACTCGAGAGAACGAGCCGCGGCAAAGAATGCATGGAATTATCCCATCTGTTGCCTGTATGAGTTGCAGACTAATACGCGCTCGGCGACACGGCTGGTCTGCCGCGCCCGGAAGACGGGATCTGCGCGGCGGCGCGGACGCACCTTCCGCCGAGCTACGAAGCGGCCCCGAACCAGGCGGGCAGGTGGCCGAGCAGGTCGCTCTGGTCGTCGCCGATCCATGCCACATGGCCGTCGGGGCGGAGAAGCACCGCGGGTGCGTCCAGTTGCGCGCCGGCGTCCACGACGTAGTCGACCCGATCCGCCCATCCTGCCACCGAGAGCCCGCCGGTCCGGTCGAGCAGGAGCCCGCGGCCGGCGTGGGTGAGCTCGTAGAGCCGGCCCCGGGTCAGCGGGAGGTCGCGCAGCCGTCTGCCGAGCAGCTCGGGTCCGTCGCCGAAGTCGTAGCGGATCCCGATCCCGGCGACCTTCTCGGCCAGAAAACTGCTGACGTCGTCGAAGTCCATCAGCTCGGTCAGCAGCCGGCGCACGGCCTGGGGGCCCGGATCCGGAGAGATGAGCTCGCTCTGGGCGCGGGTGATCGTGAGCACGTCGTCGGCGACCGGGTGACGCTCGGCGAAATAGCTGTCCAGCAGGCCGTCCGGCGCCCATCCGTCGACCGTGGCCGCGAGCTTCCACCCGAGGTTGAACGCATCCTGGATGCCCAGGTTCAGACCCTGCCCGCCCAGCGGTGGATGCACGTGGGCCGCATCGCCCGCGAGCAGCACCCGCCCCGCCCGATAGCGTTCGGCGAGCCGCGTGGCGTCGGTGAACCGGGTCAGCGAGCGCGGTGAGTGCACGCCGAAGTCGGTGCCCGCGTACGCGACCAGCTGCGTCCGGAACTCCTCCAGCGTCGGCGGCACCGAGCGGTCTTCGGCCACGGTCGCCGCCGGTACGACCGCTCGGCACAGGCCGTCACCGGCGGGGCCGATACCGAAGCCCCGGTGCGTCTTGCGCACCTCCTCCCCCACCGCGGCCACCTCGTCCGCCGGCGCGGTCACCTCCACCTCGCCGAGCAGCCACTCGGTCTTGGCGGGCTCGCCCGGGAAGCCGATGCCGAGCATCCGGCGCACGAGGCTGCGTCCGCCGTCGCAGCCGACCAGCCAGCGCGAGCGCACCCGGGTGCCGTCGGCGAGCTCGACGCCGACGCCCTCGTCGTCCTGTTCGATGCCCGTCACCTCGGAGCCGCGGCGGATCTCCGCGCCGAGCTCGGCGGCGCGCTCGGCCAGCAGACGATCGGTGACCGGCTGCGGAATGCCGAGAACATAGGCGTGGGCGGTGTCGAGGTGCACCGGATGCGGGTTGGCGATCCCGGCGAACCGGCCGACGCCTTCCGGATATTGCGTCCCGTGAGCGAGGAACCTCTCGAGCAGCCCGCGCTGGTCCATGATCTCGATGCTGCGCGGATGCAGTCCCAACGACCGGACCGCCGTGCTCGGCACCGCATCCCTCTCCAGCACGAGGACGTCGACGTCGTGCAGCCGCAGCTCACTCGCCAGCATCATCCCCGTCGGCCCACCGCCACTGATGATCACGTCGAACACGTGGGACCCCATCCGGTCGCCGTCCTCCCCGTTTACTGCGCTTACTGCGTTTGCTGCGCTCACTGCAGGCAGAACTCGTTGCCCTCCGGATCGCGCAGCTGGTAGTAGTGCTCGGTCGCCGGCCCCCACTTCTGGTCGATCAGCCGCACCACGGTCGCGCCGAGGGCGACGAGGCGATCCTTCTCCGCATCGAGTTCCTCATCCGTCGGCCGCCGTCCGTGCACGGCCTGCACGTCGAGGTGAACGCGATTGCGCCCCGTCTTCGGCCCATCGGCGTGGTGGAAGAACAGCCGCGGCCCGCTGCCGTCGGGGCTCTCCGCCAGCGCCCGCTTGCCGAGGTCGTCTTCGCTCAGGCCGCCGGCGAGCAGCATCTCCCGGAACTCCCCCTCGAACCGCTGGGGCGGATACCCGAACACCCCCGACCAGAAGTCCGACAGCGCCTGTGGATCGTTCGCGTAGAACACGATGTTGCCGAGCGTTGCCATTGGCGGGGTGTCCTCTCAGGAGTGGTTGGCGATGCTCGTCCGATCATCGTCTGCAACCGCCGACGTGTCCATGGGCTGCGTGTCCGTGGGCTGCCACTCGTCGGCGAGGAGCCCGAGAATCACCTCATCCATGAATCCGCCCATCACCCACGCCGAGGACCGGGTCACGCCCTCGCGAACGAAGCCGTTGCGTTCGGCCGCTCGCAGCATCGCATCGTTGTCTGCCAGCGTCTCGATCTGCAGCCGCTGCAGACCGCGCACGACGAAACCGTAGTGACACAGCACCGCGACCACATCGGTGCCGTACCCCCGACCGCGTGCGGATGGCCGCATCCCCAACCCGATGTGCGCGAACCGGTTGTGCGTGTCGATGCCCCATAGCGTCGCAGCGCCGACGAGCGTCGAGCCCTCCAACTCGATGATGGAGAACTGGACGAGCCCCTCCCTCGTGTCGTCCACGACCAGCCGAGGGTCCTTCGACCCCGGCGTGATCGGTCGCCACGGCCTGCTCTCGGCACGGGACGTATTGACCACATCGTCGTACAGCTCCGTCCGGAGGATCGGGATGTCGTCGTCGTGCCGGGCCCGGAGCCCGACCTTGCTGCCGGTTAGCATGGGACCTTCCTAGCGGGGCGGGTGGGGTGATGTGCGGGGGCGCGCCGAAAGGGGCTGATGAAGCCTCAGACCGGGAAGCGCGTAGCATCCGTTGCGGGAATTGATCGCCGACGGAGACGAGTCAGACATGGAAACGCACAGCATCGCAACGGCCGGCGCCGAGGTCGTCTACGACGTCGCAGACGCTCAGAACGGTGAGGCCGGGCATCCCCCGCTCGTCATGATCGGCCAGCCGATGGATGCGAGCGGGTTTCGGGCCCTGGCGTCGTACCTGCCGGACCGCGTGGTCGTCACGTACGACCCGCGCGGCCTGGGGCGGAGCACACGCAGCGACGGCGAGGTCACCAACACGCCGACCGTGCAGGCCGAGGATGTGCACGCGATCATCACGGCGCTCGGCGCCGGACCGGTCGACCTGTTCGCGAGCAGCGGCGGCGCAGTGACCGCGCTGGCGCTGGTGGCCGCTCACCCTGGTGACGTACGAACTCTCGTCGCCCATGAGCCGCCGCTGCCGGGAGTCCTTCCCGATGCTGAGCGCGCCGAGCGTGCTCTTGCCGCGGTCCACCAGGCCTACGACTCCCACGGTTTCGGGTCGGGCATGGCCGCGTTCATTGCGATGACGTCGTGGCGCGGAGAGTTCACCGACGACTACTTCGCCCAGCCTGCACCTGATCCTGCGATGTTCGGGATGCCAGCAGACGACAACGGTTCACGCGACGATCCCCTGCTCTCAGAACGCTCCAGCGCGATCACCGGCTACCAGCCGGATGTCGACGCCCTCAAGGCCGCGCCGACGCGCATCGTGATCGGAGTCGGCGAAGAATCCGAAGGCATCTTCACCGGTCGCACCTCTCTCGCCGTCGCACAGCTGCTCGAAACCGAGGCGGTGGTGTTCCCGAGCCACCATGGCGGCTTCGCCGCTGAAGACTCCGGATATCCGGGGCAGCCCGAAGCGTTCGCCAACCGACTCCGCGAGGTACTTGACGAGCGCCGGTAGGCCGGGGCGCCAGGATCGAGCACGCGACGGGATGCGAAAATGCTGGCATGCCGTCCACCCAGTCGCTGAGCGAAACTGATCGCCGCCTGGTCGCTGCCTGGGCGGCCGACTGTGCTGAGCGAGTCCTGGTCTTGTTCGAGAACGAGGCACCGACAGACGGTCGACCACGTGATGCCATCGTTCGTACGCGGGCGTTTGCTCGCGGTGAACTCGATGCCGCCGGTGAGATTCGACGGCGCTTCGTCGCTGGTCGGGCCGCTCATGCCGTGAGCTCCCCCGCAGCCGTGGCGGCCGCACGGTCTGCGGCACAGGCCTCCGGTGTCGCTCATATGGGCGCGCACGCTCTCGGCGCAGCCGCCTACGCCGCGAAAGCGGTCGGGCTGGCCGCTCCAGACGAGCCCCCAGCTGTCTCCGACGAGGTCGCCTGGCAACTCGAACAGATGAACGCTCGAGTGAAGGCCGCGCTTCAGCAGTTGCCGCCACTCGGCGAGGACTCCGCCGGCCCGCTCGGTCCCGGGCTACTCGCGTCAGGCATCCTCGGGTCGACCATTCGCACGATTCAGGCCGCCATCGGCACGAGCCCACCACTGGAGAACATCCGGTAGTCGCCAAGCGAACGCGTCCAGCCCGGTGTCCGCGGTCCATGCGACCATCTCTCTTAACGAGGCGATCGATCGGAGGGCGGGATGCGGGGCGAGGCGACCGTGTTGCACGCGGATCTCGACGCGTTCTATGCCTCGGTCGAGCAGCGCGACACACCTACTCTGCGCGGCCGTCCCGTCATCGTCGGGGGTGGCGTCGTGCTGGCGGCCAGCTACGAGGCGAAGGCGCGCGGGGTACGCACCGCGATGGGCGGACGGCAGGCGCGCGACCTGTGCCCGGATGCCGTGGTCGTCCCGCCGCGCATGGATGCGTATTCCACGGCAAGCAAAGACGTCTTCGCGATCTTCCGCGATACGACCCCGCTCGTCGAGGGACTTTCGATCGACGAGGCGTTCCTGGAGGTCGGAGGGCTCAGGCGCATCGCGGGCACACCCGAGCAGATCGCCATGCGATTGCGGGAGCGGGTTCGCGCAGAGGTCGGGCTCGCCATCTCGGTCGGGATCGCGCGGACCAAGTTCCTCGCGAAGGTGGCCAGTGCCGTGAGCAAACCCGACGGGCTGCTCGTGGTCGAACCCGACCGGGAACAGGAGTTCCTGCTCCCGCTCCCGGTGGAACGGCTGTGGGGGGTCGGCGCCGTCACCGCGGAGAAGCTGCACCGGCTCGGCATCCGCACCGTCGGTCAGCTCGCCGAGCTCGAAGAGGCAACGGCAGAGAGACTGCTCGGCAAGGCGACCGGCGCGCACCTGCACGCGCTCGCCCGGCTACGTGATCCGCGCCCCGTCGACACGACGCGGCGACGCGGGTCCATCGGCTCTCAGCGTGCGCTCGGAAGCCGTCCGCGCACGGGCGAGGAACTCGACGTCATCCTCACTCAGCTCGTCGATCGGCTCGCTCGCCGGCTCCGCGACGGCGACCGCACGTGCCGCACGATCGTGCTGCGGCTCCGCTACGGCGACTTCGCCAAAGCCACACGGTCACGTACCCTCGGCTTCCCGTCGGACCGCACATCCGTGCTGCTCACCATCGCCCGAGGGCTGCTCGCTACCGCTCAGCCGGAGATCGCGGAGCGCGGCATCACCCTCATCGGCGTCTCGCTGTCTCAGCTGGGGCGGTCCGACACCTTCCAGCCCGAACTGCCGATCGACTGGGGCGACGGGTCGCGCCTCGACACCGCGCTCGACGCCGTTCGCGATCGCTTCGGCGCAACGTCGGTCGCTCGTGCAGCGCAACTCGGACGCGATCCAGGCTGGTCGACTCCGCTACTGCCGGAACACGAATGACCCGAGCGACGAACTCGGACCGATCTGTCGTCGCCGTCGCGGCTCAGCCCTGTGATTCAACCGACAGGTGGTTCCACTTCTCCCAGGTCTCAATCCTGCTCGCGTAGTCGGCCTTGGCGATCGCGATCGGTCCTGTGCCGAAGAACACGCGCAACGGCGGTTCCGCAGCATCCACGAGCTCCAGCACCGCTCGACCGGTCGCGCCCGGATCGCCCGGGGACGAGACCCGCGCCTTCCGCGCTTCGGCCGCTTTCGCGCGATAGGTGTCGTACGCGGCCAGCGGGGTTGCGTGCTTCGCCGAGTCCCCTCCCCAGTCGGTCGAGAACGCCGCCGGTTCGATCAGTGTGACCTTGATTCCGAAGTCCGCGACCTCCTGCGCCAGTGCTTGAGTGAACCCCTCGAGCGCCCACTTCGCGCCGTTGTAGATGCCGATGTTCGGGAAGGCGCTGATGCCACCGATCGAGGAGACCTGCAGGATGTGCCCGTGGCCCTGCTCGCGCAGGAATGGCAGAGCGGCCTGAGTGATCCAGAGTGCACCGAAGACGTTCGTCTCGAACTGGTCGCGTGCTTCGCGCTCCGAGAGTTCTTCGATCATTCCGAACTGGCCGTACCCCGCGTTGTTGATGACGACGTCAAGGCTGCCGAACGTGTCATGCGCTCGCGCGACAGCGGCGAAGTCCGCATCCCGATCGTTGACATCCAACTCGATCGGAAGGAGGTTGTCGCCGTATTTCTCGGACAGGTCGTTGAGCGTCTCGAGCCTGCGCGCCGTCGCCGCCACCTTGTCGCCGCGGTCAAGCGCTGCGATCGCCCACTCCCTGCCGAAACCGCGGGAAGTTCCAGTGATGAACCAGTTTTTAGCCATGCTCCGAGCCTAAGACGTTCATCGGCGGTCTCGCCTGATGACTAGGTGTGGTCCCTGCGACGCCGTTCAGCGTCGGCCTGCTCCGCCTCGACCGCCCGGTGGATGTTGCCGTGGATGTGGTCGGCCCCGATCTGGTCGATCACACCGTCGCGTTCGAGCACGGCCCGGGGCGCCGGCTTCAGCCGGGTGAGACGGAGATCGACGCCGGCGTCTCGGGCGAGGGTGACGAGATCCGCCATCTTGGCCGCACCCTGGGAGTCGATGAAGTTGATCCCCCCGCAGTCGATCACGATCCCGGTCAGTTCGGGGTTGGCGTGGATGACCTCGCGCACGTGGTCCTCCAGGGCGTCGGCGGTGGCGAAGAAGAGGCCGCCGTCGAACCGGACCACGGCCACGCCGGGCAGAATCTCGTCGCCCGGGTGCGTGTCGACCTCGCGGAAGACCTGAGTTCCCCGCTCGCGACCGAGGGTCGGCATCTCCGGATGCGTGGCCACAGCGACCAGCCACACCAGCGAGAGGACGATCCCGATGATGACCCCCGCGAGCACACCGAACACCAGAGTTCCGAGAAGTGCGACGATCGCGATCCAGAAATCGACCTTCTTCACCCGGAAGAGCCGCCGCATCTCCGGAAAGTCCATCATCCCCATGACGACGGCCTCGATGATCAGCGCCCCGAGCACCGCCTTGGGCAGGTTCGAGAAGAGCGGCGCCAGGAACAGCAGAGTGAGCAGCACCGTGACACCCGAGGTCAGAGAGGCCAGCCCGGTCTTCGCACCGGAGCGGTCGTTCAACGAGCTCGCGGACAGGCTGGTGGAAACGGGCATCCCCTTGAACAGTCCCGAGCCGATGTTGGCCAGCGACTGTGCAACGGACTCCTGGTTGATGTCGATCTGGTAGCGGTGCTTCGCGGCGAACGTGCGCGCATCCCCCGCCGTCTGCGAGAAGCCGATCATGACCAGCGCCACCGCAGCGAGGGCAACGGTGCCGGCGTGATCCCACATCAGCTGGAGGTTCGGAACCTCCAGCGAGGGCAGCCCCCGCGGCACATCCCCGACCAGCCCCACACCCTTGGCCCCGAGGTCGAACAGGGCCGACGCCACCAGCCCACCCACCACCAGCACCAGCGCGCCGGGAACCCGTGGAGCGATCGCCCGGAGCCCGAACACAACGACCAGCGAGATGATGCCGACAAGCACCGTCGTGCGGTGCGCTTCGTTCAGGCTGCCGATCCAGGACCACAGTTCCTGGATCGGGTTGGAGCCGGTGACCTCGGTTCCGGTGAGCTTGGGGAGCTCCCCGATCACGACGTCGATCGCCGCGCCGAAGAGGAAGCCGGTGACCACGGCGCGGGAGAGGAACTGCGCGATCCAGCCCATCTTGAAGACGGCAAGAAGCAGAAACAGGATGCCCGAAGCGAGCGTGATCCCGGCGACGAACGAGGCGACATCCTGCTCCCCCGTGATGTTCGCCGCGAGCACGGCGCTCGCTGCCACCGCCGCCAAACCGGAGCTGGGGCCCATCGAGATCTGACGGGAGGTTCCGAAGACCGCGTACAGGATCGCGCCGGCCGCGGCCGCGTACAGACCGTTCTGCAGCGGAATCCCCGCGATGCCGGCGTACCCAAGGTTCTTCGGGACGATGAGGGCGGCGACAGTGACACCGGCGATCAGATCGCCGCGCAGCCACGAGCGGTCATAGGAACGGAGCTGGCCGAGGATCGGAACCCGAGTGGGGCCTCGTCGCTTCGCCTTGGTCATGCGCCAGTCTTGCGCAGGTCGCGGGGTTGCGCCAGGGGCGGGTGGACTCGAGGGCGGCTCGTGGCCGGATCCGTTGACTCGTTCGAACAGCGCTGCGCGTGAGTCCCGGTTCCCTGGAGGGACTCGAACCCCCAACCCTTTCCTTAGGACGGAACTGCTCTTCCATTGAGCTACAGAGGCTGACCCCGCCTACTCTACCGAACCTTCCGTGGGCGCACGGCGGCACACGGCACCGCAACGCCCCGCAAAACGCGGCCTACGCAGCGGGCGCCAGAAAGTCCTGCCACTCGGGCTGCGCCGACTCCACGCCACGCACGACCCACGACGCGTCGTGCGGCACGCGCGGGGTCAGGCGCAGGGACCAGCCCATCTCGGCCGGGGTGCGGTCGCCCTTCACGTTGTTGCAGCGGAGGCAGCAGGCGACCAGGTTCTCCCAACTGTCCGCGCCGCCGCGGGAGCGGGGCTGCACGTGGTCGATAGTGGTCGCCGTCTTGCCGCAGTATCCACAGCGGTGGGAGTCACGGCGCAGCACCCCACGGCGGCTGACCGGAACGGTGCGGCCGCGGGGCAGGCGCACGTAGCGGGTGAGGAGGATGACGGACGGTCTCTCGTAGCTGTCGCTGATGCCCCACACGGGGTGGTCCGGGTCGATGGCCACGACGGTGGCCTTCTGATTCATCACCAGCACGAGCGCTCGCTTGAACGAGACGACCGCGAGCGGTTCGTAGCCGGCGTTGAGGACCAGAGTTCTCATCTCAGACCTTCCTGCGGAAGCGACGGGGAAAGAAAAAGGGCACTGTCCGTGTGGACAGCGCCCTGCGAAGAGACGGCATGGAAGTGGCAGGCCACGAAATGGTGGCGGCAGGCAAGAAAGTCTTGACGGCGGGAGGCGAAAAGGCCGCGCTCGGTCGCGGCGGTCACCCTGGTGACCGTCGGGGTGACGCTGGGTGGTGTACCCATCGGTTCTCCCGGAACATCGAACGGTTCAGTAGGGCACGGTGCCGTATCTCACCGTGTCAAGGCATCAGAGTAACGCAGAATCGGCGCGCCACATATTCGAGGCGCGCCGAACGCGGTGGTGGGTGGGCAGAGTTCACGTGCTGTTCGCCGGATGCTGGGCCGGCTCACAGCGTGACGATCCCGACTCAGATCCCCAGACGGACGACGTAGAAGTCGCTGGTCCAGATCGGACGGATCGAGACGCTTCGACCGGTGACAGGCGCATCCATGATGTTGCCGTTGCCGGCGTAGAAGCCGTCGTGGCCGTTCATGATGATGACGTCACCGGGGACGGCGTCGTTGATCGAGATGCGCTTGCCCATCGCGGCCTGGCCCGACACGGAGTGCGGCAGGGAGATCCCGAACTGGGCGTACACGAACATGATGTAGCCCGAGCAGTCGAAACCGGCCGGAGTCGAACCGCCGAAGACGTACGGCGTTCCGATGTACTGCTGGGCGACCGAGAACACCTGCGCGAGGCTGAAGTTCGGGTACGGCGGGTTCGCCAGGAAGTCGGAGACGGAGGGGCCGGAGTAGCCCTTCGCATAGCTGGTGAGCGAGACGGCGGCGCGCTGGCGAGCGGCTTCGGCTGTCTTCTGCAGTGCGAGCTGCGCCTCGGTGGTCGCGCTGGCGGCGTCGCGGGCGACGGCGGCGGCGGCCACGGTCTGCGGCACCTCGACGCTCTGCGACTGGGCCTTCTTCATGCCGTCGATCGCGGAGGACTTGAACTGTGCCGCGTCGGCGCCCGTCGGGTTGAACGCGTAGGCGGGGATCGCCATGGTGGCGATGAGTCCGGCGGCGAGGGTCATGACTGCGACGTTGATCACGCCGCCCTTGACCTTCTTCTTGCTACCGGGAGCTTTCGGCGCTGAGGCCTTCGCCGCTGAGGCCTTCGTCACCGACTGCGTGCGCTCACTGACCGCACTGCTGGAGGACGAGCCTTCAGCACCGGATGCGGTGGCTGAGACACGCGATACCTTCGACGGCGCGCGGCGCGACTCCTCGGCCTCGCGCGCGGCGCGGAGCGAACGTCGGGAGACGATGTCGCTGCTCGGGGTCGAATGTGGGGTCTGGGGGGTGTTCGGGGCGCTCTCTTTAGAGCCGGGAGTACCTAATGGGGCCAAGGTGTAAACCTCCTGCGCTCCAACAGCACTAGGTAGCTGCCCCGTCCTGGATGCTTATAGCTTCGGCTTCGCGAGTCAAGAGACGGAGGTGGGGGGTGGAGCGTCTCGACTCGGGTTCTGTGGGCCGGCTTCTGGCCCGACGAACTCGTTAGAGACTACGGGACACCCTTCGGTTTGTCACATCCCTTTTCGGGTTACTTAACAAATCGGTAACGGAATTCAGACGGCGACGAAGATGTGCGCCGCGAGCTCGTTGGGCAGTTCGAGGCCGGTTTCGTAGCCGTCGATCTGCACGATCACATAGGATCCCGCCGAGGAGAAAGTGCCGGTCGATCCGGGAAAAACACCGGCCTGCTTGAGCTGGAGCAGCAGCTCGGGATCGACCTGCGCCGGCTCGCCGAGTCGACGGATGCTGGCAGTCACCCCAGAGTCGCGACCTTCAACCAGGTCTACAAGGTTGACGAGCCCCTCGGTGGTGGGTGTCGTGTCAACCTCGCCCAGTTCGTCCAGACCCGGGATGGGGTTGCCGTACGGCGACACCGTCGGGTGCCCGAGCATGGTGAGCAGTTTGCGCTCGACCTGCTCGCTCATGACGTGCTCCCAGCGGCAGGCCTCCTCGTGCACGTACTCCCACTCGAGCTCGATGACGTCGCTGAGGAGTCGCTCCGCCAGGCGGTGCTTGCGCATGACGTGGACGGCCTTGCGACGGCCGTCGCCGGTGAGCTCGAGGTGCCGGTCGCCGGAGACGACGACGAGACCGTCCCGCTCCATCCGCCCGACCGTCTGGGAGACGGTGGGACCGGAGTGACCGAGTCGCTCGGAGATGCGCGCACGCAGGGGGACGATGTTGTCCTCCTCCAGCTCCAAAATGGTGCGAAGGTACATCTCGGTCGTGTCGATCAGATCGGTCATGGACCCCTCCACTTTGCGTGCGCGCGATACGTCGTAGAGCCTACTTGCTGGCGATGACAGCGCGGTGCAGGCCCGCTGGGCCGAACGGCCCCCTGGTGTAACAGCCAATAGACTCTCGATATGCCGGATGTGACCATTCCCACTGACCTGTTGCCCGCCGACGGACGATTCGGCTGCGGGCCGTCCAAGGTCCGTCCCGAGCAGTTGGCCTACCTCGCCGGGGCCGGTGCGGAGCTCCTCGGCACCTCGCACCGCCAGGCGCCGGTGAAGAACCTGGTCGGCCGCGTTCGTGCCGGACTCGGCGACCTGTTCCGCCTCCCCGACGGCTACGAGGTCGTGATCGGCAACGGCGGCTCCACCGCGTTCTGGGATGCCGCAGCCTTCTCCATCATCGAGAACCGCAGCGAGAACCTCGTCTTCGGCGAGTTCGGCGGCAAGTTCGCCGCGGCGGCCAAGGCCCCGTGGCTCGAGGCCCCACACGTCATCGAGGCACCGGCGGGGTCACGCAGCGAGCCCGAGGCGGTCGCCGGCGTCGACGTGTACGCCTGGCCGCACAACGAGACGTCGACCGGCGTCATGGCTCCGGTCCGCCGCGTCCATGGCGACGACGGTGCCCTCACCGTGATCGACGCGACCAGCGCGGCCGGTGGCGCCGACTTCGACGTGACCGAGTCCGACATCTACTACTTCGCCCCGCAGAAGAACTTCGCTTCCGACGGGGGCCTCTGGCTGGCGCTGTTCTCGCCGGCCGCCATCGAGCGGGTCGAGCGCATCGCCGCGAGCGGGCGCTACATCCCCGAGTTCCTGAGCGTGAAGAACGCGATCGACAACTCGCGACTCGACCAGACCCTCAACACGCCTGCCGTCGCCACTCTGGTGCTTTTGGAGAACCAACTCGAGTGGATGAACGCCAACGGCGGACTCGCCTGGGCCTCCGCGCGCACGGCCGAGTCGTCGAACGCGCTGTACACCTGGGCCGAGGGCGTCGACTATGCGACGCCGTTCGTCACGAATCCGGAGCACCGGTCGCAGGTCGTGGTCACGATCGACTTCGACGACCGGATCGACGCCGCCGCGGTCGCCAAGACCCTTCGCGCGAACGGCATCGTCGACACCGAGCCGTACCGCAAGCTCGGCCGCAACCAGCTGCGCGTCGCGACCTTCACCGCGATCGAGCCGGATGACGTGCGAGCCCTCATCGGCTGCATCGATTACGTCGTGGAGCGTCTCGGGTCCTAGAACCCGAACCGACAGGAGCGACGGATGCGACTCTGGCTGCGCGACAGCGAGCGACGGCCCGACCCGGTGCCCGCGAAGACGGACGACCGGAAGGCCGTGCTCGTCGGGCTAGGCCTGTGGGTGGTCGCCCTCGTCGTCGTGCTCGTCTTCGGACGCCAGCTCGCCGACGCCGGTGACGGCTGGTGGCTCTGGACGGTCATCATCGGACTCGTCCTCGGCCTGGTCGGCCTCGTCTACCTCAGCGTCAAGCGCCGCTGACTCGTCGTCGGTGTCGTCGCTGACGTCGTCGAACTCGTCGTCGATCGCTGCCGCCTCTTCGGCCGGCAGGTCGAGCGAGAGGTCGTCGTCGGTCTCGTCGTCGTAGGACGCGTCCGCGGACTCGATGTCGACACCGTCGATGTCACCGGCGTGAAGCGCGTGCACCTCGTCGTCATCGTCGTCATCATCGTCGTCGTCATCGTCGTCCGACTCGTCGTCATCGGACTCGTCGTCGTCCGATTCCTCCGACTCGTCGTCGAAGTCGTCGTCCGACTCCTCGTCGTCGTAGTCGTCCGCATCCTCGTCGTCCGACTCGGCCTCGGCGGCTTCCGCCGCGTGCAGGAGCTCCTGCGACGCCTGGTAGTCGGCGAGCCGCTCCGACCACGGGGTCCAGTCGGGCGCGAGCAGGGAGCGGTCGCCGGGCATCAGCTCAGCTTCGAGCACGGTCGGCGCCGACTCGTCGTCGATGCGGGACACGGTGACGGTCCAGTTCCAGCCCGGGTAGCCGGGCAGCGTGCACTCGAAGAGCAGCGAGAGCACGTGCTCGCCCTCGACGAAGTAGCCCGCGGGCTGTCCCACCGTCGAAGCGGGCGTGATCTCGAGCAAGGCTTCACGAGCGAGGCCCACCGACGCGAGCAGCACGTCGTCGGGCACGGCTGCGACGGCCGGCTCGGCCGCAGCGTCGGGCTCTGTCGCAGCATCAGGCTCGGCCGCAGCGTCGATCTCAGCCGCGACCATCGTCGCGCTCTCGTCTTCAGCGCCCTCGGCGGGCGCCGTCGGGTCAGTGGATGCGGTGTCAGGCATCCAGATCGTCCGCGACCCGGCGCAGCACAGCGGCGATCTTGGCGCCGTGCGCCTTGTCCGGGTACTTGCCCCGCTTGAGGTTGCCGCCGATGCCGTCGAGGAGCTTCACCAGGTCTTCGATGATGATCGACATGTCGTCGGCCGACTTGCGGCTCATCTTCGCCAGGCTGGGCGGCGTGTCGAGCACGCGCACCGAGAGGGCCTGCGCACCGCGCTTGCCGTCGGCGATGCCGAACTCCAGTCGGGTGCCCGCTTTTACCACGGTGCCGGCAGGCAGTGCCGAGGCGTGCAGAAAGACTTCCTGGCCGTCATCGGAGCTGATGAAGCCGAAACCTTTCTCGTCGTCGTAGAACTTGACCTTGCCGGTTGGCATGGGAACCTCGTTTCACATGGGGGATCGTGTGACCAACCTCAATTATCCTTGATTTCGTGACCCAGCAGACCCCACCGGCGACAAGCCGCATCCAGCGCATCCTCTCTTACATCATCGCCGCGCTCGTCGTGGTCTCTCTAGCGTGCATCGCAGCCATCCTGATCGGCACCGCGCTCGGCGGTTTCGCGGCTCAGGGTTCGGGTCAGGGGCTCTGGCCGGCCGTGTTCCTGCTGCCGTTCCTGGCACTCCCGATCGCCATCGTCCTGATGATCGTCCTCTTCGTCATCACGGCCCGCCAGCGCACCAGGGCGGCGAAGGAGGGCGGTCCCGTCACACCTCCGGCCAAGGGCAAGCGCTAGGAGCCGGACGCCGTCGAGGCGCCGGTGACGCCGTCATGACCAACACACTCGCACTGGCCGCACGCCTGCGCGCGATGCCCGACGACGCTCTCATCGCCGCGCTCCGCTCCCGCACCTATCGTCGATCCGGCATCACCGACTTCTTCGACCTCGCCGACGCTCTGCTCGACCACGACTCGATCCAGCGTGCGCTGTCGGGGCTGGACCGCCCCACGCTCGCCGTTCTCGTGGTGCTGGGTCGCGCATCCGGGAGCCCTGCTTCAGGGTCGGACGCCGACGCCGTCGCCGCCCTTCTCGCAGGTTCGCCGGCGACTCCCCGATTCGAACGCGCGGATGCCACGGCCGCGCTGGATCGCCTGGCGTCGGCGTTGCTCGTGCATCCGGACGACGGCGGATTCTCCGTCTACGATGCCGTGAGCGATCAGCTGGCGGCCTGGCCGTCGTCGGGGCTGCCGGCTCCGGATGCGATCGTCGCCACTCCTGCGCCGCCCGCTCTGGCCTCGGTGCCCGACACCGAACGCCGGTTCACCGACCGCCTCGCCGCCGAGCGCGCGTTCGAGGCCGTCGCCGCTGTCTCCGAGCTGCTCGCAGAACTCGTGCGCGAGGGAGCTCGGGAACTGCAGAAGGGCGGCCTCGCGCTCCCCGCGACCAAGCGGATCGCCGGAGCGCTCGCCCTGGACGTCTCGGCGGTTCCGACCGTGGTCTCCGTCGCGGCCCGCGCTGGGCTCATCGCTCAGGACGACTCCGTGTGGCTGCCGACCGAGGAGTCGTCCGCCTGGCTGCACTCGGCGACCATCGACCGCTGGCGCGCACTGGCCGCCTCCTGGCGGAGCACGCTGCCGGAGGACCTTCGCGGCATCCTCTCCGACAGGTCCCGCGCGGCCTGGGGCGAGAGCCTGCGCGAGTACGTCGCCTGGCTCTACCCGGCCGGGCAGGAGTCGGCCCAGCAGCGCGTGCTCGCATTCACGCGCGACGCCGACTGGCTCGGCATCACCGCCCACCACGCACCGAGCACGGCGGGCACCGCCCTCGTCGAACGCGGAGCGGATGCGGCTGCTCAGACGATCGGCGGGCACTTCCCCGCCGAGGTCGACAAGGTCTACCTGCAGCACGACCTGACCGTGGTCTCCCCCGGACCGCTCGAGCCCGAGATCGACGCACGGCTCCGGAGCATGGCGGACGTCGAGAGTCGGGCGCTGGCATCCACCTTCAGAGTGTCGGCCGCGAGCATCGGCCGGGCGATCGCGGCCGGCGAGACGGCGGAGAGCATCCGGAGCTTTCTGGCCTCGATCTCGCTCACCGGAGTCCCCCAGCCGCTCGACTACCTGATCACCGATGCGGCCGAGCGGTACGGACGTGTACGCGTGCGTGATCTCGCCGAACTCGGCGAGCCGGACACCCGGATGCGCGCAGCCGTCGTCTCCGCCGACCCGGTCCTCCTCACCACCATCGCAGTCGACCAGGCGCTCAGCTCGCTGGGACTCACCAAAGTCGCGCCCGACCGGCTCGAGAGCCGCTTCGGTCGCGACGTCGTCTTCTGGGCTCTCAGCGACGCGCGGTACCCGGTAGCGGCCGAGGATGCGGGAGGGGACGTCGTCAGCCTGCGCCGGCACCGTGTCGCGCGGCTCACCCGCGAGCGCTCCGCCGATCCCGCCGTCGACCTGATCGCCCGCCTGCGCGAGGCGGAAGTCGTCGAAGACGGCACCACCCAGGAGCAGTGGCTGGCGCGCCAGCTCGACCTGGCGATCCGCGCCAAGCAGACGGTGTTCGTGGAGGTCGCCATGCCGGACGGCCGCACGGTCGAGTACCTGCTGGAACCGACGGGCGTCGGCGGCGGACGGCTGCGCGGGAGGGACAGAGCAGCCGACATCGAGCGGACGCTGCCGCTGTCGAGTGTGCAAGGGTTGCGGCCCGGCGAGGAGTGACGCGGGCGAGTGACGTTCCTCCACAGGTGGGATGATTTGAGAGTTCTCCACAGGTAAATGGCTGGTCAGGGGTCGTTTTGTCGGGTTGGAATGTCGGTGGGTCGTGGTGGACTTGAGTCATGACCACCACTCCTGCCACCCCCGCTGACCCGGTTGCGGTGTTGCGGGATGCGCTGGCCCCGTTCACCACACCCGCTCGGTTGGGGAGGGACGAACTCCTCGCCCTGCTGACCGTGCTCGGTGATGTGCAGGCGGTGTTGGATGCGGTGAAGCTGCGGGCCGCCGGGGAGTTGGTGGCCCGGTCGGTGCTGGCCGGGGAGGAGAACCCGGTGACCCGGTGCGGGCACTCCTCGCCGGCGGTGTTACTGGCGGAACGGTGGCAGATCCCGGTCCCCGCCGCCCGACAGTACTGCCTGGTCGGGGACGCCACCGCGCCCCGGATGAGTCTGGCGGGCGAGGTGCTGCCGGCGACGTTCCCAGTGTTGGCGGCCGCGGTGTCCGCACCCGTCGACACTCCCCCTGTCGGGTGGGTGAGTGTGGAGCAGGCGGCCGTGATCGTCCGCGAACTCCAGAAAGCCGCACCCGGATGCACAGTTAGTGACCTTGCCTGTGGTGAACGAGTTCTCGTGGAGCACGCGCCGAGTCTGACCGTCACCGACCTCCGTACCCTCGCCGGGCAAGTCCGGGACCGGCTGGACCAAGACGGAATCCTGCCCCGGGAGCACCGACAACGACAACGCCGATCGTTGACGATCAGCACCACGAGTGATGGGATGACCCACCTCGACTGGTATCTGGACCCGGAATCCGCCGGGTACGTGATCACCGCCATCGACACCCTCGTCGGACACGAACTCCGAAAAGTACGCTTCCACGATGCAGGCGCCGCCACCGACACCGTTGGTGGTGACGTGCCGGAGTCTCGGAGTATGGCCCAGATCCGGTCCGACACTGCCGTCGACGTATTCCGCCACCTTGCCACCTGCACCGCAACCGGATTGAACAGCAAGCCACCGGTCACGGTGATCGTGCGCATCCCCCTGGACACGTTGCAGTCGGGAATCGGTGCCGGCGAGATCGACGGGATCCGTACCCCGGTTAGCGCCGGCACGGTGCGGCGGATGGCCGCCGACGCCCACCTCATCCCCACCATCCTCGGCACCGACAGTGAGGTCCTCGACCTCGGCCGCAGCCATCGCCTCTTCACCCGGGCACAGAAACTCGCCCTGGCCGAACGCGACGGGGGTTGTGCCTGGAGCGGCTGCCCCCACCCGCCCAGCTACACCGAAGCGCACCACATCAGGTGGTGGGACAACCACCACGGCCGCACCGACCTGAGCAACGGGATCCTGTTATGCAGCCGCCACCACCATCGCATCCACCACGACAACTGGGATATCCACGTGGACGACAACATCCCCTACTTCACGCCACCACCACACATCGACCCCCACCAAACACCACGACCCGGCGGACGAATACGAATACCCCACGCCGCATGACTGACGAACGCCCGGGGAGGATCCGAAGGCCTGTGCTGAAAGGACCGGGGCGCTCCCGCGCCGTATTCGAGTACTCGTCGGCGAAAGCGCCGCCCGTGCAGAAGGGGTCGCGCGGGTTCACGGTCACAGGGGTTGGCCTCGTGCTGGGCGTAGACTCAACGGTTATGTCTGATGGCCCCCTGATCGTCCAGAGCGACCGCACCGTACTCCTCGAGGTCGCGCATCCGGCGGCAGAGGATGCTCGCCACGACCTGGCGGTGTTCGCGGAGCTCGAGCGCGCGCCCGAACACATCCACACGTACCGCATCACACGGCTCGGACTGTGGAACGCGAGAGCAGCCGGACACACGGCGGAGGACATGCTCGCGACTCTGGAGCGGTACTCGAAGTTCCCGATCCCGCAGACGGTCTCGGTGGACATGACGGAGACGGTCGCGCGCTACGGCCGCCTGGTCATCGAACGCGACGACGAGGGCGCACTGGTGCTCCGCTCGCAGGATCTCGCGGTGCTCACGGAGGTGGCCGGAGCGAAACGGATCTCGCCGCTGCTGCTGGAGCGACGCGACGACACGACTTTCGCGGTGGAAGCGTGGGCTCGCGGTCAGCTCAAGCAGGAGCTGGTGAAGCTGGGCTGGCCTGCGGAGGACCTCGCCGGCTACACGCCCGGGACTCCGCATCCGATCGACCTGGTCGAAGACACGTGGAAGCTGCGCGACTACCAGCACAAGGCGGTCGACAATTTCTTCGACGGCGGCTCGGGCGTGGTGGTACTGCCGTGCGGTGCGGGCAAGACGCTCGTGGGGGCGGGTGCGATGGCGACGGCGAAGACGACGACGCTGATCCTGGTGACCAACACGGTCTCGGCGAGGCAGTGGCGCGACGAGCTGATCAAGCGCACGACGCTCACTGCGGAGGAGATCGGCGAGTACTCGGGACAGGTGAAGGAGGTCAGGCCGGTCACGATCGCGACCTACCAGATCCTCACGGCCAAGCGAAAAGGCGAGTATGCACACCTCGCGCTGCTGGATGCGATGGACTGGGGCCTCGTGGTCTACGACGAGGTCCACCTCCTGCCGGCGCCGGTGTTCAAGCTCACGGCCGAACTGCAGGCCAGACGCCGGCTCGGCCTGACGGCGACACTGGTGCGCGAGGACGGCCGGGAAGGCGATGTGTTCAGCCTGATCGGACCGAAGCGCTTCGACGCGCCGTGGAAGGAGATCGAGGCCCAGGGCTTCATCTCCCCCGCGGCCTGCTACGAGGTGCGCATCGACCTGCCCCAGTCCGACCGGCTCAGCTACGCGGCCGCGGCCGACGACGAGCGTTACCGGCTGGCGGCGACGGCTCCGGCGAAACTGGATGTGGTGCGACAGCTGGTCGCACGGCACGCGGGCGAGCGCATCCTCGTGATCGGCCAGTACCTCGACCAGATCGGCGAACTCGCGGAGGCGTTGAACGCGCCGTCGCTCACGGGGGCGACCCCGGTCGACGAGCGTGAACGGCTCTACCAGGAGTTCCGCGTGGGGACGACGCCGGTGCTGGTGGTGAGCAAGGTGGCCAACTTCTCCGTCGACCTCCCCGAGGCGACGGTGGCCATCCAGGTCTCCGGATCGTTCGGGTCACGTCAGGAGGAGGCGCAGCGTCTCGGCCGACTCCTGCGACCCAAGGAGTCGGGCCTGTCGGCGAACTTCTACACGCTCGTGTCGCGTGACACGGTCGACCAGGACTTCGCACAGAACCGCCAGCGCTTCCTCGCGGAGCAGGGCTACAGCTACACGATCCTCGACGCTCACGCGCTGGCGGCGGCCTAGGCCAGCCCTGCCCCGGCGCCACCGCCAGTTGCCGTCCCGTCGCCGCCGACCCCGCGGGCTTCGGCGAAGAGGCGATCGAGGGTGCGACGCGACTCGGTCCCGACCGCCGCGGCAGGATCATCCGGCAGGGTGATGAGGGCCTTCCACAGTGCCCAGCCGCGAGCGCGGTCCCAGGTGTCGTCGTCGAGGTCGACGGCACGGCGGAAGGCGTCCCGCACGGGCCGGTCGAAGAG
Organism: Leifsonia sp. NPDC058230; assembly: GCF_042882245.1. Classification (NCBI taxonomy): domain Bacteria; kingdom Bacillati; phylum Actinomycetota; class Actinomycetes; order Micrococcales; family Microbacteriaceae; genus Leifsonia; species Leifsonia sp. NPDC058230. The sequence goes on along the minus strand of NZ_JBHVWM010000003.1, from coordinate 312,938 downwards.
GGTCCACGCCAGCACGAGGTCGCACGCGGGATCGCCGACACCGGAGGTGCCGAAGTCGATCACGGCGGAGAGCCGGCCGTCGCGCACGAGAAGGTTGCCGACGGCGATGTCCCCGTGGAACCAGACCGGGTCCGTCGCCCAAAGCGACGAGACGGCCCGTGCCCAGATCCGTCGGGCAAGGGGGCCGTCGATCGCGTCGCCGAGCCGCTCGATCGCCTGCACGGTCTCGTCCTCGTAGACCCGGGGCGGCGCGCCGCGGAAGAAGTTGTGCTCGCCGGGCGCCGGACCGTCGACAGCATCCGCCCCTCTCAAGGCCACCAGGAAGGCACCGACGTCGTAGGCGAAGGTGACCGCGTCCCCGATGCCCGCCGTCGCCGCGGGGCGTCCGTCGAGCCAGCGATACACCGACCAGGGAAATGGGAAGTCGGACGAGGGGGCGCCGAGCGCGACGGGCTCGGGGATGGGCAGTGGAAGCTGCGGGGCGAGCACGGGCAGCCAGCGCTGCTCTTTCTCGACCTGCTGGGCGTACCAGGCGCCGGTCGGCAGGCGCACGCTCAGCGCATCCCCGAGCCGGAAGGTGCTGTTGTCCCAGCCGTTCAGCTCGACCGGCCGGATGGGCAGCTCCCGCCACTCGGGAAACTGGTCGTCGACGAGACGCCGAGCAAGCGCGGCGTCGATCTGGTCACGCGCGAACATAGCGCAGCAGCAGGGTGTCACCGGCGACGAGCGTGTGAGCGAGGTGCAGATCAACCGGGTTGATCGGCGACGCGCCCGCGGCGATACGAGTGGCGGGACCCGACTCCAGTCGCGGACTCACGGTCAGGCAGAGCTCGTCGACCTCCCGTGCGGCGATGAGGTCGCCGAAGGTGTGCGGTCCGCCCTCGCAGTGGATGCGGCCGAGACCGCGGTCGGCGAGCGCCCGCACCAGCACCCCGGCCTCCACTCTCTCGCGGCCGCAGACGAGCACGTCGGCGACCTCGGCGAGCGCCTCCCGGGCCAGCGGCTGCGACAGCTCGGTGGTCAGCACGATGGGGCGCTCGGGGGCCTCGGTGAAGATCGGGCTGGCCGGGTCGAGGTCGAGGCTCGCCGAGACGATGGCGAACGCCGGATGCGGGGTGAGCCCGTGCGCGGTGCGCGAGCGCTCGGCGGCCGCATCCACCCGCATGGCGCTGTACCCCTCAGCGCGGACGGTGCCCGCACCGACGACGACGACGTCACAGAGGCGCCGCAGAATGCCGAACACCCGCTTGTCCGCTGCGTCCGACAGTCCGCCCGACAGCCCCTGATGGGTGGCTGCGCCGTCGGCACTGGTCACGAAGTTGACCCGCACCCAGGGCAGGTCGTCCGCACCGTGGGAGTATAGGGCCTCGATCTCGGCGTCGCCGAGCCCCTCCTGCGCGGGCAGCGGGTAGAGCTTGGTGATGGCGGGGTCAGTCATTGACGTCTCCCATGTTGTGCCGCAGGTGCGCGGGCTCGCGCAGCCCGAGGATGGCCTCGGTCATCCGGGTGGCCGCGACGGAGGCCGCGACGTCGTGCATCCGGATGATGCGGGCGCCGTTGACGATGGAGATCACGGCCGCGGCGATGGACCCCTCGAGTCGGTCGCTGCGCTCCGCGTCCAGGGTCTCGCCGATGAAGTCCTTGTTCGACACGGCGGCGAGAGTCGGGTAGCCCAGGTCGGCGACGACGCGCAGACGCCTGGTCAGCTCGAGCGAGTGCAGGGTGTTCTTGTTCAGGTCGTGGCCCGGGTCGACGATGATGCGCTCCTCCGGGATGCCCGCGGCGATCGCCCGCTCGGCGCGCTCGGCGAGGAAGGCGGCCACTTCGGCGGCGACGTCGGTGTACTGCGGGCGCGGATACGGCGTGCGCGGCGCTGCGAGGCTGTGCGTGATCACGAGTGTCGCCTCGCTGTCCGCGACGACGGGCAGCAGGTCCGGGTCGCTGAGGCCGGTGGTGTCGTTGACGACGGTCGCTCCCGCTTCGATGGCGAGCCGCGCGACGGCGGAGTGGAACGTGTCGACGGAGATGACCACATCCGACCCGGCCCGCAGTTCGGCGATCACGGGCACGACGCGGTCGGCCTCTTCGTCGACCGGGATGGGGGAACCCGGTGCGAACGGCGCACCCCCGATGTCCACCCAGTCGGCACCGGCATCGACGGCCTCGAACGAGGCGGCAACCGCCCGGTCGAGGGCGAACGTCCTGCCCCGATCGAAGAACGAGTCCGGCGTGCGGTTCACGACGGCCATGACCGCGACGCGACGCGAGAAGTCGAAGGTGCGGGCGCCGATGGTGCGAACGGGGATGCGGAGGGGCGGCAGGTACGGCAGAGACGGTTCAGAGGCTGTCAAGGCTCACACTCTCGTCGCTGAGCCGGGCGCGGTCGACACGAACGCCCTCGCGGATCAGCCGCTGCACCTTGTCGTTCACGTCCCAGACGTTCACATTCATGCCGGCGACCACACGGTCGCCGCGCAGCCAGAATGCGATGAATTCGCGCGCATCCTTGTCGCCCCGGAAGACGACGTCGGCTTCCTCCGCGAGCGGCGCATAACCCGAATACTCCATGCCCAGATCGTATTGGTCGGAGTAGAAGTACGGGATCTCGGTGTACACGGCCCGCTCGCCGAGGATCGCCCGCGCGGCGACCTGTCCGCCCGCGATGGCATTCGCCCAGTGCTCGTTGCGCAGGTGCCGTTCGATCGCCGGCAGATAGGGGTCGGCGACGTCGCCGACCGCGTAGACGTCTTCGATGCTCGTGCGCATGCCGGCGTCGACGAGGATGCCGTTGCCCAGCGTGAGACGCGACCGCTCGGCGACCGCGGTGTTCGGCGTCGCGCCGATCCCGACGACCACGATGTCGGCCGGCAGGCGCTCGCCGGCGCCGGTCACCACCTCGCGTGGACCGTCGTCCGTGCCGTCGATCGCGACCACCGAAGCCCTGTTGCGGAACTCGACACCGTTGTCGCGGTGCAGCTTCTCGAACACCCCGCCGAGTTCGGTCCCGATCGCCTTGGACAGCGGGACCGCCGAGCTCCCCACCACGGTCACCTCGTTGCCGTAGCCACGGGCGGCGGCGGCGACCTCGAGTCCGATCCAACCGGAGCCGACGACGACGACGCGGCGGCCCCCGATGGCCAGAGCGGCCCGCAGCCATTCGCTGTCGCCGAGGGTTCGCAGGGTGTAGACGGCGCCGTGTCCCGCACCGGGAACGGTCAGCCGACGCGGCGAGGCGCCGGTCGCGAGCACGAGACTGTCGTAGGTGATCCGCGCACCGCCCGCGACGAACAGCTCGTGCGCGCCGGGGTCGAACGAGCCGGCGACGGTCTCGGGCAGGAACTCGACCGCGTTCTCGGCGTACCAGGCTTCCGGATGCACGAACGCAGCATCCCGGTCGGCCTCGCCCTTCAGGTACTCCTTCGACAGTGGCGGCCGGATGTACGGGTGATGGGGCTCGGCGCCGAGCAGCAGGATGCGCCCCTCGAATCCGCGCTCGCGCAGTTCGGTGGCGGTCGTCGCCCCGGCGAGACCCGCTCCGACGATGACGACGGTGGGCTTGGTCATGGCGTCCTCCTGAGCGTGGTTCGCGCCGACGTGTGCGGCTGCTCTCCCAGCATCCACTCTTCGCACGGCGGGCGCCAGATCCTCACACCAACTGCACACCGATCACTCACAGAAAAGATTCAGCCGACGCGCAGATACTGGTCTGCATGAACGCCGGACCTCGCATTCTCATCGTCGACGACGAGCCCAACATCCGCGACCTCCTCACCACCAGCCTCCGCTTCGCCGGCTTCGCCGTGCGTGCCGTCGGCAACGGTGCCCAGGCGATCTCAGCGGTCCTCGAAGAGGAACCCGACCTGATCATCCTCGACGTCATGCTGCCGGACATGAACGGCTTCGGTGTCACCAAGCGCCTCCGTGGCGCCGGATACACCGCACCGATCCTGTTCCTCACGGCGAAAGACGACACCGAAGACAAGATCACAGGTCTCACGGTCGGCGGCGACGACTACGTCACCAAGCCGTTCAGCCTCGACGAGATCGTCGCCCGAATCAAGGCCATCCTGCGCCGCACGATGCAGGCGGACGAAGACGCGGTCATCCGCGCCGGCGAGCTCACGATGGACCAGGACACCCACGAGGTCTTCGTCGGCGACACCGCCATCGAGCTCAGCCCGACCGAGTTCAAGCTGCTGCGCTACCTGATGCTCAACCCGAACCGCGTGCTGAGCAAGGCGCAGATCCTCGACCACGTGTGGGAGTACGACTTCAACGGCGATGCCGGAATCGTCGAGTCGTACATCTCGTATCTGCGCCGCAAGGTGGATGCGCACTCGAGCGAGCCGCTCATCCAGACAAAGCGCGGGTTCGGGTACATGCTCAAGGCCGCCAAGGCCTGAGTCCACATCCCCGCCCCAGCTAGCTTCCGTAAACTGACGGCCTGATGCACGCACGCCTACTCGATCGTTGGAACGCGATCTCCCTGCGCACCAAGATCACCGGGGTGACGGTGCTGATGCTGACCCTCGGTCTGCTCGTGACCGGGATCGGCACGATGACCATGCTGAAGCCGGTGCTCCTCAGCCAGCTCGACGCACAGCTGAATGCGGCATCGCAGCCGAACAACCTGAACTCGTACCTGTACTCGTCGACGTCCAGCGGGGACAAGATCGCGTCCGACGGCAGCGCCTCGCCGTACTTCGCGGTGCTCTACGACTCCGACGGAACGATGATCCGGTCGAACTGGGGCAACATGCCCGAGGCGCGACGGCCCAACGTGCCCGAGGAACTCACCCTGGTGAAGGGCAAAGAGCTCAGCCAGAAGGCGTTCGACCTCTGGAGCGTCGACAAGCACACGCAGTACCGCGCGCTCGCGCAGACGGTCACGCTGACCACGCCCGCAGGTTCGCTCGGAACCGCGATCGTCGCGACCTCGACCGGTCAGATCGACACGGTGATGGCGAGCTTCCTCGCGATCTTCCTCGGGTTCGGCGTGATCGTCGTCATCGTCGGCGCCGGGCTGACCAGGATGCTGGTGACCACGACCTTCGCGCCGTTGCGCGGTGTGGAGGAGACGGCCGCCGCGATCGCCGACGGCGACTTCAGCCAGCGCCTCGGCGGCGCGACCCCGAACACGGAGGTCGGACGCCTCAACCGCTCCCTCAACACGATGCTGAACCGCATCGATCGAGCCTTCAACGACCGCGCCAAGACGATCGAGCAGATGCGACGATTCGTGGGCGACGCCAGCCACGAACTGCGCACCCCGCTCGTCTCGGTGCGCGGCTATGCCGAGCTGTACCGGATGGGCGCCCTGCAGAGCCCCGAAGACGTCGCCCAGGCGATGGACCGCATCGAGAAGGAAGCGATCCGGATGGGCGTCCTCGTCGAGGACCTCCTCGAACTCGCGCGGCTCGATGAGACGAAACCCCTCGACCTCAAGCCGGTGGACCTCGTCCCGATCGCGCGCGACGCAGCGATGGATGCGATGGCCGGCTCCCCGGGACGCGAGGTGTCGGTGGTCGTGCCCGACCCCATCCTGAGCGCCCACCAGGAGACCGACGAGCTCAGCCTCGACACGGTGCCCATGCAGCTCAGCGACCAGCCGTCCCGCGCGGCCAACGCCACGGGCCCGATCGCGTTCGCCGGGGCAACGCTCGCCCGCTTCCGCGGGCGACGCCCTCGCCGCGGAACGACCGCAGCGCCCGTTCTGACCGAAGAGAAGGTGCTGCTGCCGGCGGTGCCCGCTGCCGACCCCGCGATCGTGATGGCGGAGGAGAACAAGATCCGTCAGGTCGTCACCAACCTGATGGGCAACGCACTCCGCTTCACCGCCAACGACAGTCCCATCGAGATCGTCGTGCAGGTCAACCACGAGACCGAGCGGGCGGTCCTCGAAGTTCGCGACCACGGTGAGGGCATCCCCCCGCAGATCCGCGAGAAGATCTTCCAGCGCTTCTGGCGTGCGGACACCTCCCGCACCCGGGAGACCGGCGGCAGCGGACTCGGCCTCGCCATCGTCTCCTCGATCATCGCCGCCCACAACGGCACCGTCGAGGTCGTCGAGACCGAGGGCGGCGGGGCGACCTTCCGCATCGCACTCCCCCTGGCCGAGTCGACGTCAGCGCCGAAGCCGGTCAACCCGCAGGCGTAGGTCGCGCGTCAGGCGTAGGTCGCGCGCAGCCACTCGACGAACGCTCTGCAGTGCCGCTCGGCGTCCGGAGCGGCGTGGGCGGTGACTGTTACCCAGTCGTTCCCGACCAGCGCGTAGAGCTCGAACCACGGGTACTCGGATTCAGGGTTCGGCGTGCGACCGAATTCGGTGACGGACGGATTCTGGCGCGCGAGCTTCGCCAGTTCGCCGAAGAGGCGTTTCCCGTCAGGGATCACGACCGCCCACGTCATCCCGAAATACGGCTTGAGCGACGACTCGTAGCTGCATCCGCTGCTAGCAGTCGTGAACCGCACCGCAGATTGGAGGCCGAACCCTACTTCTCCCGCCCAGAAGACTGCTTCAGGAACTTCGAAGCTCCGCGCCACCGCCGATGCGTATGCCTCCGTGGAACAAGCGTCCACGATGGCATTGTGCACGGAAACGGCTGTTGGCTCCGGGAGTGCGGCAAGCGCAGTCACTGCATTCTGAACTGCGTCGTGAAAAGCGCGCTCGGTCATGGCACCGCTCGGACTGCTGGCATCAGCTGTTAGCCACCAGTTTCCGACGAGGACATTGGTGCTGCAGGAATCGCCGAGACAGCGTCCTTCGAGCGACTCGCCGCCGACGTACGCTGCTCCTGGCGTCGCCGACCTCGGGCGAAGGCTGTTCCACGCCGCCTGGGCGAGCGGCAACACTGAGAGCCCGAACACCGGCTTCGTTTCGCCGCCCCCGATCCCCGTCCATTCCGTGCCCGGCTGACCCCAGACACAGGTGGCGCCATGGGCGGCCTGGATCGCGAAATTCGTCAACCAGCCGTCCAGCGTGCCCGCTGCAGCCGCGAGGTTCGGATCGACAGTGCCGACCGTCGAGCCGAGGAGCGTGCTGACGTCGTCGACGGAGAGGAGTGCGGAACAGTCCACGCCCGACAGCGGCGGGAGCGGCGAAGGTGTCGCTGCGGGAGCGGGCACCCCGGTGTTCGGTCCCGCCTCAGGCGTGCTGACCGGAGCTGTGCATGCGCTCAGCAGGACCAGCGCCGCCGCCGAGGCCAACACAGCCAGGTACGCCTTCGTGTTGATTCTTCGTCCCTCTGATTCAGGCATAGGTCGCGCGCAGCCACTCGACGAACTCTCTTGACTGCCGCTCCGCGTCCGGACTGGGATAGCTGAAGATCGTGACCCAGTCGTTCCCGACGAGCGCGTAGAACTCGTTCGAGAGGTTGTCGGAATTGTCGTTGCCAGTGACCCGATTGAACTCGGTCACGGTCGGCTTCTGGCCGGCAAGCCGTGCGAACTCGCCGAAGGTGCGCTTCGCATCCGGGACCACCCACGCGGACATCAGGAATCCGCCTGACCCGTCGAGCGACGGCTGGAAGGCGCACCCTCCCGTCACCGTGGCGTACCAGACCGCGGATGCCATGCCGAACTGATACTCGCGCCCCATGAACGATGCCTGCGGTACATCGAAGCTCTGTGTCACTGCTGCGGCGTACTCGTCGGACACGCAGGCATCCACGATGGCGTTGTGGACCGACACCGCTGCCGGCTCCGGCAGGGCGAGCAGCGCGGTCACCGCCTTCTGCACCTGATCGTGGAAGGCGCGCTCGGTCATGACCCCCTTCGCGCTGGACGCGTCTGCGGACAGCCACCAGTTTCCGGCGAGGACATCGGTGTGACACGTGCCGTCGGCGCAGCTGCCGCCGAACGATTCACCGCCGACGTACGCTGCACCGGGAGCGCCGCCTTCTGGCCGGAGTTCGGCCCAGGCCGCCTGCGCATGCGGCAGAGCATGGAGGGCGAACACCGGCTCTTGCTGGCTGCCGTAGTGCCAGGTCCACTCCGTGCCCGGCTCACCCCAGACACAGTTCGCGCCCTGCACGGCTTCGATGGCGTAGCCCGCCAGCCATCCGACGCTTTTGCCGGTCGCAGCCGCGAGGTTCGGATCGACCGTGCCGACCGTCGAGCCGAGGAGCGCGCTGACGTCGTCGTCCGAGAGGAGCGCAGAGCAGTCGACACCCGACGGAGTCGCCGAAGGGGTGGGAGTCGCGCTCACCGACGGCGGTTGCGCAGCCGGCGCACCGCCTCCCGCCGAGCATCCGCTCACGGCTAAAAGTGTTACCGCCGCCCCCACGACAGCCATGTATGCCTTCTTGTGCATATTTCCCCCCGATGTGTGATTGCAGGCTCAGCATATCCATCGCGTGCCCCCGCAATTACAACGAATTACAACGAAAAGAGGGCGCCTCCCGAAGGAGACGCCCTCTTGTGAATCGCTAGGACTCAGCAGGCAGTGCCTAGAAGTCCATGCCACCGGTCGGGTCGCCGACCGGAGCCGGGTTCTTCTCCGGCTTGTCGGCGACGACGGCCTCGGTGGTGAGGAACAGACCGGCGATCGACGCTGCGTTCTGCAGAGCCGAGCGGGTGACCTTCACCGGGTCGTTGATGCCGGCAGCGAGCATGTCGACGTACTCGCCCGTGGCGGCGTTGAGGCCGTGGCCCACCGGGAGGTTGCGGACCTTCTCGACCACGACGCCGGCCTCGAGGCCTGCGTTGATGGCGATCTGCTTGAGCGGAGCCTCGATGGCGACACGAACGATGTTCGCGCCCGTAGCCTCGTCGCCCTCGAGCGACAGCTTCTCGAAGGCGGTCTTGCCGGCCTGGATGAGGGCGACGCCACCACCGGCGACGATGCCCTCTTCGACGGCGGCCTTCGCGTTGCGCACGGCGTCTTCGATGCGGTGCTTGCGCTCCTTGAGCTCCACCTCGGTCGCGGCGCCGGCCTTGATGACCGCAACACCGCCGGCGAGCTTCGCCAGGCGCTCCTGCAGCTTCTCACGGTCGTAGTCGCTGTCGGTGTTCTCGATCTCCTTGCGGATCTGCGAGACGCGGGCTGCGATCTGCTCGGGCTCTCCGCCGCCTTCGACGATGGTGGTCTCATCCTTGGTGATGACGACCTTGCGAGCCGTGCCGAGCAGGTCGAGGGTGACGTTCTCGAGCTTGAGACCGACCTCCTCGGAGATGACCTGGCCGCCGGTGAGGATCGCGATGTCCTGCAGCATGGCCTTGCGGCGGTCGCCGAAGCCCGGAGCCTTGACGGCGACGGACTTGAAGATGCCGCGGATCTTGTTGACGATCAGCGTGGCCAGGGCCTCGCCGTCGACATCCTCGGCGATGATGACGAGCTGCTTGTTGGCCTGGATCACCTTGTCGACGATCGGCAGCAGGTCTTTGATGCTGGAGATCTTCTGGTTGGCGATGAGCACGTAGGCGTCTTCGAAGACGACTTCCTGGCGCTCGGGGTCGGTGACGAAGTACTGCGACAGGTAGCCCTTGTCGAAGCGCATGCCCTCGGTCAGCTCGAGCTCGGTGCCGAAGGTGTTCGACTCCTCGACGGTGACGACACCCTCCTTGCCGACCTTGTCGATCGCCTCGGCGATGATCTCGCCGATGGTGGTGTCGCCGGCGGAGATGGATGCAGTTGCAGCGATCTCCTCCTTGGTCTCGACCTCCTTGGCGTTCGCGATGAGCTCGTCGGTGACGGCCTTGACGGCCTTCTCGATGCCGCGCTTCAGCGTGATGGGGTCGGCGCCGGCGGCCACGTTGCGGAGGCCCTCCTTGACGAGCGCCTGAGCGAGAACGGTCGCGGTGGTGGTTCCGTCACCCGCGACGTCGTCGGTCTTCTTGGCGACCTCCTTGACGAGCTCGGCACCGATCTTCTCGTACGGGTCGTCGAGCTCGATCTCCTTGGCGATCGACACGCCGTCGTTGGTGATCGTGGGGGCGCCCCACTTCTTCTCGAGGACGACGTTGCGGCCGCGCGGGCCAAGCGTCACCTTCACGGTGTCGGCCAGGATGTTCAGGCCACGCTCGAGGCCGCGGCGCGCTTCCTCGTTGAAAGCAATGATCTTTGCCATGGTTGTTTCTCGTCCCTCCCGGACGTCTGCGAAAGATGCGAATAATTAGCACTCGATCAGATGGAGTGCTAAAGAGATTCTGGCACTCGTGGCAGCCGAGTGCAAGGCGAGCGCATCCTGGACGCAGACGAGCGCCGCCCCACGGAGGGACGGCGCTCGTTCTCGGTTGGTTGCTGGTGCTACGCCGGACGAACCGACTCGGCCTGCGGGCCCTTCTGGCCGCTCCCGACTTCGAACACGACTGCCTGGCCCTCTTCGAGAACCTTGTAGCCGCTCATGTCGATCGCGGAGTAGTGAACGAAAACGTCCTGTCCCCCACCATCGACGGTGATGAATCCGTAGCCCTTCTCAGCGTTGAACCACTTCACGGTTCCGTTCGCCATGCATTACTCCCATTGCTGTGTTTCCTCGCTCCGGCCGGTCCACCAGCGCGTTGAATCCAGATACTAATGCTTTCAATGCATGTAATCACGGGTCATTTCGGCATTCCGACGCGAAATGTCGAGATTTCGTCCGAAGTTAAACAAGCGTGTAACAAAGCTGCACGGAGGGCGCCACGAGGTGGCGCCACACCGGCGGTACCCCGGCGCTACCCCGCGTAGTCGCCGCCGACGACCACGGTGAGGTCGGCGCCGGTGGCCACGTAGTCCTGCGTGACGGCCACCTTCGCGCCGGGAAGGGACTGCGCGAGACCGAGCGCGGCAGCCTCGTTCTTCGGGTCGGAGTAGTAGACCATCGTCTGGGCCAGCGTGTTGTCGCTCGCGTTCGCGCGCGAATCCACTTTCCAGCCGGCTGCGACGAGCTTGTCGCCGACGGTGTTGGCGAGCCCGCTCGTGGTCGTGCCGTTCAAGACGAAGACGCTGAGGTTCGGGTCGACGGTCGGGACGATCGTGGGAGTGGGTGTCGGCGTGGGCGTCGGCGAGGCCGAGGTGGTGTTCCCCTGGAACGAGATGCTCCCGTTGACGAGGGACAGTCCGAAGATCCCGAGCCCGACGAGGACGACCGTGGCGAGGGCCGCCCAGGCGAAACCGATCCAGCCGCGCCCCTTCGGACGCGGGGTGCGGTGGGCGCCGACCCGCGACAGATCGTCGGGGATCGTGTCGAAACGGTCCTTGGGATACTTCTCAGCCATCGTGTGCGTGGTCCTCAATCGTCGGACGTGAGCGTCCGGGTGCTCCTCGCGGCCATCCGCGCGTCGCGAAGACGCTGCAGCCGTTTGACGAGCATGGGGTCGTGGTGCAGGGCGGCGGGCGAATCGATCAACGCCCCGAGCAGCTGATAGTACCGTGCCGCCGAGAGACCGAACTCTTCGCGGATGGCCTGCTCCTTGGCGCCGGCATGCCGCCACCACTGCCGTTCGAACGCGAGGATCGACCGATCCCGCTCGCCGAGGCCGTCATCCGGGTCGGAGGACGACGGCCGGTCGTCTGCCGCGTTCGCCATCCTCACCCCTCCTGTGCCTGGACGAACCGAGTCGGCCCGCGTTCGCGGCCATCCTATTTGCCCGAATCTGTGTGTTGTCCCAAGCCGGCGGCACGTCGCGCGCAGCGTAACGCAGCGATACAGACCGATGTCGCAGCAGAAAGAGGGAACAGGCTCGCACCCCGCGCCGTTTAGGGTTGTGTCTGACGAAAGGGACACGCGATGAACTACGACGTCACCAAGAGCAACGACGAGTGGCGGGAAGAGCTCAGCCCCGAACAGTTCGCAGTGCTCCGCGAGGCCGCCACCGAGCGACCGTGGACCGGCGAGCTGCTCGACGAGGGCCGGGCGGGCCTCTACACCTGTGCGGCGTGCGGCGCCGAGCTGTTCAAGTCGGGCACCAAGTTCGACTCCGGGTGCGGCTGGCCGAGCTTCTACGAGTCGGTGCGCCCCGAGGCGGTGCAGCTGATCGAAGACACCAGCCTCGGCATGGTGCGCACGGAGGTGCGCTGCGCGAGCTGCGGTTCGCACCTCGGACACGTGTTCGACGACGGTTTCGGCACGCCGACCGGCGACCGGTACTGCATGAACTCGATCTCCCTCAACTTCACCCCCGGCGAGTAGCGTGAGCCGGATCGTCGACGCGGTCGCCGCCCGCCGCTCGTATTCGCGGGTGACCGAGGCGGCGCCGACCCACGAGGAGCTGCTGCCGCTGGTGGCGGCCGCCGGCCGTGTCGCCGACCACAGCGCCCTGCACCCCTGGCGGGTGATCGAGCTGCGCGGCGACGCGCGGCGGCGTCTCGGCGACGCCTTTGTGAAGGATGCGCACGCGAGCGGTCACGACGCGGAGAAGCTCGCTTCGAAGCCGCTGCGCTCCTCGCTGCTGCTCGCCGTGGTGTCCGTGCGCACGAAGAGCGACAAGGTGCCCGGCTGGGAGCAGGATGCTGTGGCTTCGGGTGTGGCGCACATCCTGAGCCTTCTGCTCCACGAGGCGGGCTGGGGCGTGATCTGGCGCACCGGTCACCACACGCGCGCCAAGTCGGTGCACAAGATGCACGGGCTGAAGAAGAACGAGCGCCTGCTCGGCTGGCTCTACGTCGGCGGCATCCCCGAGGGCTCCCGCGAAGGCCACCGCAAGACCCTTGACGGGGAGCGCTACCTCACGACGCTGGAGTAGTCCGCCGGTTCCAGCGCACGCTGGCGACGGCGACAGCGACCAGGGCGAGAATCGTCCCGCCGACTGTCGACCAGGCGATCGGATGCGCACCCGGCGCGAGCGCGTCGAGCAGCAGCGCCGCGATGAGCTGTCCGGCGACGGTGGCGAGCCCGAGGACGAGCACGCCGGTTACCCGCACGAGCAGGGCGGCGCCGGCGATGAACACGCAGCCGATCGCGCCGCCCAGGTAGAGCCACGGCTCGGGGGGCAACGATCCGGGCCAGCCCACGAACGCCGAGTGCACGAGCATCAGCACGAGGAGCACGGCTGTTCCGACCACGAAGTTGACGAAGGTCGCGGTGAGCGCGCTCTGCGCGGTCACGCGCACCTGTCCGTTGACGGCCTGCTGCCAGCCGAGGCCGAGGCCGGCGAGGAGCGGGAGCACGAGCATCCACGCGGGAACACTGCCGCCGAACTGGGCGGAGACGGCCCAGATCACGGCGACCAGGGCGAGCCCGGCGCCCGTCACCCGCGCGGGCGTGAGCTCTCGGCGTCCGCCCGGGCCGAGGCCGACGCGGTCGAGCACCAGGCCGCTGACGGTCTGTCCGGCGACGATCGCCACGGTGAACAGGGCGACGCCGAGAACGGCCGCGGTGAGACCCTGCGACAGCACGAGGAAGGCTCCCGCGGCGCCGCCGCAGACGTACCACCAGCGCAGTTCGTGGGTGCGCAGCGCATCCCTCACCCGGGTCAGCCCGCGGCGCCCCGTCGGCGAGACGGCGAGTGCGACCGAGAGGATGACGAGTCCGGACCCGAACGAGATGAGGGCGGCCGCGAATCCGTCGTCGATCCGGCGCCCGAGCTCACCGTTGATGCGGGACTGCACGGCGACACCGGCCCCGCAGAGGATCGCGAACACGATCGCGAGCCAGATGGGGATTCGACGTTTAGCCGGTGGGGTCGGGGTCACCGATCAAGCCTAGAGCCCCGACTCGAGGCCGGGTCACGGCGACCCGGCACAGTTACGGGGCCGGGGCCTCGCCGTCGGTGGGCTCGGGTTCGGGGAGCCAGTCGAGGTTCTCCTCGGGAGCCACCTGCTTCTCTTCCCTGAGATCGTGGTCGGCGTCTTCGCTTTCCGGCTTCTTGTCGCTCATGGCCGACACACTACGCTCAGGCGGGCGGGGCGTCAGCAAGCAGGGTGAGGGGCGATTCGACGGCATCCGCGACGTCGCGCAGCATGCCCGCCGCGACCCCTCCGTCGGTGACGCGGTGGTCGAAGACCAGCGAGAGCTGAGCGATCCGCCGCGGCACGACGACACCGTCGACCACCCACGGACGCTCGATCATGCGGCCGACCCCGAGGATGGCGACCTCGGGGTGGTTGATGATCGCCGCGCTGCCGTCGACGCCCAGGCTGCCGTAGTTGTTGATCGTGAACGTGGAGCCGCTGAGCTCGCCCGGCGACAGGGACCCCTCCCGCGCGAGCCGGGTGAGGCGGTCGAGCTCGGCGTCGAGCTCGCGGATGGTCATCCGGTCGGCGCGACGGATGACCGGCACGACGAGGCCGCGCGGCGAGTCGACCGCGAACCCGAGGTTGACTCCTTCGAAGGTGTCGAGACCGGCGCCGTCGGCGGACACCCGGCCGGCCAGGGCGGGGAAGCGAGTGAGCGCGGCGAGCGTGAACCGGGCGACGAACGCGAGCAGCGACGGGTGCCGTTCGCGGTCTCCGAGACGGATGCGCTTGCGGGCGTCCCACAGGTCGGTCGCGTCGACGTCCACCCACACCGTCGCTTCGGGGATCTCCGAGCGGCTGCGGGTCATGTTGGCCGCGACGGTGCGGCGGAACAGGCTGAACGGCGTGCTGGCGGCGACGACGAGGCCCGTGCGCGGGTCGGCCGAGCCGGCCGGCGCGGACTCGGGCTCTGCACCGGGCATGGACTGCGGAACCGCGGTCGCAAAGGCGGCTTCGACGTCTTTGCGGGTGATGACACCGCCAGTTCCGGAGGGGGTCAGCGTCGAGAGGTCGATACCGTGGGTGCGCGCGAGCGTTCGCACCACGGGCGAGATCACCGGGACGACGGACGTGGAGGTCGCAGCGACCGTCGCGATGACCGTCGCAGTGGCCGCCGCGCGCGACCGGCGGCGTCTGCCCGTGAAGTCGCTCTCGGTCGTGCCGTAGCCGACGAGCACATTCCCTGAGCCGCCGGAACGGGCGGCGCCATTGCTGGCAGTGTCGGCACCGCTATCGGCCGCGCGGTCCGGCGATTCCTCGACCACTTCGATGAGCGGCGCACCGACGGCCAGCGCCTCGCCCTCTTCGCCGTGCAGCGTCTCGACGACGCCGGCGAACGGCGACGGCACCTCGACGACGGATTTCGCGGTCTCGACCTCCGCGATCGGCTGGTCGACCCGCACCGTGTCCCCGACCGACACGAGCCAGCGCACCAGCTCGGCCTCGGTGAGTCCCTCGCCGAGGTCCGGCAGCGTGAAGATCTTGGCGGTCATGATTCGACCACCGGCACGTCGTCCCACTGGAGGTCGTCGACGGCGTCCAGGATGCGGTCGACGCTCGGCAGGTAGTACTTCTCCAGTTTCGGCGGTGCGAACGGTGTATCGAATCCGGTCACTCGGCGCACCGGCGCAAGCAGGTGGTGGAAGCAGCGCTCGGAGACGCGCGCGGCGATCTCGGAGGCCACGCTCGCGAATCCGGGGGCCTCGGCGATCACGACCGCTCGGCCCGTCGAGCGCACCGCGTCACAGACGGTCTCGTCGTCGAACGGGACGAGGCTGCGCAGATCGAGCACCTGCAGGCTGCGTCCCTCCGCCTCGGCGGCCTCGGCTGCGGCGAGCGCGACGGGAACGGACGGTCCGTACGCGATGAGGGTCGCATCCGTGCCCGCCCGGGCGATGCGTGCCCTGCCGAGCTGCGGGATAGGCGCGGTGACGTCCACCTGGCCGGTCGCCCAGTACAGCTTCTTCGGCTCGAGGAAGACGACCGGATCGGGGAACGCGATGGCCGCGCGCAGCAGGCTGTACGCATCCTGAGGCGTGGCCGGCGAGACGACCGTGAGACCGGGGGTGTGCACGTAGTACGCCTCCGACGAGTCGGAGTGGTGCTCGACGCCGCCGATGCCGCCCGCGTAGGGGATGCGGATGACCAGCGGCAGCCGCACGGCGCCCCGTGTGCGATTGCCCATCTTGGCGACGTGGTCGACGATCTGCTCGAACGCCGGGTAGGCGAAGGCGTCGAACTGCATCTCGACGACGGGCCGCATCCCGTTCATGGCCATGCCGACGGCCGTGCCGACGATGCCCGCCTCGGCGAGCGGGGTGTCGAAGCAGCGCTGGTCGCCGAAGCGGGCGGCGAGGCCGTCGGTGACGCGGAAGACTCCGCCGAGCACACCCACGTCCTCGCCGAACACGAGCACGGCAGGGTCGGTTTCGAGCGCGTCGGCGAGCGCGCGGTTGATGGCCTGCGCCATCGTCATGGTGATGGGCGCCGGCGTGGTGTCGGGGGTGGCCGGTGCGTCGTGCATGAGCGTCATCGAGTGCCCTCCTGGTCGGCGCCGTCGGATGCGAGCTCGGCGGCGAGCATCGCTGCCTGCTCCCGCAGTTGCGGGGTCGGGGTCTCGTAGACGTAGGCGAAGAGGTCCTCCGGATGCGCCTCCGCCTCCGCGTTGACAGCAGCACGCAGGTCGCTGGCGACGCGTTCGGCCTGTGCGTGGATCTCGGCGTCGTCGCCGTCGGTCAGCGCGCCGTTCGCCCGCAGCCAGGTGCGGATGCGCGCGAGCGGGTCGCGCTCCAGCCACGGCTTCACCTCGTCGTCGCTCCGGTAGCGGGTGGCGTCGTCGGCGTTCGTGTGCGACTGGATGCGGTAGGTGACCGCCTCGACGAGCGTCGGCCCTCCCCCGGTGCGCGCCGAGTCGACCGCTTCGCCGAGCACGGAGAGCAGAGCGGCGAGGTCGTTTCCGTCGACGCGCTGCCCGGGCATCCCGTAGCCGATCGCCTTGTGCGCGATCGACGGGGCCGCGGTCTGCCTGCTGAGCGGCACGGAGATGGCGTAGCCGTTGTTCTGCACGAGGAAGACGACCGGCAGGTGGAAGACCGCGGCGAAGTTGAGGGCCTCGTGGAAGTCGCCCTCACTGGTGGCGCCGTCGCCGCAGAGGGCGAGCACGACGGTGTCTTCGCCGCGCATCCTGGCGGCGTGCGCGAACCCGACGGCGTGCAGCAGCTGTGTGGCGAGCGGAGTCGCCTGCGGTGCGACGTGGTGCACGGTCGGGTCGTAGCCGGAGTGCCAGTCGCCGCGCAGGAGCAGGAACGCTTCGAACGGGTCGACACCGCGGGCGATGACGGCGACGGTGTCGCGGTAGGTCGGGAAGAGCCAGTCCTGATCGCTGAGCACCATCGCGGCGGCGACCTCGCACGCCTCCTGCCCGTGCGACGACGGGTAAACGGCGAGACGTCCCTGTCGCACCAGGGCGTTGGCCTGGTCGTTGAGGCGGCGGCCGAGCACGAGGTGACGGTAGCCCTCGGCGATCCGGTCGGTCGACGGAATGGGATAGTGGGCGTCCTCGTGGGACCCGCCGTGCTGGTCGATGAGGCCCACGGGGGTTTCTCGGGGCAGCAGATCGATGGCGTGCATCCATTCTCCTTTGAAAGACGTCGCTCTTTCTCAGGATGACTTCGCTGGACCGGGTTTGCTAGAGCTGCGCGAGTTTCGAGACATTCCCTTGCCCAGGGCCTCTTTCGGCGACAAACTGTCTACCACCATGGACGACATCGACTCGAGGATCATCGAAGCTCTGCGCGCCGACGGGCGGGCCTCGATCACAGCGGTCGCAGAGGCCGCGCACGTCTCGCGCGCGAACGCCTATGCGCGCCTCTCCCGGATGCTCGACGACGGGGTGATCACGGGATTCACGGCGAAGGTCGATCCGGTGCGCTCGGGCCGGGGATCGTCGGCGTACGTGACGCTGCGGGTCGAGCAGGCGAGCTGGCACGAGTTGCGGGACCGGCTGCGCGGCATCCCCGAGGTGGAGCATTTCGCCCTCGTGGGCGGGGACTTCGACGTGATCCTGCTGGTGCGGGCGCGCGACAACGAGGATCTGCGGCGGCTGGTGCTGGAGACGCTGCCGGGCATCCCGTCGGTGCGCGATACGAAGACGTCGCTCATCTTCGAGGATCACGACACTCGCTGACACTCGCTGACGCGATGCCCCGCGGCGAGTTGTGGCGAGCGGCGGGGTCTGCGAGGATGACTTTCTGAACGTTCGTTCGGTAAATACGCCGATCGGCCGATCACGTGTGTGGACCGAGACCGTCGAGGGAGACGAGCATGACGGAGGCGTACCTGGTAGGCGGGGTCCGCACCGCTGTCGGCCGGTACGGCGGGGCTCTCGCGGGCATCCGACCCGACGACCTCGCGGCCCTCGTGGTCGCCGAGGCCGTACGCCGGGCGCGCGTTGATGCGCAGACGATCGACGAGGTCATCCTCGGTGCCGCCAACCAGGCCGGCGAGGACAACCGCAACGTCGCCCGCCTGAGCGTGCTGCTGGCGGGGCTGCCGGATGCGGTGCCCGGCGTCACGGTCAACCGGCTCTGCGCATCCGGTCTCTCGGCGGTCACCATGGCCGCGCAGAGCGTGCGGGCCGGGGACGCGGACGTGGTGGTCGCCGGCGGGGTCGAGTCGATGACCCGCGCGCCCTGGGTTCAGGCGAAGCCCGAGAAGGCGTTCGCCAAGCCCGGAGCGCAGTACGACACGTCGATCGGGTGGCGTTTCACCAATCCGCGGTTGACTGCTCGGGAGAAGGCGACGTTCTCGATGCCGGAGACGGCGGAGGAGGTGGCCCGGCTCGACGGGATCACCCGCCAGGATGCGGACGCCTTCGCCCTCGAGAGCCACCGCCGGGCGGCGGCCGCCACCGACGCGGGCCGGTTCGCCGACGAGATCGTGGCCGTCGACGGCGCCCGCGGCCCCGTCACGGTCGATGAGGGGATCCGGCGCGACACCAGTCCGGAGGCGCTGGCCGCGCTCAGACCGGTGGTCGCCGGCGGCAGCGTCGTCACGGCCGGCAACTCGTCCCCGCTCAACGACGGCGCCTCGGCGCTCGTGGTCGCGAGCGCCGAGGCCGTGGAGCGCTACGGACTGATCCCGCGCGCTCGGGTGGTGGTCGGCACCAGCGTCGGGCTGCCTCCGGAGATCATGGGGCTCGGTCCCGTGCCCGCCACCGAGAAGGCTCTCGCGCGCAGCGGGATCGACCTCGCCGACATCGGCAGCGTCGAGCTCAACGAGGCTTTCGCGAGCCAGGCTCTCGCGTGCATCCGCCGGCTCGGCCTCGACCAGGGGCGGGTGAACGCGGACGGGGGCGCCATCGCACTCGGTCACGCGCTCGGCTCGAGCGGGTCGCGGTTGCTCGTCACGCTGCTCGGGCGTATGGAGCGCGAAGACTCCCGCTACGGGCTCGCGACGATGTGCGTCGGCGTCGGACAGGGTTCCGCGATGATCCTGGAGCGGGTGTGATGCCGGCCCTGCTGATCGAGATCCTCGGCGACCGGATGGTCGTCACGCTCAACCGCCCCGAGGTGCGCAACGCGATCGACCAGGCGATGGTCGACGAGCTGCACGAGGTGTGCGAACGGCTGGAGCGCCAGCCGCGCATCCTCATCCTCGCCGGCGCGGGCGGCGTCTTCGCGTCGGGAGCCGACATCGGCGAACTCCTCGAACGGCGGGCGGCGGATGCGCACCGCGGCATCAACGCCGGCCTCTTCGTGCGTATCGCGGCCCTCCCGATGCCGGTGATCGCCGCACTGGACGGGTACGCGCTCGGCGGCGGAGCGGAGCTCGCCTACGCGGCCGACTTCCGGATCGGAACGGCGCGGCTGCGCATCGGCAACCCCGAGACCGGCCTCGGGATCATCGCGGCCGCGGGCGCCCTGTGGCGGCTCCCCGAGCTGGTGGGTGAGCCGCTCGCGGCGGAGATCGTGCTCGCCGGACGCATCCTCACCGGCGAGGAGGCCCTCGCCGTTCACCTCGTCACCGAGCTGCACGAGCCGAATGCGCTGCTCGCCGCCGCCCACGCGCTGGCCGACCGCATCGCCGCCAACGACGTCCTCGCGACCCAGTACACGAAGGCGGTGCTGCACGCCCGGCGCGACGAGCATCCACGTGCCGAGCAGGAGGCCCAGGCCGAACTCTTCGAGTCGCCGGAGAAGGTGCGGCGGATGACGGAGTTCCTGCAGCGGAGGACTGAGCGGTGACGGAGAAGGCCGGGACGGGAGCGGGCACGGGGACGGGCGCGACCGCCGTTCCCGAGCGGGTCGGCGTGATCGGGGGCGGCCGGATGGGCTCCGGAATCGCGCACGCGTTCCTGCTCGCCGGAGCGCACGTCACGGTCGTCGAGCGCGACCCGGATGCGGTCGGCGCGGCGCGGGAGCGCATCCGGCGCTCGGTCAGGGCGAGTGTCGAGCGCGGCCGCGCCGAACCGACGAGCGCTGTGGAGGTCTCGACGGACTGGGACGGTCTCGGCCCGTGCGGACTGGTGATCGAGGCCGTGCCCGAAGACCGTGCGCTGAAGTCGGAGGCGCTGCAGCGGGCCGAGAGCCTGCTCGGCGACCGTGCTGTGCTCGCCACGAACACGTCGTCGATCTCGATCGACGAACTGGCCGGCGGGATCGCCCGGCCGGGGGCCTTTCTCGGCCTGCACTTCTTCAACCCGGTTCCCGCGTCGTCCCTCGTGGAGGTCGTGTTCGGCACGGCGACGGCCCCCGACGTGATCGGACTGGCGCAGGGCTGGGTCGCGGCGATCGGCAAGACGGCGGTGACCGTGCGGGACTCCCCCGGGTTCGCATCCTCGCGGCTCGGCGTTCTGCTCGGGCTCGAGGCGATCCGGATGGTCGAGGAGGGTGTCGGGACCCCTGCCGACATCGACGCGGCGATGGTGCTCGGGTACGGGCATCCGGTCGGTCCGCTGAAACTCAGCGATCTGGTGGGGCTGGATGTGCGGCTCGGCATCGCCGAGTACCTGCGCGACCGCCTCGGTCCGCGCTTCGAACCGCCCGAGCTGCTGCGGCGGATGGTCGCCGACGGGCACCTGGGGCGCAAGTCCGGGCGCGGCTTCTACGAGTGGCCGGACGCCGGGTCCGAGGCCCCCGGCGCGGCTACCGCTCCGGGGAATCGATGATGAGGTTCGTGATGCGCGCCGTGCAGATGCGGCGGCCCTCCTCATCCGTCACCACGATCTCGTGCGAGGCGATCGTGCGGCCGAGCTTGATGGCCGTCGCGACGCCGGTGACGAGTCCGCTCCGCGCAGACGCGTGGTGCGTCGCATTGATGTCGACGCCGACCGCCGTGCGTCCCGGCCCCGCGTGGATCACCGCCGCCCATGACCCGAGCGCCTCGGCGAACGCGACCGACGCGCCGCCGTGCAGCAGCCCGAACGACTGGCGATTGCCCTCGACCGGCATGGTCGCCACGACGCGTTCCGCGGACTGCTCGAGGATGCGCACACCCATTTTCTCGTCGAGCTCGCCGAGCTCGATCGTCCAGTCGCCGTCGGCCATGCGCACAGCATACCCAGCCGGCACCGAGGAGGTTTCGCGATGACGCTGCAGAGCATCCTGCCCAGCTATGTAAGAGGTACGTGGTGGACGCCCGACACGGACGCGGGTGCCGTCGAGGTGCGGGATGCCTCCACCGGCGCACTGGTCACCCAGGTGAGCACGGCCGGGCTCGACCTCGGGCGTGCGCTCGACTACGCGCGCACGGTGGGGCAGGCGTCGCTCGGTGCGCTGACGTTCCACCAGCGTGCGATGCTGCTCAAGCAGCTGGCGCAAGCGCTCACCGCGCGCAAGGACGAGCTGTACGAGCTCTCGAGCCGCGCCGGTGCGACGAAAGCCGACTCGTGGGTCGACGTCGACGGCGGCATCGGAGTGCTCTTCACCTATTCGTCGAAGGGGCGCCGCGAGCTGCCGAACTCGCAGGTCTACGCCGACGGACCCGCCGAGAACCTGTCGAAGGACGGTTCCTTCCTCGGCCAGCACGTCTACACCCGGCTGCCGGGGGTGGCCGTGCAGATCAACGCGTTCAATTTTCCGGTGTGGGGGTCGCTCGAGAAATTCGCGCCGGCCTTCCTCGCCGGGATGCCGACCGTCGTGAAGCCGGCGACGCCGACCGGATATGTCGCGGAGGCCTTCGTACGCATCCTCGTCGAATCCGGGCTGCTGCCCGAGGGATCGCTGCAGCTGATCTCGGGGAGCGTTCCCGACCTGTTCGACCATCTGCGGCTCGGCGACCTCGTCGGATTCACCGGCTCGGCGTCGACGGCCGAGAGGCTGCGTTCGCACGACTCGGTGCAGACCGGCGGCGTGCGGTTCACCAGCGAGACCGACTCGATCAATGCGTCGGTGCTCGGCGCGGATGCGGTGCCCGGCTCCCCCGAGTTCGACGCGTACGTCAAGCAGCTCGTCGTAGAGCTGACCTCGAAGGCCGGCCAGAAGTGCACGGCCATCCGCCGAGCGATCGTGCCGTTGCCGTTCGTCGGCGAGGTGATCTCCGCGGTGCAGTCGCGGATCGAAGAGCGGGTCGTGGTCGGGGATCCGCGGGCGGACGGCGTGACGATGGGACCCCTGGCCTCGCAGGCGCAGCGCGACGAGGTCCTGCGGCAGGTCCTCCGGCTCGTGGATGCGGGCGGCGAGCTCGTGATCGGCGGACTCGACCAGCCCTCCGTCGTGCGTGCGGACGGCACCCGCGGCACAGCGCCCGAGGGCGCGTTCGTCACCCCGCTCGTGCTCCGGTTCGCGGATGCGGAAGCCGAGGAGGTGCACACGGTCGAGGCGTTCGGGCCGGTCGCGAGCATCCTCGGCTACTCGGACACGGCGGATGCGGCCCGGCTCGTCGCACGCGGCGGCGGATCGCTCGTGACCAGCGTCGCCACCCACGACACGGGGATCGCACGCGACCTGGTCATGGGCCTCGCGCCCTACAACGGGCGCGTGCTGGTGCTCGATCGCGACGATGCTCGAACCTCGACCGGCCACGGCTCCCCGGTTCCGCACCTCGTGCACGGCGGGCCGGGACGCGCCGGCGGCGGCGAAGAACTGGGCGGAATCCGCGCGGTGCTCCACCACATGCAGCGCACGGCATTGCAGGGCTCGCCCACGATGCTGACCGCGATCACCGGAGTCTGGCATCAGGGCGCAGCGGTGCAGGAGGGGGCACCGCATCCGTTCCGCAAATCGCTGGCCACGCTCGCGATCGGCGACCAGCTGCTCTCCGAGCCCAGGGAGGTCACGCTCGAGGACATCGAGCACTTCGCCGAGTTCACGGGCGACAGGTTCTACGCCCACATGAACGAGGAGGCGGCGGCCGCGAATCCGTTCTTCCCCGGCCGGGTGGCGCACGGGTACCTGCTGGTGTCGTTCGCGGCCGGGCTGTTCGTCGACCCGGACGTCGGTCCGGTGCTCGCGAATTACGGGCTGGAGAACCTGCGGTTCGTGACGCCGGTGTCACCTGGGGACAGCATCCGGGTCGCCCTCACTGCGAAGCAGATCACCCCGCGCGAGACCGACGACTACGGGGAGGTGCGGTGGGATGCCCTGATCACCAACCAGCACGACGCCGTCGTCGCCACGTACGACGTGCTCACTCTCGTCGCGAAGTCCTGATTCGCGTCATTCACCTCATCGAGGGAGGGTCAGCGGGGAGTGCGGAGGCCGTCGAGGGCGAGGGCGAGGATGTCGTCGGCGAGGTCGGCGGGTGACTCCGGGCCGTCCGGGCGGTACCACTCGACGATGGAGTTGATCATGCCGAAGAGGAGGCGCGAGACGATTCCGGGGTCGATGTCCGCACGCAGGGAACCCTCGTCGCGGGCTTCGACGACGAGTGCGGAGACCGCGCGGTCGAAGGCGCGGCGGCGGGCGAGGGCGGCGCGTTCCACCTCGGTGTTCCCGCGCACGCGAAGCAGGAGCGTGACGTACGGCACCTTGGCGGTCAGCACGTCCACGGCGCCCCGCAGCACGTAGGCGAGGCGGTCCGCGGCGCGGCCGGTGGTGGCGCCGGGCTCGCGGAGCACGCCCTCGAGGCCGTCGAGTGCTTCGTCGACGGCCAGTTCGAGCAGCTCGTCCTTGGAGGAGACGTGGTGGTAGATCGCCGACTTGGAGAGGCCGAGACGGTCGGCGAGCATCCCGATGGAGGTGGCGTCGTAGCCGTGCTCGTTGAAAGCGGCGACGGCGACCTCAAGGATGCCGCGCTGGTCGTAGCCGGGGCGTCCGCGACGCAGGGCGCGTTCGGCCGCGGGCGCGGCAGCGGGCGTCTCGATGGCGGTGGTCTTCTCTGGCATGTCGCCTCCAGTGTGGCATGCGCCCGCCCCGTCGGGATATACTTACCGAACGATCAGTCGGTAATTCGAGGAAGGTCGACGATGACCACCGCAACCGCGCGCACGGACGCGCCAGAAGCCCAGCACCAGGGGCAGCAGCGCTTCGACGAGCTCATCGGCTCCGACTCCCGGGTGGAGCCGCGCGACTGGATGCCCGACGACTACCGCAGGTCGCTCATCCGGCAGATGTCGCAGCACGCCCACTCCGAGATCATCGGGATGCAGCCGGAGGCCAACTGGATCACGCGCGCCCCCAGCCTCAAGCGCAAGGCGATCCTGATGGCGAAGGTCCAGGACGAGGCCGGTCACGGCCTGTACCTCTACTCCGCCACGCAGACCCTCGGCATCACGCGCGACGAGATGACCGAGCAGCTGATCGCCGGCAAAGCCCGCTACTCCTCGATCTTCAACTACCCGACGCTCAGCTGGGCCGACATGGGCGCGATCGGCTGGCTGGTCGACGGCGCCGCGATCTGCAACCAGGTTCCGCTGTGCCGCGCGTCGTACGCCCCCTACGGCAGGGCGATGGTGCGCATCTGCAAAGAGGAGTCCTTCCATCAGCGGCAGGGGTTCGAGATTTTGCTCCAGCTGATGCGCGGCACGCCTGCGCAGCAGGCGATGGCCCAGGATGCGGTCGACCGCTGGTACTGGCCCTCGCTGATGATGTTCGGCCCGCCCGACGACGACTCGCCCAACTCCGCGCGCTCGATGGCGTGGAAGATCAAGCGGTTCTCGAACGACGACCTGCGTCAGCGGTTCGTCGGGATGCTCGTGCCGCAGGCCGAAGCGCTCGGGGTGACCCTGCCCGACCCCGACCTGCGCTGGAACGAGGAGCGGCAGGCGTACGACCTCGGCCCGATCGACTGGACCGAATTCCAGGAGGTGCTCGCCGGCCGCGGGCCGTGCAACGCGCAGCGGATGCAGCGTCGCCGCGACGCCCACGACGAGGGCCGTTGGGTGCGCGAGGCGGCTGCGGCCTATGCCGCCGCGGAGGCCGACCGCGCCGAAGAGGCCCGTCGCGCCGAACAGACGGGAGCGGTCGCCTGATGTCGGCCCCCGGCACGCCCGACGCCGCGCATCCGGAGACCTGGCCGCTCTGGGAGGTCTTCGTGCGGTCGAGTCGCGGTCTCAGCCATGTGCACGTCGGCTCGCTGCACGCGCCCGACGAGACGATGGCCGTGCGCAATGCGCGAGACCTCTATACCCGTCGCAGCGAGGGCGTCTCGATCTGGGTGGTCCCCTCCGATGCGATCACCGCGAGCGATCCGGATGCGAAGGGCTCGTTCTTCGAATCCCCCGCCGGCAAGAACTACCGGCACGCCACGTACTACACGGCGAGCGAGGGGGTGAAGCACCTGTGACCGACGACCCCGGCATGGACGCCGTCGAGGCGGCACACGGTCACGTCGAACTGACCGCGGTCAGGCTCTCCGACGAGTTCGTCACGAGCGACGCGAAGGCGAGCGAGGACGTCGCCGAGTACGCCCTCTGGCTCGGCGACGACTCCCTGATCCTCGCCCAGCGCCTCGGCGAGTGGATCTCCCGCGCCCCCGAGCTCGAAGAGGATGTCGCGCTCGCGAACATCGCGCTCGATCTGCTCGGGCACGCGCGTTCGCTGCTCCGCTACGCGGGCAGCGCATCCGGGCGCAGCGAAGACGACCTCGCCTACTGGCGCGACGAACACGAGTTCCGGTCGGCGCACCTGTTCGAGCAGCAGAACGGCGACTTCGCGCACACGATCGTGCGGCAGTTCGCCGTGTCGCACTACATGTTCGAGCTCTACGCGCGGTTGCGCGCCTCCGCCGACCCGGTGCTCGCGGCGATCGCGGCGAAGGCGGTCAAGGAGGTCGACTACCACCGCGACCACGCCGACCAGTGGATGCTGAGACTCGCGCTCGGCACCGACGAGTCGCGCCGCCGTCTG
The DNA here is from genome assembly GCF_042882245.1 of Leifsonia sp. NPDC058230. NCBI lineage: Bacteria > Bacillati > Actinomycetota > Actinomycetes > Micrococcales > Microbacteriaceae > Leifsonia > Leifsonia sp. NPDC058230. Next base: position 286,994 of record NZ_JBHVWM010000003.1, on the reverse strand, counting down.
GTCACCGCCCTCGCCGACCTGTGGCCGTCGGTGGACGAGCTGTTCGTTGACGAGCCCCTGAACGATCGGCTCGAGGACATCGCGCCACGGCCGTCGAGCCTGCGGCCGGCGTTCGACGCGAGCATCGAGCCGGTGCTCCGCCGGAGCGAACTGGAGCTGCCGGCGACGTTCGTCGCTTCCGGAGGCGGTCGTCGTGGGCAGCACTCCGAGTACCTGGGGCCGCTGCTGGCCGAGCTGCAGGTGCTCGCTCGACAGCATCCGGGAGCCAGCTGGTGACCGGCCACTTCGCGGACGCGACACGAGCGTGGGACACGGCCGCCGCGGTCATGGACCCGGAGGTCCCGGTGCTCACGATCGACGACCTGGGCATCCTGCGCGAGGTCACGGTCACCGACGACGGCGTCGAGGTGGTCGTGACTCCGACCTACAGCGGCTGCCCCGCGATGGACGCGATCCGTGAGGATGTCGTGCACGCTCTCGCCGACGCGGGATTCGGCAACGTCACCGTGCGGCTCACGCTGTCGCCCGCCTGGACGACCGACTGGATCAGCGATGCCGGAAAGGCGGCACTCGAACGCTTCGGGATCGCCCCGCCGACCGGGCGCGCGGCCGTCACCGGCCCCGTGGGGCTGCGGCTCGCCGTGAAGTGTCCGCACTGCCAGTCGCTCGACACCCGTGAGCTCTCCCACTTCGGGTCGACAGCGTGCAAGGCGCTCTACGAGTGCCGCGCATGCGGTGAGCCGTTCGACTATCTGAAGCCCTTCTGATGCGGGAGGAGCTCTAGTGCCCCGCGCCCGCTTTCACACACTCGCGGTCGCCGAGGTGCGGCCCCTGACCTCGGCAAGCGTCGAGGTCACCTTCGCCGTTCCGGACGACCTGCGCGGCGAGTACGACTACCTGCCGGGCCAGCACGTCGCGTTGCGCGCGACGGTCGGTGGTCACGAACTGCGGCGCAGCTACTCGATCTGCCGGCCGCCGACGCCGGGCAGCATCAGCGTGGCGATCAAGCGGGACCTCGGCGGGGCGTTCTCCACCTGGGCGACGAGCGAGCTGTCCGCGGGCGACCGGATCGACGTGATGAGTCCGCAGGGCACGTTCACGACCGACCTCGGCGCGCTCGACGGCAAACACGTGGTCGGTGTCGCGGCCGGCTCGGGGATCACGCCGCTCATGTCGCTGGCGCACAGCATCCTCGCCGCGTCGGACACCAGCCGCTTCACGCTCGTCTACACGAACCGCACGGCGATCGACGTGATGTTCCTCGACGAGCTCTCCGACCTGAAGGACCGGTACCCTGCCCGGCTCGCACTGCACCACGTGCTCTCGCGGGAGCAGCGGTCGGCCCCCCTGCTGTCGGGCCGGATCGACGAAGAGCGCCTGCGCCGGATGCTCGACCTGCTCATCCCGCCGGCCACCGTCGACGAGTGGTTCCTGTGCGGACCGTTCGAGCTCGTGCAGCTCTGCCGGGATGTGCTGGAGTCGCTGGAGGTGCCGCGCACGCGCATCCACTTCGAGCTGTTCACGACCGGTGAGCCCGGGCAGGTCACGGGCGATCACGGCCGCCCGGTGATCGCGCACGAGGGCGACAGGACCGTCGAGATCGAGTTCTCGCTCGACGGCCAGACGTCGACCGTGACCACGCCGGTCGACGCGAACGAGTCGGTGCTGAACGCCGCGCTGCGCGTACGACCGGATGTGCCCTTCGCGTGCGCCGGTGGCGTGTGCGGCACCTGCCGGGCGCGACTGGTGTCTGGAGATGTGCGGATGACCGAGAACTACGCGCTCGAGCCGGAGGAGCTGGAACGCGGCTACGTGCTCACGTGCCAGTCGCATCCGCTGACCGACAGGGTGGTGGTCGACTATGACGTCTGAGAGCACCACGGAGGAATCCACGGAGGAGACCACGATGATCGACCTCGCCATCGCCGACGGGATCGCCCGCATCACGTTGAATGCGCCGTCGAAACTCAACGCGCTCGACGAGCCGGCGCTGCGCGACCTCGATGCAGCGTATGCGACCGCCGAAGCGGCGGGAGTGCGGGCCCTCGTGCTGCGCGGCGAGGGACGCGCGTTCTGTGCCGGGCGCGACATCGCGGGGGTCGATCCTGCCACCGATGACGTGAGGGGCATCCTCGACGATCTGGTCACCCCGCTCCTGCGGCGGATCAGCGCCTTTCCGGCGCCGACCTTCGCAGCCGCACAGGGGGCGTGCCTCGGCATCGGGCTGGGGCTGCTGATGGCGACGGACGTCGTGTACGTGGCCGACTCGGCGAAGATCGGCTCACCGTTCGCTGCGCTCGGCGCACTGCTCGATTCGGGCGGCCACTCCCTCTTCGTCTCACGGCTGGGAGCACACAAGACGCTTGACCTGGTCTATACCGGTCGGCTCATGTCGGGTACCGAGGCGGTCGAGTCCGGACTATTCAGCCGGGTGCTCCCCGCCGCCGAGCTGCAGGACACGGTGGATGCGGCCGCCGCGGCCGCCGCATCCGGGGCCACTGCCGCTCTTGTCGCGTCGAAGGCGATCGTGCGCGCCCTCCGCGACGAGCAGCTCGCGCTGTGGGACTCGGTCGCCGCCGAGAACGCCGCCCAGGCGGCCCTGCGTGACACGGCCGACTACCGTGAGGGATTCCTCGCCTTTCAGGAGAAGCGGCCGCCCCGTTTCACCGGGCGCTGACGTCGCCGGGCACTGACCGCGTTACGGCATGTTGCGTTCCGGATGCGTGGCCCGTCCGCGTGCCGCATCCTGGACCATATGACCCGTCAGATCCGTTTCAACGCGTTCGACATGAACTGCGTCGCCCACCAGTCCTCCGGCATGTGGCGCCACCCCGACGACCAGGCCTGGCGGTACAAGGACCTCACCTACTGGACCGAGCTCGCCAAACTGCTCGAGCGCGGGGCGTTCGACGGCATCTTCATCGCGGACGTGCTGGGCACGTACGACGTGTACGGCGGCTCGAACGAGGCGGCCATCCGGCACGGTGCCCAGGTTCCCGTGAACGACCCGGTGCTGCTCATCTCGGCGATGGCGCTCGTGACGGAGCATCTCGGATTCGGGGTCACCGCTGGGACCGCGTACGAGCATCCGTACCCCTTCGCCCGCCGCATGTCGACGCTGGACCACCTCACGAACGGCCGCGTCGGCTGGAACGTCGTGACCGGCTACCTGCCGTCGGCCGCGCGGAACATGGGCAATGAGGACCAGCTCGAGCACGACGACCGCTACGACCACGCCGATGAGTACCTCGAGGTGCTGTACAAGCTGTGGGAGGGTTCGTGGGAAGACGACGCCGTCATCCGCGACCGCGAGACCGGGGTCTTCACCGACCCGGCCAAGGTGCACGAGATCGGACACAAGGGCAAGCACTTCACCGTGCCCGGAATCCACCTCAGCGAGCCGAGCGTGCAGCGCACGCCGGTGATCTACCAGGCCGGTGCATCGAGCCGCGGGATCGGTTTCGCCGCTGCGAACGCGGAGGCCATCTTCGTCGCCGCCTCCACGAAGGAGGGCCTGAAGGCGACCGTCACGAAGATCCGCGACGGTCTGGAGGCTGCGGGACGAGACCGCTACGCCGCCAAGATCTACACCCTGCTGACGATCATCACCGACGAGACCAGCGAGAAGGCCCAGGCGAAGTACGAGAACTTCCTGGATTACGCCAGCCCCGGGGGCGCCCTCGTGTTCATGTCGGGCTGGATGGGCGTCGACCTCTCGAAGTACGACCTCGACGAGCCGATCGGCAACGTGAAGAGCAACGCCATCCAGTCGGTGGTCGCCAACTATCAGCGCGCCAACGAGGACGGCAGCGAGTGGACCGTGCGGGACATCGGCCGCCTCGGCGCGATCGGCGGCCTGGGCCCGTTCATCGTCGGCTCGGGCTCCGAGATCGCCGATCAGCTGCAGCAGTGGGTGGAGGACACCGACGTCGACGGCTTCAACCTGGCCTACGCGATCACGCCGGGCACCTTCGAAGACGTCGTCGAGTTCGTCATCCCCGAGCTGCGCAAGCGCGGTGCCTACCCCGAGGACTACGTGCCGGGCAGCCTCCGTCACAAGCTGCACGGCGCCGGCGACCGGCTCCCGGCCGACCACAAGGGCTCGCGCTATCGCGTGGGCGCCGCGGCGAGCACCGTGAACGAGACGGCCGCAGGCTCGACCGCACGCTAGGCCGCACAGGACTGGACTGTACGTTCTACCTATCGCCGCCTGTCATGCAGCGGGACAATCGATCCCAAGGCGGCATATTCTGGCTTCGAATACGTGCCGACCGGCCCGGCGCCTGACGCGAGGGTAACGCGTGGGCGCCGAGGCTTGTCCGTCTTCTTCGCCACTCGCGCGCTGCGTCTTTCTTCGCCCGCCCGCGCACAATGAGGGGTCGCAACACGCCGCCTCGCGATGCCGCGCCCGGATGAGGGGTGCGGCCACCCCCCCCGGCCGGGCCCGGCGGGCGCGCGCGGGGGCGCCGCCACCGAAACAGCCGGCCCAGCCCCGCCCGCCCCGCGCCCCCGGCGGCGGAGGGGGGCGCGCCCCCCGGCGGCGGGGGGGGGGGGGGGGCCGGGCCCCCCCCCCACCCCTCATTCAGACACGGCGACCGGCGAGAAGCGCCGGGCACGCGCCGCGGGTCAGGAGACGCGGGCGGAGAGCAGCCGGTTGACCGCGGCGAGCGGGATCGGCAGCCAGGATGGGCGGTGCCGCGACTCGTAGGTGACCTCGTACACGGCCTTGTCCAGTTCGAACGCATCGAGCAGCGCCGCGTGGTCGGCGACGGCGGACCCGGCGACAGCGGCGTAGCCGTCGAGGTAGGACTGCCGCGCCCGTGCAGCCCAGGCGGACACCTCGATGGGCGGGTCGCGGCGGGCGAGCGATCCGGCGACGTAATCGAAGGAGCGGAGCATCCCGGCGACGTCCCGCAGGGGCGCATCCGGAAGCGCTCGCTCGGCCAGCGGACGCAGGGGCTCGCCCTCGAAGTCGATGAACTGCCAGCCACGCTCAGCCGAGAAGAGCACCTGACCGAGGTGCAGGTCGCCGTGGATGCGCTGCAGCAGCAGATTCTGCGACTGCGCCGCGAGCTCGTACACCGCGGCGATCTCCGCCCGCGACGCAGCGATGACGGGAACCTCGGTGCTGGCGATGGTAAGTCGCTGGAACATGCCGTCGAGCGCGAGCGCGACATCCTCTCGCATCGCCGGCTTGGTCGGCAGCACCGCGGCCAGCTGTGTATGCAGTTCGGCTGTTCCGGCTCCCAGCGCGAATGCCCGCTCCTGGAAGTCCTCACCGCGCTCCGCCGCGCTCACCGCGAGCTCCCAGCCGTCTTCGGCGCCGGTCAGAAAACTCTGCACGAGGGCGAGCTCACCGGATGCACGGCCCAGCCCGTCCGGCCGCGGCCAGCTCCCCGACACCCAGCCGTGCAGCTCAGGCGTGCGGCGCGATCCGCCGGTGGTGAGTGCCGCCAGGGTGGAGACGTCGGGATTCGCCCCGTCCTGAACCACGCGGAAGACCTTGATCAGCACGAGAGTCCCGTCGTCGAGCTCGCCGACGATCGAGGTGTTCGACTGCTCCCCCGTGAGCCTGCGCGAGGAGTGCAGAGTGAGCGGGTCGCCGATGCGGTGACCGCGAGCGGACGCTGCGCCGCCCTCCGTGCGTCCGATGCCGGCGATCAGCTCGACGAGCGACGACACGTAGGCCTCATCGGCCGGTCCGTCGTAGAGCTGACGGCCGCCCGCCTCGCCGATGTACGCTGCGGGATCGCCCTCACGGCCGACCCTGGCCACGACCGGCACCTGGTACACGCGCGGCAGCCTCGGGGCGTCGTCGGCGAAGAAGTGGGTGATCGCGCGCGCGCCGTCCGGCGCGGGTTCGGCTTCGAACGAGGCGAGCAGGCGCAGGCGTGGTTCGACGCTCTTCGTCGAGTACCAGCGCTGGAGCCGCATCCATGACCCGACGAGCTCGGTGAGTTCGGTCATGTCTGCAACCTACGCCCAGGATCGCGGAATGGCCCAGAGACTCTGGGACAGCACCCAGGGTCCCGACGGCAGCGGAGTCAGTGCCCGCCGAGCGCCACCCCGCGTGCGGCCATGAACGGCAGCGGATCGATCTGCAGCCCGGCGATCCGCACCTCGAAGTGCAGGTGGCAGCCGGTCGAGGCGCCGGTGGTTCCGACGCTGGCGATCTGCTGTCCGGCGGCCACGGCCTGGCCGGCGGTCACCGCGAGGCCCCCGTCGACGATGTGGCCGTACGCGGTCTGCACGCCGCCGCCATGGTCGATGAGCACGAAGTTGCCGTAGCTTCCGTTCCAACCGGCCTCCACGACGACTCCCGCGCTCGCGGCGAAGATCGGGGTGCCGCAGCTCGCACCGATGTCGTCGCCTGCGTGGAAGACGGCGGTTCCCGCCGGGCGGGAGGGGCGGGGTCCGAAGACGTCGGTCAGGGTTCCGTGAACCGGCAGCGCCCATCCGGAGGCGTCGGCCGGCACGCTCAGCAGCGCCTGCCAGCCCACATCCGCCAACTGCAGCGTGGGCAGCTCGTCCAGGGCGCTGGCCGCGGCATCGACCTGGGCTTGAGCGGTGGCGACCGCCGACTCGCTCGCCCCGACGTCCACACCGGCGGCCGTGCCGGCGGCGGCGCTCGCCTGGTCGCGCAGCTTCTCGGCCGTTCTGGCATCGGCCGAGGCCTCTTTCATGGCCGCGCCGACGGATGCGCTCGCGCGGTTGAAGCGGTCGACGGCGCCGAGTTTCTGCAGCAGATCGCCGGGCGAGGCGAGGGCGGACGCCAACGGGTCGGCCGCCAACGATCTCGTGTCGTGCGCACGAAGGAGGGCGACGGCGGACGCCGCGGAGGCCGCGGCCGTCTTCTCGGCGGCGGCGGCGTGCTTCGCGAGCATGTCCGCGGCCGCCTGCGCCCGATCCTTCTCGCGCTGGGTGCCGCGAGCGGTGTCGGTCGCCGTGGTGAGCGTCTCTTGGGCGTCCGCCAGACGGCTGGCGAGCTGCGCCGCCTCCACCACCTGTGCGCGATCGAGAGTGAATCCGCTGGAGAGCACCGGGGAGGGGGCGAGCGGGATGTCGTCGGTCGGAACGGGGACCGGCGCCGGCGTGGGCGTGGGCGAGTCGGTCGGGGTCGGCGTCGGAGTCTGCGTCGGAGTTTGCGTCGGGGTCGGGGTCGGCGTCGGCGTCGGGGTGTCTGTCGGCTCAGGGGTCGGGGTCGGAATCAGCGTCGCGGTCGGATCGGGACTGGGCACCGGAACCTGGGTCGGAGCCTGCGACGGCTGCGGTGCCTGTGTGCGCTGCGGATCGGGCGTGGGCGTCTGCTGCGCGCATCCGGAAGCCCCGCCGGAGCAGTCATCGGCGAACGCCGCGGACTGAGCACCGAGTGACAGACCGGCCACCAGCACGGCGACGGCGCAGAGCCGGGTAGCGCGGCGCGGTCCTCCGCGTCGTGACTCCATTTCTGGACGCTCGAACCGGTTCGGCATGGTCACGCGTTTCTCCCGACGGGGCGCCGGGAGTCTCGTTCTTTGATGGTCTCACCGGCAGGTTGGCGAAACAAGGGAATGCCTGTCACCCGTTAGGGAGTCGCATGCATCTCCCAGCATCCACCCGGTACCGTGTACGACTGTGACCGAGACTGCCGCCACGCCCCGCCGCCGCCGCCGTGGCGGGAAGAAGGCCACCTGGATGACCCTGCTGCGCGACGTCCTGGTCATCTTCGTCGTGGCCGTGCTCGTCTCGTTTCTGATCAAGACGTTCGTCGCCCGCTCCTTCTACATCCCGTCGGGATCGATGGAGAACACGCTGCAGATCAACGACAGGATCATCGTCAACGAGCTGCAGCCCAAGGTCTTCCCGCTGCAGCGCGGCGATGTCGTCGTGTTCAAGGATCCGGGCGGCTGGCTGCCTGCGCAGCCTCCGGTCGCGACCAACCCGCTCTCCGCGGTGCTCGACTTCGTCGGCCTCAGCGCGTCGGACAGCGACCAGCACCTCGTGAAGCGCCTGATCGGACTGCCGGGAGACACGATCACCTGCTGCAACGCCCTCGGCCAGATGAGTGTGAACGGCGTTCCGCTCAAGGAGCCGTACGTCCTGCTGCCCGCCGGCGTCGAGGCCGTGTCCCGTGACGACTTCTCGGTGACCGTGCCACCCGGCAAGATCTGGGTCATGGGCGACAACCGCTACAACTCGGCCGACTCCCGGTACCACCAGAACGACCCCGGCAAAGGGTTCGTGCCGCTGGATGACGTGGTGGGCCGGGCGTTCGTGCTCAGCTGGCCCGTCAGCCACTGGACGTGGCTCGACGATTATTCGAATACGTTCAGCGGCGTGCAGAACGCGAAGGGCTGAGGCCGGCCCCGCCGGGAATCAGCCCTGGCTCTCGGACTTGCCGAGCCGCCAGTACCCCATGAACGCGACGCGACCGCGGTCGACGCCGTTGTGCGTGACCAGCAGTCGGCGGATGGTCTTGACGGTTCCCGACTCGCCCGCGATCCAGGCGTACAGCCCGCTCGGGGCGTGCTCCGGCAGCTCCCACAGCGTCTCGACGTCGATGTCGATGTCGTCGAGCGACTGCGCACGCGCCGCTGCGGCCGCGTCGACGGTCTCCGGATGCTCTGCCACCCAGCGCTCGACGGCCGGCACCAGCGCGCAGCCGTTCGCGCCACCGGCGCGGTCGAGCCAGGTGACCGAGAACTGCCCGGGCAGCTCGAGCGGAAGCCGGTCGGCCGCATCCGGAACCTCGATGAAGGCGTGCACCCGGCGATCGGCGGGCAGCGATTCGAGGATGGACGCGATGGCGGGCGCGGCGGTCTCGTCACCGACGAGCAGCAGGTCGGTCGCGTCGCCCGGGTTCCAGTCGATGCCCTGGGCGGAGTCGATGCTCCGCGCATCCGGTCCGACGATGATCACCTCGTCACCCTCGGCCGCGGAGGCGAGCCAGCGTGCGGCCGGACCGCCGTCGCCGTGAGCGACGAAGTCGACCTCGAGCCGCCGCGCAACTTGGTCGACGCCGCGCACCGTGTACGTGCGGATCGGGCAGCGTTGTTCGTCGGGCAGGGAGCGCCACTGACCGTACCAGTCGCCCGAAGCCAGCGATTCGTCGTCGTCCACGCCGAGGCCGGAGAGTGAGCCGTCCTCGAGCGGGAACACGATCTTGATGCGCTGGTCGAGGCGGTCGGTGCCGAAGATGTCGAAGTCGGGAGACTCGAAGGTGATTCGCGTGAAGTGCGGCGTCAGCTGGACGACCGTGGCGACCTGTGCCCGGTACGGACGATACGCGGGGCAGGCGATCTTGACGATCGGCGACGCGACGAGACTCACACAGGCACCTTCCACTCCCCGGCTGAACTTAGGTAAGGCTACACTAACCATCGCGTCGGGCGCCTCCGGGATTCGTCGCGGCCATTATGGTGAGACCGTGGACAGCTCGGAGAAGAAGGCCGGAGTGCGAGAGGTCGCCGCCCTGGCGGGAGTGTCGCGACAGACGGTCTCCCGGGTCGTGAACGACCACCCCAGCATCCGGGACAGCACCAAGCTGCGCGTGCTCGCCGCCATGGAGGAACTGCAGTTCCGGCCGAACAGGGCGGCACGGATGCTGTCCACCGCACGCTCGAACACGATCGGCATCCTCGCACTGTCGTCCTCGGCTCTGTACGGGCCGGCGAGCAGCATCGACGCGGTCGAGAGTGCGGCCCGCGACGCCGGATACTTCGTGGCGATCGCCCACCTCGCGTCGATCGACGGCGACGAGATCGAGGCCGCACTCGACCACCTGATGGCCCAAGCGGTCGAGGGGATCGTCGTGGTCGCTCCCCAGCGTCGGGTGCTGGATGCGATGCGCGATGTGGCGATCGTCGTCCCGTCCGTGACGCTCCACGGCGCCGAGGACGCGGACGGAGCGGACGGCGTCTTCGTCGACCAGACGGAGGGGGCGCGGATGGCCGTGCGGCACCTCGCCGGGCTCGGTCACCGGGTGATCGCGCACCTCGCCGGACCCCAGGACTGGGCCGAGGCCGGTGCGCGCCGCGACGGATTCCTGCAGGAGGCCGACGCCGCCGGCCTGCGCGCGGTCGTTTCGGCTCCCGGTGACTGGACCAGCGCATCCGGGTACCGCATCGGCGCCGAACTGCTGACGGACCCGGCGATCACCGCCGTGTTCTCCTCGAACGACCAGATGGCGCTGGGCGTTCTGCACGCGGTGCGGGTCAGTGGCCGCGACACACCGGGTGACGTCAGCGTGGTCGGTTTCGACGACATCCCCGAGGCCGCGTACTTCGCCCCGCCTCTCACCACGGTGCGCCAGGACTTCGCGGAGCTCGGGCGCACCTGCGTCGGCCGCCTGCTGGCCGCCATCGAGCAGCGTCCGGTGCCGGCAGACCCCGTCATCCAGCCTCAGCTCATCGTGCGCGCCTCCACCGGGCGCGCCTGAGCGTCGTGAGCCGCTGAGTCGCGCCGGATCGACCTTCGTCGCGACCGGGAGGGTCGATTTGGCGCGACTCACGCACGGGCCCCGACTTGACACCGGCCGCCCGTGACGTCGTATGCTCGACGGAGACACAATTTGTGACCGGTCACAACGAGGTGAGGACGACTATGGCTGCCGACGGCTCCGACGTACCAGCGCGCGGGCGCGACGCACGCGACGCCATCGCGAGCGGGCGCACCACCCTCGGCATCGAGCTGGGGTCGACGCGCATCAAGGCCTGCCTGGTCGACGCCGCCGACCCGTCGACGGTGCTCGCGGTCGGCTCCCACGAGTGGGAGAACGAGTACAGCGACCGGATGTGGACGTACTCCCTCGACGCCGTCTGGTCGGGGCTGCAGGCCGCATACGCCGACCTGGTCGCCGACGCGGAACGCCGCCAGGGTGTGCGGCCCGAGACCTACTCCGCCATCGGCGTCTCCGCGATGATGCACGGCTATCTGCCGTTCGGCGCCGACGACGAGCTGCTCGTCCCCTTCCGCACCTGGCGCAACACCACCACCGGCCCCGCGGCGGCGGAGCTGACCGAGCTGTTCGACCTGAACATCCCGTTGCGCTGGTCCATCGCCCACCTGCACCAGGCGGTCGTGGACTCCGAGCCCCACGTCGGGCAGGTGACGTTCCTCACCACGCTGGCCGGATACGTGCACTGGCGCCTCACCGGCCGCAAGGCCATCGGCGTTGGCGACGCGTCCGGGATGTTCCCGATCGATCCGGCGACCGCGGACTACGACGCTCGGCTCGTCGAGCGCTACGACGGACTCGTCGCCGCACGGATGCCGGACTTCCGCCTTGCGGACCTCCTGCCCGAGGTGCTGGTCGCGGGGCGGTCCGCCGGTGAGCTGAGCTCGGACGGCGCAGCGCTCCTCGACCCGACCGGCTCGCTGCGCCCGGGGATCCCGTTCTGCCCGCCGGAAGGCGACGCGGGCACCGGGATGGTGGCGACGAGCGCGATCGCCCCGCGCACCGGGAACGTCAGCGCAGGAACCAGCATCTTCGCGATGGTCGTCCTCGAACGTCCTCTGGCGAACATCCACCACGAGATCGACATCGTCACCACGCCGGCGGGTGATCCGGTCGCCATGGTGCACTGCAACAACGGGGCGAGCGAACTCGCGGCGTGGACGGGCCTGTTCTCCCGATTCGCGGCGATCACCGGCGCTCCCCTCGAAGCGGATGCCGTGTACGACGCTCTGTTCCGCGAGGCGCTCGACGGCGACGCCGATGCCGGGGGCCTGCTCGCATACAACTACCTCGCGGGAGAGCCGATCACAGGCCTCGATGAGGGCCGCCCGCTCGTGGTCCGAACGCCGGACAGCCGGCTCACGCTGGGCAGCTTCATGCGGGCCCAGCTGTACGGAGTCTTCGGCACGCTCGCCCTCGGGATGCGCGTGCTCGCAGACGAGGGCGTCGCTCTGGACCGGATGTTCGCCCACGGCGGGATGTTCCGCACCGCCGGAGTGGCGCAGCGCTTCCTCGCCGGCGCACTCGATGCCCCCGTGTCCGTGTCGGAGACAGCATCCGAGGGCGGCGCCTGGGGCATCGCCGTGCTGGCCGCATACCTCTTCGGCTCGGCGGACTCCGACCTCGACGGCTTCCTGCAGGAGAGGGTCTTCGGCGGGTTCGAGCTCGAGACGACGGAACCGCATCCCGACGATGTCGCGGGATTCGGCGCCTACCTCGAGCGCTACCGCGCCGGCCTGGCGGTCGAACGCGCCGCCGTCGAGTCGATCGCACCGAAAGGAACCGCATTGTGACCAGCGACCTCGAAACACCGCAGGTCAGGGCCGTCCGCGAACAAGTGGCGGCACTGCACGGCGAACTCACCCGCAACGGGCTCGTCGTCTGGACGGGCGGCAACGTCTCCGGCCGGGTGCCGGGCGCCGACCTCTTCGTGATCAAGCCGAGCGGTGTCGACTACGACGACCTCGCGCCCGAGAATATGATCCTCTGCACCCTCGACGGCGCGGTCGTACCGGGGTCGCTCGGGAGCGAGCGGTCGCCATCGAGCGACACCGCGGCGCACGCATACGTCTATCGCCACCTGCCCGAGGTCGGCGGTGTGGTGCACACGCACTCGACCTATGCCACCGCGTGGGCTGCCCGAGCCGAGCCCATCCCCTGTGTCATCACAGCGATGGCCGACGAGTTCGGAGGCGACATCCCGGTCGGACCGTTCGCGATCATCGGCGACGACTCCATCGGCCGGGGCATCGTCGCGACACTCACCGGCCACCGCTCGCGCGCCGTCCTCATGCAGAACCACGGCGTCTTCACCATCGGCCGCGACGCCCGCGACGCCGTCAAGGCCGCCGTGATGGCGGAGGACGTGGCCCGCACCGTGCACATCGCGCGTCAGGGCGGACCGCTCGTCCCCATTCCTCAGGAGGCTATCGACAGCCTCTTCCACCGCTACCAGAACGTCTACGGGCAGAGCCCGGAAGGAGCCATCAGCTGATGCCGAAACCCACCACCACCCTCGACCACTACGAGGTCTGGTTCCTCACCGGCAGCCAGCACCTGTACGGTCCCGAGACGCTCCAGCAGGTCGCCGACCAGTCGCGGGCGATCGCCGACCAGCTCGCCGCGTCGCAGGATGTGCCCGTGCGCGTCGTGTGGAAGCCCGTGCTGACCGACGCCGACGCGATCCGCCGTATCGCCCTCGAGGCCAACGCGGACGACTCGGTCATCGGTCTCATCGCATGGATGCACACCTTCAGCCCCGCGAAGATGTGGATCGGCGGACTCCAGGCGCTCCAGAAGCCGCTGCTGCACTTCCACACGCAGGCCAATGTGGAGCTGCCGTGGGCGGAGATCGACTTCGACTTCATGAACCTCAACCAGGCCGCGCACGGCGACCGCGAGTTCGGCTACATCGCATCCCGCCTCGGAGTGGCACGCACGACCGTCGTCGGACACGTCAGCGACGCCCGCGTCACCGCCCGCATCGGTACGTGGATGCGCGCAGCCGCCGGATGGGCCGCCGTGCGCTCCCTGAAGCTCGCCCGCTTCGGCGACAACATGCGCTTCGTCGCCGTGACCGAGGGCGACAAGACGGAGGCCGAGGTGCGCTTCGGCGTCCAGGTGAACACGTGGAGTGTCAACGAGCTCGCGGATGCGGTCGCAGCCGCCTCCGAGGCCGACATCGACGCCCTCGTGGCCGAATACGAAGAGCTGTACGACGTCGCGCCCGAACTGCGCGCGGGCGGCGAGCGCCACCGGTCCCTCCGCGACGGCGCCGCGATCGAGCTCGGCCTGCGCTCCTTCCTGGAGGCGGGCGACTTCGGGGCGTTCACGACCAGCTTCGAAGACCTGGGCTCGCTCACGCAGCTCCCCGGCCTCGCCGTGCAGCGGCTCATGGCCGACGGCTACGGTTTCGGCGCCGAAGGCGACTGGAAGACGGCCGTCCTGGTGCGCGCAGCGAACGTGATGGGTGCCGGCCTGCCGGGCGGGGCATCCCTCATGGAGGACTACACCTACGACCTCACCCCGGGCGCGGAGGTCATCCTGGGCGCCCACATGCTCGAGGTCAGCCCGACGCTCACGAGCAGCACACCGACCCTGGAGGTGCACCCGCTCGGCATCGGCGGGAAGGACGACCCGGTGCGGCTCGTCTTCACCGCCGACCCGGGTCCTGCCGTGGTCGTCGCCCTCAGCGACATGCGCGACCGCTTCCGCCTTGTCGCCAACGTCGTCGAGGTCGTCGCGCCCACCGCCGCCCTGCCGAAGCTCCCGGTCGGCCGTGCAGTGTGGAAGCCGGCACCCGACTTCACGACCTCGGCCACCGCCTGGCTCGAAGCGGGCGGAGCACACCACACGGTCATGTCGACCGCTGTCGGCGTCGAGGCGTTCGAGGACTTCGCCAGGATGGCCGAGAACGAACTGGTCATCATCGACGAGTCGACCACGCTCCGCGAATTCGCCAAGGAGCTCCACTGGAACGCGGCCTACTACCGCCTCGCCCGCGGTATCTAGCCCTCCGGTCGTACCCGAACTCGCGCAGCTCGCGCAGCTTGCGCAGCACCGAGTCGCGGGGGGGGGGGGGGGGGGGGCGGGGGGGGGGGGGGGGGGGGGGCGGGGGGCGGGGGGGGCCCCCCCACCTCTCCCGGCGCGGCGGGACCGCCCCGGACCCGCCCGCCCCAGCCCCGGTCGGCGCCGACGAGGCGCTGACCGTGCT
>NZ_JBHVWM010000003.1:0-272336 GCF_042882245.1 Leifsonia sp. NPDC058230 | reverse complement strand
GATGACCTCCGCGTGGGGGCAGGGGGGCGCCGGCGCGGCCCCCCCCCCCCCCCCCCCCGCCCCCCCCCCCCGCCCCCCCCCCCCGCCCCCCCCCCCCCCCCCCCCCCCCCCCGCCCCCCCCCCCCCCCCCGCGACTCGCGGCGCTGACCGGCTAGCGCGCCAGCGCGATCGCCGTCCAGGAGACGGGCGGAAGGGTCACCGTGAGGGTGCCGTCGGAGAGCTCGGCCGTCGCATCCTTCAGGCCCACCCGGTGCTGATCGGCGAGAGTGTTCTTCGCGTACACGTCGTCGTCGTGCAACGACACCGCCTCAGCCACGCGGGTGGCCTCGAAGCTGCGCGCGTCCACGGTCACGGTGATCGACTCGGTCTGGCTGCGGTTCACGAGGAACACCGCGCCGCGGCCGGACTCCTCGTCGAACGTCGCCACGGAGTCGACGAGATCGGCCGTTCCGTAGACCTCGGTCTCATAGGTCCCGGATGCGATCGACGGCTTGATCACGACGCCCTCTGCCAGGCGGCTGGTCACCGAGAAGGGGAAGAAGGTCGTCTGGCGCCAGGCGTCGCCACCCGGCTCCGTCATGATCGGCGCGATCACGTTGACGAGCTGCGCGAGGCTCGCCGAGGTGACGCGGTCGCTGTTCTTCAGGAGCGTGATCAGCAGGTTGCCCAGCACCACCGCATCCGCCACCGAGTAGACGTCCTCGAGCTGCCGCGGGGCGAGACGCCACTCGTCGTTGACCTCGTCGGAGGCCTGGTGCTCGTCCAGGTACCAGATGTTCCACTCGTCGAAGGAGAGGTTGATCGTCTTCTTGCTCTTGAGCTTGTGCTTCACATGGTCGGCGGTCGCGACGACCGTCTCGATGAAGTACTGCATGTCGAGCGACGACGCCAGGTAGGAGCCGAGGTCGCCCTTGCGCTCCTGGTAGTAGGCGTGGCACGAGACGAAGTCGACGTTCTCGTAGGTGTGCTCGAGCACGACCCGCTCCCACTCGCCGAAGGTCGGCATGCCCGAACCCGAGGAGCCGCAGACCACGAGCTCGAGGTCGGCGTCGGCCATCTTCATCGCGGCGGCCGTTCCGGCGGCCTTCTTGCCGTAGTCCTCGGCGCTCAGATGACCGAGCTGCCAGGGTCCGTCCATCTCGTTGCCGAGGCACCACATCCGGATGTCGTACGGCTCGGGCGAGCCGTTCGCGACTCGCAGGTCGCTGAGCGCCGTGCCCGAGGGGTGGTTCGTGTACTCCAGGAGGTCGAGCGCCTCGGCGATGCCGCGCGTTCCGAGGTTGACCGCCATCATCAGCTCGGAGCCGGTGAGCTTGCACCACCGGGCGAACTCGTCGACGCCCACCTGGTTCGACTCGAGCGAGTGCCAGGCGAGGTCGCGGCGCACGGGGCGGTTCTCGCGCGGTCCGATGCCGTCCTCCCACTTGTAGCCGGAGACGAAGTTGCCCCCGGGGTACCGGATGGTCGTCGACCCGAGCTCGCGCACGAGGTCGACGACGTCGCGGCGAAAGCCGTCGGCGTCGGCGGTCGGGTGTCCGGGCTCGTAGATCCCGTCGTAGACGCAGCGGCCGAGGTGCTCGACGAACGAGCCGAACAGCCGGCGGTTGACGGGGGCGACGACGGCGCCGCGATCGAGGGCGACGGAGGCGTTTGGCATGGAGATGGTTCCTAACTTCTTCGTGTGTTCGTGTGTTCGTGTGTTGTGTTGACTGTGATGCGGGCTACTTGACGCTGCCGAGCGACAGGCCGCCCTGCCAGTACCGCTGCAGGGTGAGGAACGAGACGACGAGCGGGATGATCGACAGCAGTGCGCCGGTGATCACCAGGTTCCACAGCGACTGACCACCCGTGTTGACCTGCGCCTGGGCCTGCAGGGCGCCCAGACCGACCGTCACCGGGAAGAGCTGCGGGTTCGAGAACATCACCAGCGGCAGGAAGAAGTTGTTCCACGTGCCCACGATGGACAGCAGCAGCACTGTGACGAGGGCCGGGCGCAGCAGCGGCAGCGCGACGCGGAAGAAGATGCGGATCTCCCCCGCGCCGTCGACCCGTGCGGCGTCGAGCATCTCGGTGGGGATCGCGTCCTGCGCATACACCTTCATCAGGTACACCGCGAACGGGTTGAGCATCGAGGGCAGGATGACCGCCCAGATCGTGTTGGTGAGGTGCGCGCCGCTCATCAGGACGAACAGTGGGATGACCAGCGCCGTCGCGGGAACCATCACCGAACCGAGCACGATCGCGAAGAACACCGAGCGACCGCGGAACGCGTATTGCGCGAAACCGTAGCCCGCGAGCACCGAGATCACTGTGGCCCCGAGGCCGCCCGTCAGTGCGTAGAGGAACGAGTTGCCCAGCCAGCGGGCGTACAGACCGCCCGAGTAGGTGAACAGCGACCCGATGTTCGAGAACAGGTCGAAATGCCCGGAGAACCAGAGGGGGCTCGTCGACCCGTCGAAGAGACTTTGCTGACTCTTGGTGCTCGCCACGATCAGCCACCAGAACGGCAGCGCGAAGTAGATGATGAACGCGGCGAGGATCAGGTGGGGAACGAGCGTGCGACCCGTGCGCCCGCCCTTCACGCGTCCGCTTGTCGTCGTCGTCGGCGCCGCTTCGCGCCGAGTCGCTGCGATGGTCATGACAGTAATCCACTTCTCTTGCGGGTCGCGACCATGAAGATGTACGACCCGATGAAGACGACGAGCCCCAGCGCGAAGGAGATCGCGGAGGCGTAGTTGAACTGGTGGTACGAGAACGCCAGCGTGTACGCGTAGATGTTCGGCGTGTAGCTGGCGGTGATCGACCCGGAGGCGAGCCCGCGCAGAATCTGCGGCTCGGTGAAGAACTGCAACGTTCCGATCAGGGCGAAGACCAGGATGAGCACCAGCGCCGACGAGATCATCGGGATCTTGATGCGCACCGCGGTCTGCCAGGCGTTGGCGCCGTCGACGCGAGCCGCCTCGTAGATCGAGGGATCGACCCCCTGAAGTGCTGCGTAGAGGATGATCATGTAGTAGCCGGCCCACTGCCAGGTGACGATGTTCACCAGGCTTCCGAAGATGTTGCCGTCGGAGAAGAAGTCGGGCGCCTGGAGCCCGAGCCAGCCGAAGACCTC
This sequence comes from Leifsonia sp. NPDC058230, assembly GCF_042882245.1. Taxonomy (NCBI): domain Bacteria; kingdom Bacillati; phylum Actinomycetota; class Actinomycetes; order Micrococcales; family Microbacteriaceae; genus Leifsonia; species Leifsonia sp. NPDC058230. Next base: position 269,221 of record NZ_JBHVWM010000003.1, on the reverse strand, counting down.
CTGCGCCGGCCCGAAGCTCGGGCTGTAGAGGAAGCCCCACATGAGGGCGCCGATCACGGCGGGCACCGCGTACGGCACGAAGATCATCAGTCGCGAGAAGCGTGCGAACCGCGTCGTGATCGCGTCCAGCAGCAGGGCCGCGACGAGCGACACGAGCATCTGGATGGGGATGAGCACCAGCGAGAACCCGACCACCAGCCCGACGCCCTGCAGGAACAGCGGATCGGTGAACGCCTTCGCGTAGTTGTCGAACCACACCCAGTGGGTGCCGGTGGCGACCGTCTTGTTCTGCATGCTGAGTACGAAGGCGTACACCAGCGGCACGAGCAGGAAGAGGGTGAGGAAGACGCCGAACGGGGCGACGAAGAACCAGCCCCAGCGGGCGCGCCGCCGGGCGACGGGGTCGCGGCGTCGGTTGCGCGTGATGAGCGGGCGGGCGCCGGCCGGGGCCGGCGCGAAAGTCGTATCAGCCATGAGGTTTCCTTTCCGTGCGCGGGCGGGGCTGCCGGAGCCTGCCCCGCCCGCGCATCCGGGATGCGGCTACTGGGAGACCGTGTAGCCCTGGCCCTTGGCGTAATCGACGACGGCCTTCTGGTAGTCGTCGAGCGCTGCGGACGGCGTGGACTTGCCCTTGTTCGTGGCGTTGATCGCCACCGTGAGCTTGTCGTAGGCGAGGTTCTGGAACGGGCTGAACTGGAAGCCCTTGTAGTCCGTCGCGGCGGTGAGGAAGACGTCGTTGTTGATCTGCTGACCACCGAAGAACGGGTACTCGAGGTTCTTGAAGTAGTCGGAGGTCAGGATGGGCTTCCACAGCGGGAAGAGGGCCGCCTTCTCGATGCCGAGCTTCCAGGCCTCTTCCGTTCCGAAGATCCCCGTCGCCACTTCGGCCGCGGCCTTCTTGTCCTTCGCCTGGGTGCTCACCGCGAAGGCCGACCCGCCGATGTTGACCTGGGTCGCGTCGGAGCCCGACCACTGGGGCAGCGGGGCCGCGCGCCAGACCGCATCCTTGTCGGCGCCGGTGAAGCCCTTGAGGTAGCCGGGCAGCCAGGCCGCCGCGATCACGCTGGCGTAGGTTCCGTCGACGAGGTGGGTGTTGTAGTCGGTCGTGGAGGCGTCTTCGGTGCCGACGAGCTTCTTCTGCACCAGGTCGTTCCAGTAGGTCAGCACTTTGTTGCTCGGCTCGTCGTTCAGCTTGACGGTGACGTCGGTCTTGCTGGAGACCGTGTACGGCTGCGAACCGGCCTGGGCGAAGAGGGCCTGCTGGTAGGAGCGGCCGTTTCCGGGGAAGTTCGTCATCTTCGACTTCGAGCCGGCGTCCTTCAGCTTCTGCGCGTCGGCCGCGTACTCCTCCCAGGTGGTCGGGACGCTGAGACCGTACTTGTCGAAGATGTCCTGGCGGTACAGCATGCCCACCGGTCCACCGTCGACCGGGATGGCGTAGACGGAGCCGTTGCTCGACTCGTCCGACCATGCGCCCTCGGAGTAGTTGTCCTTGACCTTGTCGGCGCCGAGCTTGGAGAGGTTCTCGATCGCGCCCTGGGCGATGTAGCTCGGAACCACCTCGGTCTCGAGCATGACCACATCCGGTGCGCCCGATCCTGCTTCGGAGGCCGTCGAGAACTTGGTGTACTCGTCGTTGCCCGCACCCGCGTTCGTCCAGCAGATCTGCACGTCGGTGTGGTTCTTGTTGAAGAGGTCGACGACGGGCTCGAATTCGGGGTACCACGCCCACATCGTCACCTGGGTGGCGTCGGGGTTGACGATCTTGTTCTGACAGCTGGATGCTGCGGCGCCCGAGCATCCGGTGAGCCCGACGGCGGCCGCGGCGATGACCAGGCCGGCTGCGAGGAGCTTTTTCATGGAGTTCCTTTCGCGGTGTGCAGGACACCTTTGTCTGCTTCGCGCGGTGAGGGCCGGCGCGATTACAACGTTGTAGGTAAACGTTGTAGCTACATAATGCGGGCCACCGCGACTGCTGTCAAGGCGCGGGCGCTCAGCGCGCGGAGAACCCCGTCGATTCGCGCTCGACCACTCGGAAGCCCGCCTCGAACTCGCGCGGCGGCAGCGCCGCGGCGGGGTCGGCGATGCGCTCGATGAGCACCGAGACCGCGGTGCGCGCGATCTCCTCGCGGCCGGGGTCGATCGTCGACAGCGACGGCAACGAGTACCGAGTCTCGTCGATGTCGTCGAACCCGATCACCGCCACCTCGTCGGGCACCCGGATGCCCTTCTCCTGCAGCACCCGCATCGCACCGAGCGCGATCGAGTCGTTGAAGGCCACCACGGCGTCGAACTCCAGTCCGCTGTCCAGGGCCGCCCGCATCGCCTCGGCACCGTCGGAGCGATGCCAATTGCCCACGTTCACGATCAGCCGCTCGTCGACGGGACGGCCGGCGGCCTCCAGAGCCTGCCGGTAGCCGGTCAGCCGCAGCCCGGCCGAGCCGATGACTTCGTGCTCGTGGGCACCGAACGCGAGGATGCGCCGGCGTCCGAGCTCGATCATGTGCTCAGTCGCCGCCCGCGACGCCGCGACGTTCTGCATCGTGACGTGATCGGCGGGCCCGTTGAAGATCCGCTCGCCGAGCAGCACGAGCGGTGTGGGGATGTCGAGCAGCGCGGCATCCTCCTGCCCGAGCGCGAGAACGCTGAACAGGATCCCGTCGACCATGCGCATCCTCGGACCGTGCAGCACCTCGAGCTCGCGCTCGCGGATACCCCCGCTCTGCTGGATCATCACGACCAGGTCGTGTTCTGCGGCGGCGCGCATCACCGCGTCCGAGAGTTCGGCGAAGTAGGCGTTCTTGAGGTCGGGGATGATCAGGCTGATCACGCCGGTCCGTCCCGACCGCAGACCACGCGCGGACAGGTTCGGCTGATACCCGAGTTCACGGATCGCTTCGAGCACCCGGGCCTTGGTGCTCTCCCGGATGTGCGGATAGTCGTTGATCACGTTCGACACGGTCTTGATCGAGACCCCGGCGGCCCGTGCGACGTCGTGCAGCGTTACGGCCACCAACCCCTCCTCCAGCGGCAGGTCGTCGGGTCCGTGCTCGCTCAGTAGGAACCCTACAACGATGCAGACGGCGGTCGGCGATGTCGCCGACGTGTTCCAACTCGCCGCCGCATGTCCACCCCACGTTCAGATTCGCCTGCTGGGATGTGAGTCATGAGCACGCAGGCGCAGGCCACGCGAATCGCAGAGTACCCTCGGCCGAGCCATTTCCTGGTCCATCTGAGCGACACCCACCTCATCACCGGCGACGGACTCCTCTACGACGCGGTCGACGCGGACGCCCACCTCCGGCAGATCTTCGACGAATTCGAGGCGGCGGGCGCGCATCCCGAGGCCATCGTGCTGACCGGCGATCTCGCCGACAAGGGCGACCCGGCGGCCTACGCCAAGCTGCGCCGGATCGTCGAGCCGGCGGCGGCACGGATGGGCGCCGAGATCATCTGGGTCATGGGAAACCACGACAACCGCGCGGCCTTCCGCTCTGAACTGCTCGACCTCCCGCCGTCGATGCAGACGGTCGACCGCGTGCACGACGTGAACGGCCTGCGCGTCATCGCGCTCGACTCGACCGTGCCGGGCGCGCACCACGGTGAGGTCACGAGCGCCCAGCTCGACTGGCTGGCCGCGGAGCTCTCCACACCGGCGCCGCACGGCACGATCCTCGCCATGCACCACCCGCCCGTCCCGAGTGTGCTCGACCTGGCCGTCGCCGTGGAGCTGCGCGACCAGTGGGCCCTCAGCGAGGTGCTCGAGGGGTCGGATGTGCGCAGCATCATCGCCGGGCACCTCCACTACTCCACGAACGCGACCTTCGCCGGCATCCCCGTGTCCGTCGCCTCGGCCACCTGCTACACGCAGGACCTCAACGTTCCCGTCGGCGGCACGCGCGGCCGCGATGGCGCGCAGGCGTTCAATCTGGTGCACGTCTACGGGACCACGGTGCTGCACTCGGTCGTCCCGATCGGAACCTACCCGACCGTCGGCACGCGGGTGACGGCGAACGAGTCGGCTGCGATGCTGCGCGAATCGAACGTGCTCGTGCCGCCGGCCGACTTCGGCAAGCGCGTCCCTGCAGACGCCTACAACCCGCCGACCGAGCCGCTGGACATTCTCGCGGGCGTCTGACGCCGGGAGCACATCGGCGTCACTCCGCCCCTGCGGCCTTCTCCCACGGGGCGCGGATCGGGAAGTACCGTTCCAGGAACTCGACGACGATCGACGCGCGTTCCTCGGCGGAGACCTCCGGAAAGCTGCCGTCGTTGAGGCAGAACAGGTCGAACTCGCGCTTCTTGAGCATCCCGGGCAGCGAGTTCAGCGCCGAGCGTGCCGTGGTGTCGACGTAGCGCACGGTGGCGTTGTCCTGCTGCACAGCGCGGCCCGTCAGGAGCGCGTAGTAGTGGTAGAGCGAGTTGGTGACCGAGATGTCCGTCGCCGAGCGGAACTGGCTGCGCTGCGTGCGTGCGAAATCCTTGGGGAACTCCCGCTCCAGCTCGAGTAGCACGCTCTTGCGAAGCGGGGCGGCCGCGTGCTCGAGATGCCGCGTGATGAGCCGGTCGAACCGCTCCATCAGCAGACTCCGGTTGACGCGTGCGGCGTTCTCGAAACCGCTGCGCCCCGGATCGCTCTCTCCGAGCCCGATGCGCGTCTGCGCCTCGATGAACTTGGTCACGCCGCCCGGCGAGAAGAACATGCTCGGCTGCACCGGCCGGCCGAAGAACATGTCGTCGTTCGAGTAGAGGAAGTGCTCGCTGAGCCCCTCGATGTGCTGCAGCTGACTCTCGACGGCCTGCGAGTTGTGGGTCGGCAGCGCCTCCGGGTCGGTGAAGAACTCCTCGCTCCGCACCACCTGAACCGACGGATGCTCGTCGAGCCACGCCGGCCGCGGCGAGTCGGTCACGATGAAGATCTTGCGCACCCACGGCGCGAACAGGTACACGGAGCGCAGCGCGTACTTCAGCTCGTCGATCTGTCGGAAGCGCGCCTCGGAGTCGTCGCCCTCCCCCACGACGTAGCTGCGCATCCGCTTCGCGCGGGCCCGCTGGAATTCGATGTCGGCGCCGTCGACCCAGGAGAAGACGATGTCGATGTCGAAACGGACGTCGGAGGCGTGGGGATCGAACATGCCGCGCAGGGTGTTCCAGGAGCGGCCGTAGAGGTCGACCGTCGTTCGCACATCCTCGGAGCGCGGCAGGAGCCGACGGGTCAGGGAGTTCTCGACCGGGCAGTCGATGAAGTCGTCGCCGAAGCGCCAGAGCTGCAGTTCGACTCCGGTGGAGGCGCCGTAGCTCAGACCGCCGATCGGTTCGGTGCGCGGCCGGTACAGGCGGAAGATGCGTGCTTTGCGCTTGGGCGACAGCTCCCCCGAGTTGACGAGCACCGGCCCCGCCTTGCTGTCGATCGTCTTCGAGTACATGGGCTCGTCCTCGCAGGCGCGGGCGAGCACGTCCGTCAGCTTCGATTTGAGGCTCTGGTCGACGGCGATCACCGGCCGCTCGTCGTTGCCGCGCACGAGGAGGAACTCGATGCCCGCGTCGTTCAGCACGTCGCCGATGAAGAGGAGGTCTTCGACGAGCGCCTGGTGGGGCGTCAGTGTCGCGTTGACCAGGCGGGCGACGCCCTTGCGCACCACGACATCGGGTCGCTTGTGCGTGTTCGGCCACGACCTCGGAACGGCACCGATCCCTTCCGCCGGGCCGAACTCGCCCTCCGGTTCGGAGGCAGGCTCGAGCGAAAGGTTGTGGGTTGCGGCGCTCCCAGTTGTCATGGTCCCCCATCGAAGTCAGGCGCGGCCCTGGCAGCCACCCCAGAAGAGTACGGCAAGCGGCTGCGAATACGTGCAATATCAGGCGTCCGCACCGGCTAGGGTGCCAACGAGGGATCCACCCGCACGGAGGAACGAGGTGCACCGGCGATGACAGACACGACCGAGCGCACGCACACGGGCCGAACGGTCTGGTCGGGCAGCTTCGCCGGGCAGGTCAGCAGCTTTCTCCGTACGGAGTCCGGGAGCTCGGGGGTGCTCGTCGCGGCGATCGTCGCTGCTCTGATCTGGGCGAACGTTCCCGGCGGAACCTACGAGGCGGTCTGGGAGGCGCCCCTCTCGTTCGACTTCAACGGGCTGCCGCTCACCATGGACCTGCGCGAGTGGGTCAGCAGCGGGCTGATGACGTTCTTCTTCCTCGTCGTCGGGCTCGAAGCGCGGAGAGAGCTCGACCTCGGGAGCCTGCGTGACCGCAAGCAGTTCCTCATCCCGTTCGCCGCGGGCCTCACCGGCATGGTGATCCCGGTGCTGATCTTCCTGCTCATCAACCTCGGCGGTCCGGGTGCGCACGGCTGGGGCGTCGCGATGTCGACGGATACGGCACTCGCGCTCGGCCTGCTCACTCTCGTCGGCCGCCACCTGCCGGAACGGGTGCGCGGTTTCCTGCTGACCGTGTTCATCGTGGACGACCTCGTCGCGCTCCTGGTCATCGCGGTCGTATACAGCACGAACATCCAGTTCGTGCCGCTCGTCGTCGCGGTGCTCGCCTTCGCGACGATCCCGATCATGCATCGGTGGGGGCGCCTGCCCGCCGTGTTCTTCGTGATCGCCGGCGTCGTCTGCTGGGGCGCCCTGCTGTTCAGCGGCGTCGATCCGGTCGTCGCCGGCCTCGCGATCGGTCTCGCGGCCCCGGCATTCTCGCCCCGACGGGAGAACCTCCAGGAGACGAGCCTCCGCTTCCGCCAGTTCCGGGAGCAGCCGACAGCGGGAACCGGGAAGTCCGTGGTCGTCGCCATCCTCAGCACGACGTCGCCCAACGAGCGCCTGCAGGAGATCCTCCACCCGTGGACGAGCTTCGTGATCGTCCCGCTGTTCGCGCTGGCCAACGCGGGCATCCACATCAACGCCGACTTCCTCGCCGCGGCGTTCACGTCGCCCATCACGCTCGGCATCGTGTTCGGGTACGTGATCGGCAAGCCGGTCGCCGTGCTCGGCGCATCCTGGCTGATCGCCATGATCACGCGCGGCCGCGTGCGACCCCCGGTGGGCTGGGCGTCCGTGGCCGGAAGCGGCACCATCGCGGGCGTCGGGTTCACGGTGGCCGTGCTGATCGCCGGGCTGGCCTTCCAGGGCGAGCAGCTCGATCAGGCCAAAGTCGGCGTGCTCGCGGCCGCGCTCATCGCCTCGATCATCACCTGGCTGGTGTTCCAGGTCACCGCGACGCTGCCGCCCGCGATGCGCGCCCGTGCCATCCTGGGCGAGCCCACCGAACTGCTCGATCTCGCGCGACCCGTGGATCCGCGCCGGGACCACGTGCGCGGCCCGCGCAACGCATCCGTCACCGTGGTCGAGTACGGCGATTTCCAGTGCCCGTACTGCGGCCGCGCCGAGCCGGCGGTGCGCGAGCTGATGGAGGATGCGGACATCCGTTTCGTCTGGCGGCACCTCCCGATCTCCGAAGTGCACCCGCACGCGCAGCAGGCCGCCGAAGCCTCCGAGGCGGCGGCGTCGCAGAGCGCGTTCTGGGAGCTGCACGACCTCATGCTGACGCGCCAGGATCACCTGCGGGTGACCGAGCTCACCACCTACGCGGACGAACTCGGCCTGGACTCCCGGCGCTTCCAGATGGAACTGAACTCGGGCGTCTACGCATCACGCGTGGACGAGGACATCGAGTCCGCCGACCTGAGCGGCGCATCCGGCACCCCCACCTTCTTCATCAACGGCCGTCGGCACTACGGCGCCTACGACGCCGCGTCGCTGCAGATCGCCGTCGCCGAGGCCCGGGATGTTGCGCGCGGCCGGTCCCGCTCGGCCGGCCCCGAGACGCGGAAAGGGCGCGAAGCCTGATGCTTCGCGCCCTTCCGTTCCGCTCAGCCCTGGCGGGCCTTCATGCGCGGGTTCTTCTTGTTGATGACGAATGTACGTCCCCGACGGCGCACGATCTGCGCCCCGGACATCTGCTTGAGCGAGCTCAAAGAGTTGCGGACCTTCATGGCGACCTCCCGTATTGACAACTATTCTCAACAACAACGAGTGGCCGGGTTTTATTCTCGCGGCGCGCAGGTTGCCCAACTCTCCGAGGCAGCGGCGTGAGACTGGGCCGCCGAGCCGGCATCTGGGCGCTCGACTACCTCTACGCCGCCTGGCACCAGGTGCGAGCCGCATTCAGCCGCGACCGGCCAGAGTCGCTTCTCACCGGCTCCGGCTCCCTCGCCCCGGTCGTGCTGATCCCCGGCATCTTCGAGACCTGGCGCTTTCTGCTTCCGCTCGCCCGTCACGTGCACCGCCTCGGGCATCCGGTGCACGTCGTCGCCGCGCTCGGACTCAACCGGACGACCCTGAGCGAGGGCGCCGACCTCGTCGCGACGTACCTCGAGACGCACGACCTGCGGGAGGTGGCGATCATCGCCCACAGCAAAGGCGGGCTCATCGCCAAGCACCTGTTGTCGACGCCGGAGGGCGCGAGCCGCGTCGGACTCGTCATCGCGGTCAGCACCCCGTTCGGCGGCTCGGCCTACGCCCGGTACTTTCCCGTGCGGAGCGTGCGCGCCCTCGCACCGACGGACGCCGCCCTGCTGAGGCTCGCCGGCGATCGTGCAGTCAACGAGAGGATCGTGTCCGTGTACGGATGGTTCGACCCTCACATCCCGGGCGGCAGCGAGCTGATCGGCGCACGCAACGTCCGGGTGCCTGTGGGCGGCCACTTCCGCATCCTCGGGTCGCGGCCGCTGCTCGACGTCATCGACGACTGCCTGAGCCCCAGCCGTCGACCGTCCGGATGATCGGGCGCCAGACGCAATAGCGCGGCGACCGGATGGGGGAATCCGGCCGCCGCATCACCGGGGCTGCAGTTGCGTCGACCGACTCCTGCGGTTCGAGTCCGAACTCTCGGTACGACCTGCCATCCGGGATGAGGCCCAAGCTATCGGACAGGCCGCACATGTCAATCCCCCAGCGTCGACGGGCCCTGACGGATCGAGAAGGAGTTGTCGTCGGTGACCAGCAGCAGCTCCAAGCCCTGATCGTGCCGCAGGACGACGAGCGACGACTCGTCCGACTCGATCACCCGCTCCACCTGGCGGAGGAAGATCTGGGCCATCTCATCGGAGACGACGAACTCCCGTCCGAGAGCGTGCACGATGAAGCAGGGCGCTGCCGAACCGGGAGTGCCGACGTGGGTCTCCGTACGGAATTCGGCGACACGGCCGATGTCGACGGCGTGCGATGAGCGGTGGATCCGGTCGGATGTCTGAAGGGACACAGGTGACCTCCCTCGAGTGTGTGCTCCCGAGGGTACGGACGGAAGGTGCCCGGGGACAGGGGCTTGACTTCCGCCGTGTTCGCCGCATCCCGTTCGCCGCGCCCTACCTCCCGCGCCGCCGCAGCAGAACCGGCACCACGATCCACAGCACCAGGACCAGCACGAAGATCGCTGCGCCCGCGATCACCCCCGCCGGCCAGGAGAGCAGGAAGTCGAAGATGAACAGCACGATGCCGGTGAACAGCAGCGAGCTCGCTCCCAGGCAGACCATGAGGATCGTGTTCGAGGTCTTCACGAGCTGTTCCTTGGCGCCCCGACGGAAGAGGAGGCGATGCAGGCTGACCGGGGCCAGCGCGAGCAGCGTCACGATGACGGCGATGACGACGAGCACCAGGTAGACCCCGACGTCGAACGGCTCGAGCTCGGTGAAGCGTTGCTGGAACGGCAGCGTGAGAAGGAACCCGGCGAGGATCTGCGTGCCGGTCTGCAGTACCCGGAACTCCTGCAGCAGCTCGTTCCAGTTGCGGTCGTAGCGCTCGTTCGCGGTCTCTTGACGGCCGTCCCCTGGGAGCGCGTCCACGAACGCGTCGGACGGGGCTTCTCCACTCATACCCGGAATTTACGCCGTCGCGCCCTCCGGACAAACCCGTCGCGTTCGCCTTCTTGTCCGCGAACCTTGCCGCGGGTGCACCCGGGGGCGTAGTTTCGGGCCATCGGGGAAGGCACGCCGATCGCCGCGACCGGATCCCCGCGACCAAAGAAGGCCCGGCATGAAAACAGGCATCGCTCTCGTCATCTCGCTCGTGCTCTTCCTCGGCGGCCTCTACCTGATGGGCCTCGCCGTCGAGTTGCCCGCCTGGCAGGCACTGGTCTTCTTCTCGGGGATCATCGCGGTCGCGCTGTCGTTCGCGATCCCCATCCATGTGCTGCCAGCATTCGACTAGCGCGCGCCTGAGAAGACCCGAGAACGCCCGAGGGAGGTCCATCGTGACCACGACAAGAGATCCTCGTACCGGCAATGCTCCGAAGGGGCGACGCAGGCTGGCAGCCGCCGGCTCCCTCATCCTGGGCGCCGCGCTCCTCGCCGGGCTGACCGGATGCGACCTGTACGCCCCGCAGGAGACCCTGAAGATCAAGGAGGCGGCCGACGGCGTCAACGGCAGCGTCGGTGACATCACGGTCGGCAACGCCGTTCTGATCTCGAGTAACGGGAACACCGCCAACCTCGTCGTGACGTTCGTCAACGGGGGCGACGACAGTCGCAGCGTGCAGGTCGAGAAGGGGAGCGGATCGCCGCAGACGCACTCGGTGACGGTTCCTCCCGGCGCCCCCGTCGTCGTCGGGGTGCCCGGGAGTCAGCTCATCATCTTCACCGGTCTCGACGTCATCCCGGGTGCCCTGTTCCCCGTGTACTTCACGAGCGAGGGCGAGACGGGCGATCTGCTCGACGTTCCGGTGCTCGACGGCGCGCTGCCGCAATACGCAGACCTCACCCCCGCGAAGGTCACGGAGGCGAGCCAGGAGTCGGACGTTCCCTAGCCCCCGGATTCACACTTCGACACATGACTGGCGGTGACGCCCCTCGGGAGAGAGGGTTGTCGCATGACCGGCATCGAGGCGCGTCCCCTCGCGGACCTGCGAGCGCGCAGAACCAGCATCAAGTGGCACCGCTTCCCCGCGGACGTGCTGCCGATGTCGGTCGCCGAGATGGACTTCGAGATCGCCCCTGCTATCGCTCAGACCGCCATCGACCACCTGCTGCGTTCGGACACCGGATACCTCGACTCGCCCGGCCCGCTGGCCGCCGCGTTCGCCGACTTCGCCCTCAGCGCCTGGGGATGGCAGGTCGACGAATCCCGCGTGCACCTCGCCACCGATGTGACCGTGGGGGTGCTTGAGACCCTTCGGCTGGCCCTCCCGCACCTGGGCGGCCGGGTGGTGCTCACACCGCCGGTCTACGCTCCGTTCTACGAGATGGTCGGCGAGGCCCGCGCGGAGGCGATCGAGGTTCCGCTCCGCGAAGACGCAGGCTGGTCGCTCGATCTGGCCGCGCTCGAAACGGCCTTCGCCTCCGGTGCGGATGCGATCCTGCTCTGCAATCCGCACAACCCGACGGGGCGCTCCCATGGTCGTGACAGCCTGGAGGAGCTCGCCCGCCTGGCCGCCCGTTACGACGTGCTGGTGATCAGCGACGAGGTGCACGCCCCGCTCACGCATCCGGGTTCGACGTTCACTCCGTTCGGGATCGTCGCCCGCGAGGCCTCGGCCCGGTCGGTGACGGTGACGTCCGCCAGCAAGGGCTGGAACCTCGCCGCGCTCAAATGCGCGATCGCGATCGCGAACGACGCGGCGACGGCCGCGATGCTCACCCGGTTTCCCGAGGAGCTCGCGGCACGCACCAGCATCATCGGACTCCACGCGAACATCGCGGCGTTCTCCTGTCAGGCGTGGCTGAACGACACGGTCGACCGGATCGCCGACAACTACCGCCTGCTCACCCGCGAGTTGAGCATCCATCTCCCCGACGTGCACGCGCTGAGACCGGACGCCGGATACCTGGTCTGGCTCGACCTGCGATCACTCGGCTGGGGCGACGACCCCGCTGCAGAACTGCTGTCGCGAGCGCGGGTGGCTGTGAACTCGGGGCCGTCGTTCGGCCCGGGCGGTCACGGATTCGCGCGGATGAACATCGCCTGCGACCCGGCGACGATCAGCGAGGCCGTGCGCCGGATCGCCGCGGCCGTCCGTTCCGGTGAGTCGCAGCGCGAAGCGGCCGCGCTCGAACCCGCCGCGCCTCAACCCGCCGCCCTCGTCGCTGCCCGGGTCGGCTGACCCCGCCCCTCACGCCTCCGCCGCGGCGCGAAGCGCGCGCGACAGATCGGCGATGATGTCCCGCGCGCTCTCCAGCCCGATCGAGAGCCGGATGAGCCCGGGAGTGATGCCCGCATCGAGCCGCTCCTGCTCGGTGAGCTTGGCGTGGATGGTGCTGCCGAGGTGGATCGCCAGCGTGCGCACGTCCCCGATGTGCGTCATCGGGCTGACGAGTTCGAGGGCGTCGATGAAGCGGCGCGCGGCCGGCCTGCCCCCGTCGAGTTCGATCGTGACGACCGCTCCCGCGCCACGCGGGAGGTAGCGCTGTGCCCGTGCGTAGAACGGATCCGACGGGAGGCCCGGATACGACAGGGCGGCCACCTCCGGCTGGACGGCCAGCCATCGCGCGACCTCGAGCGCGTTCGCGACGTGCTTGTCCATCCGCAATGACAGCGTCTCGATGCCGTGGAGCAGGAGGAACGTACTGGTGGGCGGCACCGTCGGCCCGTATTCGAGCACGGTCACCGTGCGCAGATAGCCCAGGTACGCCGACGCCCCGAACCGCTCCACGAACGACGGGACGCCGGGCCGGGGCGGCTGCACGAGGTGCGGGAACCTGTCGCCGTTCGCCGCCCAGTCGAACCTGCCACCGTCGACGATCGCACCTCCGATCACGGAGCCGTGCCCGGCCAGCCACTTGGACGTCGAGTGGATGACGATGTCGGCGCCCCACTCGATCGGCCGGCACAGATACGGAGTCGCGACCGTGCTGTCGACCACCAGTGGGACCCCGGCGGCGTGCGCGATGCCGGCAAGCCGTTCGAGGTCGACGACCTGGTTGAGCGGATTGGGGATGGTCTCGGTGTAGATCGCCCTGGTCCGGTCGGTGACGCGCGACGCCCACTCGGATTCGTCGGCGTCGTCCGGGACGTACTCGACCTCCAGTCCCTGCCTCCGAAGCGCTCCACGGAACATCTCCCGCGTGCCCTCGTACAGCGACCTCGTGGCCAGGATGTGGTCCCCCGCACGAGCGAGCGCGAACAGGGCCGCAGCGATCGCCGCCTGCCCGCTGCTCACGACGATCCCGTCGACGCCGCCCTCGAGATTGGCGAGCCGCTGACCGGCGACGGCATTCGTGGGGTTCTCGTTCCTGGAGTACGCGCGAAACCCGCTCCGGCCGGCGAACCGCTCCTCGCCGTCGTCGAAGTCGGAGAACACGTAGCCGGCGGTCTGGTAGATCGGGGTGACCCGCGCGTTCGTCTGTGCGTCGATCACAGCACCCGCGTGGATCTGCCGCGTCTCGAAATCCTGGTCTCCATCAGCTTGGGACATGAAGAGACTGTAGAACCTGGGCCCGGCCGGCCGCTGCCTTTCGGGAAACACAAGGTCTCACGAACCGCGTCAGGAATCGATGGAAATTGCCTCTTGCGCGGTCACTATTCGGTGTTACTATCTAGTGGTAGTCAGCAACACTGAGTAGTCGAAAGGAGGGTTCCATGAGCAAGCAGATGACCGAGATGCTGAAGGGCACGCTCGAGGGCGTCGTCCTCGCGATCCTGGCGGTGCAGCCTGCATACGGATACGAGATCACGGCACGGCTGCGCGAGCAGGGCTTCTCCGACATCGTCGAAGGCACCGTCTACGCGCTGCTGGTCAGGATCGAGCAGCGGGGCTTCGTGGACGTCACGAAGGTCCCGTCCGAGAAGGGGCCGCCGCGCAAGGTCTACTCGCTGAACGCACAGGGCGGCGAGTACCTCGAAGAGTTCTGGAGGAGCTGGAGCTTCCTCGCTGAACGGATCGAACAGCTCCACCAACACACCGAACACCCGCAGCAAGAAGGAGAGTAATCATGGCCGCCAAGTGGATCGAGACCCTCACCGGGTCCCTTGAGCAGAAGAAGCAGTACAAGCAGGACAAGGCCCGCATCGACGCGCTCCCCGAGCCGTACGGAACGGCAGCGAAGGCGATGCACCGGTACTTCATGTACTACGGCGGGATCACCGACGGCGACACCCTCATCACGATGTTCGGCGACCTGGCCGACCTGTGGGAGCGGGCCGCCGTCGACGGGACGCCCGTTCGCGACATCGTCGGCGACGACCCGGTCGAATTCGCCGAGACCTTCGCGCAGGCCTACACCGGCACGCAGTGGATCGACAAGGAGCGCGCTCGCCTGACCAAGGCGATCGAGGACGCTGAGCGAGAGGAGCAGAAATGACCACCGAACCCGCGATCCGGGTGCAGGGCATCCGAAAATTATTCAAAGATCTGAACGTGCTGCAGGGCGTCGAATTCGACGTCGCGGCCGGGAGCATCTTCGCGCTGCTCGGCTCGAACGGCGCAGGCAAGACCACGCTGGTGCGCATCCTGTCGACACTGCTGAAGTCGGACGCCGGCACCGCGACCGTGCACGGCTTCGACGTCGCCGCCCAGCCGGGCGACGTGCGCCAGTCGATCAGCCTGACAGGCCAGTTCGCTGCGGTCGACGAAGTACTCACCGGCCGGGAGAACCTGGTGCTGGTCGCCCGGTTGCGTCACCTGAAGAACCCGGGTGCGATCGCCGACGAACTCCTCACCCGCTTCTCGCTCACCGACGCGGGCAACCGCAAGGCGTCGACGTACTCGGGTGGCATGCGACGCCGGCTCGACATCGCGATGAGCCTGATCGGCAACCCGCCGATCATCTTCCTCGACGAGCCGACGACAGGGCTCGATCCGCAGGCGCGCATCGAGGTCTGGCAGACCGTCAAGAAGCTCGCCGGGCAGGGGACGACCGTGCTCCTCACGACGCAGTACCTCGACGAGGCCGAGCAGCTCGCCGACCGCATCGCGATCCTGCACAAGGGCACGATCATCCAGAACGGAACCCTCTCCGAGCTCAAGCAGCTCCTCCCGCCGGCCAAGGTCGAATACGTCGAGAAGCAGCCCTCGCTCGAGGACGTCTTCCTCGCCCTCGTCGGCGAGACCGGCGAGACCGACGAGACCAACGAGTCCGGCACCTCCGACGACGACCGCACCGACAGCGCGGTCCCCGAACGAAAGGCATCCCGATGACCACCAACGTCCTCGGCGACACCGGCGTCCTCACCGGCCGCTCACTGCGCCACATCCTCCGCAGCCCCGACACGATCATCACCACCGCGGTCACCCCGATCGCGCTGATGCTCCTGTTCGTGTACGTTCTGGGCGGCGCGATCAACACCGGTTCCGACGAGTCGTACGTCGACTACATGCTCCCCGGAATCCTGCTCATCACGATCGCATCCGGCATCGCGTACACCGCCTACCGGCTGTTCCTCGACCTGCAGGGCGGGATCTTCGAACGATTCCAGTCCATGCCGATCGCGAGGTCGAGCGTGCTGTGGGCGCACGTGCTCACCTCCCTCGCGGCGAACCTGGTCTCGGTCGCGATCGTCATCGGCGTCGCGCTGATCATGGGGTTCCGTACCGGGGCATCGGTCGGCGTCTGGCTCGCGGTCGCCGGCATCCTGATCCTGTTCACCCTCGCCCTGACCTGGCTCGCGGTCATCGCCGGCCTCACTGCCAAGACCGTCGACGGCGCGAGCGCCTTCAGCTACCCGCTGATCTTCCTGCCGTTCATCAGCTCGGCGTTCGTGCCCACTGATTCGATGCCCGCTCCGGTGGCCTGGTTCGCCGAGAACCAGCCCGTGACCTCGATCGTGAACACCATCCGGGCGCTGTTCGCCGAGGAGCCGGTCGGGAACGACATCTGGATCGCCCTCGCCTGGCTCGTCGGCATCCTGGTCGTCGCGTACGCCTTCGCGATCGCCGCCTACCGCCGCAAGATCAGCTGAGGCCGCCCGCACGACGACGCCCGCCTTCCCTTCACGGGGAGGCGGGCGTCGTCGTCTGCGCGTGTTAGCCGGCGAGCGGGTAGGCGACGATCGCGATGCGCTCGCCCGCCGGATCCCAGCTCGGCACGTTCATGGTGCCCTGACCGCCGAAGACCGCGGCGAGGTCGCGGATCGCGCCGGTCTCATCCTTCAACCGCACGATCACATCGAGGTCGGCCGGGTGCCCCTCCGTTCCGGGAGGGAAGCTGACGTAGGCGATCGACCGGCCGTCCGGCGAGACGTGCGGGAACCAGTTCACGCGTTCGTCGTGGGTCAGTTGCTCCGGCTCACCACCGGCGACGGGGATACGGAAGAGCTGCGCGTGCCCTGCGGCCGTCGACCCGCGCTCGGAGTTGAAGTAGATCCACTCCCCGTCGGGGGAGAACTCGGAGCCGTCGTCGTGAAACGCGTCGTCCGTCACGTGGGAGTCGGCCCCGCCCGCGGTCGGGATCGTGTAGACGTTCGTCGTCGCCACGCCGGCTTCGTCGATCTCGAGGCCGATGTAGGCGAGCGTCAGCCCGTCGGGCGAGACTCCGTGCAGGTAGTGCCGGAAGCCCTCGCCGTTGTCGTTGGTCAC
Source organism: Leifsonia sp. NPDC058230 (assembly GCF_042882245.1). Taxonomy (NCBI): domain Bacteria; kingdom Bacillati; phylum Actinomycetota; class Actinomycetes; order Micrococcales; family Microbacteriaceae; genus Leifsonia; species Leifsonia sp. NPDC058230. Next base: position 252,721 of record NZ_JBHVWM010000003.1, on the reverse strand, counting down.
ACGGCGCGTAGCGCCACCCTCCATCGGCACGGCATAGATGTGGCCGTCGTCGCTCGAGACGTAGGCCGTCCCGCCGTCGGGGCTGAGCACGTGGTCGTTGTTGATCGGTGCGATGCCGTCGAGGTCGATCTCTTCGAGCCCACCGGAGTCGACCCCGATACGGAACAGGCCGCCGTCGCCGTTGATCACGAGTGAGCGCCCGTCGGGGCTCCAGTTGGGCGCCTCGAAGAGCAGTTGGTTCGAGGTGAACCGCAGCGTGGCCTCGCCCGAGCGGACATCGATCACATACAGTTCGGCACGCTGGCCTTCGCGCAGTTGTCGGGGCATAGAGGTGGTTCCTTCTGTGTAGAGGTGGGGCAGAGTGCGGCGCGCGGCGCCGCGGATCATTATTTGAGCGCGCCGGCCGAGAGCCCGCGCTCGAACAGACCCTGCAGGCAGAGATACGCGATGACCTCGGGAATGGCGGTGATCACAGCAGAGGCGAGCACCTTCGTCTGGTCGTTGCTGAACTGTCCGACGAAGAACTGCGGCAGCTGCGTGATGGTCTGCGTCGACGGATCGACGAGGAACACGAGCGGGAACAGGTAGTCGTTCCAGGCGCCGATCAGGGTGAACACGATAATCGCCGCCGCAATGGGCTTGGTCAGCGGCAGCACGATGTACCAGAAGCCCTTCAGCGTGCCTGCGCCGTCGATCCGGGATGCATCGATCAGCTCATCCGGGATGCCGTCGATGAAGTTGCGCGTGAGCAGCACGGCGAACGGCACCTGCAGCGCCGCGAGAGGCAGGATGACCGCCCAGTAGGTGTTGTAGACGTTGAGGGCGGTCGTCGTCGCGAACAACGGCGTCAGCAGCACCACACCCGGCAGGGTCAGCGTGGCCAGCAGCATCCAGAAGATGACGTTCTTGCCCCGGATGTGCAGCTTCGAGAACCCGAAGGCCGCGAGCATCGTGAGCACGTAGACGATGACGATCGTCGCCACGGCGATGATCACGCTGTTGCGGAAGAACAGGGGCAGTTCGGGCACACCGAGCACCGTGGTGTAGTTCTTCCAGCCCGCTCCTGCGAGCGAGCCCTGCACCATCGCGATGAGTGGGAACAGGAACGGCAGCACCATGAGCGTCAGCACGATCTGGAGAGTCAGTCGGCCACGCCACGTTCGAGCGCGAAGCATCAGCGCGTCGCCTCCTTCTTCTCTCGACGCCGGACATTGAGCAGGATGCCCATCACGAGCGCGATCACGACGAGGGTCACCGACAGCGCGGCACCGTAGCCGACCTGGCCGAGCGGGATGCTGGTGCGGTAGATCATCGTGCCGAGGAACTCGGTCGCGAAGTTCGGGCCGCCCACCGTGACGAGGTACGGGATGTCGAAGGTCTTCAGAGACCCGATCGCGCTGAGCGTGGCGAGCGCGATCGTCGTCCCCCGCACACCCGGCCAGATGATGCTGACCAGTTTGCGGAGATTGCCCGCGCCGTCCATCTCGGCGGCTTCGAGGATCTCAGGCTCGATCTGGCTCATCGCGGCGAAGTACAGGATCATCGTCATCCCGGTCCACTGCCAGATCGTGATCGACATGATCACCCAGAGCGCCGTGCTCGGCTGCGCCAGCCACGGCTGTGCGAGGAAGCCCAGCCCGACATGGTGGAGCAGCCAGTTGAACTGACCGTCGTTCGAGAACATCTGACGGAAGACCGGGGCGGTGATCGCCGGGGCGAGCACGACCGGCACGAACAGGATCACCTTGTACCCCACGCCGAACCACGGCTTGGAGTGCAGCATGGCGGCGAACACGATGCCGAGCACCGTCTGCGCCACGAAGGTGACCACGAAGAACAGGAGTGTGTGCTGGATCGCCATCCAGAACACCGGGTCGGCGAACAGCTTGGCGTAGTTCGCCAGCCCCACGCTGGCGGGGTCGGGGGCCGTCCCGTTCCAGTCGAGGGTCGAGATGTACCCGGTGTACCCGATGCAGTAGTAGATCAGGCCGACGGACAGGATGAGCGCCGGCAGCACCCAGGTGTAGCCCTGCGGCGCAAGGAACCGCCGTCTCTTGGCGGCGGCCCCCGCCGGCACGCCCAGAGGGCGAGCCGCGGTGCGCGGTTCCCTCCGGGACGTGCCGGCCGATGCAGCTTCGCGGGTCATGTCAGTTGCCGCCCGCAGACGACTGGAGGGTGGCGAGGGCCTTGGCCGGGGTGGCCTGACCGGCTGCGACGGATCCCGTCGCCACTCCGATCGCCTGGCCGAGCTCGGTGCCGATGTCGCCCAGGCGCGGCTCGGTGGTGTCGGCTGCGCTCTTGATGAGCGTGTCCAGCGTCGACTGCTGCTGGCCGGCATCCACCAGCTTGATGTCGCTCCACTGCGGAGAGACGTTCGTCAGCGCCGAGATGTCGTTGAGCGCGTTGGCGACGACCTGCTGCGCCTTCTCGTCGGTGGCGAGCCAGGTGACGAACGTCTGAGCCGCCTTCTGGTGCTTGGACTTGCTGTTGACCGCGAGACCGTAGTCGGCGTCTCCGAAGAGGGGCACCGGGTTGTTCGCCGCGGTGACGGCCGGGAACGGGATCGAGACGATCGGGAAGGGCTTGGCGTTCGCGACTCCGGATGCGGACACGGCCGCATCCGCGCCGGCCACGGTCGAGTACTGCATGTACCAGGTGCCCATCATGACCATTGCGGCCTTGCCGCCCATGAAGTCGTTGTTGACGTCGGGGTACTGCTGGGCTCCCTGCGCGCCCTTCTGGATGATCCCGTTGTGGAACATGTCCTCGAACGTGGTCATGGCCTGGACGAGCTTGGGGTTCGTCCACTTCGCCTTGCCCGCGACCGCGTCCGACCAGAGGCCGGGCTGGATGCTGTCGGCGATGGCGTGGAGCAGATCCTGGTTGAACCCGTTGTCACCGGCACCCTGCTCGAAGCAGGTCGCGCCCTGGGCGGCGAACTGCTTGCACACATCCACCCACTCGTCGAAGGTCTTCGGCGGGGTGAGGCCGTACTTGGCGAAGAGGTCGGGGTTGATCCAGATCGGGCCGGCGAAGGTGGAGCCGACGGACAGGGCGGCGAGTTTGCCGTCCTTGGTCGTCAGACCCGCGGGGCCGATCGCTGCGACCTTCGACTTCCAGTCGGAGCCGAGCGCCTTCGTGATCGCCGGGGTCAGGTCGATCGCCGAGCCCTGGTAGGCCTGGATCGAGCCGATTCCGCCGCCCGGTGCCATGTTGAACACGTCGGGGCCGACGGAGGAGGCCAGGGCCGGCCGGATCGCGGAGTCGTAGCTGGCCGTCGCGACCTGCTTGTAGGTCACCTTGATGTTCGGGTAGACCTTGTTGAACTCCTGGATGTACTGCTTGCCGACGCCGATCTCGGGCGTCCAGCCCCACCAGGTGATGGATCCGGATGTGGCCGAGTCGGTGGTGCTGCCACCGCCCGATCCGCTGCACCCGGTGAGGGCGAGGGCGAGGGCCGCGACAGCGGCGGCAGTCGCGATCGCTCCCTTCCGACGGCGCGCGGCGCTGAAACGCTCAAACATCTTTGTTCTCCTTGGTGAGGTCGGCGCTCCTGCGCCTTGGCTGTGATGCAATCGGCTCCGACTCGTCCGCGGGGTGTCTTCCGGGCGGGATGGTCGGGTGGACCGGTCGGATTTTGCCAACGCTAGGCGGGACGATCGAGCGTCGTCAAGTTTTTTAGAAATATCCGAAAGTTTTCGAAGAAATGAGCCTCGAAAATCACAGGAAGCCCTAGGATGATGCGCATGCCGACAGACTCCCCGGTCACCCCGCACCTGCCCCGCGCGACACTCGAAGCCGTCGCGCTCGAGGCTGCCGTGTCGGTGGCCACCGCATCCAAAGTGCTGAACGACCGCCCCGGCGTCGCCGCAGAGACGCGCGAGCGCGTCATGCACGCACTACGCCGGAACGGGTACCGCAAACGCGGGACCGAGCGAACGTACGCGCCGCAGATCGAGCTCGTCTGCGAGTCGCTCGACGGCGAGTGGGCGATCGAACTCGTTCGGGGCGCTGTTCGCATCGCCCACGAGCACGACCTCACGGTGGCGGTGTCGGAGAGCGGCGTGCGGCACGGGGTCGCACCGGGGTGGGCCAAGGCGGTGTCCCTGCGGCAGCCGGCCGGCGTCATCCTGGTGGCCTCGGACATGCCGCCGAGCGACAAGTTCGAGCTCCGCGCCCGCAACGTGCCCTTCGTGATCGTCGACCCGGCGGGCGATCCGGCGCCGGATGTCCCCTCCATCGGGTCGACCAACTGGTCGGGCGGCATGGCCGCCGCTCGTCACCTGATCGAGCTCGGGCACACCAGGATCGGCGTGATCGCCGGGCCCGACGACCTCATGGCCACGCAGGCGCGGGTCGACGGATTCCGCTCTGCGATGCGCGCTGCGAACCTCCCGGTCGACGATGCCCTGATCATCGCCCAGGAGTTCCCGATGGAGGCGAGCCCGGAGCCCGGCCGCCTGCTGCTCGACCGCGCCGACCGGCCGACCGCGATCTTCGCGACGAGCGACATCAAGGCGCTCGGAGCCTACGAGGCGGCGCGCGAGCTCGGGATCAGCATCCCGGAGGAGCTCTCGATCGTCGGTTACGACGACCTCCCGCTCGCCCGCTGGGCGGGGCCGCCGCTCACGACGATCCGGCAGCCGCTCCAGGAGATGGCCAAGGAGGCAGCGAAGCTGGTGGTCCGGCTCCGTCAGGAGCCGAGCCTGACCGTGGACAGGCTCGAGCTCATGACGTCACTGGTGGTGCGCGGCAGTACGGCCGCGCCTCGCGGCTAGACCGCGACGGGCACGGCCGGCGAGTGCCAGTTCGTGGCGCCTTCGATCTCGACGATCGAGACGAGCAGCGTGTCCTGCCGGATGCCGATCGCCGCCATGTTCTCGACCATCGACGCGTACATCCGCTGTTTCAGCTCGGGGGTGTAGCCGTAGGAGGCGAGCACCTGGATGAAGATGATGTCGTCGCGGTCCGCCTCCGGGAAGGTGCGGCTGAAGACCAGCTCGCCGGTCTCGTGGAGCGTGAAGATCTGGAAGAGGTCGTCGCTCGGCATGTCCAGACCGTCGACGAGGCTCTGGTGCAATGCATCCGAGATCTGCGCCATGCGCGGGCGGTGGGAGGTGTGCATATCGACGCGGATGTGAGGCATTGACTCGGCTTTCTGACTGACTGTTTGGGGAACGATTGCCCACGCTAACGTCGCTCGATCGCCGGAGTCAAGATTTACACGCTTTTGCGAAACTTTTCTATGACCGGCTCCCGTTCTGCTGCGCCAGAAACGCCTCGATGCGGTCGAATGCGCCGACCCACACCTGGCTCTGGAAGAAGTCGCGCACCTCGGGCACCGGGAAGCCGGACTGGACGACCGTCACCAGGGTGCCGCTCCCCTGCGGCTCGAAAGTCAGCTCGATACGGGTGGTCATCGTCATGCCGTCGGGACCCGACCCGGACGATTCCGTGACGAGGCGGTTCGGACGGTCGATCTCGAGAAAGGTCTGCGTCTCGCGGAACAGCGAATTCTCGTCCGGTCCCCAGACGGCCGTCTGCTGCCCGCCGACCCGCAGGTCGGTGGTGATCTCGACGATGCCGGGTTTCGTGTCGAGGATGCTGAACCAGATCTTCTGCTTCTCGGCGTCCGTGTATGCGTCGAACACCTCTTCCGGGGTCGCGGCGATGAGGCGCGTCATCCGCATGGCGATGGTGTCCGCATCCGGATTCGCGCTGTCTTCGGTCATTCCGGGATTCCTTTCGTGAGAGTGAAGTAGGCGTCGAGGCCGTCGAGGCGGCGCTCCCAGACCCGCTGGTAGAAGCTGATCCACGCCATGGCGTCGTCCAATCGCTCCGTGCCGAGCCGGCACTGACGCGACCGCCCGACCTTCTCGGTGATGACGAGTCCGGCGACTTCGAGCACCTGGATGTGCTTCTTCATGCCGGTCAGGGTCATCCCGGCGGGTTCGGCGAGCTCTCCCACCGTCGCCGGCCCTTCGCCGAGGCGCGCGAGGATCTGGCGCCGCGTGGAGTCGGAGAGGGCGGCGAACGCCCGGTCGAGAACGTCTTGGTGAACCATATGGTTCACAATAGAACACTGAACCGAAAAGTTCAATGAATTGTCGGGGCCGCTTTCGTGCGTGCCTTTCGCTTGGACAGCGCATCCATGCCGCCACGCACCATCAGGTACCCGGAGTAGCCGAGGAGCCCGACCCCCACGACGGGGAGGACCCAGGAACGTCGACCCTGGTCGAGCGCGCTGTTCGCATAGCCGAGCAGCGGGACGCTGTACCAGACGACCCCGCGCACCTGGGCAGGGATGACGGGAGCGTCCGCGTGCGCGTTGCTGTCGCCCTTGGTGATGAACGTGAGCGCACCGGAGGTCGACCGGGCGATGGCGGTCACGCGGTGCGAGATCACGGCCGGTTCGCCCGAGCGGAGCTGGTAGGTGATGACGTCGCCGACACGCACATCCCGAACCGGCCCCGGCTTCACGACGACCAGCGTGCCGGGCGGAAGCGTCGGCTCCATCGAGCCCGTCAGGATCGTCACCGGGGTCGCGCCCGCGATCCTGGGCACGACGATCACGGCGAGGGCGAGCAGGATGACGAGACCGAGGAGTCCCGCGCTCACACCGATCGCGATGTACTCGAGAAGCGTCTTGGACCTATGGCGGGCGCGGCGGCGCGGAGCCTCGGGTGCATCCTGTCGCCCCCTGTCCACTCCCTGCCTCGAGACGCTCATGGTTCGACCGTGTCGACGAGCGAGTCGACGAAGCTCTGGGACGCCGTGGTCGTGGCGACGGCCGACCAGGTGGTGCCCGCGGACACTCTCGTGGTGAAGGAGAGACTCACGAGCGATCCGCTCGTGATGCCGGCGGCCGCGGCGACGTTCATGGTCGACCGGAGGCAGTAGGCGAAGGATGCGCCCGGAGCGAGGGTGCCGGTCAGAGCGCCGGCGCCGGTCGCGGCGACCACGGAACTCCATGTGCCGGTGTATGCGTCCGACGGGACGGCCGCGCCGGTGGTACAGGATGCGGTGTTCGCGGTGGGCCACGCGACGAGCGAGATCGCGGCGGCCAGGGGGGCCGAGCTTCCAGGCACGAGCGTCACGGCGGAGGTGAAGGTCGTGGCGACCGTGCTCGTGTTGGTGACGAGCACCCCGCCGGTGCTCGTGGTGCGGCCGGACGTGAACACGACGTCGAGGGACGGCGTGACCGTCTCGGCGACCGCGACGGTTCCCGCGGTGACGGTCCCCGCATCCGTCACGGCGGCACCGTTCCACAGCGCGTAGCTGCCTGTTCCTGGCAGCAGCGCGACCGTGGTGAGGATGCCCGTCACAGCGGCCACGACCAGGCCGGAGGAGCCCAGGATGCGAGCCGGTCCGGCCATGATCGAAGCGCCTGCTCTCAGTACTCGGCAGCCGGCTCTACTGCTGAGCCAGCGTGAAGGCCAGTTTGGACAGGTCGATCGTGCCGCCCTGCGCCGTGGTGCCGGAGGTCGTCGAATCGAACGCAGAGGACGCGACGACCGTGAGGGTCTTGGTGCCCAGCGCGCCGGAGACCTTGTACGTGTTCGCGACCGGGCCCGCGACGATGCCGGCCGGAAGGACGCCCGGGATCGTCACGGTCATACCCTGCGCGAAGGCCGTCGCGAGCTCCCTGCTCGCGGTCGTGTTGCCGATGGTGACCGACAGCGGGTCGATGCTCAGGATCGCCGAGAGGTTGTCGCCGGTGGCCGTGATGTCGATCTTCTGCGTGAGCGTGAGAACGTCGCCGGGCACGGCGCGGAAGGTGTTGATCGACGCGATGCTCGTCGTGGTCGAGCCGTGCGTGACCGTCCACGACGGGCTCGAGCCCGGGGTGGTGGCGATCGTCATCGTTCCGGACTGGACGGTGCCGGCGGCCGCGGTGGCGGTGCCGTTCCAGAGGGCGAAGGATCCGGCGCCGCTGAGGAGGAGGGCGATGCCGGCGGCACCGGCGATGGCGCCTTTGGCAAACCTGTTCATGGCATGTGCTCACAATCTGTTCGGGTCAGATCCGGCAGTCGCAACGGGCGCGCTCTCGCAAAAGGGCGCGCCGGATGACGCGTTGTCGGGTCAACGTTCGACGCTGTGCCCCCAGGGTCAGGGCGTGGCGCGCAAGAGGACGGGTTCCTCTCGAAGGCCACCCGCGACCGATTGTCGGGTAGGTCGCGTCAGCCTTAGCGAGAGACTACGTGTCCGCATTATGGAGGACAAGACCGGTCTGTACACCCAGAACAGGGGTGAGCCTGTCGATGGGTTCCACAGGGCTAGAAATGATATCCACAGGACACTAAGCTGTGTCGTGAAGACATCGACAGGCCGCATTTCGCCGCCGGAATGTCCGATCCCGCGTTCGAAGGAGAACCCCCATGCCGATGGACGACTTCCGCCGCCCCCTCGAGAACCCGCCCATCGAGTTCCGACCCGAGCTTCGGTGGTGGCTCGCCGAAGGGCTCCACACGGATGAGACGCTGCGGTACGAGATCGACACGGCCGCGCGTCTGGGGTTCGGCGGGATGGAGTTCCTCGCGATGGACGAGGGCGACATCGACCACGCCCGCTACGGGTGGGGCTCCGAGGAATGGGTCCACGACTCGCAGATCGTCGTCGAAGAGACGACCGCGCGCGGCATGTCGGTGAGCTTCACCTCGGGCACGAACTGGTCGAACGCGAACCTCCCCACGATCGATCCCGACCATCCTGCGGCTTCCAAGGAGCTCAACGTCGTCAGCGAAGACCTCGCAGCCGGAGCGACGCGCGAGGGCGCGCTGCCGCGGATCGACCTCGACGGACTCGTGGCAGAGGGCATCCTCCCCGGCCACCGTGGCGAGGTGCACGACCAGACCTTTGTGGCCGCCATCGCCGTCAGGGTTCTGGAACCGACCGTGACCGGCGCGATCCTCGATGCCGACTCCGTCGTCGATCTCACCGGTCGGGTGCGCGACGGCGACCTCGACTGGACAGCCCCCGACGACGGAACGTGGCGGCTCTTCAGCTACTGGATGCACGGCACCGGCCAGACCGCGTCGCCGTCGGCCTCGGTGAACTACACGATCAACTACCTCGACCCCGACGGCATCGAAGCACTGACCGACTACTGGCACACGGTCGTGCTCACCCCGGCCCTGCAGGAGCAGATCGCGAAGAACCCGCGGGCGCAGATGTACATGGACTCGCTCGAACTGTCGACGTTCGGCGCGGCCGGGCTGTTCTGGGGTCGTACGGTCGCCGACGAGTTCCGCGCTCGTCGCGGGTACGACATCCTTCCTTGGCTGCCCTTCCTGACGCGGAGTGTGCTGATGATGGCCGCCGGTACGACCTACCACAACGAGCCGCTCGAAGCGCAGCAGCTCACGGTGGAGAAGGTGCGTTTCGACTACGTCCGCACGCTGACCGACCTCTACATCGAGAACATGCTCCGCCCGTTCGCGACGTTCCTGCACGAGAACGGATTGACCCTCCGTGCCGAGATCAGCTACGGCCTGCCGTTCGAGCTCACGCGACCGGGGCCCGAGGTCGACGGGATCGAGACCGAGTCCCTCGAGTTCGCCTCGCAGATCGACGCGTACCGGTTGCTCGCGGGACCGGCGCATCTCTTCGGCAAGCAGTACTCGTCCGAGACCGGTGCGACCACCCGCAACCACATCCTCGACCACCGGTTCTACGATCAGATCATCGCGACGCAACTCGCTGCGGGCATCACGAAGACCGTGCTCCACGGCTGGGCCAGCCCCGCTGGAGCGGAGGGCGTCACCGAATGGCCCGGGCACGAAGGCATGTGGCCGATGTTCTCGGAGCGCTTCGACACGCGGCAGCCGGCAGCCGAGTTCTATCCCCTGTGGAACGACGCGATCGGCCGCTACCAGTACGTGCTCCGGCAGGGGCGACCGAGAATCGACATCGGCATCCTGCGCACCGACCACTTCACCGACAACATGTCCGGTTTCGCCTTCAGCGACGGTCGGGGCCACCGCATCCCCGATGAAGACGCCTACGGGCGCCTCTGGATGCGCAACCGGGAGAACCACTGGTGGCAGGACCTCGGCATGCAGGACGCCGGCTGGAGCTACGAGTTCTTCGACGGCTCACTGCTGCTCCGCGACGAGGTGTCGTTCGGCGACGGTCTCGTGCAGCCCACGGGCCCCGGCTACCAGGCTCTCATCGTCTATCAGAGCGCCTTGGATCCGGATGCGGCGGCTCAACTTCTGGCGTGGGCGCGAGAGGGTTTGAAGGTCCTCTTCGTGCACGGCGCGCGCGAACTCGAGTTCCTCCTCGACGGCCGATACGCCACGCATGATCGCGCGGCGGCGCGCACTCCTGGGCTCGACGGGCGGGACGAGGAACTCGCCGCGACCGTCGCCGAGCTGCTCTCCCTGCCGACCGTGTCGGCCATCGACGACCCCGCACGCACCGTCGGGGCGCTGCGCACCCTCGGGGTGGTCGGCCGTGCCGAGTTCGCGGGCGTGAACCGCAGCGTGCTCACGCACCTCCGCGAAGACGGGGATCTCCTCCACCTGTACCTCTATCACTTCCTCTACGAGACCGGTGGGCCGACCGAGGTGGAGGTCGCACTGGCGGGGGCCGGGCAGGTGCATCGGATCGACGCGTGGTCCGGGACGGTTCGCCCGCAGGCAGGGGTGCGTCGCGATGGGGACCGGACGCTGGTGACTGTCGCCCTCGCGCCGGGTGAGACGGCCCTGCTCACGTTCGACAGGTCCTCCGGGGCCGCACTCGATTCTCCGACGCCGACAGAGACCGTCGCCGAGCTCTCGGACTGGGCGATCGCGGTCGAGAGCTGGGATGCCGGAGAGCCGCGACTCATCGCCGAAGACCGCGGTCTCGGCTACGAGACGCGCGAAGTGCGTCCGACCACCGCGATCACCCGACTCGAGGCGGGCACCGGTCCGCTCCGATCGTGGAAGGACATCCCCGAAGTCGGTCCCGAGGTGTCCGGCGTGGGCGAGTACACCGCATCCTTCACGCTCGACGGCGAGCTCGGAGCCGGAGACCGCTACGTCCTCGATCTCGGCTCGACGGCGGGTGGCCTCGGCTCCCTGCGGGTGAACGGCGGCGACGCCCGGGGCTTCGACACCTCGCGCCCGCGCGTCGACATCACCGAAGGGATGCGAGCCGGGGAGAATACGGTGACCGTCCGGGTGGCGAGCTCGCTCAACAACCGTCTGCTGGCGCGCGGGTACTACGACAAGGTGGTGGACATCGCGATGTCCATCTTCGACGGAGAGAGCACGCTCACTCAGCGCACCGACGTGCACGACCACGGCCTGCTCGGCCCGGTGCGCCTCGTCCGGGAGCGCCACCAACCGGAGTCCGGTTCGATCAAGGAAGGGTGACCATGGCACGTCCCGGGCAGGATCGGCTGGACACCAGCGGGTCGATCGACCTCTCCCCCGTCATCGACGCAGACCCACTCGATCTGCGGGTCTCACTGGCCTCCATCGTGCACTGGGCGGACAGCGACGAAGTGCGGCGCCGCCTCATGGACGCGATCGACTTCCCGGTCGACGACATGGCCATGTTCCTGATCGTCAACCAGCTCTCGTACCGCGGAGCGATGCGTCCGAGCGATCTGGCACTGGTCCTCGGGACCGGTCGGGCCAACCTCACCAAGATCGCGCATCGCCTGACCGAGCACGGTCTCGCCGTGCGCGCGCCGGCACCGGGGGACGACCGGGGCGTGCTGATCGCGCTGACGCCGGCAGGCCGCGAACTCGGTGAACGCATCATGGAGACGAACCGACGGTCCCTCGCGTCCGTTTTCGCCGCGTGGAGCGACGACGACCTCGCGACGCTCAGGCAGATGCTCGCGCGTCTGGCCCGTGATGCGGCGTGGGACCTCCGAGGGAAGCCGTAGCCTCCGCGCCCCTCGCGCGGCCGTCCCTATCCCTGCGGCGCAGGCACCAGGTTCTCCTGCACCGGGATCAGCCGCCGCAGCTGGGTGACATGCTTCGGGGTCAGCTCGTCGAGCGAGCGGACCTCGAGCAGCTGCATCGTGCGTACGATCTGGTCCGTGAGGATCTCGATCGTGCGGTCCACTCCGGCGCGGCCTCCGGCCATGAGCCCGTAGAGGTAGGCGCGCCCGATGAGGGTGAACTTCGCCCCGAGGGCGTAGGCGGCGACGATGTCGGCCCCGTTCATGATCCCCGTGTCGATCGCGATCTCGGTGTGCGCACCCACTTCCGTGACCACCTGCGGCAAGAGGTGGAACGGGATCGGCGCGCGGTCGAGCTGGCGGCCTCCGTGGTTGGAGAGCACGATGCCGTCGACACCGAGATCGACGAGACGGCGGGAGTCCTCGACGTTCTGCACGCCTTTGACCACGATCTTGCCCGGCCACATCCCGCGGATGACGTCGAGGTCGTCGAAGCTGATCGAAGGGTCCATCGCCGCATTGAGCAGGTCCCCGACCGTTCCGCCGGTGTCGGACAGGGAGGCGAACTCGAGCTTGGGGGTCGTGAGGAAGTCGTACCACCACCAGGGACGCGGGATGGCGTTGATGATCGTGCCGACGGTGAGCTGGGGCGGGATGGAGAACCCGTTGCGCTTGTCGCGCAGCCGCGCACCGGCGACCGGCGTGTCCACGGTGAAGAACAGGGTGTCGAAGTCGTTCGCGGCGGCCCGGCGGACGAGCTCGTATGAGATCTCCCGGTCGCGCATCACGTAGAGCTGGAACCAGTTGCGTCCGCTCGGGTTCGCCTCTTTGACGCCCTCGATCGAGGTGGTCCCGAGAGTGGAGAGAGTGAACGGGATGCCCGCCGCCGCGGCCGCACCGGCGCCGGCGGTCTCTCCCTCGGTCTGCATCAAGCGGGTGAAGCCCGTCGGAGCGATCCCGAAGGGCAGAGCCGAGTGTCCGCCGAAGATCTCGCAACCCGTGTCGACCGTCGAGACGTCGCGCAGGATCGACGGGTGGAATTCGATGTCCTGGAACGCCTGCCGGGCGCGCGACAGCGAGATCTCCCCCTCGGCCGCTCCCTCGGTGTAGTCGAACGCCGCCTTGGGGGTGCGACGCTTGGCGATCGTGCGGAGGTCCTCGATGGTCAGGGCGCCCTGGAGCCGGCGCTTCTTCGCGTCGAGCTCCGGCTTCTTGAACTTCATGAGATCGAGCAGCTCTGCCGGCTTCGGAAGTTGACGAGTGACCATTCGTGACACCTAACGGGAGGGGTGGGCGGAGGTGGAGGGCAGGAAGGCAGCATCGCGGTAGTAGCCGCTGATGTGGTCGTGGATCCGGGTGCGTGCCGCAACCGGGTCGCCGTCGGCGATCGCCGCGAGCACACCCCGGTGCTCGGCGCGCAGCCGCGTCGCCATCGACGGCCAGTCGGCGATGCCGGCGAGACCGGCGACGACGTAGCCCTCGATCGCGCTGCGGAGTCCGGCCATCGTCGCCGAGATGACCGTGTTTCCGGAGGCGTTCGCGAGCGAGAGATGAAACTGCGCATCCAGTGCGAGGAACTCCACCGGCGTGAGAGCAGGGTCGTCCATGGCGTCGAGCAGATCGTTTGCGTCGCTCACATCGACCGAGGACGCGCGATCGGCCAGGTCGCCGGCGACCGACGACTCGAGCAGCAGACGGGCGCTCACCACGTCTTCGACCGGGAATCCGCTGGCGGCGACCTGAAGTCTCATCAGCACCTGCATCCCACCGACCGGACGCGCCACGATGATGGCTCCCGATGTGGGACCGGAGCCGGTCTGGGTGCGTACGAGTCCCATCACCTCGAGGACGCGGATCGCCTCCCGAACGCTCGACCTCGCGACACCGAGGTCGACCGCGAGAGCGCGCTCGGCGGGCAGGTGATCCCCCGGACGCAGCGTGCCGTCAACAAGGAGCGCCTCGATGTGGGCGAGCACACTCTCCCACGCTCTCGGCTCCGAACCCATCGTGACTCCTCGGCGGTCGGGGATGTGGTCCGACCATGTGGTCCGGCCACACTACCACGACGGGTCGACGGGGCGCTCCGCCTACTTCTTGCTCGGGTCGGGCCCGCCTGGGCGGGCATTCGCGTCGTCGCGGATGTCGATGCGTTTCGTGCCGGCATCGGTTTCGGAGACCTCGATGCGTGGCTTGGCATCGGCTTCGGTCGACTTGGGCGCCGTGGTCAGCTGGTCCTCACGCTTCTCGTCGTGCGACATGTCTTCAGCGCTCTGCTGCTCGGTCATGGTCGGGTTCTCCTTCTGCGGACGGTATCGGTCTGGCCGCCGAGCTCGCCGGTCAGTTCTGAGAGCGCGGCGACTCCTCCCCTGGCGAAAGCCTGCCGCTGTCGTGTCGCACCGTTGCCTGTGCTCAGGATGCGATCGACGGTCGACTCGACCAGTTCCGTGTCGCCGTGTTCGGCCAACCCGCGTGCGGCCTCATCCAGCAGCGTCGCCACGACGACGGCGGCAGGCTGCAGCCGTCCGGTGCACGGTTGCAGAAGTTCGCCGCTCAATCCGTTCCTGGCCGCGTGCCACAAGGCCGAGTCGAGAAGCTCCGGATCCGCGAGCGGAGGCTCTGTTCGGGGCTCCGTGACGACGAGACCGCGGACAAGCGCCGCCAGGGCGACGCTCGAGACCGCATCCAGCTGGGCGTCGAACACCCGCACCTCGACTGTCGGATACCGTGCGGATGGCCGAACGACCCAGTTGAGGGTTCCGGCATCCGACGTGCCGCCCACGCCGTGCAGCGCGGAAATGCGTCGGTCGTAGTCGGCGGCGTCGTGGAAGGGCGGCGGTACGCCGTAGGTCGTCCAGCGCCTGCTGTGGATAGCGCGCCAACTGTCGAAGCCCGTGTCGGCCGCCTGCCAGAACGGCGAGTTGGCCGATAGCGCGAGCAGGGACGGCAGCCAGGGCCGCAGACGATTCAGGGCGCGGATGGCCCGTTCCCGGCTGTCCACGCCGACGTGAACGTGGAGGCCGTTGATCTGGTGATCCGGAACGATCAGGCCGAAATGCGAGGCGATGTCACGGTATCGCTCCCCACCGGTGACATGGGCGTCGGAGAGGACACGGTACGGCATCCCGACGCCGGCGGCCTGGAGTCCGGCTCCCGCTGCCCACCCCGCCAGATCGCTGCGGAACTCTCGAAGCGAGTCGAGTGCTTCAGCGGTCGTCGTGCAGACCGGAGAGGCGTACTCGATCTGTGACAGGAAGAACTCCCCGGTGACCGTGCCCGGGCGATCGCGTCGCCGACCCAGTTCGTCACGGGCGTCCTCGGCACGCTCGACCGGCGTCAACGTTGCCGGGTCGAGCAGCACGAACTCCTCCTCGACCCCGATCGTCGTCGGCATGCACCGCCCCCTTTCACGCTCCGCCGCACACGGTACGCATGAAAAGGCGTGTCCCACAACGGCTTGACTCGACCCGTTGTTCGGCAGACCGTCGAAGCATGACACCACCGATCACCGCCCGCGGTCCTGTCAGCGCACAGCTGATGGACGCGCTCTCGTCCCCAGTGGAGACCGGCGCGTCCGCCATGGCGCGCGCTCTCGACCTGACCCGCGAATCCTTGGACGCCGACCCGGATGTCGTCACCGACGACGACCTCCAGCTCGCACTCCTGCTCAGCTACGGACTCTCCTACGGAGGGTTCACCGAGAGCGACGACCTGTGGGAGTGGGACCCTGAACAGGTCGCGCTTCGCACATCCATCGAGCGCCGATTCGAGGAACAGCTCCGGGACAGGATCGGCCCGGCCGACCTCCCCGACGCCGACGCCGAGTCGGTCGCCGCGTACCTCTTCGACCTCACGTCCGCCGACAGCGGCCCCAGTCTCTCCCGGTACTTCGCCAAGAAGGCGACCGAGGATCAGGCGAGAGAGTTCGTCGTGCAGCGCTCCATCTACACGCTGAAGGAAGCAGACCCGCACTCGTGGGCGATCCCCCGGCTCACCGGCCGCGCGAAGGCGGCCCTCGTCGAAGTCCAATCGGACGAGTACGGCGGGGGCAGGCCCGAGCGGATGCACTCGGCGATCTTCGCCCGCACGATGCGCGCCCTCGGGCTGGATGACACCTACGGCGCCTATGTCGACCGGGTGCCGGCGGTGACCCTGGCGTCGTTCACCATGATGTCCATGTTCGGCCTGAACCGCCGGCTCCGCGGCGCGATCGTGGGTCACCTGGCCGCCTTCGAGATGACGTCGTCGATCCCGAACCGTCTCTACGGCAACGGGTTCCGCCGCCTCGGCTACGGCGAGGACGTCACGCGGTATTTCGACGAGCACGTCGAAGCGGATGCGGTGCACGAGCAGATCGCGGGTCGTGACCTCGCGGGCGGACTCGCAGAGCAGCATCCCGAACTGCTGCCCGACATCGTGTTCGGGGCTCGTGCCTGCCTCTACATCGACGGGCTCGCCGGGCAGCACCTCCTCGACAGCTGGCAGTCCGGCCGCAGTTCGTTGCGCGAGTCCGCGGGGATGCGCGCATGACCCGCGCACGCGAGGATCGGCCCGTCATCGTCGCGTGCACTGACGGTCCACTCCTCGTGCGTGGTCCGGTCACGCTCGTCTCGGCCGATGGCGAGGAGATCGAACAGAGTCGGCGCACGGTCGCCCTGTGCCGCTGCGGAGTGTCCACGATCAAGCCCTTCTGCGACGGGACGCACAAACTGATCCACTTCAAGACCAGCCCGCAGCTGGAAGAGTGACCGTCACACCCGCGTGTCCGGTGCGGTTCCGCGTGCCAGGTCCAGCGCGCTTCGCCGCGACATCTCGCGTCCCCGCTCGCGTGCCGCCTCGAAGTCGGCGGCCCTCTCTGAGGCGAGCATCCGTTCGATGAAGGGCTGGAAGGTGATGTACGAACGCTGTTCGATCATCCCGGTGCGTTTCCGTGCGGTCTCCGCGGCACCGAGGAGGACACCGGCGCGGTCGGCATCGCCGAGGAGGGCTGCGCAGGCGGCCAGTCCCTCGAACGCGTAGCCGACGCCGTCCTCGTTCCCGATCTGCAGCGAGAGTTCCAGGTGGCGCGCGAACAGCTCAGGGCACGCCTCACCGAGCGCGAGCCGCGCCCATCCGGCGTTGGTGAGCGCGATGCTCTCGACGAAGCGGTCGCCGATGCGGATCGCATCCTCGAGCACGGCGTCGAAGATCGCGAGGGCGTCTGCCGCCCGCCCGCGGAACAGCTCGACGCTGCCGAGCGAGCCGCGGAAGAGACCCTGAAAGGTCGGGCGATCGTGCACGAGTTCGATCGCACGCCGCTGGGACTCCTCGGCGCGGTCGAGCTCGGGCGGGGACGCCGCTGTGCAGGCGATGCAGAGAACGGTGAGCGCGCAGGCTTCACCGAAGTCGTCGCCCGCGTCGTGGAACAGGGCCACGCTCTCCTCGATCGGCCTCGGATCGGCGACGGTTCCCGGTTGCGACAGTGCGACCCAGGACGAGAAGGCGAGGGCGATCGCGCGGGAGCGGTCCGCCAAAGGCACCCCCGCAGCGAGGATGCCCTCCGCCCAGGCCCTCGCCTCGGGAAGGAGGTCGCGAATCCACCAGTAGAGGAGCAGACGCCACACGGCGTCGGCGACGACGTCCACCTCGCCGATCGAGATCAGGTGACGGAAACCGGCTCGCAGGTTCTGACGCTCCGCCTCGAGCCGCCGGAGAGCGGCCAGCTGCGTGGCCCCGACCAGCAGAGGCTCGGCGTCCATGGCGAGGGTGACGTAGTAGTCGGCGTGTCTGCGGCGGGCCGCCGTCGCATCCGGACCCTGCTCGAATCGTGCGGTCGCGATCTCGCGCACAGGGGCGAGCATCGAGAACAAGGGCAGGCCGTCGGCGTCGTGCTGGCGCACGAGGCTTCCGTCGACGAGTTCGAGCAGCGTACCCAGCAGGTCCGCGGCCCACGGGGCGTCCGCAGCCACCGCCTCGACCGCATCGAGGCTGCAGTCGCCGGCGAACACGCCGAGGCGAGTGAACAGGGCGCGCGCGTCGGGGCTGAGCAGATCGATGCTCCACTCGACCGTCGACTCGATCGTCCGCTGGCGTTCCGGCACATCCCGGGCGGCCGTCACCAGCAGGGGCAGCACACGATCGAGCTTCGCGAGCATGGTGGCGGGGGTGAGTGCCCGGATGCGCGCCGCCGCGAGCTCGATGGCCAGCGGCACACCCTCCAGCGCCTGGCAGATGCGCGCCACGTCCTCGGCGTTGCCGGTCGTCACGTCGAATCGCGGGTCGGCTGCGCGCGCACGGTCTCGGAACAATTGCACCGATGGCGCGTCGAGAACCTCTTCCAGGGATGCCCTGGCCGGATCCGTGGGCACACTCAGCGGCTCGACATCGAAGACGTGCTCCCCGCGCACCCGCAACCGCGCCCGGCTGGTCACGAGGAGAGTCGCGCCGGGCAGCTCGGTGAGAAGCGACACAACGAGCGGGGCGGCGGCGATGACCTGCTCGAAGTTGTCCAGCACGATCAGGTCGCGGCGGCCGGAGCGCGCGATCCCGAGCAGGTCCAGCAGTGAGCGGTCGCCGCCCTCGCGCACGCCGAGCTCGCGCGCGATCGCCGGCAGCACATCGTGGGCGGCGCGAACGTGCTCCAGCGCCACGAACGTCACCCGGTCGAAACGGTCGCCGGCCAACTGGGCGACCTCGATGGCGAGCCGGCTCTTGCCGATTCCGCCGGGACCGGCGAGCGTGACCAGCCGCCGCGCATCCTCGCCGAGCCAGGCGAGTACCGTCGCCACCTCGCGCTCCCGGCCGACGACCTCCGTGTAGGGAGCAGGTAGGCGACCTGACGCCGGGTCCTCTTCAGGACTCGAAACGGTCGGCTGCCGCGACGCGTCGAACCGCTCCGCGAGCAGGGTCGCCAGGTCGGCTTCGATCAGTTCCGCCAGTTCCTCGACGGTCGAGAACGACTTGTACGAGGCCGTGTCGTCGTCCCGGATGCGCATCATCAGTCCGTCGAGTCGTTCGTCGCGCTGAGCCGGCTGCTTCACATAGATGAGCTTCGGCATCTCGCGACGCGCGAGCCGATACTCATCCTCGAGACCCGAGAACTCCTCACCGGGGGCGATCCAGCCGTACTGCTGCCAGTAGACGCCGACGAACACGTCACTCTGCTCGAGGTACGCCCGGTAGAGCTCCCGCGGCGGATGCGGCCGCGCACCGAGCTCGAACATCACGGGCGCGAGCCGCAGCCGCTCGATCGCCCCACGCGCCGCCCGCCGTTCGGGTTCGAGTTCGCGGAGCGTCGAGCTCACGAAGACGCGGAGACGCTGGTCGGGCGTGCGGATGAGCGGCGCGTCGGTGAGACCGCTCACGACGGCCCCTCGATCCTTCGGGTGCATCCGGGTGTGCGCCGCATGCTGCCATTCTCTGGCTCCGGATGGGCGCCGTCCACCCCGAGCAGCGTCCGCGGCTACCTGGCCGAGGCGGACAGCCAATCCTCGAAGGTCGTGTCGGAGCGGATGGCGTCGTCTCCCGGAATGAGCTCGCTGTCGCTCAGCCGCGCCCCGAAGTACGTCGCGTCGGGATCGGCGATCACCTCGCGCGGATCGTCGTGAGCGGCGAGACCGCGGCGGATGAGCTCATCCAGCCGGAATTGCTCCGGTCCGACGATCTCACGCCTGCCGTTGAGGGGCTCACCGACCGAGACGCTCGCGACCGCCGTGGCGACGTCGTCGGCAGCCATCGGCTCGATCTTCACCGGGGCGAGCCGGACGGTGGTGCCGACGGTGGCGGCATCGGCGATCGAATTCACGAACTCGTAGAACTGGGTAGCGTGCACGATCGAGTACGGCACCCCGGATTCTTCGATGAGCCGCTCCTGCGCGACCTTCGCTCGGAAGTATCCACTGTCGGCCAGACGCTCGGTGCCCACCACCGACAGCGCGACGTGGTGGTTCACGCTGGCGGCCTTCTCGGCATCCAGGAGGTTCCGGGTGGAGGTGGTGAAGAAGTCCATCACGGCGTCGGCTTCGAAGGACGGGGAGTTGGAGACGTCGAGAACCACGGATGCTCCCGCGAGCGCCTCGGCGAGTCCTTCGCCGGTGAGGGTGTTGACGCCGGACTTCGGCGATGCTGCCACCGCCTCGTGCCCCTGCGCGGTGAGTTTGGCGACGACCTTGGACCCGATGAGTCCGGAGCCGCCGATGACGACGATCTTCATTGTGAGCCTTTCGTTGGTTGCCGGGCATCCGTTGCTCCGGTCACCAGCTATGACCGGACGCGTCGGGCCATTGTGACAGGTGGGCTGAGATCATCTCCGGCCGGAACCGGCCGCTGATCGCCGGTGCCGAGCAGGCGCAGGCGCTCGTCCTCGTCGAGCGGCTGGTGGACCTCGACGTACTCGCCGCCCGGAAGGCGCACGATGCGGCCGGTCTCGTATCCGTGGAGGAGGATCTCGCGGTCCTTCCTCTGCAGTCCGAGGCACACTCGGCGGGTGACCACGAACGCGATGATCGGCCCGATCACCACCGCCACCTGGTAGAACGCGACGACGGCCTCCACTCCGAGGTGGAAGTGGGTCGCCACGAGGTCGGCGCTTCCCGCTCCCCACAGGCCGGCGTAGAAGGTCATCCCCGCGACACCGACACCCGTGCGCGTCGGGGTGTTGCGCGGACGATCGAGCAGATTGTGGTCGCGCGTGTCCCCGGTGATCCTCTCCTCGAGAAACGGGTACAGCACGACGGCTGCGAGATACGCACCGACCACGGCGAGCGGCACCACGACGGCGAGCGTCCAGGTGTGACCCAGCCAGACGAACTCCCAGCCCGGCGGAACGAGACGGAGCGCACCGTCGAGGAACCCGGTGTACCAGTCTGGCTGGCTGCCGGCGGATGCATCCCCGCCCGATGACGGTCCGTAAAGCCAGATCGGGCTGACCGTGACGGTCGCCGAGACCAGGAAGAGCAGACCTGTCACGATGAGGAACAGACCGCCGGCGCGGACAGCGGCATTCGGAAGCACCGGCACGCCGACGACGTTCTCCTCGGTTCGCCCCGACGCGGCGAACTGCGCGGGCTTCTGCAGATAGCCGACCCGGATGCGCAGTGCCAGCAGCGCGATCAGGACCACCGGGACGACGACCACGTGCACGGGATAAAGATGTTCGATGATCTCACCGGGGAACTCGCCGCCGAACAACAGCATCGACAGCCACGTCCCGATGACCGGGATGCCGAGGACGATCCCCTCCACGATGCGGAGGCCCGTGCCGGAGAGCATGTCGTCGGGAAGCGCGTAGCCGCTCCATCCCCCAACGAGAGCAGTGATGAGGATCAGGAAGAGCAGCACCCAGCCGAGGCGGCGGGGTCTGCGGAACGCGCCCGTGAAGAACGTCGTCAGCAGCTGGAGGATCACGGCGGCAGGAAGCAGGAGAGCGGCCCAGTGATGCGCCTGCCGAAGGAGGAGCCCCCCTCGCACGTCGAACGAGATCGCCAAGGTCGACTGCATCGCCTTCGACATCGTGGCTCCGTCGAGCGGGGTGTACGCGCCGTGGTATCCGACCGGCGTGCTCGACGGTGAGTAGAAGAACATCAGGAAGACGCCGGTGACGACGATGACCGCGATGCAGGCGAGGGAGACGACGCCGAACAGGTTCGACCAGTGCAGTGGCACCCGCCGGTGTTCGAGCTCGGCGGCCAGAGTCGCCACCTTCCGGCCCGCCGCGGTTCTGCCGAGCCGCCGTGC
Organism: Leifsonia sp. NPDC058230; assembly: GCF_042882245.1. Lineage (NCBI taxonomy): Bacteria > Bacillati > Actinomycetota > Actinomycetes > Micrococcales > Microbacteriaceae > Leifsonia > Leifsonia sp. NPDC058230. The sequence continues at coordinate 231,111 of NZ_JBHVWM010000003.1, read as the reverse complement.
CGCCCGGTCGGTCAACGACGTCGCTGCGCCGCTGCCGCTGGATTGCCCCCGAACCTTTCGCACGATGTCCTCCTGTCTCACTCACTAAGACCGGATTCGAGGCGAATTTGTGACAGTCAGCCCGCGATCAGAGGGACGCGCGTGAGCTTTTCGGGGTTCATGACCCACAGCACCTGGTCGATTCCCTGCGCGGTGAAGGTGACGGTCGCCACGGCGAGCACCGCGCCGTCGCGCACCAGAGAGATCGCCGGCAGACCATTGAGCTCGATGGGCCGCAGGGCGACGCCCACCCAGAACCGGTTCGCGAACGCGTGGTAATACTTGGCGACGGTCGTCCGTCCGTGTACGGGGATGCGCGAAGCGCGCGCCAGGCCTCCGCCATCGGAGTAGCTGACGACGTCGGCCGCGAAAACGTCCTCCAGCCGGCCGACGTCCCCGGATCTCGCGGCTGCGACGAAAGCGTCGAGCACCCGGCGCTGCTCGATCGGGTCGACGGCTCCGACGGGGCGCTCGGCTGCCAGATGCTTGCGGGCCCGGCTCACCAGCTGCCGCGCGTTCGCCTCGCCGACCTCGAGGATCTCGGCGATCCGCGGGTACGGGTAGTCGAACGCCTCACGCAGCACGTAGGCCGCGCGTTCCGCCGGGGGGAGCTTCTCCATGAGGAGAAGCACGGCGAATTCGAGTGCTTCTGCGCGCTCAGCGCCGAGGGTCGGGTCGGCGCTCGTGTCGACGGGCTCCGGCAGCCACGGGCCGATGTAGGTCTCGCGCCGCACTCGAGCGGACTGCGCGAAGTTGATCGCGAGCCGCGTCGTCGTCGTGGCGAGGAAGGCGCGCGGCTCCTCCACCGACGATCGATCGGCGCCCTGCCAGCGCAGCCAGGCGTCCTGCACGATGTCCTCCGCGTCGGAGGCGCTGCCGAGCATCCGGTAGGCGATCCCGAACAGCCGCGGCCTCACTTGGAGGAACACCTCGGCAGCATCGTCGAGATCGGTTCCCCGCGACGGCTGACCAGGCATGCATCGATGCTACCGAGCTATGCGGACCGCGACAGTCGCCGGAAGAACTCCGCCAGGCCGCTCGTGTCCGCCAGTGGAAGCACGTTCGCCACATACTGGTCCGGACGGACGACGACGATCGCGCCCGCACGGCTCACACCCCGCGCCTCGAAGATGTCATCGCGAGGGTCGGCCGCGTAGACCTTCTCGTAGTCGCGTAGCCGGAACGGACCGGTCTCGGGCCAGAAGACGAGCGGAACCGACGGGATGTCGATGTCGTTGTGCGGCTCCTGATAGACGACCTTGACGTCGAACCACGCGTCGAAATCGACCCCGTCCGGCACCGCTTTCAGCGGCGACGCGGGGTCTGAGCCGAGCCACTCTGCGAGACGCGCGGCCTCACCGTCGACGTCGGCGAAGACGTAGATGCGCCAACGACCGTCCGCGCGCGCATGATGACCGAGCTGGACCGGAATCCCGTCGCACACCCGCATGACGGGCGCCGATCGGAAGCGCTTGCCGATGCCGAATCCCGTCGCGAGCTGCTGGTGCGTCGCTTCGGCCGTGATCATCGACGGGGCGTACTCGGTCATGAACCCGGCGGGGAACTCGGCGGTGCGCACGTAGAACTCCTCGAGCTCGGAGGGGTCGGCCAGGTCCTCCGGTCTGGTGGCCATCAGGGTCGACCACTTCCTGTCGAAGTCGATGAGGTTCTTTGCCACGACCTGCCGCTCGGCCGAGTACGTCGCGAGCAGCTCCTCCGGAGACCGGCCCTCGAGCACGTGTCCGAGCTTCCAGCCGAGGTTGAAGCCGTCTTGAAGGGAGACGTTCATGCCCTGTCCCGCCTTCGCGCTGTGGGTGTGGCACGCATCCCCAGCGATGAAGACCCGCGGTGTGCGGGAGCCGCCGTCGTCGACCACCACGTCGTCGAAGCGGTCCGTGAGCCGGTGACCGACCTCGTACACGCTGTGCCACGCGACGTTCTTCACGTCCAGCCGATAGGGGTTGAGGATCTCGCGTGCCTTGGCGATGATCTCCTCGATCGTCGTCGCCCGCACCGCGCCGCTGTCGTGGGGGTCCACCTCGCCGAGGTCGACGTACATCCGGAAAAGATGTCCGCCCTCGCGCGGAATGAGCAGGATGTTGCCCGCCTCCGACTGGATCGAGCACTTCGTGCGGATGTCCGGGAAGTCGGTGACGGCCAGGGTGTCCATGACCCCCCAGGCGTGGTTGGCCCGATCGCCTGCCATGGTGCAGCCGATCGAATCCCTGACTCGGCTGTGGGCACCGTCTGCGCCCAGAACGTATCGGGCGCGGACCGTGCGTTCCTCGTCACCGTGCTTCAGCCAGACGACGACCGGATGCTCGCCCGCCTCCTCGATCTCGAGGTCGGTGAACTCGTAGCCGTAGTCGGGCCGGAGCCGCGCCGGCCCGTCGGCCATGTATTCGGCGAAGTAGTCGAGCACCCGGGCCTGGTTCACGATGAGATGCGGGAACTCGCTGATCCCGGTCGGATCATCGACGGCCACCGAAGCCCGATGGATGCGACTGACGTCGGCGGGGTCGGGCTTCCAGAACGCCATCTCCGTGATGCGGTACGCCTCCTGGGTGATGCGCTCCGCGAATCCGAAGGCCTGGAACGTCTCCACGCTGCGCGCTTGGATCCCGTCGGCCTGGCCGATGACGAGGCGCCCCTCCCGTCGCTCGATGATCCGGGTGCTGATGCCGGGGAACTGGGACAGCTGGGCGGCCGCGATCATGCCGGCCGGCCCGGTTCCCACGATGAGCACGTCGACCTCGTCCGGAAGCTCCTCCGGACGGTGGACACCGAGACCGGCCGCGGGCTGGATTCGCGGGTCTCCGGATACATAACCGTGGTCGTGGAACTGCACGAGTGTCCTCACATCTTTGTGGCCTTGACGACTGTGGCTGATTGTATATCATTTCAGATACGCACCGCGAGACGAGGAAGTCATGGCAGGTTTGGCCCCGGGCAAGATCATCGCTCTCCACCTGAACTACCCGTCGCGCATCGCACAACGGGGTCGCACGCCGGCCCAGCCCTCCTACTTCCTGAAGCCCGGCACGTCCGTCGCCGCCTCCGGCGCTCCGCTCGAACAGCCGGCGGGCACCGAGCTCCTCGCGTTCGAGGGCGAGATCGCGATCGTCATCGGGCGCGAAGCACGCCGGGTACCCCCTGCGGACGGCTGGTCCTACGTGAGCCACGTGACCGCTGCGAACGACTTCGGTCTCTACGACCTGCGGTCGGCCGACAAGGGCTCCAACCTCCGGTCGAAGGGGGGAGACGGATTCACGCCCCTCGGCCCCGACCTCATCCCGGCCGCCGGCCTCGACCCGTCGGCCCTCCGGGTGCGGACGTGGGTCAACGGTGAACTCGTGCAGGACGACACCACGGCTGAACTGGTCTTCCCGTTCGGCCGGCTGGTCGCAGACCTCTCGCAGTTGATCACACTCGAACCCGGCGACGTGATCCTCACCGGCACACCCGCCGGCTCTTCCGTGGTGGGCCCCGGCGATATCGTCGAAGTCGAGGTCGATGCGCCGACGGCACCGGGCGCGCCCAGCTCCGGACGCCTCGTGACGCCGATCGTGCAGGGCACGGTCGCGTTCGGCGACTTCGGCGCGACGCCCGCGGTCGACGATTTACAGCGTGCTGAAGCCTGGGGATCGCGGGAGGCGGCCGGACTCGCGCCGCGCGCCGACATCCTCACCGAAGACCTCAAGGCGCGAATCGGTTCCGTGGGCACCGCGACGTTGAGTGCCCAGTTGCGCAAGCACGGGTACAACAATGTGTCGATCGACGGCCTGCAGTCGACGCGACCGGGCACCCGCTTGCTCGGCGTCGCCCGCACCCTGCGATTCATCCCCAACCGCGAGGACCTCTTCGAGTCCCACGGGGGCGGATACAACGCGCAGAAGCGCGCGTTCGACACCCTCGGCGTCGACGAGGTGCTCGTCATCGAGGCACGCGGTGAAACCGGCACGGGCACGGTGGGCGACATCCTCGCGCTGCGCGCTCAGGTGCGCGGTGCTGCGGGAATCGTGACCGACGGTGGCGTGCGCGACGTGGTGGCCGTCGCCGCTCTCGACATCCCGACGTACTACGCCAACGCGCATCCGGCGGTGCTCGGCCGCCGGCATGTGCCGTGGGACACGGACCTGACGATCGCGTGCGGCGGCGCCGCGGTTCAGGTGGGCGACATCATCGTGGGCGATGCCGACGGTCTGCTCGTCATCCCGCCGGGCCTCGTCGAGTCCGTGGTCGATGGCGCGATCGAGCAGGAGCGCCAGGAGACCTTCATAGCGGAGATGGTCGCGGCCGGGGAGAGCGTCGACGGGCTGTACCCGCTCGCAGGCGAGTGGAAGGACCGGTACGCCGCGTGGTCTCCGAAGAAGTGACCGTCAGCAAATCGCAGCTGGCCTACGACTGGCTCAAAGCGCGCATCAGCGATGGCACCTTCGTGCCCGGATACCGTCTCGTGCTGGGTCAGATCGCGAAGGAGCTCGGCGTGAGCGTCGTTCCCGTCCGCGAGGCGATCCGTCTGCTCGAGGCGGAGGGACTCGTCACGTTCGAACGCAACATCGGTGCGCAGGTCGCCCTCATCGAGGAGACCGAGTACCTGCACACCATGCAGACCCTCGCCGTCGTCGAAGGCGTCGCGACCGCGCTCTCGGCTCCGTTCATCACACCGGACGACATCGCACGGGCGCGAGCGATCAACGCGGAGATGATCGCCTGCCTCGACCATTTCGACCCTCCGCGTTTCACACAGCTCAACCTCGACTTCCACTCCGTGCTGTTCGAGCACTGCCCCAACCCCCACCTCCTCGATCTCGTGCACCGTGGGTGGAACCGGATGAAGGTGCTGCGCGACTCGACGTTCAGCTTCGTGCCCGGCCGGGCCCGCGAATCCGTCGCCGAACACGAGGCGCTGCTCCGCCTGATCGAAGCCGACGCGGGCGAGCTCGAGATCGAGCTGGCCGCGCGCTCGCACCGAACTGCGACCCTCGACGCCTTCCTCGCCTACCAGTCCGAGAAGAAAGCAGGACGAGTATGAGATTCCGTTCCGACCCGCGCCTGATCGCGGGCTCCATCGCTCCGCTCATGACACCGTTTCTGCCGACGGGCGAGGTCGATCACGAGAGCCTCACGAACCTGGTGCACTGGCAGCTCGCGAACGGCACGCACGGGATCTCGCTCGGCGGATCCACGGGCGAGCCGAGTTCCCAGTCCATCCAGGAACGCGCAGCCGCGATCCGCACGGTCGCGACGGCGATCGACGACCGGGTCCCGTTCATGCCCGGGACCGGCACGGAGAAGCTCGACGAGACGCTCGAGCTGACGTCGGCCGCGAAGGAGGCCGGCGCCGACGCCGTGCTGATCATCACGCCGTACTACGCACGCCCCACGCAGGAGGCGCTCTACGTCTGGTACCGGACCGTGGCACGCGAGTTCCCCGATCTGCCCATCGTCGCGTACAACGTGCCGAGCCGCACGGCGGTGGACATCGCGCCGGAGACGGTTGCGCGCCTCTTCCGCGACGTCGACAACTTCGTCGGCATCAAGGAGACCACGAAGGACTTCGAGCACTTCTCGCGAGTACTCCAGCAGTGCGGCGACGAGCTGCTCGTCTGGAGCGGGATCGAACTGCTGTGCCTCCCCCTGCTCGCGCTCGGGGGTATCGGATTCATCAGCGCGACGTCGAACATCGCGCCGCGCGCGCACGCCGACCTGTACGAGGCGTGGGTGGCGGGCGACATCGACCGGGCCCGCGCCATCCACTTCGGACTCCACCCGCTCGTCGACCTGCTGTTCGTCGAGACCAACCCGGCGCCCGGCAAGTGGGTGCTGGAACAGCGTGGGCTCGTGACGTCGGGCTTCGTCCGGCCGCCGCTGATCACCCCAACCGACGGCGGTATCGCGAAGATCCGGGCGCACCTGGCCGAGGGCGAGCAGTGGCTCAGCCCGGTCGGCGACTTCACCATGAGAGCCGCCTGACATGGCCGCCCACACCCCCGTCGATCTCCCGTCCCGCCTCCAGCACTATATCGGCGGCGCGTTCGTTGACAGCATCTCAGGCGCGACCTTCGACGTGCTCGAGCCCGCGGGAAACACGGTCTACGCGACCGCCGCCGCCGGGCAGAAGGAGGACATCGACCGCGCCGTCGCTGCGGCGACCGAGGCCTTCGTCCACGGACCGTGGCCGCGCATGGTGCCCCGCGCCCGCTCGCGGGTGCTCAACAGAGTCGCCGACCTCGTCGAGGCCCAGGACGCCCGTCTCGCCGAACTCGAGACCTACGACACCGGCCTTCCGATCACCCAGGCCCTGGGCCAGGCTCAGCGCGCCGCGGAGAATTTCCGCTTCTTCGCGGGTCTCATCGTCGCGCAGGCCGACGACACCTACAAGGTTCCCGGTCGGCAGGTGAACTACGTCAACCGCAAGCCGGTGGGCGTCGCCGGCTTGATCACACCGTGGAACACGCCGTTCATGCTCGAGAGCTGGAAGCTGGCGCCCGCACTCGCATCCGGATGCACGGTCGTGCTCAAACCCGCCGAGTTCACACCGTTGTCCGCCAGCCTGTGGGCCCAGATCTTCCGGGAGGCCGGCGTCCCCGACGGCGTCTTCAACCTCGTCAACGGGCTCGGCGAGGAGGCGGGGGATGCTCTGGTCAAGCACCCGGGCGCCCCGCTCATCTCGTTCACCGGCGAGACCACGACGGGTCAGACCATCTTCCGCAACTGCGCGACGAACCTCAAAGGCATGTCGATGGAGCTGGGCGGCAAATCGCCCGCCGTTGTCTTCGCCGACGCAGACCTCGACGCCGCCATCGACTCCACACTGTTCGGGGTGTTCTCCCTCAACGGCGAGCGCTGCACCGCCGGCTCCCGCATCCTCGTCGAGCGTCCGATTTACGACGAGTTCATCGAGCGCTACGCCGCGCGTGCGAGGAACATCGTCGTCGGAGACCCGAACGACCCGAAGACCGAGGTCGGCGCCCTCGTGCACCCGGAGCATTTCGCGAAGGTGATGAGCTACATCGAGCTCGGCAGGACCGAGGGTCGTCTCCTGGCGGGTGGCGGCCGTCCCCCGGCTTTTCCCGACGGCAACTACGTGCAGCCCACCGTGTTCGTGGACGTGCCACCGGATGCGCGCATCTTCCAGGAGGAGATCTTCGGTCCCGTCGTGGCCATCACCCCGTTCGACACCGACGAGGAAGCCCTCGAACTCGCCAACGGCGTCAAATACGGGCTCGCGGCCTACATCTGGACCTCGAACCTCGAGCGGGCGCACACGTTCGCACACGCTGTGGAATCGGGCATGGTCTGGCTGAACTCGCACAACGTCCGAGACCTGCGCACGCCTTTCGGCGGAGTCAAGGCCTCGGGCCTCGGCCACGAGGGCGGCTATCGCTCCATCGACTTCTACACCGACCAGCAGGCCGTCCACATCAGCCTGGGCGCCGTGCACACCGCGCGATTCGGAGCAGCATCATGAGCCTTCCTCCCATCCCCACCCCCTCGGTGACTCCGCCCGACATCGTGCGCAGCGCCTACATGGATGTCGTGGTCACCGACCTGGCGGCATCGCGCGCCTTCTACGTCGACGTGCTGGGCCTCGTCGTCACCGAGGAGAGCGACACCGAGATCTACCTGCGCACCTTCGAGGAGTTCATCCACCACAACCTCGTGCTGCGGCAGGGGCCGGTCGCGGCGGTCGCGGCACTCGCCTACCGCGTCCGGACGCCGGAGGACGTCGATCGCGCCCAGGCGTACTACGAGGCGATGGGGTGCCGCACGGAACGGCGTGAGAGCGGGTTCGTGCGCGGAGTCGGCGACACCGTGCGCGTTGAGGATCCGCTCGGCTTCCCCTACGAGTTCTTCCACCGGGTGGATCACGTCGAACGTCTCGCCTGGCGCTACGACCTCCACAACCCCGGCGCGCTCGTGCGACTCGACCATTTCAACCAGGTGACCCCCGACGTCCCCCGCGGACTGGCGTACCTGGAGGCTCTCGGCTTCCGCGTGACGGAGGACATCGAGGACGAGGACGGCATCGTCTACGCCGTGTGGATGCGCCGCAAGGACACCGTGCACGACACCGCCCTCACCGGCGGGAACGGCCCGCGCGTGCACCACCTCGCGTTCGCGACCCACGAGCAGCACAACATCATCCACATCTGCGACAAGCTCGGCGCGCTCCGGATGTCCGATCGAATCGAACGCGGACCCGGCCGTCACGGCGTCTCGAACGCGTTCTACTTGTACATCCTCGATCCCGACGGACACCGGGTCGAGATCTACACGCAGGACTATTACACGGGCGACCCCGACAACCCCGTGGTCCGGTGGGACGTGCACGACAACCAGCGCAGAGACTGGTGGGGCAACCCGGTGGTGCCGAGCTGGTACACCGAAGCCTCCCCCGTGCTCGACCTGGGCGGCAACGTGCGGGAGATCGAGCTGCGCGAGGAGCCGACCGAACAGGCGGTCACGGTCGGCGCGGACGGCTTCTCCTACACCCGCGAGGGCGACAGGGAGCAGGGCTTCAAGCTCGGGAACACCCTGTAGCCCGGACGGGCGCGGAGCGGGCGTGCCAACCTGAACGTCCGCCGCATGCTTTTTCCGCGCAATGGGCGTACCTTGGCCGAAACGCGATACATCGCGTTACCCGGTGCACACCACGAGCCGACCGACGAAAGCGGACAGATGGACGTGAACAAGGCGTACTGCTCCCCGACCGAACACGCCCGACACCGGGCACGACCGCGAGGAGGACGACGATGAGCGTTCTCGCCGGAGTACTGATCGGACTTCTGGTCATCGCGCTGCTAGGGATCCTCACGGGCGTTCTCATCGTGCGTGCGATCTACAAGCGCATCCGACGCAACCGAGGCGTGAACAGAGCCGTGCTGCGCACCCGCGCCACCTTCGCCTGGGGGCCGCAGCAGCAGGTGCTCAGGCTCCGGATGCGCCTCAACGACTCGCTCGACAGCGGCAGGTCCGCGGTCGACCTGTCCCTGCGCAGCGCCGGCCCGCGGGGCGAACTCGTTCGGCTGTTCCGCCGCGTCCAGGAGGAGGGCGCGACGCTCGAAACGCAGCTGCGGCTCATGGAGAGCGAGACCGACACGACCGTTCTCACCGCGGAACTCCCCACCGTCCGCGACCGGGTCGAGCAGGTTGAAGCGCTGGTGCGCCGGCTCCGCGCGGCCGTCGCATCCGGAATCGGGGCACTCAGCGACGACACCCTGGCCGCACTGCGATCCGACGTCGATCGCGAGGTCGCCGCCCTGCACGCCGGAGTGCAGGAGCTTCACACACTCAACTCCTACGACGGCCTGCCCGAGCCTCGCCGCCAGCCATCCACCAACCGCATCTCCAGGGGGAACGAATCGTGAGCAACAGCAACAGCAACGGCAGCAGCAACACGGCACGGATGCGCGACCTCTTCCGCATCAAGACCTCGCGCGCGCTCGACCGGATGGAAGACCCGCGCGACGCACTCGACGACAGCTACGACCAGCAGGTCCGGATGCTGCAGCAGGTGCGCCAGGGACTGGCCGAGGTCGCGACCGCGAGAAAGCGGATCGAGCTGCAGGGCCAGGAGATGGGAGCGCGCTATCAGCGTCTCGCGCAGCAGGCTCAGGAGGCGCTGAACCAGGATCGCGAGGACCTCGCCCGCACAGCACTGGAGCGCCGCTCGCTCCTCGAAGGCCAGGTCGCCGCGCTCCGCGAGCAGCACGCGGCACTGCAGAAGCAGCAGTCGCAGTTGCAGGAGAACGAACGGCGTCTCGCCGAGCGCATCGAGGCCTTCCGCGTCGAGAAGGAGACGATGAAGGCGACGTACACCGCGTCGCAGGCGCAGGCCAGAGCGAATGAGGTGGCGGCCGGGATCAGCACTCAGATGAACGCGGCGGGGGCCAGTCTCGACCGGGCGAAAGACAAGATCGCCCAGATGCAGGCCCGAGCGGCCGCCACGGAGGAGCTGCTCGCGAGCGGGGCGCTCAACGACCTGACCGCCCCGGCCGATTCGGACCTCGAACGGCAGCTGGCGGCAGGAGCGACCAGAGCGGACATCGAACGTCAACTGCAGTCGATGAAGGATGCCGGCGGCACGGCGAGCTCCCGGGCCGACGATCCCGACGGCTGGCTGAGCATCGGTCGCGGCCCGGCCGCGCCCTGACCCCATCCCGAAGCCGTCGTATCAGGAGCTCAGGTCGCTCCGGGTCCCCTGGTGGTAGAGCACGATCCACCTCTCGCCCTTGCGTTGCCAGAGCGTTGACCGGCGGGAGAATGCATCGGCCTGGGTGAGCAGATACGTCGCCAGGTAGATCGGATCCGCTAGCTCGTGGACCTCGAACTCGTCGACGGTCCACGCGTCGTCGTCCGGCTCGAGCCCGTTCGCGTAGCGGGAGGAGACGATATCGATCACGAAGCGGCGGCCGTACCGTTTTCCGGATGCGCCGACTTCGAAGAACTCCGGCGCGGCGACGCGATCCACCGCGGCGCGATCGGAACCGGTCGGCAGCCGATGGAAGAGGGGTTCTCGTGCGAGGAGCTGAGCTACGCGGGCGTCGGAACGGTCGAGGAGCTTCATTCCCGCGCGGTCGCGTTCTCGTAGAGGGTCAGGGCCACGTGCTGCGTGTCGAAATACTCGCGGACTTTCGCAATGCGTCCGTACTCGATCACGAAGACTCCGCAGTACGCGTTGTCGTACGCCGATCCTGTCGCGGTTCCGATGCCCGTTACGGTCCACTCGAGCACAGCGACGTCGTTCTCCACCACGAGGTCGCCCAGCTCGAACCGTTGCGTGCCCGCTGAATACAAGCTGCCGGCGCTGATCAGGAACTTCATGATCGCGCTCCGACCGCGGTATTCACCGGAGAGCGGCAGCGTGCCATGAATCGTCCACGTGGCATCCTCCGCGAAACTGTCGGCGATCGTCGGCAGATCGCCCGAGAGGAGGGCGTCGAGGTAGCGCTGCATGGTCGTACGCGTGTTGGTCGAGTTCGTCATTTCGTTTCCTCCGCCGTATGAGGGTCTGCCATGAAGTCGTAGCGCCGCTCCACCCGGCACACCTCGATCTCGTAGCGCGAGTACCACCGTTCTCGCCCCAGCTTCTGCGCCTCTCGGTGCTCGTCGTGCCGATACCAGGATCGGATGGACTCCTCGTCGCGGTAGTAGAAGATCGAGACTTCTCGGCCCTCGCCGCCGGACATCGAAGCGTTGCCGAGATAGCCGGGCTGCGCCGCTCCCAGCTCAGCCATCCGGCGCGCCATCGCCGCATAGCCTTCGTCATCGCCCGACGACTCCGTCGTGATGATGACGGCGTAATAGGGCGTGTCTATCGCCTGGTGCGCGAACATGATCCGATTTTGGCTGATTGACAGGATCCTGTCAATCCGGCTAATCGATTATGTACCCCCGCTTCAGTTGCGCGCCGGAAGCGAGAATCGCGACGGCCGCCAGCGGGAGATGTCGATCTCGCTGGTGCCGTCGGCGCCCAGTTCGGCGAGGATTCGGCCGATGACCGGTGCCATCTTGAAGCCGCGCCCCGAGAAGCCGGCGGCGACGAAGATCCGGCCGCCGTCGTCGATCGGGCCGATGAGCGGCTGACCGTCCGGGGTGTAGGCGTCGAGGTGCGTTCCGGTCCGGACGACGGTCGGAACCAACCCGGGGATGAGGTCGGCGACGAGCCTCTGGATCGCGTCGATCTCGTGTCGAGGCACGATGGAGCGCTCCAGGATGTCGGGGTCGGCGAATCGGGATCGGGGCCCGGCGAAGCCCACACGGGCCGTACTCGACCAGAGACTCGGAAGGCCGTAGATCACCACGCCGTCGATGTCCCGGGTGAAGGTCGGGTAACGATCCGGCGAGAAGGCCGCGTCGTCCCTCGTGGGGAACCAGGTCAGCAGCAACCGGCCGAGGTCGCCGCCGGGTACCAGAGTCCGGGGTAGGAGACGCCAGATCCACGGGCCCGCCGTGACGATCGCGCGCCGCACCCGCCAGGAACCCCCCTCGGACCGGATCACGACATGGTCGTCGTGCGGTTCGAGTTCGGTGATCGCGCATCCCTCGACGATCTCGGCGCCCATCGCGCGCGCCGTCGTGCTGGCAGCGGCGACCGAGATCTCGGGGCGGATGAACCCGGAACGATCGTTCCAGAGCACGACATCGTCCTCGCGGAGAACATGCTGGGGATACCGGTCGTGCATCTCGGAACGGCCGAGGAACCGGGCGTCATCGCCCGCTGCTGCCATGCGTGAGGTGAGCTCCCTGATCACCGGCGAATCCTCGGCGCCGATCGTCAGTCCCCCGGTCAGCGTGAGGAGCGACAGACCGCTTTCCTCCTCGAGCTCACGGTATTCGTTCTCCGCGTGCGTCATGATCTCGCGCACGTCGTCTTCGAGATAGTTCGCCCGAAACTGCCGGGCCTCGCCGACGCCGGCGCCGAGTTCGTGACCGACCCGGAACTGTTCGAAGCCGATCGCGGGGATCCCCCGCCGCGCCAGCTGCCAGAGCGCCATGCTCCCCATCGTCCCCACACCGACGACGCCGACCTGTGCATCCAGTTCCATCACGGTTCCCTTCCTTCGATGAAGCGCGAGCCCTGCCGCCGACGCAACTCAGCTGGCGGCGGTTCGCGCCGCGATGACGGAGAAGTCGTCGTCACCGTGGCCCGCGTCGCGTGCCGCCGTCAATGCTGCGTATGCGGCGACGAGTGCGGGGAGTGGACGGTCGACCGCGCCCAGCATCAAGCCGATGTCCTTGACCAGCAGATCCGTGGAGAACTGTGTCGCGCCGAAACCCCTCGAACGAATCGTCTGGCCCTTCATCCCGGCGATCATGCCGAGACCGGTCCCGGTCAGCGTCGTCAGTACCTCCTCCGTACTCAGCCCGGAGGCGTGCCCCAGGTCGAGGGCTTCGACGAGGCCCTGCATCGAGACAGCGAGCGCGAGGTTGGCGACCAGCTTGCCGGCCGCGGCCTTCCCGGGTGCGTCGAACTGCCAGAGGCGCGACGGGTCAGCCCAGAGCGAGACGATCGGGAGCACGACCTCTCGGTTCTCCGGGTCGCCGCCGACGAGCACCCCTAGCGAGCGGTTCGCCGCTGGTGCGAGCGAACCGATGACCGGCGAGTGGACATAGCGCACACCGGCAGCGCGCGCCCACGCCGCGAACGCACCGGCGTCGTCGGGCGAGACGGTGGTGATGTCGACCCAGACCGTGTCCGGGCCGAACGGCAGCTCGCCCCCGATCACCACTTCGCGCACGGCGGCGGGACCGAAGAGTGCGGTGACGACCACGTCGGCGCCGGCCACGGCATCCTTCGCCGTTGTCGCGAATCGGGCGCCGGCCTCGACCAGCTCGTCGGCGTTCGACGGAGTGCGGTTCCACACCGTGAGGTCGTGGCCCGCATCGATGATGTGCGTGGCGAGTACCCGGCCCATGCGGCCGAGCCCGAGGAAGGAGACGTTCACGAGATTTCCGTTCGTTGGTGAGTAGTAGCTCAGGAGGTCACGCCGTGACGAGCGGAGTCTGCTCAGCGTCGTCGGCGAACCGCCCGATGGCGGGGGTCTGGAGGTAGAACCGTTCGGGGCGCGCCGCGGCCAGCTCCGGCACGTCCTCCCCCTGCAGCAGTTCGCGCACAGCCAGGTCTGCCCAGACGGGCCCCCAGCCGATGCCCCCGTGGGAGAGCACATGGTAGAGCCCGGGCGTCCACGGGAGTTCGCCCACCACGGGTCCGCCGGGCGGGATCGGCCGCACACCGACGCTGGTGCGCGCGACTCCGACCTGCTCGAGGGCCGGCAGCGTCGTGGCGATGTCGGCGAGGATGCGCTCAGCCGACCACCCGTTGGCTCCGTGGACCTTGGACATGCCCTCACCGCGCCAGTGGATGGCGAGACCGCCCGAAGGGTCGGGTCGGCTGAGCCAGGTCGGCGCGTCCAGCACGCATCCGGGGACCGCCGCCGGGTCGATCGGGTCGGTGTAGATCATCAGACCCGGCACGAGGTCGAGCGGGATGGCGACCCCGGCGAGCGCCGCGAGGTGGCTCCCCCAGCTCCCTGTCGCGTTCACCACCACATCCGCCTCGATGGTCTCGCCCTGGCCGGTCACGACACCGCGCACCGCATCGCCGGAGCGTACGAGTTCGACGACCGAGGAGTTCCGCCGCAGCGAACCTCCCTGTGCCTGGAACCGGGCGAGCAGGCGGTCGATCAGCGCGGGCGCGTCCACCCAACCGCTGTCCGACTCGAAGACGAACTCGTCATCGTCGTCGACACGGAGTCCCGGAAACCGCCCTCCGACCACGGCCGCATCGAGAAGGTCGAGGTCCACGCCGCGCTCGCGGCAGGTGAGGGCGGACTCGCGCAGCGCAACGCGTTCTTCAGGCGCACCCCAGGTGAGCGTGCCGACCCAATGGATCCAGTCTCCGCCGAGCTCGCTGCTGAGTTCGTGGAAGCGCGGATGGACGGTGCGTCGCAGCGCAGCGCGCCCCGGCTCCTCCGACCAGCTCATCTGCGGAAACGACGAAAGCCAGGCGAAGGACGACGAACTCGTTCCGCCTGCCGGCGCCCCCGCCTCGACGAGCACCACGTCGGCACCGTGCTCCCGCAAGCGGTAAGCGACGTTGGCGCCGATCGAGCCCGCGCCGACGACGACGATTCTCACGAAGCGTCCCGGAACACGGCCGGCGAGAGCTCGGCGATCCGGGAGACCCCGAGATGGCCGAGTGTGGTCCACAGCTCCTGCTGAAGCAGCTCGAGGGTGCGGAGTACTCCCCGCTCGCCATCGGCTGCCAGCCCGAGGGCCACGAGACGACCGAGGGCGACCGCGTCCGCGCCGAGCGCAATGGCCGTGGCGATGTCGCTGCCGCGCCGGATGCCGGAGTCGAGGATGATCGGCACGTTCGGACCGGCCGCAGCCCGGACCTCGGGGAGGATGTCGATCGTGGCAGCGGTGCGATCGATCGTGCGCCCGCCGTAGTTGGAGACGTAGAGTCCGACCGCGCCGGCGTCGAGGGATGCGCGTGCGTCTTTGGCGCTCTGCACGCCCTTGACGATGCACGGAAGCGGGGAGCGTGCGATCGCGCGCTGCGCCTGCTCCCAGGTCCAGCGCGGCTGCGTGAAGTCGAGGAGCTCGACCAAGGGCGCGGGGTTGGATCCGCCCGGCCCGAAGTTCGACTCGGCGAGGTTCGTTCGCGGTGAGAACCGGTCTTCGAGCAGGCGCTCGCGCCACTGACGGATCGGTGAGTACGTCACACAGATGTACTGGTATCCGGCCTCGGCCGCACGGTGCATCATCTCGACGACCTGGTCTTCCTCGCCCACGAACGTCATCTGGAAGATGGAGGCCGCACCCGAAGCCGCAGCCACATCCTCGAGCGAATACGAAGCCGCGACGGGGACCATCTGCCGGATGCCTGCCGCCTCCGCCGCTCGGCCGATCGCGGGGTGCCCGCCGAGGTGGAAGGTCGCCTCCCCACCGAAGGGCGCGATGAACGCGGGGAAGCTGAGGTCGTAGCCGAGCACGGAGGTGCTCGTGTCCGGGTTCTCGATGCCGGCGAAGAGGGGGGTGTCGAAGAGACGCCGGTCGAAGGCTGCAGTGTTCTCATCGACCGTGCGTTCGTCGCCGGTGCCGCTCCAGAGGTAGTTCCAGGCCGCCTTCGACAGCTGCCGTTTGGCCTCGCGGCGAATGCCACGCAGCGTGGTGAATCTCTCCGCCGACGCGAACCGGTCGTCTATCGTGGTGCCGACCCGGCCGGTCGGCGTGCCCACCATCAGGCTGCCGCCTCTTCGGATATGAAGGCGGCCACGATCTCGGCCACCGTACGTACGCGGCCGATGTACGGGAAGACATTCGCCAGCGATCCTTCGTGCATCGTCAGTGACGACGTGCCCATCGCATCCTCTGCGAAGACGACGTCGTATCCGTGGTTGTACGCAGTGCGCGCCGTGCCTTCCACACCGAAGTTCGTCGAGATGCCGGCGATGACGATCGTGTCGATGCCGTGACGGCGCAGCTGCAGGTCCAGATCGGAGCCGTAGAAGGCGTCGAAGCTGCGTTTGGTGATCACCGGTTCGGTGGCGAGCGGCTGCATCTCTGGGACGAGCTGATCCCAACCTGCCGGGCGCACCGGCTTCGCGGGGCGGGACACGTCCAACTTGGGGTGCAGAGCATCCGACTCATCCGGGAGGAAGCTCGTGCGCACGTAGACGACGAGGCCGCCGCCGATACGGGTGGCGTCCACCAGCTCGGAGACGCGCGCGATCACATCCTTCGCGGAGTTCGGCACGGAATCGTGCGAGGCCACTCCGTTCTGCATGTCGATGGAGATGAAGGCGGTTCGGGCGGGGTCGAAGAGACGGTCGGCCATGGTGCGGTTTACTCCTTGCGATGGGACTCGATTGACGACTCGAATTGTGCGGGTGGCGGCGTGCACAGTTCGCCGCCACCCGGGTTCTGGTTACTTCTCGGTGATGTGGTCGACCCACTGCTCCGAGTAGTACATGCCGTTGTAGTTGCTGTACTGGTACGGAGAACGGATCGCCATCAGGGTGCTCGGCCAGTAGAGGTTGACGTTCGGCACGTCCTTCGCCACGGTCTGCAGGATCGAGGTCATGAGCTTCACGCGCTCGGCCGAGTCGGTCGACGCGAGTTCGCTGTCGATCATCGCGTCGACCTCGGGATTCTTGTAGTTGGAGAGGTTGTACTGGTTGGGCACGGCGTGGCTCGACGGGTACTGGCTCAGGATGAAGTCGCTCGGGTCCGGGTAGTCCGGGTTCCACTGGGCGATCTGGATGGTGAGGTTGTCGTGGCTGCCGCTGATCAGGGTGACCCACTGCTGGTACGGGATCTCCTTGACGTTCAGTGTGATGCCGATCGACTTCAGGTTCTCTGCCAGCACCTGAAGCGCTTGTCCGAGCTCGGGGCGCGAGTCCGGGTAGCTGATGGAGGTGGTGAAGCCGTCGGGCACGCTCGACTTGGCCAGCTCAGCCTTCGCGGCCTTCAGGTCGAACGGGATGGTCGGGATGGAGTCGTAGATTTTCGCCACCTCGTCCTTGTCCGCCAGGTTGGTCCAGAATCCAGGCGAAGCGATCGCGTTCGCCGGCTTGGCATAGCCGCCGAGGACGTTCTTCGTGAAGCTCGCAGCATCCCAGGCGGAAGCGATCGCCTTGCGCACGTGGATGTCGTCGAACGGCTTGGTCTGCACGTCGAACATGAGCGAAGCGGTGGCCAGCCCCTCACCCTGAACGATGCTGACACCCGAGACGTTCTTGAATTGAGACACCTTCGACAGGGGGACGCCGAAGAAGCCGTCGACGTCACCGGAGCGCAGGGCCAGAGAGAGGGCGCTGGGGTCGGCGATGTAGCTGAAATCGATCGAAGCGACGGCCGGCTTCTTGCCCCAGTACTTGTCGTTGCGTTTCAGTGTGATGCCCGTGGATGCGTCGAACGACGTCACTGTGTACGGGCCGGAACCGACGATGGTCGTGCCCGGAGCACCGTACTCGGCGCCGGCCTCCTCCACGACGCTCTTCTCGACGATCGGAGCGAACAGCGGGTCGTAGATCCAGGTGGCGTCGGGCTTGGTGAGCTCGATCGTGACCTCGTCCTTGCCCGTGACGGTCGCCTCCTTGAGCGTCTTCAGGTGCGAGACGCTCGCCGAGGTGGAGCCCTCGGCGATGTGCCGATTGAACGAGTATGCGACGTCGTCGGCGGTCACGGGGTTGCCATCGGAGAAGGTGGCGTCGTCGCGCAAGGTGTAGACGTAGGTGGTCGGAGTCTTGGCGACCCACTTGGTGGCGATCGACGGCTCGAGCTTGAGGTTGTCCAACTTGACGAGGGACTCGTAGACGAGGCTGTCGACGACATTCGCGTTGGAGCTGAAGTCGGCGTACATGTCGATACCGCGCGGTGCGGCGGCGAGCGCCCATTTGAGATTGATGTCGTGGGAGCCTGCTGCGGCATCCTTCGACCCTCCCTGCGAGCAGGAGGTCAGTGCGAGGGCGGCCGTGACCGCGACTGCCGCGGCGGCGAGGATCGTCCTTCGACGGGATGTGGTCATGCGACGTTCACTTTCTCGAGGGGGAATGGTGCGGACTAGGGCAGGGCGACGGCGTTCTGCGGCACAGAGGCCACGAGCGACCGGGTGTACTCCTCTCGTGGTTCGTCGAGCACCCGACCGGTGGGGCCGTGCTCGACCAGTCGACCGCGGTGGAGTACATAGACACGGTCGGTGATCTGGCGCACGACCGCGAGGTCGTGCGTGATGAAGACGTACCCGACGCCGAGTTCGGCGCGCAGCCGGTTGAGGAGATTGAGGATCTGCGCCTGCACGGACACGTCGAGCGCGGACACGATCTCATCGCACACGATCAGTCGGGGCTTACGGGCGAGAGCACGGGCGAGAGCGACCCGTTGACGTTCGCCTCCCGACAGCGCGGCCGGCTTGCGGCGGGCATACGATCCCGGCAGGCCGACGAGTTCGAGCAACTCGACCACATCGCCGGCGGAGGCGGACCGATCGTCGAGCCGCAGTGCTTCGCGAAGCACGGAGCCGATCGCCCGGGCGGGGCTCAGTGTCGAGTACGGGTCCTGGAACGCCATCTGCACGTCCGAGCGCAGCTCGGCGACCTGGGCACGTCCGAGTGCCTCATAGTCGGATGCGTCGACACCGCCGATGCGGATGCTGCCGGCTGTCGGCGTCTCGAGGCCGACGATGCTGCGGCCGAGAGTGGTCTTGCCCGAGCCGGATTCGCCGACGATCCCCACGCTTTCGCCCTCCGCGACCTCGATCGAGACACCGTCGAGCGCCACGACCGTGCGCCCCCCGCGGGTGAACTCCTTGCGGAGGCCCTCCACCGCGAGAAAGGCGCCCGCACTCGGCAGCTCTGCGCGCCCCTGCACGACTGCGGTGGCTGTCGAGGGAGTCGAGGCCGCAGCGACCTGGGGGCGGATCTCCTCGATCCGGATGCACGCGGAGAGCCGGCCCGGCTCACCCCCGACCTCGCGAAGCGCCGTCGCCTCCGAGCGGCACGAGTCGGTCACCCACGCGCAGCGGTCGGCGAACGGGCAGCGGTGAAGGACGCTCGACGCTTGAGGAACCGAGCCCGGCATCGAGTGCAGCGTCGTCGCGCGATAGCCGAGCGGCGGGTCGGATTCGAGAAGTCCGCGCGTGTAGGGATGGAGCGGCTCGGCAAGCATCCGAGAGCTCTGCGCCTGCTCCAGCACCTGCCCTGCGTACAACACGTAGACGCGGTCGGCCATCGAGAACGCAACGCTCAGGTCGTGGGTGATCAGGATCATCCCGATGTTCCGGGCGCGCTGAACGCTCTTGAGGAGTTGCAGGATCTCGGCCTGGGTGGTGACGTCGAGGGCGGTGGTCACCTCGTCGGCGATCAGCACCGTCGGGTTCGAGGCGAGTGTCGCCGCGATTCCGACGCGCTGCCGCATCCCGCCGGAGAGCTCGAACGGATAGCGCGTCGCGACACTGGGGTCCAGGATGCCCACCTCGGCGAGGCGCTCGAGCTCGATCGCGCGCGCGGCGGCCCCGCGGAGACGCCGGCCTTTCGCGTCGCGCAACGTCTCGCTGATATGCCGGCCGCTGGGCATCAGCGGATTGAGCATCGTGAACGGGTCCTGGAAGACCATCGCGAAATCGTCGTGCAGACGTCGTCCGCGACCGCCGGGGAGGAGTTCGCTGCCGCGGTAGCGCACGCTCCCTTCCGTGGTGACTCCCGGGGGCAGCAGACCCATCAGTGCGCGGGCCGTCATGGACTTGCCCGAGCCGGACTCGCCGACGATCGCGATCGTCTCACCCGCGGCGACGCTCAGGTTGATGCCAGACACGAGAGTGCGCTGCTCTCCGTCGACCGAAGCAGTGACCCGCAGGTCTGTGACCTCGAGGAGCGGTTGGGTTGCAGCCGTCATGCTCGTGCCTTTCCCCGGGCGCCGAGCCGCTCGAGCAGCCAGTCGCCGACGATGTTCATACTCGCCGCCGTGAGGGCGATGGCGAGACCGGGTCCGACGGCTGCCCACGGGTTGACCGCGACGAGATCACGGCCTTCTGCGAGCATCCGTCCCCAGTCGGCCGCGCCCGGGGCGACGCCGAGACCCAAGAACGAGAGTGAGGCCAGTGTCACGATGCTGGTCGCGAAGTTGAGGAACGTCTGGGCGACGGTGAGCGGCATCAGCGTCGGCCAGACATGACCGACCAGGATGCGCCGGGAGGGCACGCCCACCACCCGCAGCGCCTCGACATAGGGGAGGTTGCGCTGTGCCACCGTTGCGCCGCGAAGCAGCCGGGTGTCCGCAGGCGCCGTCAGAACGATCAGCACGAGCACTGCCTCCCAATACGTGCCCTGGAGCACGCCGACCACGACGATCGCGATCAGCAGTTGCGGAACGGCGAACATGAGGTCGACCCAGCGCATGACGAGCGTCTGATACCAGCCGCCCCGATACCCGGCGGTGAGTCCGAGCACGGTGCCGATCAGCATTGCGCCGAACGCGATGATGACGGGCCCGATGAGTGCCGAGCGGGCGCCGACGATGATGCGGGAGAACACATCCCTGCCGAGGTCGTCGGTGCCGAGCAGGTGAGCGAGCGACGGCCCCGCGAGCGTTTCGTTCAGGTTCTGGGCTCCGGCGGGGTACGGCGCGATGAGCTGCCCGAACAGCGCGCAGAGCACGACGAGCCCGACGACCACGAGGGAGAACCCGACGAGAACGGAGCGCTTGCCACGTCTGGTTTTGACGAGGCCCTCAGGGACGGCGGCGAGTGCGGTCATGCGAGCGCTCCCCTCATTCTCACGCGCGGATCGATGACGAAGTAGCTCAGGTCGACCAGGAGGTTCACGACGACCACCAGCACGGCGATGAGCATGGTCGTGCCTTGCACCACGGGGATGTCCTTGTTGTTGATCGAGGAGATGAGCAGTGAGCCGATCCCCTGCAGGCTGAAGGTCTGTTCGATGAGCACCGATCCGGTCAGGGTCGTCGCGATCACCAGCCCCGCTGCTGTGACGATGGGGATGAGAGAGTTGCGCAAGCCGTAGGCGAAGAGGATGCGCATCCCGCCGACCCCACGGCTGCGCGCGAAGTTGATGTAGTCCTGGTCGAGACTCTCGATCAGGGCGGCTCTCGTCATCTTGGTCATGAGGGCCGTTCCCGTGATACCGAGAGCCAGGGCCGGAAGGCTGAGGTGCCAGAAGCGGTCGCCGAATTCCGCGTCACCGGCACCGATGACCGGGAACCAGCCGAGCTGGATGGCGAACACCCAGAGCAGGATGAGCCCGGTCGCGAACGTGGGCGCGCTGACACCGAAGATCGCGATGCCCACCGCTCCCCGATCGGTGGCGGTTCCTCGCTTGAGAGCGGCGGCGGTCCCCAGCACCAAGCCTGCGACGGCCGCGACGATGAACCCGTAGATGCTGAGAAAGAGAGTGACCGACATGCGTGCCGCGATCGCGGTGGTGACCGGCTGGTTGAGCATGATCGACCGGCCGAAGTCGAAATGGACCGCGTTGCCGAGCCAGATGAGGTACTGCACGAAGAACGGGTCGTCGAGGTGGTACTGCTGGCGGATCGACGCGACGACCTCGGGCGATTTCTCGCCGAGACCGAGGAGCACGTCCACCAGGTTGCCGGGCGCGAGGTAGATCAGCGAGAAGACCAGGAACGAGATGATCAGCAGCAGCACCACGAGGCCGAGCAGTCTCCGGGCGATGAATACGCCGACGACGCGGATGTCCATACTTTCGTCCTTTCGGAGCTCGTGGATGAGTTGTGATTTGTATGGACAGTAGTGCGAGACAGATTTGTGCGTCAATACTGGACGGCATTTGTTTACATGGCTGTGATATTGGCACCGAAGCCAGGTTCGTGTCCAGTATTGACGATGGAATCTGTGCAGAATATGCTCGTGCCAACAACGCGACGATCTGGTTGACCATCCGGTTGAATGGAGCCGTTCGTCGCCGATGAACACCGCACGTCCGAAGGTTAGGAGGAACCCGTGACGATCGACACCGGCGCGACAGGCGTCTCCATCGAAGACGAGCACTTCGCATTGCCCGACGATGCCGCTGACAGCGACGAGAGGTTCGCGTCCTCGCTGGTCGCCGTCGGTTCGCGCCTCCGTGACATCCGCCGGGAGGCCAAGCTGTCGCTCCGCGACCTGGCCACCGAGTCGGGGCTGTCGCCGAGCTTCCTCTCCCTGGTCGAACGCGGTGAGTGCTCGCTGTCGTTGACCTCGCTGTTCTCGATCGCGCACGCCCTGAAAATCGACCCGAGCGCGGTGCTCAACGCGGCCTCGACCCCGCCGCAGCCGAAAGCCGAGTACGGCCTCTGGCGCGGAGTCCAGCGATCGGTGAAGCATACGGTCGTCGGCGAACGTGAATACTTCCCCTTCGCCGCGGACATCGCGGGCGGAACGATGAACCCGATGTACTTCCGGATGCAGCCCACCTCGACGATCGCGCCCGCCGCGGTGCACGAGGGCGAAGAAGTGGCGTATGTCGTCTCCGGAACCCTGTGGATTCGTCTGCGCGAAGACGAGATCGACCTGGGCCCGGGCGATGCGATCCACTTCTCGTCGATGACACCCCACTCGATCGCAAACCGCACGAGCCAGGTGGTCGAGGCCCTCTGGCTCACCACCAACAGGTCGGACACCGCCCAGCACCACCGTTCCTGAAACCGCTCGACACCGACGAACTCTCGATCCAGCCCGCCGGGGACCACCGGTCCGGGCCATTCGACCATGCTGAGGCGACGCGATCCGTCGCCGGAATGAGGAAGAACCATGCCCGCCAGAACTGCGATCGTCATCGGAACCGGCGTTGCCGGCGCCGGCACTGCATTCGCTCTCGCCCGACGCGGCATCGCCGTCACGATGGTCGAAGCGGATCTCGTCGGCAGTGCGACAGCGGCCGGCGCCGGCATCATCCAGCCATGGAGCTCATCGGTCGATGGCGAGTTCTACCGCCTGTACGCAGCCGGGGCCGACTACTACGACGAACTGATCGGTCAGCTCGCCGCGACCGGCGTCCACGACATCGGCTACCGCCGGGCCGGCGCCCTCGTCGTCAACCAGGACAGCGAGCTGCTCGACGCGGTCGAGGCCCGTGTCGCATCCCGAGCCTCGGACGCCCGCGCAATGGGCGAGGTCTCGCGGATCTCCAATGAGCGCGCCCGAGAGCTGTTCCCACCGCTCGGTCCCGGATTCAGGGCTCTTCACATCGAAGGCGGAGCACGAGTGGATGGCCGCTCTCTCCGCGCCGGGCTCCTCGCCGGGGCGCAGACGCTGGGAGCGGTCGTGCTGCCGGGCACCGCATCCGTCGTCGGCACGGACTCGGGTGACTGGGCCGTCAGGCTCGATGGCGCCGACGGCCGCGAACTGACCGCGGACATTCTCGTGATCGCCGCCGGTGCCTGGACGAACCAGGTGCTCGAACCACTCGGACGCCGAATTCCGATCGAGCCGCAGCGCGGCCAGATCACACACCTGCGCGTCGGCACCGCCGACACCACATACTGGCCCTCGGTGCATCCGATCGCCAGCCACTACATGGTCGCCTTCGACGACTCGAGGGTCGTCGTCGGGGCGACGCGAGAGTTCGGCTCCGGTTTCGACCCTCGGGTCACCGCGGCAGGCCAGCGGCAGGTTCTCGACAACGCCCTCTCGGTCGCACCTGGGCTCGCGGATGCGACCCTCATCGAAACGCGGGTCGGCTTGCGACCGCTCCCCGACGGCGAGTTGCCGAGCGTCGGGCCTCTCGAGGGGATGCCGGGCGTCTACCTCAACGCGGGCTTCGGCGCGGCCGGGCTGACGATGGGACCGTTCATCGGAGAACTCCTCGCGACCCTCATCGCCGATGAGACGACGGCCCCGTCAACGGGATTCCTCTCACCCATCGCTTGAGCCGGCGATAGCGGGGAACTGCTCAAGCCAGAGAAACCGTGCTCGCGCCAAATCCGAGCCTCAGAGCCGCCGCACATAGGTTTGCGAGAACGCACCGCTAAGGCTATGCGGTGCCGGCCGCCCCAGCGGATGCCATCCGTGCTCTCTGTACAGCCGTACCGCCCTGACGTTCGACAACAGGACATGAAGTACGAGCATCCGATGACCAGCCGTGCGCGCCCTCGCAGTGACGTCATCGAGCAGTAGCGAACCCAGACCGGCGCTCTGACGTTCCGGCGATACGGCGACCATCGCCAAATACGCTGCCTCCGGGGGATCTTCAGGCACGCCAGAACCAGGAACGGTCACCAGCGCGAACCCTGCCGGGCCGGGCCCACTGTCAGCGACAGCGAAAGCGACGTGCGTGCGCTCGAACTTCTCACGCGCTCGCTCACCAGTCCCCTCGGGCGCCGACCGTTCATCCCGGGCTGACACGGCCGCGACCCACAAGCCAACGCACGTGTCGATATCCGAAGGGGTGCCCGGTCGGATGCCGCGAGCAGGATCATCCAGGACCACGGCTCCCACCCTCTCGTTCCAATGTCCAAGGAGATCTGTATCTGTGGCGTTTGCACAACAGTCGCCACTGTGTTGCTTTCCGCGGCTTCTCGCGGATCAGAAGAGCCGGCCACGGGACTCGAACCCGTAACCTTCGCTTTACAAGAGCGGTGCGCTACCAATTGCGCCAGGCCGGCCGAAGACGGCAGGGCCGTCTCGCCCCACCATCCTAGAGGATGCTCCGCCGGTGGCTCAGCCCGCCGACGGGGACGGCGACGGGGTCGATGTCGAGTACGAGTCGCCCTGCGCCTGCAGCACGAACGCCTTGAAGTCGGATGCGCTCTTGAGCGAGCCCGTGTACTGCTTGCCATTGACCAGCACCAGCGGCGCGATGGTCAGCTTGCTCACGCTCGAGTTCGGGATGGGTCCCGCGAGGGCGCGGTCGCTCGCATCGGTCACCCAGTTCTTGTAGGTGCCGTCGTCGATGCACGAGCCGATCGAGGTGGTCTCCTTCGCACCCGCGGAGGCCACGCGGTCTTTCAACTGCGCATCCGTCAGACCGCTCCCGCCCTCCTTCGGCTGGTCCTCGAAGAGCGAGTTGTTGAAGTTCCAGAAGCTGTTGGGCGAGTAGTTCGCCACGCAGGCGGCCGCGTTCGCCGCCCGCAGCGAGTATCGGGTGCCGTTGGAGTGGCTGGTCAGAATGGCGATCGGGTGCACTTCCATGGTCACCGCGCCGTCTTTCACGAGCGGCTCCAGCTGGTCGGCGTTGGTGCGCTGGAAGTCGCCGCAGAGGGCGCAGAGGTAGTCCACGTACACCCGGATGTTGACCACGCTTCCGCTCGGATCCGGCGTCGAAGCGACGGGTGCCGCATCCGCCGCCAGAGACGGGGTGGTCTGAACCTTCAGGCCTGCGCCGATGACGACACCGTCGCTGGCCATGTTCTTCGGACCGGGAACGGTCGGGCGGATGGCGGTGACGATGATGACGGCGACGACGGCGATGATCGCGAGCGCTCCGACGACGATGCCTCCGGAGAGGAGAAACTTGTTGCGACGATCCTTCCGCTGCTGCGACGTACGCAGCTGAAGGGCCTTCTCCCTCGCTGCAGCACGCCGTTCGTTCTCGGGGCGGCTGTCTTCGGGACCGTCGGTCATGGATGTCACTTTCGGGGGTTGCTCGTCTCGCTGCCGGGGGTGCAGCTCAGGGGTCGTGCGCTGACGCACCGAAGAAGCGTATTTCGCCAGTCTGGGAATCCCCTAACCAGCGGCTGAACGCTGCGGGTGGCGTGGGTGATGAGCTGTGGTCACGACCCTCTCGCCGATGCCATACTATGGGGTCGTGGTCGCTGTCGCCCTCGGCGGTGGCACCGCATCATCCATCACTACGGATCGTCCGGCACGTACCTGCCGGTGAAGGAGTAAGAAAACCATGGCTACGGTCACCTATGACAAGGCAACCCGTCTGTACCCGGGTTCCACTCGCCCCGCTGTCGACCAGCTCGACCTCGACATCGCAGACGGCGAATTCCTCGTTCTCGTCGGCCCCTCCGGCTGCGGAAAGTCCACCTCGCTGCGCATGCTCGCCGGCCTCGAAGAGGTCAACGACGGCAACATCTTCATCGGAGAGCGCAACGTCACCGACGTTCCCCCGAAGGACCGCGACATCGCGATGGTCTTCCAGAACTACGCGCTGTACCCGCACATGACCGTGGCCGAGAACATGGGCTTCGCGCTCAAGATCGCCGGCGTCAACAAGGACGAGCGCGCCACCCGCGTTCTCGAGGCCGCCAAGCTCCTCGACCTCGAGCCGTACCTCGGCCGCAAGCCGAAGGCCCTCTCCGGTGGTCAGCGTCAGCGCGTCGCGATGGGCCGCGCCATCGTGCGCAGCCCCCAGGTGTTCCTCATGGACGAGCCGCTGTCGAACCTCGACGCCAAGCTCCGCGTGCAGACCCGCACCCAGATCGCATCGCTGACCCGCCGTCTCGGCGTCACCACGGTGTACGTCACGCACGACCAGACCGAGGCGCTGACCATGGGCGACCGCATCGCGGTGCTCAAGGATGGCGTGCTCCAGCAGGTCGGCACCCCGCGCGATCTCTACGCACAGCCGAACAACGTGTTCGTCGCCGGCTTCATCGGCAGCCCGGCCATGAACCTGTTCTCGGCCGACGTCACCGACGGCGGCGTCAAGTTCGGCACCTCGGTCGTCCCGATCGAGCGCGAGATCATCGCGAACGCCGGCTCGTCCGTCACGATCGGCGTTCGCCCGGAAGACGTCGTCGTCTCCACCAGCGAGGGAACCGGCCTCAAGGTCACAGTCGACCTCGTCGAGGAGCTCGGCGCCGACGGCTACCTGTACGGCCACTCCGAGATCGACGGCAAGCGCACCGACATCGTCGGTCGCGTCGACGGTCGCATCCACCCGAACGCGGGCGACACCGTGTACATCACCCCGAAGCCGGGCCACGTCCACGTCTTCCACGCGGAGAACGGCGAGCGCCTCGGCGGTGCCGTCATCGACTGATCCGTCGAGACAACAGTTCCTCACTCTGCCGCAGTCCGGTCCCGGGCTGCGGCAGAGTGCTTTCACGATAGGTTTTCCTCATGGCCGGCTCCCTGAACATCACTGCGGCAACCGTCGATCCTGCACTCCTCGACCTCCCCTGGAATCTCCCCCTCGACGAGTGGTCGAACGAGCACATCGCGATCCTCCCCAAAGGCATCTCACGCCACCTGGTGCGTTTCGCCAACCTCTCCGGCTACGTCATCGCCATCAAGGAGACCACCGCTGAGATGGCGAAGCGCGAGTACGAGATGCTCCGCACCCTGCAGCGCATGGACATCCCCTGCGTCGACCCTGTCGCCGTGATCACCAACCGCACCGACGACGAGGGCGATGCGCTCAAGGCGGTGCTGGTGACACGGCACCTCAAGTTCTCGCTCCCCTACCGCGCGCTGTTCTCCCAGACCCTCCGGCCCGACACCGCGACCCGCCTGGTGGACGCACTCGCGGTGCTGCTGGTCCGCCTCCACATCGTCGGATTCTTCTGGGGTGACGTCTCGCTGTCGAACACCCTCTTCCGGCGCGATGCCGGATCGTTCGCCGCCTATCTCGTGGATGCGGAGACCGGCCAGCTCTACGAGGGCGGCCTCTCCAACGGCCAGCGCGAGAACGACCTCGAGATCGCCCGCGTCAACATCGCCGGCGAGCTGATGGACTTGGAGGCCGGCGGCAGAATCGACGAGGAGCTCGACCCGATCAAGGTCTCGAACGGCATCGTCGCGGCCTATCGCTCGCTCTGGAAGGAACTGACCGGCAGTGAATCGTTCTCCTCATCGGAGCGCTGGCGTATCAGCCGTCGCGTCGACCGTCTGAACGAGCTCGGTTTCGATATCGAGGAGCTGGCCATCAAGACCTCGGATGAGGGGACGACCGTGCGCATCCAGCCGAAGGTCGTCGACGCCGGTCACCACCAGCGGCGCCTCTTGCGTCTGACCGGACTCGACACCGGGGAGAACCAGGCCCGCCGCCTGCTCAACGACCTCGACTCGTACTCGGCCACCCTCGGCAAGCAGGGTCTCGACGAGGAGGCGATGGCCCACGAGTGGCTCATGCGCGTCTTCGAGCCCGTCGTGCGCGCCATCCCCGCCGATCTGAAGGGCAAGCTCGAGCCCGCCGAGGTGTTCCACCAGTTGCTCGAGCACCGCTGGTTCATGTCCCAGGCGGAGGACCGGGATGTGCCCCTCGCCGAAGCGCTGACGTCGTACATCAACGACATCCTGCGACACCGCCGCGACGAGGCGACCGTCATCGATCCGCCGACCGAGACCATCAGCATCCCCGTGCTGGCCTCCGAGGCCGGCACCGCCGCGCCCGACGACTCGGACGAGGACGACTGGCGCTCGAAGGTCTGACGGCGGCGCGCTACTTCTTCGCTTCGGCCCGGAGTTTGGCGATCTCGTAGAGCGTCACGCTCGTCGCGATGCCCGCGTTGAGCGACTCCGTGGTGGCGGTGATCGGAATGGAGACGATCGCGTCACAGGTGTCGGTCACCAGACGGGAGAGTCCTTTGCCTTCGCTGCCGACGACCACCACGACGGGGCGGTCGGCGAACGACAGACCGGGAAGCTGCACGTCGCCACCGCCGTCGAGCCCGAGCACGAAGACTCCTGCCTCTTTGAAGGTCTTGAGGGTCTGCGTAAGGTTCGCGGCCATCGCGACGGGAGTGCGTGCAGCCGCGCCGGCCGAGGTCTTCCAGGCCGATGCGGTCATGCCGACCGAGCGGCGCTGCGGGATGATCACACCGTGGCCACCGAACGCCGCGGTCGATCGGATGATCGCGCCGAGGTTGCGCGGGTCGGTGATGCCGTCGAGCGCGACGAACAGCGGTGTCTGCCCCTTGCGCAGGGTGAGCTCGAGCAGGTCGACCGGATGCGCGTACTCGTACGGCGGAACCTTCAGCGCCACGCCCTGGTGCACCGAGTCGCGTCCGGCGAGACGGTCGAGCTCCGGCCTCATCACCTCGAGGATCGGGATGCCCTTGCCGGTCGCGATCGTCAGGATCTCCTTGACCCGCTCATCCACTTCGACCCGGGCTGCGATGTAGAGCGCAGTGGTGGGGATGTTCGCGCGCAGCGCTTCGAGCACCGAGTTGCGGCCGGTGACCACCTCGGTCTCGTCGCCGCTCTTCGGACGCCGCGAGGCCCCGGATGCGCCCCGGCCCGTGTCGCCACCGGCGCGGCTGGGCGCCCGCCCGTAGCCGTCGTCCCGCCGCTGCTGCGCAGGCTTGCCCTTTCCACCGGCGGCCGCGTATCGCTCGCGGGCGGCCTTGGCCTTGCCCGCGGGGTGATATGGCCGGTCCTCGGCCTTCGGCGTCGGCTTCTTGCCCTCGAGCGCCTGTCGCCCCTGACCGCCCGACCCGACCTGGGGTCCCTTGCGGCTTTTGCGCACGGCCCCGGCACGGGGCTTTCCACCCGAGTTCTTCATTGTTCAATGCTCCAATGCGACCCCGTCGGGGTGTCTTCGATAGTGATTCCCGCGCTCGTGAGTTCGTCGCGGATGCGATCGGCGGCCCCGAAATCGCGGCCCGCCCGCGCGGCTTGCCGATCGGCGAGGAGCCGATCGACGAGTTCTGCGAGTGCCGCGTCGGCCGCCGACGATCCGGCGGACTTCCACTGCGGGGACAACGGGTTGATTCCGAGCACCTCGGTCATCGCGAGCGCGTGCCCGCGAGCCGTGGCTGCGGCTTCCAAGTCTTCCGCATCGAGTGCCGCGTTTCCTGTACGTATCGTGTCGTGCAGCACGGCGAGGGCCTGTGGGACGGCGAGGTCGTCGTCCATCGCCTCCTCGAACGCCTCCGGCACCACCTCGACGCCGCTCCCCGCGAAGCGTGTCGATGCAAGCCGGCGGTCGACGCGCTCGAAGAAGCCGGCGATGCGATCGAGGGCCGCCTCGGCCTCGGCGAGCGAGGTACTGGTGAAGTCGATGGTCGAGCGGTAGTGGGCGGAGCCCAGGTAGTACCGCACGACGAGCGGACGCGCTGCGCCGAGCAGGTCGGATGCGTAGACGGAGTTGCCGAGCGATTTGCTCATCTTCTGGCCGTTCACGTTCACGAGGCCGTTGTGCACCCAGTAGTTGGCGAACGCATCCCCGGCCGCCGTCGACTGGGCGATCTCGTTCTCATGGTGCGGAAACCGCAGGTCGAGTCCGCCGCCGTGGATGTCGAACTGGGCGCCCAGGTACCGACGCGACATGGCCGAGCACTCGATGTGCCAGCCCGGGCGGCCGTCGCCCCACGGCGAGGCGAAGGATGCCGACTCCGGCTCTTCGACTTTGCGCCCCTTCCAGAGCGCGAAGTCGCGCGCATCGCGTTTGGCCCGCGGATCGGCGTCGGCCGCCGCCTCCATGTTCTCGATGCTCTGCCGGGTGAGCTCGCCGTAGGCCGGCCAGCTGCGGACGTCGAAGTACACGTCGCCCGATCCGTCTGGTGCGGGATAGGCGTGCCCGCGTTCGATCAGCCGGGCGATGATCTCCTGCATCTGCGGGATGCTCGCGGTCGCGCGCGGCTCGTACGTGGGCGCCTGGATGCCCAGCGCCGTGTATCCCGCGGTGAACTCGAGTTCGACCCGGTAGGCGAGCGCCCACCACTCCTCGGAGCTGTGTTCCAGCTGGGCGGCGTTCAGGATCTTGTCGTCGATGTCGGTGACATTGCGCACGAGCGTGACGGTGTAGCCGCGATAGCTCAGCCAACGTCGCAGCTGATCGTAGACCAGCGCCGAACGCAGATGCCCGATGTGCGGCGACGACTGCACGGTGGGACCGCAGACGTACATGCCGACTTCGCGTTCGCGCAGCGGGATGAAGTCTCGAAGGGCGGCGGCCTTCGTGTCGTAGAGTCGCACAGTCACGGCATACAGCCTACGGGCCGAGCCCCGTCCTGCGGCGCGCCTCCTCGATGATGTCAGTAACTCGGGCTGTGGAAGACGAGCGCCGTCGCGACCGCCGCGATCCCCTCGCCGCGCCCCGTGAACCCCAAGCCGTCCGTCGTCGTCGCGGTCAGCGAGACCGGGGCGCCGAGGATGCTCGTGAGCAGCACCTCGGCCTCCGCGCGCCGCGGCGAGAACCGGGGCCGGTTGCCGACGATCTGCACCGAGACATTCCCGATGCGGAATCCTGCCTCCTCGACGCGTCGCCGCGTCTCCGTGAGGAATACCTCGCCGTGTGCGCCGACGAACCGCGGATCGCTCGTGCCGAACACGCTGCCGATGTCGCCGAGCCCGCACGCCGAGAGCAGCGCATCCGTGATCGCGTGCGCGACCGCATCCCCGTCGCTGTGGCCGGCCAGACCGACCTCCTCCGGCCAGTGGAGGCCGGCGAGCCAGAGCTCGGTCGACGGATCGAAGCCGTGTGTGTCCGTTCCGATCCCGATGCGCGGGAGGGGTGCGTCGTTCGTACCGCTCTCATCGAGCAGAACGAGCTCGGCACGGCGGAGATCGGCGGGTGTGGTGACCTTGAAAGCGAGCTCGTGACCCGGGATGACCGACACGTCCAAGCCGAGTGCGGTCACGAGTCCGGCGTCGTCCGTCTCCTCAGAGGTCGCTGCCGCATAGGCGGCGACGAGATCGGTGCGGGGGAAGCCTTGTGGGGTCTGGACGGCCGACAGCACGGAGCGGTCGACGGTCTCGTGGATGTCTCCGGCGGCACCGACCCGCTTGATCGTGTCGCTGACAGCAAGTCCCGGGATGACGCCGTGACCCCGCGCGTCCACTTCGTCGACGACGGCGTCGAAGAGTGCGCTTGGAGTGAGCGCCCGCGCGGCATCGTGGACGAGCACGACCTCGACGGAGTCGGCCACCGCGGCCAGACCGCGTGCCACCGATTGCTGGCGGGTCTCGCCGCCGGGCACGACCGTCGCCCCGCCGCCGAACGCGGCGGACGCGAGAGCAGTCGCTTCAGAGACCAGGGGTTCTGGCGCCACCACGATCAGCTGTGCACGCTCGCGCATACCGGCGACGGCATGCAGCGATCGTTCGAGCAGCGTCGAGCCGCCGAGCGCGACGAACGCCTTGGGCACCTCAGCGCCCAGGCGTGTGCCGCTGCCGGCGGCCACGACGATCACCGAAACCCGTGGCACAGCGTTCGACGTCATGCCACGAGATTACGGGAGTCAGGAAGCGAGTACCTCGTCGAGCAGGCTGGAAGCCTTCTCGTCGTCGGTCTTCTCTGCCAGTGCCAGCTCGGAGATGAGGATCTGGCGTGCCTTCGCAAGCATGCGCTTCTCACCCGCGGAGAGTCCGCGATCCTGGTCGCGGCGCCACAGGTCGCGAACGACCTCGGAGACCTTGATCACATCGCCGGAGGCGAGTTTCTCGAGGTTCGCCTTGTAGCGACGGGACCAGTTGGTGGGCTCCTCGGTGAACGGAGCGCGAAGCACCTCGAAGACGCGGTCGAGCCCCTCTTTACCGATGACATCGCGAACGCCGACCAGGTCGACGTTCTCAGCCGGAACCTCGATGGTGAGGTCGCCCTGCGTCACGTTGAGCTTGAGGTATAGCTTCTCTTCACCCTTGATGATTCGTTTCTTGACTTCGGTGATCGTTGCCGCCCCGTGGTGCGGGTAAACGACGGTTTCGCCAACCTCGAAAAGCATAGATTGATGTCCCTTCAGCAACTACTAGGATACCACACGAGGCACGTGCTAAGGTTCGCCCTCACGCGCCTGGGCCCTCGCGCGCATACGCTAAACTCGAAGCGCATTCCGCTCCTCTCACGGCTGATTCGGCCAGCGGAACGATCTGGAGGGTCATCAGTGAAAGCTCGCGTCGCGGCAACCATCGTCCTTGCTTTGGCAGTCGCGTTCGGAACCACGGGCTGCGGGCTGTTCGCCCCGCAAGCCACCACGAAGCACTACGACGCGAGTGACGGAGTGAGCGGGAACGTCGGGCAGATCGACGTGCGCAACGCCATCATCATCACCGACGGCGCAGACGGCGAGGTCGGCAACCTGGTCGTGACGCTCGTGAACAACGACTCGAAGAGCCACCGCCTGTCGATCAAGGCCGGCGACAACACCACCTCGACCGCAGCGGTCACCGTGCAGCCCGGCCAGGTCAAGCTCGTCGGGCAGAACCCGAAGGCCGCGAGCGGCAACGTCTTCCTCCCCGACTTCAGCGCGCAGCCGGGCAGCCTCTACAAGGTCTACTTCCAGTACGGCGACGAGACCGGGCTGCAACTGCAGGTCCCCGTGCTCGACGGCCAGCTGCCCGAGTACTCGGCGCTCGTTCCGCCGGCGATCATTCCCGAGACCCGCTAGACCACGCCGACAGGCATACACGAGAGGGCCGGCATTCGCGATGGATGCCGGCCCTCTCTCATGCGTCTGCTCCCAGGCGGCAGACGTCAGCCGTTGAACCGGTAGCCGAGCCCGCGGACCGTCACCAGCATCGTCGGGTCGGAGGGACTCTCCTCGATGCGCGACCGGATGCGCTTGATGTGCACATCCAGCGTCTTGGTGTCGCCGAAGTAGTCGCTCCCCCACACCCGGTCGATCAACTGTCCACGCGTGAGCACGCGACCGGCATTGCGCAGGAGCAGCTCCAGCAGTTCGAATTCCTTCAGCGGCATGGAGATCTCACCGCCGTTGACGGCCACCGTGTGACGGTCGACGTCCATCCGCACCGTCCCGGCTTCGAGGATGCCGTCGTCCAGCGACTCCTCCGCCTCGACCCGGCGACGCATCACGGCCCGGATGCGCGCGAGCAGCTCGCGCGACGAGTACGGCTTGGTCACGTAGTCGTCGGCGCCGAGTTCGAGCCCGACCACGATGTCCACCTCGGAATCCTTCGCCGTGAGCATGATGATCGGCACCGATGAGCGGGTGCGGATCTCACGGCAGACCTCTGTTCCCGGAATCCCCGGCAGCATCAGGTCGAGCAGCACGAGGTCGAAGCCGCCCTTCTCGAATTCGCCGAGCGCGGTCGGGCCGTCTTCTGCCACGGTCACGTCGTAGCCCTCGCGCTTCAGAAGGTAGGCGAGCGGCTCGCTCAGAGCGGCTTCATCCTCGACGAGCAGGATGGATGTCACTTGGGTTCTCCTATCGGGGGGCGGGACACGGTTGATGCTTCGGGAAGTCTGATGGTGAAGGTCGATCCGCGGCCGGGCTGCGACCAGACGCGCACATCGCCGCCGTGGTTCTGCACAGCGTGCTTGACGATCGCGAGGCCGAGGCCCGTGCCGCCGGTGTGCCGCGACCTGGCCTGGTCGACACGGAAGAACCGCTCGAACACGCGGTCGAGATCGTCCTCTGGGATGCCCTCCCCCTGATCCGTGATCGCGATCTCGACCACTCCGTCGATGGAGCGCACGCCGATCCCCACGCGCGAATCGTCGGGCGAGTACTGGATGGCGTTGGAGATCAGGTTGTGCACGGCGGTCACGAGCAGGGCCTCGCTGCCGATCACCTGGGCTCCCTTCTCCCCGCGCATCGCCAGCTCGATGTGCCGCGCCTCGGCGGCGACCTTGTTCTGATCGATGGCTGCGGTGACCACCTTGTTGGCCGAGAGGCGCGCGGGGTTGCTCAGCGCATCCGCCGCCTGCAGCCTGCTGAGCTCGATGATGTCCTGGGTGATGCGCGCGAGCCGGTGCGCCTCTTCGCTGAGTCTGGCTGCGAACCGTCGCACCTGAGCCGGGTCGTCGGATGCGTCGTCCAGCGCCTCGGCGAGCAGCCCGACCGCGCCGATCGGCGTTTTGAGCTCGTGGCTGATGTTGGCGACGAAGTCGCGCCGCACGGTCTCCAGCCGGAACGACTCCGTGCGGTCCTCGGCCAGCAGCAGGATGTAGCGGGTTCCCAGCCGCGCGACCCGCACGCTCAAGTTGATGTTCGCATCCCCGAACGGTCCTCGAGCGAGCTCGGCGTCCTCGGTGACCGGCTCACCTGTGCGGCGAACCTGGTCGACGAGCTCGACCAGATGCGGATGCACGAGAGCGCCGTTCCAGACCAGGCCGATCGCATGCGCCCCCGGGGATGCTTTGATCACGTTGTTCGACGGGTCGAGCACGACACCCGCGGATTCGAGTGCGTCGAGCACCTGATCGACTCCGTCGGGCACGGTCGGACTCGCCACCTGAACGGCGTGGTCGCCACGGCGAGCGGCGATATGAAGGAGCCAGACGAAACCGGCCCCGACCAAGAGGCCGAGTGCCAGAGACAGCAGCACCAACCAGGTGGAGTCCATGATTCCAAGAGTACGCACGCGCGCAACATGAACACGACCTGAACGAACCGTTGGCCGCGCAGTTTCGCGGGTACTTTAGACAGTGTTCAGGCTGCGGGCACCAACCGTTAACCTGTTGAAGGGAACATGCTGAGCGTGGCCAGACGGCCGCGCATCTCGCGTGCGCACGCACGCCAGGAAGGACCTACCCCCATGCGCGAAGTATTCCAGCAGGAGCTGAAGGAAGTTCAGGACCGTCTCGTCGAGATCGCCGAACTTGTCGTCATCTCCATCCAGAATGCGACGCAGGCTTTCAACAAGTCCGATGTCACCCTCGCCGAAGAGGTCATCGCCAACGACAACAAGATCGACGAGCTCACGGTGCTGCTCGACGAGTTGTCCATCCAGATCCTCGCCCGACAGCAGCCGGTCGCCCGCGACCTGCGCATCGTCGTCAGCGCGCTGCGCATCAGCGCGTCGCTGGAGCGGATGGGCGACATGGCCGAGCACATCGCCCAGCTCGCCCGCTACCGCTTTCCCGACAAGGTCGTCCCGAAGAGCCTCCGCAGCACCTTCGCGGAGATGGGCCGCCTCGACGTGCTGATCGCCACGAAGCTCGCTGAGCTCCTGCGCACCCAAGACCTCGCCCTCGCGGACGAGATCCGCAACGAGGACGACGAGATCGACGAGCTGCACGTGAGCGTGTTCGACAAGGTGCTCGGCGAGACCTGGAAGGGCGAAGCCGTCGACACCGTCGACGCCACGCTCGCCAGCCGCTACCACGAGCGCTTCGCCGACCACGCCGTCTCCATCGCCAAGAAGGTCCAGTACCTCGGCACCGGCGACTGGGCTCCCGAGCTCGCCTCCTGACGTCCTGACGCCCGCGCGCGCGCAACGCAATCGAGTCCAGCCGAAGTCCCCTCATCCGCTTGTCGGAAGGGGGATTTCGGCTGGACTCGATTGCGTTTCAGCGCAGCGGGATGAGCGCGGCGATCCGGCGCGAGCCGGGAAGGCCCGCCGGTGCGCGATCGACGAGCGCCAGCGAGTCGACCACGACCGAGTCTCCGGCGCGTAAGCGGGCCGAGCCCTGAACGGTCGCGTGCGGGCGGTAGCCCCCGCGGATGTGCTTCTGATCCCGGATGCGCGCCCCGGCCTCCTCGAGGGCGTCCACCAGGGCGTCGTGCAGCTCCGACAGCACTGTCGAGGGTCGGATGAGCGTCACCGGCACCGATCGCCGCGGGCCGAAGAGCGCTTCGTCACCTGCGCTCACCGTGAACGGCCCGAGGTCGATCTCGAACGGCGGCACCACAGTCAGGTGAAGGGGCCAGTCGGACGCCGGAAACACGTCGTCGCCGCGCTCGGTCAGGAACGCGACGACGACGAAACGGTTGGACGTCGTTACTTCTTTCCCTGCGCGGCGACCGCGGCGGCGCCGGCGGCGGCCGCCTCGGGGTCGAGGTAGCGCGCCGGCTCGGTCGGCTTGAAGTCGGCGTCGAGCTTGTAGACGAGCGGGATGCCGGTCGGGATGTTCAGCTCGGCGATGTCGTCGTCGGAGATGCCGTCGAGGTGCTTCACCAGGGCGCGCAGGGAGTTGCCGTGCGCGGTGACGAGCACGGTCTTGCCGGCCGCGAGGTCGACGGTGATGTCGGACTCCCAGTAGGGCAGCATCCGCGCGATCACGTCTTTCAGGCACTCGGTGCGCGGGAGGAGGTCGCCGAGACCGGCGTAGCGCGGGTCGCCCGCCTGCGAGTAGGGGCTGTCGTCGTCGATGGGCGGCGGCGGGACGTCGAACGAGCGGCGCCACAGCTGGAACTGCTCGGGGCCGTACTTCTCCAGCGTCTCCGCCTTGTCGAGGCCCTGCAGCGCACCGTAGTGACGTTCGTTGAGGCGCCAGGAACGCTTGACGTCGATCCAGAGCCGGTCGGCCACGTCGAGGGCGATGTCGGCGGTCTGGATGGCACGGGTGAGCACCGACGTGTACAGGATGTCGGGCGTGAGTCCCGACTCCGCGATCAGTTCACCGGCGCGCGTCGCCTCGGCGACACCCTGCTCGCTCAGCCGGACGTCCACCCATCCGGTGAACAGGTTCTTCTGGTTCCACTCACTGTTGCCGTGGCGGAGGAGGATCAGTGTGTAAGGCGCGGCCATGCCTCCAATCTACCGGTCGTTCACAGCTGGCTTGAAACGTGCACCACTGCACGTTTGGCACACTGGATGCATGGCAGCGAGCGGCACGATCGGCACAGTGACCCGCGGCACCACCAACACGAACCGCCTTCGCCGTGTCGATCGCTGGATCGGAACGCTTCCCGCACTCCGTCGCACGGCTGACCCGCTCGTCGTCGATCTCGGCTACGGCGCCAGCGGTGTGACGGCCTTGGAGCTGCACCAGCGGCTGGCGAAGACGCGCCGGGATGTCGAAATCCTCGGGCTGGAGATCGAGCCGGGTCGGGTGCTCACGGCACTCGACCAGCTGGCCGTCGTGCGTGCGGGCGGCACCGGATTCGCCGCGGATGCGCGCATCGGCTTCGCGCTCGGCGGGTTCGAGGTTCCGACGCCGGGCGCACGCCGGCCCGCGGTCATCAGAGCGTTCAACGTGCTGCGCCAGTACGACGAGTCCGAAGTGGTGCCGGCCTGGCGGCGTCTCGTCGATCGCCTGCAGCCCGGCGGCGTCCTCATCGACGGCACCTGTGACGAGATCGGCCGCATCGCCAGCTGGGTGGATGTGACCGCCGAGGGGCCGCAGCACCTCACGATCTCCCTGCGCCTCACCGCACTCGAGTCGCCGTCGATCGTGGCGGAGCGGTTGCCGAAGGCGCTCATCCACCGCAACGTCCCGGGCGAGCGCGTGAACGACCTGATGCGCGACCTCGACCGGCTGTGGCGCATCCACTCGCCCCTCGCCGCGTACGGTCCCACCCAGCGCTGGATCGCGGTCGCGAACGGGTTGCGCGACGCCGGGTGGCCGGTGCGCGCGGACAAGTCGCGCTGGCGCCTCGGCGAGCTCACCGTCGACTGGGCGTCAGTCGCTCCCTCCGGCTTCGTCTGGTCGTAGCCCGCAGGTCAGCGGCTACGCGCGTGGCTGCCGCGTGACCGCTCCGAGTCGCGGCAGGCGCGGCACGTGGGCCTCGGCGCCGGCCTCCGGGGGCACGACGACCTCCTGTGCGGCCGCGACCACGGTGCCGTCGGCGTCGACCGTGAGGGTCGCCGCCGCATCCGCGGAACGCTTCACCACCGCGAGTGCGATCGGGCCCAACTCGTAGTGCAGCGCACTCGAGGTGACGAGCCCGATCTCGCGCCCGTCGAGGGAGACGACGCTTCCGCGTACCGGATGCACGCCCTCCGAGCCGTCGAGGTGCAGCATGACGAGTCGGCGCGGCGGATGCCCGAGGTTGTGCACCTTGGCGACCGTCTCCTGGCCGCGGTAGCAGCCTTTGGTGAGGTGCACGGCGGTGCGGAGCCAGTCGAGCTCGTGCGGAATCGTCTTCTCGTCGACCTCGGTGGCGAAGCGCGGACGCCATGCGGCGATGCGGAGCGCCTCGACCGCGAGCAGGCCGGCGACGGGGAACTCTCCTGCGGTGACGCGCGCCACGATCGACGGAAGCGCATCCCGCGGCACCAGTCGCTCGCTCCACGACCAGGACGCTCCCGGATGCTCGCCCTGCGCATACTGGTGACCGCCGGCTGTCACTGCGTGCCAGGGGTCGCGCCAGATGAGGGGAACGCCGTTGGGGGCCGCGATCGGAAGCGCGGGCTCGCCGAGCGTGCCGATCGTAGCGAGGTCGTCCGAGCGATCGGCGAGTTCGACCCGCAGCATGAAGCGCATCTTCTGCAGCCAGGCGAGCAGCCCCTCCGCCTCGTCGTGCTCGACGAGCAACCAGAGGGTCTCGCCGTCCTCGATCAGACGGACGGCGTACTCGAGGCGGCCGTTGACGTCGAGCAGCAGCGTCTCCGACGACTCCCCCGGCTGCAGCCCGGTGACGCTCTGGCTGGTGATCGAGTTGATCCAGCTGAGCCTGTCGGGGCCGGTGATGCTGAGCACGGCGCGGTCGGAGAGGTCGACGATCGCCCGACCCTCGGCGAGCGCGCGCTGCTCCCCCAGCGGATTGCCGTAGTGAGCGGGGATGCCCGCGTCGTGCCCCGCACCGAGGCTCGACACATCGACCGCCGCGGGCAAGGAGAGGAACGGTGAGTCGGCTGCCATCAGTCGACCTTCGCGAGCCGGCCGGACGCGTGGGTTCGCAGTTCCTGGCCGAGTGCGGCGATGTCCCACGCCCACAGCAGGTGGTTCTCGACGAGGCCGTAGAGACGGGTGGCGGCCGTGTACTCCTTGGCGCCCGCGGTGCGGACCACCGCATCCGTCGCCAGGTCGATGCGGGGGCCGGCCACCTGGCCGACGTAGACCTCGGCGACGCCGTCGGGATGCAGGATCGAGACGTCGAGGTCGAACCCGCCGTGCGAGTTGCGGAGGGCCTCGACGGACTGTGCCGTGGTGAAGGGCTGAGCGCCTACGCCCGGCAGCATCGCCGGGCCCTGGTCGCCTTCGATCAGCTTGCGGCTGAGCCGCCAGTAGCCGGTCTCAGTGGCGAGCGGGGTGTGGGTCTCGTCGAGCTTCCAGCTGAACGAGGTGTAGCTGAGGTACGGCAGCCCGTCGTGGCTGAAGCTGATGCGCTGCCCGAACTCGAGCTGCGTGTGCTCCTCGCCGATCGCATAGTCGAGCACGCCGGTGCCCTCCCACACTCCGATCAACCAGGAGAGCGGGACCAGTTCGGCGGGCAGGTCGGTGGGGATCTCGATCAAGGCCACTCCGATCTCGATGATGTCTGCGAGGTCTTAGCGCTGCCCTCGGAAGAGGTTGTAGACGACGACCACGGAGACTCCCGCGATGGCCAGCGTGGCCAGACCGAGGAGTCCGACGAAGAAGAGTTCGAGGGCAACCAGCATGAGACGAGTCTAACGCCGGGATCAGCGCGCTGCGGCGACGATGGCGAGGACCGCCCCGGCGATGCCGAGGATCACGAACGCGCCCGACACGCTCGCCGCCAGCCGATTGACGAAACCGTCCTTCTGCTGGGTGGCCAGCTGGGCGCACATGCTCGCGACCACGCACGCCGCGAGTGCCAGGGACAGCCAGGATGCGTACTGGCCGCTCGGCGATATCGTGCCGATCACGATGGAGAAGACCAGCGCGAGCACCCAGATCGACCCGACGCTCAGAAAGCGGGCGCCGCGGCTCAGTCCGGTGCCGGACTCGGAAGGGGTCGTCGCATCGCTCACGTCTCCATTGTGCCCCGACGGGAGGAGGAAAGGCGACGATTGCATTTCGGGTAGCATTGCGGCACAGCACGTTCAGGAGGCTTGAGTGGCGCAGTTGTTGATCCTCACCTCTTCGCCAGACGCGGAGGTGCTGCCGTCGCTCGCGTTGCTCAGCCACCGAACGCGCCAGATCCCCGCGGAGCCGGCCTCTCTGGTCAACGCACCGAGCTGCGATCTGATCTTCGTCGACGCGCGCCGCGACCTCGCGAGCGCCAAGTCGCTGTGCAAGATCCTGACGACGACGGGCATCACCGTTCCGCTGCTGCTGGTGCTCACCGAGGGCGGCCTGACCGCGGTCAGCGCCGACTGGGGCGTGAACGACGTCGTGCTCGAAACGGCCGGGCCGGCCGAGGTGGATGCCCGGGTGCGGCTCGCGATCGGCCGTCAGGCCCAGGAGCACTCGCAGACGAAGATCCAGGCCTCCGGCGTCACCATCGACGAGGCCAGCTACTCGGCCAAAGCGCACGGCCGTCAGCTCGACCTGACCTTCAAGGAGTTCGAGCTCCTCCGCTTCTTCGCCACGCACCCGTCGCGGGTGTTCACGCGCGAGCAGCTGCTGAGCGAGGTGTGGGGGTACGACTACTTCGGCGGTACGCGAACCGTCGACGTGCACGTGAGGCGCCTGCGGGCAAAGCTGGGCGACCTCGAGTCCCTCATCGGAACGGTCCGCAATGTCGGCTACCGCTTCAACGTGTACGAAGAGGACAATGAGCGACTCCCTTCGCCTCTCCGTCCCTGACTTCGGCGACCCGGCGCAGCGCGCATCCTTCTTCGACGTGGCGGCAGCCGCGATCGACGTCGACGGCTACGACCCGTTCAACGAGCAGGCGCGGCTCGACGTCGAGTCGGGCCGCCGCTCCCCGATCGTCGTGCGACTCACCACGGGCGACGCGACGGAGCCGCTGGAGCGGCCGGTCGGTGCGGCGATACTCGGGCGTGGAGAGCTCGACTTCGTGATCGACCCGCTCTTCCGCGGCAAGGGATACGGCGAGCAGTCGGTGCGCGGACTGCTCGCAACCGCGCGCGGCACATTGACGGCGTGGTCTCACGGCGACCATCCGGCCGCGCGCCGGCTGGCCGAGCGCCACGGCTTCGCACTGGTCCGCACGCTGCTTCACCTGGTCGCGCCCCTCGATGCCGGTGACAATGCGGCCGGGCACGCGTACGCGCTGCCGGGCGGATTCACGCTCGGACCCATGCGCCCGGGCGACGAGGAGGAATGGGTCGAGCTCAACGCCCGCATCTTCGACCGGCATCCGGAGCAGGGCAGGCTGACCGTCGACGATCTGCGGGCGCGGCAGGCCGAGCCGTGGTTCGACGCGGGCGATGTGCTGATGCTGCGTGACGCATCCGGTCGCCTCGTCGGCTATGACTGGGTGAAGGTCGAGCCGGACTCCCCCGAGGGCGAGATCTACGTGCTCGGCGTGGATGCGGCGCTCGCGGGCCGCGGGCTCGGCCGGCTGCTGCTGCGCGCCGGTCTCGAGCGACTCGCGGCCCGAGGACGCACGCACGCGGGACTGTACGTCGAAGCGGACAACGAGACGGCTGTGCACCTCTACCGTTCGGCGGGGTTTCTGGAACACACGGTGGATGTGCAGTACCGGCGCGCGATCGAGTCCACAGATCCGTTTATCCACAGTTAACCGCTGACGGTTCTCCCCTCCGCCGCCGGGTGCGATGATGTTGGGATGGACGGCGACAACATCCTTCTCGACAACGGGCTGAGCGGCAGTTTCGGCAGCGACTTCGACGACGACTTCGCGCCGTTCGTCTACGAACCCGATCCGACCATGCCCGAGAACCGCTACCTCGACCGCGAACTCAGCTGGCTGGCCTTCAACCAGCGGGTGCTCGAGTTGGCCGAAGACCCGATGCTGCCGACGCTCGAACGCGCCAACTTCCTCGCCATCTTCGCGACGAACCTCGACGAATTCTTCATGGTGCGCGTCGCCGGGCTGAAACGGCGCATCCTCACCGGTCTCGCCGTGCCGACCAACGTGGGCCGGGCGCCGACGGATGTGCTGGCCGACATCTCCGAGAAGGCGCACGAACTCCAGACCCGCCATGCCGCCGTCTACCGCGACCAGGTGCTCCCTGCGCTCGAGAAGGCCGGCATCACGGTGGCACGCTGGGAGGAGCTCGACGAGGCCGATCGCGCGCAGATGCGCGAGATCTTCTCTCAGCAGATCTTTCCGGTACTGATGCCGCTGGCCGTCGACCCGGCGCATCCGTTCCCCTATATCTCCGGCCTTTCGCTCAACCTGTCGGTGCGCGTGCGCAACTCGCGCACGGGCAAAGAGCAGTTCGCGCGCCTCAAGGTGCCGCAGATGCTGCCGCGCTTCGTGCGCATCGACCAGCGCGAGACGGTCGACCAGATGCGGTTCATCGCGCTCGAAGACCTCATCGCGAACCACCTCGGCGATCTCTTCCCCGGCATGGAGATTCTCGACCACCACGTCTTCCGGGTCACCCGCAACGAAGATGTCGAGGTCGACGAAGACGAGACGGAGAACCTGATCCAGGCGCTCGAACGCGAGCTCCTGCGCCGCCGCTTCGGTCCGCCCATCCGGCTCGAAGTCACCGACGACATGGACGACGTGACGCTCGGACTGCTCGTCCGCGAGCTCGACGTGACCGAGCAGGAGGTCTACCGGCTGCCGTCGCCCCTCGACCTCGGCGGCCTGTTCGTGCTCGCCAAGATCGACCGGCCCGATCTGCACTACCCGAACCACGTTCCGACCACCCCGCCGCAGCTCATGCCGAACGAGCCCAACGCCAAGCCCGACATCTTCGCAGCGGTCGCCCGGCAAGACGTGCTGCTGCACCACCCGTACGAGTCGTTCGCCACGAGTGTGCAGGCTTTCCTCGAGCAGGCAGCTGCCGACCCGCACGTGCTCGCCATCAAGCAGACG
Organism: Leifsonia sp. NPDC058230; assembly: GCF_042882245.1. NCBI lineage: Bacteria > Bacillati > Actinomycetota > Actinomycetes > Micrococcales > Microbacteriaceae > Leifsonia > Leifsonia sp. NPDC058230. The sequence goes on along the minus strand of NZ_JBHVWM010000003.1, from coordinate 187,692 downwards.
CTCTACCGCACCTCCGGCGACAGTCCCATCGTCGAGGCTCTCATCGACGCGGCCGAATCGGGCAAGCAGGTGCTCGCGCTGGTCGAGATCAAGGCACGATTCGACGAGCAGAACAACATCTCGTGGGCGCGCAAACTCGAGAAGGCCGGCGTGCACGTGGTCTACGGTCTCGTCGGGCTGAAGACCCATTGCAAGCTCGCGCTCGTCGTGCGCCAGGAGAAGGGCGTGCTCAAGCACTACAGCCACATCGGCACGGGCAACTACAACCCGAAGACCTCGCGCATCTACGAAGACCTGGGGCTGCTGACCGCCGACGACCAGGTGGGCAAAGACCTCACCCGGTTGTTCAACGAGCTGTCCGGTTACGCCATCGAGAAGAAGTTCAAGCGGCTGCTCGTCGCTCCTCTTCACCTGCGCAAGGGACTGCTCAAGCTGATCAAGACCGAGACGGCGAACGCGGCGGCCGGCAAGCCGTCGGGCATCCGCATCAAGCTCAACTCGATCGTCGACGAGGCGATCATCGACGCGCTCTACCGGGCGAGCGAGGCCGGCGTTCCCGTCGACCTCTGGGTGCGGGGCATCTGCGGCCTGAAGCCGGGACAGCCGGGACTGTCGTCGAACATCCGGGTGCGCTCCATCCTCGGCCGCTACCTGGAGCACTCTCGCATCTTCTCGTTCGTCAACGACGGCGACCCGCAGGTCTACATCGGCAGCGCGGACATGATGCACCGCAACCTCGACCGCCGTGTCGAAGCGCTCGTACGACTCGTCGATCCGGAACACCTCACCGAGCTCGACTCACTCTTCGACCGCGCGTTCGACGACCGCACCTCGGCGTGGACGCTCGACGAGAACGGGGTCTGGACCAGGCACCACCTCGACGAGAACGGCAACCCGCTCGACGACCTGCAGAATAGGCTCATGCAGCAGCTCAGCCACCGTCCGCGCACGACCCGCACAGGCACGAGGCGGTGAACTCGGCCATCTACGCCGCGGGTGCCGTCTGCTGGCGCATCGTGGACGAGAAGATCGTCGTGCTCGTGGTGCACCGGGCGAAGTACGGCGATGTGACCATCCCCAAGGGAAAGGTCGACCCGGGCGAGACCCTGCCCCAGACGGCCGTGCGGGAGATCGCCGAGGAGACCGGGCTGCGCATCGCGCTCGGGGTTCCGCTCGGCGTCTCGACCTACCCGCTTGCGAGCGGCCGCGACAAGATCGTGCACTACTGGGCGGGCGAGGTCACCGACGACGCCATCGCCCGCTCCACGTTCGTGCCCAACAGTGAGATCGCCGCGATCGAGTGGGTCACGCTCAAGAAGGCTCGCGGCTACCTCACCTATGAGCGCGACCTCGAGATCCTCGAGGCCTTCGCCAAACTCGTCGCTGAAGGGGTCACCACCACCTTCGCGATCATCGCCCTGCGCCACGGAAAGGCGGCCCCCCGCGGTACCTGGAGCGGCGATGACGCCTCGCGCCCTCTCACTGCGCGGGGTGTGAAGCAGGCAGCGACGGATGTGCCCACCATCGAGGCCTGGCGCCCGCGCCGCATTGTCACCAGCGACGCCGTGCGCTGTGTCGCCACCGTCGCTCCGCTGGCCGCGTCCACCGGCATCAAGGCGCGGCGCGACGAGGGGATCAGCCAGGACGCATACGAAGCGGGCCAAGGCCGGGTCAGGGAGATCATCGGCAAGCGCGTGCGCTCCCGCAAGACAGCGGTGCTGTGCACCCACGGTCCCGTTCTGCCCGAGATCATGCGCGAGATCGCGCTCGCCACCGGCACGATGCCGGGCGCGTACCTCAGCGACGCCGCCGACCTCGACACCGGCGGCTTCTCCGTCGTACATCTCTCTGCGACCAACCCCAGCTCGGGGATCATCGCGATCGAGACCTACGAACCCGTCGCCTGACGAATCCCGAATCCCCCGTATCCACTTGCCGGGTTCACAGCCTTCCACCCCAAGAGCACACCCCTCGTTAACCTCCCGTTTACCGCTGCGGGGGACTCTGGTCAGACACCGGGAATAGCGTCGCACGCGGGTCGCACCGACCCCGTCCTGTTGTTACTGATCCCCGGAAGGGACAACTGTGAAACTCAAGCGTCTTGGCGCTCCTCTGGCCATCCTGGCCGCAGCTGCCATCTCTCTCACGGCGTGTGCGTCGAACGAGGGCAGCACCCCGTCGACCACGACGGCCGCCCCGTCGAACCTCTCCGGCACCCTGAACGGCATCGGCTCGTCGGCGCAGGGCGCCGCACAGACCACCTGGATCGCCGGCTTCCAGCAGGAGAACCCCAAGGTCACCGTCAACTACGACCCGCAGGGTTCGGGCGCGGGCCGCACCAGCTTCATCTCCGGTGCAGCCGACTTCGCCGGCTCGGACGCCGCCCTCAAGGACACCGAGCTCGCGGGCGACTTCGCCCTGTGCGCCGCCGGGACCAAGGGCATCGACCTCCCCGTCTACATCTCCCCGATCGCCATCGCGTACAACGTCGACGGCGTCAAGGACCTGAAGCTCGACGCCGCGACCATCGCCGGCATCTTCAGCGGCAAGATCACGACCTGGAACGACCCGAAGATCGCGGCACTGAACTCCGGCGCCACGCTCCCCTCGGACGCCATCACGGTCGTGCACCGCTCCGACGACTCGGGCACCACGCAGAACTTCACCGAGTACCTCTCGGCCAACGCCCCCGACGTCTGGACGGCCCCGTCCGGACAGACCTTCCCGTTCCAGGTCGGTGACGCTGCGAAGGGCACCTCTGGTGTCGCAGACGCCACGAAGAACGCGAAGAACTCGATTACCTACATCGACGAGTCCGGTTCCGCCGGCCTCAGCATCGCGCAGCTCAAGGTCGGAGACAACTTCGAGAAGATCAGCGCCGACGGTGCTGCCGCTGTCGTCGCCGCGTCGCCGATCGCCTCGGGCCGCGAGGCCAACGACCTGGCCATCCAGATCAACCGCAAGGACACCTCCAAGGGTGCCTGGCCGCTGGTGCTCGTCAGCTACGTGATCGCCTGCCAGGAGTACCAGGACTCGGCCAAGGCCGACCTGGTCAAGGGCTACGTCAACTACATCGTGACGGAAGCCGCTCAGAAGGCTGCCGCCGAGCAGGCCGGTTCGGCTCCGCTGTCGACCGACCTCGCCTCGAAGGTCACCAAGGCTGTCGCTAGCATCAAGTAGCACTCCCTGACCGCTCGGCTCGGGATGCGTGAGCACCCCGAGCCGAGCGGCGCATCAGCCCCACTCCTCCCACACCCGATGAGAGAAAGCAAGGAATGACTGCCGGAACCGCAGGTGCCATCAAGCCGAAGGCGAAGATCCGCCTCGGTGACCGCGTCTTCTCCACCAGCACCGTCGTCGCAGGCTCGCTGATCCTCGCAGTGCTCGCCGCTGTCGCAGTCTTCCTCATCGTCCAGAGCATCCCCGCCCTGACGGCCAAGCCCGGCGAGCTCCCCAACGATGCGCCCAACTTCTGGACCTACGTCTGGCCGCTCGTCTTCGGAACCATCTGGGCCGCCCTCATCGCCCTGATCATCGCGACGCCGCTCTCGATCGGCATCGCGCTCTTCATCTCGCACTACGCGCCCCGCCGCGTCGCCCAGACGCTCGGCTACATCATCGACCTGCTCGCCGCGGTGCCGTCGGTCGTGTTCGGCCTGTGGGGCATCGCGACCCTCGCGACCTTCGTGCAGCCGTTCTACGTCTGGCTCGGCGAGAACCTCGGCTGGATCCCCTTCTTCGCACCGCCCGTGTCCGGCACGGGCCGCACCATCCTCACCGCCGCCATCGTGCTGGCCGTGATGGTCATCCCGATCATGACCGCGATCTGCCGCGAAGTCTTCCTGCAGACCCCGCGACTGCACGAGGAGGCCGCGCTCGCGCTCGGCGCCACCCGCTGGGAGATGGTGAGGATGGCGGTGCTGCCGTTCGCCCGCTCGGGCATCATCTCCGCCATCATGCTCGGCCTCGGCCGGGCGCTGGGTGAGACACTCGCCATCGCGATGGTGCTCTCGCCCGCCCTCATCGTGAAGTTCGCCGTACTCCAGGCGCAGAGCCCCAACACGATCGCTGCCAACATCGCGCTGCAGTTCCCTGAAGCCACCGGGATCTCCACCAACGCGCTCATCGCATCCGGTCTCGTGCTGTTCGTGGTCACCCTGCTGATCAACATGCTCGCCCGCTACATCGTCAACCGCCGCAAGGCCTTCTCGGGAGCGAACTGATGACCACCGCGACGTTGAACCGCCCGATGACCAACTCGTTGACAACGGGCAAGCTTCCCCGCGGCTCCGCGTGGATGATGCTGGTCGGGTCCTGGATCGTGTTCGGCGCGGTCTTCGCCATCCTGGCCGCCAGCGGCGCGACCAAGGACTTCAACATCGTCGGCGCGATCTTCTTCGGGACCGTGCTGTTCGACGTCGTGATCTTCTGCACCTCCCTGCTGGTCGAGGGTTCGCGCAAGGCGAAGGACCGCCTGGTCACCTCGCTCGTCGCGACGGCCTTCATCATCGCGCTCCTGCCGTTGATCTCGCTCATGTACACCGTGATCGCCAGCGGTCTCGCGCGATTCGACATCACGTTCTTCTCGGAGTCGATGCGCAACGTCATCGGCGACGGCGGCGGCGCGCTCCACGCGATCGTCGGAACCCTCCTGGTCACCCTGATGGCCGCGATCATCTCGGTGCCGATCGGTCTGCTCACCTCGATCTACCTGGTCGAGTACGGTCGCGGGATGCTCGCCCGCGGAATCACCTTCTTCGTCGACGTGATGACGGGCATCCCCTCGATCGTCGCCGGCCTGTTCGCGTACGCGCTGTTCGCGCTCTTCTTCGGCCCGGGCATCCGGAGCGGTTTCATGGGATCCATCGCACTGTCGGTGCTGATGATCCCCGTGGTCGTGCGCTCGAGCGAGGAGATCCTGCGACTCGTCCCGAACGAGCTGCGGGAGGCCTCGTACGCGCTGGGCGTGCCCAAGTGGCTGACCGTCCTGAAGATCGTGCTGCCGACCTCCCTCGCCGGCCTGACCACGGGCATCATGCTCTCGATCGCCCGCGTCATCGGTGAGACCGCCCCGCTGCTCATCGTCGCCGGCTTCACCACCAGCATGAACTACGACCTCTTCTCCGACCGGATGATGACCCTTCCGGTGTTCGTCTACACCCAGTACACCCAGGCGGCCGGCCTGCACGCGCAAGCGTCCATCGACCGCGCCTGGACGGGCGCCCTCACCCTCATCATCATCGTGATGCTGCTGAACCTCATCGCCCGCATCATCGCCAAGATCTTCGCCCCCAAGTACGGCCGCTGACCCCCGCACCGTCCTGCCAAACCCAAGGAACCCATAGTGTCCAAGCGCATCGAAGTCTCCGACCTCAACGTCTACTACGGCAACTTCAAGGCCGTCGAGGATGTCTCCCTCAAGATCGAACCCCGCACGGTCACCGCGTTCATCGGGCCGAGCGGATGCGGCAAGTCCACCTTCCTGCGCACGCTCAACCGCATGCACGAGGTGATCCCCGGCGCGTACGTCGAGGGCGAGGTCAACATCGACGGCAACAACCTGTACGGCCCCGGCGTCGACCCGGTGCTCGTGCGCCGTCAGGTCGGGATGGTCTTCCAGCGTCCCAATCCGTTCCCCACGATGTCGATCCGCGACAACGTGCTCGCCGGCGTGAAGCTCAACAACCGTCGCATGTCGAAGAACGAGTCCGACGAGCTCGTCGAGGCGTCGCTGCAGGGTGCGAACCTCTGGAACGAGGTCAAGGACCGTCTCGCGCTCCCCGGCTCGGGGCTCTCGGGCGGGCAGCAGCAGCGCCTCTGCATCGCGCGCGCCATCGCCGTCTCCCCCGATGTGCTGCTGATGGACGAGCCGTGCTCGGCGCTCGACCCGATCTCGACCCTCGCCATCGAGGACCTGATCGAAGAGCTCAAGAACGACTACACGATCGTGATCGTCACGCACAACATGCAGCAGGCGTCGCGCGTCTCCGACCGCACCGCCTTCTTCAACATCGCGGGCACCGGCAAGCCGGGCAAGCTCATCGAGTACAACGACACCAACCTGATCTTCTCGAACCCGTCGGTGCAGGCGACCGAGGACTACGTGTCCGGCCGCTTCGGCTGATCCACTCCCCCGGCCTGGAACGCTGTCAGGAGTCGATGGCCACGATGGGCTGGGTGGTCGGCTGCTCGGAGCCGCCGCGCGGTTCGACGGTGACGCCGACGGTGTCGCCGTCGGAGATCGTTCCGTCGAGGACCCGCCAGGTGGCCGAGTCGCCGGAGGTGGGAGTCATGGTTCCGGCCGCGGTGGCCTTGCCGTCCCGGATGTACCAGAGTTCGTAGGTCTTGTCGCTCGGCAGGCTGGGCAGGTCCTTCGCGATCAGCGCGGACCGGCCGAGACTCCCCGACCAGACGAGCGTCGCCGTTCCGCCGCCCGCGACGTCCGCGGTCGTGCGCTGCGCATCCGGAGCGGCATTGATCGCGGCGAGCGCGGACGCCTGCTGCACCTCGAAGGAGTTGTTGCCGGCGATCGTGCTGCCGAGAAGTGCTCCACCGATGAAGATCACGACCGCAGCTGCTGCGGCGGCCACGATCGCGATCGGACGGGTGAACCAGCGCGCGCGGGCCGTGGCTTCGGCGGGGCGCGCATCCGGGGCGGCTTCACCGTTCGTCGCCTCGTCAGTCGCGTCGATCGGCGCGAGTTGCGGGGTCGAGGCGAGCTTCGCGAACAGGTCCGCCTTGAGCGACGCGGGCGGCGTCACCGGATCGGCACGGAGCCCGAGTTCGGACGCGGTCGCTTCGAAGTCGCGGGCCTCGTCGTCGTCGTGCGCGCCGAGCTCGTAGCCGAGGCGCGGCGAGCGGCCGTCTCGATCGGTCATCTCGTCACCCCCAGCTCTTTTCTCAGCCGTATCATCGCATCGCGCAGCCGTGTTTTCGCTGTACCCAGCGGGATGCCGAGTCTGTCTGCGACCTCGCTCTGGCTGTAGCCGCCGAAGTAGGCGAGGGTGACCGCGTCGCGCTGGGCGTCCGACAGCGTCGCCATGGCCTCCTCCACCCTCTCGTGCTCGACGCGCACCTCGACGGTCTCGGCGACCTGGTCGTACGCCGTGGGGAGATCACGGAGTCCGACGACCCTGTCCCGGTTCCGCGAGGCCTGCGCTGAACGGATGCGGTCGATCGCGCGTCGATGGGCCATCGTCATGATCCACGTCAGCGCTCGTCCCTTATTCGGATCGAACCGCGCAGCGGATTGCCAGACCTCCAGGAACACCTCCTGGGCGACCTCCTCCGACTGTGCGGCGTCGATCATCACACGGCGGATGAGGCCGAGAACCCGAGCCGCCGTGTTGTCGTAGAGCTCGGAGAAGGCGGCCTGGTCGCCCGTGGCCGTCTGCATGAGAAGACCGTCGAGATCGACAGCGATGGTGTCATCCACGTCGTCTCCGTCCTCTTCGCGCACGGCACCAGCATTGCAGTCCGCGGATGCTTCGGAGTGAAACGCCCCGGGCAAAGGAAAAGCCGGGCCGCAGAACGCCTCTCGGCGCGAGGCCGCTCGAAGCGGCTGATTTTGGAGCCCGGGGTTACTGCGGCCCGGCAGTCAATAAGTTTACCCGAGCGCAGCACCGATCACGCGGCGTGGCGTTCGCGGGCCGAGAACATGGCTGCGTCCGCCCGGGCTTGACGTCGGCTCACGCCGGGTCGCCCGCTCACCTCAGTCGAGCGATTCGTGCCGCCACAGCCGGGCGCACGATGTCAGCTCCTCCGCGGTGCGCGAGAACCGCAGTGCGCGTGTCGTCAGCTCGCTCGCCCGCTCGGGCTGGGTCGTGTCCTGGTCGTCGGCGACGGATGCGCATCCCGCCGCCGTCACCCGGCAGAACGCGGCCGCGCGGTCGAGCGCGACGGCGAAGTCGCCCTCGAACAGCCCCCTCAGGATGCGGTCGGCCAGCTCGGTGATCTCCGCCGGCCCGGTCGGCGCCGAGGCTCCCGCGACCACGGGGTCGATCGTGGAGACGACCTCAGTGCCCCGCTGGAACAGGTAGCTCGTGCCCTCGGCATCCTGCCGGATCAGCAGCCGCAACAGGTAGATGCGCCACAGGGCACCCGGCAGGCTTTTCGCGTTGGAGCGCGACCAGAGTTCCGCGATCGCGTCGATGCCGTGCGTATCCGTGAAGGAGACGAGTTTGTCGACCACGTCGGAGTCGGGGTCTTCACGCACCCGCGACAGCAGCGCGTGCGCGGTCTCGTGCGCCACCCGGCTGATCTGCGCCGGATCCTCCCCACCCATGAACGCCTCGAACATCCCGCTCGGGAAGTTGGTCGGCTTGTGGAAATGCTCGGTCATGTGTCCATTCTCCGCCCGGCACGGCGGTAACCAAATCCACGATAGATTAGACACGTATGGGCCTGTAGCTCAGTTGGCAGAGCATCGGACTTTTAATCCGCGGGTCGTGGGTTCGAGCCCCACCGGGCCCACCTAGTGAACGCTCGCCGTCCCACTCGTCGCAGGTGTCCGACTTTGGTGCGATCGTCGCCGCCCAATGGTCGGAACATACGTTGAGATGCAGGCGCGTAGGCGGCAGCGCCTCTACTGTCGCAGCATGCGCTCTGTTCGTTTCCGAGTCTCGGATTGGCTCCCATTCGCGGTTGCGGCCGCGTTCCTAGCAGCATGGTGGTGCTTGGCGGGAAAGGTGGTTGATGTCGTTCCGTTGCGCACGGAGACATTCGACACGAATCCGTACGCCGTGCTGATCGCGATCGGTATCGCCATCGCAATCGCCATCGCGAGAATCACCGCGTCGACCTCTCTCGTTCTGGTGACTCTCCTGCTTGCGCTGCAGCTGTTGTTCTGGCCGACTCGCTTCTCCCAAATCAGCTGGGTCGCCTACCTCGGGCTGCTCCTCGTCGCAGCAGGCCTTTTCGCGTCGAATCGATCACAGGTTCGACTCGTCGGCCTCGTTGCAGCATGCGTCTGGGCTGTCGCAGCCGCCGCGCTTCTCACGTGGCCATCGCTGTCGCTGTCCGGGATCTGGGGCACCATCAATGGGAAGACCGCAGAATCACCGGAAGTGTCGCAGGGGTTCGCCATCTGGAGTGTCGTCGGCCTGCTTGCGACAGGCTATCTGTGGTTCTTGTCTCATAGAATCCGCGCCAGACGTGCACGTGTCGGCAATTCCACGACCGAGGCGGCCGCTACGACTGCGCCGGTGCCTCGCCCAGACGCCGCCGCCTCGTTCGGTCGGCTGTCAAGCCGCGAGCAAGACATCTTCGAGCTCGTGGTGCGCGGAATGAGCAACGCCGAAGTTGCTCGCTCAGCCCACATCGAAGAATCGACGGTGAAGACGCACCTCACGAGCATTCTGTCGAAGCTGGGCCTCAGCTCGCGGGTCCAGCTGGTGGTCTACGCGTACGAGCACGGCCTTCGCGCCCCTCTCGGGACCCCGAGCGAGTGAACGGCTAGGGCTGCGGGGTCAGCGCGATCCGTCTCGTCGAGGTGCGCGCATCCGCCCACGCCTGTTCGACGGCTGCGAGGGGCACCGGATGCGCGTCGACGGTGAACGTACCCGCCGTGATCGCCTGCGTCAGGGCGGGCAGTTCCGCCAGGATCTCGCGCGCGGTGACCGAGCCCTGGCCGCTGCCCGCGAGTTGGAGACGAGCGGCCCGCAGAGCTGCCGAGCAGGTCGACCTGCGCGCCCTGCTGGAGCGGATGCTCGGCCCGCGCGCCTCCTGAGGCCGGGAGCGCGCATCCGGAAGCCGGGGTCAGCCGGCGATGGCGTTCAGCTCGTCGACCGCATCCGCCGGCAACTCGAGCGCTGCGCCGGCGACGTTCTCGCGCAGGTGCGCCACCGACGAGGTGCCCGGGATCAGCAGGATGTTCGGCGAACGCTGCAGCAGCCAGGCCAGGGCGACCGACATCGGTGACGATCCGAGCCGCGCAGCCACGCGGGTGAGGGTGTCGGACTGGAGCGGGGAGAAGCCGCCGAGCGGGAAGTACGGGACGTAGGCGATCCCCTGCGCAGCGAGCGAATCGATCAGGGCGTCGTCCTGGCGGTTGGCGATGTTGTAGAAGTTCTGCACGGTCACGATCGGAGCGATCGCCTGCGCTTCGGCCACCTGCTCCGCGTCGACCGTGCTGATTCCGAGGTGCTTGACGAGCCCCTCCCGCTGCAGTTCGGCGAGGATGGTGAAGGGCTCGGCGATCGACCCGGGGGTCGGGCGCTCGAAACCGCCGACGCGCAGGTTCACCACGTCGAGGGCGTCCACGCCGAGGTTGACGAGGTTGTCGAGCACGCTCTGCCGCAGGGACTCACGGGTGAGGGTCTGCACCCAGTTGCCCTCGTCGTCGCGCACCGAGCCGATCTTGGTCACGATCCGAACGTCTTCGGGATACGGATGCAACGCCTCACGGATGATCTGGTTCGTCACGTGCGGGCCGTAGAAGTCGGCGGTGTCGATGTGGGTGATGCCGAGCTCGACCGCCTCGCGCAGCACGGCCACAGCCGCGGCGCGATCGGCGGGCGGGCCGAAGACGTGCGGGCCGGCCAGCTGCATCGCGCCGTAGCCGATGCGGGTCAGAGCGAGGTCATCGGTGAGGGAGAAGGTGCCCCCGGCAAGAGCTGTAGATTCCATGCCTCCACTCTGCTGCTGCTTCGCCCGCGGCGGGAGTACCCCGTCGTTCCTAGGAGTGAGAGGGCCAGGCATCCTCGGCGCAGGCGGGTTAGCGTAGGGATATGGCGGATGCGAACGCACTGGGCGACTACCTCAAGGCCCGCCGCGAGCTGGTGCAGCCGGAAGATGTGGGCATCCCGGTCGCGGGCATCCGCCGGGTCGCGGGGCTACGGCGCGAAGAGGTGGCCATGCTCGCCGGGATCAGCTCCGACTACTACCTGCGCCTCGAACAGGGCCGCGACCGCAACCCCTCGCTCCAGGTCGTCGAGGCGATAGCGCACGTGCTCCAGCTCGACGCGGCCGCGACGGGGTACCTCGTCAGCCTGGTGCAGGCGCACCCGCGAACGCCGTCCGGGCAGCGCCGCGAGGTCGTTCCGACCGGGATCCTGCAGCTGCTGAACACCATCGACCTTCCGGCCTTCGTCGAGGGGCGGTACTTCGACGTTCTCGCCTCCAACCGGCTTGCGGTCGCGCTCTCGCCCGCTCTCGCCGTCGGAACGAACCGCCTCCGGTCGATCTTCCTGGATGAGGCGGAACGCGCCCTCTACCCTGAATGGGACCAGGCCACGGCCGGCCTGGTCGCCGGTTTTCGCACGTCGGTCGGAACCGACACCAAAGACCCCGGATTCGTACAGCTGGTCGGCGAGCTCTCCCTGGAGAGCGAGCGGTTCCGGCAACTCTGGGCACGCCACGACGTCCAGTCCCACGAAGGCGCGCCCGTGCTCATCCATCACCCGGAGGTCGGCGACCTCCGGCTACGGCGGGAGAAACTCGCCATCGGAGGAACGGACGGCCAGCTCCTCGCGATCTATCACGCCGAGCGCGGCTCGGACGCGGCCGGACTGCTCGCCCTGCTGGGGTCGGCCGCAGAATCCGGGATGGGCCCGGCCGGCTCGAGGCCGCGCTCAGCCGATCGGCAGGCCTGACGCTCTCGGCCGATTGCCGTCCGAGTCACTTGCCGCCTTTGCCCTTGTCTTTGCCTGGACCCTTGCCGGGATCTTTACCGGGATCTTTGCCGGGCCCCGAATCCGCGGTTGGAGCGACGACCGGGACGGGAGCCGACGACACGGTCGGCGTCGGCCGTGGCGGTTCAGAGCCCACCGGCGCGACGGGCACGCTCGTCTGCGAAGGGGCGGGAGTGGGATCGCTCTGGTGGCTGGGTGCGTTGGCCGCGACAGCAGCGACGACGATGACTCCGGCAACACCGAGAACCGTCACCGTCGACACCACCGTGACGAGCATCCGCCTCTTGCGCACCTCACGAGGTTGCTCGAACCGAGCCGTCAGCGCACGAGTCGGAGTCGCATCCGCTGCACGTGGAGACGTCCACCCGGCGAGTTCGCCCGCGTGTTCGCGGGCACTCAGCGCCACGGCAAGGGCGTCCGGCCGGGCTTCCGGGTCGCGCGCGGTCATGTCCGCGAGCAACCGCGCCCAGGCGTCGGGAAGACCGGCGGGGATGGACGCATCCTGAACCAGCCGGGCCCCGATCGCCTCCGCAGGAGTCCCGACGAACGCGCGCTCACCGGTGAGCGCCTCGATGAGGATGAGGCCGAGCGCGTAGATGTCCGAGGGCGCACCGGGCTCGACGCCGCGAGCCTGCTCCGGGCTCAGGTAGGCGGCGGTTCCGATGACGACGCCGTCGGTCGTGATCCGTTCGGAGCCGACCAGGTGCGCGATACCGAAGTCCGCGAGTTTGCCGCGGTACGGCTGCGAAGGCAGGCCGGTGAGGGCCAGAAGGATGTTCGCGGGCTTCAGATCGCGGTGCACGATGCCGGCCGCGTGAACCGCGACGAGCGCCTCCGCCAGCTCGGCGGTGAGCACGGCGACCTCCTCGGCGGGGAGAGGCCCGCGGTCGAGCTCATCGCGCAGGCTCGGCCCATCCACCAGTTCCATCACGATGTAACTGGGGTCGGCGGAGCCGGGCGCGGCGAGGTGGGCGTCGAAGAGGGTGACGAGGTTCGGGTGATTCAGGCGGGCGAGCGTCTGCGCTTCGGCCTCGCGACGCGCGTCGTCGCTCGCCTCGCCCGCCGCGAAGACCTTGACCGCCACGATCCGATCGAGTTGTGTGTCACGCGCCCGGTAGACCGCTGCCATTCCGCCGCGTCCGATGACGTGGAGGAGCTCGAACCGGTCGCCGAGGGTGATCCCGTCCAGGTCGTCGATGGTGTGCTCCTCTCGGGTCGGAATGCCTCAGCAACAGTAGCCGCCTTGCCCGAACCTGGCCACCCGCCGAGAATGCCTAGATTAACTAGGGAATTGGTGGTCTGAATGGATGCTATGAGCGACTCCCCAGCAGACGCCGACGCGGGAACGCGCAGCGTGCTCGACGCCCTGCGCGCCTACCGGGCCGCCGAGGCGGCGATGCGCCGCCGACGCGGGGTCGCGATGAACATTACGGAGAACGACTTTCTCGCGCTCCGGTACATTCTCGCCAACGACGACGCCGGTCGCGTGACGAACGCCAAGGACATCGCCCACTATCTCGGCATCTCGAGCGCATCCACGACAACCCTGATCGGCCGGCTGGTGCGCGACGGCTATGTGCAGAAGCGCGCGAGCACGACGGATCGCCGCTCGATCGAGATCGTGCCGTTGCGCCTGTCGGAGCCGCCCATCCGCGAAGCCGTCGGCGACACCCACGAGCTCGTCATCCAGGCCGCTGCGTCGCTCAGCCCGGAAGAGCGGCTGACGGTCGCCGGCTTTCTGAAGCGGCTGCAGTCGGCGGTCGACGGGATCGATCAGCAGGGCGACGGGCACGCCACGCGCGAATAGCGCTTACTCCTCAATTTCCCGCAATTCAACGGTCCGACCCCGTTGCTAGTTCGGTGAACTAGTTGTTGTGTGGAAGCCGCCAAGGGTTCGCAACCGCGATCCCCATCCCAAAAGGAGCACCATCACATGAACATCCTGCTGATCGTCATTGCGATCATCGCCATCATCCTGCTGCTCACCGGCGGGTTCGTGCAGTCGCTCAACTTCTTGCTGTGGGTTGGAATCGTGCTGCTGGTCATCGCCGTCATCGTCTGGCTGGTACGGATGCTGTCAGGCAGCCGCCGAGCCTGACACCGCGACAACGACAAGGAAGGACAACACACCATGAGCTTGGGAACCGGAATCGTCCTGTTCGTCATCGGCGCGATCCTCGCCTTCGCCGTCAACGTTCAGCTCGAATGGGTCGACCTGCACATGATCGGGTACATCCTGATGGTCGCCGGAGTCGTCGGCATCATTCTCGGGATCGTGCTACTGACTCGGCGTCGCACGTCGGTCTCGACCAGCCGCACAGCGGTCGACCCCGCAACGGGCGAGCGCGTCAGCCGCCGTGAGAGCGACATCGACGAGCCGCGGGTCTGATCCGCCACGCACCACCGGTGGGGGAGGGAGCGGCCAGGCGCCACCCCTCCCCCACCGCCTCTTCTCCGCCAACCCCTCCCACGTACGAATCCGAGAGCGTGATGACCGATACCGCAGCTGACGCGTCGCAGGACCCCCAGCCCACCACCGTCCCCGAGCCGGACCCCGAGTACTCCTACGGCGGGTTCACCGTGAGCATCGAGCCGATCGCGGGCACCGAACGACGCTGGCGGGTCTCCGCCGACGATCAGTACTTCGGCCAGCTCGCGACAGCGGATCCCGTCAACGGCGATCCAGGGATCCACTTCGCCAGTCACTTTCCCGGCGAGGAGGACATCCCGCCCACCACTGTCGACGGCGACTGGACCAAAGCCGTCCGGTTCCTCATCGACGCGAAAGACTGAAGGGCTCCAGCGGCGGCCGGCGCTCAGACGGTCGTCACCGTTTGGCTGCCGGGGTGCGGTTCTCCGCGCCGACCATCCACGCGTATTGCTCGAGCGTGGCGATGATCTCGTGCAGGATGTCTGCGGAGGTCGGATCTTCTTCGTCGACCTGATCGTGAACCTCGCGCATCGTAGCCACGACGGCTTCGAGGCGCTCGGTGATCAGGTCCACCGTCTCCGCGGTGTCGACCTCGCCGTTCGGGTACTCGGGCAGGCTGGTGCTCTTCGCGACCGTGGCACTGCGCCCATCCGGCGTCGCGTGCAGGGCGCGGAGGCGCTCGGCGACCACATCGCTGAACTCGCGGGCCGACTCGACGATCTCGTCGAGCTGGAGGTGCAGGTCTCGGAAGTTCTTCCCGACGACGTTCCAGTGCGCCTGCTTGCCCTGGAGGTGCAGTTCGACCAGGTCGACGTGCACGCGCTGCATGCTCTGCGCCAGATCGGGCGAGGCGACGAAGCCGTGCTCCGCTCGCTCGCGGCGGGTCGTAGCGACGCCGGAGGACCTGGTTGTCGAGCTGCGGGTCGGCGCACTCTTTCTCGTGGTGGACTTGGCGGTTGCTGCCATTGCCATCGTGTTCCTTTCGCTGAGTGACTGAACCCCGCACAGTAGGCCCGTATTGGATACGGGGCGCGGGGTTGACAGCGAAATCGAGCGGGCTACCGACTCGGGCGGGTCAGGCCGCGTTGGCTCGGGGCTCGGCCTCGCGCGCCTGAAGCTCGCCGATCAGCGCGCGATACTGCTGCGGCTCGAGCCCGAAGGTGCGGCGGATGGCCTCATCTTTGACGACGGCATCGCCCGTCTCCGGATGCTCGGCCTCGAAGAGGAGGAGGAGTCTCTCGCGCGGCGTCGGCATGCCGCCATCCTGTCGCATGCCACCGACATCGCGGCCCGCGCCTGGCCGGTCGGCGCAAAGCCGACGAGAAGTCGCTGCGGAGCTCCGGGCCAGATCAGAGGCCGGTCAGGGTGCGGTGAGCGCGGAGACCTGGAGCAGCGTGGGCGCCGCCGGGTTCGTGCACGCCGTGACCGTCGCATCCTTGACGAAGAGGGACTCCTTCGACCCGGGAGGGTACACGCGGAAGCCGTCGGCCTGTTTGGGCAGGCAGTCCGCATCCGGGTAGTTGAGAGCGTCCGTGATCAGCAGAGCCGCCTGCGCGGTGCCGCCGGGAGCCAGAGTGACGGTCGGATGCGGCGTCGAGCGGTCGAAGTCCGCCGGCTTGCCCAGCTGGGTGCCGTTGCCGTCGCCGACGAACGAGACGCCGGGCCAGCCCTGCAACGCGCACTCGGAGGTGCCGTTGTTGGTGAGCACCAGGGTCACCCCGACGCTGCCTGCCGCTCCGCCCGTTCCCTGGGCGATCGTGCCGGTGAGGGAGGAGGTGACGCACTGCCCCTCGATCGGCACGGCCGTGCTGGTGCCGGTCGGTCGCGGCGAGCTCGAGGCGGTCGTGGAGGACGACGAGGTCGGGGAGGCGGAGGACGATCCCGAACCGCCGGCGCATCCGGTCAGCACGAGGGCTGCGGAGGCGACGAGGGCTGCGGAGGCGACGAGCAGTGACAGTCTGACGGGTCGAGTGGTGGCCATGCCCCTATCTGACCATCAACGGAACGCGAATGACCATACTGAAACACGTTTCCAGGCGAACCGTTACCGGCGGAGAGGACTGGAAGGATGGGGATATGAAAGCCGTCGCCGCCTGGTCCGTCCGTTTCTGGCCGATCGTCGTTCCCGTTGTCGGCATCGTGCTCCTGGTGGCGGTGTGGAACGTGCCGTTCGGCCCCGTGCTGATCACCGTCGTGTCGATCGTGCTGGCGGGCACCGTGCTCGCCGCGGTGCAGCACGCGGAAGTCGTGGCGCACAAGGTCGGTGAGCCGTTCGGATCGCTCGTTCTCGCGGTCGCGGTCACCGTCATCGAGGTCGCCCTCATCGTGACCCTGATGACGAGCGGCAAGGATGCGGGAACGCTTGCCCGCGACACCGTCTTCTCCGCCGTGATGATCACGATGAACGGGATCGTCGGGCTGTCGCTGCTGCTCGGCGCCTCCCGCCGGGGAACGACCAGCTTCAACGCCGAAGGCACCGGCGCCGCCCTCGCCACCGTGACCGCCCTCGCAACACTGACCCTCGTTCTGCCGACCTTCACCGAGACGGCGGGACCGCAATTCTCCCCCGGGCAGCTCGTGTTCGCGGCCATCGCATCCGTCGCCCTCTATGCGATGTTCGTGTTCACCCAGACGGTCGCGCATCGCGACTTCTTCCTGCCCGTCAAGTCGAACGGCAGGCCTCACGACGAGGACAGCCACGCGGAGGCGCCCTCGACCCGCACGGCGGTGGTCAGCGTCGTTCTGCTGCTCGTCGCCCTCGTCGCGGTGGTCGGGCTTTCGAAACTCGAATCGCCCTCGATTGAGCGGGGGATCGCCGCGATCGGGTTCCCGCAGTCGTTCGTCGGTGTCGTGATCGCTCTGCTGGTGCTGCTGCCCGAGGGGATCTCGGCCGCGAAGGCGGCAGCGCGCAACCGCGTTCAGACCAGCCTCAACCTGGCTCTCGGCTCAGCGATGGCCAGCATCGGCCTGACGATCCCGTCGATCGCGATCGCGTCGATCTGGCTGACCGGCCCCCTGCTGCTCGGCCTCGGCGCGAGTCAGATCGTGCTGCTCATCCTCACCGTGATCGTCAGTGTGCTGACCGTCGTGCCCGGACGCGCGACCCGCTTGCAGGGCGGCGTGCACCTCGTGCTGTTCGCCGCGTTCATCTTCCTGGCGATCGTGCCGTAGGGGCCCTGTTCAGCGTCCCGCTCCGGTCGTAGGGTGAACCATGTCCTACGCCGAGGATCCACGCGTCGACGACTACCTGGCGGGCCTGCCCGACTGGCAGCGCGAGCTGTTCGGCGAACTGCGGGAGCTCATCCACGAGGCCGATCCCGACATCCAGGAGACCATCAAGCGCAGCGTGCAGCCGTACTTCGTGCTCGACGGCAACGTCTGCGCGTTTCTGGCGGCGAAGGACCACATCAACCTGTTCGTCTACGACGGCGCCATCGTGCCCGACCCGGCCGGTCTGATCACCGCCGGGAGCGGCAACCAGACCGCCCGCACGATCGGGTTCGAGCGGGGAGACGCGATCGACCGGCCGGCTCTGCTGGCATTCCTGCGCCGGATCGTAGCGAACAATCGGGCCGGCGGGTGGCGCAAGCTCAAGGAGTCGGCGCAAGCTGGACGTGGAGGTGATAGCGATGACCACAGAACGTGAGCCGATCGAGTACCCGGATCGCGCGGGCTACCCGGACGGAAAGGGTTTTCTCGACGAGGGCACCGAGGCGGACGACGGGCCGCAGGCTCCGCCGTTGGACGACCTCGAGGAGTTCGCGATGAGCGACGCGGAGGACGACGAGTCCAACCTCTGAGCCGCGGGGGATGTCACGCGCGGTTCTGGGCGGCCTTCGCGACGGCGGCGTCGAAGAGCGTCTCCGCCGCGAGTCTCGCCGCCGGGGATGTTCCCCCGCGCATAGCCGCGCCGGCAGCGGCTCCGTCGAACAGCATCGTCAACTGCACGGCTAGCACGTCCGGCGACGCCGCGCCCGCGGCGACCGCCTGACGCTCGAAGAAGTCGGTGAGCTGCTGCTTGAAGTCCTGCGCGACCACGGCGGCCGGATGCGCGCGGTCACGTAGCTCCGTGGCCACGTTCACGAAGGGGCAGCCGAAGAAGTCGCCCGCCTCGGCGTCGGCGTGGAGCGCGTCGTAGACGTGCAGCACGCGCTCACGCGGAGCGAGGTCGCCGCTCGTCTCGAAGTATGCGGCGACCACGTGCGGACCGTATTCGCGCAGCATCTGGGCAACGATCGCATCCTTGCCCTCGAAGTGCTGGTAGATCGAGCGCTTCGAGACGCCGGCCTCGACCGCGAGCCGGTCGACGCCGACCGCGTGGATGCCGTCGCGGAGGAACAGTTCTGCCGCCGCCCCGAGCACCCGCTCGCGCGGCTTCAGCTTGGGCTGCGGCTGTGATCCGGGGTGCGCTCCCGACGTCGCGGAGGCCGATGCGGTGGTTGTCATGAACCGATTCTAGGAACTGTCTTGCAAAAAGTAAACCGATCTGTGTATTGTCGGGTAAACAGATCGGTTTACATCCTTTGGAAGGAATCTCCCATGACTGACATCACCGGACAGGTCGCCCTCGTCACCGGCGCCAACCGCGGACTCGGAGCGGCCTTCGTCGCCGGTCTGCTCGAGCGCGGCGCCAGCAAGGTCTATGCGGCCGCTCGCAATCCCGAAACGGTCGAGGTGACCGATCCCCGCATCGTTCCGATCGCGCTGGACGTGACGGACGAGGCGAGCATCGCGGCCGCGGCTGCGGCGGCCGGCGACGTCACCGTCGTCGTGAACAATGCCGGCGTCTGGGCCAACGATTCGCTGGTGACCGGCGACCTCGCGACGGCCCGCGGCGAATTCGACACCAACTTCTGGGGGCCCGTGCTCGTCACGCGCGCGTTCGCATCGGCCATCGCCGCGAACGGCGGAGGTGCCGTCATCAACATGCACTCGGCCCTGAGCTGGTACGGAATCGGCTCGTACAGCGCCACCAAGGCAGCGCTCTGGTCGGCCACCAACTCGGCCCGCGTCGAGCTCGCTCCCCAGAACATCCAGGTGGTCGGGGTGCACGTCGGCTGGGTCGACACCGACATGGCAGCCCATGTCACCGATCCCAAGGTCGCGCCCGAGCAGGTCGTCGCCGAGGCCCTCGATGTCACCGAAGCAGGCGGCGCCGAAGCAGTCGTCGGAGACTTCGCGCAGCACGTCAAGTCGAAGCTCGACCAGGACGTGCGGGTGCTCTACCCGCAGCTGGCGACCGCCTGACGACAGGATGTCGACGCCTCGGGCTCCGCCAACCTGACTCTCAGGGCGTCGGGGCTCCGGGCTCCGGCGACTCGAGTTCGGGAGCCGCATGGCGGCCTCGGGGGCGATGGGGTGCGAGCAGGTGGCCGTCGTGGAGTTCGAGCACGCGGTCGGCTCGTGCCATGAGGAGCGGGTCGTGCGTGGTGATGACGGCCGCGACCCCGGTGCCGTGCACCAGGTGGACGAGCAGGTCCATCATGGCGGCACCGGTCACACTGTCGAGCTGGCCGGTCGGCTCGTCGGCGAAGAGGATGCGCGGGCGGGCGGCGAGCGCCCGCGCGATCCCGACGCGCTGCTGCTGACCGCCGGAGAGCTCGGTCGGGCGCTGCTTGGCGTGGCCCGTGAGACCGACGGATTCGAGCAGCTCGGCGACCCGCGCATCCCGTTCGCCGGGCGGTGTGCCGAGCAGGCGGAGCGGAACCTCGACGTTCTCGGCCGCGGAGAGCACGGGCACCAGACCGAACGCCTGGAAGACGAAGCCGATCCTCGATCGGCGTAACGACACCAGTTCGGCCTCGCTCGCGGCCGTCAGCTCGACGTCCTCCAGCCAGACGCGCCCCTCGGAGGGCGCGTCGAGTCCCCCGAGGATGTTCAGCAGCGTCGTCTTGCCGGAGCCCGAACGTCCCTTGATGACGAGCAGCTCCCCCGGATGCACGTCGAGCGTCACCCCGGACACCGCCGTGACCGCGCCCGCGGCCGACTCGAACACCCGGGTGACACCCTCGGCGCGCAAGATCGCCGCCGCGGCACCCTCGTCGCGAACGCCGGAGGTGTCTTCATCCGCAGCGCCTGCCGCCTCCGTCGTGTCAGCGAGCGTCATCGTGTTCCTCCTCCTCGTGCGGCCAGACCCCGACGTGATCGTTCTCGAGTGCGAGGCGCACGCGGTCGCGCATCCGGAGGCTGGTCAGGTACTCCGGCGGCAGCTGCAGTCGACCGACCCGGTCGAGCACCGCGAACTCCTCGGCGATCGTGTGTTCGTCTCCGCTCTCGCTGATGCCGGTGCGGCGCAGGACCTCGGTCGACGTGCGTCCGTCGCGGATCTGCACGGTGCGGGCGACGTGCTCCGACACCGCAGGGTCGTGGGTGACGATGAGCGTGGTGACCCCGAGCTCCCGGTTCACGCCGCGCATCGCCTCCAGAACCTGCGCCGAGGTCGCCTCGTCGAGCTCACCGGTGGGCTCGTCGGCGAGCAGCACGCGCGGGTCGTTGGCGAGCCCGACCGCGATGGCGACGCGCTGCTGCTCGCCGCCGGACATCTCGTCGGGCCGGCGGTCGGCGCAGTGCGACACCTCGAGCAGGTCGAGAAGCTCTGTCGAGCGACGCTGGCGGCCCGGCGTTCCGGCAAGCGACATCGTCAGGGCGATGTTCTCCCGTGCGGTCAGATAGG
The DNA here is from genome assembly GCF_042882245.1 of Leifsonia sp. NPDC058230. Taxonomy (NCBI): domain Bacteria; kingdom Bacillati; phylum Actinomycetota; class Actinomycetes; order Micrococcales; family Microbacteriaceae; genus Leifsonia; species Leifsonia sp. NPDC058230. Next base: position 166,958 of record NZ_JBHVWM010000003.1, on the reverse strand, counting down.
GCAGAAGGTTGCGTGAGGTCTGCTGCCAGACGAAGCCGACGGTGTGCCGCCGGTAGTCGACCCGCTGTTTGGCCGTCAGAGCGAGCAGGTCGCGTCCGGCGACGCTCGCCGATCCCGCGGTCGGCTTGTCGAGACCGGAGAGGATGCCGAGCAGTGTCGATTTGCCCGACCCTGAGGCGCCGACGATCGCCACGAGCTCGCCCGTGCGAACGCGGAGGTTGAGCCCCTGCAGCGCTTGCACCTCGACGCCTTCTGCGGTGAAGATCCGCACCAGGTCTGAGCACAGGATGCTCGCATCCGGTCTCGGTGCCGCCGCGGCCGGCTGCGCCCCGACCTGCGCGGCCACGACCTCCCGCACCGTTCCGGTCTGGTCTGCTGTCTGGGTCATTCCTGTCCTCCTGCCCGGAGCACGGTGGCCGGCGATCTGCGCCGTGCGCCCGTGAGTGCGATGAGTGTAGCGACGACGGTGACGGCCGCGAAACCCGCAGCGGCGAACGCGATCAGCAACGGGTCGACGACGATGGCCGGCTTGACGGGCCCGCCGGTGAATCCGCTGAGGTCGACGGGCGCGAGCACGACGGCCGGGAGAGCGATGCCGACGAGGATGCCGGCGACGAGCCCGACGACCAGGATCGGCCCCAGCTCCCACGCCAGCAACCCGCCCGTCTGCCGCGCAGTGAACCCGATCGTGCGGAGCGTGGCGACGAGGCGGGTGCGGGCCGCCGTGTTCATGACGAGAGTCAGCAGCAGCGCGCCGACGCACATGAGTGCCGCGAGCGCGATCGACACGAGGGCCAGCAGTTCCAGTCCGGAGACGAGTGGTGCCTGTCGCAGCGCGGCCTGTTCCTCGACGGCGTCGCCGACGATCGCGCCGTCGCCACCGATCCGGGCGAGCGCGTCGTGGACGGCCCGCGCATCCGCCCCCGGCGCCAGAGCCACGAGCACGGTGGCGGGCTGCCCGGTGACCTGCGCCGACGCCGGCAGGGTCGTCTTGTCGATGATCGCCCACTGCTCGTCGCGGATGTAGACGCCCGGCGCGTAGTCGAACTGCGTCACGGCGAGATGCACGTTGGACTGGGCGGTGAGGATCGCGCTGGTGATCGGGATCTCGGTGTTCCACCCGCCGATGACCGCCCCGGTGCGGTTCGGCAGCCCCGACGTCAGTGCGGTCGAGACACGTGCCTGCTCCGGGATGCCCTGCTGAACCTCCGCAAGCTCCTTCGGGTCGACCAGATAGCTCGACAGGTCACCGCCCTGGGTGCCGCCCTGGATCCGCAGGCCGCCCGCCCACTCCACGACGGCCGAATGCGCTACTCCTGGGACGTCGCGCAGTTGCGCGACCTGCTCGTCGCTGAAGTGCGTGGCGGCGGTCACGCTGAGGTCCGCGCCGACCTGGGCGCGTGCGCCCTCCGCGATTCCGGCGCGTTCGGTCGTGAGCACACTCACCGAGAACACGGTGATACTGACTCCGACGACGATGGCGAACACGGGCCAGAGCCCGCCGGCACGCGACCGCACGGCGCTCACAGCACCCACGTAGGCCACCGGGCCCGGGCGCCCGTGCAGGGTCCGCGCCAGCAGACCGAGTGGGAAGGCGTAGATCCGGAGGACGATCAGGCAGGCCGCCAGGGCGATCAGGATGGGCGTGACGGCGAGCAGCGGATCCACGCCGAGCCCCGCATCCCGAGGCGCGAGCCCCCGCTGGAAGAGCGCGACGACCCCGACCACGGCCAGACCGACCACGAGCACTTCGACCACCCAGCCCCAGCGGCGGCGGGCCAGACTCTCGCCACGGAGATCATCGCGCGGGCCGAGTGCGCCGGCCGCGATGGCGAGCACAACGGGCGGCGCGAGCGCGCAGAGCACCGCCAGAACGGTCGCCGTGCCCGTCGACCCACCCCGCGGGGTCAGGAGAAGGGCCGCGATGAGACCGAGTGCAGCCGCCGGTACGGAGACGATCGCCCCCTCGAGCGCGAGTCCCGTGCGCAGCCGGCTCGCGGATCCGCCGCGCGCGGCCATGAGCGCCAGGGCGTCACGCCGGCGACCGAGAACGAGACGCACGCCCAGGATGAGCACCGCGAGTGCGACCCCGAGGGGTCCGGCAGCGAGGATCGCGAAGAGCGTGTTCGCCGGCTGCGCCCGGCTGAGGAAATCGTCGAACGTGCGCGCGAGCGCAGTGCTGAAGCGCATGGCCGTCGGCGTGCCGTCGAGGGAGATGGTCGGGGCGGTGGCGAGGAAGTTGGCCAACGCGCCCTGCACGGCCGGCAACTCTTCGACCGTGACGCTCGACGGATCCACGGGGAACCAGCCCGCCGTCGTGGTGAAGTCCATGTTCTGGGCCGCTCGAGGCCACGATCCGGGGTCGAGCCACGCGACCGCACCGGAGACCGTGCCCCCGTCGCCGTTGTCCTCGAAGTGACCGCGCTCTCGCGTGGCATCGAGGTTCCAGAAGTCCGCGTCTCCGTCGCGCGGATGCACGGTGCCGGCCAGTTCGAGCCGCACCGGAACGCCGAGGGATCCGCCGCGGAACTGTCCGACCTTCCAGCCGAGCAGCTCCGCCGCCGTCGTGGAGAGCACGACCTGGACGGTCGCCCCGTCGGCGAGGGTCGGCGGCAGGGGCGACGGCCAGGTGCCCGCGTCCAGCACCGACACCTCCCGAAGGCGGTTGTACGCCTCATACCGCACCTGGTACCGGCTGTTGCTGAGGGCACCCGCCGGCTGCTGGATCCCGTAGTCGGCACTGCTGGCGGAGAAGTCCCCCGGCTCGGTGACCGCACGCAGCGGCGGCTTCATCCCGGCCCGCACGCTCTTCAGGGCTGCGGGCATCGCCGTCCAGGCCGCCTCCGGTGCGACCGGCGCGACGGAGTACACCCCGAAACCGGCGTTGACCGTGGTGAGCAGGTCGCGGTTGACCGCGTTCGCATTCGTGACCCGGTACTGAAGGTCGTCGGTCAGCAGGGTGCTCGAGAAGCGCGGCCAGGCGGCGAGCGCGGTCGTGGCGACGAGCACGACCACGCCGAGCAGGATGAGCCCGCCGCGGAAGGCGGACATCGCCCGGAGAGCGAGCCCGGCCGACGTGAGGGACGACGCGCGTGGGCTCACCGCGTCTCCTCCCGGTATGCGGTGTCCGCCACCTGGCGGCGCACGGCTGCGCCGTAGAACCAGAGCACGAGGCCGATCGCGACACCGACAGCACCCAGAGCCGCCGACAGTCCGGCCAGATCGACCCGGCCCTGCACCGCCAGCGTGCTCGGTGCCGTGACGACCGAGAGACGCGCCAGCGCGTTTCCCGCGAGCAGGAAGACCGTCACCCCACCGGCGAGGCCGAAGACGGCGGCGGCCAGAACGACCCCGAGCACCTCGACCCGGCGGCCTCGCGCCTGCTCGCGGCCGCCCATCCCGACCGCTCTGAGCACCATGACCTCGCCGCGCCGTCGTCGCAACAGGGCGGCGATCGCCGCGCCGAGAGCGACCAGGGCGAGCGCTGCGCAGCCGGCCGTGCCCAGCCACAGGCTCACGACCGCGCTCGACATGAAGCGGGAGACGAAGGTTCCGGATGCCGTGGTCACCACCGCATCCGGGCCCGCCGTCTGCCGCGCGGCCGTCGCCGCCCGCTCGGTGTCGCCCGCGGCGATCCACACCGTGCCCAGCCGCGGTGCGTTCGGGGACGTCCGGAGCACCTGGTTGTCGAGCGAGCGCAGGTCGACGAGGGCAGCGGTCTCTTCGTCGGTTCCGGGGATGGCCGGCACCGTTCCGACGACCTTCGCCTCGAGGTCGACCCAGGCGCCCTCCAGCTGGATGCTCTGACCGGCCTCCAGCGCACTGCCGTCGGCTGCCGCCCGGGTGAAGACCACGGGGACGCTCGTATCGCCACCGGCCATGAACCGCACGGCGTTGTCCGCCCCGGCCGGAATCAGCGCTGCGCGGTAGCCGATCGTTTCGTCGGCGAGCGCGTCCAGGGCGAAGGTGTCGCCGAACGCGGCACGAGACGGCGCCCAGTCCTGCGCGGCGGGGAGCTCGACGGGAGTGAGCTCGGCTCCCGGCGCCGAGCGGGTCGCGATCGACTGGACGGCGATGTCGGCGGCAGTGGCGGTCTCCGCGGTGTCGACGTGGGTGTCGACGGCCACGAGCGTCCACGGACCGCCGGCGGGAAGGTCGGCCGCGATCATGCCACCGGCCGCAGGCGAGGCCGCAGGCGAGGCCGCCGCGACGAGGGGGATCAGCTCGCCCTGCGCATCCGCGACCCAGAAGGTCACGGCGAGTTCCGGAGGGGCTGCGCCCTCGGGCACGACGACCGACGCCTGGGCCACGAGGGACTTCGCGTTCGTAGGAAGCTCCGCGCCGCGAAGCGTCCCTCCGGCGCGCAACTGCTTCGACACCTCCTGCGCGTCGAACATGTACCCGCCGACGCGGGTGAGGTCTGTCAGCCGTCGCGCATCCACGCCGATCAGGCCGATCGTGCCCTGGCCCAGGCCGACCTCCGTGTCGAGCACCGGGGCAGCAGCGGAGACCGACGGGATGCGCGCGAACCCCGGGACGCCGGCCGCATCCCCGGTACCGCGCACGGTGCCGGCCACCCCGAGGTCGACGCGCACGTCCGAACCGTTCACGAGCTGCGACGAGTCGCGCAAGAATCCGCTCCAGGTGCCGACGTAGCCGGCCGCGAAGGTGGCGGCACCGACCGTCAGCACGACCAACGCGACGGGTGCGGCGAAGAGCGCCAACCCGCGGCCGACCTGTCGCGCCGGAAGAACGGCGGCCAGCCCGCGGCCCCGAGCCGCCAGTCCTTCCACACCGCCCGCGGCCGGCCCGAACAAGAGCAATCCGAGCATCGCGATCGCGCACAGCACGGCCGCGGGGGCGATCACGCCGACGGGGTCGATTCGCCCGTCGGCGGCGACGGGCGAGCCGAACGCGACGAACCGCCACACGGTCACGCCGGCCGCCGCGAAGGCGATGACCGCGAGCCCGCCCGATACGGCGGAACGGCCGCGTCCCGCTTCGACCGCCCCGGGTGCTCCGGTCGCAGAGCGGGCGGAGAGTCCGCCGATGAGCAGGGCGGCTGCGACCGAGGCGAGCACCACGATGAGCGCAGGAACGGCGACCTCGACCGCTCCCGTCGGGGCCCCCACCGTGGCGAGCAGCACGGCCTGTGCGGCCGCGAGTCCGATCGACGCGCCGGCTACTGCGACCGCGGCCGACTCGACGGCGCCGGCCGCGAGCAGGTCTCCGACGGTCGCGCCGCGAGCGCGGAGCAGCCGCGTCTCGACGAGCCGCGAGCGGGCGAGCAACTGGGCGAGCAGGATGAACGCGATCGCCGAGCAGACCGCCAGCACCGCGAGCGGCACCGGAACGACCGCCGTGAGCGCGCCGACCGACTGCTGCATGGCGACCACTGTCGCGGCCGCACCCCCGAGGGACGAGAACGGCGACGGCGATGCGGCGTCGTCTTCGGTGAGGGCGTCGGTGATGCCGGTGAAGGCCGCGTGGAGCCTGGCGAGCTGACCGGCCGTGGTGCGCTGCGCATCCGGTGCCACCACCCATTGCGCCGCCGGCGTGGTCGACAGCGCTTCGAGTGCCGCGGGGGCGATCACGAGCCGGCCGTCGGTGCCGCCCGCTCCCGCGGTCACCCCGAGCCAGGCCGGGGAGGAGGGATGCGCGGCGCGCCACACGCCCGAGACCGTCAGACTCACGGCGCCCTCCGCTCCGGCGACCGTGAACGACTGTCCCGGTGTCAGAGCGAGAGCGTCGGCGAGCTCGCGGTCGACGGCGACCGGGAACGGCGAGTCTGCTGTTCCGGACCCCGTGGCGGTCGGCCAGTCGCCGGACGTCAACGCGATGCGGGACTCCAGCGCATCGTCGGCGGCGAGGGCGAGCACGGATCGTTCAGCCGCTGCTTCGCCCGCCCCGCCCACCGCGACGCTGGGCACGAACGCCGTACGGTCGACGCCGACAACAGTGCCCGCGAACCGTTTCGCGATGATCGACCGCACGGTGCGATCCTGCTCCCGGGTGTCGGACGCGAGCGATGCCTGCAGCGCCAGCGATACCGACGAGGCGGGGCCGGCCGCGATGCTCTGCCGCACGGCCACGGTCGGGGAGCGCATGGCGAGCCCGACCATCGCGCTCGCCAGGAAGGTGACGACGAGGACCGTCACCGCCGTCGCGGCGAGCACACCGGCCTGAGCCCGGGAACGGACCGGCCAGAACGCGCGGGATCGACTCTCCGACCCGTCCCCTGCACGCATTTGTCGACTGTACCAACCACCGCCCCGCAACCCGGTCACTCAGCGGGGTCGGGTCGTCAGACGGCGAAGCCCTCGTGCCGGATGCCCCACGCGACACTCCAGCTCGCGCCCGGCTCCAGCCAGCGCAGCCCGCGCCCGGTGTTCAGCGCGTTGGCCGGAGCGGTCATCGGCTCGACGGCGATCGCCACGTCCGACGACGTGTCGGTGGCGAATGTCCTCGAGGTGTACACCTGCACGTACGCGAAGGCCTCGTCGCCCCAGACGATCACGCGCCGCCCGTCGGGCGCCGCGAGAACGTGCGCCGCACGCCCGTCGGCGACGGCCACATCCGCGAACCCGTCGTCGAGTTCGAGCTCGCCCACCACGCGACCCGCCCTCAGATCGAACCGCGTGCCGTCCACCGGCGACTCGCCCACGACGTTCAGCCGCTCGTCGACATCGAGGTGTGTCGCGGCGGCCACAGTCACGGTCAGCTCGCCGGTCGGCACGCCACCGATCTTGGGGTACGGATGCGAGCCGATCGCCACCGGCGCAGCCGCGTCCCCCACATTCTCGATGGTGTGCGTGACGGTCAGTCCCTCGGCGTCGACTTCGCGCCTCACCGTCGTGCGCAGCTCGAACGGATACCCGAGCTCGGGGAAGATCGACGCCGCTTGCGTCACGGACGACCCGGTGAGTTCGACCAGCTCGTACGGCCGGTACCGGAGCAGGCCGTGAATGGCGTTCGCCCGCGCGGGCTCGGTGAGCGCGAGCTGCCGGATCGCGCCGTCGTGCGGCCACGCGCCGTCCTTCACCCGGTTCGGCCACGGGACAAGGACGATGCCGCAGCCCGACGGCGGAGTCGCATCCGCGGGAAAGGGCTCGACGATGTCGACTCCGCCGACCCGCAGGGTGCGCAGCCCGGCGCCGACTTCCGTGACCGTGGCGCTCACTGCGTCGGACGAGAGCTCGTACTGTTCTCCGGTGGGTGCTCGCATGGCCTCAAGAGTATTGCGCAAGGCCCTGGACCCGCGAGCACACTACCCGGCGACGACGACGGCGAGACCGGCGGCGCGCAGCTCCGCGACGTCGGACTCGGGCGCGGACGCACCGGTGATCAGCCCGTCGACCTCGTCGAGCGAGGCGATGCGGCCGAGGTGGGTGCGGCCCAGCTTCGAGCCGTCGGCCACCACGATCGCACGCGTCGCGGCGCCGACCATGACGCGCTTGAGGTCGGCCTCGGGCAGGTTGACGTTCGTGATGCCGCCCGCGGGATGCACGCCCGTGCAACCGACGAAGGCGACGTCGGCGTGCATCCGGTCGAGCAGAACGGAGGCGAGAGGCTCGACCAGCGAGTGCTGGAGCGGGCGGAGCGTGCCCCCCGTCACGATCACCTCGAAGCGCGGGATGGCACGCTCCAGCTCCAGGGCGATGGTCAGCCCGTTGGTGATCACGGTGACGTCGTCGAGGTCGGTCCGCTCCACCAGGGCCCTCGCGATCGCGGTCGTGGTCGTGCCGACGTCGAGGATGACGCTCGCACCCGATTCGATCGAGGCCGCGGCCGCCAGTGCGATGCTGCGCTTCTCGTCAGCGGACGCTTCGAGCGCCTCCTCGAAGCTCGGCTCGCGGATCCCGCTCCCGCGCAGCACCGCTCCCCCGTGCACACGGCGGATGCTCTGCTGCTGGTCGAGCAGGTCGAGGTCGCTGCGAACGGTGACGTCGGAGACCTGGAACGCTTCGCTGAGGTCGCCGACGCGGACGAACCCGTGACGCCCGATGAGGTCGAGCATCCGGTCGCGCCGGACGGCGGCTGGCAGCGGTTCGGTCATGCGGCAATCGTCCGCCGCTTGCGTTTACTTGTCAATACGAAAGGCAACGGCTACATTTGCTTTCGAAAACGAAAGGTGGCCATGTCTTCGATAACGAAGCGCGAGTACCGGCTCTCCGATGGGCGCGAGCTGCTGTACTACGACGACGCGGACACCACGCTCGAGCCCGAGCGCGCTCCCGACCTCCGCGAACCGGCGCCGCGCCCGGCCACGGCTACGATGCGGCAAGACCCGCTGACCGGCGAGTGGGTGTCCATCGCTGCCGCACGTCAGAACCGCGTCTTCCTCCCGCCGGCCGAACTCGATCCGCTCGCCCCTGCGACACCGGGCAACCCGTCCGAGGTGCCGAGCCTGTACGACGTCGCCGTCTTCGAGAACAAGTCACCGTCGTTCGGGCCGCTCCTGCTCGACGAGAACGCGCCGAGCGGACTCGAGGACCTCGCGGCGATCGGGCTGGGCCGCACCCGCACATCCGTCGGCCGCTGCGAAGTCGTCTGCTTCAGCCCCGAGCACACCGGATCCTTCGGCAGCCTCGCTCCATCCCGCGCGCGCACGGTCATCGAAGCCTGGGCCGACCGCACCGCAGCACTCTCGGCGATGCCGGGCGTGCGCCAGGTCTTCCCGTTCGAGAACCGCGGCGAGGCCATCGGCGTGACCCTGCACCACCCGCACGGACAGATCTACGCGTACCCGTACGTGACTCCGCGAACGAGCGCGCTCATCCGCTCGCTCGAAAACTACGGGCCCACGCTGTTCGCCGACATCCTCGACCGCGAGCGCACCTCTGAGCGCGTCGTGCTGGCCGGCGAGCACTGGACGGCGTTCGTGCCGTTCGCTGCGCGCTGGCCGGTAGAGATCCACATCCTCCCCCACCGGCACGTCGCCGACCTCGCCGAGACCTCGGCCGAGGAACGCGACGAACTCGCCACGCTCTACCTGCGGGTGCTGCGGGGCGTGGACGCGCTCTACGACTCCCCGACGCCGTACATCGCCGCCTGGCACCAGGCACCGGTGGGCATCCGCCGCGACGAGATCCGCCTCATGCTGCAGCTCACCTCGCCCCGCCGGGCCGCCGATAAGCTGAAGTACCTCGCCGGGTCGGAGTCGGCCATGGGCGCCTGGATCGGCGACATCCCACCCGAGCTCGCCGCCGACCGGATGCGCGACGCCATCGCCCGCGCCGCCGCGGAGAACCCCGTCGGGGAGCTGCCGACCGGGCTGCTCGGCCTGAACGGAATGGCCTGACGCGGCTCCGACGTTGCCCCCGATAACACTGAAACCGCAACATCCCCGAAAGGCCCACCGATGACCGACCTCCGCACGGACACCCTCGACAGTTTCGCCGAGGTCTTCGGCCGCCCCGCCGACGGACTCTGGTCCGCCCCCGGCCGGGTGAATCTCATCGGCGAGCACACCGACTACAACGAGGGATTCGTCTTCCCCTTCGCCATCAACCGCCGAACGGTCGTCGCCCTCGGTCTGCGCGACGACCGCACGGCACGGGTCGGCAGCTCGTTCGCCGACGAGCTCGTCGAGATCGACCTCGACGACCTGACCCCCGAGGCGCTCGGCGGCTGGGCGGCCTACCCGCTCGGGGTCGCGTGGGCGCTCAGCGAGTTCGGCGCCGACCTGGATGCGGTGCCCGGCTTCGACATCCTGATCGACTCGAACGTGCCGGTCGGCGCAGGGCTGTCGTCGTCCGCGGCGATCGAGAGCGCCGTCGCGGTCGCCCTCAACGACGTCTGGCAACTCGGTCTCGACCGCCGCACGCTGGCCCGGGTCGGACAGCGGGCGGAGAACGTCGCCGTCGGCGCCCCGACCGGCATCATGGACCAGTCCGCCTCCCTGCTCGGCGAGAGCGACGCGGCGGTCTTCCTCGACTGCCGCTCCCTCGAGGCGCAGATCGTGCCCCTCGGGCTCGAGGCCGCGGGGCTGGAGATCGTGATCATCGACACCGGGGTGGAGCACTCCCATGCGACCGGCGGGTATGCCGAGCGCCGCGCATCCTGTGAGGCCGGCGCCAGGGCCCTCGGCGTCGAGTCCCTGCGCGACGTGAGCGTGGACGACCTCCCGCGCGCACGCGAGCTTCTCGACGACGTGACCTTCCGCCGCGTGCGGCACGTCGTCACCGAGGACCAGCGCGTCCTCGACACCGTGCGCACACTGCGCGAGCACGGACCGACCGCGATCGGCGAGCTGCTCGACGCCTCGCACCGGTCGATGCGCGACGACTTCGAGATCTCGGTTCCCGAACTCGACCTCGCCGTCGAGACCGCGCAGGCCAACGGGGCGATCGGCGCACGGATGACGGGCGGCGGCTTCGGCGGCTCGGCGATCGCACTCGTGCCGAGCCACGCAGTCTCCCGTGTGCTGGTCGCGCTCGACGGAGCGTTCGCCGAGAACGGATTCGGTCAGCCCGATCTCTTCACCGTCTCCCCGTCGGAGGGCGCGAAGCGAGAGAATTGACGGCATGACCGCTGCCGAAGTGACCTGGCTCGACGACGACACCGTTCAGATCCGTCAGCCGAAGTCGTCGCACTGGGAGGCGCCGTTCCTCTTCCTGTTCTTCGGGAGCGAGCGGGCGATGCTCCTCGACACGGGTGCAACCGGTGACGAGGCGGTCTTCCCCCTGCGCGGAACGATCGACCACCTGATCGAGAACTGGCTGCGGCGGCATCCCGCGCTGTTCACTCGGCCGTACGAGCTGGTCGTCGCGCACACGCACGGACACGGCGACCACAAGGCCGGCGACGCCCTCCTCGCCGACCGCCCGGGAACCACGGTCGTCGGCACGACGCCCGCCGAGGTCATCGCCTTCTTCGGCTTCCGGAACTGGCCCGACGAAGTGGTCGAGGTCGACCTCGGCGGACGCGTTCTCGACGCCATCGGCGCACCCGGCCACGAGGCCTCGGCGGTCACGTTCTTCGACCGGGCGACGGGCATCCTGTTCACCGGGGACACGGTGTGTCCCGGCAACCTGTACGTGCGCGACCGGGTCGAGTTCGTGCGCACCATCGACCGGCTCATCCGGTTTCGGGATTCACACCCCAAGCGTGTGCGCAGCATCCTCGGCGCCCACATCGAGATGTCGAAGAAGAAGGGCGTGGACTACCCGCCCGGAACGGTGCATCAGCCGCACGAGGCGCCGCTCGCGCTTCCGCCGAAGATCCTCGACGAGGTGCGGTCGGCGCTGGACGAACCCGGCAAGCGAGTCGTCCACGACCGCTTCATCGTGGCGAACGAGGGCTGAGGCGCCGTGACTAGGCTGGCGGGATGAGCATCCTGCCCCTCGCCGACGGCACCGCCCCGACCGTCGCACCCACCGCCTGGGTCGCTCCCGGCGCGGTCGTCGTCGGCCGCGTGCACCTGCTCGACCGCGTCAGCGTCTGGTACAACGCGGTGCTGCGCGCCGAGGCCTCAGACATCGTGATCGGCGAGCGCAGCAACATCCAGGACAATGTGTCGTGCCACGTCGACCGCGGCTTCCCGCTCACGCTCGGCGCCGACGTCTCGGTCGGCCACAACGCCGTGCTGCACGGGTGCACGATCGAAGACGGCGTGCTGGTCGGGATGCACGCCACCGTCCTCAACGGCGCAATCGTCGGCGCCGGCTCACTGCTCGCCGCCGGCACGGTCGTGCTCGAAGGCGCGGTCATCCCGCCCGGCTCGCTCGTCGCGGGTGTTCCCGGCAAGGTGCGACGCGAGCTGACGGCGGAGGAGCGTGCGGGCATCCGCGCGAACGCCGCCGGTTACCTCACCCACACGACCGAGCACCGCGGCAGCTGACCCTCGGCCCTCCCCGACGGAACAGCTAGACCTCGGAGGGTTCCACCGGTGTCGGCTCGCCGCCGGTGAGCCGCACCAGCTCGTCGAACGTGGTGGGGAAGACCGTGTGGGCGTGGCCCGCGGCCGCCCAGATCTCCGGGAAGCCGGCGAGCGCCACATCCACCACCGTGCGGATGGGGGCCGGATGACCGACCGGCGCGACCCCGCCGATCGTCTGCCCGGTCGCGGCCTTCACGGTGTCGGCGTCGGCACGGCGGATGCGCCCGCCGAGCCGGGCGCCGAGAAATGCGGTGTCGACCCGGTGCGCGCCCGAGGTCATGACCAGCAGCGGCTCGCCGTCGATCGTGAACACCAGCGAGTTGGCGATCGCGCCGACCTCGACCCCGAGTTCGGCGGCGGCAGATACCGCGGTCGGTGTCGCTGTCTCGAACCACCGGATGCGCGGCTCGACGCCTCCCGCCACCAGCACGTCCTTCACCCGCTCGACGGCACCGTGCGTCCGCACGCCCTGCCCGCCCTGCTCACCTTCGCCCGACCCGCTCACCTCGCCCACCTCTCCGAATCTGCCGAGTCGCGGCGAATCGACGTTCCCGAGCTCTGGGAAGGTCGATCTGCCGCGACTCGGCGCCTGCTTACTCTGCCAGAGCCCGCTCGGCCGACTCCACCACGTTCTGCAGGAGCAGCGCGCGCGTCATCGGGCCGACACCGCCCGGGTTGGGCGAGATCCAGGATGCGACCTCCGCCACATCCGCAGCCACATCCCCCGCGACCCGGCTCTTGCCGGTGACCGGGTCCTCGATGCGGCTCACACCGACATCGAGCACGATCGCACCCGGCTTGACGTTCGCAGCAGTGACGAGACCGGCCACCCCCGCGGCGGCGACGATCACGTCGGCGCGACGCAGGTGCGCATCCAGGTCGACGGTGCCGGTGTGGGTCAGCGTGACGGTCGCATTGACGTCGCGGCGGGTGAGCAACGAGCCGATCGCACGGCCGACGGTGACGCCGCGGCCGACGACCACCACATCCTTGCCGTTCAGGTCGATGCCGTGTCGCTGCATCAGGTCGATCACTCCGCGCGGCGTGCACGGCAGCGGCGTGGTGATCGGCCGGTTGACGTTGAGCACGAGGCGGCCGAGGTTCGTCGGGTGCAGGCCGTCCGCATCCTTCGCCGGATCCACCAGCTCGAGGATCGCATCGGTGTCGATGTGCGGGGGCAGCGGCAGTTGCACGATGAACCCGGTGCAGTCCGGGTCGCCGTTCAGCTCCTCGATCACGGCCTCCAGCTCGGCCTGCGAGACGTCCGCCGGCAGGTCGCGGCGGATCGACGAGATGCCGACCTCCGCACAGTCGCGGTGCTTGCCTGCGACGTACCACTGCGAGCCGGGGTCGTCACCGACGAGCACCGTGCCGAGGCCGGGCACGACGCCGCGCTCGCGCAGATCGTCCACCCGCACCTTCAGTTCGGCCTTGATCTCCCCGGCCGTCTTCTTCCCATCCAAAATTCGCGCGGTCATACTCTCCCTCTCCCTCACTCTTCCCAGCTCTCCCAGCTCTCCCAGCTCTCCGAGCTCTCCCAATCCCCATGCCATCCGCCGAGTCCACGAATTGTCCGTGTACTCGAGCCGTTTCAGGCGAGTTCGCGCGTACTCGGCGAGTACTTCTCGCGGACTCGACTGCGGCAGAGCGGTCAGATCGAGGAGGGGAGCTCGACCTCGAACGCGTCCTGGCCAGACGGGGTCAGCCCGGGGTAGAGCGGGAAGGCGCCCGTGAGGGTCGCGACGCGCGCGCGCAGTCCCGCGGTGTCGGCACCCGGCTGCAGCGCAGCGGCGATGATCTCGGCGACCTCGACGAACTCGGCGTCGCCGAACCCGCGGGTCGCGAGCGCCGGCGTGCCGATGCGCAGACCCGACGTGACCATCGGCGGGCGGGGATCGAACGGGACCGCGTTGCGGTTGACGGTGATGCCGACCTCGTGCAGCACGTCTTCCGCCTGCTTGCCGTCGAGCTGCGAGTTGCGCAGGTCGGCGAGCACGAGGTGCACGTCGGTTCCGCCGGTGAGCACATCCACGCCGCCCGCGCGCGAGTCGTCTGCGGTGAGGCGGTCGGCGAGGATCTGGGCGCCCCGGATGGTGCGCTCCTGCCGGTCGCGGAACTCGTCTGTCGCTGCGAGCTTGAACGCGGTCGCCTTGGCGGCGATCACGTGCATGAGCGGGCCGCCCTGCTGACCCGGGAACACGTTGGAGTTGAGCTTCTTGGCGAGCTCGGTGTCACGCGCCACGATGAAGCCCGAGCGGGGTCCGCCGATGGTCTTGTGCACGGTCGAGCTGACGACATCGGCGAAGGGGACGGGCGAGGGATGCAGTCCAGCAGCCACGAGACCGGCGAAGTGCGCCATGTCCACCCACAGCTTCGCGCCCACCTCGTCGGCGATGGCGCGGAAGGCGGCGAAGTCGAGGTGCCGCGAGTATGCCGACCAGCCGGCGATGATGACCTGCGGCTTGTGCTCGAGCGCCTTGTCGCGCACGACGTTCATGTCGACGAGGAAGGACTCGGGGTCGACTCCGTACGACACGGCGTTGTAGAGCTTGCCCGAGAAGTTGAGCTTCATGCCGTGGGTCAGGTGGCCGCCGTGGGCGAGCTCGAGACCGAGGATGGTGTCGCCCGGCGTGGCGATCGCCGACAGCACGGCCGCGTTGGCGCTCGCGCCGGAGTGCGGCTGAACGTTCGCGTACTCGGCGTTGAACAGGCTCTTCGCCCGGTCGATGGCGAGCTGCTCGGCGATGTCCACATACTCGCAGCCGCCGTAGTAGCGGCGGCCGGGGTAGCCCTCGGCGTACTTGTTGGTCAGCACCGAGCCGACCGATTCGAGCACCGCGCGCGGTACGAAGTTCTCGGATGCGATCATCTCGAGGTAGTCGCGCTGACGGCCGAGCTCGAGCTGCAGCACCTCGGCGATCTCGGGATCGACCTCCGCGAGGGGAGCGGTGAAGCTGGAGGGAAGAGTGTCAGTCAAAACTGGCTCCTTAATGACAGGGATGGGAACAGGATTCCATGTCGACCCAGGCGCGCGGCCGAATCCGCCCCCGCTGATCAAAGGCTTTTGTCGCTCCCCAATGGTGACCATTTGAGCGCCAGTCGCGACGCGGCCCAGCTTAGCAAAGGCCGCTGCCCGGTCTAGACCTTGCTCATTAGTTAGGAGCCCTGCAATACTCGCTCTTGGCCGTCCCGCGGGCGGGCAGCGTCGGCCTCCTACCCCCAAGCTCTTACCCAGCAGAAGGAGAACGCGTGTCCGCGAACGACGATGTCCCGGTGATTCCGCGGCCGGTGGAGGCTGAACGACTGGACGGGGCGCCATTCACTCTCGCCCCCGGCGCGCGCGTGAGCGTTGCCGGTGCGGGTGCCGCCGACGTGGCCGAGCTGCTCGTCGCCGAGCTCGCATCCGACTGCCGGCGCGACCTGTCGATCGTCCACGAGCCGCCCGCCTACGGCGACATCGCGATCGTGATCGCCCCCGACGAGACCCCCGAGCCGCACCGGGCCGAGGGCTACAGCCTCGCAGTCACCGCGGAGGGTGTGAGGATCGGCGCGGCCAGCGCGGCCGGTGCCTTCTGGGGCGTGCAGACCCTTCGCCAGCTCGTTCCGGTGGAGTGCGCATCCGATCCGCTGACGATCGCGCCCGTGAGCATCCACGACCATCCCCGCTTCGGCTACCGCGGCGCCATGCTCGACGTCGCCCGCCACTTCTTCACCCCGGATGAGGTCAAGCGCTTCATCGACGCCATCGTGCTCCTCAAGGTGAACCACCTGCACCTGCACCTGACCGACGACCAGGGCTGGCGCATCCACATCGAGAGCTGGCCGAACCTCACGGCGCACGGCGCCTCAACCGGCAGTGACGGCAGCGCGGGCGGGTTCTACACGCAGGACGAATTCCGCGACCTGGTCGCCTACGCCGCGGCACGCCAGGTGACCATCGTTCCCGAGCTGGACATGCCCGGCCACACGAACGCGGCACTCGCGTCGTATCCCGAGCTGAACGCATCCGGTATCGCGCCCTTGCTCTACACGGGCTCGAAGGTCGGCTTCAGCACCCTGCTGAGCGACGACGAGACCACGAAGCGCTTTCTCGCCGACGTCATCGGCGAGGTCGCGGCGCTGACGCCTGGCCCGTACCTGCACATCGGCGGAGACGAGTGCCTGAGCACCTCGCCCGCCGACTTCCTGACGTTCATCGCGCACGCCGCAGCACTCGTCGCCGCCACCGGCAAGACGCCCGCAGGCTGGCACGAGATGGGCACGAGCGACCAGCTTCCCGAGGGAACGGTCGGCCAGTACTGGGACTTCGTCGTTCCCCGCGGCTCGTCCGCCGACGAGACGCTGTCGTTCGTGCGCCAGGGCGGCGCCGTGATCATGTCCCCCGCCGACGTCGCCTACCTCGACATCGTGTACGAAGACGGTGACCGGCTCGGCCAGGACTGGGCCGACGGCCCGACCACCGTGCGCGGAGCCTACGTCTGGGACCCGGCGCGCATCGTTCCCGGGCTCGGGGATGCGCACATCCTCGGCGTCGAGGCCCCCGTCTGGACCGAGACCCTCGCTACCATCGACGACGTCGAGGAGATGGTCTTCCCCCGCCTGGCCGCCGTGGCCGAGGTGGGCTGGTCGACCGCCCCCACCGACACCGAGAGCGTGGAGACGGCCCGCGACTTCGACGCGTTCGCGCCGCGGCTCGCCGCCCTCGGCCAGCACTGGGCCGCTGCGGGGACGAACTTCCGGCGCGTGCCGGAGGTCCCCTGGCGCGAGTCCGTCACGGTCTAGCCGACGGCGCGCCCGACCCCGGACAGCGTTGGGGCCCGGCGCGATCAGGCACCGATTTAACTGGTAGTGGCGCTACCGGTAGTGTTACTATCAGTGCGTGATCATCTCCGAACTCGCCTCCACGTCGGGCACCCCCGCCGCCACCATCAAGTTCTACGTGCGCGAGGGCCTCCTGCCCGCCGGCGAGCGCGTCGGCGGCAACCGCACCGAATACACCGAGGAGCACGCACACCGATTGCGGCTCATCCGCGCGATGCTCGAGGTCGGCAGGTTGTCCATCGGCTCGATCGGCCAGGTGCTCGCAGCACTCGATCGACCGGATGCGCCCATCGCCGAGACCTTCGAGGTCGCGCAGCGGGCCCTCGCCCGCAGCACGGCCTCCGACACCTCCGCGCCGTCCGCCCGCGCGCTCGATCGGGTCGACGCGCTCATCGACCGCGTCGGCTGGGCAGCGGACTGCCACGACAATGTCGGCCGCGGCATCGCCGCCCAGGCCGTCGATGCCTTCGCCAACGCCGGCTACGAACTCCCCGACTCCTACCTCGACGCGTATGCGGATGCGGCCCAGCGCGTGGCCTCCGCCGACCTGACCGCGGTCGGCGAGCTCGCCGACCCGTCCGACATGGCCGAGCTCATGGTGGTCGGCACCGTGCTCGGCGACTCCCTCTCCCTCGGCCTGCGACGGATCGCGCAGGCCCACGTCACTTCTGAAAGGCGACTCCCATGAAGACCGTCTTCGCCTGGCACCGTCCTCTGATGACGGTCGCCGCGCTCATGGTGCTCTGCACCGTCATCTGCCTCGTCGGCGTCGCCGTCGACCACCGGCAGGTCACGGGCGTCGACACCTGGCTCAAGCCGCTCAAGTTCTCGCTGTCGATCTTCCTCTACTGCATCACGTGGGCCTGGCTCATCGCGCACCTGCCGAAGTGGCGCCGCGTCGCACACGTCACGGGCACGGTCGTCGCGGTCGCCCTGATCGTCGAGCAGGCCCTGATCGTCGGCGCCGCCGCGGCCGGCACGACCAGCCACTTCAACGTCTCCAGCGGGTTCGCGACGACGGTCTGGGCCGTCATGGCGGTCTCGATCACGGTGCTCTACGTGTGCACGTTCCTCACGACCGTCCTCGTCTTCTTCCTGCGCCTGCCGACCCCGTCGCTGACGTTCGCCGTGCGCGCCGGCGCCCTGATCGCGCTCGCCGGAATGGGGCTCGCGTACCTGATGACCGGCCCGACCGCGGCCCAGCTGGCCGACTTCCGGGGAATCGCCGGCGCGCACACGGTGGGCCTCGACGACGGCGGTCCGGGTCTGCCCCTCCTCGGCTGGAGCACCGTCGGAGGCGACCTGCGCATCCCCCACTTCATCGGGATGCACGCCCTGCAGCTGCTGCCCCTCTTCGCCATCCTGCTCGGCTGGCTCGGCCGGCGCTGGAGGGTGCTTGCCGACGACCGCACCCGGTTCGCCCTCGTCGTCGTCGCGACCGCGACCTACGCGGCGGTCCTCGTCCTGGTGACCTTCCAAGCCCTCGCCGGCCAGTCGATCGTGCACCCCGACGGCGTCTTCCTGGTCGCGGGATGCGCAATCGCGGCCTCAGCGCTCGCCGCGGTCATCGCCGTCCCGGCGACCACTACCCGACTCCGTCGCCGCGAGCCCGCGATTCAGGGGTAGCCGAGGTACCAGAGCAGCAGGAGCGCGACCGGCTGCAACGCGATCCCGCAGATCAGCACGATCATCCGTGCCCTCCGGTTGTGCGTCAGCCCGGGCGCACCGCCGAGCGGGGCCAGCGGCATCAGCAGCCGGAACAGGCTCTGCTGCGGCAGGAAGACGGCGAACAGGTACAGGGCATAGCTCGCCGAGAACGCGATGACTTCGACTCCGAGGGCGCGAACGGACGGCCGGGTCAGCATCCACACGAACGCCGCGATCACGACGGCGACCAGCAAGGCACCGAACACCCCCGCGTACTTCCAGGTGAACAGCAGCCAGGGCGTCAGCGGCACGAACTCGACCCGACCGACGAAGCCTGTCCACCACGACAACTCGGTCTTGACGTACGCATCCGGAAAGCCGGTGACAGCGGTGGCGATGACCGGCCAGGCGAACCCCGCCACTGCGGTCACGACACCCGCCACGATCATCGCCGCCCGCTCGCGCCCGGGGAAGGGGATGCGCGCCCGGCGCCACTGGACGAACCGCACCACGAAGACCACGGCGAGCGCGAGCGGCAGCGCCAGCTCCCCCGGCTTCGTGAACGCTGCAGCGACACCGAGCGGGATGATCCACCAGTAGCGGCGGGACATCATCGCCCAGAGGGCGGAGAACATGAGGAAGAAGAACAGACTCTCGGCGTACGCCACCTGCAGCACGAACGAGAGCGGTCCGAAGCTGAACAGGAGCACGGCCCAGAGTCCGCTTGTCGGCCCGACGCGCGATGCGACGAGCCGGTAGAGCACCAGCGTCGCTGCGGCGCCGAACACGGTCGCGACGATCACCGCCGCCGGGTAGAACCCGAGCCCCGTGACGAACGTCAGCCCGCGGATGATCCAGGGGAACAGCGGCAGGAACGCCCAGGCGTTCTGCACCACGTTCCCGTCGGCGTCGGTGGGGATGACCGTCGGATAGCCGTGCTCGGCGATGCGGCGGTAGTACGACGCATCCCACGAGCCGGAGAACGTGAAGAAGCTCGGATCCGCGCGCGAGCTCTCGAAATGCCAGTGCCCCGCCGAGGCTGCGACGAACAGCGTGAGCATGAGCGTAGTGGTGAACACCCGCGAGGCCGCGAACACGACCAGCACGACGACCCACCAGCGGTACTCGCGTCCGGCGACCCGGATGCGCGCCCGAGTGGCCACGACCCCCTCAGTGAGCACGCCGATCCGTTCCTTCACACCCATTCGACTCAGTCTGCCAAGACTTGCGCGTTCATTCCAACGCGATCGTACGCCCGTCGCGCGCGCTCGCCGCGCGGAATCGGATCCGGGGTGCCGCATCGCGCCACGCGAGCCGGCACCCCGTATCCAGCTTGATCGGCTCCCGGCCTACTTGACGCTGCCCTGCGTGAGTCCGCCGACCAGGCGCTTCTCGATGAGCATGAACAGCACCACGACCGGGATGACCGCGACCACGGACACGGCGAACACGTACTGCCAGGCCGCGTCGTACTGGCCGACGAACTTGGTGAGGGCCACCGAGAGCGGCTGGTTCCCATCGGTCGACAGGATCACGAGGCTCGCCGCGAACTCGTTCCACGACGCGACGAACGTGTAGATGATCGCGGTGACGATTCCCGGCCAGACCAGCGGGAGCTGCACACGGAACAGCACGGTCCACTTGCCGGCGCCGTCGAGCTGAGCCGCCTCGTCGATCTCTTTCGGCACTCCGGCGAAGAAGTTGTGCATGATCCAGATCGCGAACGCCAGGTTGAACGCGGCGTTGATCAGGATCATCGCGAGCCAGGTGTCGTTGAGTCCGAGCGCGACCATCTCCTTGAAGAGACCGGTCGCCAGCACGGTCGGCTGCAGCATCTGCGTCACGATCACCAGGAAGAGGAACACTCCCCGCCCGGGAAAGCGGAACCGGGCCGTGTAGTACGCGGCGGGCACGCAGACCAGCAGCACGAGCGCCGTCGCGAACACCGAGATGACGATGGTCGAGATCAGGTTCTGGGGCAGCGGCGTCTCGGGTGTCGACCACATCGTGATGTAGTTCTCCGGATGCCACTCGGTCGGCCAGTACGTCGGCGGCACCGTCAGGATGTTGAACCGGCTCTTGAACGAGCCGATCAGCATGATCAGGTACGGGATGACGAAGATGAGCGCGATGATCAGCCCGGCGACCATCCGGCCGACGACGCGGCCCGTGATGCGGGAGTCGCTCGGCCGGCGCGTACGCGGCTCGCGCTGGACCGGGGCGATGAGCGTGGGGGCGGGCGCGGTCACGCGACCTCCTTCATCGGCTTGACGACCCAGAGGTAGAGGGCGACGACCACGAGCACGATCACGAAGTTGATCACGCTGAGCGCGCTCGAGAGGTCGATCCGCTGTTCGCCCTGCAACAGCTTGAACACGTAGGTCGTCGTCGTGTCCGCCTTGTAGCCCGGGATCGAGCCGGTCATCAGTTTGAGGATCGGCAGGGAGTTGAACACGTTGATGATGTTGATCAGGCTGGCGAGCGCGATCGCGCCGCGAAGGTTCGGCAGGGTGACGCCGAAGTAGGTGCGCGCGGCGCCCGCCCCGTCGACTTTCGCCGCCTCGAGCATGTCCCCCGAGATGCCCGCAAGCCCCGCGAGCAGCGTGTACGTCGTGAACGGCAGCGATACGAACACCGCGATCGCGATGGACGACAGGAACGCCGGCACCGGCTCCTTCGTGAACCCGAACGGCTCGGCGAGGATGTGCACATCCACCAGGAACTTGTTGATGATGCCGTAGAACGGGTCGAGGCCGTACACGAACACCGTGGTGGTCATCACGACGCTCGCTGCCCAAGGGATCAGGATCGCCATGCGCACCCACTGCCGGCCCGGGAAGTTCTTGTTGAGGAACTGCGCGAGCGCGAGCGAGATCACCACGGTGATCACGACCACGGACACGACCCAGAGCAGCGTGTTGAACAGGATGCCCGGAAGCTCCGGGCGCGAGAGCACGGTCGCGTAGTTGGCGAAGCCGACCGAGCCGTGGTCGACGCCGGCCACCGAGATGCGCCTGGTCGAGTTGAAGATCATGTAGCCGGCCGGGAAGAGCACGACACCGAAGATCAGGATGAGCGCGGGCAGTGTCCACGGAACGGCACGGAAGAGGTCGGACGCTGCTGCGCCCGGTGGGCGGTGGGCCCGAGGGCCGCCGCGCGCCCCGGAGCGGAGGCGGCTGTCCGCCGCCTCCGCTGGGGTCGATGCTGGATCGATGGTCTGACTCATACTGTGCGGACTACTGACCGTCGGCCTTCGCCTGGATCGCCTTCAGCAGTTCCGCCGGACTCGCTCCCTGGCCCAGCTGACCGATCTGGGTCTGGATGGCGCCCTGTGCGGCCGTCCAGTTCGGGTTCGTCGACGGGTAGAACTTCGCATCCGGAAGCAGGTCGAGGAACGGCTTGAGGGTCTCGTTCGAGGCCATCGCCTCCGCTCCCGACTTGGTGGTCGGCAGGAAGCCCTCGGCCGTGACCCACTTGCTGTAGACGTCGCTCGAGTAGAAGTAGTCCAGGAACTTCTTGATCGATGCCGTCTTGTCGGTCTTGTTCTTGAAGGCCATCAGGTGGTCGGCGACACCGAGGGTGAAGGCCGAACCGTCCTTGGTGGGGATGGGCGCGATGCCGTAGTTGAGGCTCGCGTTCTTGTCCTTGATCTGACCGACGGTCGGCGGGAGGCCGACCTGCATGCCGATCTGGCCCTGCACGAACACGTTGAGCAGCGGAGTGCGGTCGGTCGAGCCGGGGTTCTGCTCGGTGAGACCGCCGGTGATCAGCTTCTGCATCTCGGTGGCGCCCTCGAGGTTCTCGGGGGTGTCGATCGTCAGCTTGCTCGCGTCGCCGTAGCCGCCGCCGGCTCCGTAGAACCAGATCGCGGTCTCGGCCTGAGCTTCCTCACTGCCGAGCGGCATGCCGTAGCCGATCGCGCCGGAGGCCTTGATCTTGGCGGCCGCGGCTTCGAGCTCGGCCCAGGTCTTCGGCGGAGCCGAGACACCGGCCTTGGCGAAGATGTCCTTGTTGTAGAACAGCGCGCGGGCGGATGCGATGAACGGCAGGCCGTACTGGGTGCCGTCGATGCTCGCGTTCTTCGCGAACGCCGGCTGGAAGTCGTCGAGAGTCTTCGCCGAGACGATGTCCTTCGCCGGGTACAGCAGGTCATCGGATGCGAATCCGGCGAACGCGTCGATGTTGAGGATGTCGGGCTGCTTTCCCGCCTGCACCCGCG
Organism: Leifsonia sp. NPDC058230; assembly: GCF_042882245.1. Lineage (NCBI taxonomy): Bacteria > Bacillati > Actinomycetota > Actinomycetes > Micrococcales > Microbacteriaceae > Leifsonia > Leifsonia sp. NPDC058230. The sequence goes on along the minus strand of NZ_JBHVWM010000003.1, from coordinate 144,390 downwards.
TCTTGATGACGTCGTTGATGTCGTTCCAGGACTGGACGTCGAGGCTGACCTTGATGTCGCTGTTCTTGGCCTCGAAGTCCTTGATGATCTGCTGCCACTCGGACTTGGTGTTGTCGGAGTAGCTGGCGACCATCAGGGTGAGCGACTTGTCGTCGCCGGACGAGTTGCTCGAGCCGCCCCCGAACCCGCAGGACGCGAGCGTCATCGTGGCGACCGTTGCGGTCGCGACCGCCGCGCCCCATCGCAGAGACTTCTTCATTGACTTCCTCACTCTCGGATGAAACGAACCGTCACTTCAAGGAGGTGCATTCTGCGCGACGGTGCGTCAGGGATGATGCTTTGTGATTGATTTATGAACGTAGCGAACACTTGCATTCAATCGATGATCGAATCATTGCGCGCTCGCCCGCATCCGTCAAGCAGGGGCGACAAGATCGTTACACGGCGTTTACACGCGGACGACCTGGCGGACATACAACGCCGATCAACGATTGAAGATGATCACTAGACAGGCGTATCGCTCATAAGCAATCATTGACACATCACCACGAGACAGGAGACGAATCAGTGACGGATCGATCACACCTCGGCGCACACATGGAGGCCGAACTGCGCTCGCAGCCCGAGACCTGGGCGCGCGCCGTCGAACTCCGCACTGAGCAGGCGTTGCTCCCGGCCGCCGGCGAGCGCATCGCCGTCGTCGGCTGCGGCACCTCCTGGTTCATGGCCCAGTCGTACGCCGCGCTGCGCGAGACCGCCGGCGTCGGCATCACCGACGCGTTCGCCGCCTCCGAGGCCTTCGTCGACCGTGACTACGACGCGATCGTCGCCATCACCCGCTCCGGCACCACGACCGAGGTGCTCGAGCTGCTCGACCAGGTTCGCGCATCCGGGAGCCGCGCCCGCACGGTCGGGATCGTCGGCGATCCGCAGACCCCGCTCGTCGACCTCGTCGACGACGTCGTGAAGCTCCCGTTCGCCGACGAGCGATCGGTCGTGCAGACCCGGTTCGCCACGACCGCGCTCGCGTTCGTGCGCGCCGCGCTCGGGGAGAACCTCGACGGCGCGATCGCGGATGCGGCTGCGGCCGTCGACGAGGAACTCCCCGACACACTCGTCTCGGCCGACCAGTACAGCTTTCTCGGCACGAACTGGACCGTCGGGCTCGCCCACGAGGCCGCACTGAAGATGCGCGAGGCCTCCCAGTCGTGGACCGAGTCGTATCCGGCCAAGGAGTACCGCCACGGTCCCATCGCGATCGCTGCTCCCGGCCGCGTCACCTGGATGTTCGGAGAAGCCCCCGAGGGCCTGGCCGGCGACGTCGCGACCACCGGAGCGCACTTCGAGAACTCCTCGCTCGACGGCCTCGCCGACCTCGTGCGCGCACAGCGTGTGGCCCTCGCCCGCGCCCGCCGGTTCGATCTCGACCCGGACCACCCCCGCAATCTCACGCGATCTGTCATTCTGGCCTCGTGAGTTCACTGTCGTCGACCGCTGCCGGTGCCGTTCTCGGTGCCGGCGGCGCCGTGCTGGCCTTCGATGTCGGCGGCACGGATATGAAGGCCGCGCTGATCGACGGCGAAGGGCGCATCCGTGCCCTTGAACGCCGGCCCACCCCGCATGACGGCGATCGCACGGCGGATGCCGTGGTCGCGGCGGTCGGCGAGCTGGCGGCCCGGTTCCGCGCCGCGCATCCGGACGTCGAGCCCCTGGCCGCCGGTCTGCTCGTCCCCGGGCATGTCGACGACGAGGCCGGCATCGGCGTGTTCTCCGAGAACCTCGACTGGCGCGACTACCCGTTCCGCGACAATGTTGAGGCCGTGATCGGCCTGCCCGTCTCGTTCAGCCACGACGTCCGCGGCGCGGGCGAGGCCGAGCATCGCCTCGGCGCAGCGGCTCCCTTCGACGACGTCGTCGTCATGGCGATCGGAACCGGCATCGCGGGTGCCATCTTCATCGGCGGCAGGTTGCACGCCGGTGGAGGCATGGCCGGCGAGATGGGCCACTCCCGAGTGGCGGACGGCCCCGAGTGCGCGTGCGGCGGCTTCGGCTGCCTCGAAGCCGTGGCCTCGGCGGCAGCGATCGCCCGCCGCTACACGGCCCTCACGGGCAACCCTGTCGCGGGCGCCAAGGACGTGCTCGACCGTGCCCGCGCCGGCGACGAGCACGCGGCCGCCATCTGGGAGAGCGCCCTCGACGCGCTCGCACTCGACCTCTCGCACACCGTCGCGCTGCTCGCCCCCGAGGCGATCGTGATCGGCGGCGGCCTCTCCCAGGCCGGTCCCGCGCTCTTCGAGCCACTGGCCGCCAAGCTGGACGCGATCCTCACCTTCCACCGCCGGCCTCTGCTCCTCCCCGCCAGCATCGGCGAGGACGCCGGCGTCATCGGCGCGGCCCTCCGCGCTCGCGACCTCCTCGCCGCGGGCGGGCGCGCCGCCCACGCGGCGGACTCGACTCACCCGGCGCATCAGAGGGCATCGGCGTGATCCTCACCGTCACCCCGAACCCCGCCATCGACCTCACCTACCGGGTGCCGTCGCTCGAGGTGGGCGAATCGCACCGCGTCCCGGCGCCCGCATCCCGCGCAGGCGGCAAGGGCATCAACGTCGCACGCGTGATCGCCCAGACCGGCGGGCACTCGTTCGCGCTGACCACCGCGGGCGGCCCGACCGGCCTCCAGCTGGTGGACGACCTCCTCGCCGGAGGCGTGCCGCACGAGGTGGTGCCGGTCTCCGCTCCGACCCGCAGCAGCGTCGCGATCGTCGACGACGGCAGCGGGCTCACCACGATCTTCAACGAGACCGGCGCCCCGCTCGAGCGTGCCGAGTGGTTCGCGCTGGGCGACGCCGTCGAGCGTCTCGCTGTGCCCGCATCCTGCCTGGTCGGCTCGGGCAGCCTGCCCCCGGATGCGCCCGAGGACTTCTACGCGCACCTCGTCGCGATCGCGTCCGCCCGCGGCATCCCCAGCATCGTGGATGCGACGGGTCCGAGCCTCCTGCTCGCCGCCGAAGCGGGCGCGACCGTTCTGAAGCCCAATCGCCGCGAGCTGCGCGAGAGCACCGGTGAGTCGGATCCCGTCGCTGGGGCCTCGCGACTGCTGGAACGCGGCGCCGGCTTCGTGCTCGTCTCCCTGGGCGAGGCGGGGATGCTCGGGGTCGGCACCAGTGCATCCGGTGACCCCGACGTCGTCGGCGCGCGACTGCCGGAACCGCTGCGAGGCAATGCCACCGGCGCCGGGGATGCAGGGGTCGCTGCCGTCGCGAGCTGTCTCGCTGCAGGGATCACCGATCCCGGCACGATCGTGCGGCGTGCGACCGCGTGGTCGGCCGCCGCCGTTCTGGCCCCGCTCGCCGGGGAACTCGATCCCTCGTACGCCGAGCTGGAGTCCCGGCTCGTGCTCTCGTCCTGACCACCGACCACCGACCACCGACCACCGCCCGAAGAAAGCCGCCCGATGCCGCTCATCCCCACCGCCGACCTCCTTCACGCCGCCCTCGCCAACCGCACGGGCATCGGCGCCTTCAACGTGATCCACCTGGAGACCGCCGAGGCCCTCGCCGCTGCCGCCGAGGACGCCGGACTGCCGGTGATCCTGCAGATCTCCCAGAACTGCGTCGCGTATCACGGAGGTCTCGAGCCGATCGCGCGGGCGACGCTCGCCATCGCCTCGGCATCGCAGGCCCACGTCGCCGTGCACCTCGACCACGCCGAAGACGAAGAGCTCACACGGCAGGCGATCGACCTCGGGTTCGGCTCGGTCATGTTCGACGGGGCGAAGCTCGACTACGAGCACAACGTCGAGGCGACCGTCCGTGTCGTCGAGTACGCCCACGCCAACGACGTCTTCGTCGAAGCCGAGCTCGGTGAGATCGGCGGCAAAGACGGTGCGCACGCACCGGGAGTGCGCACAGACCCCGGCGAGGCCCGCCGTTTCGTCGACGAGACCGGCGTCGACGCCCTCGCCGTGGCCGTCGGGAGTTCGCACGCGATGACCGAGCGCACCGCATCCCTCGACCTCGGCCTGATCGCCGCGCTCTACACGGCTGTGCCGGTTCCCCTCGTGTTGCACGGCTCGTCGGGGGCGTCGGATGAGACGATCGTGTCGGCGATCCGTTCCGGCATCACCAAGGTCAACGTCTCCACCCACCTCAACGGCTTCTTCACAGATGCCGTGCGCCGTTCTCTGGCCGAGCATCCCGAGGTCGTGGACTCGCGCAGGTACCTGCGCGAGGGGCGGGCCGCGGTGGCGTCCGAAGCGGCGCGGCTCCTGACGCTGTTCGCCGTGTCGGGGTCGAGCACAGGCGAAGGAGCCACCAGATGACGACACAGACGCAGAGGGCGCAGCGATGAACAGGGCGGAACGGTTGAACGCGGTGCTCGACCTGCTCGCGGAGACGGGCCAGGTGGAGGTCGACGACCTCGTCTTCAAGCTCGACGTGTCTGCGGCGACCGCTCGCCGCGACCTCGACGCCCTCGCGTCGCAGCAGCTGCTCACGCGTACGCGCGGCGGCGCGATCGGGCAGTCCGTGGCCTACGACCTGCCCATCCGGTACAAGCGCGAGCAGCACGCCCCCGAGAAGCTGCGGATCGCCCAGGCGGCGAGCGCCCTCGTCCCGCGCGGCGCCGTCGTCGGTCTCGTCGGCGGAACGACCAGCACCGCCGTGGCGACCGTGCTCGGTTCGCGGCCCGACCTCATGGAGACGTCGCCGCATCCGAACCTGACCGTGGTCACCAACGCGATCAACATCGCCGCTCAGCTCGTCATGCGCCCCCAGATCAAGACGGTCGTCACCGGCGGGGTGGTCCACGCGCGCTCCTACGAACTCGTGGGGCCGTACAGCGACGTCGTGCTCGAGAAGATCACCATGGACATCGCCTTCATCGGTGTCAACGGCATCGACCCGATCGTCGGAGCCACCGTGCACGACGAGGGCGAGGCCAGCGTCAACTCCCTGATGGCCCGCCGCGCGACGCGCGCGATCATCGTCGCCGACTCCAGCAAGATCGGGCGCAAGGCGTTCGCCACCCTCAGCGGGCCGCGAGTGCTCAGCACCCTCATCACCGACAGCGGCATCACCGCCGAACAGCGCGCCGCCTTCGCCGAGCACGGCATCGAGGTCATCGTCGCATAATGCCCGCCACCGTCATCCACTCCGCGCGGCTCGTCACCGGCGGGCGCATCCATCACGACGGCTGGGTCCGGTTCGAGGGCGGAACGGTCGCTGAGACCGGTGCCGGCGACGGCTGGCGCGCCACCGTCTCCGACGACCCGTCGACCACCGTCGTCGACGCGGCCGGAGCCTGGCTCACTCCCGGCTTCGTCGACATCCACGTGCACGGCGGCGGAGGCGCATCCTTCGACGACGGCGCCGAGAGCATCCGCACCGCCCTCGACCTGCACCAATGGCACGGCACCACGCGGTTCGTCGTCTCGCTCGTGACGGCGCCGGTCGATGCCCTGTGCGAGCGGGTCGCGACCGTCGCCGCCCTCATGCCCGACGACCCGCGCATCCTCGGCAGTCACCTCGAGGGCCCGTTCCTCGACGTGGCGCACAAGGGGGCGCACGATCCGGCACTGCTGCGTCCGGCCGCCCCCACCGACATCGAGCGGCTGCTCTCCGCCGCCGACGGCACGCTCCGCCAGATCACGCTGGCGCCGGAGCTCCCCGGCGGGATGGCTGCGGTGCGAGCGTTCAGCGACGCGGGCGTCGCCGTCGCCGTCGGGCACACCGCCGCCGACTACCAGCAGACCCTCGACGCCTTCGAGGCCGGGGCGAGCATCCTGACGCATGCCTTCAACGGCATGGACGGGATCCATCACCGGGCGCCCGGCCCTGTCGCCGCCGCCACCCGCACGGCGGGCGTCACGCTGGAGATCATCGACGACGGCATCCACGTGCATCCCGAGGTCGTGCGGATGATCTTCGCCGCCGCACCGGGACGCGTCGCCATGATCACGGATGCCATGGCCGCGGCGGGCTCCACCGACGGCGACTACATCCTCGGCTCCCTCGCCGTGACCGTGCGTAGCGGCATCGCCCGCCTCGCCGACGGGGGCTCGATCGCCGGCTCGACCCTGACGCTCGACGCGGCCCTACGCCGTGCCGTGCTGGAGGTCGGCGTCACCGTCGAGGATGCCGTGCGCGCGCTCACCGAGACGCCCGCGGGTGCCGTCGGCCGCGGCCACGACCTCGGCCGCCTGGCCCCCGGCTTCGCCGCCGACGCCGTGCTGCTCGACGACGACTTCACCGTGCTGCAGGTCTGGACCGCAGGCGAGCCGGTCGAGCGTTAGACCTCGACCTGTTCGAAGCCGCCCCGAGCGGCCGCCACGAACCGGGCGATCAGCGCGGGCGACTTGCGGCCCGGCGCCGTCTCGACGCCGCTCGAAACGTCGACACCCCAGGGCCGCAGCTCGCGGATGCGCCCGGCCACGTTCCCGGGCTCCAGCCCACCCGCCAGCACCCACGGCCGGCTCGGCGGACGCTGTGCCAGGTACGCGCCGTCGAAGAGCTCCCCCGCGCCCGGCTCGGGCGCATCGAGCAGCAGATAGTCCGACGGATGCGCGCCCGCGTCGACCTCGGCCGTGTACTCGCGCGCCGCCATCGCCCGGATCGTCGGCCATCCGGCCGCCCGCACCGCCTCGTGGTCGACGGCCGACTCCGAACCGTGCAGCTGCACCGCATCCACCCCCGCCTCGGCCGCCGTACGGATGACCTCGGCGATGGGCTGATTGCGGAACACCCCCACCGTGAGCGTTCCGGATGCGCCGGAGATCAGCGAGCGGGCCAGCGTCGCGTCGACGACGCGCGGGCTGCCCGGCGCGAAGACGAAACCGATCGCATCCGCGCCCGCTTCGGCCGCTGCCGCCACCGACTCCGGATCGCGGAGCCCGCACACCTTCACCCACATGAGTTTCAGGCTACCGGCCGCAGGATCACGCCGTGCGCGCCGACGCCGCCGCCGCCGCGCGAGCGCGGGTCATCCGCCCGATCACGAGCACGAGCACGATCGACACGACGAGCAGGCCGACGTAGACATACGGAAGCACCAGCAGTCCACCCATGTCGTAGACGATCGAACCCAGCAGCGCGCCGCCGCCGATCCCGATGTTGAACGCTGTCGTGTAGAGCGCGCTCGACGTGTCGCGGAACGCGGGCGACGCCGTGTGCAACAGCCGTGTCTGCAGCAGCGGCGGAAGGGCCCCGAACGCGAGACCCCAGACGACGAACGCGGCGATGGCCAGGATCGGCATCGCGGCGAACACCGACAGCGCGACCACCGAGATCCCGGTGACCACCAGCGCCAGGATGAGTCCCAGCTGCGGCCGCGGACCGAACACGGACCCGGCAAGCACCAGACCGGCCGCACCCGCGATCCCGTAGAAGAAGAGCAGCCCCCCGACGTTGCCCGCCGGAACGCCCATCGCATCCGTCAGGAACGGCACCACGAACGTGTAGAACGCGTAGTGGCCGATCATCGTGACGGCGGCGACCAGACACACCATGACGACGGCGACGACCGTCGCGTCCTTCGGACGCTTGGCACCGCGCTCGCGACGCGGATGCGCATCCGATTCCCGCTCGACCGCCGGCAGGAACCTCCACACCAGCACCGCACCGACCAGCATGAGCACCGCAAGGAAGCCGAACGACAGCCGCCAGCCGAACACGTGACCGGCGAACGTGCCGAGCGGAACGCCGAACACGAACGCGAGCGTTCCTCCGCCGAGTGTGATCGAGACCGCCCGGCCGATCTGCTCCTTGGGTACGAGGTGGCCGGCGTACGCTCCGACGATCGACCAGAACATGCCGTGCGCGATCCCGCCGAGGATGCGTGAGCCGACCACGAAGCCGTAGTTCGGCGCGATGGCGGTCAGCAGGTTGCTGATGGCCAGCACGACGAGGATTCCGACGATCATCCCGTGCCTCGGCCACCGCTTCGTGAGCGCGGTGAGCGGCGTACTGGTGATGACCACGGTGAAGGCGAAGACCGTCACGAGCAGCCCGATCTGAGCCTCGCTGACGCCCAGCGACTGGCTCATGTCGGGCAGCAGCCCGGTCGGGATCATCTCGCTGGTGACCGAGAGGAACACGGCTCCGGCGAGCGCGATCAACCCCACCCAGGGAAACTTGGGTACAACTGAAATCGGCGACGTTGAAGTGGCAGACATGACGAGACTGTCCAACGAACGGCGTTCCCCGCCCATTCCGAGTGTCTCGCGAACGGCAGGTCGACTACGCGCCCATGTGCGCGCCCAGGGCCGCGCGACAACCGGCGACCACCATCGAGTTTAGCGGATGCCGTCGAGCACGGTCGAGGAGTCCGTGATCTCGATCAGCGGGCCGTACAACGCCATGGCGTCGAGGGCTCGCTGGTGGTCCGTCTCGCTGAGGCCCGCGCATCCGTCGGCGGCGACGCGAACGTGCACGCCCGCATCCGACGCCCCCAATGCGGTCGAGAGTACGCAGCAGTCGGTCGAGACGCCGGCGAGCACGATCTCGCGACTCCCGCCGAGCGCGGCACGGAGGTTCCCGCCCCACTTGCCGAAGGTCGTCTCGGTGACCACCGTCCGCGCGCGATCGCGGAACACCGGGACGAGGTCGTACAGCGCGTCGTCGGCGGGCACGAGCGCGAACGGCCACTGCTCGTAGTAGGGGATCCAGGCGCCCTCGGGATGCTCGGGGGCGACGAACCGGGTGAAGATCACGTTGTCGCCGAAGCCGGGCAGCATCCGCTCGATCACACCGGCCGCACGGTCGAACTCCGGCGTGAACCAGCCGCTGGCCGGATCGCCGAAGACCCGCTGCATGTCGATCACGACCAGATACGGCGCGTCCTCCTCGCTCCGCGCATCCGTCACGCCGCCTCCTCCTGCCGCTTGACGGCCGCCCGGCTGAAGATCAGCGTGCCGAGGTAGCCGATCAGCAGGGCGACGAGCACGCCGAGGTTCGCGAACGCCCAGTCGCCCTCCTTGCCGCCGAGCCCGAGCGGGCCGAGCAGATACCCCTGCCAGCTGAGCCACTCGGCGGAGCCGTTGGTCACCAGCCCCCAGCCGACGACGGTGCCGATCACGATCAGCGAGATCGGCAGCCACCGGATGCTCCCGTAGCGTCCCCGGCGGTCGTACAGCTCCTCGTCGTGGTAGTCCCGCTTGCGCAGCTGGATGTCGGCGATGAAAATCCCGCACCAGGCCGCGATCGGAACGCCGAGCGTGATCAGGAAGCCCTGGAACGGCCCGAGGAAGTCGGTCGCGAAGAAGACGACGTAGATCGCTCCGGCGATCATGATGATTCCGTCGATCCCCGCGGCGAGGTAGCGCGGCACCCGCAGGCCGGCGCTGAGCAGCGCCAGACCCGAGGAGTAGATGTCGAGAACCGCTCCCCCGACCAGCCCCAGAACGGCGACGATCACGAACGGCACCAGGAACCAGGTCGGCAGCAGCGACGCCAGGGCGCCGATCGGGTCGGCCGCGATCGCCGTGTTCAGCTCCTTCGACGAACCGGCGAGAAGAACACCGAAGATCAGGAGGATGACCGGGGCGAGCGCCGCACCGAATGTGGTCCAGCCGACCACCCCGGAACTGCGCGTCGACCGCGGGAGGTAGCGCGAGTAGTCGGCGGCGGCGTTCACCCAGCCGAGCCCGAACCCGGTCAGCATGAACACGAATCCGCCGATCACGCGGGGCGCGTCGCCCGCGGGCAAGGCTGCGACCGCGCCGAGGTCGATGTGGCCGAGCACCAGCACGATGTAGATCACCGTGAGCACGCCCGTGACGATCGTGATGATCTTCTGCAGCCGCATGATCAGGTCGAAACCGATCACTCCGGCAGCGACGATGAGAGCCGCGACCACGATCAGCGCGACGACCTTCGTGGCGACCCCGCCCTCCCAGCCGAGCTGCGTGAACACGGTCGCGGTGGCGAGCACGGCCAGCGACGTCAGCACGGTCTCCCAGCCGACGGTCAGCAGCCACGACAGCAGCGACGGCAGCCGGTTGCCGTCCACGCCGAACATGGCACGGCTGAGCACCATCGTCGGCGCCGACCCGCGCTTTCCGGCGAGCGAGATGAATCCGCAGAGCAGGAACGAGATCACGATGCCGAGAACCCCGATGATGGTCGCCTGCCAGAACGAGATCCCGAACCCGAGCAGGAACGACCCGTAGCTCAGCCCGAACACCGAGACGTTCGCCCCGAACCATGGCCAGAACAGGTCGCGCGCCCGCCCTTTGCGTTCGCTCTCGTGGATGGTGTTGAGCCCGTTCAGCTCCACGCCCAGGCTCTGGGCGGGTGCGTTCGGAACATCGGGTCTGTTCTCGCCTACGCTCGTCATGCGTCGATCCAACTTCACGCGGAGCATGGCGTCAATGGTGCAGCGTCACAACGTCGTGACCGCATCCCGCTACCCTGAACTGATGACCGACTCGACCGCCTCGCCCGCTGCTTCCGCCGAGCTCCAGCCGAATCACTGGGTGCTGACCTTCAGCTGCGCCGACATGCCCGGCATCGTGCACGCGGTCTCTGGTGCGATCGTCGCGGCCCGCGGCAACATCACCGAGAGCCAGCAGTTCGCGAGCACCGACACCGGTCGCTTCTTCATGCGGTTGCAGGTCGAGTCGGAGGCGACGCGCGAGGAGTTCGAGCAGGCGCTCGCGCCGGTGATCGACAGGTTCGGGATGTCGCACCGTGTCGACATCGTCGGCCGTCCGCTGCGCACGCTGGTGCTCGCATCCACCGCCGCCCACTGCCTCAACGACCTGCTGTTCCGCCAGCGCGCCGGACAGCTGCCGGTGCAGATCCCGCTCGTGCTCTCCAACCACGGGGCGCTGCGCGACCTGGCCGGCTTCTACGGGGTGCCGTTCGAGTCGCGACCGGTGACGGATGCGCAGAGCAAGGCCGGATTCGAGGCTCGAGTCCTCGAGGCGGTCGAAGAGCACGACATCGAACTGGTCGTGCTCGCCCGCTACATGCAGATCCTCTCCCCCGAACTGTGCGAGCGCCTCGCCGGCCGGGCCATCAACATCCACCACTCCTTCCTCCCGGGCTTCAAGGGGGCGAACCCGTACCGCCAGGCTCACGCCCGCGGTGTGAAGCTCATCGGCGCGACGGCGCATTTCGTGACGAGCGACCTCGACGAGGGTCCGATCATCGAGCAGAACGTAGTGCGCGTCGACCACTCCCGCAGTGTGGGCGAGCTCGTCGCCATCGGGCAGGACGAGGAGAGCCGCACGCTCACGCAGGCCGTCAAGTGGTTCGCGGAAGACCGCGTCCTGCTCGACGGCGCACGCACGATCATCTTCCGCTGAGCCCGCGCACGGTCGGCGTGCGCCGCAACCGGTGTTTGGCCCGGCGGCGTGCGGCGGACCGCCCCTAGAATGAGAGCGTGACTGATGCGAGACGCACCGACGACGTGAAGGTGGGGCCGAACGACATCCTCCGGTTCCTGCTGGAGTTGTTCGCGATCTTCTCGCTCGGTTTCTGGGGATTCGTGGCCTGGCCGCTGCCCTGGAACATCGTCGTCGGCATCGCCGCCCCCGCGATCGCCATCGTGCTCTGGGCGCTGTTCCGGTCGCCGAAAGCCGTGTTCCACATCGATCCGTTCGGCCGGGCGATCGTCGAGGTCATCGTGATGGCCGCGGCCGCGTTCGCCTGGTGGGATCTGGGTCAGCCGGTGATCGCGATCGTGTTCGCCGTCGTCGCCGCGGTGAGCGGCGTCATCAACGGGCGAAAAGAATTCCGATGACGGGCCTGGTCGTCCACAGCGCCCGCAAAGTGGATGCGGACGGCCTCGTCGATGATTTCTGGTTCGTCGCCGATGACGGCGTCATCATCGCGACCGGCAGCGGGACCGGCTGGCACGCTGCCGCGCAGAGTCCCGGCCGTGACGTCGTCGACGCGGGCGGCCACTGGCTCACACCCGGCTTCATCGACCTCCACTGCCATGGCGGTGGCGGGCATCCGTTCGACGACGGTCCCGAGCAGATGCTCGACGCGCTCGCGACCCACCGCGCCCACGGAACGACCCGCTCGCTCGTCAGCCACGTCGCCAACCCGCTCGCCTCGCTCCGAGAGAGCCTCTCGATCGTCGCCGATCTGGTCGCGGTCGACCCGCTGATCCTCGGCTCGCACCTCGAGGGCCCGTTCCTCGCACCCTCCCGTCGTGGGGCGCACGATGGAGCCTTCCTCCGCGAGCCCGGTCCGGAGATGGTCGAAGAGCTGATCGGAGCGGCCCGCGGCACCATGCGTGTGGCCACGATCGCCCCCGAGCTTCCGAACGCGCTCGAGACCATCGGCGTGCTCATCGAGGCCGGCGTCGTCGTCGCGGTCGGCCACACCGACGCAGACTACGACCAGGCCGCCCTCGCGTTCGAGGTGGGCGCCCGCATCCTCGGCCACGCCTTCAACGCGATGAACGGCATCCACCACCGCGCCCCCGGCCCCATCGTCGCCGCGTTCGAGAACCCCGATGTGACCCTCGAGCTCATCGTCGACGGCCTGCACGTGCATCCGAAGGTCGCCAAGCTCGCCTTCACCGCGGCGCCCGGTCGTGTTGCCCTGGTGACGGATGCGATGGCCGCGGCCGGCGCGCACGACGGCGACTACCGGCTCGGCGGCCTCAACGTCACCGTGCGCGACGGTCTCGCCGTGCTCTCGGGCACCTCGACCATCGCCGGCTCGACCCTCACGCAAGACGTCGCCCTCCGCAACGCGGTCTCGCTCGTGGGCCTGGATCCCGTGCACGCCGTCGCAGCGCTCACCCTCACTCCGGCGCGCGCGCTCGGCGAAGACCACCGCCTCGGCCGCCTCCACGCGGGCTACGCGGCCGACGCGGTCATCCTCGACCACGACTGGACCGTCCGCCGGGTCTTCGCCGCCGGGCTCCCCCTGCTCTGACCCAAGCCGTCCCGAAACGCCCATCCCGCAACGAGGGGACGCAACACGCCGCGCGTGACGCGACGCCCGCAACGAGGGGACGCAACACGCCGTTGACGCGTCGCGCGAGACGGCGTGTTGCGACCCCTCATTCGAATGCGCGAGCGCGCGGGCAGGCACGGAGCGGCGCGCGAGCGTGCACGCGGGCGAAGCGCTACAGCGTCTGCCAGGCGGGCTTGTTCGCGTAGGCGTAGCGGTAGTAGTCGAGGTTCCGGAGGCGCGAGGCGGCTGCCTCGTCGACGATCACGGTCGCGTGGGGGTGCAGCTGGATGGCCGATCCCGGATTGCTCGCCGTGACCGGACCCTCGACCGCTCCGGCCACCGCTTCGGCCTTGCCCTCGCCGAAGGCCAGCAGCAGCAGGTGACGGGCGCGCAGGATCGTGCCGAGTCCCTGCGTGATGCAATGCATCGGCACGTCCGCTTCCGACGGGAAGAACCGCGCGTTGTCGCGGCGGGTCTGCTCGGTGAGCGTCTTCACGCGGGTGACGGATGCGAACGAGGAGCCGGGCTCGTTGAAGCCGATGTGGCCGTCGGTGCCGATCCCCAGGACCTGCACGTCGACGCCGCCCACGGCCAGGATCGCCGTTTCGTAGTCGGCCCCCGCGTGCTCGATCCCCTCGAGCGACCCGTTCGGCACGTGGATGAGCGAGGGGATGAGTCCGAGCGGCTCCACCACATCCCGGGTGATGACCGCGCGATAGCTCTCCGGGTGCCCCTCGGGCAGGCCGACGTACTCGTCGAGCGCGAAGCCGCGCACGCGCGACACGTCCACGTCCTGAGCGGCGACCTGGGCTGCAAGGGCCCGGTACAGCGCGAGCGGCGTCGAGCCGGTCGCGAGGCCGAGCACGGCATCCGGTCGGCGCTGGATGAGGTCGACCATGCTCTGCGCCGCAAGCGCTCCTGCAGCCTGCTGGTCGGATACGACGACGATCTCTGCCACTTAGCTCTCTCCTACAAGCGCCGCGCCGATGGCCGCGGCCAATGAACCTTCTGGAACGAGGCGCACTCGCGCGGGCAGCGACAGCGACGCCAGGAACGGCGAGGCCTGCGCCCACTCTTCGAGCACCTCGTGGACATCGCAGAGCAGCCTGTCCCCGAGGTGGCTCAGGCCGCCGCCGATGACGACGGTTTCGACATCGACGGTGAGGACGAGGACACGGACCGCAGAGGCGATGCCCTCAGCAAGCCTAGCCTTGATCCGCCGCGCATCCTCGTCGCCGTCGGCCGCCGCCGCGAACAGTGCGCGAACGGGAAGTGGATCGTCGGTGCGCCACTGACGGGCGACTCCGGATCCGCTGGCCACGGTCTCGAGACACCCTCGCTGACCGCAGGCGCACAGCGAGCCGTTGGGGTCGACCGGGATGTGCCCGATCTCGCCGGCGATCCCCCGCGATCCGCGCCAGAGCTTGCCGTCGACGACGATCCCCGCCGCCAGACCGGTGCCCAGGTTGAGGTATGCCATGGTGCCGTCGAGCCCCATCAGGTGATACGCGCCGAGCGCCGCCGCCTTCACATCGTTCTCGATGCGCACGCCGACCCCGAGCCGGCCGGCGAGCTCGCCGCCCAGTTCGAGCCGGTCCAGGCCCAGGTTCACCGCGTGGGTGACGTGGCCGGATGCGCGGTCGACCATCCCGGGGATCCCGATCCCGATCGAGTCGAAGCCCGCCGCGGCCAGCCCGGTGAGTTCGCCGATGCGGGCGACGGCGGTGACGGCGGTCTCGACGACCGCGACCGAGCCGAAGCCCGTGGCGAGCCGGATGCGCTGGGCCAGACCGCCCTCGTCGTCGATGGCGACCGCATCCGTCTTGGTCCCACCGATGTCGATGCCGAGTCTCACGAGCGCAGGCCCGGTTCGTCGGAGTCCAGGTACGCGAGCAGTGCACGTCCGATCAGCCGGGACGCCCCGAACGTGGCGAGGTCGGCGTAGGCGCGGTCGTCGCTCGGCCAGCCCATGTCGACGACGAGCACGCTGTCGCGTTCCGCACGCAGCCGGTCGATGGCGGCCCGCGCGAACGCGTGGCGGTGGTTGTCCTTGCCGATGACGAGAACGGGCGACTTGGCGGCGAGCACGAGGTCGGGATCGTCGTCTTCGGTGAACACGACGGTCGGATTCGCCTCGAACGCCAGCGCCGGGCCCGCCTCGGGATCCGCCGCCGTCTCCGCGAAGGGGCCCCACGGGGCGATTCCGACGGCGATGTTCGCCTCCGTGTCGATCCGGACGACCGAGTACGGCCCGCGGTTCGTCCGCACCCAATCGGCGGCGTGCGAGGAGATCTCGAACGTGTCGATGGCGACTGCGACGTCCGCAGCGGCGAGCGATCCGGCGACGTCGTCGTCGGGAACCGGGATGCTGTCCCGCTCGGCGTGCAGTTCGCCCGCGAGGGCGAGCACCCGCTCCGCCGCCTCGATCACCCGTTCCGCGCGCAGCCGGCCTGACTCGACCGCCCTGGCGATCGCGAGCTCGATCGCGTCGAGCTCCTCATCCGTGTTCTCCGTGCCGATGCAGAGCAGGTCGCAGCCCGCGACGAGCGCGAGCACGGCTGCCTCCGGGATGCCCTTCTCGCCGCTCGCGCCCTTCATGTCGAGGGCGTCGCTGACGACGACACCCTCGAACCCGAGCTCGTCGCGCAGCAGTCCCTGCACGATCGTCGGGCTGAAGGTCGCGGGGCGCTCCGCATCCAATTGGGGCAGCAGGATGTGCGAGGTCATGATCGTGCGCGCCCCGGCCTCGATCACCGCACGGAACGGGCGGAGCTCGCGCTCACGCAGCTCGTCGAGCGAAAGGTCGACCACCGGCAGCACGAGGTGCGAGTCCTGAGCGGTGTCGCCATGCCCCGGAAAGTGTTTCGCGCAGACCGCGACCCCGGCGGACTGCAGTCCCCGCGTCCATGCTGCGCTCTGCTCCGCGACGAGCTCGGGCGAGGAGCCGAAGCTGCGCACGCCGATCACGGGATTGTCCGGGTTCGAGTTGATGTCGACATCCGGGGCGAAGTCGAGGTTGCAGCCCGCGCGACGCAGTTCCCAGCCGACGCGGCGAGCGACCGCCTCGGTGTACGACGTGTCGCCGAGGCGCCCGAGAACGGCGTTTCCCGGGTACGGCGATCCGGCCTCGTAGTACAGGCGCGTGACGTCGCCGCCCTCCTCGTCGATCGCGATGATCGCATCCGGATTCGCGGCGTAGATCGCGTCGGTCAGCTCGCGCAGCTGTGCAGCCGAGGTGATATTCGGACCGAACACGCACACCCCGCCGAGGCCGTCGCGCAGGCGGCTCTCCAGCCAGCCGGGCAGAGTCGTCCCCACGAAACCGGGAAGCAGAGTGGCTGCGACCTGCCGGCGGATGCTGTCTGTGAGGAGCCTCTGTTCGGTGGCGGACGGCCCGCTCACCCCTTCACCGCCCCGCTGACGAGCCCGCTGGTCATGCGGCCCTGCACGATGAGGAAGAAGATGATGACGGGAACGGCGACGAGTGTGGATGCGGCCATCACCTGCCCCCAGTCGGTCGCCCGGGATGCGGACTGCTGGATGAACCCGCGCAGCCAGAGCGGAAGCGTCTGACTCGAGTTCTCCTGCAGGATCACGAGTGCCACCGTGAACTCGTTCCACGCCTGGAGGAACGCGTACACGCCCGACGCGACCAGTCCGGGGGCGAGGAGTGGGAAGGTGATCCGCATGAACGCCTGCGTGCGGCTGAGCCCGTCGACCATCGCGGCCTCTTCGAGGTCGGCGGGGATGCCGGCGACGAAGCCGCGCAGCATCCAGATCGTGAACGGCACGACGGCCGCGATGTAGATGATGCTGACGCCGAGCACCGTGTTGAGCAGGTTGAGGCTGCCCATCAGCTTGTACTGGGCGATGAACAGTCCCTCGGCGGGCAGCATCTGGATGAGCAGCACGGCCAGCACGAACGACTTGCGTCCGCGGAACTTGAAGCGGCTGATCGCGAGAGCCGCGAGGAAGGCGAACAGGATGCAGAACACGACGGTCACCACGGCGATGATGAGGCTCATCCCGAGGGCCGGGAAGAAGGTGCCGCCGTTGATCACTGCGGAGAAGTTGTCCCACGATCCGCCGAACGGGAGCCAGGTCGGCTTCGTGTTCTGCAGCACCACGTTGGGCAGCAGCGACGAGTTGACCATCCAGTAGACCGGGAAGATCCAGATCAGCGAGATGACGATGGCGACGACACCCAGGATCACCCGCGACGGCTTGATGCGCTGACGGCGCAGCTTGCGGTCGACCCGCTTGTCCGTCACGAGTTCGGTCTGGGCCGGAGTCAGTGTGGTGCTCATGACTCGTCCTCCTTCAGAAGGTTGCGCACGTAGAACCAGCTGATCGCGATCGTCAGGATGAGCACGAACACCGAGACGGCGCTGGCCATCGCGAAGTCGCTCGACCCGACGCCGAGCTGGTAGATGTAGGTGCCGAGCAGGTTGGTCTCGCTGGCGATGGAGCCCTTGTCCTGCAGCAGCTTGATCTGGGTGAAGACGCGCAGGTCCCAGATGATCTGCAGCAGCAGCACGATCCCGAGAACCGGCCGGATCATCGGCAGGATGATGTAGCGCGTGCGCTGGAACGGCTTCGCGCCATCCATCTGCGCCGCCTCGAGAACCTCGCCCGACACCTGCGTCAGGCCGGCGAAGACCGAGAACGCCACGAACGGCACGCTCATCCACACCACGATGACCATCGCGACGAAGAAGAACGAGAGCGGATTCTGGAGCCAGTTGTGGTTCTGGAAGTCGAGGCCCCACGACGTGAGGGTGTAGTTGACCACGCCTCGGCGCCAGTCGAAGAGCCAGTTCCAGACGGTCATTGCCGCGACCACGGGCATCGCCCAGGCCAGCAGCATCGAGATCTGGAGAACGATGCGTACGCCCCTGTTCACCGCGTTCATCAGCAGCGCGAGCGCGACCCCGATGACCACGGTGACGGCCGCGGTCACCAGGCAGAAGGCGATGGACCGGCCGACGACGACCCACATGTATGGGTCGGAGAAGAGGGTGATGTAGTTCTCGAACCACACGAACGGCGCGGGCTGCCCGAACTGCTGGGCCAGCCCGAAGCTCTGCATCGAGGTGATGAGCTGCCACACGATGGGGTAACCCAGCGCGAGGATGAGGATGGCGACGGCGGGGATCAGCAGGGCGTACGGGGTGAACTGGAACTTCTTCTTTCGCGGTGCCCCGCCCTGCGGGCTGAGGCCGGCGGCGGTCGCGGTGTCCTGAATCGTGGTCACGTCTGTCCTCCTTCCTGAGTAGTTCTGTCTTGCTGAGTATGGCTGAGGGCAGGCGCAGGGGCGCGGAAGGTCTTTCCGCGCCCCCGCCTGCTTGGTGCTTCGTTTGGTGCTAGCCGTTCTTGACGTTCATCAGAGCGTTCAGCTTGGTGTTGTACTCCTGCGCGAGGGCCTTCAGGTCGGTGGAGTCCTTGATCTTGCTGAAGAACTCTTCCATGACGTTGCCGGCCTCGACCGCGGCCCATCCGGGAGCCGCCGGGGTCAGCTTCGAGTTCGAGGCGGACTCGATGAGAGCCTTCGCGAACTGGTCGTCGCCGAGCGAGGAGGTGTACTTGCTGTTCGCCGGGCCGAGACCGTTCTTGCCGAGCATCTCCTGGTACTCCTTGGAGAAGATGATCTTCAGGAGGGTCTTGGACAGGCCCGGGTTCTTGGTCTTGGCCGAGATCCCGATGTTGGAGCCACCGGCGAACACGGGAGCCGGCTTGCCGTCGTTGCCCGGGAGCACGAAGGTGCCGAAGGTGCTGTCGTTCCAGGTGCGGACGACCTTGCCGTCGGCGTCGGTGGTTGCGTCGCCGATCGACCAGTGCGCCCATCCCGGAGCCATGATGGTGGCAGCCGAGAGCGAGGTGTCAGAGGTCTTGTTGCCGTCGGCGTCGAGAATCTGGTCGCTGTCGTTCAGGTAGATGTACTGGTTCGAGTCCTTGGCGTCGTTCGGTGCCTTGGACGCGTTCTTGTACAGGTCCTGCAGCTGCTGCAGACCCTTCAGCGATCCGGCCGAGTCGAGCGTGCCGACCCACTTGCCGTCCTTCTCCTTCGCGATGTCGCCTCCGTTGGCGAAGATCCACGAGATGCCGTTGCGCCAGTCCTGACCACCCAGGTAGAACCCCGAGAAGTCGGCGATCCCCTTCGGGTTCTTGGCCGTGATCGTCGCGACGTCGGTGTTGAACTCATCGAGCGTGGTGGGTACCTGCACGCCCGCAGCCGACCAGACATCCTTGCGCATGAACGCGTACCGCGACCCGAAGTAGTAGGGCAGCGTGTAGTTCTTGTCGGCGACCTTGCCGGCGTCCACGAACGACTGGAGCAGGTCGGATCCGCCGAGATCCTTGTACATGTCGGAGATGTCGAGGAACGCGCCCACGTTGGTGAACGTCGGCGACTGGGTGTTGCCGATCTCGGTCACGTCGGGCGTGTTGTTCGCGTCAGGAAGCGAGGTCGTCAGCTTGGTGACGATGTCTCCCCAGTCCTGCTGCTGGATGTTCAGCGTCGCGCCGGTCTCCTTCTGGAACTCCGTCTTGAGGTAGTTCCGCAACGGATCCGGCGTGTCGGCTCCGACGAGCCACAGGGTGACCGTCTTGCCTTTGCCGTCCGTGCTCGGTGCGCTGGCGCCGCCTCCGGCGGAACATCCGGCGAGCACGAGAGCGGAAGCTGTAGCCACAGCGGCGAGGCCAACGAGCTTTCTCTTCATTGCGCTGTCCTTTCTAAGTGTTCTGTCTTTCATGGTGGTCGATGTGTGCGATTGCCACACCGTCGGTGCTGGGGTCGGTTGATGGTTTGAGGTGCTGTGTTAGGAGACCCCGAGTTGTCCTGAGAGGACGAGAACGGCCGCGCCGCGCAGGACGATGTCCTGCCCGAGCGTGGTCATCCGCAGCTTGACGCTGCCGTGGAATTCGGCCATCGTCCTGCTCCGGAGCGTGTGGATGGTCGCCTCGGCGAGGGGACCATCGAGTAGTTCGGTCGGGCCGCTCAGAACGATCTCCGAGAGGTTGAGGGCTCCGACGACGGGGGTGAGGGCGATGCCGAGGCGCTGGCCCGCTTCCCGCAGGATGGGCGTGGCGTCCTGTCCCGCCGCCTCGGCGTCCCGGATGCGCTGCTGCAGCTGCGGCACCGACAGCCAGTGCTCGAGGACCTGGTCGCGGTTGTACGTCGCCTCGAGCCCGAGGTCGGTGCCGACCATCACCTGCCCGATCTCGCCGGCCGCGAAGCGGCTTCCGTAGACGAGTGCACCCGCCACCAGGAGCCCGGCGCCGACACCGTGGCCGACCGTGACGAGCATCATGTCGCCCGCGGCGTCGCCGTAGCCGTGTTCGGCGAGCACCGCCACATTGGCGTCGTTCGCGACCACGACAGGCAGGCCGGTGCGGGTGTGCAGCTCTTCTTGGAGGGCCTCGTCCACCCACCCGAGGTTCGGCGCGGTCAGGACGGTTCCGCTCAGGTCGACGACACCGGGCGAGCCGACCCCGACACCGAGGATGGGTGCGGTCGCGAGCGCGACCAGGCGGTCGACGAGGTCGAGGACCTTGCGCGTCGCATCCGGACCGACCGCGCCTTCGAGCGGCACCTCTGCGCGCTGCAGGATCACGCCGCCGAGGTCGAGAACCGCGCCACGGAACGTCGCGTGCTCACTGAGGTCGACGCCGATGATCTGGTACGCCGTGCGGTTGATGTCGAGCAGCACCGCCGGTTTGCCGGGGCGTGCGGATTCGCGCTGCCCGAGCTCGACCACCAGCCCCTCGGTGAGGAGTTCGGCCACCAGATCGGAGATCGTGACACGAGTGAGGCCGGTCTCGCGGGCGATGTCGGCCCGGCTGCGCTGGCCGGAGCGGTACAGCGTCTGGAGGACGAGCGAGCGGTTGTGACTCCGTGCGTGTTCGGGGAGAACTTTGGCCTTCGGACGCAACGCACGACCTGGCGCGAAGCCGGGGCTGCTCTGCACATCCGATGTGGTCATGTTTGTTAGTAAAGCTTACGAACAAAATGAATGCAAGCCCTTCCTCACGTTTTCAGGCGGGATTTACCGAGTTGTAACATCGGCGTGCATACCGAAACGGGAGCGAAACGTGTCGGTGGGTTACGTTCCTCCACAGGTGGTGTGGTTTCGGAGTTGTCCACAGGTAAATGGCTGGTCAGCGGGTGTTTTAGCGGGTTGGAATGTCGGTGGGTCGTGATGGACTTGACGCATGACCACCACTCCTGACCCGGCTACCGTGTTGCGGGATGCGCTCGCCTCCTTCAGTACGCCGGGCCAGTTGGGTCGGGATGAGCTCCTGGACCTGTTGACCGTGTTGGGTGATGTGCAGGCGGTGTTGGATGCGGTGAAGCTGCGGGCCGCCGGGGAGTTGGTGGCCCGGTCGGTGCTGGCCGGGGAAGAGAACCCGGTGACCCGGGTCGGGCACAGTAGCCCGGCCGTGTTGCTGGCGGAGCGGTGGCAGGTCCCGGTCCCGGCCGCCCGACATTACTGCGTCGTCGGGGACGCCACCGCACCCCGGGTGAGCCTGGCCGGGGAGGTGCTGCCGGCGACGTACCCGGCGTTGGCCGAGTCCGTCGCGACGCCGCTGGCCTCGAGTAACGGGGCGGTGGGTTGGGTGAGCGTGGAGCAGGCGGCGGTGATCGTCCGTGAACTAGGCAAAGCCGCGCCGGCCTGTGCTGCGAGCGACCTGGCCGCGGGTGAACGAGTTCTGGTGGAGCATGCGCCGAGTCTGACCGTCACCGACCTCCGTGCCTTGGCCGGGCAGGTCCGCGACCGGCTCGACCAAGACGGGATCCTCCCCCGAGACCACCGGCAACGACAACGCCGGTCGTTGACGATCAGCACCACGAGTGATGGGATGACCCACCTCGACTGGTATCTGGACCCGGAATCCGCCGGCTACGTGATCACCGCCATCGACACCCTCGTCGGACACGAGTTGCGGAACGTCCGATTCCACGACACCAACACCGCCACCGCCACCGCCACCGGTGACACCACTGGTGACGATGTGCCGGAGTCTCGGAGCATCGCGCAGATCCGCTCCGACACCGCCGTCGACGTGTTCCGGCACCTCGCCACCTGCACCGCGACCGGAGTGAACAGCAAGCCGCCGGTGACCGTGATCGTCCGCATCCCGCTGGACACGTTGCAGTCCGGGGTCGGTGCCGGCAAGATCGACGGGATCCGTACCCCGGTCAGCGCCGGCACGATCCGGCGGATGGCTGCCGACGCCCAGCTCATCCCCACCATCCTCGGCACCCACAGTGAAGTCCTCGACCTCGGCCGCAGCCACCGCCTCTTCACCCGCGCACAAAAACTCGCATTAGCTGAACGCGACGGCGGCTGCGCCTGGACCGGCTGCCCCCACCCACCCGCCTACACCGAAGCGCACCACATCCGTTGGTGGGACAACCACCACGGCCCCACCGACCTCGACAACGGGATCCTGCTCTGCAGCCGCCACCACCACCGCGTGCACGATGACAGGTGGGGCATCGAGGTGCACGAGAACGTGCCCTACTTCACCCCACCCGCCCACATCGACCCCCACCGAAGACCCCGAGCGGGTGGCCGCATCCGCCTGCCGGGCGCTGCCTGACCGTGCAACCGCACCGAGCGGCGGCACATCGAGCGCGAAAGCGGTGGGCCCTGGTACTTAGGGGGCAGATAGGCGGGCTGGCGACCTTACGCGCACTCCTTCTGCACCGCTTCGTACTTCGCGCCCAACTCCTCGGCCTTGGTCTGCACCTTCGTGACGTCGACCGAGAGTGGGTTGCTGATCGCGTCCCGGATGTACTTCGCGAACTCGTCCGTGGCGTTTCGAGCATCGGAAACGACCTTCACCACGTCCGCGTTGCCGATCTTCTCGTCCATGGTTTTGACCTTGTCGGCCAGTTCGTCCATGAGGGCCGACGCCTTCGCCGGGTCGCCCACGACCTCGCCCGCCCGGTCTCGCAAGGCCAAGGCGGCCTGCAGGCCGTCGTTCACGATGCCGCAGGCCTCTTCGTGCGTCTGAGTCGCCGGGGGCCGCTGTACCGCGGCGGTCGTGCTGGGGTTGGAGGGGCCGTCCGCAGTACATCCGGTCAAAGCGAAAACGGCGGCGAGCACGGCGGCGGCCGCGAACGCGGAGCTGGTTGCGTTCTTGTTCATCCGACAGACCCTAGCAAAGACGACGCAAAAGGCCCGGTGGATGCATCCACCGGGCCTTCACGAGAGCTATCCGCTCAGACTGCGACTAGCCGAGGCGAGCCTTGAGGTTGTCGCCCAGGGTCGCGAGGAACTCCTCGGTCGTCTGGTACGGCTGCTCGGGGCCGACGAGGAGCGCGAGGTCCTTGGTCATCTTGCCCGACTCGACCGTCTTGATGACGACGTCCTCGAGGGTGTGCGTGAAGTCGATCAGCTCCTGGTTGCCATCGAGCTTGCCGCGGTGCGCGAGACCGCGCGTCCAGGCGTAGATCGAGGCGATCGGGTTGGTCGAGGTCGGCTTGCCCTGCTGGTGCTGACGGTAGTGACGGGTGACGGTGCCGTGCGCGGCCTCCGCCTCGACGACCTTGCCGTCGGGGGTGGTGAGCACGCTGGTCATGAGACCGAGCGAGCCGAAGCCCTGCGCGACGGTGTCGGACTGCACGTCGCCGTCGTAGTTCTTGCACGCCCAGACGTAGCCGCCCTCCCACTTGAGGCTGGAGGCGACCATGTCGTCGATGAGGCGGTGCTCGTAGGTGAGGCCCGCGGCGTCGAACTGGTCCTTGTACTCGGCCTCGAAGACTTCCTGGAACAGGTCCTTGAAGCGACCGTCGTAGGCCTTGAGGATCGTGTTCTTGGTCGACAGGTACACGGGGTACTGGCGGTCGAGACCGTAGTTGAAGGATGCGCGCGCGAAGTCGCGGATCGACGCATCCTGGTTGTACATCGCCAGCGCGACACCGGCGCCCGGAGCCTGGTAGACCTCGAACGACTGGGCGTCGCCGCCGTCGGACGGCTGGAAGCTCAGGGTGAGGGTGCCGGGGCCGTCGAAGGTGAAGTCCGTGGCACGGTACTGGTCGCCGAAGGCGTGACGGCCGATGACGATCGGCTTGTTCCAGCCGGGAACCAGGCGCGGGATGTTCGAGATGATGATGGGCTCGCGGAACACGACACCGCCGAGGATGTTACGGATCGTGCCGTTCGGGCTGCGCCACATCTTCTTGAGGCCGAACTCCTCCACGCGCGCCTCGTCGGGCGTGATCGTGGCGCACTTGACGCCGACGCCGTGCTTCAGGATGGCATTGGCCGCGTCGACCGTGATCTGGTCGTCGGTCTCGTCGCGCTTCTGGATGCCGAGGTCGTAGTACTCGAGGTTCACGTCGAGGTACGGGTGGATGAGCGAATCTTTGATGGCCTGCCAGATGATGCGCGTCATCTCGTCGCCGTCGAGCTCGACGACGGTGCCTTCAACCTTGATCTTTTCCAATGGGGCTCCTCAAGTCTCTGCCAAGTTTTGGCCGACAACAGCTTACCTGAGCCGAGCAACTATCTTGACATCGAGATAGTTTCTCTCAGGCGATGGTCGGCCGCCGCGACTATGCCCGCATCGCCGGCGCACGTTACCCTGTGGTCATGGCTGAGTTGAGACTGGAAGAGTTGAGTGCGTCGAACGTTGTGGCGGCCAACGCCCTCACATTGAAGCCGGGCCAGGAGCAGTTCGTCGCGCCCGTCTCGTACTCGGCAGCGGCCGCTGTGTCGAACCCGGCGACCGCGTGGCAGCGGGTCGTCCGCGACGGCGACGAGGTCGTCGGATTCATCATGGGCAACTTCGACCCGGATTCCGAGCACGAGGAGTTCCACTCGATCCTCTGGCGCATCAATGTCGACGCCGACGATCAGGGCCGCGGCATCGGAACGTTCGCGGTGCATTCGCTGGCCGACGAAGCACGCTCGCGCGGTCTCGCCCGGCTCTACGTGATCTGGGAACCCGGTGAGCTCGGTCCGGAGCAGTTCTTCCTCCGCAGCGGCTTCAAGCCGGTGGGTGAGACCCAGTACGGCGAGACGGTCGGTGCCCTCGAACTCTGAGGACTCGTTCGTCGAACGCGTTCTCGCGGTCGTCGACTCGATCCCGCCAGGCCACGTCATGACCTACGGCGACGTCGCTGCGACGCTCGGATCGCGCGCAGCGAGGATGGTCGGCCAGATCATGGCGTACTACGGCTCCGACGTGCCGTGGTGGCGGGTGGTGCGCGCCAGTGGGCATCCGCCGGCCAACCACGAGCACATCGCGTTGCAGTTCTACCGCGCGGAGGCCACACCCCTCCTCGGCGGCGGAACGGCCCAGTACCGCGTCGACCTTCGCAAGGCGCGATACTCTCCCTTCAACGAAGATCATCCCCTGGGTCGATGACGCGCCCAGCTCGATCCGCTTGACTCACATTCCACCTTTCGTTTCACCAGGAGACCACGTGCACCGTATCCGCCTCGCCGGTCTGGCCGTTGCCGCGACAGCGGCGGCCGTGACCCTCACCGGATGCTCGGTCATCACCGCCTTCGTCCCTCACGTCGATTCCGCCATCTACGCCGACATGAAGGAGTTCACCCCCTCTGCGACCTCGGCGTTCGGATCGCCGACGTTCCTGCCGGACGACGCCACGATCATCCGGGTCGACTACGACACGCAGGGCAGAGGGGCCATCATGACGTACGCGTCTCCCACCCACTTCAAGGCGGGAACCTGCGACAAGCCGGCGAAGATCGCGACACCGGACATCAAAGACAGCTGGTGGCCGCTCGAAGGAACCGCCACCGACGGCTTCAGCTGCCCCGGCGGCTGGACGGCCGTCGCCATCGGCGCACAGGTGTACGCCTCGATCCCGACATCACCGACGAGGTAGGCGGCACAGTCACGACACGGTGACGCCGACCGGGATCGTCAATTCGATGATCGTCCCCAGACCCGCGACGGACTGCACCTCGGCGTAGCCGTCGACCGCTTCGACACGGTCGCGCACGCCCTCCAGGCCGCCTCCGGCCTCCACGCGGGCTCCGCCCTGCCCGTCGTCCTTCACGACGACCGACACGGTTGCACCGGTGCGGGTGACCGTGACGGCGCAGTTGCGTGCGCGCGAGTGCTTGGCGGCGTTCGCGAGGCACTCCGCAACGCAGTAGTAGATGGTCTCCTCGACGACTTCGCTCAACCGTTCGGGCACGTCGACCTGCACCTCGACCGGCAGGTGACTCCGCTGCGCGAGCTCGTCGATGGCCGAGCGCAGGTCCCCGTCGGTGAGCACGGTGGGGTGGATGCCGCGGGCCAGCTCTCGAAGCTCGCGCAGCGCATCCGCCAGCTGGGCCGACGCCCGCTCGAGATCGGCCGCGACCTCGTCGTTCCCGGCGGCCTGAGCCTTTGTGGTCGCGATCCTGAGCCCGATCGCCAGGGACACGAGCTGCTGCTGCGAGCCGTCGTGCAGGTCGCGTTCGAGCCGGCGCCGGGCCAGGTAGCCCTCCTCGACGATACGCAACCGGGAGTCGCGGACTTCCTGAAGGGTTCGCTCCAGCCGATGGCGGAGCCGGTCGTTGTCGACAGAGAGCAGCAACGCGGAAGACACGGCGTCGAGGAGGCGGTCGTCCTGGGTGAGGGCGACGTCGTGCTCGATCAGGGCGATGGGTCCCTGATCGGAGTCGATGGCGAGCATCGAGCGGCCCGGACGGTCGATGGGATCGCCCTCGGGCATCCGGTCGCCGTCGGAGGTCTCGTAGCCCTGCAGCTGCTCGTCCCACCAGAAGACCCGGAGAGAGCTGTCGTGCAGGGTGCGCGCCAGACTCGACTCCCACAGGGCGCGGTCGACCTTGTCGCGGGCGACGATCACGAGATCTGCGACGCGCGAGCGAAGGCCGCGCGCGTAGAAGACACCTCCGACGAACGCGGGAGGGATCAGGGCGATCGCGATCGGCGGAATGTACTGCAGCCAGCCGCTGTCCCAGCCGAGCGTGAAACTCAGCGAGTCCTGGATGGTGCCGTAGCACCAGATGAGCAGGGCGAGCGGCATCACGAACGCCACCCTGCGGGCGGGGAGGGTGCTCGTGAACCAGCGCATCGTCAGCCGTACGGCCACGATGAGCAGGAGAGCGAGCCCGGCACCACGCCAGGCGACCCCCAGCCAGAAGTCCGCGCCGTCGCTCGGCAGCACGGCGTATGCGTTCGGCGCGCAGCCGCACTCGGCCGGGGACGGCGACGAGAACAGCAGGATGCCCGCGAATCTCACGAGGAAGGCGACGAGCACCGCGTAGACGAGCACCCGGTCGAATCGCGCCACGAGCGTCCCGCCGGGGTAGCAGAGCACGAGGATGCCCACGAGCACGGCCCAGAGGTCGGTCACGCCTGCGAGGAGCGGCCAGAGCCAGCCGTAGTCGCGCGTCAGCGGATACCACGCGCCGGCGGCCCAGAAGATCGAGGCGCCCACCATCAGCCAGCCGGCGAACGAGCTCCGCACGACCCTCCAGGCGATGATGGCGCAGGTGGCGTAGTCGATGCCGACCACGATGAAGATGATCGCCCAGCCGATCCCCGATGGCCGCGGGCCGTAGTTGTCGGTGACCGCGCTCCACACCTGGGCGAGCACG
This sequence comes from Leifsonia sp. NPDC058230, assembly GCF_042882245.1. Classification (NCBI taxonomy): domain Bacteria; kingdom Bacillati; phylum Actinomycetota; class Actinomycetes; order Micrococcales; family Microbacteriaceae; genus Leifsonia; species Leifsonia sp. NPDC058230. The sequence continues at coordinate 116,885 of NZ_JBHVWM010000003.1, read as the reverse complement.
TTCGAGGCGATCGCGACGACCACGGCGAGCGCGCGGAGCGCGATGCGCGCGGCCCTCATCTCAGTCGTCCCGGCCGAGGAACCGCAGCACGGCGAGCACGCGCCGGTGGCCTTCGGCGGAGTCCTCGACGTCGAGTTTCGCCATGATGTGCCCGATGTGGGACTCCACCGTGCGCAGGCTGAGGTGCAGGTCGGTGGCGATCTTGACGTTCGACTTGCCCTCCGCCATCAGACGGATGACGTCGCGCTCGCGAGCGGAGAGAGCGTCGAGCGACGCCTCCCCGTTGCGACCGGAGACGAGGAGCGCGACGACCTCGGGGTCGACGACGGAGCCGCCCGCGGCGACGCTCCGCACGGCGTTGACCAGTGTGCCCGCATCGGCGACGCGGTCTTTCAACAGATAACCGGTGCCGCTGCCGGCGCTCATCGCGCGGATGGCGTACGCGGCGGTCGTATACATCGACAGCAGCAGAACACCGACCGTCGAACCGGATGCGCGCAGCTGCTCGAGCGCGCGGAGCCCCTCGTCGGTGTGGCTCGGCGGCATCTTGATGTCGAGCACGACGGCATCGATCAGCGGGTCGGCGTCGACGATCGCGAGCAGCTCCTCGGCCGAGCCGACCGACGATACGACGTCGATGCCTCCGGCGCGCAGAATCTGGCCGATTCCCTCGCGCAAGAGCACGGCGTCGTCGGCGACGGCTACCCGAAGCTCACGTGAACCCCTGCTCTCACCCGCCCCCACGCGCTCACCTTAGCAGGCTGCGGATCGCCTCGCCGCTCAGCTCCGACTTGCTGATGAAGCCCTCTGCCCCACTGTCTTCGATGCGCCGGCCGTAGTCGCGGGATGCGCGGCTGGAGGTGAGGACGACAGCCGCACCGGTGGCGTGCATGGCGGGAACGAGATCGAAACCGTTCGCATCCGGGAGGCCGACGTCGAGGAGCACCACGTCGGGGGCGAGCCGACGGCTCAGTTCGACGCCGCTCTGCCCGGTGTCGGCATCGCCGACGACGAAGAAACGCTCGAGCTTCAGCAGCTCCGCGGCTTGAGCGCGAAAACGTGCGTGGTCGTCGACGATCACAACACGGAGGCACATGCTGACAATCATGGCCTCCGCGGCCCCATCCGTGCATCCGTGCTACCACCGACCTAAATGCGGTGACCCCCCGGATGTGGGCTGGTGCGCCGGGGACGAGCATGAGTAGCACGCCGGCCAGAACCCGAGGATGGCCGCCTGACCCGACAGGCGGCATCCCCTGGCCCGAGCGGAACAGCGAGGAGAAAGGCCCATGTTCACCGCAACCCGACCAGTCCGCACGAACGACGCACTGCCCGGCAGTGCGCAGCGGGTGACGGACCTGGGCATGGACATGGACCGCCTCCCGTTCGAGAACCCGGCCTACGACTCCGAGCTCGCGCGGCTCGTGGAGCGGCACGGCCTCCCCCTCGTCGTGCTCGACATCCGCCGGGCCGCCCGGCAGTACCGCGCGCTCCGTGCGGCGTTCGCCGAGGTCGACGTGCACTACGACGTGAGCGCGCTCGCCCATCCCGCCCTCATCGCGGCAATGGACGCAGACGGAGGATACTTCGAGGTCGCCCACGACGGCGCCCTCGCCGCGCTCACGGAGGCGAGCGCCGATCTCACGCGGGTGCTCCACGCGACGTCGGTGACGCATCCGCACGAGGTGCTCGCTGCCTACAACGCAGGCGTCCGGCGCTTCGTCGTCGACGGTCCCGCCGATGTCGAGAAGTTCGTCGGCTACCCTGCCGACCTCTGCCTGATCCTGCGACTGCGCCCCGCAGCGGGTCAGCGGGCGCATGTGCTCCCCCGCGGCATCCGATCCGGCGACGCCCTCCGCATCGTCCGCTTCGCGGCCAGCCTCGGAGTGCGGATCTCCGGATTCTCGCTCAACCTCTCCGACGACGCCGCGCCACAGCACTACGTCGCCGAGATCGCCGCCGCTGTCGGTCTGATGGCCGACATCGAGGCGGCCACCGGCATCCGGTTCGACACACTCGACCTCGGTGGCGCCTTTCCCGGAGCCGCCGGGCGGCGGGATGCCGGCAGGGCGGAGTTGGCGAAGGCCATCACCGCCATCGTTTCGCCCGCGACGTCGCACGTGAGTGTGACAGCGTCCGCCAGCCGAGCAGTGACGGCGGGATGCATAACCATCGTCGCCGGAACCGTCGAACGCGACGCGGACCCGCTGCTCGCCAGCGACTGCATCGACGACGGGGCGAACGTCGCCATCGTGGGAGCGGACGAGTCCCTCCCGTTCGCCATCGCACCGCTCTTCCGCGCTTTCGCCCAACCGCGCCACCGCACCGTGCGGCCCGGGAGGCGCGGACTTCAGACCGGGTCATCGGCAGGCTGATCAACTCAACCCTTTCAGCCGCCGGAACCACGGCGGTGAGGGCAGAGAGGTGGCTTCCCTCCTCTGCCCTCACCGGCACCACCCGCACGCGAAGGACCCCGGAGCGAACAGCCCCGGGGTCCTTCGTCGTGTCGTGATCTGACGGTTAGACCAGCGAATCCCGCCACGCCGCGTGCAGCTGCGCGAACCGGCCGGTGCCGCCGATGAGGTCGGCGGGCGTACCGTCTTCGACGATCTTCCCGTGCTCCATCACCAGCACCCGGTCGGCGATCGCGACCGTCGACAGGCGGTGCGCGATGATGACCGCCGTGCGATCGGCGAGCAGCGTCTGCAACGCGTCCTGAACCAGCCGCTCGCTCGGGATGTCCAGCGAGCTCGTCGCCTCGTCCAGGATGAGCACGGCCGGGTTCGCGAGGAAGGCACGCGCGAACGAGATCAGCTGACGCTGACCCGCCGAGACGCGTCCGCCGCGCTTGTTCACGTCGGTGTCGTACCCGTTCGGCAGACTCCGGATGAACTCGTCGGCGCCCACGGCACGGGCTGCGTCCACGATCTCCTCGCGGGTCGCATCCGGCTTGCCCAGGGCGATGTTGTCGGCCACGGATCCGCTGAACAGGTACGCCTCCTGCGTCACCATCACGATGGCGCGGCGCAGATCTTTCGGGTGCAGATCGCGCAGATCCACACCGTCGATCGTGACCGAACCGTCGCTGGGGTCGTAGAACCGCGAGATCAGCTTCGCCAGGGTCGACTTTCCCGCGCCGGTCGAACCGACCAGTGCGATGGTCTCCCCCGCTGGGATGTCGAGCGTGAAGTTGGGCAGGATGACGCGATCCTTCTTGTAGGCGAACGTCACCTCGTCGAACCGGACATGGCCCGACGCCTCCCACAGGTCGACGGCCTTCAAGGGGTCGGGAACGGTCGGCTCCTCCTCCAGCACGCCCGAGATCTTCTCCAGCGCCGCCGCAGCCGACTGGTAGGAGTTGTAGAACATCGCCATCTCCTCCATCGGGTCGAAGAACCGGCGGGTGTAGAGCAGCGTGGCGAGCAGCACACCGATGGCGAGCTGACCGTCTGCCACTCGGAAGCCGCCGACGAGCAGCACGACACCGACCGTCACGTTGCCGATCATCACGAGGCCGGGGTCGAAGATCCCGAACAGCTGGATGACCCGCGCGTTGACGTCGCGGTAGTCCTCGACGAGGCCGCCGAACTCCTTCTCGTTGCGCTTCTCCTTGCGGAACGCCTTGACTGCGCGGATTCCGGTCATGGTCTCCACGAACTGGACGATCAACTTCGCCGACGCCACCCGCGAGATGCGGAACAGCACCTGCGAGCGCTTCTGGAACCAGCGCGTCAGGAAGTACAGCGGAACGAGCGAGCACAGCAGCACCACGCCGCTCACCCAGTCGAGGGTGAACAGTGCGATCGCGATGAACAGCATGTAGAGGAAGCCCTGCACGAGCTGGTTGATGCCCGAATCCAGAAGTTCGCGGATCGAGTCCAGGTCGCTCGTCTGACGCGAGATGATGCGCCCCGACGTGTACGACTCATGGAACTCGAGGCTGAGCTTCTGAGTGTGCAGGAACACCCGCTTGCGCAGATCGATCAGGATGGCCTGGCTGATCCGGGCGCTGAGCACGGTGTACCAGGCGATCAGCACGGCACCGATCACTCCGGTGAACAGGTAGGCCGCACCGGCCATCGCGAGCGGGAACCAGTCCTCCTTGAGCAGCGCGGGCAGCCCGTTGTCGATGCCGTACGCGATGATCGCGGGGCCGGCGACCTGTCCTGCCGTGCTGATCACGACCACGATCGCGGTCAGGATCAACCGCGTGCGCAGCGGACGCATCAGGGAGCCGAGCAGGTGCAGCGAGCGCCGGCGGATCTGCCGACTCTCCTCTTTCGTGAAGTCGTTGCGCTCTTCGCCTTCGACTCCCAATACGGTTGCGGTGCTCACAGGTTCACCTCCTGAAGGATCTCTTCGTTCTGTTCGTCTTCCAGGCTCGAGATGACGAATCGGTAGTGCTCGCTCGTTGCGAGCAGGTCGTGGTGCGTACCGACGGCCGTGATGCGACCGTTCTCGAGCAGTGCCACGCGATCGGCCAGCATCACCGTCGACGGACGGTGCGCCACGACGAGCCCCGTGGTGGCCGCGAGCACCCGGCGCAGGGCCGCCTCGACGAGCGCCTCGGTGTCGACGTCCAGAGCGGAGAGCGGGTCGTCGAGCACGAGCACCGACGGATTGGCTGCGACCGCACGGGCGAGCGCCAGTCTCTGCCGCTGCCCGCCCGAGAGGCTGAGCCCCTCCTCTCCGACCTTCGTCTCGACACCCTCGGGGAGGTCGTAGACGAAGCCGGCCTGGGCGATCTCGAGCGCCTCCGTCAGCACGGCCTCGGCTTCGGTCGAGTGCACGTCGAGGTCGTCGCGGCCGAGCAGCACGTTCTCACGGACCGATGCCGAGAACAGCGTCGCGTCTTCGAACGCCATCGCCAGGCTCTTGCGCAGGTCGTACCTGGTCAGGTCGCGCACATCCACGCCGTCGATGCGGATCGAACCGCCGGTGACGTCGTACAGCCGGGTGGTGAGGGCCGTGAGCGTCGACTTCCCGGATCCGGTGAGCCCCACCAGGGCCATCGTCTCGCCGGGCACGATCGTGAGATCGATCCCGTCGAGCAGATCGGGGTAGCGCTCGGGCGAGTCCTGGTAGCGGAAGTGCACATTGTCGAACACGAGCTCGCCACGCGGGTTCGCGATCTTGTGCGGGTGCTCGGGATCCTGGATCGCGTTCACCTCGTCCATCACCTCGAAGAAGCGGTCGGCGGCCGTGCGGGTGTCGAACGTCATCGACAGCAGGAAGCCGATCGACTCGACGGGGAACCGCAGCACGGTCGCGGTCGCGAAGAACGCCACCAGCTCGCCGACGGAGAGCTCGCCCTGCGAGGCCAGCCAGACGCCGACGACGAGGCAGATGCCGAACGCCACGTCCGGCACCAGCAGCAGCCAGAGCCAGATGCCCGCGATCGCCTTGGCTTTCTCGATCTCCGTGCCGCGCAGCTGCTCGGCCTGAGACTCGAAGTTCTTCAGGGCGTACTTGCCGCGGCCGAACGCCTTGAGGACGCGGATGCCGTGCACCGACTCCTCGACGGCGGTCGCGAGGTCACCGGCCTGGTCCTGGCTGCGGCGCGCGATCGTGGAGTACTTGCCCTCGAACACGAAGCCGTAGATCCAGAGCGGAATCGAGCAGACCAGGAAGATCAGCCCGAGGATCCAGTTCCAGGAGATCAGGATGGCGAAACCGACCACGATCGTGACGACGTTCACCACGAGCAGCACGATGCCGAACGAGATCCAGCGGCGGATCAGGTTCAGGTCGCTCACGGCGCGCGAGAGCAGCTGGCCGCTCGGCCAGCGGTCGTGGAACGCGACCGGGAGATCCTGCAGCTTGGCGTACAGGCCGTTGCGCATCTTCGCCTCGACGTGCGTGCCCGGCGTGAGCACGAACCAGCGACGCAGCGAGATGAACACGGCCTCGGCGGCGCCGAGACCGACCACGAGCAGTGCCGCCGGCCAGACCTGGGCGGAGTCGCCCGTCGACAGCGGACCGTCGACCAGCCAGCGGAGCACTTGCGGAATGCTCAGTGCGACGAGGCTGGCGAAAAGCGCTGCGACCATGCCGAGCGCGATGCGCGGCGCGGCCGACTTGGCGAAGGGCAGGATCCGCAGCAGGGTGCGTACGGTGCCCATCCTCGCCTTCTTGTCTTCTTGAGGGGGGTGCTGATGTTCAGCGATTGACATTCTCGATCCGATTTCTTGTGGAGTGTGCAGTTTTCTTGTCGGCTCCCGGGGATGCCCGGATCGCCGCTCGGCGCTGTGTCGGTCGGCACAGATGGACGCCGAGTGCGTCTTCGATGACGCGGAGAGAGGTCGCCAGAGATCCCTCTCGAGGGATCGTGGGAACCGTGGGGCCCGAACCGGACCCGCACCATCCGCCGGCGACGTTCAGCCGGAATCGCGTTACAGCTTGGGACCTACCAGGCTGGGGCGAGGTGCGGGGACGCAGCGCCAACGGCGGCGGCGACGGGTTCGAACACGGTCACGGTTCGTTCGATACCTGTCGTTGTCATGGCGTCCTCCTCAGCCCGAAGCGATCAATAGGGCCGCGCCGGTGGTTTCCCGCCGCACGGCAGCCCTACAGCCTATGACTGAAGCTCAGCTGCGCACAAGAGGAACTTGCAAGAAAATGTCAACGAATGCGCACCGAGAGGCAGGTCACGCATCCCTCGAGCTTCTCGAACTCCGAAATGTCGACCTGGACGACCGTGTACCCGAGGTCTTCGACGAGCGCGACCGACTGCGGCGCCGACGAGGACATCAGCACGGTGTCGTCGGACAGGACGACGACGGCGGTGCCGTGAGCCTCGGGCACCGCCAGGAACCGCTCGAAGACCGTCACGTTGTCGACCAGAGGCTCGTAACCGATGACGGTGCCGTCGGGCAGCGCCGTGACGGCGGTCTTCAGGTGCAATGCCTTGGTGACGGGAACCGCGACGACGGTGTAGTCCAGCGGCGCGAGCAGCGCGCGGAGCTGGCGGATGCCCTCGGCGTTGGTGCGGCCGCCGCGACCGACGTAGACGGTCGAGCCGACCTTGAGCACGTCGCCGCCGTCGAGCGTCCCCGGAGCCTCGATGCGCTCGATGCGGAGGCCCTGCGCGCGCAGTGCGGCCTCGGTGCCCGCGGTCTCGGGACGGCGCGACTCCGCGCCCGGCAGGGTGACGACGGCGGTGTCGCCGAAGATGACAGCGGTGTCCTCCACGAACACCGAGTCGGCGAGCTGGTCGGCCGAAGTAACCTCGACGGTCTGCCAGCCGGCGTTGGACAGAGCGGCGACGTAGGCGTCCCACTGCTGGTCGGCGAGCTCCGCATCCACCGGCTCGCGGTCGATGTGGGTGACGAGCCCCTCAGCCAGGTTCGAAGCCGGGATGCGCACGAGGGCGACCTTGCGATCGGTTGCGAACCGGCTGCGGCCGCCTTCGACGACGCGGAACAGCCACCGGCCGAAGGTCGGCGTGAGAGCAACGATGACGATCGCGTACAGCAGGTTGATGCCGAGGAGGGTGCCGAACACGGCGCCGATCAGCTCCCCGCTGAACGGCGAGCCGCCGGAGGTCGCCGTGATCAGTGTGCCGACGGCGGGCGCGAGCACAGCGACGACGACGCCGGCGATGAGGGCCGTCCACCACCGGTCGAAGGCACCAACGATGCCCGCGATGAGCAGAAGCACGAGAGCGAAGACACTCGTCAGGGCGAAGTAGTTGCTGACGGCGACGATCAGCGAGCCCGACGGCGGCGTCGACGCTCCGAGGCTCCCGATGAAGAAGAAGCCGATCATCGCGAAGTGCGCGACGAGAGCGACGACGAAGGCCGACAGAACGGATGCGATGAGCCGGCGGCCCCACGAGATGGTCATGGGAACCCACCCTAGCGGAGCGTTTCTATGCGTTGGCTGGTTCGCGCAGTCGCTCCAGCGCGATCTCCTCGGCGGCCTCGAGCGTCGTGATTCCGCGCTCCTCGGCGACGTCGAAGATCTCGGTGACGGTGTCGCCGATCCGGTCGACGCGCTCGGCGGTCGCCGCGGCGGACGGCTCGTCCTCGCTCATCATCGAGAGGAAGATCACGCCACCGGCGTTGACCACGAAGTCGGGGGCCCACAGGATGCCGCGGGCGGCGAGCCGTTTGGCTCCCGAGCGGTGCGCCAGCTGGTTGTTCGCCGGTCCGACGACGGCCTTCACCCGGAGCTCGTCGATCACCTGATCGGTGAGCACCCCGCCGACGCCGGCCGGGACGAACAGGTCGCCCTCGACGGCGTGCGCCTCGTGCGGTTCGACCCAGGTGGCGCCGATGGCCTCGGCCAGCGTTCGCTTGGCGGAGTTCACATCCGTCACCGTCAGAACGGCGCCCTCGGCAGCCAGGCGCATCGCGATGATGGAGCCGACATGACCGAGCCCTAGCACGGTGACCCGACGGCCGGCGACCGAACGGCTGCCGACGGCACGCTCGAGCGTCGAGAGAAGGCCGGCGTACACACCCGCCGCGGTCGCGTCGCTCGGCTCCCCGACGCCACCCTGCGAGGAGGGGAGACCGCAGACGTGAGACGTGCGGGTGGCGACGACGGCCATGTCCTCGGCGGACGTTCCGACGTCTTCAGCGGTCATGTACGCGCCGCCCAGGCTCTCCACGGCGTCGCCGAGATCGAGCATGGCGTCGTGTCGCTGCTCCGGGGTGAGCACCGTGCCGCGGGGAACGTAGACGACGGTCTTGCCGCCGCCGCGGTTGAGGCCCGCCGCGGAGTTCTTGAGGGTCATGCCCTCCGCCAGACGCAGAGAGTCGTTGACCGCATCCACCCAGCTGTCGTAGGTCCACACCCGGCAGCCGCCGAGAGCCGGGCCGAGAACGGTGGAGTGCACGGCGATGCTGATCGTGAGACCGCTCCGCCTCCCCTTCACCACGTGCAACGTTTCGTGCGGCAGATTCGTGCCGGTTGCTTCGACCAGGTGTGCGGGCAGGACAGACATCGGTGTCTCCTCGTGGGATCAGGGTTCATGCTGGGCGGCCTTATGGGCCGCCGACCATTTTGCCACGCCCCGCGCCCGCGCGCATCCGCGACGGCGCGCGCGTCCGCGCGCACCGCCGGAACGGATCAGTGGAAGAAGTGGCGCTCTCCGGTGAAGTACATCGTGACCCCGGCCGCCTGCGCAGCTGCGATCACCTCGTCGTCGCGGATGGATCCGCCCGGCTGCACGATCGCACGCACACCGGCGGCGATGAGGATCTCCGGGCCGTCGGCGAAGGGGAAGAACGCGTCCGACGCAGCCACCGACCCGGCAGCCCGCTCGCCCGCGCGGGTGACCGCCAGGTTGCACGAGTCGACACGGTTGACCTGACCCATTCCGACGCCGACGGATGCGCCGTCGTGCGCGAGCAGGATCGCGTTCGACTTCACGGAACGGCACGCCTTCCAGGCGAACTCGAGGTCGGCGCGGGTGGCCGCATCCGCCTCGCCGCCGGCGACGAGCTTCCAGCCGGCGGAGCCGCCGGTCGTCAGGTCGAAGCGGTCCGCATCCTGAACCAGCACGCCGCCCGAGATCTGACGGAACTCGGTGACCTTGCGGGCGTACCCCTCGGGCAGCTGCAGGATGCGCAGGTTCTTCTTGGTCTGCAGCAGCTCGAGCGCCTCCGGCTCGTACCCGGGCGCGATGAGCACCTCCGTGAAGATGCCCTTCACGGTCTCGGCCATCGCGAGGGTGACCGTGCGGTTGGCCGCGATCACACCGCCGTAGGCGGAGACGGGGTCGCAGGCGTGCGCCTTCTCGTGGGCGACGGCGATGTCGTCGTCCACGGCGATGCCGCACGGGTTCGCGTGCTTGATGATGGCGACCGCGGGCTCGGCGAAGTCGAACGCGCTGCGGAGGGCCGCATCCGCGTCGACGTAGTTGTTGTACGACATCTCTTTGCCGCCGAGCTGGATCGCCTGGGCGATCCCGTGTCCGGTCGGGTCGACGTAGAGCGCGGCCGCCTGGTGCGAGTTCTCTCCGTAGCGAAGGGTCTGCTTGAGCTCGGCCTGCACTGCGAACCGTGCCGGGAACTCCTCGGTCGTCGGGGCATCCCCGGCGAACCAGGCTGCGACCGCGCCGTCGTAGGCGGCGGTGTGCGCGAAGGCCTCGGCAGCGAGCACGCGGCGCTGGTCGAACGTGGTGCCGCCCGCGGCGAGCGCCTCGACGATCTGCCCGTAGTTATCCGGCGACACGACGATCGCGACGTTGGCGTGGTTCTTCGCCGACGCGCGGACCATCGCCGGACCGCCGATGTCGATCTGCTCCACGACGTCGTTGCCCACCGCACCGGATGCGACGGTCTCGACGAACGGGTAGAGGTTCACGACCACGAGCTCGAACGGCTTGATCTCGAGGTCCTTGAGCTGGGCTTCGTGCGATTCGAGCCGCAGGTCGGCGAGCAGTCCCGAGTGGATCGCGGGGTGCAGCGTCTTCACGCGGCCGTCGAGCGACTCCGGAAAGCCGGTGACGCTCGCGACATCGGTGACGTCGAAGCCGGCGCCGCGGATGGTCGAAGCAGTGGTTCCGGTCGAGACGATCTCGACACCGGCTCCGGCGAGCGCCGTGGCGAGCTCGAGAAGCCCGGTCTTGTCGCTGACCGAGATCAGCGCTCGGCGGATGGGGACGATGTCCCGTTCACGGTAGAGGCTGGAGTCGTGGCTGGGTCCACTCATACTCGTGCGAGCTCCTTGAGGTCGATGTGTCCATTGGCGATGTCGAGGACGGCGTCGATGAGCAGCCGTCGCTCCACAGGTTTGATGCGCTCGTGCAGCGCTGCTTCGGTGTCTCCCGGATGCACGGGCACGCGCTGCTGGCTGATGATCGGTCCGGCGTCCACGCCGTTGTCGACCACGATGAGGCTCGCGCCGGTCTGCGTCGCGCCGGCGGCCAGCGCATCCCGCACCCCGTGCGCCCCGGGGAACTCGGGGAGGTAGGCCGGATGGGTGTTGATCAGGTACGGCGAGAACGCGGCGACGATGCTCGGGGGCACCAGGCGCATGAAGCCGGAGAGGATGACGAGGTCGGGCTCCCATTGCCGGATCTGCTCGAGCAGGGCGTTCCCCCACGTTTCCCGGTCGTCGTACGACGAGAACGGGACGGTGAACGACGGGATGCCGAACTCTTCGGCGTGCGCGAGGCCTTCGGCGTCGCGGTCGGCTCCCACCGCCACGACCCGGGCCGGGAACTCGGCGTCTTCCGACGCCTCGAGCAGAGCGCGAAGGTTCGACCCACCGCCCGAGATCAGCACGACAATCGAGAGCACGCCCCCAGCCTACCGGCCGCCCCGCACCGGGTCAGACCAGCCGGAGTCTCCAGCGGGCCGGGGCGATCCGGAAGATCTGGCGGTAGAGAGCGGTGCCCGAGAGCACACCGAGGGCGATCGAGACGATGGAGCCGACGAGGGCCGTGAGGGTGCTCGCGTCGATGTCGGTGCCCGCGGCGCTCTGGGTGAGGCCGATGAGTCCGGTCGCGCCCGGTACGAGCAGCCAGAAGGCCGGGAGGAAGCAGACGACGGCCGGCGGTGCACCGGGGATCGACTGCACGAGATACGCGACGAGGGTGAGCGCCAGTGCGCCGAAGAACCCGCTGAACGCGCTGCCCATGAGCGCGTTGCCGAGAAGCTGACCGCCGTACGCGACGAGCAGCACCAGGGTGAGGAAGTAGAACGAACGGCGCGGACCGCAGTAGTAGAAGAAGAGACCGAGTGAGAACAGCAGGACCCCGAGCCACGGCTGGAAGGCTCCGAGCGGGGGATGCGAGGAGAACAGCGCGATCGACGCCGGGACACCGGTGATCGTCAGTGCCGCGATGATCCCGAATGCCAGGAACAGCAGTTGCGCGATCCCTGAGACGAGGCGGCTCGAACCGGCCACCATGTCGCCGGCTGCGAGCTCCTGGATCCCGGTCGTCAGCACCGCACCGGGCAACAGCGTCACGAGTGGCGGCACCAGCACTTGGAGCGGTTCGGCGACGAACCCCGCTCTGGCGGCGGCGAACACGATGAGCGCGAGGGCGAACGCCGTGAGGATCGGCAGCAGGATGGCGGCGTACGTCCCCGGCCTGACCAGCAGCTTCGCGACTCCCACCAGAACGCCGAGCACGAATGCGTAGAGCATGCTGATCGGATCGGCGCCGAGCAGCACGAGGCCGACGCCCGCGGCCGCCAGACCGTGGCCGAGAACCCGGAGAACTCTGTTGAACCGTGGCTTGGCCGCGAGAATGGCGTCGATCGCGGCGATCCCCTCCGACGCCGTTATCGTGCCGGCGGTGGCCTGGTCGACGACCGTGTAGATACGGGCGGCGCGGTCGAACCGTACTTCGCCGCCCTGGGACTCGGCGACTTCGAACCGGGTCTCCTTCTCGTCGGGCATCCCGACGAAGATGATGGTCGGAAAGACGATCAACGCCGTGTGCGGGGAACCGAGGGCGACGGCAACCCACTTCAGGGTGCGCTGGATGTCGGTGGACGCCGTTCCCACGGAGAGCAGAGCACTGCCGAGCTTCACGAGAAACTCCTGCAGCTGGGCGGACGGACTCTCGACATACTGCGTCGCCTCGATCGACCGGGCGTGGAAGTCCAGCCTCGGGATGCGCAACTTCGGCCGCCACGCGTTCATCGCCTCGCCCGACCTCCCGTCACCAAACCGATGATCGCGGCGACGGCGACTTCCGCCGCTGCGATCGAACCCACCAGCCACGGATTCGGTCCGACGTCGTGGAGTCGGCCCGGCCCGATCGCGCCCGACGACCACCACGCGAGCAGGCCGAGTTCGATGCCCGCAACGATACCGATGCCCAGAGCGGTCAGGAAGAGCCAGCCCGTTCCGTGCTTCGCCCGTCCCTCGGCGATCGTCGACCGCAATAGGGCGGCCGCGAGAAACCCGGCGACGAGGGGAACGAGCACGCCCACGAGCCCGAATGCGAATCCCCCGGTCGGAATCACGCCGAACAACGGAAGGCCGGGAAGGGGACCGAGGTCGGTTCCGATGGGGCTCACCGCGGATCCGGTGCCGATGGCGAAGCCGGGGCCGATCAGCCAGGACGCCATCCAGATGACCAGGTTCGGGAGCAGAGCGAGCTGCCCGATCGTGAGCGCTGCGCCACCGAGAGCGCCGGCTTGAAGTTGCTCGTACAAGCCGATGATGCTGCCGAAGTTGCCGAAGATGAGCAGCGCCAGGATGATCGCGGCACCGGCGATCACCAGGGCGGCGGCGGCCGTTCCGGCACGGAAGGCGGCACCGGATGCGGTCCGCACTCCGAGCGGGACGCCATCGAGCCAGCGGCGAACGGCGCCTGCCGCGGGGCGTGCCGTCGTCGTGGTCGTCTGAGTGGACGGGGATGTCGTGGTTGCTGCGCTGCCGCGGGATGCGGTCTCACTCCGCTCTCCCGCGCCCTCGATCGCCTGTCCACCACGACCGCCCGCGCGGAGAGCCGCGAAGCCGAGACCGCTCGCCACACCGAGCCCATAGACGAACGCCGGCAGCACGATCCCCTGCCAGAGCGAGGGCTGGACTGGCGCACTTCGCGCCGTCAACGTGACGATCGTCGACAGTGCCGCGAAGGTGGCGACCGCGGTGACCGCGCCCGTCATGCGGTACGGCGTCTCGGCGGCCCTCGTGCCCGTGCGCACCCCGAGGCCCGCTGTGAGGAAGGCGAATCCGAGCGCGGCGATGGTGATCTGGAACGGAAGGGTCGCCGAGGGCAGGCCGAGGGCGGCGCCGAGCTGCGCATCCAGGACCACCGTGAGATTCACGCCGTGGCCGACCAGCCAGACGTCGGCCGCCGCTCGCCAGAAGACGAACCAGTCGGCGGCGAGATGGTACTGCGCAGCCCAGAGCACGGTGAGCGGAACCAGGCAGATCGCGAGACCGATCGCAAGAACGACGACCGCCTCCAGAGCGGCGAGCAGAGCGACGGTTGTGCGATTCATGACCGAATGGAGACTACCGGTCCGTCTCCGCTCCGGCCGCTCGACACTTCGCCCGGGCGTGTGACGCTCAGGGAGCGGTCACCACGGGGGTGTCCTCATCGACCGTCTCGGGGATGGTGATCACCGGCCGCTGCACGAGTTCGAGGATGGCGATGACGACCGCCGCGATCACCAGGGTCCAGATGATCACGCCGGCGCTGAGCGGCCGAAGGAACAGCAGCACGACAGACGCGATCACGGCGACGGCGGCGCGTAGGAGGGCGCGCTGGGCGTAGATCCACTCGCCGGTGCGCCCCGTGCTGATCCCGTGGCGTTCGGCCGCCTCACGCACCCAGGTCACTCCCGCACCGAAGAACCCGCGCAGCCGTCGCGGCACCGCAAACGGCCCCGAGTACCAGGCGACGAGGGCCACCACGATCGCGAGCACGAGGACGGCGACGCCCGTGTCCCTCATCGCCGTGGTCACGGTGTCGAAGACGGTTCGCGCGACTCCGGACGGGAGGAGCGACGGCGAGACGGAGCCGACGAACACGAGGCGACCGATTCCGATGCCTGCGACGATCACGATCATCCCGATCGCAAGGGCGACCGCGGCCCAGATGAGAGCAAGGGAACGGCGGCGAGCCACGAGCACACCCGCGGCGAGGAAGAGCAGCGCGATCCACGGCAGCCACGCACCAGCGCCGACGGCGAGACCGTAGAACAGCTGGATCGTGGGCAGCGAAGAGTTCTGCGCGACGGTGATCGTGCGGTCGACGGACGGGATCTGCGATGCGAAGGTCAGCCCCCGCTGCACCAGCAGTTCCTTGACCCGCTCGATGATCGGCCCGAGCTGGATGCCGACCGATCCGTCCTCCCCGATGGCGATGGCCGCCTTCGGATCGCCCTGCATGGTGGCCACGAGTTGGGTGTGGCTCCGCCTCAGCGCCTGCTGCCACACCTCCTCGAAGGCATCGGAGGCGACGAAGGTTCCGACCGTCGAGTGGATGAGGGAGACGATCCCCTGCGCCGCCGGCCCCTTCAGCGACTCCAGGGCTCTCGTCGCCGCCGGCCCCGTGCCGAGCGAAGCGATGCCGTCGAACACCTGCGACACGACACCGGGGATGTCGACGTTCTC
Organism: Leifsonia sp. NPDC058230; assembly: GCF_042882245.1. Classification (NCBI taxonomy): domain Bacteria; kingdom Bacillati; phylum Actinomycetota; class Actinomycetes; order Micrococcales; family Microbacteriaceae; genus Leifsonia; species Leifsonia sp. NPDC058230. The sequence goes on along the minus strand of NZ_JBHVWM010000003.1, from coordinate 101,849 downwards.
CTGGATGACCGACACGGCCTCGTCCGTCACGAAGGCCTGCACGGCCGGGTCGCTCGCAAGCGGCGCGTACGTGGCGACGAACGAATCCGTGTCGGTCAGCTGGACCTTGGCCCAGGATGCGACGACAGCGGCCGGCGCGAGCACCGCGCCGATGACGATCAGCGCCGTCGCGAGCACCGTCCAGCCCCAGCCGCGCTTGTGCTTCGGCGGCGGGGTGATCGACGATCCGTCGACGATCACCGGAACGGTTGCGTTCGTCTCGTTCTCGATCGTTTCGCGCAGTGCGGCGTTCTCGCTCTCGAGTTGAGCGATCTTCGCGAGGAGCTGCGTGCTGGTAACCCGTGCCATGTCGTCCCCGATCCCTGACTGATGCTCACTGTAGCGCCGCATCCGATCGGCCGGGGATAAAAGATCGGGCCCCGTGGACAAACTCCACGGGGCCCGAGGTTGTGCAGGAGACGCGGCTAGAGCGCGGCGTACACCTCGCGCAGCAGCGCGGCGGTCTCGCTCGGCGTCTTGCCGACACGCACGCCGGCGGCCTCGAGGGCCTCCTTCTTGGCCTGCGCGGTGCCCGCCGAGCCGGAGACGATGGCGCCGGCGTGGCCCATCGTCTTGCCCTCGGGAGCGGTGAAGCCGGCAACGTATCCGACGACCGGCTTGGTGACATTCGCCTTGATGAAGTCGGCCGCGCGCTCCTCGGCGTCGCCACCGATCTCGCCGATCATGACGATCGCCTTCGTCTCGGGGTCGGCTTCGAACGCGGCGAGCGCGTCGATGTGCGTCGTGCCGATGATCGGGTCGCCGCCGATGCCGATGGCGGTCGAGAAGCCGAGGTCGCGCAGCTCGTACATCATCTGGTACGTCAGGGTTCCGGACTTGGACACGAGACCGATCGGTCCCTTGCCGGTGATGTTCGCCGGGGTGATGCCGACGAGAGACTCACCCGGGGTGATGATGCCGGGGCAGTTCGGCCCGATGATGCGGGTCTTGTTGCCCTTCTCCTGCGCGTAGGCCCAGAACTCGGCCGAGTCTTGCACGGGGACGCCCTCGGTGATGATCACGAGGAGGGGGATCTCGGCGTCGATGGCCTCGATGACCGCATCCTTGGTGAACGCCGGCGGGACGAACGCGATGGACACGTCGGCACCGGTCTTCTCGATGGCCTCGGCGACCGTGCCGAACACGGGCAGCTCGACCTCGCCGTGAGTGACGGTCGTGCCGGCCTTGCGGGCGTTCACGCCGCCGACGACCTGCGTGCCGGCCTTCAGCATGAGGGCGGTGTGCTTGGTGCCCTCACCACCGGTGATGCCCTGCACGATGACCTTGGAATCCTTGTTGAGGAAGATAGACATTGTTCTCTCGCGCCCTTACTTCGCTGCCAGTTCGGCGGCCTTGTCGGCGCCTTCGTCCATGGTGAGCGCCAGCGTCACCAGCGGGTGCGCGGCTTCGATGAGGATGCGGCGACCCTCTTCGACGTTGTTGCCGTCGAGACGCACCACGAGCGGCTTGTTCGCCTCGTCGCCCAGGATCTCGAGAGCCTTGACGATGCCGTTCGCGACCGCGTCGCACGCGGTGATGCCACCGAACACGTTGACGAACACGCTCTCGACCTGAGGGTCGTTGAGGATGACGTCGAGACCGGCGGCCATGACCTCGGCGGATGCGCCACCACCGATGTCGAGGAAGTTGGCCGGCTTGACGCCCTTGTGCTTCTCGCCGGCGTACGCGACCACGTCGAGGGTGCTCATCACGAGCCCAGCGCCGTTGCCGATGATGCCGACCTGCCCGTCGAGCTTGACGTAGTTGAGGTCGCTCTCCTTGGCCTTGGCCTCCAGGGGGTCGGCCGCGGCCGCATCCTCGAGCGCCTCATGGGCCGGGTGGCGGAAGCCCGCGTTCTCGTCGAGCGTGACCTTTCCGTCTAGGGCGATGATGTCGCCCTCCTCGGTCAGGACGAGCGGGTTGACCTCGACGAGAGTCGCGTCCTCGCCCTTGTAGACGTCGTAGAGCTTCACGAAGACGTCGGCGACCTTCTCGACGAGCTCGTCCGGGAATCCGGCCGCCTTTGCGATCTCGGTGGCCTTCGCAGTGTCGACGCCGGTGATCGGGTCGACCTCGATGCGTGCGAGCGCCTCGGGCTTCTCGACCGCGAGCTGCTCGATCTCCATTCCGCCCTCGACGCTGGTCAGCGACAGGTACGAGCGGTTGGCGCGGTCGAGGAGCACGGAGAAGTAGAACTCTTCGGCGATGCGGGCGCCACCGGCGACCATCACCCGCCGAACGACGTGACCCTTGATGTCGAGCCCGAGGATGGCGCGAGCCGCCTCTTCGGCCTCGTCGGGGTTCTTCGCGACCTTGACGCCGCCGGCCTTTCCACGACCACCGACCTTCACCTGCGCCTTGACGACGACAACGCCGCCGAGCTTCTCGGCTGCTGCGCGCACCTCCTCGGGAGTGTCCGCGACGATGCCCGGGAGGACCGGGACGCCGTACTGCTCAAACAGGTCTCTGGCCTGATACTCGTATAGATCCACGGTTATCCAATCCGCTGGTGCCGGGCGCGCTCGTGGCGCTGCCTTGTGGTTTTTGCTGGGTGGTCTCCGACGCTAAATAGCTCGACGCCGAGATAAATTCGCCAGTGAGAACTCTAGCGCGTCCTCCTGAACGCCCGCGCAACCCGTGACGACCGAACGGTGCGATCTCCTCCACAACCCGTGTCTCTCGGGAGTTGTCCACGATTCCCCGCTCCGGCGCCCGGCAGCGCCGCTGGTCGAAGACCGTGGTCGCATGACACATCGCATCACAACCTTCACCACGGCGCTCTCGCTCGGCGGGCTGCTGTTCTTCCTCTCCCTGATCTTCAGCGTTCCGGGGGCCCGCGCCCTCACTTCGAGCGACCACGGGGTCGGTTACACCTCGAGCACCGGCTGGTGGTTGGGCACGTATTCGCTCGACGACGGTACCCGAGGGTTCTGCCTGCAGGCCGGGCGGCCGAGTCCCGTCGGGCATCCTGCCGACTACGTCGAGGGCGATCAGCTCGGCTGGTTCAGCCCGGCGCAGTCGGCTCAGCTCGCGTACATCTCCCGCAACTGGGCGGCGACCGACGACCGGCTCACCGCTGCCGCGGGTCAGATCGCCACCTGGATGGTCGCCGGCATGAACGACCAGACCCCCGACTTCTACGCCGCCCGCGCCGGCGCGGATGCCGCGGGCGTGCTCGATCGCGCGAACGCGATGGTGGCCGAGTCGTCGCGGGAAGCCTCACTCGGCGTCACAGCCACCGCAGACGTGCGGCTGTCAGACCAGGGGCCGAGCTCGGTGAGAGTCGAACTCATGGTCGATCGGCTCTCCGGGCCGCATGAGCTCGCCCCCTCGACTCACACCGGGCGGCTCGACCTCACCGGCGCGACCTTCGAGGACGGATCGACTTCGGCGACGATCGAGAACGGCGTGGATGTGCCCATCCTTCCGACGGGCGATGAGCAGACGGTGTCCGTGTCCGCGACCGCCGTCTTCGCTGCACTGCCGTACGGCGATCGGATTCGCGTCGCCGTCTCCCACGACGACGTGCAATCCCTCCTCGTGGCCGTTCCCGCGAGCGCAGCGGCTCACGCGGGCGGCGAAGGCACCGTCGTCTCTCCCCTCCCGTTCCAGCCCACCGTGCGAACCGTGACCAGTGCGACGGATGCGCAGCCCGGGGCAACGATCAGCGACCACCTCGTCGTCGACATCGAGAAGGGGGAAGGTCTGCTTCCGCATTGGGGCCTGAGGCTGGATCCCCAGGTGGACGATGCTTCAGACGCAGTCGGCGCCCTGTTGCCGGTGGAGGCTGTCGTCGAGAGTTCGCTGCTCGGACCGTTCGCCGACGAGATCGTCGCCGCCCCGGCCGCTCCCGCCGACGCCCCCGTGGTCTGCACGGTCGAGGTCCTGGTCTCCGGACCGGGCGAGTACGACACCCCTGAATGCACCCTGGCCGCGCCCGGCTATTACGTCTGGGTCGAGAAGATCGATCCTTCCCGCACGCCCGCCGACCAGGGAGGCACCCGGATGCGCCCCTGGCAGTCGACCTTCGGGATCGCCTCGGAGATCACCCGCGTGACCGCTCCCGTACCGGCCGCGACACCCGCCATGCTGGCGAAGACCGGTATCGACCCCGTCGGCGCGGCTTGGGCCGGTGGCGTGGCCCTGGCCGCTGGAGCGTCGGCGATCATTCTCGGCTCGCGCCGACCTCGGGTGAGAGCTTCGTGACGGCCAGGAGCGTCTCGGCGGCCCGCGACCTTCGGTACGGGTCGGGCGGATTGCGCGCATCGTGCGCATCGGGCGGCGCATTTCCCGACTCTTCGCAGGCTTTCGCGACAGAATGGCGCCGTGCAGCAGACACCGACCGGCCACTCCCTCACCGCGAAGGACATCGCGGGCGAGGCGCTGTACCTCGCCGGCGGGGGGCGCGCGCTGCTGCTGCAGATAGCGCATCCGGCCGTGGGGCGCGGGGTCGTGGAGCACAGCGACTTCGCCAACCGGATGCTCGACCGCCTGCACGCGACGATGACCTACGTCTACGCCTCGGTCTATGCGACACCCGAGGAGTTCGCGGTGGTGCGGCGCTCGGTCAACCGGGCGCACGCGCCGGTGCACGCCGAGGCCGAGGGGGACCAGCCCGCGTACAACGCGTACGACCCCGGTCTGCAGCTGTGGGTGGCCGCGACCCTCTACGAGACCATGATCGGGCTCTACAACCGGGTCTTCGGCCCGCTGCCACCGAACGACGCCGAACGCCTCTACCGCGAATTCACTGCGATCGGGTCGGCGCTGCAGGTTCCGGCCGAGGCGTGGCCGGCCGATCGCGCGGCGTTCGCCTCGTACTGGGAGCAGATGCTCACAACGCTCCGCCCGAACGACGCCACACGAGCCGTGGCACGCCAGATCCTCTACCCGCGGGCGATCCCGGTCTGGATGAGGATGCTGTTCCCGGGTGCGCGCCTGGTCACCGCCGGCCTCCTCCCGGAGCAGCTGAGGCAGGACTTCGGCCTCCCGTGGACCGAGCGAGCCGCACGCTCCTTCGACAGGTGGATGCGCTGGGCGGCGGTGGTCTACCCGCGCATCCCCGCATCCTGGCGCCATCGCCCCCGCGAGGTGTACCTGAATCGGCTTCGCAGACAGGTCGCGGCCGGCAAGGCGGCGGAGGCGTCGGCGCGGACGGCCACGCAGACCGCGGCGGACTCACTGCCGGGCTCTGTGCCGGGCGCGGACTAGGGGCCGAGTGCCTTCGCCCGCTCCAGACCGCGCGCGGCGAGCATGAGCATGATGCCGACCGCCGCTCCCAGCACCGTTTCGAGCACCCGGTCGATAGCGAGTTCGCTGAGCGGTACCGGAGTCGCCAGATACGACACCGACAGGGCCATCGGAGTGATGAACACGAGCGCCGACCCGTAGTGACGCCCGACGAGGATCTCGGCGAACACTTGACAGACCACGATCACCCCGATGACGACGATGGGCGGCGGCGACCAGAAGAGCACGAGCACCGTCAACCCGACTCCCACGATCGTTCCGATGATCCGGTGCAGCGATCGAGAGATCGAGTGCGCGGCACGCGGCGGAGGGATCACGGCGACCAGGCTCACGACAGCCCAGTACGCGTGACCGAGGCCGAACAGCATCGCCACCCCTCCGACGATCAGCACGCCGATCACGCTCTGGCCGACCGTGAGCCACACCCGCGGATCCCGGATTGCAGCGGCGTCCGTGCGCGGGCGGCGGGCCAGGTTCTTGAAGAACACCGAACCGAGACGGCCCTCCGCGGCACTCCCGCGCGCCAGCGCGGAGCGGCGCACCACCCATCCCGACATCGTGAGCAGCCAGGAGAACGCCGCCGCTCCGAGGGCGATCCCGAGCCGCAACGGCACTTCGCCGACCGTGGTCGGAACGGCTGCACAGACCAGGAGCGCGAACACGAAGAACAACGGCTGAGCCGGGATGAGCTGGAAGGTCGCGGCGAGCAGGATTCCTCCCGTGACGACGAGAACGAGCAGCGGAACGAGAAGCCCGATCGGCTCCCCCAGTACTGCGACGAGAATCCCGAGGGCGATGGTCGCGAGCAGCGCGACCCCGGCGATCGACACGCTGCGGATGCGGGTGCGGTACGGCTCGTTCCGCCCGTACAACGCGGTGAAAGCGCCGAACGTCGCGTACGCGGTCAGATCGAGCCGGCCGACGGCGAGCAGCACCAGCAGCGGAACGGCCACCGCTAGTCCTGCGCGCACACCCACTTCCACGCTCAGGCCCGCCGGGCCCGCCGGTCCCGCCGCCCGCGCCGGATCGGCGCCCGGCGAGGCGGGAGCGGCCGCCATCACAGCTTTTCGATGGGAGCGATCTTGATGAGCAGCTTCTTTGCGCCCGCCTTCTCGAACTGCACGTGGGCGACCCGCTTGGCGCCGAGGCCGGTCACGGTCGTCACTCGTCCCTCGCCGAAGTCGGAGTGCCGGATGCGATCGCCGGCAACGAGCTCCAGGTCGCCGTTGTCGCGCACCTGACCCGTCACCCGGTTGGGCCATTCCGTCTTCGGCTTGGACGCGAATCCGCCCGACGTCATGCTGTCGTTCCAGCGCGATCCCGAACCGCCGGACCCACCCGAACCGTAGCCCGACCCGCCCGAGCCCGAGTCGCCCGAACCGGAACCGAGCCCCGGCCGGCGCGCGTTGAGCGCCCTCGACTGGCTCCCGCCTCGTCCGTTCGCGGTGCCCGGCGACTGCTTCCAGTCGATCAGGTCGGCGGGGATCTCCTGCAGATACCGGCTCGGCATGGCGACCGCCGTCTCGCCGAACTGAGCCCTGGTCATCGCCAGCGAGAGGAAGAGCCGCTTCTTGGCACGCGTGATGCCGACGTAGAACAGCCGTCGCTCCTCGGCCGGGCCACCGGGCTCGTTCGCCGACATGCGGTGCGGCAGCAGGTCCTCTTCGATACCGGTGAGGAACACGGCGTCGTACTCGAGACCCTTGGCGGTGTGGAGAGTCATCAGCGAGACGGTGCCGCTGGAGTCGTCGATCTCGTCCGCTGCCGCGACGAGCGAGACCTCGGTCAGGAAGTCGACGAGTCCGCCGTCGGGGTTGTTGCGCGCGAATTCGCGGGTCACGGCGACGAGTTCGTCGACGTTCTCGGCGCGTGCCTCGTCTTGAGGGTCACGACTGTTGCGCAGAACGTCGAGATAGGTGCTCTTGTCGAGCAGGTAGGTGAGCACGTCTGCCACGGGCGACACACCCGCCGGGTTGGCGGGATCGACCATCGCGCCCGCCTCGTCGAGCAGTGCGGCAAGCTGCAGGATCGCGGCGGTCACCTTGGGCCCGAGTCCGAGCGACCCGGCGTCGCGCATCGCCTGGCGGAAGTTGATGCCGTTGTCGTCGGCGTAGCTCTGCAGCTGGGTCTCGGTCGCCGGGCCGATCCCGCGCTTCGGGGTGTTGAGGATGCGACGCAGCGCGAGGGTGTCGTCGGGGTTTGCCACCGCGATGAGGTAGGCCATCGCATCCTTGATCTCGGCGCGTTCGTAGAATTTGGTGCCGCCCATGATGCGATACGGCAGGGCCGAGCGGATGAAGATCTCTTCGAGCGCACGCGTCTGCGCGTTGGTGCGGTAGAAGACGGCGATGTCTTTGTAGTCCATGCCGGCGCTGTGCAGCTTCTCGATCTCGTCGGCCACGAACTGCGCCTCGTCGTGCCCCGAGTATCCGGTGAAGCCGACGATCTTGTCGCCATCGCCGACGGCGGTCCACAGCTTCTTGTCTTTGCGGTCGAAGTTGTTGGCGATCACCGAGTTGGCAGCGCTCAGGATGTTCTGGGTCGACCGGTAGTTCTGCTCCAGCAGCACCACCTTGGCGCCCGGGAAGTCGCGCTCGAACTCGACGATGTTGCGGATGTCCGCCCCGCGGAATGCGTAGATCGACTGGTCGGAGTCACCCACCACCGTCAGCGAGGCGCCAGGGATGACCCCCACCGCATCCCGCATCGACTCGACATGGTGGCCTTGCGCCTCGAGCTCGTCGGCGACGGCGGGTGCGATCGGCATGGTCAGCTCGCGGATGAGCGCGTACTGCGCATGGTTCGTGTCCTGGTACTCGTCGACCAGGATGTGGCGGAATCGCCGCTGATACAGTGCGGCGACCTTCGGGAACGCACGGAAGAGGAAGACCGTTTCGGCGATGAGGTCGTCGAAGTCGAACGCGTTGGCGGTGCGCAGGGCGCGCGTGTACTGGCGGAAGATCTCGAGGAACATCACCTCTTGCGGGTCGCTGAGGTTCGCCGTGCGCGCGAGCGTCTCGATGTCGGTGAGCTCGTTCTTCAGCTTGGAGATGCGCCCGGCGGCGCCTGCAACCGTGAACCCGAGCGTGTCGGCGTCGAGGCCCTTGATGATCCGCTTCAGCAGAGCGCGCGTGTCGCCCGAGTCGTAGATCGTGAAGCTCTGCGTCTTGCCGATGGTCTCGGATTCGCGGCGGAGGATGCGCACACAGGCCGAGTGGAACGTCGAGATCCACATGCCCTGGGCCTTGCCACCGAGAAGGACCTCGACGCGCTCACGCATCTCGGCCGCTGCCTTGTTCGTGAACGTGATGGCGAGCACCTGGCTCGGCCACGCCTCACGGCTCTCGATGAGGCCGGCGATGCGGCGGGTGAGCACGCTCGTCTTGCCCGATCCAGCGCCGGCGACGATGAGCAGCGCGGCACCGCGATACTCGGCCGCGATGCGCTGCTGCGGATTGAGGCCGTCGAAGAGCGAATCGTGCGGAGACGCGCCCGAGCCGCCCGCGCCGTTTCCGGGGTGGCCGGGGCCCTGCCGACCGTCGAGGATGATCGGGGTGGCGGAGTTCGCGGCGGAGGGGTCGGAGAGGCTCGTCATGTCCTTACGATTTTACCCGCCGCCACTGTCATCCGGAGCCGCGTCCGCTCCTGGCGAGTATCGCGTTCCGTTCGCCGTCCGGCGGGGGTCAGTGCCCGTCTCGAACGGCGACTGCGAGATCCGGATGGTCGGCGAACACGCCGTCGACACCCGACCGCATGACGACTGCGAACATCCGGGCCCAGTCGCCCCACGCGTCGTCGCCGCCCTCTCTGCGGAACTCCGACCGCAGGAACGTGTTCTCGGGCCGAAGCGTCCAGCAGTAGACGCCGAGTCCGGCGGCGTGCGCGGTGTCGACGAGATCGGAGGTGAGCTCGGCCTCGTCCTCGACGTCGTCGAGCGCCGCCGAGACCGTCCGCTGGGAGAGCAGCAGGGACGTCTCGACACTGATCCCGTCGACCCGGTCGGCGGGGAGACCGGATGCGAGCGCGTACAGCCCCATCTCGGTGAGGTCGCTCTGGTAGTCGGGCGCCGCCGAACCGAGCGAGGCCACCCGGTCCGCGGGCGCGCCTTCCTCCTCGAGGAGGTAGACGCGGCGCCCCCGGAATCCGCGCCTGTGGAGCTGCCCGAGCACCGTCTTCTCGAAACTCTCGACGACCAGTTCGGGGTTGTCCGACCAGCCGGCATCGGCGAGTTCGATCGAGAAGAGCTCGTCGAGGGGCAGGCCGATCGACTCGAAATAGGTCGCGTGCTTCAATTCGGCGACGATGCCGAGCAGCCGCGCGACGTCCTCGGAGGCGCGCTCGACGACGTCGAACAGGTCGCGCATCCGGAGCAAGGGGTAGCGCCCGTCGAACGTCGAACTCGCCTGACGCACCGCGCCCAGCCGTTCGCGCGCGCGCAGTGTCGAGAGCTCGGCCCAGGTGAAGTCCTCGGTGAACCAGCCGGTCAGCGTGACGCCGTCGATCTCCTTGGTCGTGCGGCGGTCGACGAACTCCGGATGCGCGGCCACGTCGGTCGTGCCCGAGATCTCGTTCTCGTGCCGCAGCACCAGAACTCCGTCTTTCGTCGCCACCAGATCGGGCTCGACGGCGTCGGCGCCGAGGGCGAAGGCGAGTTCGAAGGCAGCGCTCGTGTGCTCGGGGCGGTAGCCGGAAGCCCCGCGGTGCCCGATGACCACCGGGGCTGTATGCGCGCGCATGGACCGATCCTAGCCCGCGGTCGGGGGCTGTTCCCCCGCTCATCCGGGTGACAGAATCGACGGGTGTCAGCCCCGGAGCCACCCATCCCGGAGCCGCCCGTCCCGGAACCGCGTGTCGCCTCCGGCTGGGTCGAGCCCGCCAGCCTGCTCGACCTGCATTGGGGTTCGTACCGCGCGCGATCGGCGGCGGGTCTCGCACTCATCGTCGTGGGAACGGGCTTCGTGCTGATGACCAGCGCATACAGCCTGCCGCTGCTCCTGCTCGGCTCCCTGATGCAGCCGGCCGGCTGGGCGATCCTGCCGAGCACGATCGGACGGCGCGTGGCCGTGGTCGTGCCCGCCCTCGGGTTCACCTGGCTGATCCTCGGCGGCTCCGGATTCGCGTGGTGCTTCGCCGTGCTGCTCGCGGCCTGGCTGCTCGTGCGGCTGCGTCCGCTCGCGTCGTATGCGGTGCTGGTGCTGCCGATCGTGTCGAGCATCATCCTCGCCGCCACAGTTCCCGACTACTCGGTGGGCTGGGTGTCGATCCTCGTCAGCACCCTGGTCATCGTGTGTGCGGCCTGGCTGGCGAGATGGACGGCGATCCTGGCCAGTTCAAGGCAATCTGTCAGATCCCTCAGAAAATAACTCGATAGATTGGGTGCAACCAATTCGGTCATCCCCGACCCACGAAGTGAGCGCAGGAATATGGCTACCTCCAACCCGGCATTCTCGCAAAGCCCGGCCTTTCAGAACAAGTCTGCGGCCGACGCGAGCCTGAGCGCCGAGAACCTTCAGCAGATGTACGAGTCGCCGTCGGCCAACGCGGTCGACACCGACCGCATGACCGTCGAAGACACCATCGTCAAGACCGCCGCAAGCTTCGGCGTGCTCCTCGTCGGGGCAGTCATCGGCTGGATCGTGCCGGCCCTGTGGATTCCGGCCGCGATCATCGGTCTCGTCCTCGCGTTCGTCAACATCTTCAAGAACCGCAAGAAGCCGTCCCCGGCGCTCACGCTGGCCTATGCCGGCGCGCAGGGCATCTTCATCGGCGGCATCTCGCTCTTCTACGAGAACCTGTGGGGCGGCGTCGTGCTGCAGGCGGTCATCGGCACGCTCGTCGTCGTCGGCGTGACCCTCGCACTCTTCGCCACCGGCAAGATCCGTGCCTCGGCGCGAGCGACCAAGGTCTTCTTCATCGCGATGATCGGCTACGGACTGTTCTCGATCATCAACCTCGTGCTGATCTGGACCGGCGCCAACAGCGACCCGTGGGGCCTCAACGGATCGGTCCACATCGTGGGCATCCCGCTCGGGCTGATCATCGGCGTTCTCGTCGTCATCATGTGCGCGTACTCGCTGGTGCTCGACTTCGACGCCATCCAGCAGGGCGTCAAGAACCGCGCTCCTCGCGTGTTCGGCTGGGCCGGCGCCTTCGGCATCATGGTCACGGTCGTCTGGCTGTACCTCGAGCTGCTGCGCATCTTCGCGATCTCGCGCAACTGACGCACAGACACAAGAAGGGCCGGGATGCTGCTGCAGCATCCCGGCCCTTCTCGCGTTCACTGGCACGCGCCCAGCTCCGTCGCAAAACACAGGAAGGGGAGGCTCACTCCCACTCGATGGTTCCCGGTGGCTTCGAGGTGACGTCGAGCACGACGCGGTTCACGCCGTCGACCTCGTTGGTGATGCGGTTGGAGATCTTCGCCAGCAGGTCGTACGGGAGGCGGGTCCAGTCGGCGGTCATCGCGTCTTCGCTGGAGACGGGACGCAGCACGATCGGGTGACCGTAGGTGCGGCCGTCGCCTTGCACGCCGACCGAGCGGACGTCGGCGAGGAGGACGACCGGGCACTGCCAGATCTCGTTGTCGAGACCGGCGGCGGTCAGCTCCTCACGCACGATCGCATCCGCGTCGCGCAGCAGCTCGAGGCGCTCGTGGGTGACCTCGCCGACGATCCGGATGCCGAGGCCCGGTCCCGGGAACGGCTGGCGGCCGACGATGGCCTCGGGCAGACCGAGCTGTCGGCCGATCGCGCGCACCTCGTCTTTGAAGAGGGCGCGCAACGGCTCGACGAGCTCGAACTGCAGGTCTTCGGGGAGGCCGCCGACGTTGTGGTGGCTCTTGATGTTGGCGGTGCCGCTGCCGCCGCCCGACTCGACCACGTCGGGGTAGAGGGTGCCCTGCACCAGGAAGCGGATGGGGTCGCCCTCGGCTTGCGACTCGAGGATGAGGTCGGCCTGCGCCTGCTCGAACGTGCGGATGAACTCGCGGCCGATGATCTTACGTTTGGTCTCCGGATCGCTCACCCCTTCGAGCGCGTCGAGGAACTGCTTCTCGGCGTCGATGGTGATGAGTCGCACGCCGGTGGCCTTGACGTAGTCCTCCTCGACCTGACGACGCTCGTCTTTGCGCAGAAGGCCGTGGTCGACGAACACGCAGACGAGCTGGTCGCCGACGGCCTCGTGCACCAGGGCCGCGGCGACAGCCGAGTCGACGCCGCCGGAGAGACCGCAGATGACCCTGCCCGATCCGACCTGGGCGCGGATCGCCGCCACCTGGTCGGCGATGACGTTGCCGCTGTTCCAGTCGCCGGGGATGCCCGCGGCGCGGTGCAGGAAGTTCTCGAGCACCGCCTGGCCGTAGGCGGAGTGCTTGACCTCGGGGTGCCACTGCACGCCGTACAGTCGGCGCTCGTCGTTCGCGAACGCCGCGACGGGCGTGGATGCGGTGGACGCGAGAACCTCGAAGCCCTCGGGAGCGCGCGAGACGGAGTCGCCGTGGCTCATCCACGCCGTCTGCTCCACGGGCTGGCCGCCCAGCAGGCTGCTCGAACCGTCGCTCGCCGCTTCGCTCACGCGCACGGCCGTCGAGCCGTACTCGCGCTGACCGGTCTGCGACACCTCGCCGCCGAGTGCGGTGGCCATCACCTGGAAGCCGTAGCAGATGCCGAGCACCGGAACGCCCAGGTCGAAGATCGCCGAGTCGAACGCCGGGGCGCCCTCCTCGTACACGCTCGAGGGTCCGCCCGAGAGCACGATGCCCGACGGATTCTTCTGCTCGATCTCGGCGGCGGTGACCGTGTGGGGCACGATCTCCGAGTACACGTTCGCCTCGCGCACGCGGCGCGCGATCAGCTGGGCGTACTGGGCGCCGAAATCGACGACGAGAACGGGTCGATTGGTGACGGGCTCGGTGCTAATTTGATGCCTCCACGAGGGTCGCTTGCTCGGCCTCCCGGCCGGCCAGATAGGACTTCACCTGCTTGGTGATGCGGGCTTCGACGAAGAACGACAGGAACGGGATGACACCACCGAGGGCGATCGCGACGAACCGGCCGAAGTTCCACCGCATCAGGCTCCAGAGCCGGAAGTCGGAGAAGAGGTACAGCACGTACAGCCAGCCGTGGGCGATCAGGATGCCCGTGCTCACGTCGACGCCCGTCGGTTCGACCGGGTCGTTGACCGGAACGAAGGCGATGACGCCGTGGTTGCCGAACGCGAAGAGCTGGTAGCCCATCCCGTACTTGACGATCATCTCCGCGCAGAGCAGCAGGAGCATGATTCCGGTGATGTAGGCACACACCTGATAGAGCCGGAGCGCCCCGCGGATCTTCGGGAAGGCTTCGGGCTTGGGGGCGAGGGGCATGGTTCTAGTCTACTTTCCCGAGCTGGGCGGCGGATTCTTCGAGCTCTCTCAACTCGTCCTCCTTCTCCTTCGCGTCCTTCACCAGTCGGAACCAGAAGAAGATCGCGAAACCGGCGAACACGATCCATTCGGCGGCATAGAAGAGGTTGAGCCAGTTGAGGGTGCTCTCCTGGATGGGCGGCGGCGAGTCGATCTTCACGAGCCCGGCGGGTGGGGTGGCCTCGACGACGTACGCGGAGTAGACGTCCTGGCCGTCGACGCCGCTCCAGAGGTTGTAGAGCGCGGCGGCCGACATCGTCGTCATGACGAACGGATGCGACTTGTCTTTCGGGACCTCGGGCGCCTCGGTCGGCAGCAGCCGGCCGACGATGGTCTGCTGAGTCTCAGGCTGGTCCGCCAGGCGCGCCATCGCAGACTTCGCGGTGTTCTCGTCGGCGGCCCAGCCGCGCGCGACCGCCAACGCGACGGGCTCCGAGTCGGTGGCGGTTCCACCGACCGTCACGTGCGCGACCACCCACCATCCGGCCGTGCCGTGGTTGAGGCGTCCCTGAAGCAACTCGTAATCGGTGGGCACGAAGGAACCCTCGAGAGTCACGAGCTGACCGGTTGCCTTGTCGGTGATCGGTCCGCCCGGCTTCGCCACCTGGGCGAGCGGTAACACGGTCTCGCTCGGCGCATCCACCACTTTTCCGGATTCGACGGCGCGCTCAAGCTGCCACTGGCCGAGCAGGGCGAACCCGGCGGCGAGCGCGAGTGAAAGGATGAGCGCGCCGATCCAGCGCGGGCGCAGCATCATCTGGAGCAGCGTCGTCTCCGCGCTGCCGGTGGTCTCGCTAATGGTTCAGTCCCGCTTTCCGTCCCCGGTGGTGTCCTGCTGTTGCATGGCCTGCTCGACCACGCGGTCGATGGCGTGGCGCGTGCCCTCTGATCCGGTGTCCGGATCGAGGTCTGCGGTCGCCGCCTCGACGAGCGCGATCTCTTCGTCGAGCATGGGATCGCGGAGCTTCTCTTCGGCCCGCTTCTTCGAGGAACGACGCTTGGTCTTGCCGGTCCGCAGAATCATCGCACCGATCTTCTCGGAATTAGCTGCGAGGACCGGCCCCAGCACCGCCATGATGAGCACGTAGAGGCCCGCGAACGGCTGGATGCGCGCATCCAGTCCCGCGCTCAACGAGAGTGTGGCGAGGATCAGCGCGAACTCTCCGCGGTTCTGCAGGATGACCGTCGTGTTGATGCCGGCCTGCGCGCCGAACCCGTTGAGCCATGCCACGAACTGGCCGGCGGCGATGTTCAGCACGATCGTGAGCAGAACGGCGAGCAGCACCGGCACCAGCACTTCGGGGAATTGCGCCGGGTTGAGCGCCAGACCGAAGTTCAGGAAGAAGAACGCCGCGAAGACATCGCGCAGCGGGATCGCGATGTGCTCGATCTTGTTGCGGTACTTGGTCGCGCCGAGCACGAGGCCGATGAGGAACGCACCGATCGCATCCGTGACCCCGAGCACCTCGCCGATACCGGCGAACAGCACTGCGAACCCGAAGAACAGGATGGTGAAGAGCTCGTCGTCCTTGGTGCGGAACAGCCGCGAGACGAACCGGCCACCCCAGCGCGCGATGGTGAACATCACGACCAGGAAGGTGAACGCGATGGCGAGCCTGCCGGCGATCGGCCAGAAGTCGGTCTCTCCGCTGAGGACGACCGAGACGATGGCCAGGTAGATCGCGATGAAGATGTCTTCGACCACGGTGACGCCGAGGATCATCGGCGTCTCTTTGTTGGCCAGCCGGTTGAGCTCGATCAGCAGCTTCGTGACGATGGCGCTCGACGACGTGGCGGTCATTCCCGCCACGATGAGGGCTTCGCGGGTTCCCCATCCGAGCATGAACCCGAAGACGAGCCCGACGCCCATGTTGACGACGATGTACGAGCCGCCGGAGATGATCAGCTTGCCGAAGTTGCCGAAGAACTCGTCTTGATCGAATTCGAGTCCCAGGTTGAACAGCAGCAGGATGAGTCCGAAGATCGCGATCAGCTCGATGTAGTTCGACTCGAAGTTGAGCGGGAACCATCCGGTGTGCGGGCTGGCCAGCAGTCCGACGAGCATGTATACGGGGATCGCGGGGAGACCCACCAGCTTGCCGAGACGCCCGAGCACATACGCCACGAGCAGGAGGAGGCCGAGAACGATGAGGTCTTCGCCGAGATGCATGGCTACCCCCCGGGCGGAGCGTCGACGACGGAGCGCACCGGCAGCTGGCCGGAGCGGAAGAAGTTGAACGCTTTGGCCACCTTCTCCGGCGATCCGGCCACGACGAGCGTGTCACCCGGGAAGACCTTGAAATCGGGAGAGGGCGCCGGATTGGCGGACTCACCCCTCACCACGGCGACCACGGTGAGTCCGACCATGCCACGATCGGCCGGGCTGCCGAGCGGCTGGCCGGCTATGTAGTCGTCGTAGTCGACCGAGAACCAGTCGATGCTGAGGCCCGGGATCTGGTCGAGAGCGGTCAGCGACTCGGTGATCTGCGTTCCGCCGAGCAGTTCGGCGAGGGTGTGGGCTTCATCTTCGCTGAGGCGCAGCGAGACCTTGGTCACGTCGGCACCGTCTTCGTTGTCCGAGAAGGTGATCAAGTCGTTGTGGCCGGAGCGGTGGGCGATGACTCCCACCTTGCCGCCATCGTCGGTGACGAAGGTGTGCAGCACCCCGACCCCGGGGAGCTTGACCCGTCGAACGTCAACCATTGTTCCGTCTCCATCAGCTTCGGGGGCAGTCAGACAAGCCTACCCGAGCGCCCTGAAGGCGGCTTTGGGGTTGATGGTGTAGTGGACTAGTTCGGAGCGGCACCCGTTGCTGCCGCAGCTGCCTCCGCATCCACATCCACGATGTCGGGCGCTTCGAGCCGGATGCGGTCGGCGGACTGGTCGTCGGGTTGCAGCTGGCTCGCGCGCTCGGCCGCGACCCGCTTGAGATAGGTCTGCACCTCGCGCTCCTCGCGCGCCTTGTCCCAGCCGAGCACGCCGGCCATCAGCGCTGCGGCGACCGGGGCCGCCGAGACGCCTCGGTCCCACGCCTCGATCGAGATGCGCGTGCGACGGGCGAGAACGTCCTCCAGGTGGAGGGCGCCCTCATTGGTGGCCGCGTAGACGACCTCGGCTCCGACGTAGTCGTCGGCGCCGGGCAGCGGATCGGCGAGGGACGGATCGTCGCGGATGAGGTCGAGGATGTCCTCGATCATCGTGCCGAACCGGTTGAGGAGGTGCTCGATCCGGGCGACATGCAGACCGCTCGTCTCCGCTATGCGGGCGCGCTTGTTCCAGAGGGCCTGGTAGCCCTCCGCGCCGACCAGGGCGATCTCTTCGGTGGTGCTCTCGGGGATCTTGCCGTCGAGCGCGTCGACGGCCGCGTCGATCGCGTCCTTCGCCATCACGCGGTAGGTGGTCCACTTGCCGCCTGCGATGACGACCAGGCCGGGCACGGAGTGGGCGACGAGGTGCTCGCGCGAGAGCTTGGAGGTCTGCTCCGACTCACCCGCGAGCAGCGGGCGGAGCCCGGCGTACACACCCTCGACGTCCTCGCGGGTCAGCGGGACGGCCAGCACGGCGTTCACGTGCGCCAGGATGTAGTCGATGTCGGCCGCGGTGGCTGCCGGATGCGCTTTGTCCAGGTTCCAGTCGGTGTCGGTCGTTCCCACAAGCCAGTGGCGACCCCACGGGATGACGAAGAGCACGCTCTTCTCGGTGCGCAGAAGCAGCCCCATCTTGGACTGGAAGCGGTCGCGCGGGACCACGAGGTGCACGCCCTTCGACGCGCGCACCTTGAACTGGCCGCGCTCCCCCACCATCGACTGCGTGTCGTCCGTCCACACGCCGGTCGCGTTGACGACCTGCTTGGCGCGGATCTCGAACCGCTCGCCGGATTCGAGGTCGTGCGCCTGCACGCCCACGACCCGTTCGCCGACCTTCACGAAGCCCTCGACACGAACCCGGGTCGCCACGTGCGCGCCGTAGTGTGCCGCCGTGCGTGCGAGGTTCGCGACGTACCGGGCGTCATCCACCTGGGCGTCGTAGTACGTGATGCCACCGATCAGGGCGTCTGATGCGAGGCTCGGCACGGCCCGCATCACCTGGCCCTTGGAGAGGTGGCGGTGGTGCGGAACACCGGGCGGGCGAAGGCCCGTGTACGAGAAGATGTCGTACAGCAGCATGCCCGCGCCGACGTAGACGCGCTCGATCACGCGCTTCTTGAGCGGGTAGAGGAAGCGCACCGGTTTGACCAGGTGCGGAGCGATCCGCTGGAGCAGCAGCCCGCGCTCGATCAGCGCCTCCCGCACCAGCCGGAAATCGAGCTGCTCGAGGTAGCGGATGCCGCCGTGGACCAGCTTCGACGACCGGCTCGACGTTCCCGACGCGAAGTCCCTGGCCTCGACGAGACCGACGGTGAGCCCGCGCGTGACGGCGTCGACGGCACTGCCGGTGCCGACGATGCCGCCGCCGACCACGAGGATGTCGAGTTCGGTCTCTTTGAGCGCTGCGATCGCGTCCGCACGTTCGGCGGGGCCGAGCCGTGACGGTGACGTCACCGTCGAGTTGGAGGTGGATCCGGTCGTGACCATCGTTCTCTCCCTCTCCCGGCCGCCATCGGCCGGGTACTTATCGCGCGTTGTACGGCGCGACGACGACTTCGACGCGCTGGAACTCCTTCAGATCCGAGTAACCCGTGGTGGCCATCGAGCGGCGCAGCGCACCGACGAGGTTGGCGGTGCCTTCGGCGACCGGCGCGGGACCGTAGAGGATCTCCTCCAGCGGTGCGACCTGGCCGACCGCGACCCGGTTGCCGCGGGGCAGCTGTGCGTGGTGCGCTTCGGTGCCCCAGTGCCAGCCGCCGCCGGGGGCGTCGGTGGCTCGGGCCAGCGTCGAACCCAGCATGACCGCATCCGCGCCGCAGGCGATCGCCTTGACGATGTCGCCCGAGCTGCCGAGGCCGCCGTCGGCGATCACGTGCACATAGCGCCCGCCCGACTCGTCCATGTAGTCGCGACGTGCACCGGCGACGTCGGCCACCGCGGTGGCCATGGGCGCGTGGATGCCGAGGGTCGAGCGGGTCGTGGACGCCGCGCCTCCGCCGAACCCGACGAGCACGCCGGCGGCACCCGTGCGCATGAGGTGCAGGGCGGCCGTGTACGTGGCCGCGCCGCCGACGATGACGGGCACATCCAGTTCGTAGATGAATTTCTTCAGGTTCAGGGGGGCGACGTTCTTCGACACGTGCTCGGCCGAGACGGTGGTGCCGCGGATGACGAAGAGGTCGACACCGGCTGCGACGACCGTCTCGTACAGCTCCTGGGTGCGCTGCGGCGAGAGCGCACCCGCGACCGTGACACCCGCCTCGCGGATCTCGGCGAGGCGGCTCGTGACGAGCTCGGGCTTGATCGGCTCGGAGTAGATCTCCTGCATGCGAGCGGTCGCCTTCGCTGCGGGGAGTTCGCGGATCTCGGCGAGCAGCGGCTCCGGGTCTTCGTAGCGGGTCCAGACGCCCTCGAGATCGAGCACGCCGAGGCCGCCGAGCTGACCCATCATGATCGCTGTGCGCGGCGACACGACGGAGTCCATCGGGGCCGCGAGGAACGGGATCGAGAACTGGTAGGCATCGATCGACCAGGAGACCGAGACGTCCTCGGGGTCACGGGTGCGCCTGCTCGGCACCACCGCGATGTCGTCGAAGGCGTAAACGCGGCGAGCGCGCTTGGCGCGCCCGATCTCAATCTCCATACTCACGGGTTCAGTCTATGGCGCGCCCATGATGGATGCGCCTTCGGGGCAACGGGGGCAGAGTGGGTGCATGACGATCGAAGCCGAGCCTCTCGAGAAACTCCGCGCCAGGACGAGCGAGAAGTGGCGCGCCTACCCCGACGACGTGCTGCCGCTCTTCGTGGCCGAGATGGACTACCCGCTCGCCGACCCGATCGCGGATGCGCTGATCGCAGCCGTGCACCGGTCGGACACCGGATACGTCGGTCCTGACGACCGGGTGCAGCGCGCGTTCGCCGGGTTCGCTGCGGACTCCTGGGGCTGGGAGGTCGACGCCTCCCGCATCCACACGACCACGGATATCAGCGTCGTCATCGTCGAGTCGCTGCGGTTGGCCATCCGCCCGGGCGACCGTGTCATCATCAACCCGCCCGTCTACGCTCCGTTCTTCGAGATGGTTCCGGAGGCCGGCGGCGTCATCGACGAGGTGCCGCTCCTGTTCGACGAGGGCACCGGATGGGCGCTCGACCTCGCCGGGATCGAGCTCGCCTTCGAGGGCGGCGCCCGGGCGTTCCTGCTGTGCAATCCGCACAACCCGCTCGGCCTGGTGCACACTGCGGACGAGCTTCGCGCCGTGGCCGACCTGGCGGCCCGCTATGACGCGATCGTGGTGAGCGACGAGGTGCACGCACCGCTCACCCATTCCGACGCCGTGTTCACGCCGTTCCTCAGCGTCTCCGATGCGGCGCGCGAGCACGGGATCGCCGCGCACTCCGCCAGCAAGGGGTGGAACATCACGGGCCTCAAGTGCGCAGCGTTCGTCACCCAGAGCGAACGGATGTCCGGGCTCCTCACGGCCCTCCCCGGCGAGGTCGAGACCCGCACCGGCACGTTCGGCCGCATCGCGAACGAAGCGGCCTACCAGGATTCGCGCGACTGGCTCGCCGGCGCACTGGCCGCCATCGAGTCCAACCGCGCGCTGCTGACCAGCCTGCTGGCTCAGTACCTGCCCGAGGTGCGCTACCGCGAGCCGCAGGCTAGTTACCTCGCCTGGCTCGATTTCCGAGAGCTCGGCTGGGGCGACGACCCCAGCATCCACTCGCTCGAACAGGCACGGGTCGCGCTCGTCGCCGGCCCGGACTTCGGTGAGCAGGGCGCCGGATTCGCACGCCTCAACTTCGCATGCTCGCCCTCCGTGCTGACGGAGGCGGTACTCCGGCTCGCGGCGGTGACGCCCTGAACAGCAGCGGCATCAGCGGGAGCGGGACACCCGGTTCTCGTCCCACACCGGCTCGTCTGACTCGTAGACCGCGCCGTCGGCTCCGAACACCAGGAACCGGTCGAAACCGCGCGCGAACCAGCGGTCGTGCGTGACGGCGATCACGGTGCCCTCGTATCCGCGGAGTCCCTCCTCCAGCGCCTCGGCCGAGACCAGGTCGAGGTTGTCCGTCGGCTCGTCGAGCAGCAGCAGCGTCGCCCCCGACAGCTCCAGCAGGAGGATCTGCAAGCGCGCCTGCTGACCGCCCGAGAGCGATTCGAAGGTCTGCTCGCTCGACGCCGACAGGCCGTACCGGTCGAGCACCCGGCTGGCCGCATCCCGAGGCAGACCGCTGCGGAACTCGTCGCCGCGGTGCAGGATCTCCAGCAACGTGCGACCGATGAGCTCGGGATGCTCGTGAGCCTGAGCGAACAGCCCAGGAACCACGCGCGCGCCCAGCTTGGCGACACCCGTGTGCGCCACGGGCGCACCCACCTGGTCGGCGGATGCGAGGTGCCCGGCGGCCGGGTCGGGATCCGTGCCCCCCGACGCGAGCAGTCGCAGGAAGTGGGACTTGCCCGAACCGTTGGAGCCCAGCACGGCCACGCGTTCGCCGAACCAGATCTCCGCGTCGAACGCGCGCATCAGCCCGGTCAGCTCGAGGTCGAAGCATTCCACGACGCGACGACCCGTACGGGCTCCGGCGAGACGCATCGTCACGTTCTGCTCCCGGGGCCGAGCCTGGGGAGGCCCGGCGGCCAGGAACCGGGCCAGCCGCGTCTGCGCCGCCTGATAGGCATTCGCGAGGTCGCTGTTGTACTTCGCCTTCTCCTTGAAACGCAGCACGAGCGCCTTGAGTTTGGCGTGCTCCTCATCCCAGCGGCGGCGCAGCTCGTCGAGTCGGGCCATCCGGTCGTCGCGGGCGGCGTGATACGTGCCGAACCCGCCGCCGTGCGTCCAGGTCGTGTTGCCGGCCGCGCCGAGTTCCAGTGTGACGATGCGATCCGCCGCATTCGCCAGCAGTTCCCTGTCGTGGGAGACGACCAGCACGGTCTTCGGCGTCGCCCGTAGCTGCTCCTCCAGCCACCGCTTGCTCGGAACGTCGAGGTAGTTGTCCGGCTCGTCGAGCAGGAGCACCTGTTCCGGACCCCGCAACAGCGCCTCCAGCACGAGCCGCTTCTGCTCGCCGCCCGAGAGCGTGCTCACGTCCCGGTACTGCGCACGCTCGAACGGGATGCCGATGGCCGCCATCGTGCAGTGGTCCCAGATCACCTCCTGGTCGTACCCGCCCGCATCCGCGTACTCGGCGAGCGCCGAGGCGTACGCCAGCTGCGTGTCGGTCTCGTCGCGCTCGATGATGGCGTCCTCCGCCTGAGACAGTGCCTCAGCGGCCGTGCGCACCGGGCCCGGCGCAACCGATACGAGGAGGTCGCGCACCGTACGCCCGTCGCGCACGTGGCCGACGAATTGGTCCATCACGCCGAGGCCGCCGTCGATGCCGACGCTTCCCGCATCCGGCTTCAGCTCGCCCCGGATGATGCGCAGCAGCGTCGACTTGCCGGCACCGTTCGCGCCGATCAGCGCCGAGACGCTGCCCTCTCCGACCCGGAACGACACGGTGTCGAGCAGCGGCCGGCCGTCCCCCAGCGCATAGGAGATCCCCGACACGTCGATGTAACCCACGGAAGTCCTTCATCCGGTGCGAGCCCCATCAGGAGCGCCCGCTTCAGAACGAGCCTTCCAGTCTAGATCAAACCGGCATCGCGGAAGGCTACCGGCGGTAGTTCGGCGCCTCGACCACCATCTGCACGTCGTGCGGGTGCGACTCCTTGAGCCCCGCCGCGGTGATCCGGACGAACTTGCCGCGCTCCTTGAGCTCGGGGATGGTGCGCGCACCAACGTAGAACATCGACTGGCGCAGGCCGCCGATGAGCTGGTAGGCCACGGCCGACAGCGGTCCGCGGTAGGGGACCTGCCCCTCGATGCCCTCGGCGATGAGCTGCTCGTCGCTCGGCACATCCGCCTGGAAATAGCGGTCGCGCGAGTACGAGGTCTTCTTTCCCCGAGTCTGCAGCGCACCAAGCGAGCCCATACCGCGGTAGTTCTTGAACTGCTTGCCGTTGACGAAGACGAGGTCGCCGGGCGACTCGGCGGTTCCGGCCAGGAGCGAGCCGAGCATCACGGTGTCGGCGCCGGCCACGAGGGCCTTGGCGATGTCGCCGGAATACTGCAGACCGCCATCCGCGATCAGAGGGACGCCGGCGGCGCGTGCCGCGAGAGACGCCTCGTAGACCGCCGTCACCTGAGGGACCCCCACCCCGGCGACGACGCGCGTGGTGCAGATCGAGCCGGGACCGACGCCCACCTTGATGGCGTCAGCGCCCGCGTCGATCAGTGCCTGCGCGCCCGAACGGGTCGCGACGTTGCCGCCGATGATGTCCACGTGGGATGCGCGCGGCTCGGCCTTGAGGCGGCGGATGATGTCGAGCACTCCGGCGCTGTCGCCGTTGGCGGTGTCGACCACGATGACGTCGACGCCCGCGTCGACCAGGGTCATGGCGCGGTCCCAGGCGTCGCCGAAGAAACCGATCGCCGCGCCGACACGGAGGCGGCCCTCGTCGTCCTTGGTGGCGTTGGGGTACTTCTCGCTCTTGTCGAAGTCCTTGACCGTGATGAGACCGCGGAGCTTGCCGTCGGCGTCGACCAGGGGGAGCTTCTCGATCTTGTGCTGCGCGAAGATGGCGACAGCCGAATCCGGGTCGATGCCGACCGGGGCGGTGATGAGCGGCTGACGGGTCATCACGTCGCGCACGTAGGTGCTCGTGCGCTCGAACGGCGACACGAAACGCATATCGCGGTTGGTGATGATGCCGACGAGCGTTCCGTCGCCCTCGACCACGGGGAGACCGCTGACGCGGAACTGGCCGCAGAGCGCATCCACTTCTTCGACGGTGGCGTCGGGGGTGGTGGTGACCGGATTGGTGATCATGCCCGACTCCGAGCGCTTCACCTTGTCGACGTGCGCGGCCTGGTCTTCGATCGAGAGGTTGCGGTGCAGGATGCCGATGCCGCCGTTGCGCGCCATGGCGACGGCCATGCGCGACTCGGTCACGGTGTCCATAGCGCTCGACACCAGCGGGGAGCTCACGGTGATGCGCTTGGTGAGACGAGAGGACGTGTCCGCCTCGCTCGGGATGACGTCTGTGTGCCCGGGAAGGAGCATCACGTCGTCGTAGGTCAAACCGATGAAGCCGAACGGATCGTTCTGATCCATTTCACCCCTTAAGCGTCGAGAGGATGGGAGAATCCGCCCGCCACCATTGCCAACGGATATCCCATGCTAACGGCAGAACGCTGTGGATTTATTCCACAATCCGCTCACTCGATCGTGGCCACGTCCAACTCGACCTCGCGGCGGCCCGCTCGCGCCGCGACGATCATGTCGACGGTGAGGATGAGCAGTGCCAGCCACACGATCGCGAACCCGAACCAGCGCTCCGGCGGCATCGCCTCATGCAGGATCGCCACACCGACGATGAACTGGATGAACGGTGCGAAGTACTGGATGAATCCCATGTACACGAGCGGCAGCCGTCGCGATGCCGCAGCGAAGAACAGCAGCGGCACGGCGGTGATCACTCCGGCGCCGGCCAGGAGGACGGTGTGCCACACACTGATCGTTCCGAGGGTGATGCCCACGGTCGCACCGACGACGATGAGCTGCACGATCGCCACCGGGGTCAGCCACATCGTCTCCAGCGTCAGCCCGGAGACGGCATCCACCGAACCTCCGACGCGCTTCTTGATCAGCCCGTAGAGCCCGAACGAGAAGGCGAGGATGAGCGCGATCCACGGCAGCGACCCGTAGCCGACCGCGAGCACCACGACCGCGACGATGCTGACGCCGACAGCCACCCACTGCGCGACGCGCAGCTTCTCGCGCTGAACGATCACGCCGAGGAAGACGGTGACGATCGGATTGATGAAGTAGCCGAGCGCCGCCTCGACGACGTGACCCGACACCGTGGCGAGCACATACGTCTGCCAGTTGACGTAGATCAGGGCTCCTGCGACGCCCATCGTGAAGACGACCCGTTTGTTGAGCAGCAGGGCCCCGAAGGCACGCCACTTGCGGGTGACCGTCAGCAGGATCGCGCAGAAGACCAGGGAGAACAGCACGCGCCAGGCGACGATCTCGAACGCGCTCGCGGGAACGAGTGACAGGAAGTAGATCGGGAGGATGCCCCACAGCACGTACGCCGAGATCGCATAGATCAGTCCCGAGCGACGGTGTTCGGTCAGTGGCTTCTCGACGGCTACGGATGACTCGCCACTGGTGGGCGTTACGGCGCTCTCTGACACTCCCCCGATCATACGCGGCGGCACCGACGCAGCGAGCGGGCGCCCGCTGTCCGCGGCATCCCGACACCTTCGACAGGACGAATCAGCCGACGCGCCGAGCAAACCTCCGCTCGAACGGAGACTCATGGCGACAACGCGACGATTCTCCGACATCGGCGGTGTGCGGCGTGGGTGGGAGGACCGGGTGGGGTGAGTGGGTGGGAGGACCGGGTGGGGTGAGTGGGTGGGATGCGAGAGAGCGGGCGCACGAGAGGCCCGGATGCTGTGCGCATCCGGGCCTCTCGGGTGGTTCTGGTGTACGTGCTTAGCGGACGACGACCGCGAGAACGTCGCGAGCCGACAGCACGAGGTAGGTGTCGCCACCGAAGGTGACCTCGGTTCCGCCGTACTTGGAGTAGAGCACCTTGTCGCCGATGACGACGTCGAGCGGTACGCGGTTGCCGTTGTCGTCGATGCGACCGGGGCCAACTGCGATGACCTCGCCCTCCTGGGGCTTCTCCTTGGCGGTGTCGGGGATGACCAGACCAGACGCAGTGGTCTGCTCGGCCTCGACCTGCTTGATAACGATGCGATCCTCGAGCGGCTTGATGGAGACCGACACGGTTGACCTCTTTCTCATGACAATGACTGGCTTGGAACCAAGACTGGGAGTTAGCACACTCGTAGCGAGAGTGCTAATGAGAGTTTAGAGGGTTGGTTAGCAGTCACGCAACGTGAGTGCCAAAGGGGTAGCGTGAACGCATGGACCGGTCGGAACTCCTCGAGGTTTTGTCCCCCGAGGGGCTGCGGCTGCTCGACTCGTTGCCGCCGTACCACTCGGAGCGCGACGTGCTGCGGATGGTCAGCGACCTGCGCAAGGCCGGCTATTCGCCCGGCCTGGTCGCCGCTGTACTCACTCAGGCGAAGCTCCGTTCGAAGGCTCACGCCAAGTTCGGCGAGTTCGCCGACCGGATGCTGTTCACCGAAGCCGCCCTGGAACAGGCGACCCGCCTCCCGGTCGCCGCTCGTCACGCCGGCCGGTTCGCCGCCGCGGGCCTCGACCAGGTGGTCGACCTCTGCTGCGGGATCGGCGGGGATGCGATGGCACTCGCAGCCCTCGAGCTCGACGTGACCGCGGTCGAGGCCGACGAGGTCACCGCCGCGATCGCCAGCTACAACCTGGCGCCGTTCCCGAACGTCACCGTGGTGCACGGCCTCGCCGAGAAGACGGACCTGCGCGGGCTCGACGGCGTCTATCTCGACCCCGCCCGTCGCACACCCGGCCACGGCCAGACGTCGCGGCTCACGAATCCCGACGACTACTCGCCCTCGCTCGATTTCGCCTTCGAGATCGCCCATGGCCGGTCCGTCGGCATCAAGCTCGGGCCCGGTTTCGATCGCGACCTGATCCCGTCGACAGCGGAGGCACAGTGGGTATCGGTCGACGGGCAGCTGGTGGAGATGGGGCTGTGGTTCGGCGCCCTGGCCAGACCGGGCATCCGTCGCGCAGCGCTCGTGCTCGACGGGGACAGGGCCAGCGAACTCACGGCTCCCGCCGACAGCGACGACGTCGAGCCCGGCCCGCTCGGGGAGTACCTCTACGAACCGAACGGCGCGGTCATCCGCGCCCGCCTGATCGGCGACCTGGCCCGGATCGTCGGCGCACGGATGCTGAGCGAGGGCATCGCCTATCTCACCGCGGACGACGCCGTCAGCACACCGTTCGCCGCCGGTTTCCGCGTGCTCGAGACCCTGCCGTACCAGGAGCGCGATCTGAGACGGGCGCTGAAAGAACGCGGCATCGGCACCCTCGAGATCAAGAAGCGGGGGGTGGATGTGGATCCAGCCACCCTGCGCAAGCGCCTGTCCCTGAGCGGGTCGCGTTCGGCCACCCTCGTGCTCACGCGGGTCGCCGGCAAGCACACGGCGCTGCTGGTCGAGCGTCTGGCCGACTGAGCCGGACACGACGAAGCCGGGCCGCGCATCCGCACGGCCCGGCTTCGATCGACGCGATCAGTAGTTGTAGGTGCCGTAGCCCGCCGACGAGAACGCGATCAGCGCGATGATCAGGATCGCCCAGGCGAACAGCGAGAACGCGATGCTGACGAAACCGGTGATGATGCCGGTCAGCCAGAATCCCTTCGCGGCGGGCTCCTTCTTGCGGCCGATGAAGCCGAGGATGACCGCGGCGACGCCGAACGGGAAGCCGATGCCCCACACCCAGCCGAGCACGACTCCGATGATGCCGCCCACCATCGACAGGATGCTGAGGATGGGCGACTTCGCCTGCGGAGCGTACGGCTGCGCGTATCCCGGTGCGGGCTGCCCGTACGCGGGGGCGCCGTAGCCGGGAGCGGCGCCATAAGGCTGCTGGCCGTAGGGCTGCTGCTGCTGCTGCTGGCCGTACGGTTGCTGGGGCTGCCCGTACGGCTGCTGCCCATACGGCTGCTGGGGCTGACCGTACGGCTGCTGGGGCTGGCCGTAGTCGGGGGCGGGCGGCTGCTGGCCGTACGGGGCCGCCGGGGGAACCGGAGCCGCCGGCGGGGCGGTGGGAGCTGCCGGCTCGGTGGGGGCGGCAGGAGGTACGGGAGGAACGGCCCCGGCGTTCTGATCTGGCGCGGGAGAGTTCGGGTCCGCCGGATCGGCGGGCGCATTCGGATCGGTCATGAGGCCAATCTCCTTTTGTCGAGAATCTGGTGTGGCGGTGCCGTCGTGGCAGGCTTCTCATGGGGTGCCGTCGAAAGCGTCCCCCCGGTCGGCCACGTCTCTAGAGTATTGCTTCGGCCAGGCGAACACAGGGTTGCGGCCGAATTGCATACCTGAGTACGACCCGCTGTCGCACCACGGCACCCCTCAGCGGGCGACCTGGATCTCCGTCGCCGGAAGGGTCGAATCGGCCCCGAACGAGAGGGCGCTCGGTTCACGCCCCGCCATGATCAGCTGGGCGCCGAGCGCCGCGATCATCGCGCCGTTGTCGGTGCAGAGGGAGAGGGCGGGGATGCGCAACTCGACCCCCGCGGCCGCCGCGCGTTCTGCGGCGACCTCGCGCACGCGGGCGTTGGCGACGACACCGCCGCCGAGCAGCAGGCGTGGCACGTCGTGGTCGTTGCACGCCGCCAGTGCTTTGGTGATGAGCACATCCACGACGGCCTCGCGGAAGCTCGCCGCGACGTCGGCGACGGGCACCGGCTCGCCGGCATCCTGCCGCTGCTCGACCCAGCGGGCGACCGCGGTCTTGAGCCCGGAGAACGAGAAGTCGTAGCGGTGAGCCTCGAGGTCTTTGGGTTTGGTGAGTCCGCGCGGGAAGCGGATCGCCTTCGGGTCGCCGCCGGCCGCCACCCGGTCGATCTGCGGGCCGCCCGGATACGGGAGCCCGAGCACTCGCGCGACCTTGTCGAAGGCCTCACCCGCAGCGTCGTCGATCGTCTCACCCAGCAGGAGGACATCGGACACCAGGTCGCGCACGAGCAGCAACGAGGTGTGACCACCCGAGACGAGCAGAGCGATCGTCGGCAGCTCGATCGGATGCCCGGGGCCGCCGGATGCGTCGAGCAGGTCGGCTCCGACGTGACCGACCAGGTGGTTCACCGCGTAGATCGGCTTGCCGAGCGAGACCGCGAGCGCTTTCGCCGCCCCGACGCCGACCATCAGCGCGCCCGAGAGCCCCGGCCCGCTGGTGACGGAGACCGCATCGATGTCGGCGAGGTCGATGCCCGCATCGGCGACGGCCGTGCGCAGCGCCGGGGTGAGCGCCTCGAGGTGCGCACGCGCCGCGACCTCGGGCACGACACCGCCGTAGCGGGCGTGCTCGTCCATCGACGACGCGATCGTGTTGGCGAGCAGCGTCGTTCCGCGCACGATGCCGATGCCGGTCTCGTCGCACGAGGTCTCGATGCCGAGCACCAGCGGGTTCTCGCGGTTCATGCGATGGTGGTCTCCGGGTCGGGGACGACGAGACGCATCACGAGTGCATCCACACCGTCGGGCTGGTAATAGCGAGGGCGCACGCCGATCTCCTCGAAGCCGAGCTGCCGATAGAGGGTCTGAGCGCCCGGATTGTCCGCGCGCACCTCGAGGAAGACCTCGCGCGCGCCCCGTTTGCGCGCTTCGCCGATCAGCGCCAGCATCAGCGTGCGACCGAGGCCGTTGCGACGGGCCGCCGGCGCAACGGCGATCGTCTGGATGTCCCCCTCGATGGCACCGCGCGGCGCGAGGAGCCCGGCATACGCGTCGATGCGCTCGGGATGCTCCGGCTCGAAGGCGACCAGGTAGTACCCATACTCCCCCGCGACCTCCGTGCGCATCGACTTCTCCGACCAGGCGTCGGTCGTGAACGTCGACTTCTCGAGCTCCATGATCGCAGGCACGTCGTCGAGCGTCGCCCGCCGCAACTGCCAGGTGGTCACGCGCTCACCCGCTTCGGGCCGTTCGAGAGGGTCACATCCGGCGACCGCAGGTACAGCGGCTCGTCGGCGGCGAAGGGGCGGCCGTTGGCGTAGAGGAGTTCTGCGAGCATCCCGAGGGCACCGGCCGACACCTGGTGCGCGTCGAATCGCGCGAGCGCCGGATGCGGCAGCGCGTCGGGCTTGGACAGCCCCGGCCCGTCCTCCCGGATCGGGAGCCCCGCTTCGTCGATGCCGACGTAGGCGGACCAGTACAGTTCCCGACGGCGCGCATCCGTCACGACGAGCAGGCCGCCCTCGTGGCCGGCGCCGTACCGCTCGAACGCGACCGCATCGTGGCTGACCACCGGGACGAGCGGCTTGTGCGCGCCGAATGCGAAGGCCTTCGCCGCGGCGATCCCGACCCTCAACCCGGTGAACGGACCGGGTCCCATTCCGGCGACGACGCCCGAGAGCGCCTCGACCGCGACGCCGGATTCGCGCAGCACCGCGTCGATCAGTTCACCGATGACCTCGGCGTGACGCATCGTGTCGGACTGGGAGCGCTCGGCCAGGACCCCGCCATCACGGTCGACGACGGCGACACTCGTGCCTGCAGAGGTGTCGATGGCGAGAAGCATGCTTCCAGCCTAGGCGAGCCAGCGAGGACCGTAGCCGGTGACGGTCACCCGCCGGGGCTCGTCGGCATCGAGGCCGTATTCGGTTTCGCCTTCCCCCGCGACCTCCTCCTCGATGTCCTCGTCCTCGCCGGGATCGTCGTCGTCCGCCAGCGGGGGCTGCTCGGTGCCGCCCGTCGGACGAGCGATGTCGATCTCGAGCCAGGACTCGGCGACGCCGTCGAGCATCCCGGAACCCCACTCGACCACGACGATCGACGTCGCGAAGTCGATGTCGAGATCGTCGAGTTCGAGAGCGCTGCTGAGCCGGTAGGCGTCGACGTGCACGAGGGGAGCGCCGCCGACGAGGCTCGGATGCGTACGGGCGAGCACGAACGTCGGGCTCGTGACCGGCCCGCGCACCTGCAGGCCGTCGCCGATGCCGCGCGTGAGGGTCGTCTTGCCCGCGCCGAGGGGACCGCTCAGCACGACGAGGTCACCGGGCTGCAGGATCGCAGCGAGCTCGATGCCGAGCGTGTGCATGTCGGCCGCGGCCGGGATGACCCGCGTCGCCGGCGGCCAGAGGTACCCGGTCACGTCCGACCCACGTAGGTGCGGCGAACGCGCGGGCCGATGCGGGTGACGATCTCGTAATTGATGGTGCCCGCGGCGTCGGCCCAGTCGTCCGCCGACGCGACGCCCGCGGCCGGGTCGCCGAAGAGCACGACCTCGTCGCCGACCGCGACGGCGTGGTCGCCGACATCGACCACGAACTGGTCCATCGCGACGCGGCCGCTGATCCGGAAGGGCCGGCCGCCGATCGTCACCGTCGCCCGGTTCGAGGCATGCCGCGGGATGCCCTCGGCATACCCGAGCGGAACCAGAGCGAGCGTCGTGGCGCTCTTCGTGCGGTACGTGTAGTCGTAGGAGACACCGGTGCCGCCCGTGACCCGCCGAACCGCGGCGACGCGGCCGCGCAACGTCATGACGGGCGTGAGCCCCAGGTCGGCGCTGCTCGCATCCTCGAACGGCGAGAGGCCGTAGATACCGATCCCGAGCCGCACCAGGTTGAAGCGGGCGTCCGGGATGCGCAGGGCCGCCGCCGAGGCGGCCAGGTGCCGCAGCTCCGGAGTGAGCCCCGCCGCCTCCGCAGCCTCGAGCCCGCGCGTGAATGCCTGGAGCGCGGCGGCGTCGTCGTGCGGCGAGGCGTTGGACACATGGCTGAAGATCCCGCGCACGACGATGTCGCCCGCGTGCTCCAGCTCTCTGGCGCGCACGAACGCGGGCTCCCAGTCGGGCTCGGAGATGCCGTTGCGGCTGAGGCCGGTCTCCAGCTTCAGCTGCACCAGGGCCTGTCCGTGGAGGCGACCCTCGGCGAGCAGGGCGCGGCGGGTGGCCGCCACCGCCTCGAGCTGGGACACCGAACTCACACCGATGTCCACGCCTGCTGCCACGGCCGGCGCGAAGTCCGCATCCGGATCATGCAGCCAGGCGAGCAACGGCGCATCGATTCCAGCGTCACGCAGTTGCATCGCCTCGGTCAGGTCGGCGACGCCGAGCCAGTCGGCACCGCCCGCCAGGGCGGCACGGGCGCACTCGACGGCGCCATGGCCGTAGGCGTTCGCCTTCACGACCGCCATCACGTGCTCGGTGCCGACCACCGCACGCAGGTGGGCGACGTTCGACGCGAGCGCGCCGAGGTCGATCACGGCTTCGCGGAAGACCGCTGACTCAGCCACGGTCGTCCCGCTCGGTGATGACGAACGCCGTCGCGACGCCGGCATCGTGGCTCATGGTGACGTGGATGTGCGTGATCCCCCGCTCGCGCACATCCCGTTCGATCTCGTTGTGCAGCACGAAGCCGGGGTTCCGCTCATCGTCGGGAACGATCTCCAAGTCGTGCCAGCGCATGCCCTCCGAGCCGCCGAGCGCCTTGATCAAGGCCTCCTTGGCCGCGAACCGGGCGGCGAGCGAATGCACCGGCAGGCCGCGCTCGGCTTCGGTGAACAGCCGCTCGCGCAGCCGGGGCGTGCGCTCGATCGCGAGGGTGAACCTCGCCAAATCGACCACGTCGACCCCGATGCCCGCGATCATGTCGACCGTGCTATTCGACCGTGACCGACTTGGCCAGGTTGCGGGGCTGGTCGACGTCGAGGCCCTTGGCGGCCGAGAGCTCCATCGCGAAGATCTGCAGGGGGACGACGGCGAGCAGCGGCTCGAACAGCGGCTCGGCCAGCGGGATGCGGATGACCTCGTCGGCGAACGGCAGCACTGCGGCGTCACCGGCCTCGGCGATCGCGATCACGCGGGCGCCGCGGGCGCGGATCTCCTGGATGTTCGAGACGACCTTCTTGTGCATCTCGTCGGACCAGCGCGGGCTGGGCACGACGACGAACACGGGCTGACCCGGCTCGATGAGCGCGATCGGGCCGTGCTTGAGCTCACCGGCCGCGAATCCCTCGGCGTGGATGTACGCCAGCTCCTTGAGCTTGAGCGCGCCCTCGAGGGCGATCGGGTAGCCGACGTGACGCCCGAGGAAGAGTACGGAACGCGTGTCGGACATCCACCGGGCCAGCTGGGCGATCGCCTCGTGCGACTCGAGAACCGTCGCGATCTTGCCGGGAACGGCGGCGAGCTCGTCGATCGCTTCGCGCTGCGCTGCGTCGCTGAGGGTTCCGCGCACACGGGCGAGGTGCAGGCCGAACAGGTAGAGCGCTGTGATCTGCGCGACGAACGCCTTGGTCGACGCGACGGCGACCTCGGGACCGGCGTGCGTGTAGAGAGCGGCATCCGACTCACGCGGAATGGTCGCGCCCTGGGTGTTGCAGATCGAGATCGTCTTCGCGCCCGCCTCACGGGCGTACTTGACGGCCATCAGCGTGTCCATGGTCTCGCCGGACTGGCTGATCGAGATGACGAGCGTGCTGTCGCTGATCACAGGCTCGCGGTAGCGGAACTCGTGACTGAGCTCGACCGAGACGGGAACGCGCGACCACTTCTCGATCGCATAGCTGCCGACCATGCCGGCGTACGCGGCCGTGCCGCAGGCGATGATCGTGATGCGGTCGATGCCGGCGAGCAGCTCGTCGCCGACGGCCTCCAGCTCAGGGATGTGCACGGCACCGTCGACGAGGCGGCCACGCAGGGTGTTCGCCACCGCATCCGGCTCCTCGGCGATCTCCTTCGCCATGAACGACGACCAGCCGCCCTTCTCGGCGGCGGACGCATCCCAGGCGACCTCGAACGGCTCGACCTCGACGGGCTCGCCGGAGAAGTCGGTGACGCTGACCGAGTCGGGGGTGATCGTGACGATCTGGTCCTGACCGATCGCCATCGCGTTGCGGGTGTGCTCGACGAAGGCGGCGACGTCGGAGCCGAGGAAGTTCTCACCGTCGCCGAGACCGATCACGAGCGGCGAGTTGCGGCGGGCGCCGACGACGACGTGCGGCGCGTCCTGGTGCAGGGCGAGGAGGGTGAACGCACCCTCCAGACGGGAGACGACACGGCGGAAAGCCTCGTTGAGGTCGCCGGTGGCGCGGTACTCGCGGCCGAGGAGCACGGCGGCGACCTCGGTGTCGGTCTCCGACTCGAAGGAGAACCCTTCGGCGAGCAGCTCGTCTTTCAGTGCAGAGAAGTTCTCGATGATGCCGTTGTGGATCACCGCGAGGCGACCGTCGTCGCCGAGGTGCGGATGCGCGTTGCGGTCGGTCGGCCCGCCGTGCGTCGCCCAGCGGGTGTGGCCGATGCCCGTGCCGCCGTTCGGGATGGGGTGGCTCTCGAGGTCTCCGCTCAGCGCCGAGAGCTTGCCCGCCTTCTTCGCCGTGTGGAGGGCTCCATCGGGCGCGATGATCGCGATCCCGGCGGAGTCGTACCCGCGGTACTCCAAACGCTTCAGCCCACCGAGGAGCACCTCGAGGCTCTTATCCGTACCGACGTACCCGACGATTCCACACATGCACCCGATTTTAGCCTGGGCCGACGCCCTAGACTTGACGCCTATGGCGGAGCACGGCACAGCACAAGGCGGATCCACAGGCAACGGCGACTCGTCCCCCTTCGTGGAACTGTCCCGCTCCGACTGGGCCGAGTTGGCGCAGAGCACCCGGCTTCCCCTGCAGGAGACCGAGATCGTGCAGCTCCGCGGGCTCGGCGATCCCCTCGATATGCGCGAGGTCGAGGAGGTCTACCTGCCGCTGAGCCGGCTGCTCAACCTGTATGTAGGCGGCGCCAAGCAGCTGCACCGGGTCACCAGCCAGTTCCTCGGCGAGCGGGCGGCGAGCACGCCGTTCGTGATCGGCGTCGCGGGGTCGGTCGCGGTCGGCAAGTCCACGATCGCCCGCCTGCTGCGCGAACTGCTCTCGCGCTGGGACGACACGCCTCGTGTCGAACTCGTCACGACCGACGGGTTCCTGCTGCCCAACGCCGAACTCGCGCGTCGCGGCCTGATGGAGCGCAAGGGCTTTCCCGAGTCGTACGACCGGCGCTCCCTCCTGCGCTTCGTGACCGCGGTCAAGAGCGGCGCTCCCGAGGTTCGCGCGCCCTTCTATTCGCACCTCAGCTACGACATCGTGCCCGACGCCGAGATCGTCGTGCGCCGTCCGGATGTGCTGATCGTCGAGGGGCTCAACGTGCTCCAGCCCGCCGGTGGCGGCAACCGTCTCGCCGTGAGCGACCTCTTCGACTTCAGCGTCTACGTGGATGCGCGCACCCGGGACATCGCCCGCTGGTACGAGGAACGCTTCCTCAAGCTGCAGCGCGGGGCGTTCGCCAACCCCAAGTCGTTCTTCCACCGCTTCGCGGAGCTCACCGAAGAGCAGGCGCGCGAGCGGGCCGCCGGCATCTGGGCCGGCATCAACGAGCCCAACCTGATCCAGAACATCCGGCCCACCCGCTCCCGCGCCAAGCTGGTGCTGCGCAAGGATGCGGACCACACGGTGAGCTCGGTCCTCCTCCGCAAGCTCTGAGCCCGGCGTCTGCGCTTGAGGCTGTTAAGCCACAAGCCTTGAAGCTCTGGATCGTTCGACTGGGGTGCCGTAGTCATGAGGTATGCCCGCCTCCCGCTCCCGTGCCGCCGAGCTCTTCGGCGCCCGCGTGCGCGAGGCCCGGGTCGCCCTCGGCTTGAGCCAGGAGGACATCGCGCACCTGGCCGACATGCACGTCACCAACTACGGCCGGGTGGAGCGCGGCGAGGCCAACTCCGAGCTGCACACGATCGTGCGGCTGGCGACGGCGCTCAACGTCGACCCCGCGAAGCTGCTCGCCGGTCTCTACGGTCCCGAGATGCTGCCGGGGCGCGCACGCGCGTACTCGGTCGTCGACTTCCTCGCCGCCCAGAAGGCCGCGGACCAGAAGTAGCCCGCGCCGCCCCCGTCATCGCACGAGGGGTCGGTCGTGTCGGCGGCTAGAGCGCCAGGCGTTCCCGCACGACGTCGGCGAGCTCGTGGGAGAGACGCTCAGCGGTCTGCTGATCGGCGGCCTCCACCATGACGCGGACGAGCGGTTCGGTTCCGGATGGGCGCAGCAGCACCCGTCCGGTGTCGCCGAGCGCGGCCTCGGCCGCCTCGACAGCCGCCTGCAGCACCTCGTCGGTGTGCACGGCGTGGTGGTCGACGTTCTTCACGTTCACCATGAACTGCGGGTACACGGTCATCGCCTGCGCCAGTTCGGCGAGCGACTTGTGCTGGCGCGCCATCTCGCTGAGCAGGTGCAGCCCGGTGAGGATGCCGTCGCCGGTCGTCGCGAACTCGCGCATGATGACGTGACCGGACTGCTCGCCGCCGAGGGAGAAGTCGTGTTCGTTCATCTCTTCGAGCACGTAGCGGTCGCCCACGGCCGTCTCGACGACGCGGATGCCGTTCTCGCGCATGGCGAGCTTGAGGCCCAGGTTGCTCATCACCGTGGCGACGAGGGTGTCTTCACGGAGCTTGCCGCGGTCTTTCATGCCGAGCGCGAGGATCGCCATGATCTGGTCGCCGTCGACGATGTTGCCGTTCGCATCGATGGCGAGGCAGCGGTCCGCATCGCCATCGTGGGCGATACCGACGTCGGCGCCCGCGGCGAGCACGGCCCTCGCCAGGTTGTCGAGGTGGGTGGAACCGACGCCGTCGTTGATGTTCATGCCGTCGGGCGAGTCGCCGATGACGGTGACGCGAGCGCCCGCATCGGTGAACACCTCGGGCGAGACGCCGGCCGCGGCACCATGGGCGCAGTCGAGAACGACGTGGATGCCGTCGAGGCGGTGCGGCAGGCTCGCGAGGAGGTGCACGACATAGCGGTCTTCGGCGTCGGCGAAGCGACGGATGCGTCCGACAGCCGCGCCGGTCGGCGCGAGCTTCTCGAGGCCCAGGTGCTCCTCGATGCGGTCTTCGACCTCATCCGGGAGCTTCGTGCCGCCGCGGGCGAAGATCTTGATGCCGTTGTCGGGCGCCGGGTTGTGCGATGCGGAGACCATGACGCCGAAGTCGGCGTCGCTGTCCGCGATCAGGAACGCGACCGCCGGGGTCGGGATGACACCGGCGTCGAGCACATCGATGCCCGAGCTCGCGAGGCCCGCCGAAACAGCGGCGGAGATGAACTCGCCTGAGACCCGCGGGTCGCGGGCGACGATCGCCACCGGGCGTTTGCCGGCGGCCCGCCGCGCCTCGGCGCTGCGGCCTTGCGTCAGAACAGCAGCAGCTGACTGAGCAAGACCGAGCGCGAGGTCGGCGGTGAGTGAACCGTTTGCGAGTCCGCGGACTCCGTCGGTTCCGAAGAGACGAGGCATGGACCGGAGCCTAAGCGCTCGGGGCGCTTAGCGCTTGGAGAACTGCGACGCCTTGCGGGCCTTCTTGAGACCAGCCTTCTTGCGCTCGATGACGCGAGCGTCACGAGTGAGGAAGCCGGCCTTCTTGAGGATGGCACGGTTGTTCTCGCGGTCGATCTCGTTGAGCGCACGAGCGATCGCCAGACGCAGAGCGCCCGCCTGGCCCGAGGGGCCGCCGCCGGTGATGCGGGCGACGACGTCGTAGCCGCCGATGAGGTCGAGGACCTTGAACGGGTCGGTGATCAGCTGCTGGTGCAGCTTGTTGGGGAAGTAGTCGGCGAACTCACGGCCGTTGACCGTGATGGTGCCGGAGCCCGGAACCAGGCGCGCGCGGGCGATGGCCTCCTTGCGGCGGCCGACGGCCGCACCGGGAACGGTGAGGACGGGACGCTGGGCCTGGGGGGCCTCGCTGGCCGGGGTCTCGGTCGAGTAGGACTCGACGTTGTCGGCCTGAGCCGACTCGATGCTGTCTGCGATCTTCGCCACGATGGTGGTAATCCTTGTCTCTTCTAAGTCAGAAAGGTCTGTCGGCGCGCTACTGCGCGACCTGGCCGAGGGTGTACGGCTTCGGCTGCTGGGCGGCGTGCGGGTGCTCGCTGCCCGTGTAGACCTTCAGCTTGCGGAGCTGGGCGCGGCCGATCGAGTTCTTGGGGAGCATCCCGCGAACAGCCTTCTCCACGGCGCGGATCGGGTTCTTCTCGAGGAGCTCGGCGTAGGTGACGGCCGAGAGGCCACCCGGGTAGCCCGAGTGACGGTAGGCCTTCTTCTGGGCTGCCTTGGCACCGGTCAGGGCGACCTTCTCGGCGTTGACGATGATGACGAAGTCACCGCTGTCCATGTGGGGAGCGAAGGTGGGCTTGTGCTTTCCACGGAGGAGAGCGGCGGTGTGGCTGGCGAGACGGCCGAGCACGACGTCTGTCGCGTCGATGACGACCCAGTCGCGCTGGATCTCGTCTGCCTTCGGGGTGTAAGTGCGCGTCACAGTAGTGGCTGCTTTCTGTATCGAACGGAGGTGTTCGTGAATCCCACTCCAGGGCGGTTCTCAGCTCGATGAGGCGAGAACCGAACGTTCGGAGGGCTCACGTTCGTGTGTCATGCCGCAGAGGCACGGACACCAAGGGTCTATAGTACGCGAGCCCGCTCGGCCCCGTCAAACGCGGCCGCATCCCGTTCGCCCGCAGGTCGCCGTGCATTCGCCGCCCGGCAAGCTCGCGGCTACCCGCCGATCCTAGCGTTGCGCCCGTGCCCATCCCTCCGAACGTCGTCGCGGTCATCCCTGCGCGCGCAGGATCGAAGGGCATTCCCGAGAAGAATCTGGCCAGGGTCGCGGGAAGGCCCCTCATCGCCCGTGCGGTCGCCGCCGCCGTCGCCGCCCGCACGATCGACTCGGTGTATGTGACCACGGACGGCCCCGGCATCGCAGCCGAGGCGAAGCGCGCGGGCGCCCAGATCGTCGATCGCCCGCAGGCGATCGCCGGCGACCTCGCCACCTCCGAGTCGGCCCTCCTGCACGCGCTCGACCTCCTCGCCTGCGACGGCGTCGAGCCGGATGTGCTGGTCTTCATCCAGGCCACCTCGCCGTTCATCGACCCCGACGACCTGGACGCAGCCGTCGAGCGGGTGCGGTCGGGCGACGCGGACGTAGTGTTCTCGGTGGTGCGGTCGCACGCCTTCCTCTGGCGGATGCTGGACGGCACGGCGACGGCGGTCAACCATGACGCAGCGACGCGTCCCCGCCGCCAGGACAGGGAACCCGAGTATCGGGAGACCGGCGCCTTCTACGTCATGGACGCCCGCGGCTTCCGCGAGCACGGGCACCGCTTCTTCGGGAGGGTCGCAGTCGCCGAGGTCTCCGCGACCGGGTCGATCGACATCGACGATCCCGCGGACCTGCTCGCCGCCTCCGCGATCGCCCCTCTGCTCGGCACCACCGACCGGATCGACGTCGATGCGGTCGTCACGGACTTCGACGGCGTGCACACCGATGACCGCGCATCCGTGCACACCGACGGCACCGAGACCGTCGTGGTCAATCGGCGTGACGGGATGGGCGTGCGGCTGCTGCGTGAAGCCGGCGTGCCGGTGCTGATCCTCTCGACCGAGACCAATCCCGTCGTCGCGGCGCGCGCGGCCAAACTGCGGGTCGAGGTACTGCACGGCGTCGACGACAAGGCGACCGCGCTCCGTGAGTGGGCGGCCGCATCCGGAATCCCCCTCGACCGCGTCGCCTATCTCGGCAACGACATCAACGACCTCGGAGCCCTCGGCATCGTCGGCTGGCCCCTCGCGGTCGCGGATGCGCATCCCCTCGTCATCGGCGCGGCACGCAGAGTGCTCGATCGCCGTGGCGGCGACGGCGCCGTACGCGAACTCGCAGACCTCGTCCTCATCCAACGGAGCGGAGCATCATGACGGTGACAATCGGACGTTCGACCATCGGCGGCGGCGCGCCGGCGTACCTGATCGCGGAGATCGGGCTGAACCACAACGGCGACGTCGACATCGCCAAGCAGCTGATCGACGTGGCCGCCGATGCCGGCGCCCAGGCGGTCAAGTTCCAGAAGCGCACCCCCGAGATCTCCACCCCGGAGCACATGAAGGCCGTGCCGCGCAGCACGCCCTGGGGCGAGATGACCTACCTCGAGTACCGCTACCGGGTGGAGTTCGACCGCGACCAGTACATCGAGATCGGCGACCACGCGACGATGCGCGGGCTGGACTGGTTCGCGTCCCCGTGGGACGGGCCCTCGGTCGACTTCCTCGACAGCCTCAACGTCGTGGCCTACAAGATCGCGTCCGCGTCGGTGACCGACCTGAGCCTGCTCGCGGCCGTCGCGGCAACCGGGAAGCCGGTGATCCTCTCGACCGGGATGTCGACGATCGAGCAGATCGACCGGGCCGTGGAGACGCTGGGAACCGAACGTCTCGTGATCCTCCACGCGACCTCGACCTACCCTCTGCCCGCCGAAGAGGCGAACCTGCGCATGATCGCCACCCTCGGCGACCGCTACCCCGGGATTCCCATCGGGTACTCGGGCCACGAACCGGGCCTGCAGATCTCGCTCGCGGCCGTGGCACTCGGCGCCGCCGCCGTCGAACGGCACATCACCCTCGACCGCACGATGTGGGGATCGGACCACGCCGCCTCGCTCGAGCCCCAGGGGCTCAGCCACCTGGTCCGCGACATCCGCATCATCGAGACCGCGCTCGGCGACGGCGTGAAGAAGATCTTCCCCGGTGAGCTCGCACCGCTGTCGAAGCTGCGACGGGTGGGAGCCTGAGCGTGCCGCGCCGCGTTCTGGGCATCGTCGACACGGACTCGTTCGCGAAATGGGGAGCCCACCTCCTGTCGGCGTCCCCCGTCGAATGGGAGCTCGACATCGCGACGGTGGCCACCCCGGTCTCCGCGAGCCGTGCGCAGCTGGCGTCGGCGTTCCGCGGCGTCGATGAGAGACTCGCCGCGTCGGTGCGCACGCTGCCGGCGACTCGCAGCGTCGACGATGTGGTGGAGCGCATCCGCCTCGACCCACCGGATGCGGTGCTCGTCGCCACGCTCGGACCGGTCGCCGAGCTGCTCATCGACGAGATCCACCGCCGCGTGACGCCGCGGCCCGTGCTGATCACGGGCCTCCCCGGCATCTCCTACCCGGCCAAGTGGAAGGGATTGTTCCTGCGCGCCCGCGCCGACCTCTTCGTGCTGCACAGCCGCCGGGAGGTGCGGGAGTACACCGCCCTCGCCGAAGACGGCGGGGTCGTGCCGCACTACGGGCTCGCGACGCTGCCGTTCATCGACGGCGAGCGCGACCGGGCAGGGCGGGATGCTCCCGCGGCTCCCGCGGCGCTCCTCCGCGACAGCGTCGTGTTCGCCGCCCAGCCGAGCGTTCCGGCGGCACGCGAAGACCGGGAGCGGATCGTCGGCTGGCTCGCTGCCACGGCGACCGCGCACCCGGACTGGCGGGTCGTCATCAAGACCCGGGCGGTGCGGGGCGAACAGCAGACGCACCATGAGACGTTCCCGTACGCCGAGCTGCTTCCGGCTGACGCTCCCGCGAACCTCGTCGTCGAGACCGGGCCCATGAGCCAGCACCTCGATCGCGCGCTCGCACTCGTGACCGTCAGCTCGACCGCGCTGATCGAGGCGATCGGCCGGGGCATCCCGGGGCTGGCGCTCACCGACTTCGGCGTCTCGCGCAGCATGATCAACGAAGTCTTCGTCGGCAGCGGCCTGGACGGCACCTCGGCCGATCTGGTGGCGGGCCGCTTCCCCACCGTCGACTCCGGCTGGCTGGACGACAATTACTTCCACCCCGCCTCGTCCGACGATTGGGCGGCGCGGGCGGCCCGGCTCTTCGAGCTGCGGGACCGCGGCGAGCTCCCCCGGCGTGCGGTGGTGCGCCAGAGCCGTGGTGGCGCGCTGAGACGCGCCTGGGAGCGCAAGATCGCTCTCGGCGCGAACGACCGAAGCGGCCTCGGACGGATAGCGCTCGCGATCGGCACACCGATCCGCGGCACGAAACGCCTCACCCGCCGTGTGCTGCGCGCGCTCCGAGGGGCGCAACCCTCGACTCCTCAGAGCTGAGCCCTGGGAGCGTCAGAGCGAGCGCAACGCCCGCGTCTGCTCCGCGCGGATCGCCAGCCCGATGTCGTCGGGGTAGCCCACCTGCATCAGAGTGAGCCCACGGGCCGGCATCACGCGGAACGCGCTGGTGCGCTCGCGCTCGTCGCGAAGCGTGACCAGGTCCTCGACCCCGAGCTTGTCCTCGCCCACGGTCACGCAGCCGCCGACCAGCGCGCGCACCATGCTGTGGCAGAACGCATCCGCCTTCACCTCCGCCACGAGCACACCGTCGGTGTCTCGGCGCCAGCCGAACCCGAGCAGGGTGCGGATCGTCGTCGACCCTTCCCTGGGCTTGCAGTAGCTGGCGAAGTCGTGCAGTCCGAGCAGGCTCAGCGCCGCCGCATCCATCGACTCCACATCCAGTTCGGTCGGCACCCACGCGGTGCGATGGCGCTGGAGCGGGTCGCGCAGCGAGAGGCTGTCCGCGACTCGGTACTCGTAGCGGCGCCACAGCGCCGAGAACCGTGCATCGAATCCTTCGGGAGCCTGCGCGGCGGCCGTCACCACGATGTCCGGAACCGGGCCCAGGATGCCGTTGACCCGGCGTGCGAGCGCGGTCCCCGCATCCGTCACCACCGCCTTGCCCCTCGGCTTGAGCAGCGCTGCGACCTGCTCGCCGGTCAGGTCGACGTGCGCGACCTGACCCACGGCGTGGACGCCGGCGTCGGTTCGCCCGGCCACGATGAGGGAGGGCGGTGCACCGTACCGGCGGAAGATCGTGGCGAGGGCGGACTCGAGCTCGCCCTGCACGGTGCGCAGGCCCGGCTGCAGAGCCCAGCCGTTGAAATCCGTGCCCTGGTAGGCGATGTCGAGCCGGAATCGGGTCGTCGCCTGGGTCGTCACGGAGACAATTCTAGGCAGACCACGAAGCTGTCAGCATGCGGTTGTTAGGGTGGAGGCTTCGTCCCGCTACACCCGGCCTCCCATGACTGTCACGACTACTCCCCAGCGCCTCCCGATCCCTCTCGCGATCGACCCCGATGCGGTCGCCACGCGCCCTGCTCCCGGCGCGCGGCACTACGCCGGGCTCGACGGTCTGCGGGCGATCGCGGTCGCCGCCGTGCTGGTCTACCACCTCTTCCCCGGGCTGCTGCCCGGGGGTTTCATCGGGGTCGACGTCTTCTTCGTGATCAGTGGCTTCCTCATCACCAGCCTGCTCATGCGTGAGCGTGCGACGACCGGTCGCATCGACCTCAAGCGGTTCTGGGTGCGGCGGGCGAGACGCCTGATGCCCGCGATCGCACTGCTCGTCGTCGTCTGCTCGACGGCTGCCCTCTTCGTCGGCGGGGACGTGCTCGTCGGCCTCGGCCGGCAGGTGCTCGGAGCGGCGACGTTCAGCGCCAACTGGCTCTCCATCGCAGCCGACAGCAGCTACTTCGCCCGGGATGCGCCCGAACTGTTCAAGCACCTCTGGTCGCTGGCGGTCGAGGAACAGTTCTACCTGGTGTGGCCGCTCGTGATCCTCGCGCTCGCCCTCCTGCGCGCCTGGTGGGCGAGGCTCGCCATCGTAAGCGCGGTGGCCGTCGCATCCGCTGTCGCGATGTTCGTGCTCTACACGCCGGGCGGAGACCCGACGCGCGTGTACTTCGGCTCCGACACCCACAGCTTCGGCCTCGCTGCCGGCGCCGCCCTCGCCCTCGTGGTCGCCCGCCTACGACCGCTCCACCTCGACGCGGGAGAGACCGCCCTGCAGCTGTTCGCGCGACGCTGGCTTCCCACGCTCGGCCTCCTGTCGCTCGCGGGGCTGGCCTGGGCCGCCTGGGCCCTGCACGACGACGCGACCTTCACCTATCGAGGCGGACTGGTGATCGTCAGCGTGCTCACCGCACTCGTGATCTTCGCTGCGGTCATCCCGGGAGCGCGGTTCGGCCGGATGATCGACCTGCGCCCCCTGCGCTACCTCGGCGTGCGCTCCTACGGCCTCTACCTCTGGCACTGGCCCGTCTTCGTGCTCGCGTGCGCGCTCGTGCCCGACGAGCACGACCCGGCGATGTCCGCTGTCGTCGGGTTGGCGTCGCTCGCCATCGCCGTCGCCGCGACGCTGCTGTCGTATCGCTGGCTCGAGACCCCCATCCGGCGGTACGGGATGATCGGGGTGCTTCGCCACGCCCGCCGCCGGATGCGCGCATCCGCCCCCGCCCGCATCACCGGCATCGCGCTCACCGGCGTCGCCGTGCTGCTCGTCGCGGGCACGGTCGCCGCCATCGCCGCCGCCCCGGCTGCCACCGGCGCGCAGGCCTTCATCGAACGCGGCAAGGCGTCACTGCGGCAGTCCGCGACGGGTCCCGCCGACCCCGCCGGCAAGCCCGAGTCCTCCCGAAGCGATCTGCGCATCCCGCCCGACCCGCATCCCGTCGCCACCGGCGCTGACATCTCCGCGTTCGGCGATTCGGTCATGCTCGCGTCCGCCCCCGCGCTGCAGGAGAAGCTGCCCGGCATCGCGATCGATGCGGTCGTGTCCCGCCAGATGAGCAAGGCCCCCGACCTCGTCGAAGCGGCCAGAACGGCAGGAACGCTGCGCAAGGTCGTGCTGGTCGGGCTCGGAACCAACGGCTCGACCTCTGCCGACACGCTCGACCGCCTGCTTCTCGCGGCGGGTCCGGACCGGCAGCTGATCGTCGTCACCGTGCAGGCACCGCGGCCCTGGACCGACGGGGTGAACACTGCCCTCCGCGACTTCGCTGCCGCGCATCCGACGAGAGTCACCCTGTCCGACTGGCAGACCGCGATCGCGCCCCACCTCGACCTGCTGGCCTCCGACCAGATCCACCCGGGCCTGAGTGGCGGGCGACTCTACGCGGATGCGCTGCACCAGGCGCTGATGAGGCTCGCGGAGCACTCGTCGGTGCGAGTCGCCGACCCGTGGGACCAGGCAGGGCCGCGCCCGCAGTGACCCCGGCGCTCAGAATTCGCGGATCAGGCAGGTCTCCGAGTTGGTCTGAGTGAAGCCCATCCCCGTGTAGAGCCCGAACGCACCCGTCGGATTCTCCGCATCCACGTCGAGTGTGACCTTC
This sequence comes from Leifsonia sp. NPDC058230, assembly GCF_042882245.1. Taxonomy (NCBI): domain Bacteria; kingdom Bacillati; phylum Actinomycetota; class Actinomycetes; order Micrococcales; family Microbacteriaceae; genus Leifsonia; species Leifsonia sp. NPDC058230. Next base: position 57,418 of record NZ_JBHVWM010000003.1, on the reverse strand, counting down.
TCCCAACCGAGGTCGGCGCAGGCTTGCAGCGTCCGGCCGAGCAGAGCGGGTGCGATCCGCTTGCCCCGCCACGCTCGCGTCGTTCCGACCATCCCGATGTACGCGCCCGTGAAGCCCTGGCTCTCCCAGTCGTCCTCGGTGACCTGGCAGAGCACGAACCCGACGACCTCGTCGCCGTTCTCGCCCTCCGCGACGGCGAGGAACGAGATGTCCGGTCGAAAGGTCCCGCCGAGCCACGACGTCCACTGCTCCTCGCTCAGCGGCTGACTGGCCCAGTGGTCGCGAAACGAGTCGGTGCGGGCGGCGAGTGTCGCCGCAGACCACTCCGGCGAATAGGGCACGATCCGGATGCCCTCCGCCGGCTCCACCGTCGGCACGGGTTCGCGCAGCTCCCGCTCGAGCGCCACGAAGTAGCGCGCGACGCGGAAACCGGCGCGCTTCAGCAGGTGTACGTTCTGCGGCGCGCGCTCGTCGGCGTAGGCCAGTATCCAGGCGGGCAGGGTCTTGTCGGAGCCGGCGAGCTGCTGCTGGGCGCGCGCTTGCTGCCACGCCAGGAGTTCGCGTCCGATCCCGAGACCGCGGAACTCGGGATGCACGCCGCCGTTCAAGAACGAGCGCACCAGGGTCTCCTGCAGCGGCGGCATCACCACGATCGTCGCCGCGACCGCGCGACCGTCCGCCGTGAACGCGATCAGCGAATCCCTTTCGAGGTCGACGAACGAGTAGCCCATCTCCTCCTCGACCTCCTCACGGGTGGCCAGCCAGTTCGGATGGTCCGCCGCGTCGATCGACTGCTGCAGCCCGACGACGACGTCGAGATCCTCCGCGGTGAGGGGACGCCATTCGGCGATGAGCGGATGCTGCGGCTGGTACGTGGCCGGGGCGTGCATCCTCTCGCGCACCGGTTTCAGGTCGTCGGTCGTCTCGGACATGCCGACAGCCTATTGGTCGCGCGAGCCGACACGCGGAACAGCGAAGGGCCCCGCATCCGAAACGGATGCGGGGCCCTTCGCTGACCTGCAGGAGAGGGACTAGGCCTTCTCGGCCTCGGCCTCAGCGGTGGTCTCCTCCGACGCGGTGGCGTCAGCGGTGGACTCCTCGACGACCTCGGCCTCAGCGGCCTCGGTCTCGGCCGAAGCCTCGACGGGGGTCTCCTCGGCGGCGGTCTCCTCGACCGGCGTCTCCTCGACCGGCGCGGCGGCCGGAGCTGCCTTCGACGACGACTTGGTCGACTTCACCTTCGGGGTGACGGGCTCGAGCACGAGCTCGATCTGCACCATGGAGGCGTTGTCGCCCTTGCGGAAGCCCAGCTTGGTGATGCGGGTGTAGCCACCCTCGCGCTCCGCGAGGAGCGGCGCGATCTCGGTGAAGAGCTCGTGCACCACGCCCTTGTCGTGGATGACGGTGAGCACGCGGCGACGGGCGTGCAGGTCGCCACGCTTCGCGAACGTGATGAGACGCTCTGCGAGCGGACGAAGGCGCTTCGCCTTGGTCTCGGTCGTCTTGATGCTCTTGTGGGTGAACAGCGCTGCGGCCAGGTTGGCGAGCATCAGGCGCTCGTGCGCGGGACCGCCTCCGAGGCGGGGGCCCTTGGTGGGCTTAGGCATGATCGGTTATCTCCAGTGTTGAAAGTCGGTGTTGATCGGTGACGTCGTCAGAAGACGAGTCTCAGATGTTGGTCTCGTCTTCTTCGTAGCCGCTGTAGAAGTGGGCGCCGTCGAAGCCGGGCACCGAATCCTTGAGCGACAGACCCATCTCGGTGAGCTTGTCCTTGACCTCGTCCACCGACTTCTGACCGAAGTTGCGGATGTTCATGAGCTGCGTCTCCGAGAGCGAGACGAGCTCGCTGACGGTGTTGATGCCCTCACGCTTGAGGCAGTTGTACGAGCGGACCGAGAGGTCGAGATCTTCGATCGGCATCGACAGCTCCGAGCTGAGAACGGCGTCGACCGGCGCCGGGCCGATCTCGATGCCCTCTGCAGCCGTGTTCAGCTCACGGGCGAGGCCGAACAGCTCGGTCAGGGTGCGACCGGCAGAAGCGATGGCGTCGCGCGGGCTGATCGCCGGCTTGGTCTCGACGTCGACCACGAGGCGGTCGAAGTCGGTGCGCTCACCGGCACGGGTGGCCTCGACACGGTAGGTGACCTTCAGAACGGGCGAGTAGATCGAGTCGATCGGGATCTGGCCCGCTTCGCTGTACTCGTTGCGGTTCTGGGTGGCCGACACGTAGCCGCGGCCGCGCTCGATGGTCAGCTCGACCTCGAACTTCGCCTTGTCGTTCAGCGTGGCGATCACGAGCTCGGGGTTGTGGATCTCCACACCCGCCGGAGCCGAGATGTCGGCCGCGGTGACCTGGCCGGAGCCGGTCTTGCGGAGGTAGGCCGTGATCGGCTCGTCGTGCTCGCTCGAGACGACGAGACCCTTGATGTTCAGGATGATCTCGGTCACGTCTTCCTTGACACCCGGAACGGTGCTGAACTCGTGCAGAACACCGTCGATGCGGATGCTCGTCACGGCAGCGCCGGGGATCGAGGAGAGGAGGGTGCGGCGGAGCGAGTTGCCGAGCGTGTATCCGAAGCCCGGCTCGAGCGGCTCGATCACGAACCGCGAGCGGAACTCGGAAATGTTCTCTTCGGCGAGCGTAGGACGCTGTGCAATGAGCACTGTTTATTCCTTTCGGCTAAGTGTCCGCTATATGACACTTGCGTGAGTTAGGTATTGAGTTGTCGCACGTAATCGGCGACGACCGCTTCGCGGCCGCCGCCGATTGCGGCGGAAGAGAACGTGCTTAGACGCGGCGACGCTTGGGCGGGCGGCAACCGTTGTGCGCCTGCGGGGTCACGTCGTTGATCGAACCGACCTCGAGACCGGCGGCCTGAAGCGAACGGATCGCCGTCTCGCGACCCGAGCCCGGGCCCTTCACGAAGACGTCGACCTTCTTCATGCCGTGCTCCTGGGCCTGACGAGCGGCCGACTCTGCGGCGAGCTGTGCGGCGAACGGGGTCGACTTGCGCGAACCCTTGAAGCCGACGCCACCCGAGGATGCCCAGCTGATGACCGCACCGGTGGTGTCGGTGATCGAAACGATGGTGTTGTTGAACGTCGACTTGATGTGGGCCTGGCCCACGGCGATGTTCTTCTTCTCTTTCTTACGCGGCTTGCGAACGGCCGACTTGGGTGCTGCCATGATTTCTCCTGAATCCTAAAGGCGAGGCTGCTGGCGGAGGCCTAGCGAGCCTTCTTCTTGCCGGCCACGGTGCGCTTCGGGCCCTTGCGGGTGCGAGCGTTGGTCTTGGTGCGCTGTCCGCGGACCGGGAGGCCCTTGCGGTGGCGGATACCCTCGTAGCTGCCGATCTCGACCTTGCGGCGGATGTCGGCGGCGACCTCGCGTCGGAGGTCACCTTCAACCTTGAAGTTGCCTTCGATGTAGTCGCGGAGAGCGACGAGCTGGTCGTCGGACAGATCCTTGACGCGGATGTTGCCGTCGATCGAGGTGTCGGCAAGGGTCTTCAGTGCCCGAGTGCGGCCGACGCCGTAGATGTAAGTGAGTGCGACCTCCACGCGCTTCTCGCGCGGGATGTCAACGCCTGCTAGACGTGCCATTGTGGCTTTCTCCTGTGAGTGAGTGGAGGTGTGGGACGACTCCGGTGCTCCGGCCTCCAACCGGGGGTGTCCCCTGCTCGCGCAGGTTCTGGAATCGCCTTTTCATCGATGTTGAGTTGTGGAGCCGGGGTGTGCCGGCTGACTGCGATCAGCCCTGGCGCTGCTTGTGGCGCGGGTTCTCGCAGATGACCATGACCCGTCCGTTGCGACGGATGACCTTGCACTTGTCGCAGATCTTCTTGACGGAAGGCTTGACCTTCATAGTTGTTTCGTACCTTTGTTCGCTGTCCTCGTACCGCGCCAGGGGCTACCCGGTGGCGCGGCCGTTACTTACAGCAGCCTTTACTTGTAGCGGTAGACGATCCGGCCGCGTGTCAGGTCGTAGGGGCTCAGCTCTACGATCACCCGGTCCTCGGGGAGGATCCGGATGTAGTGCTGACGCATCTTGCCGGAGATGTGGGCAAGAACCTTGTGGCCGTTCGTCAGCTCGACGCGGAACATCGCGTTGGGCAGCGCTTCGACAACAGATCCTTCGATCTCGATGACACCGTCTTTTTTGGCCATAGCCTCACTGTCGCTAAAAGTATTGTTTGCTGGTCGTGCGTAGAGATGGTGACGGCACGCAAAAGCGCGCCCAAGACACCAAGGATCAATCTTAGGTGATTCAGCTGCGTTTCGCCAATCGGAGTGTATGATTCCGATTCGCCGGAGGAACGGACGCTACGCGATCGGCGTGGGAGTGATCCCGAAGGGGGCCAGCCCGGCGGCGCCGCCGTCGTGCGCGGTCAGCACCCAGATGCCGTCCTTGTGCACTGCGACGCTGTGCTCCCAGTGGGCGGCTGCTTTACCGTCTTCGGTGGCGACGGTCCAGCCGTCGTCCTTCACGTAGGTGTCCGGGCCGCCGAGTACGACCATCGGCTCGATCGCGACGACGAGACCCGGCTTCACTTCTGGGCCTTTGGCGCGCACGCGGTAGTTGAACACCGGCGGCTCCTCGTGCATCCGACGCCCGATGCCGTGTCCGATGTAGTCGGTCAGGATGCCGTACTCGCCTTGCGAGAGGATGTAGTCCTCCACGGCCTCCCCCACCTCGTTGAGGTGGCTCGCCGTCGTCAGTCTCGCGATGCCGCGCCAGAGCGACTGCTCGGTCACGTCCGAGAGCTTCTGACGTTCGGCGACGACCTCGGGGCGGGCCGGGTCGGGCAGGACGAAGCTGCGCGCCGCATCCCCGTTCCACCCGTCGAGGATGGCGCCGCTGTCGATCGACACGATGTCACCGGGCTGCAGTATGCGCCCACCGGGGATGCCATGTACGACCTCGTCGTTCACCGACGAGCAGATCGTGTGGTGGTAACCCTGCTCGAGCTTGAAGTTCGACGTGCCGCCGGCAGCGATGATCGCCTGCTCGGCGATGGCGTCGAGCTCGAGGGTCGACACTCCCGCCGCGATCGCGTTCTGCACGGCCTCGAGCGAGGCGGCGGTCGCGAGTCCCGGCGCCACCATCAGCCTGAGCTGTGCGGGCGACTTGTACAACGAGCGCTTGAAGACCAAGGAGCTCTATGCCACCGACTCGTCGGAGACGGCGTGACGCGCGCCCACCGGGTTGATGCCCCGTTCGGAGAGTGCGGCCTTGATACGGCCGGCGACCTCGTCCATGTCACCGAGACCGTCGACCTCGACGAGCAGGCCGCGGTCGCGGTAGACGTCGATCAGCGGGGAGGTCTCGCGCAGGTAGACCTGCTGACGGTGACGGATGGCGTCTTCGGAGTCGTCTGCGCGACCCTGCTCTTTGGCACGCTTCGTCAGGCGGGAGACGATCTCGTCCTGATCGGCGACCAGCTGGATCACGGCTTCGAGCTTCTGACCCTTGGACTCGAGCAGCTCGTCCAGGTAGCGCACCTGGTCGAGCGTGCGGGGGTAGCCGTCGAGGAGGAACCCGGCCTGCGCATCCTGCTGCTCGAGGCGGTTCTTCACGAGCTCGTTGGTGAGCGTGTCCGGAACGTAGTCGCCCGCATCCACGATCGCCTTGACCTGAACGCCGAGCGGCGTCTGGTTCTTGATGTTCTCGCGGAAGATGTCGCCGGTCGAGATATCCGGGATCCCGTACGCGCTGGTGATGCGGCCCGCCTGCGTGCCCTTGCCTGCCCCGGGGGGCCCCACGATCAGCATTCGGGTCATCGCAGCAACCCCTCGTAGTGCCGTTGCTGGAGCTGGGAGTCGATCTGCTTGACCGTCTCGAGTCCGACACCGACGATGATCAGGATCGAGGTGCCACCGAACATGAAGTTCTGACTCGCCCCGATGAGGGCGAACGCCACAAGGGGTATCAGTGCGATCAACCCCAGATAGATCGCACCGGGGAGGGTCACTCGGGTCAGCACGTAGTCGAGGTACTCGGCAGTGGGGCGACCTGCTCGGATGCCCGGGATGAAGCCGCCGTACTTCTTCATGTTGTCCGCGACCTCCTCGGGGTTGAAGGTGATGGCCACATAGAAGTACGTGAAGCCCACGATCAGGAGGAAGTACAGGAGCATGTAGAGCGGGTGGTCGCCCTTGGTGAGGTAGTTGGTGATCCACTGCACCCACGGGGCAGGTGCCTGACCCGCCGGCGGCTGGTTGAACTGCGCGATCAGTGCGGGCAGGTACAGCAGCGAGGACGCGAAGATCACGGGCACGACACCGGCCATGTTGACCTTGATCGGGATGTACGTGTTGTTGCCGCCGTACGTGCGTCTGCCGACCATCCGTTTGGCGTATTGCACAGGGATGCGCCGCTGCGACTGTTCGACGAACACCACCGCCATCACAATGAGCAGTCCGATGGCGATCACGATCAGCAGGGTCTCGATGCTCTGCGACTGCGCGATGGCGATCAGCGAGGTCGGGAACTGAGCCGCGATCGACGTGAAGATCAGCAGGGACATGCCGTTGCCGATGCCGCGCTCGGTGACGAGCTCGCCCATCCACATGATGAGGCCGGTGCCGGCGGTCATCGTGACGACCATCAGCATGATCGCGTACCAGGAGTCGTCGGTGATCAACTGGGTGCACTGCGAGACCGCCGTGGTGCCGAAGAGGGCGCCGCTGCGGGCGACGGTGATCAGCGTGGTGGACTGCAGGACGCCGAGCGCGATCGTCAGGTAGCGCGTGTACTGCGTGAGCTTGGCCTGACCGGCCTGGCCCTCCTTGTAGAGGGTCTCGAAGCGCGGAATGACCACGCGCAACAGCTGCACGATGATCGACGCGGTGATGTACGGCATGATGCCGAGCGCGAAGATCGAGAGTTTGAGGAGCGCGCCACCTGAGAACAGGTTGACGAGCGAGTAGAGACCGGAGGTGTCCTGGTTGGCGTTCAGACACGCTTGCACGTTGCCGAAGTCGACGAACGGCGCCGGGATGAACGACCCGAGACGGAACAGGGCGATGATGCCCAAAGTGAAGAAGATCTTCCGGCGAAGATCTGGCGTGCGGAAGATCCGCGCGACGGCGCTAAACAAGTTGCGTCCTGCTTTCCTGTAAGGAGTCAGCCGGGTGACCAGATGACCTGATCACCCGACTGCACTACTTTACGGGGTCGAACTGGGCCTCGCGGCCCACGCGACCCTGGTGGCTACTTGACGGAGCCCCCAGCGGCGACGATCTTCTGCTCAGCGGAGCCGGAGACCTTGTCGACCGTGACGTTCAGCTTAACCGCAATGTCACCGTTGCCGAGAACCTTGACCTTCTCGTTCTTACGAACAGCGCCCTTCGCGACGAGATCGGTGACAGTGACGTCACCACCCGACGGGTAGAGCTCCGCGAGCTTCTCCAGGTTCACGACCTGGTACTCGACGCGGAACGGGTTCTTGAAGCCGCGAAGCTTCGGAGCCCGCATGTGGAGCGGCAGCTGGCCACCCTGGAAGCCGGGGCGAACCGAGTAGCGCGCCTTCGTTCCCTTGGTACCACGGCCGGCCGTCTTACCCTTCGAGCCCTCACCGCGTCCGACACGGGTGCGGTCCTTCTTGGAACCGGCGGCGGGACGGAGGTGGTGGACCTTGAGCACGTGCTCGCGGTTCTCCGTGGCCTCGGCCTTCTTGGCAGGAGCCTTCGCGGCAGGCTTGTCAGCCTTGGCGACGGTCTCGTCCTTCGAAGCGGCAGCAGCCTTGGGAGCCGCAGCCTTCGCGGGCGCCTTGGTGGTGCTCGCCTTAGCGGTCGCCGGCTTGTCGGCAGCGGCCTTCGCCGGAGCCTTCTTGGCCGGAGCCTTCTTCTCGGCGGCCGGCTTGTCGGCGGCAGCGGCCTTGGTGGTTGTTTCCTTTTCGGCGGCGTTCTTAGCGTCGGCCATTAGTCAATCTCCTCGACCTTGACAAGGTGAGCGACCGTGTTGACGTAACCGCGGTTCTGCGAGTTGTCCTCGCGAACCACGACGTCACCGATGCGCTTCAGACCCAGGCTGCGAAGCGTGTCGCGCTGGTTCTGCTTCTCACTTACTTTGGACTTGATCTGCGTGATCTTCAGACGAGCAGCCATCAGGCACCTGCCTTAGCGGTCGCGGCGGCCTCGGCCAGCGCTGCCTCGGTACGAAGCAGGCGCGCCGGGGCGACCTGGTCGTAGTCGAGCCCGCGACGAGCGGCGACGGCGCGCGGCTCTTCGAGCTGCTGCAGCGCCTCGACGGTCGCGTGCACGATGTTGATCGTGTTCGACGAGCCGAGCGACTTGCTGAGGACGTCGTGGATGCCGGCGCACTCGAGTACGGCGCGCACGGGACCACCGGCGATAACACCGGTACCGGCAGCGGCGGGGCGCAGGAGCACCACACCGGCAGCGGCCTCACCCTGAACCGGGTGCGGGATGGTGTTGCCGACGCGAGGAACGCGGAAGAAGTTCTTCTTCGCCTCTTCGACGCCCTTCGAGATCGCCAGCGGCACCTCGCGGGCCTTGCCGTAGCCGACGCCCACCAGGCCGTTGCCGTCACCGACGACAACCAGGGCGGTGAAGCTGAAGCGACGTCCACCCTTCACGACCTTCGAGACGCGGTTGATGGTCACAACGCGCTCGAGGAACTGGCTCTTGTCAGCGTCGCGGCTGCCGCGATCGCGGTTGGGGTTGCGCTCACGGCCACCGCGACGAGCCTCACGAGGCTCGTTCTGCGTGCTGGTCGTGGATGCGGCGGTTTCCACCGGCGCCTCTGCGGCCACGGTCTGCTCCTTGTTGTTCTGTTCGTCGCTCACAGGTTCAATCCACCCTCTCGAGCTCCTTCGGCGACAGCTGCGACGCGACCTGCGTACTTGCTGCCACCACGGTCGAATACGACGGCTTCGACGCCGGCGCTCTTCGCGCGCTCGGCGACGAGCTCGCCGACCTTGCGGGCCTTGGCGGTCTTGTCACCGTCGAAGCTGCGGAGGTCGGCCTCCATGGTCGACGCCGACGCGAGGGTGTGACCCTTGCTGTCGTCCACGACCTGCACGAAGACGTGACGGGCCGAACGGTTGACGACCAGACGCGGACGGACCGCGGTGCCCTCGACCTTCTTGCGAAGGCGCGTGTGACGACGGTCACGCGCGGCGGACTTGCTCTTTCCTCTGGTTCCGAGAGCCATGGTTACTTACCAGCCTTTCCGGCCTTGCGACGGACAACCTCGCCGGCGTAACGCACACCCTTGCCCTTGTAGGGCTCGGGCTTGCGGATCTTGCGAATGTTGGCGGCGACCTCACCGACGGCCTGCTTGTCGATGCCACTGACGGTGAGCTTGTTGTTGCCCTCCACCGTGAGCGTGATGCCCGCGGGCGGCTCGACGTTGACCGGGTGCGAGAAGCCGAGCGCGAACTCGACGCCCGCGCCCTTCTGAGCCACGCGGTAACCGGTGCCGACGATCTCGAGGCCCTTGGAGTATCCCTCGGTGACGCCGATGATCTGGTTGTTGATCAGGGTGCGGGTCAGGCCGTGCAGCGAACGCGAAGAGCGCTCGTCGTCGGGGCGGGTGACGAGCACCTGGCCCTCTTCCAGCTTGACCTCGATCGGGCTGGCGACGGTGAGCGAGAGCTCACCCTTCGGGCCCTTGACGGTGACGGCCTGGCCGTCGATCTTCACATCGACCCCAGCAGGGACGTCGATGGGCAGTCTTCCAATACGCGACATGTCGAACTACCACACGTAGGCGAGGACTTCCCCACCCACGCCCTTCTTCTCAGCCTGCCGGTCGGTCAGAAGACCGGAGGAGGTGGACAGGATGGCGACGCCGAGCCCGCCGAGCACCTTGGGGATCTCGGTGGACTTCGCGTAGACGCGGAGTCCGGGCTTCGAGACGCGCTTGATGCCGGCGATGGAACGCTCGCGGTTCGGTCCGAACTTGAGGCTCAGCGTGAGGGTCTTGCCGACCCGCGCATCCTCGACGTCCCAGGCCGCGATGTAACCTTCGGCCTTGAGGATGTCGGCGATGTGCGCCTTGAGCTTCGAGTGCGGCATCGACACGGTGTCGTGGTGCGCCGAGTTCGCGTTGCGCAGTCTGGTCAGCATGTCTGCGACCGGATCTGTCATTGTCATTTGCAGTGTTTCCTTTGTTCACCAGGTTTCGTTCAGCCGTTACACGACTGACGACCTGTGGTGGTAGCGGGCCGGCCGGAACGACCGGCCCGACAGTGTGAGGACTAGTTGGCCTCGTTCGAACGGAACGGGAAGCCGAGCTGCTTGAGCAGCGCGCGGCCCTCGTCGTCGTTCTTCGCGGTGGTCACCACAGTGATGTCCATTCCGCGAACGCGGTCGATCTTGTCCTGGTCGATCTCGTGGAACATAGCCTGCTCCGTGAGACCGAAGGTGTAGTTGCCCGTGCCGTCGAACTGCTTGTCCGACAGTCCGCGGAAGTCGCGGATACGGGGAAGTGCGAGCGAGAGCAGGCGGTCGAGGAACTCCCACATCCGGTCCCCGCGCAGCGTGACGTGCGCGCCGATCGGCTGACCCTCGCGCAGCTTGAACTGAGCGATGGACTTGCGAGCCTTGGTGACCTGCGGCTTCTGGCCGGTGATCTTGGTGAGGTCGGCGACCGCACCGTCGATGATCTTGCCGTCGCGAGCTGCCTCGCCGACACCCATGTTGACGACGATCTTCACGAGACCCGGCACCTGGTGCGGGTTGGTGAAGCCGAGGTCCTTGGTCAGCTGGGCTGAGATCTCGTTCTTGTACTTCTGCTTGAGGCGCGGCTGGATTTTGCCAGCAGCGGTGGCAGTGTCCGTCATTACAGGTCCTTACCTGACTTCTTGGCGTAACGAACGCGGACCGTCTTGGAGACGCCGTCCTTCGTCACGGTCTCGGTGCGGAAGCCGACGCGGGTCGGCTTCTTGGTGTCGGGGTCGATCAGCGCGACGTTCGACACGTGGATCGGAGCCTCGTGCGTCTCGATGCCGCCGGTCTTCGTGCCACGCTGCGTCTGGCCGACGCGAACGTGCTTGGTCACGAAGTTGACGCCCTCGACGATGACGCGGTTCTTCTCGACCAGCACCTCGATGACACGACCCTGCTTTCCGCGGTCTCCGCCACGGGCCTGGCTCGCACCAGAGATGACCTGAACGAGGTCACCCTTCTTGATGTTCTTCGCCATGACTTAGATAACCTCCGGTGCCAGCGAGATGATCTTCATGAACTTCTTGTCGCGGAGTTCGCGACCGACCGGTCCGAAGATACGGGTGCCGCGGGGGTCACCGTCGTTCTTCAAGATCACTGCGGCGTTCTCATCGAACTTGATGTACGAGCCGTCGGCGCGACGGGTCTGCTTGACCACGCGCACGATGACAGCCTTGACGACGTCGCCCTTCTTGACGTTGCCGCCCGGGATCGCGTCCTTGACCGTGGCGACGATCGTGTCGCCCAGGCCGGCGTAACGACGACCCGAACCGCCGAGAACACGAATCGTGAGGAGCTCTTTGGCTCCCGTGTTGTCTGCGACCTTGAGTCGGGATTCCTGCTGAATCACTTGGCCTTCTCCAGAATCTCAACCAGGCGCCACCGCTTGGAGGCGCTCAGCGGACGGGTCTCGTTGATGAGAACGAGGTCGCCGATGCCGGCGGTGTTGTTCTCGTCGTGCGCCTTCACCTTGGAGGTGCGGCGGATGACCTTGCCGTACAGGGGGTGCTTCACGCGGTCTTCGACCTCGACGACGATGGTCTTGTCCATCTTGTCGCTGGTCACGTAGCCGCGGCGGGCCTTGCGGTATCCACGGACGAGGGCCTCGTCGGCCGCCGACTCCGCGGCCGCAGCCTTGGTGGTCTCAGCCATTACTTGGCCTCCTCAGTCTCGGCCTCGGCGGCGGCCGGAGCCGCCTCCTTCTTGGCCTTGGTGGTCTTCTTCTCGGCCTTCGGAGCGACCTCGGCGGGGGCCGGGGTGGCCCGGATGCCGAGTTCACGCTCACGGATGACCGTGTAGATGCGAGCGATGTCGCGCTTCACGGCGCGCAGGCGGCCGTGGCTCTCGAGCTGGCCGGTGGCCGACTGGAAGCGCAGGTTGAACAGCTCTTCCTTGGCCTTCTTCAGCTCGTCGACGAGTCGCTCGTCTTCGAAAGTGTCGAGCTCAGCGGATGCGAGCTCCTTGGATCCGATCGCCATTACGCGTCGCCCTCCTCGCGCTTGATGATGCGTGCCTTGAGGGGCAGCTTGTGGATTGCACGGGTCATGGCTTCACGAGCGAGTTCCTCGTTGACGCCCGAGACCTCGAAGAGGACTCGACCCGGCTTGACGTTGGCGACCCACCACTCGGGCGAACCCTTACCGGAACCCATGCGGGTCTCGGCAGGCTTCTTCGTGAGCGGACGGTCGGGGTAGATGTTGATCCACACCTTTCCACCACGCTTGATGTGACGCGTCATCGCGATACGAGCGGACTCGATCTGACGGTTGGTCACGTAAGCGGGGGTCAGTGCCTGGATACCGAACTCACCGAAGCTCACTTTCGTGCCACCAGTGGCCTGGCCGGAACGGCCGGGGTGGTGCTGCTTGCGGTGCTTGACTCTGCGTGGGATCAACATGGTTATGCCTCAACTCCTGCCGCCGCCGGCGCGGACTCGGCCGGAGCGTTGCTCCGGCCGCCGCGACGCGGACGGTCGTTGCGCTCGGGGCGGGTCGACTTGGTGTTCGCCTGCTCGCGAGCGAGTTCCTTGTTCGTGATGTCGCCCTTGTAGATCCACACCTTGACACCGATGCGACCGAAGGTCGTCTTGGCCTCGTAGAAGCCGTAGTCGATGTTCGCGCGGAGGGTGTGCAGGGGCACGCGGCCCTCGCGGTAGAACTCCGAGCGGCTCATCTCAGCGCCACCGAGGCGGCCCGAGACCTGGATGCGGACACCCTTGGCGCCGGCACGCTGGGCGCCCTGCAGGCCCTTGCGCATCGCGCGGCGGAAGGCCACACGTGCGGAGAGCTGCTCGGCGATGCCCTGCGCGACGAGCTGAGCGTCGGCCTCGGGGTTCTTGACCTCGAGGATGTTCAGCTGGATCTGCTTCTTCGTGAGCTTCTCGAGGTCGGCACGGATGCGCTCGGCCTCGGCGCCACGACGACCGATCACGATGCCCGGACGGGCGGTGTGGATGTCGACGCGGACACGGTCACGGGTGCGCTCGATCTCGATGCGCGAGACTCCCGCGCGGTCGAGCGACGTCTGAAGCAGACGACGGATCTTGACGTCCTCGGCGACGAAGTCGCTGTAACGCTGGCCCGGCTTGGTGCTGTCGGAGAACCAGCGCGACACGTGGTCGGTGGTGATTCCCAGACGGAAGCCGTATGGATTGACTTTCTGACCCATTACTTGCTCGCCTTCTTCGAAGCCTTGGCGTCCTGGACCTCATCCGGCGTCGCGAGGACGACCGTGATGTGGCTGGTGCGCTTGTTGATGCGGAAGGCCCGGCCCTGCGCACGCGGCTGGAAGCGCTTGAGGGTCGTGCCCTCGTCGACGAATGCGCTGCTCACGTACAGGTCCTGCTCGTCCAGGTAGGTGTTCGAAGCGTCGGCCTTGACTCGCGCATTCGCGATCGCCGAAGCGACCAGCTTGTACACCGGCTCGCTCGCACCCTGCGGGGCGAACTTCAGGATGGCCAGGGCCTCCTGAGCCTGCTTGCCGCGGATCAGGTTGACGACGCGACGAGCCTTCTGGGGGGTCACGCGGATGTGTCGCACGCGTGCGATCGACTCCACCATTTCTCTCCTCCTTACGTCACCGCGTTAGCGGCGACGACCCTTCTTGTCGTCCTTCACGTGTCCACGGAAGGTGCGGGTGGGCGCGAATTCGCCGAGCTTGTGCCCGACCATCGTCTCGGTGACGAACACCGGGATGTGCTTGCGACCGTCGTGCACCGCGATGGTGTGACCCAGCATGGCCGGGATGATCATCGAGCGGCGCGACCAGGTCTTGATCACGTTCTTGCTGTTGGCCTCGTTCGCCACAACGACCTTGCGAAGCAGGTGGTCGTCGACGAAGGGGCCCTTTTTGAGACTGCGTGGCATCTTCTACTCCTACTTACGCTTCTTGCCGGCGGTACGGCGACGAACGATGAGCTTGTCGCTTTCCTTGTTGGGGTGGCGGGTGCGGCCTTCCTTCTGGCCCCACGGGCTGACCGGGTGGCGTCCACCGGAGGTCTTGCCCTCACCACCACCGTGCGGGTGGTCGATCGGGTTCATGGCGACACCACGGACGGTCGGGCGGACGCCCTTCCAGCGCATGCGGCCGGCCTTGCCCCAGTTGATGTTCGACTGCTCGGCGTTGCCGACTTCGCCGATGGTGGCGCGGCAGCGGGCATCGACGTTGCGGATCTCACCCGACGGCAGACGGAGCTGCGCGTACGGGCCGTCCTTGGCGACGAGGCGAACCGAGGCACCGGCGGAACGGGCCATCTTGGCGCCGCCGCCCGGCTTCAGCTCGATCGCGTGGATCACGGTACCGGTGGGGATGTTGCGAAGGGGCAGGTTGTTGCCCGGCTTGATGTCCGCTCCGGCGCCCGACTCGACGATGTCGCCCTGCGACAGCTTGTTCGGGGCCAGGATGTAGCGCTTCGTGCCGTCCACGTAGTGGAGCAGCGCGATACGAGCGGTGCGGTTGGGGTCGTACTCGATGTGAGCGACCTTGGCGTTGACGCCGTCCTTGTCATTGCGACGGAAGTCGATGACGCGGTACTGACGCTTGTGGCCACCACCGATGTGACGGGTCGTGATGCGACCCTGGTTGTTGCGGCCACCGGTCTTCGACAGCGGACGGAGCAGCGACTTCTCAGGCGTCGAGCGAGTGATCTCGGCGAAGTCGGCAACGCTCGAACCGCGACGGCCGGGGGTCGTGGGCTTGTACTTACGAATAGCCATTGTCTGTTTTCCTCTAGATCCCGGCCTTAGCCAACTGCCGTGAAGATGTCGATGGAACCGGACTTCAGCGTGACGATGGCACGCTTCGTGTCCTTACGCTTCCCGGTGCCGAACTTGGTACGGCGGGTCTTGCCCTGACGGTTCAGGGTGTTGATCGACGCGACCTGGACCTTGAAGATGCTCTCGATTGCGAGCTTGATCTCGGTCTTGTTCGAACGGGGGTCGACGATGAAGGTGTACTTGCCTTCGTCGATGAGGCCGTAGCTCTTCTCGGAGACGACGGGGGCGATGATGACGTCGCGCGGGTCCTTGTTGACGGGCATTACGCGTTCACCTCTTCCTTCTTGGACTTCGACGCGATGAAGCCCTCGAGCGCGCCCTTGGTGAAGACGATGTCGTCGCTCACCAGCACGTCGTACGCGTTCAGCTGGTCGAAGTGCAGCACGTGCACGGTGGGGATGTTGCGGACGCTCTTGGCGCTCACCTCGTCGTCACGCTCGAGCACGATGAGAACGTGCTTCGAGGAGGCGACACCGGTGAGGTACTCGACGACGGCCTTGGTCGACGGGGTCTCACCGAGGGCGAGCGACTCGACGGCGTGAAGACGGCTGCCGCGGGCGCGGTCGCTGAGAGCTCCGAGCAGAGCGGCGGCGATCATCTTCTTGGGGGTGCGCTGCGCGTAGCTGCGGGGCACCGGTCCGTGGACGATGCCACCACCGGTCATCTGGGGAGCGCGGATCGAGCCCTGACGAGCGCGACCGGTTCCCTTCTGCTTGAACGGCTTGCGGCCGGCACCGGAGACCTCACCACGACGCTTGGTCTTGTGGGTACCCTGACGCGCGGCGGCGAGCTGGGCCACGACCACCTGGTGGATCAGCGGGATGTTGGTCTGGACGTCGAACAGGTCGGCGGGAAGCTCGACCGAGCCCGCCTTCTTGCCCTTGACGTCGAGGACGTCAATCGAGGTAGCCATACGACTAGGCCCCCTTCACTGCGTTGCGGACGAAAACGATGCGGCCGCGGGCGCCGGGAACGGCTCCCTTGACCAGCAGCAGGCCCTTCTCGGCGTCGATCGCCTGAACCTTGAGGTTCAGCACGGTCACGCGCTCGCCACCCATGCGACCAGCCATGCGCATGCCCTTGAAGACACGGCTCGGGGTCGAGGAGGCGCCGATGGAACCCGGCTTGCGGTGGTTGCGGTGAGCACCGTGCGAGGCGGAGACACCCTTGAAGTTGTGGCGCTTCATGACACCGGCGAAACCCTTACCCTTCGACGTTCCGACGACGTCGACCAGCTGGCCGGCCTCGAAGGTCGCGTCGACGGTCAGCTCCTGGCCGGCGCTGTAGTCAGCGGCATCGGCGGTGCGGACCTCGGTGAGGTGACGGCGCGGCGTGACGCCCGCCTTCTCGAAGTGACCGGCGGACGGCTTGTTGACCTTGCGCGGGTCGATCTGGCCGTAGGCGATCTGGACGGCGTTGTAGCCGTCGACCTCGGGGGTGCGGACCTGGGTCACGACGTTCGGCGTGATCTCGATGACGGTCACGGGGATGAGCTTGTTGTTCTCGTCCCAGACCTGCGTCATACCGAGCTTCTTGCCGAGGAGTCCCTTGGACGTCTTGGTATCGATGTTCGACATGGCACTCCCCCTTAGAGCTTGATCTCGATGTTGACGTCGGCCGGCAGGTCGAGACGCATGAGCGAGTCGACGGCCTTGGGCGTCGGGTCGATGATGTCGATCAGCCGCTTGTGCGTGCGCATCTCGAAGTGCTCGCGGCTGTCCTTGTACTTGTGGGGCGAACGGATGACACACACCACGTTCTTCTCGGTCGGAAGCGGCACGGGGCCGACAACGGTAGCGCCCGCACGGGTCACGGTGTCGACGATCTTGCGCGCCGAGGTGTCGATGACCTCGTGGTCGTACGACTTAAGCCGAATGCGGATCTTCTGTCCCGCCATGTCTGACTCACTCTCTTGTTATGGCGTCTTACGAGCCGAGGCTCGCATTGGACGCGGGCGACGAACGCTGGATAGCGGACGCCGCTGTGTTTGCAACCACTTTTCTTCTGTCAACCTCACCGACTGCGCCCCGCGATGAAGACATAGGTGACCTACGGCTTCTGAGGCTGTCGATTAAGCTTTGTCCTTCTACCCGCGGCCTAACCATCTGCCGCTGATCGATCGAACGACCTCGCGGTGGGCTATGCACTGCCTGGCAGTGATCCGTTCAAAGCACACGTCGGTGCACTCGTTCCGGAATGTTGAACTAGACAAGTTTGCCAGAGTATCGCCATTGCTGCAACCCGGGCGTGTCGCGTCGGCGTGTCGCGCACAGGAGAGGGGCCGGGCATACGCCCGGCCCCTCTCGAGTGGCGCCTCGCGCCGTCACTCCTTGCTGATGCCGATGGTCCGCTCAGGCGGTGCCTGAACTATCCGTTCGAGGCCCGGTCAGCGGTTCGGCTTGGTTTGCGAGGTCATGGTTACCCATACGCTCTCCCTTCGTCTGCGGGCCGTTCTGTTTGAACGGTTCACCCATTCTGCGCCGGGTGCGCGGCAAGGTAAACCCCTGGTGAACATCCGGAGGCTCGCGATCGGAATCGCACAGCGCAGACACAGAAAGCAGACACAGAAAAGGGCCGGACCCGAAGGCCCGACCCTTTTCTTCAGAAGTCTCGGAAGACTACTTGATGATCTTCACGACGGTACCGGCGCCGACGGTGCGGCCACCCTCACGGATGGCGAAGCCGAGGCCCTCCTCCATGGCGATCGGCTGGATGAGCTCGACCGTCATGTCGGTGGTGTCGCCGGGCATGACCATCTCGGTGCCCTCGGGCAGCGTGATGACGCCGGTGACGTCGGTGGTACGGAAGTAGAACTGCGGACGGTAGTTCGCGTAGAACGGGTTGTGACGTCCACCCTCGTCCTTCGAGAGGATGTAGGCGGTGCCCTCGAAGTTGGTGTGCGGCGTGACCGAACCCGGCTTCACGACGACCTGACCGCGCTCGACGTCCTCGCGCTTGGTTCCACGGAGGAGCAGACCACAGTTCTCGCCGGCCCATGCCTCGTCGAGCTGCTTGTGGAACATCTCGATACCGGTGACCGTGGTCTTCTGCGTCGGGCGGATGCCGACGATCTCGACCTCGGAGTTGATGGCGAGGGTTCCACGCTCGGCGCGGCCGGTGACGACGGTTCCACGACCGGTGATCGTGAAGACGTCCTCGATCGGCATCAGGAACGGCTTGTCCTTGTCGCGGATGGGGTCGGGGATGGAGTTGTCGACGGCATCCATGAGCTCGACGATCGACTCGACCCACTTCTCGTCGCCCTCGAGAGCCTTGAGGCCCGAGACGCGAACGACGGGGGCGTTGTCGCCATCGAAGTTCTGGCTGGAGAGCAGCTCGCGGACCTCGAGCTCGACGAGCTCCAGGATCTCCTCGTCGTCGACCATGTCGGACTTGTTCAGCGCGACGAGCAGGTACGGAACGCCGACCTGCTTGGCGAGCAGAACGTGCTCACGGGTCTGAGCCATCGGGCCGTCGGTGGCGGCGACCACGAGGATCGCGCCGTCCATCTGAGCGGCACCGGTGATCATGTTCTTGATGTAGTCGGCGTGCCCAGGGGCGTCAACGTGCGCGTAGTGGCGCTTCGGGGTCTCGTACTCGACGTGCGAGATGTTGATCGTGATACCACGCTGACGCTCTTCCGGAGCCGAGTCGATCGACGCGAAGTCGCGCTGCACGTTGGTCGCCGACGGGTACTTGTCAGCAAGCACCTTCGAGATAGCCGCGGTGAGCGTGGTCTTGCCGTGGTCGACGTGACCGATGGTTCCGATGTTGACGTGCGGCTTAGTCCGCTCGAACTTGGCCTTAGCCACTGGGTCCTCCTCAGGACTCTCGTGTAGAAACCCCGGCCGATGGTTTTCGGCCGGCAACTCTACGGGATTGGTTACCTATGTTAGTTGATACTGCTGCAGGGGAGGTGACCGAGGTCACTCGCCCTTGTTCTTCTGGACGATCTCGTCGGCGACAGCCTTCGGGACCTCCGCGTAGCTGTCGAACGTCATCGAGTAGACGGCGCGGCCCGAGGTCTTCGACCGAAGGTCGCCGATGTACCCGAACATCTCCGACAGCGGGACGTTGGCACGGATCACCTTGACACCGCTCGCGTCCTCCATCGACTGGATCTGGCCTCGACGTGAGTTGAGGTCGCCGATCACATCGCCCATGTACTCTTCCGGCGTGCGCACCTCGACGGCCATGAGCGGCTCGAGGAGCACGGGATTCGCCTTGCGCGCGGCCTCCTTGTAGGCCATCGAGCCGGCGATCTTGAACGCCATCTCCGAGGAGTCGACGTCGTGGGAAGCGCCGTCGACCAGGGTGGCCTTGACGCCGACGGTCGGGAAGCCGGCGAGGACGCCGACCTGCATGGCGTCCTGGATGCCGTGGTCGACCGAGGGGATGTACTCGCGCGGAACGCGGCCACCCGTCACGGCGTTGACGAACTCGTAGCTCGTCTCCGGGGTGACGTCCATCGGCTCGATGCTGATCTGGATCTTTGCGAACTGACCCGAACCACCGGTCTGCTTCTTGTGCGTGTAGTCGTACTTCTCGACGGCGCGGCGGATCGTCTCGCGGTAGGCCACCTGGGGCTTGCCGACGTTCGCCTCGACGTTGAACTCGCGCTTCATCCGGTCGACCAGGATGTCGAGGTGGAGCTCGCCCATTCCCTTGATGACCGTCTGACCGGTCTCCTGGTTCTGCTCGGTGCGGAACGTCGGGTCCTCTTCGGCCAGCTTCTGGATCGCGGTGCCCAGCTTCTCCTGGTCGGCCTTGGTCTTCGGCTCGATGGCGACCTCGATGACGGGCTCGGGGAACGTCATCGACTCGAGGACGACCTGGTTGTCCGGGTCGCACAGGGTGTCACCGGTGGTGGTGTCCTTGAGGCCGATCACCGCGTAGATGTTGCCGGCGGTGACGAAGTCGACCGGGTTCTCCTTGTTGGCGTGCATCTGGAAGATCTTGCCGATGCGCTCCTTCTTGCCCTTGGTCGAGTTCACGACGCCGGCACCGCTCTCCACGCGACCGGAGTAGACCCGGACGTAGGTGAGGCGGCCGAAAAACGGGTGGACGGCGACCTTGAACGCGAGGGCCGAGAACGGCTCGGTCGCGTCGGCGTGACGGAGGATGACCTTCTCTTCGTCGCGCGGGTCGTGTGCCTCGATGGCGGGCACGTCGAGCGGCGACGGGAGGTAGTCGATCACAGCGTCGAGCATCGGCTGGACGCCACGGTTCTTGAACGCGGAGCCGCAGAGGACCGGGTAGATCTCGCTGTTGACGGTCAGCTTGCGGATCGCAGCCTTGATCTCCGGAACGGTGATCTCTTCGCCGCCGAAGAACTTCTCGAGCAGCGCGTCGTCGGTCTCGGCGACGGTCTCGAGGAGGGCCTGACGGTACTCCTCGGCCTTCTCGACGAGGTCGGCGGGGATCTCTTCGATCGCGTACTTGGCGCCCATCTGGACGTCACCCTTCGCGTCGCCGCGCCAGGTGAGGGCACGCATCTCGACGAGGTCGACGACACCCTCGAAGTTCGACTCGGAGCCGATCGGCAGCTGGAGCACCAGCGGCTTGGCGCCGAGGCGCTTCACGATGGTCTCGACCGTGAAGTAGAAGTCGGCGCCGAGCTTGTCCATCTTGTTGACGAAGCAGATGCGCGGAACGTTGTACTTGTCGGCCTGACGCCACACGGTCTCGGACTGGGGCTCGACGCCCTCCTTGCCGTCGAAGACGGCGACGGCGCCGTCGAGGACGCGGAGCGAACGCTCCACCTCGACGGTGAAGTCCACGTGACCCGGGGTGTCGATGATGTTGATCTGGTTCTTGTTCCAGAAGCAGGTCACAGCGGCCGACGTGATGGTGATGCCGCGCTCCTTCTCCTGCTCCATCCAGTCGGTGGTCGACGCACCGTCGTGGGTCTCACCGATCTTGTGGTTGACGCCCGTGTAGAACAGGATGCGCTCGGTCGTAGTGGTCTTGCCGGCATCGATGTGGGCCATGATGCCGATGTTGCGGACCTTATGCAGGTCAGTGAGCACGTCCTGTGCCACAGGGTTCCTCCGAAAAGTTGAAAGTGGAAGGGGCGCCGGTCGGGTGCCGCACCCCAAGGGGTACAACACCCGAACCCGGCACTGTATTGCCTGACGCCGGTGTTACCAGCGGTAGTGCGCGAAGGCCTTGTTCGACTCGGCCATCTTGTGCGTGTCTTCGCGACGCTTGACGGCGGCGCCGAGACCGTTGGACGCATCCAGGATCTCGTTGGTGAGACGCTCGGTCATCGTCTTCTCGCGACGGCCCTTGGCGTAGCTGGTCAGCCAGCGCAGCGCGAGCGTGTTCGCGCGGTGCGGCTTGACCTCGACGGGGACCTGGTAGGTCGAGCCACCGACACGGCGGCTGCGGACCTCGAGGGTCGGGCGCACGTTGTCGAGCGCCTTCTTGAGCGTGGCGACGGCATCCTGGCCGTTCTTGGCTGCGACGCCTTCGAGCGCGTCGTAGACGATGCGCTCAGCGAGGCCCTTCTTGCCGTCGAGCAGGATCTTGTTGACGAGCTGGCTGACGATGGGGGCGCCGTATACGGGGTCGGCGACGACGGGGCGCTTCGGGGCTGGTCCCTTGCGAGGCATTACTTCTTCTCCATCTTCGCGCCGTAGCGGCTGCGAGCCTGCTTGCGGTTCTTCACGGCCTGGGTGTCCAGCGCGCCGCGAACGATCTTGTAACGAACACCCGGGAGGTCCTTAACACGACCGCCGCGGACGAGCACCATCGAGTGCTCCTGCAGGTTGTGGCCCTCGCCCGGAATGTAGGCCGTGACCTCGGTTCCGTTGGACAGCTTCACACGAGCCACCTTGCGGAGAGCCGAGTTCGGCTTCTTCGGGGTGGTGGTGTAGACGCGCGTGCACACGCCGCGCTGCTGGGGGTTGGCCTTCAGGGCGGGCGCCTTGGTCTTGGTGACCTTGGGGCTGCGGCCCTTCCGAACCAACTGCTGAATGGTTGGCACTGAATACTCCTTTTATGGACTGCACGGTGACAGCTGTTGCTTTTTTTCCCCGAGTCTCAGCGCGCCCTCGCGGGCATGTCGGGATTCAGGGGGACCGATCGACGCCCGCCTGTTCTGAACAAGACCAGGGTTCGTCATCGATATGCCGTGGGGGCGCGATTCTTCCGTGCGGTAGATTCGGCCCATCGGATGAGTACGTGCCTGCCGCTCGTGGGCATCCATTTCTGGGCACCGAACGAGCGCGCGACAGAGCGCACACCCGATAAATCTTAGCCTGTGGGCCGGTTCGGGTCAAATGGATGCGCGTCCCCTCGGCGCGCCTCCTTGCGTGCCGCTATCCCTGCAACCCCTGCTGTCCGCCGAAGTACGGCGAGAAGACCGCGCCCTGGTCGTCGAACGTGATCATTCCACGGATCGGGAAGGCGATCTCGCCGGTGGTCCCGATCCCGGTGGCACCGTCGGATGTTCTCGTCAGAGTGGCCGTCGCGGACACCTGACCGGTGCCAGAGCTCTCGACGGGCCAGCCACCCGTGGTCCAGGCCTGTTCGACGGAGAGGGCCGGACGGTCGTCGAGCCGCCAGTGCACCTCGCTGAGCGAGATGCCGTTCGCCGGGGCGAGCAGGAACGGGCACTGCAGCGGTTCCGCCTCCGTCGATGCGACGCAGGCATCCAGCCAGGCATCGACCGCCGCACGGGCTTGCGCCGTGCCGTCGGAGGAGAGCTGCGCGACGAAGGTCGTCGGCGTCAGCTTGGACCCGGTACGGATGGACGGGGCGTCGGCGTCCCAGAGGACGAACGACGTGCTCGGGGAGTGGGTCTTCACGGGGTAGGTGCCCGGGAAGGCCCGCAGTGTGACCGGCGTGCTGAGGGTCATGTTCGTCGGAGTCCTGCCGGCAATGGTGAAGGTCAGGCCGGCCGGACCGTCGACGACGACGTCGACCACGTCGGTCTCGACGTGCGCCAGCTTCCACAGGGAAAGGCCGGGAAGACCTCCCGCGCGCTCGAGGGAGAAGGACTGCCGATACTGCTCGTCACCGCGGTGGATGGTCGCCACGACCGTCGCCTTCGAACCGTGGATCACGGCCGGGGCGAGGGTGAAGGAGCGGATGCGATCCGTGGCGTGCGCGAACGCAGCATCGGTGAGGAGCACATCCGACGAGTTGGTCGTGATGCCGGCCACTCGCAGAGCGTCTGCCGCACGACCGTGCTCGAGGTCGGTCAGATAGCGGCCGACCAGCGACTTCGGCAGGTTCTGATAGGCGGCGACGGTTCGGAACGAGAGTGCGACGGCGGCCACGGTCACGAGGAGCGCGCCTCCGATGACCAGCCACCAGAACCAGCGGATGCGCGGAGTCGGCGCAGTCGGCACGGCATCGGCCATGGTGTTCCCCTCAGTCGGACGAGCCTGAGTGTATCGGCCGGAAACGCCGGGCCGCGGGCACCATTTCGGGGGTCCTGCGGTCCCATGTCCGGGGCCCACCGCGGGATTCCGCCGGGGCGACGGATGCGTCACTCGTCGTCGTCGCGCTCCCACGGCCACCGCGGGCGCCCACGATCGCGGAAGCGGCCCACGAGGACGAGCTGGTAGAGCAGCGTCACGACGAAGGCGGCGATTCCTGCGACGATCGCGTACAGGCTGCCCAGCTGGCCGAAAGCGAAGACGACGGCGCCCAGCGGCTGCGACGGTTCGCCCGCTCCCCCGGCGATTCCGCCCGCCGCGGCGTAGACGAGGTACGCGCCGACGCCGACGCCCAGCGCTGCGAGCGGGGAGATCCGCAGCCTGTCGGCATGTGGCCTGGTTCCGAGCGCGATCAGGAACACCAGGACGAGCACCGTGGCGGAGCCGATCATGACGGGGCCGACCAGCGGACCCGCATCCGGATCGTCGATGACGTCGGTGTCGGTGGCGAGCGAGATGAGTCCGAACGACGCGATCACGATCGCGAGGTAGAGGAAGGCCGCGAAGACCGCTACGGCGGCGGCATACCCACGATCGTCAAGCATCTGGCTCCGGGATCAGCCGCTCAGTACCCGCTCTGCTGCGGTGCGACGTACGCAGCGACGGCCTGGTTCTGGGCGTCCGCGAGCTGCTGGTCGTAGTCGGCCTGAGCCTCGGCGTTGCGCGCCTTCAGCGTGCGGCCGCGGGCGGCCAGCCAGGCGCCGGTCCAGACGGAGACCTCGCGGGCGACCACGCCGGCGAGGATCGCGAAGGGGTTCACCCACTGGCGGCCGATGAACAGCCCGGCCTCCTCGGCGGTCAGGCGCGTGAAGTCCTGGTCGAGGAGTGAGGACCCGACGTAGGAGGCGTACACCAGCACCGCGACGACGAGTCCGCCGAGGATGTAGGCCCACCAGCGCGCACGGTTGAGGATCTGGATGAGCACCACCATGCCCACGAAGAAGACGATGACCGGTCCCCGGAACGCCCACGACCCGAGGAAGCGTACGAACAGGTCGACGAACTCGCGGCCGGGCGTGAGCATCCCGCCGACCAGGGCGACGACGGCGGCCCAGAGAAGTGCGAAGACGACGGTGCCGACGAGGGCGATGAGGATGCCGAGCCCGCGATTGCTCCGCTTCTTGGGCGGCTCGGGGCGCTGCACGTAGATCGGGGTGACCGGCTGCGCGGCGTACGCGGGGGGCGCTGCGGCTGCTGCCGCTGCGGCGGCTGTTGCCGCTGTCGTCGGCTCCGGAGCCCAGGTGGCCTCGCCGGTGGCGGCGGGAGCTGCGTCGTAGGTGCGGGTCGCTGTTTCGTCGGCACCCGGATGCGCGGCCTGCTGGGCGGCGATGGTGACGGGTGCCGCAGACTCGGCGGGCGAAGCGGTGTCGATGGTCGCGCTGCCGGCGGCGGCAGCCGGGGTCTCACCCGTGTTCGAGCGGGCGACGGCGGCGGCGACATCGTCGTCGGAGGAGACGACCGGCTCGGGCTCGATGGCCGGAGCGGGGGTTGCGGCGGCGGATGCGGCGGGGCCCGTTGCGGGTTGGGACGCCGCCGCTTCGGCGGCGACCTCGCTGGGAGCTGCGTCGGCCTCGGGGTTGTTCACGTGACCGCGTGCCGGCACCGGGTCGGACGGCGGGTTGGCGATTCCGGGGTCGGTGTCGGGGGCGGAGCCGGCGGCATCCGGGACGGAAGTTGGCTCTTCCGGCGTCGCTTTGCTCATGGTGTCACTCCTCGATCGGCCTGGGTAGGCATCCACTGATGCTGACACTGTAGCAATCGGGCCCGCCGATGGAGGGGACGGCGGGCCGCTAACGCATGCTCTCCTTCTATTTGCCCGCGGGGGTCGTGTTGGCGGGCTTGAGGGTGTAGATGAAACCGCTGACCGTGCCATCGACACCCGGTCCGGTGCTCGACTCCTTGGTGACGAAACCCGTCACCAGGAACAGTCGCTGACCCGATTGCGTGCCCTTCAGGAACCCGAGAACGTTCGCATACGGTCCGTTGACCGTCACGGTGACGGGAGTGGCGGTGAAGTTCTCAGCGGTGATCAAGGAACTCACGACAGGGGGCACGCCGGCGACCTGAACAGGCGCCGTCGGAGCAGGGGTGGGCGTCGGCGTCGCTGCCGGCGTCGAGCTGTCGGTCGAGGCAGCGGCGGGAGCCTGCGCGGGGGCAGCGGGCGCCTCGACGGGCGTGTATGCCTGCCCGTCAGCGGCCGTCCACTTCGTGAAGATCACGCCGTTCGCACCAGCTATCGCGGTCAACTCATCGATGAATGCGGGCATCTGCACGTCGGCAGGAACGGAGGACGTAAGCCCGGCGAGCTTCTCTTTGAGCGCAGGCAGATCCTTGTACTGCTTCTGCAGCGTAGCCAGGACGATGGCGTTCTTCTGATTGAGCGCCTGTACTTCCGCGGTCTGCGCGTCGGCGGCCGAGGCGGCGGTCAGCTGCGGCTGGACGCCGACCACCCAACCGAGCGCCACGATGGCAACCATGGCGACTGCCGATCCGATGATCCAGAGACGGGTCTTGTCCATCACTACTTCTCCTTCGGTTCGAAGCGCTTTGCGAAGGCACGCTGATCGACGTGCAGAGTGACACCCGCCGTGTAGATGTTCGTGGTCTGGTCGAGAGTGATCGTCCCGGCAACCCCATCCGCGAATCCGGGGAGCTTCTCGAGCGAACGCAACCAGGCAGGCACGTCGGGGAGCGTGCTCGTCTCCGCGGTGAACGCGACCGTCGCCACGCGCGGCTTCTGCGTGGGGTCACTGGACTGCCCATAGAGGGCGAGCGGAGAGGACGAATCGACGTTGACCGTCTGCACGGTGACGCTGGGCGGCAGAATCGACTGGATACTGGCGAGGTACGGGCTCCAGTCGATCTCCGTCGAAGCGCCGACCTGCTGTGCGGCTTGCGCGGTCGCCACTTCGTTCTGAACGGTACGTGCATCCATGAACTTCTGCTGCTGCGCCAGGATGGAAACCGTCTGAGACTGCGTGACGAGAAGTTTCGCCTGTGCCGCCACGTTCAGTGCGAAGCCGCCTCCGACGGCCACGACCATCACGAGGACAGTCGCCAGCACGCCGTAGCCCAGTGCCCGCCGGGTTCCCTTGGAGCGGCGAGAGGCGCGCACCTCTGGGGGGAGCAGATCGACGCGCGGCTCGTCGCCCACGACGATGATGCTCGCTCCGCGCTTGGGCGGGGCCTTCTGCGTCTTCGGCTGAGGCTTTGCCTTGGTCGGCTTGCCGGCTTTCACGGCCGAGTCGCCTCTGCCGCCCTTGCCGGGACGCTTCGTGTCCTTCTCGGTCGGTTCGGTCGTGGCGTCGGTGGGACGCCGAAGGGTGATGCTCATGCTGCACTCCCTAGTGCGAGGCCGAGCGCCACTGCGAGGCTCGACCGGTTCTGGCGCAGCACGTCGGCGCTGAGGTTGCGCGACAGTGCGACGGTGTGGAAGGGATCCCCGACCTCGACAGGGAGGCGGGTCATCTCGCTCAGCGCGTCCGTGAGGCCGGGCAGTTGCGCCCCGCCGCCGGTTACGACGAGCTCTCGCACTGGAGCATCCGGATGCGTGTTCACGAAGTAGTTCACCGTGTTCCGAAGGCTGGTGAGGAGTTCGCTCGTGACCCGGTAGATGACCTCCACTACGCGCTGCTCCTCGACGCTTGTGACCTCGCGGGCGAGCCCGATGGTCGCTTTCAGCCGCTCGGCCTCTCCGGACTCGATCTCGAGCTCGAGCTTCAACGCCTGGGTGAGATCGGCTCCCCCGGTCGGGATGATGCGGACGAACTGCGGGACCCCGTCGGTGGCGATCACGACGCTGGTCGTGTTGGCCCCGATCTCGATCAGTGCGACGGTTCCAGGAACTCGGCGACGACCGAGGAGAACTCGTGTCAGGGCGAAGGGGATGAGGTCGACTTCGACGGTCGTCAGACCCGCGAGCTGCGTGGCTTTGACGTTGCCGAGCACCGCATCCTTCACCGCCGCGACGAGAAGGCCGTGGATCACCGGCCCGGCGTCGCTCTCGCTCTCGGAGATCGGGTAGAAGTCGAGCAGAGCATCTGCGACCGGTACGGGAAGCATCTCCTGCACCTGATAGGGAAGGGTCTCCCGGATGCGTGCGCGCGACATCTTGGGGACGGTCAGGTCGCGGGCGAGGACCCGTTGGTTGCCCATCCCGAGGACGACGTCCTTGCTCTTGAAGCCACCCTGGCTCCAGAGCTGCCGAAGGGCTGCTGCAACCGTGTTCGGCTCCAAGACCTCGCCGCGACTGACGGCGCCTTCGGGGAGTGGCACCTCGAAATGCCGCACCAGGGTCGGGCGTGCCTTGCCGGCGTCCGCCACTTCGACGGCACGAATCGTCGAGCTTCCGACGTCGATGCCTACGATGCTCGTGGCCATGCGATCTCCTTACCTATGCGATTCCGAGGAGCGACAGGTAGGCGCCCCACACTGTATTGCCGAAAAGAATTCCGATCCAGGCGCCCGCGAGCATCCAGGGACCGAAGGGGATACCGCTCTTGCGGCCGGCGCGACGCGACGCGACGAGAGCAAGGGCGAACAGTCCGCCCAGCAGGAAGGCCGCGAAGGCTCCCACGATGAGTGCGCCCCACCCGACGTAGCCGAGGAAGAGACCGAGCACGCCGGCGAGTTTGACGTCGCCGAGGCCCATTCCTCCTGGATAGGCGAACGCCATGACCAGGTACGCGACGAACAGCGCAACCGCACCGATCGCTGCTCGGAGCAGCGCGCCCCCGTCGGCGTCGATGGCGCCGGCCGTGCCGAGCAGCACTGCGCCGACGAGATAGGCAGGCAGGACGATCGAGTTCGGAAGACGCTTGACGTCCAGGTCGATCAGGGCGAGCGCGACGCTCACGCCGGCGAGATAGAGGAATGCGATGAGCTCGAGGATCGAAGCGATCAATGCCGGGGTGGAGGTAGCAGTCAGGATCTCCGGTAGACGCCAGAACGCGACGACCGCGAAGAACACGCTTGTCGCAGCCTCGACGAGCGGATACCGCTTCGAGATGGGAGTGCGGCAGTCGCGGCACTTGCCCCGCAGTGCCAGCCAGGAGAGAACGGGGATGTTGTCCCACGGCCGGATCGCATTGCCGCACTGCGGGCACGCGCTCGGCGGCGACACGATGGAAGCGCCGATCGGGACCCGGTAGACCACGACGTTGAGAAAGGAGCCGATGAGGAGGCCGAGCACGCCGACGGTCACGATCCCGAAAACGGTGGCCCAGAGAGCAGGGATGATGTCGATCATGGGATGGGCGTCCCGTCTGGCGAGAATGCCGTCTTGACCTCGACGAGCACGTTGACGCCATAGGTCGTCGACACCGGTGACAGGAACTTCGGCGGTGCGATATTGCGCAGGCGGGGGTCGTAGACGTACTGCTTCGTGTATCCGGTGGTGCCGTTCCCGGTTCCGACCGTTCCGCGGAACTTCTGGGCGATGGCTCCGGTCACCTGCAGCTGGCCGCGGTATCCCCCGGTTGTGTAGTTCTGCACCTGGAAGGCATGCGCGACCGAGAGGATCGCCGCCTCGATCTTGCGACCGTTGTTGTTCAGGAGCGATTTGCCTGATGAATCGACAGGGTTCCACACCCAAACCGCACCTGTTCCGACGAGCCCGAGGATGTCGTCCTGCGGGTCCTCCCGAACGAGGTCACCGGTCACATACACGTAGTGCGAGGCGGCGACGGTGATCGCGGCGTCGACAGTGCCCTGAACGAACACGTCGCCGGCCTGGCAGTCGTACGACTTGCCCATCGCCGTATCGTTGGGTACGTCTTCGTTCGTCCGGGGGAAATCGAGGCCGTTGCCCGCGTCGGTCGAGGTCTGCCCGACGCACTTGAACGAGTTGTTGTTCGGTGACTTGTTGGATGCCCAGTAGTTGGGGTCGGTCGACACCGTCTTGACCACACCTTGCACGTAGACGAGGTTGTGATCGAGGATCTTGTTGGTGATGGTGATGGTCTGACCGTTCGCGCCCGAAAGAGTGTTCGCGTTTGCGCTCAGCGACTTGTTCGGATCACCCGGTGTCCCGCAGTCGGCAGGTGCGCTGCCACCTGTCGGCGGGTCGCCGACGATCTGCGTCTTCTTCGTCCAGGGCGAGCGAACGGTCATGGTCCCGTCCGAGTTGAATTTGATCGTCGTCGGACCGGTGTAGAGGCAGCCCGGTCGCTGTACCGTCTGCGGCAGATCTGTACGCGTCTCCTGAATCATCTTCGAGTTCGTCGCCGGCATGCCGATCGGCTTCGCGTAGCCGACGCTGAGCGGTGCACCGACGCCGTCGGTCGGCGTATAGGTGGGCGAGCATCCGATGGTCGTGTAGCGCACGCCGTTCTTGAGGGTCGTGTTCGACGAGGTGACGGTCTGATCGAACTTGCCGCCGCAGATGTCGAGGGTGTCGTTCGAGTGCAGCGGCCCCTTGATCTCGTCGGCCTTGACGAACTGGATGACGCAGTTCGACGGTCGCGCGGACGACAGCTCCCAGGCGTGGGCGACCGTGCACCCCGTGCTCGAGTTGATGTCGGGGTCGAGCATCTCGTAGTCGGTGAAGTAGAGGAAGTCGATGAAACCCTGCTGCTTGAGGTCGGCGACGATGGTGCGGGTGACGTTGCCGACCTTGCCGGTCGAGCGAAGGCGCAGGATGCCGGTGGACGAGTACTTGGAGTTGTCGACCTCGTAGCGATAGAACGCGCGATTCGCGCCACCCACCGTGTCATTGCTTCCGGCGATCGATGCCCACGTTCCGGTCGGACCGACGCCGAAAGCCGGGTTGGCGAACGCCGTGGGCGGGAGTGTGACGGAGTTTCCGGGAACGTCTTTGCCGAACAACGCCGCGGGGTTGCCGTACTGAACATACGAGTAGTCGTTGGCGAGCCGGCTCTGGTAGTCGCCGATCCCCGCATACGCGGCAGAGATCGCGCCCGCCCAATCCTGGTCGTTGGTGGCCTTCGTGATCCCCGAGATAGCGACGCTCGTGACCGAGGTGACCAGGAGGATCATCACAGCGCCGATACCGACGACCATCGCCATCGCGAGGCCATCGTCACCGTTCTTCCGCCGCAGGCGGCGGAACCAGAAGTCGCGCATCACGAACCCGTTCCTGGTCGGGACAAGCCGAGATTCGGCATCCCCACCGTGTTCTGCAAGGTGATCGCCGGCAAGTTCGAGCCAGCGGACTGGACCTGAAGGGTCACCCGGATCGACCGAATCGACAGGAGGGTCGTCGCATCCTGGATTCCGTTCGCCGGCACTTGGATCGTGTCTCCCGTGGCAGTGAAGTAGGTGAAGAGCACCGATCCGGGAACGACCGAGTCGCTGAGGATCCGATCGGGCTGGGCTATCGCGTTGAAGGTCCAGTGGTTGTTCGTCAGGCCGGTCGCCGAGTACTTTCTTTCGACGAGCTGGTTCTGCGCGTTGACGAGGAACCGGACCTTGACCGGTGTCTCGCTCGACGAGTCGAGGTTCACGTATGCGTAGAGCGCGACCGACCTGGTCGACGTCCAGCCCGGATCGCCGATGATCGCGGGGTCGTTCGGGTAGACCCCGACCGCAGGGTTCTGCAGCGGGTTCTCCGTCGCCGCGCGGATCATGCGGGCCATCTCGTTCATCCCGTCGGAGGCCGAGCGGGTGTCCTGATTGATCTTGTTGTTCTCCGACGAGCCGCGCGAGACGCTCACGAACATGGCGAGCACGACCGCCGAGACAAGGCTGAAGAGGAAGACCACGACAGTGATCTCGACCAGGGTGATGCCCTGCTCGTCGGCGGCGAGCCGGCGGGCGCGGGAGCGGAGTAGCGACCGGATCATTGGATCACCCGAGGATCGATGGTGAAGACACCGGGCGTGACGACATTGACCGGGCTCCCCGACGGAAGCGCGATCTGAGTCAGGGGAACCACCGAGGTCTTGGCGCCGGAACTGCTTCCCGAGTAGAGGATCCAACTGCCGAACGGGAGCGCGAGATTGACGTTGCTGGTGCTGACCTTGGTCGTGAAGGTGTACGTCATCGGAACAGCGCATCCCGGGTCACCGGTCAGGGGGTCGGCGGTCGCGGACACCGCTGTCAGGAATTTGCCCGACATGTTGGAGACGTTCACGACGCCCATCCGCACATTGACGGTGTCGGGGTCACCTGGCTGTGTGGCGACGTGCTGGTCGTCCAGCCGCTGACCGACGACGCCCGCCAGGTTCGGAGTCTTCCACTGTCCAGGATCAGGCGAGATGCAATCGGGCGCCTTGGCGCCGCCCGGCGTGAGCGATGGGGCCACGTAGGTTCCCGCGAACACGTCGTACCCACCAGTGAACGGATGCAGCAGATACGGGACCGTTTTCGACACCGGAACGGTGACGGGCGTCGAATAGATTGAATTCTCACTGGCCCAGTTGACGACCAGGTTGCTCGGGAACCAGATCCCGGAAGTGCCCACGTTCCCGGCGAAGACGGCGCTGATATTGCTCGCCTTGTCGAATTGGAAGTCGGCCTCCACCGAGTCGCCCGCGACGACCGGCTTGGTCTGGGTCTCGGTCGTCTTCTGCTTCTCGTTCACGTAGTTGCCGGCCGTGGTGCTGATCTTGACGTCGTAGTTGCCCGGAGGTACCTTCAGCGCGTAGCTGCAGCCTTGGACGTCCGTCGCGGCCGGGCCGGGAATGACGGGCTGAGCGCCGTTGGGGTTCACAGCGGCCGGAGTCACCGAGACGGTGATCCCGGGAATGCCCGCACCACTGACACCCGTGACGGAGACCAGGATCGTTCCCATCGACGGGTCGTTGATTCGGCCGTTCGGGGCGATCAGGGTGTCCGCCTGCACTTCGGGAATGACCTGGCTGCGACCCTGCCAGTCGACGCGCACATTCACGTGCTTGTACTGGAGGGCGCCGTCGGCGGTGCCGCAGGCGCCGTCGCCGCCGCCGGTGGTGACCCAGGCCACGGAACGGGTGATGGTGTATCTCAGCCCGTCGACGACGACGTCGGTCTGAGCGGGGACGATGGTCATCACGTCGTTGATGGAGCGGGCGACGTCGATGTCTTGAGCTGCGAGGTTCGCGGCGACTTCACGCGAACGGGAGTCTTTGGTGAGGGTGAGGCTGCTGGTGAGAGCCGCGGCGACGCCGACGGCGATGATCATGAAGATCATCATTGCGACCATGACCTCGATGATGGTGAATCCTGCCTCGCGGTCGGCGGGCTGGTTCAGACGGGCACGGAGCGAGTTCACGATTCACCTCCTCGGGTGTTGGGAATCGATGGTGGTGCGGGTGGAGCTGGGTGTGTGGCGGGGCTCTGACGACGGGTCGGGTGTGCCGCCAGGGCCTTTTACGCCTCAGGTGGGGCGCCGCTTGTGCGACGCCCCACCTTCGGATTGGTGGAGAAGTACTACTTCTTGGTGAACACGCCTGCGGCGGAACAGGTGCCTTCAGCGACGCCGGTGGAATCGCTGGCGCCGAATGTCGCGCCGGTCACGCTCTTCGCCTCGATGCAGAAGGAGTTGGAAGTACCGGTCAGGGTGGGGATGTCGCCTGCAGCGGAGTAGTTCGGGTCACCATTCGTGCCGGTGGCCGGAGCCGTGTATCCGTAGGTCGAGAGATCTTCGGTGGCTGACGGGAATGCGCCGTTCTTAGCCGTCGAGAACGCGACCACTGCGGTCTTGTAGTTCGAGATGTCGGACTTGACTGCGCTGTCCTTCGCGCTGTTCTGGATGCCCAGGTAGACCGGGATGGCGATCGCGGCGAGGATGCCGATGATGATCACAACGACGAGAAGTTCGATGAGCGTGAAGCCCTTCTCGTCCTGTTCGAGGAGTCCCTTGCGGCGAGCGTTCAGTTTGCCCATGAGTCGGAAGTACATTGCGGTGTCCATTCAGTCGGGTGCGGGTGTTGCGGTCGGGATGAACGGCTGCGAGCTTTCCGTTCGGTGCTTGATGCTATTTGCCAGAAGATTCCCGGCAGAATCCCACGTGTGGGGGTGTTTTTGTTCAGTTGTTACCCCAGTTAGAGGGAGGAAATGCGCAACACGTGCCCAGGTTGGGGGCGTTTTACTTGACGAGCGTGGCAATCTGGAAGATCGGCATGTAGAGCGCCACGACCATCCCGCCGATGACGACGCCGAGGAAAGCGATCATCAACGGCTCGATCATGGCGGTCAGCTGCTCCGTCGCAGACTCGACCTCCTGGTCGTAGAAATCGGCGATCTTGTCGAGCATCATCTCGAGCGAGCCGGAGTCTTCGCCCACGGCGATCATCTGGATCACCATCGCTGGGAAGACGGGCTGGTTCGCCAGCGGAGCCGCGATGGATTCGCCCTGTCGCACCGATTCGGCGACCTTGACGAGTGCATCCTCGATGACCCAGTTCCCGCTCGTCTCACCGACGATTCTGAGCGCTTGGAGGATGGGTACGCCGGAGCCGATCATGTTCGAGAAATTGCGACTGAAGCGCGCGACGGCGATCTTCTTCAGCAGCGGCCCGAACACCGGCAGCTTCAGCTTGATCGGATCTATTCGCCGGCGGACCTTCTCTTCATTCTTGTTCCGGCCCCACCAGATGGCCACGACGACGATGATGATGATCAGTGTCGGAGCCAGCCACACCATCGCGTGCGAGAGCACGACGAGGATCTGGGTCGGAAGCGGCAGCTGCCCGCCCATCTGGGAGAACATCTTCTCGAAGACGGGCACGATGAACAGCAGCATGGCGATGACGGCGACCAGCGACATGATCAAGACGATCACCGGATAGGTCAGCGCCGACTTGATCGTCCCCCGCAGCTTGACTTCCTTCTCGAAGTTCGTCGCGATGGACTCCAGCGATTGATCGAGGAAGCCGCCGGTCTCGCCGGCGCGCACCATGTTGATCATCAACGGCGGGAACACTTCCCCGTGTTTACGCATCGAGTCCGAGATCGAGACGCCCGTCTCGACGTCGTCGCGCACCGTGCCCAGGATCTTCGCGAGCTTCTTGTTCTCCGTCTGCTCGGCCAGGATGTTGAGCGTACGCAGCAGGGAGAGCCCCGACCCGATCATGGTCGCCATCTGACGGCTCATAATGGCGAGGTCCTTCAGCTTGACGCCGGAACCGAAACTGATGTTGAGGTCGCGATTGAGCCCCGTGCCCTCGGCCGCCTCGTTGATCGACACAGGCGACAGCCCCATGGTGCGGAGCCGTGAGGCGACCGCGGACTCGCTGGGCGCATCCACCCGCCCTTTGACGATCTTGCCTTCGGCGTCGCGCCCCTTGTAGGCGTACGCGGTCGGTCCAGCCATGGGTTACCTCACCATTCCTGAGAAGTTGTCGCCGAAGTCGGGCCCGCTGGCCGCGATGGCGCGCGCTGACGCCTCGGTGGGCGACTCGACGCGCTGGATGAGACGGTGGATGCCCTCGACGTCGTGCGCCTTCTCGAGGGCGGCCCTGCGGGTGATCGTGCCGTTGTTGACCAGGTCGGCCAGATGCTGGTCCATCGTGTGCATCCCGGAGTCGCGGCCCGCCTGCATCATGGACGCGATCTGGTAGGTCTTGCCTTCGCGGATGAGGTTGGCGATGGCCGGGGTCATCATCAGTACCTCGGTGGCCACGGCCCGACCCTTGCCGGATGCGCGTTTGATGAGGGTCTGGCAGACGACTCCCTGCAGGGTGGCGGCGAGCTGGGCGCGCACCTGGTCCTGCTGGTGGGGCGGGAAGACGTCGATGACGCGGTCGATCGTCTGCGGCGCATCCTGGGTGTGCAGGGTCGCGAAGACGAGGTGGCCGGTCTCGGCAGCGGTGAGGGCGACGGAGATCGTCTCCAGGTCGCGGAGCTCACCGATGAGGATGACGTCGGGGTCCTGGCGCAGCACGTGCTTGAGCGCATTGTTGAAGCTGTGAGTGTCATGGCCGACTTCGCGCTGGTTGACGATCGACTGCTTGTGCACGTGCATGAACTCGATCGGGTCCTCGACCGTCACGATGTGGTCGGCGCGGGTGCTGTTGACCAGGTCGATGAGGGCGGCGAGGGTGGTCGACTTGCCGGAGCCCGTCGGGCCGGTGACCAGCACCAGACCTCGGGGCAGCTGCGAGAATCCGCCGATGCTCTCGGGCACGCCGAGTTCGCGCAGCTGCTTGATCTCGGTGGGGATGAGACGGAACGCCGCGCCGACAGAACCGCGCTGCTGGTAGAGGTTCACGCGGAAGCGGGAGTTCGCCGAGATGGTGAACGCGAAGTCGAGTTCGAGCTCCCTCTGGAACACCTCGAGCTGACGCGGGGTCAGGAGGCTGGTGAGGGCGGCGAAGGTGCGCTGCGTGTTCCACGGCTCCGTGGACCCGGCGGCCGTGAGAGAGCCGTCGATGCGGACCATCGGGGCGGCGCCCACCGTGACGTGGAGGTCGGAAGCCCGCTGGTAGACGACCTCGCGCAGGGCGGCGACGAGTTCGGGGTCGGCCTTCTGCAGCGCCTCGCGCTCGGCCGGCGACAACGTCTCGTCGATGGGCACGGCGGGGCGGGATGCGGGTTGCTCGGCCGGCGCGCCGACCTCCGCGATCTGCGCGGCACGGCGACCCTCCGGCACGAGACGCGGGCCGGCGAGCGCGGCCGCGGCGGGGGCGGGAGCCAGAACGGGAGCCGGTTCGGGGACGGTCGGCGAGAACACGGGAGGCTCGAACGCCGGCTCGAAAGCCGGCTCGAATACCGGCGTCGCCGCCGGTGCCGGCACCGTCGCGGTGGGCCCGGTCAGGCCGAACCGTGCGGCGATCCCTTCACGCGGAGCGGCGGCCACCGGAGCCGGCTCCGGGATCGGCACCGGCGTTCCCGGCGCCCACCCGTCGGCCGCGGATCCCGGCGGAATCACCGGGATCTCGTAGACGGGCTTCGCCTGCGGCGCTCCCCACTGCTGACCGTTCGCTGCGTCCGTGTCCATGCGCCCTCCTAGGCGACCACTCTGAGGATTTCTTCGACCGAGGTGAGGCCGAGCTTGGCTTTCTCCCAACCGTCCTGCCGCAGGGTGAGCATCCCCTGCTCCTGTGCAGTCCGGGCGATCTCGGCGCTCGAGGCGCGGGTGACGGCGAGGCGTTCGATCTCCTCGGTCACCGCCATGACCTCGTGCACGGCGATGCGGCCGCGGTAACCGGTGTTGGAGCAGGTGGCGCACCCGACAGGCGCGTACACGACGGGCATCTCCGCCTCGTCGAGACCGAACCGCAGGTGCCGCAGCTCCGCGCCCGAGTACTGCGCGGGCTGCTTGCAGCGGTCGCAGAGCCGGCGGGCCAGACGCTGGGCGACCACGCAGTCGAGCGCAGACCCGACGAGGAACGGCTCGATGTCCATCTCGGTGAGACGGGTGACCGCGCTCGGCGCATCGTTGGTGTGCAGGGTCGAGAGCACGAGGTGGCCGGTGAGGGAGGCTTCGATCGCGATCTGTGCGGTCTCGTGGTCGCGGATCTCGCCGAGGAGGACCACATCCGGGTCGCTCCGCAGGATCGAGCGCAGCGCGCTGGCGAAGGTGAGCCCCGCCTTCGGGTTGACCTGCACCTGGTTGATGCCGGGCATCCGGTACTCCACCGGGTCTTCGACGGTGATCACGTTGATCTCCGGGCGGGCGACCGCGTTGAGCGTCGTGTACAGGGTCGTCGACTTGCCGGATCCGGTGGGACCGGTGACCAGGATCATCCCGTACGGCTTCGAATACGAAGTGCGGTAGGTCTCGAAGTTGCGCTCGAGCAGATTCAGGTCGCGCAGTGTCATGCCGGTGTTGGTGTTGTCGAGGATGCGCATGACGACCTTCTCGCCCCACACCGTCGGCAGCGTGGCGACGCGCAGGTCGATCTGCCGGCCGCCGTGCACGACCGACATGCGGCCGTCCTGCGGCTTGCGGCGCTCGGCGATGTCGATGTCGCTCATGATCTTGAGGCGGGAGATGACGCCGTTCTGGATGCTCTTGGGCGCGCTCTGCATCGCGTGCAGCACACCGTCGATGCGGTACCGCACCCGCACGTCGTGCTCCGCCGGCTCGATGTGGATGTCGGAGGCGTGATCCTGGATGGCCTGGCTGACCAGCAGGTTCACGAAGCGCACGATCGGTGCGTCGTCCTCGGCGTCGCCGCCGATGCTGAGGTTGACGTCCTCGGAGGGGGCGTTCTCCTCCTCGAGCGTGGTCGTCAAGTCGCTGAGCTCGTCGTCGGCGCGGATGTAGCGGTCGATCGCTGCGAGCAGGTCGGCGCTCTCCGCCACTGCGGGTGCGATCTGCATGCGGGCTGCCGCCCGGACGTCGTCGACGGCGAACACGTTGCCCGGGTCCGCCATGGCCAGGATGACCGCGCCGTCGGCGAATCCGATGGGAAGCACCATGTGCCGGCGGCAGATGGCGCCGTTGACGAGGGAGACGGCCGTGCGGTCGACCGGGTAGTCGACGAGTTCGACGAACGGGATGCCGGCCTGCGCTGCACGCGCCTTCGCCAGCTGCACCTCGGTGATCGCGCCGCGAGACAGGAGTTCGCGAACGGCCGCATCGTCGGCGGCGGGCTCGCTGGTCACCGCATCGAGGTACTCGATGGGCAGATGGCCATGAAGAATCAGAATCTCGGTCATAGAGGCCACGGGGGTACCTCCTCGGGCAAGGACGATGCCGAGGGTCGGGTCTCGGCACGGTGCAGCGGGGGTGGAACGTTGCTTCTTCGGGTGGAAGCGTTGTCACACTATGCGCAGGCGTCACTGCCGCACATCCCCCGTTTCCGGTGCCACGCGCACGGGGGTCAAGCGATGAGGCGCGCCGAGAATCGACGAAAACCGTCAATTCGGGGTCGTCTCGGCTCTCGTGACGCCCCTCGGCATCAGGCCGAGCTCGTCAGCGGCGCGGGATGTCGGCGCGGCGGCTCGCGAGATAGACGAGCACGCCGGCGACGACCGCGGACCCCATCGTCGTCAGCCAGAACGGCAGGGTCGTGGCCGCCAGGCCGGTGGATGCGCGCACCACGCCGACCACGAACGACACGACCGCGACGACCAGCAGCACGCCCGCGGCGCCGACCATCGCTCGTCCTGCGGTGTCGGTGTATTCGAGGAGCTGGCGCCACATGGTCCCCATTCTCCCGCATCCGGAACCAGGGCCCGACCACCGCGGGAGAACGAGAACGGCCCCCGGAGCCGAAGCGCCGGGGGCCGTTCTGGTACGGGTGACCTAGTTGTAGGTTCCCGGGGTGTAGTCGTCAGAGCTGAAGCTGTCGAAGTCGACGAAGCTCAGGTCGTTCTCGCTGAAGGCCGAGTCGTCGGCGAAGATGCGGTTCGGGTAACGCTCCGCCTTCGCCTCCTCGGTGGCTTCGACCGTGACATTGCGGTACCGAGGCAGGCCGGTACCGGCCGGGATCAGCTTTCCGATGATCACGTTCTCCTTCAGACCGATCAGCGGGTCGGACTTGCCCTCCATGGCCGCCTGCGTCAGAACGCGGGTGGTCTCCTGGAAGGACGCGGCCGACAGCCACGACTCGGTTGCGAGCGACGCCTTGGTGATACCCATGACCTCCTGGCGAGCAGACGCGGTCTTCTTGCCCTCGGTCAGAGCGGCACGGTTGACCTCGTTGTACTTCGAGCGGTCGACCAGCTCGCCGGGCAGCAGGTCGGTGTCGCCGTGCTCGACGACGGTGACCTTGCGCAGCATCTGGCGGACGATGACCTCGATGTGCTTGTCGTGGATCGGCACACCCTGCGAGCGGTACACGCCCTGCACACCACCGACGAGGTGCTTCTGCACCTCGCGGACACCCTTGACTCGAAGAACTTCCTTCGGGTCGACGGCGCCGACGATGATCTGCTGGCCGAGCTCGACGTGCTGACCGTCCTCGACGAGGAGGGTCGAACGCTTGAGCACGGGGTAGGCGTGCGGCTCGTCACCGCTGTCGGGGGTCAGGATCACCTTGCGGCTACGATCCGTGTCCTCGATGGTGATGCGGCCGGCGGCCTCGGCGATCGGGGACGCACCCTTGGGGGTACGGGCCTCGAACAGCTCCTGCACGCGGGGCAGACCCTGCGTGATGTCGTCGGCGGAGGCGGAACCACCCGTGTGGAAGGTACGCATCGTGAGCTGGGTTCCCGGCTCACCGATCGACTGGGCCGCGATGATGCCGACGGCCTCGCCGATGTCGACGAGCTTGCCCGTGGCGAGCGAGCGGCCGTAGCAGGCAGCACACACACCGACGGCCGACTCACACGTCAGAACCGAGCGAACCTTGATGTCGGTGACGCCGGCAGCGACCAGGCGGTCGATGAGCACGTCTCCGACGTCGTCTCCGGCCTTCGCCACGACGGTGCCCTCGGGGGACACTGCGTCGGCGGCGAGCGTACGGGCGAACACCGAGTTCTCGACGTTGGCGTCGCGAACCAGCACTCCGTCGGCACCGGCGGCAGCGATCGGCAGATCGAGGCCCTTGGTGGTGCCGCAGTCGTCCTCACGGATGATGACGTCTTGCGAGACATCCACCAGACGACGGGTCAGGTAACCCGAGTCGGCGGTACGGAGGGCCGTGTCGGCCAGACCCTTGCGGGCACCGTGCGTCGCGATGAAGTACTCCGCCACCGACAGACCCTCGCGGTACGAGGAGATGATCGGGCGGGGGATGATCTCACCCTTCGGGTTGTTCACCAGACCACGCATACCGGCGATGTTGCGAACCTGCAGCCAGTTACCACGGGCGCCCGACGTGACCATGCGGTTGATGGTGTTGTCGGCCGGGAAGTTGGCGCGCATGGCCTCGGCGACCTCGTTGGTCGCCTCGGTCCAGATCTTCACCAGTTCCTGACGACGCTCGAGGTCGGTCGTGAGACCCTTCTCGAACTCGGCGGTGACCTTGGCGGCCTTCTTCTCGTAGCCCGCCACGATCTGCGGCTTGTTCGGCGGCGTGAGGATGTCGCTCAGCGACACCGTCACACCGGACCGGGTGGCCCAGTAGAAACCGGCGTCCTTGATGCGGTCCAGCGCAGCCGCGACCTCGACCTTCGGGTAGCGCTCGGCGAGCGCGTTCACGATGCCGGAGATCACGCCCTTGTCGGCGACCTCTTCCACGTACGGGTAGTCCGCCGGAAGCGTCTCGTTGAAGAGCGCGCGACCGAGGGTCGTCTCGACGATGGCGGTGACGCCCTCGACGCCCTTGTCAGCGGCGTCGGACGGCACGTAGTCGTTCAGACGGATCTTGACCTTGGCGTTGAGGTGCAGCGAACCCTGGTCCTTGGCGAGGATCGCCTCGGAGACCGACGAGAACGCACGGCCTTCACCCTCGGCGCCTTCGCGCACGGTGGTGAGGTGGTGCAGACCGATGATCATGTCCTGCGAGGGCAGGGTGACCGGACGGCCGTCCGACGGCTTCAGGATGTTGTTCGAGGCGAGCATCAGGATGCGGGCCTCGGCCTGGGCCTCGACCGAGAGCGGCAGGTGCACAGCCATCTGGTCGCCGTCGAAGTCTGCGTTGAACGCAGCACACACGAGCGGGTGCAGCTGGATGGCCTTGCCCTCGACGAGCTGAGGCTCGAAGGCCTGGATGCCGAGACGGTGCAGGGTCGGTGCGCGGTTCAGCAGAACGGGACGCTCGCGGATGATCTCCTCGAGCACATCCCACACCTGCGGGCGCGAACGCTCGACCATGCGCTTGGCTGCCTTGATGTTCTGAGCGTGGCTCAGGTCGATCAGGCGCTTGATCACGAACGGCTTGAAGAGCTCCAGAGCCATCTGCTTGGGCAGACCGCACTGGTGCAGCTTCAGCTGCGGGCCGACGATGATGACCGAACGGCCCGAGTAGTCGACTCGCTTGCCGAGCAGGTTCTGGCGGAAGCGACCCTGCTTTCCCTTGAGCATGTCGCTCAGGGACTTGAGGGCGCGGTTGCCGGTGCCGGTGACGGGGCGACCGCGGCGGCCGTTGTCGAACAGCGCGTCGACGGCCTCCTGCAGCATCCGCTTCTCGTTGTTCACGATGATCTCGGGAGCCCCGAGGTCGAGCAGACGGCGCAGACGGTTGTTGCGGTTGATCACGCGGCGGTACAGGTCGTTCAGGTCGCTCGTCGCGAAACGGCCACCGTCGAGCTGCACCATCGGGCGGAGCTCCGGCGGGATGACCGGGACGACGTCGAGCACCATCGCAGCCGGCGAGTTGCCGGTGGCGAGGAACGACGAGACGACGCGCAGGCGCTTGATGGCGCGGATCTTCTTCTGACCCTTGCCGTTGGCGATCTGGTCGCGCAGCAGCTCGGCTTCGGCCGCGAGGTCGAAGGAGAGCAGGCGGCGCTTGATCGCCTCGGCGCCCATGTACGCCTCGAAGTACAGGCCGAAGCGGTCGACGAGCTCGTTGAAGTCCGCGTCCTCCGGCTTGAGGTCGCCGACCTTGAGGGTGCGGAACGACTCCCACACACGCTCGAGACGGGCGATGTCCTCGTCGTAGGACTTGCGGATCTGGCCCATTTCCTTCTCGGCCGTGTCCTTGACGCGACGCTTCTGGTCGGCCTTGGCGCCTTCCTCCTCCAGTGCGGCGAGGTCGGTCTCCAGGCGCTGCAGACGGTCCGCGATGCGGGCGTCGCGCTGGTCGGACAGCGTCTTGATCTCGAGGCGGAGCTCGTTCTCGAGGCCGGGCATGTCGGCGTGACGGCCCTCCTCATCGACCTCGATCACCATGTAGGCGGCGAAGTAGATGACCTTCTCGAGGTCCTTCGGCGCCATGTCGAGCAGGTAGCCGAGACGGGACGGAACACCCTTGAAGTACCAGATGTGGGTCACGGGAGCGGCGAGCTCGATGTGGCCCATGCGCTCGCGGCGCACGGAGGACTTGGTGACCTCCACGCCACAGCGCTCACAGACGATGCCCTTGAAGCGCACGCGCTTGTACTTGCCGCACGAGCACTCCCAGTCACGGCTCGGCCCGAAGATCTGCTCTCCGAAGAGGCCGTCCTTCTCGGGCTTCAGCGTGCGGTAGTTGATGGTCTCGGGCTTCTTGACCTCGCCGTACGACCAACGACGGATGTCGTCAGCAGTGGCCAGGCCGATACGCAGTTCATCGAACGTTGTTGCGTCGATCAATTTTCCTTCTTTCCTGGAAAAGATGTGTCAGTAGGGTCTGGCTGCTTAGATCTCGTCGATCGACGACGACTCGAAGCGCGAGGAAATGTTGATGCCGAGCTCTTCGGCGGCACGGAACGCTTCGTCGTCCGCGTCGCGCAGGCTGACCTGCTGGCCGTCGGCCGAGAGGACCTCGACGTTCAGGCAGAGCGACTGCATTTCCTTGATGAGAACCTTGAAGGACTCCGGGATGCCCGGCTCCTGGATGTTCTCGCCCTTGACGATGGCCTCGTAGACCTTGACGCGGCCGAGGATGTCATCCGACTTGATGGTCAGGAGCTCCTGCAGCGCGTACGCCGCACCGTAAGCCTCGAGGGCCCACACCTCCATCTCACCGAAGCGCTGTCCACCGAACTGTGCCTTACCACCGAGCGGCTGCTGGGTGATCATGGAGTACGGTCCGGTCGAACGGGCGTGGATCTTGTCGTCGACCAGGTGGTGCAGCTTCAGGATGTACATGTAGCCGACCGAAACCGGGTCGGGGTACGGCTCGCCGGAACGGCCGTCGAACAGCTGCGTCTTACCGGAGGATCCGATCAGACGGTCGCCGTCGCGCGTGACGTTCGTGGAGTCGAGTAGACCCTCGATCTCAGCCTCTGCGGCACCGTCGAACACCGGGGTCGCAACCTTGGTGTTCGGCTCGGCGCGGTGAGCGGCCTCGGGCAGACGGGCGGCCCACTTGGGCTTGCCCTTGACCTCCCAGCCCTGCTTGGCGATCCAGCCGAGGTGAATCTCGAGCACCTGCCCGAAGTTCATGCGGCCGGGGACACCCAGCGGGTTGAGGATGACGTCGACCGGCGTGCCGTCGGCGAGGAAGGGCATGTCTTCGACCGGAAGGATCTTGGAGATGACACCTTTGTTGCCGTGGCGGCCGGCGAGCTTGTCGCCCGCGGTGATCTTGCGCTTCTGGGCGATGTAGACCACGACGCGCTGGTTGACGCCCGAGCCGAGCTCGTCGTCGCCGTCCTGCGAGTCGAAGACCTTGACACCGATGATCGTTCCCTCTTCACCGTGAGGAACCTTGAGCGAGGTGTCGCGCACCTCGCGGCTCTTCTCGTTGAAGATCGCGCGCAGCAGGCGCTCCTCGGCGCTCAGCTCGGTCTCGCCCTTCGGCGTGACCTTGCCGACGAGGATGTCGCCGGGGCGCACCTCGGCGCCGATGCGGATGATGCCGCGCTCGTCGAGGTCGGCCAGGAGGTCCGGGCTGACGTTCGGCAGGTCGCGGGTGATCTCTTCCTTGCCCAGCTTGGTGTCGCGAGCGTCGACCTCGTACTCCTCGATGTGGATCGAGGAGAGGGTGTCGTCCTTCACCAGGTTCTGGCTGAGGATGATCGCGTCTTCGTAGTTGTGGCCCTCCCACGGCATGAACGCCACGAGGAGGTTCTTGCCGAGCGCGAGCTCGCCGTTCTCGGTGGCCGGGCCATCGGCGATGACCTCGCCCGCTTCGATCCGGTCGCCTTCGGAGACGATCACGCGGTGGTTGTACGACGTGCCCTGGTTGGAGCGGTCGAACTTGCGCAGGTAGTACGTCTTGGTGCCGCCGTCGTCGAGCTGGATGGTGACCGCGTCAGCGGAGACCTCCGAGACCACACCGGCCTTCTCGTTGATGAGCACGTCACCGGCGTCGATGGCTGCGTAGCCCTCCATACCGGTTCCGACGAGCGGGCTCTCCGAGCGGACCAGCGGCACCGCCTGGCGCTGCATGTTCGCACCCATGAGGGCGCGGTTCGCGTCGTCGTGCTCGAGGAACGGGATGAGCGAGGTCGCGACCGACACCATC
Source organism: Leifsonia sp. NPDC058230 (assembly GCF_042882245.1). NCBI lineage: Bacteria > Bacillati > Actinomycetota > Actinomycetes > Micrococcales > Microbacteriaceae > Leifsonia > Leifsonia sp. NPDC058230. Next base: position 13,171 of record NZ_JBHVWM010000003.1, on the reverse strand, counting down.
TGGCGCGGCGAGACATCCATGTAGCCGATCTCCTCGGCGGGGATCAGGTCGACCTCGCCACCCTTCTGACGGGCCAGCACGCGGTCTTCTGCGAAGTGGTTGTCAGCGGTCAGCGGAGCGTTGGCCTGGGCGACGATGAAGTCGTCCTCCTCGCTCGCGGTGAGGTAGTCGATCGTCTCGGTGACCTTGCCGCCGACGACGCGACGGTAGGGGGTCTCGATGAAACCGAACGAGTTGATGCGCGCGAAGGACGCGAGCGAACCGATCAGGCCGATGTTCGGGCCTTCCGGGGTCTCGATCGGGCACATGCGGCCGTAGTGCGACGGGTGGACGTCACGAACCTCGACGCCGGCACGCTCACGGCTCAGACCACCCGGGCCGAGCGCCGAGAGGCGGCGCTTGTGGGTCAGACCCGCGAGCGGGTTGTTCTGGTCCATGAACTGCGAGAGCTGCGAGGTTCCGAAGAACTCCTTGATCGCGGCGACGACGGGGCGCACGTTGATCAGGGTCTGCGGGGTGATGGCCTCGATGTCCTGCGTGGTCATGCGCTCGCGGACGACGCGCTCCATGCGGGACAGACCGGTGCGCACCTGGTTCTGGATGAGCTCGCCCACCGCGCGGATGCGACGGTTGCCGAAGTGGTCGATGTCGTCCACGTCGAGGCGGATGTCGACGGGCTTGCCGTCGCGCACGCCCTTGAAGGTGGTCTGGTTGTCGTGCAGCGAGACGAGGTACTTGATCGTGGCGATGATGTCGCCCACGGTCAGCACGGAGTCGCTCAGCGGCGCGTCGATACCGAGCTTGCGGTTGATCTTGTAGCGGCCGACCTTGGCGAGGTCGTAGCGCTTCGGGTTGAAGTAGAAGTTGTCGAGGAGCGCACGTGCGGCCTCGGCAGCGACCTGCTCACCCGGACGCAGCTTGCGGTAGATGTCCTTGAGCGCCTCCTCCTTGGTGAGGATGGCGTCCTTCTCGAGGGTCAGCTCGATCGACTGGAAGCCCTTGAACTCCGAGAGGATCTCTTCGGAGCTCAGACCGAGTGCCTTGAGGAACACGGTGACGGACTGCTTGCGCTTGCGGTCGATGCGAACGCCGACCTGGTCGCGCTTGTCGATCTCGAACTCGAGCCAGGCGCCGCGGCTCGGGATGATGCGCGCCGAGTAGATGTCCTTGTCGGAGGTCTTCTCGGGGGTGCGCTCGAAGTAGACGCCCGGGGAGCGGACGAGCTGCGACACGACGACACGCTCGGTGCCGTTGATGACGAAGGTGCCCTTCTCGGTCATCAGGGGGAAGTCACCCATGAAGACGGTCTGCGTCTTGATCTCACCGGTGAGGTGGTTCATGAACTCGGCCTCGACGTAGAGAGGCGCGGAGTAGGTCTTGCCCTTCTCCTTGCACTCGTCGATCGAGTACTTCTTCTCTTCGAGGAAGGGGTTCGTGAACGAGAGCTGCATGGTCTCGCCGAGGTCTTCGATCGGAGAGATCTCCTCGAAGATCTCCTCGAGACCGGTGTTGCTCGGCAGATCCTGACGGCCCTGAGCCTCACCCTCCGCGACGCGAGCCTTCCAGGCGTCGTTTCCGACGAGCCAGTCGAAGCTCTCGGTCTGCAGAGCCAGAAGGTCTGGAACAGTGAGGGTGTCTGTGATCTTTGCGAACGAGAGACGAGATGCGTTTCGTCCGTTCTTGGGTGATGTATTGGTGGTTGCGTTGCGCGCAGCAGCCAAGGAAATAACCTCCGTTGGGCCCCGTCGGGCCTCAAGTTACTGTCGGTCTGGGTAGGTATTGTTGTGGACGAGAACTCCCAGGAAGCGGCGCCTATCTGACCTCGAAGGCCCAGGCGCGCACGAAGATAATTCGGAGCCGACCGCAATATGAAGGCAGGAGATTGTCTGGGAGCGCAAAAGACAACTATATGTCAAATGGGCGCGCCGTGTCCAGTCTTTTCTTGACCGATCGCGCCGACTCCTGTATAACCTCGCCCCCATCCGTCCTATTCCGGCTTCAGGGCGTACAGGGAATCAACCGTCGCAAGGATCGCCTCGTCTCTCGGAATGGGCGTCCAGCCCAGTATTCTCCTGGCCTTTTCGGCGGTGCCGCGTCTCACCACCCCCATGTCGCCGACGTTGTTGCGCACCGATCGGCTGAACGGAGCGAGCGTGCGCAATACCCAGTCAGGTATCAGCTTCGTGGAGATCCGCTTGCCCGAGGGACCGAGATGCCCGCGGATCAGGAGGGCGAGCTCCTGCGCTGAGATGGGGTCGCCCGACAGAGCGAGGAACCGCTCGCCGGCAGCATCCGGATGCGTCATCGCCAGCCGGTGCAGCGTCGCGACGTCGCGCACATCCACGATCCCGAAGCTGACCCGCGGCACACGCGGGAGGCGCCCGTCCGCAACCGTCTTGACGAGCCGGACGGAACTCGAGTAGTCCCTTCCCAGCAGCGGGCCGAGCACGCCGACCGGGTTGATCGTCGAGAGCTCGAGTCCGCCGCCCTCCCGGTCGATGAAGTCCCAGGCCGCCCGTTCGGCGATCGTCTTGGACTTCACGTACGAACTGATCGGCACGCCGCTGTCGAGCTCGGTCCAGTCCTCCTCGGTGAACGGGCGGTCGGTGGGTTCGTGGCCGTAGCCGATCGCGGCGAACGACGAGGTGAGCACGACCCGCCCGACCCCCGCATCCCGTGCCGCGGTCAGCACGCGCAGTGCGCCGTCGCGTGCCGGGACGATCAGCTCGTCTTCGTCCTTGGGCTCCGCGGTGGGAAAGGGGGATGCGACGTGCAGCACGAAGTCGCATCCTGCGACCGCATCGGCCCAGCCGTCGTCGGAGGTGAGTTCGGCGACGGCGAAGGTCAGCTCCTCCCCCGGCTCGACGCCGCCCACCCTCAGTTGCGCCCTCACATCGGCGGCACGTGCGGGGGTGCGCACGGTGGTCCTGACCGCGTAGCCCGCGGCAAGCAGGTCGAGCACGCAGCGCGCACCGATGAATCCCGACCCGCCGGTCACCAGCACCTGTTGTGTCATGGGTCGATCCTCCCCCGGCCGACCATCGCGCGGAAGGGTCGCGCGGGGAAAGGTCAGGAGCGCACGAGAGCGATGGCTTGGGCGCGCGTACGAACGTCGAGCTTGGCGAAGAGCGAGTTGATGTGGGTCTTGACCGTGGCGACACTGACGAAGAGGCGGGAGGAGATCTCGCCGTTGCTGAGACCTTCGGCGACGAGGTCGAGCACCTCGGCCTCGCGCGGTGTCAGCTGCGGGAAGCGGGTGCTCGTACTGATGCCGGTGCCTGTGCCGGTGTCGGCGCCTGTGCCTGTGCCACCTCCGGCTCCGGTGAGGCTGTTCACGAGCAGCGCACCGACCTCCGGGGCGAAGGTCGACTGGCCGCGGGCGACGGCTCTCACAGCCGCGGCGAGCTCGGCCCGGCCCGCGTCCTTCGTGAGGTAGCCGCGGGCTCCGGCGCGGAGGGCACCGAGGATCGAGTCGTCATCGGCGAAGGTGGTCAGCACCAGCACCGCTACGCCGGGGTGGTCGCGCACGATGCGTCCGGTTGCTGCGACTCCGTCGAGCACGGGCATCCTGAGGTCCATCAGGATCACATCGGGACGCTCGCGTGCCACCAGTTCGACCGCCCGCTCCCCGTCCGGCGCCTCGCCGACGACCTCGATGTCGGGTAGCAGCGACAGCACGGTGACGAGGCCGTCGCGGATGATCGCCTGATCGTCGGCGACCACCACGCGGATCCGTGGCTCGGGGGCTGTCACGGTGTCACCTCCGTGATCGATGTCCTGGCGCGCGAAGTGTCCGAGAGGGGCGCCTCGGCCACGACGGTGAACCGGTCGCCGACCACGCCCGCCGTCGCCGCGCCGCCGTGCGGGAGGGCGGCGAAGCGTTCGCGCATCCCCTCGAGTCCGTGGCGTCCGCCGGAGCCGGCGAGTTCCGGATGCGCGCCATCGCCGAGCGGGTTGGACACGGTGAGGCGCACTCGACCGTCCGTCCAGTCGAGAGCGGCACGCACGGGCTCGCCGGGCGCATGCTTGCGGACGTTGCTCAGCGCCTCCTGCAGGGCGCGCTGCACTGCGGACGCCGAGGCGGGGTCGAGGGGCGACGGACGGCCGGTGACGGTGAGGTCGACCACGCCGCCGAGGGAGCGGTGCGCAGCCAGGAGATCGTCGAGGGTCGCTGCGAAGGCGGCGGGGGCGATCGGTTCGGACTCCGCGGTGCGACCGTCGGCGGGATGGGCGGGGCCGGGGCCGGCCGGGTCGGCGCCGGTTGCGGCCGGTGCCGGATCGCGGAGGGCGGCGACCGCGCGACGGGCCTCGCCGAGGCCGTCCGCGGCAAGCCGGCGCGCATCCGTCACCCGTTGCCGCGCAGCGTCGGCGTCGCCTGCCTCGAGCAACGCCTCCACGGCATCAAGCTGGATCACGAGACCACCGAGGCTGTGGGCGAGCACGTCGTGGATGTCGCGGGCGACCGCCTGGCGCTGGCCGAGCAACTCGGCCCGGGCCGTCTCCTCGCGCATCGCGAGCTCACGCTCGCGCAGCAGTACGGCCTGCAGCTCCGACTGACGGAACTGCCGTCGGCTCAGGCCCGCGAACACCGCGAGCACGACCCCGCCGATCATGGCCAGCACGGCGGGAACCTCGGAACCGAAGGGGACCGCTCCGACCGCGATGAGCACGATCGTGATAAGGGCGAGGCCGAAACCGAGAAGGACGGAGCGGTCGACCCTGCTGACCACGACCATCACCGCGATGGCGGCCGGGACGACGGCGAGACCGTTCGTCGGCGCGGCCACGAGACCTCCGGCGAGCGCCGCGACCACACTCAGACCGAGGTCGAGGCTGCGCCAGCCGAGCGCTCCGGCCAGGCCGCGCAGAATCCAGGCCGAGACGGAGATCACAGCGAGCACGAGCACCCAGGTCGGGCGGGTGCTCCAGTCGTCCTTGAACAGGGCGAACCCGATGGCGGCACCGCCGATCGCGGAGAGCACGAAGCCCAGCCAGCTCGGCGGTGTCGAAGTGTTCACGGAACCATCATCCTGCGTCGGAGGGGTGGAGGGTACGCGGACGGTCGATCTCAGGCCGGGCCGAGGCGGATGCGTCGCGCGGCAGTGCCGCCCGGCAGTGCCGCGCGGATCACAACGCAGTGAGGGCGGCGTGCCGGTCGAGGCGGGCGGCGAAGACGGCGGTGCGGGCGGCACGGTTGGCGGCGAGCATGATGACGATCACACCGGTCGACGCGGCCAGATGCGATCCGGCCATCCCGGCGAGCACGTCGATGCCGACGCGGACGGCGATCACGGCGATCCACAGCGCGATCCCCCAGGCGCCGGTACGCGACTCGTAGGTGGCGACACCCCGGTCGCGGCCCAGGTGGAGCGGCTCGGCGAGCGGACGGAAGTGAGCGATCGCGCCCATCCACGCCCCGATACCGAGCGAGATGACCAGCTCGACGGCCAGCACGGACAGGTCGAGCGGGGTGAGGGCGGTCGGCTTCGTGGTCTGAACCAGCAGGACGACGCCGACGAGTCCCATGATCGCCGGCAACTTCCACATGCGGCCGATGGAGACGGGACGCCAGGTCATCTGGCGGAAGCCGATCCAGCCGATGAGCACGAGGATGAGGAGGGCGTTGCCGATCGTCTGGATGGTCATGAATGGTGCCTTTCGAAGTCTCGGGGTTCGTAGAACCGGTGCTCTTCGAGTCTTCCGTCGTCGCCGGTGCGACGGCACAACCCGCGGGTGGGGATCGGGTGGAGACGGGGTGGAGATCGCGCGGGCGCTGCGCAGCGCATCCGGGCCCGGTTAGGGTTGATGCCGTGGCAGAGAATCCGGCGGTCATCCTCAAGGAGAGCGGCTACCGGGCCGTCATCGAGCCGGACCGATTCGTGCCGGGCGCGTACCAGCTCGTCGTCGACGGCACGCCGCAGTCGCACGTGAACCTCGACGACCCGACGCAGCTGTTCTTCGAGTACGTGCAGCGGATGGGCAACGTCATCGACCTCATCGGCGAGCCCGGCCAGCCGATCACCGCCGTTCACCTCGGCGCGGGCGCCCTGACCTTGCCGCGCTACGTCGCGTACACCCGGCCCGGATCACGACAGCAGGTGGTCGAGCTGGAGAGCAACCTGGTCGACCTCGTCCGCGAGCACCTTCCGCTGCCGCGGTATGCGCAGATCCGTGTGCGGCACGGGGATGCGCGTGAAGTGCTCGGCAAGTTCCCCGCCGGCCTGCGCGGCTCGGTCGACCTGCTCGTGATCGACATCTTCAGCGGCGCGCGCACTCCAGCGCACGTGACCAGCGCCGAGTTCTACGGTGCGGCCGTGAGCCTGCTCGCGCCCGACGGGATCGTGCTGGTGAATGTGGCCGACGGTCCGCCCCTGAACTTCGCGAAGAGCCAGGTGGCTACGCTCGGCTCGGTGGTGAAGAACGTCGCGGCCCTGGCGGAGACCCAGGTTCTCAAGGGACGGCGCTTCGGCAACGTGGTGCTGGTCGGGTCGAACGCGTCGCTTCCGCTCGACTGGCTGCCGCGCATCCTGGCCGGTGGACCGCATCCCGCCAAGGCGGTCGCCGGCGCCGAGCTCACGGCATTCGCGGCGGGCGCGCCGATCGTGACGGACGCCACCAGCGTGCCATCGCCGCCGCCGGCACGCTCCATCTTCCAGACCGGCACGCGCCGCGACTAGCCGCCTCGCGCCTCCCGCTCGCGCCGCTCGCAATCGAGTACGCCCGAAGTCTCCTTCTGAGCGTGCGAAAAGGGGAATTCGGGCGTACTCGAGTGTTTCTGGGGGGATGGGGACGGTTCGAGTGGCCGGGAGCCGGCGGGACGGCGACGGGTGCGACGGACTTTTGCGGCCCCGCTCGGCGAGTCATCCTTCGGGACCGAGAATTCGACGACATTCGGTGGATTCGCCTGCGCAAGCCTGAACCGACGCCGAAGCGCGGGGGCGCGGGGGCGGTCGTCAGGCGTGGCGGAAGGTGAGGCGGTGGCCGGGGCGGAGCTGGGCGATGAGGTCCAGGGATGCGGAAGCGACCACGGCGATGACGGGGTAGCCGCCCGTGACCGGGTGGTCGGCGAGGAGCACGGTGGGCCGGCCGTCCGGTGAGACCTGGACCGCCCCCGAGACCATCAGCTCGCTCGGGAGCTCGCTGGTGTCGGCGCGCTCGAGGAGCGGCGTCGGGTGCGGGTCGCGGCCGGCGAGGTGGGCGGGCTGACGAACGGCGTCGAGGCGTGCGCCGACGCGGTTGCTCTCGGCGCTGAACTCCCACTCGTGCGCGAAGAACGCGTCGACCGCGGCCGGGGTGAATCGGTCGGCCCGTGGTCCGAGGTGCGCCCGCACCTCGACGGCAGCGCTGGCGGGAGGGTCGACCGGCAGGAAATCGAGCAGGGGGATCTCGGCCACCGGATGCGCGCCGACGGGCAGCACGTCCCCGGCGGCGAGAGGGGCGGGGCCGAGCCCGGAGAGCAGGTCGCTCGACCGCGAGCCGAGCACCGGCGGAACATCGATGCCGCCGCGCACGGTCAGGTAGCTGCGCACGCCGGCGGTGGGCGGCCCGACTCGCAGTGTGTATCCCGCCGGGGCGAGCACGGCGAGGTGGGAGTCGACCGGATGCCCGTCCAGCTCGAGCGGGCCGAACGCTCCCGTGACCGCGAACCAGGCGGGGTCGTCGAAGCGTGCGGCGAACCCGCCGAGCAGGATCTCGACGCCCGCGCATCCCTCGTCGTTGCCGAGCAGGCGGTTGCCGAGGCGCAGGGCGGCCCGGTCCAGCGCGCCCGACGGACTCACTCCGATGCCGGCGCGACCCGGGCGTCCGAGGTCTTCGATCACCGCGAGCGGACCGGGGTCCAGGATGCGCAGACTCACGGCGTCTCCACGAACCGCACCGTCGTGCCCGGGGCGAGCAGGGCGGGAGGGTCGGCCGCTGGATCCCAGAGCAGCGCATCCGTCGACCCGATGAGCTGCCAGCCGCCCGGGCTCGAACGCGGGTAGACACCGCTGAACTCGGCGGCGAGCGCGACGGATCCGGCCGGCACGGCCGTGCGCGGAGTCTGGCGGCGCGGAACGGTCAGCCGGTCGTGGTCGGTGACGAGGTAGCCGAATCCGGGCGCGAATCCGCAGAACGCGACGCGCCACTCGGAGGACGTGTGGAGGGCGACGACGTCGGCCACGGGCATCCCGAGCAGGGCGGCGACCTCGGCGAGGTCCTCGCCGTCGTACCGCACCGGTAGCTCGACCGTGCTCCGCGCCGAGGTGATCGTCGGCCCGGCGGCGCCGGTCTGCATCAGCCACCCGTGGGCGACGCTCAGCGGCAGGACGGCGGGATCGACGGTCAGGCCGATGGTGCGGGCGGCGGGCACGAGGTCGACGACTCCCGCGGGGCGGGATGCGTCGAGCGCCTCGTAGAGGGCGAGCACGGCATCCAGGTCGTCCAGCTCAACGAGCAAGGCCGCCTCGCCGAGGGGCAGGATGCGCCGGGCAACGGTCATCGGAACGCCGCCACCTGCACCCCGGCCTCGGCGAGCGCCGAGCGCACGGCCCCGGCCATGGCGACGGCGCCCGGGGTGTCGCCATGGACGCAGAGCGAGTCCACCTCGACCCGGAGCTCCGTACCGTCGTCGGCGACGACCACGCCGTCGGTCGCCAGGCGCACCGCCCGAGCGGCGATCGCGTCGTCGCCGGCGAGCACGGCGCCCGGGCGTCCGCGCGGAACGAGGGTGCCGTCGGCGAGGTAGCCGCGGTCGACGAAGGCTTCGCGCACGAAGGCGAGTCCCGCATCCTCTGCGGCGCGGGATACTTCGGAACCGGCGAGACCGAGGATCGCAAGGGACGGATCGAACGCGGCGACCGCTTCGACGACTGCGACGGCCTGCGCGCGATCGGACACGATCCGGTTGTAGAGGGCGCCGTGCGGCTTCACGTATTCGACCGACGTTCCCGCGATCCGTGCCAGGCCGCTCAGTGCCGACAGCTGATAAAGCACTTCGTCGCGGAGCTCGGCCGCGGGAACGTCCATCGCACGTCGGCCGAAACCCGCGAGATCACGATAGGAGACGTGCGCCCCGACCGTGACGCCGTTCTCGGCGGCGAGCCGGCAGGTCGACAGCATGGTCGAGGCGTCGCCGGCGTGGAATCCGCAGGCCACGTTCGCGCTCGTCACGAGCCGCAGCATCGCCGCGTCGTCGCCCAGCGTCCACGCGCCGAAGGACTCGCCGAGGTCGGCATTGAGGTCGATGGAACGGTCCACGCTCCCAGTCTGACGGATGCGCGCGCACGTCGCCGCTCGGCCGTGCCGTCGCTCGCTACTTCGCAGCCGCCCGGGCGCGGTGCGCCCGCACCTTGGCGCGGTTGCCGCAGCGCTGCATGGAGCACCAGCGCCGGTTTCCGCTTCGGGAGGTGTCGAGGTAGACCAGCCGGCAGTCGTCGGCCGAGCATTCCCGGATGCGTCCCCCCGCGTGCGGCCCGAACAGCCGCACGGCGTCGCGCGCGATCGTGCCGAGCGCCTGGTGCGGACGCGCGTTGCTGCGACCGGCCTGGCGGGCCCCTCCGGCGAGCACGGGCGGGATGTCGGGGGTCGCCGCGAACAGATTGATCACGTCCACCAGGTCGGGGTCCAATGGTTCGGCCAGGCTCGCCTGACGCGCGAGGCGGCCGATCGCCTCCCGCAGGGTCCTGGCGTCGGTGAGCTCCCGTTCGCCGGCGGTCGGGGCGACCTCAGGGAACCGGGCCGTCAGCCACTCGTTGAGCTCCCCGGCATCGCGCACGGTCTCCCCATCAGGAGTGTCGCGATCGAGTCCACTCATGTAGGCGAAGTCGAGCGCGACCGACCCCGCGTCGAACCACCAGTGCAGGCCGTCGACCGAATCGACCCATTGACCTGTACCTCGGGGGAGTATCGATTCCGTCGCCACGTAACCAATGTAATCGGTTACCTGGATGGGGACCGACCACCCCTGCCGGACGCACCCGCGATGCCGGATGCAGGCGTGGAGCGTGTCGGCGCGTGTCCATAATGGTCGGGTGACGACAACGCGCCCCGATCCCGCCCGCACGCTCGACGGAGAGACGGTGCGCCTACGGGCGCTTCGGCACCAAGACCTGCCCGAGCTGTTCGCCGCGATCGGGCATCCCGCTGTCTTCGCCGGCGGCTGGGGTGGTGGCCCGGCCGCGTACCGCCCTGACCTGGACAGCTGGCGCGAGCTCATGGAGCGCTACCTGCAATGGGATGCCGGCAACGTGTACGCCGTCTGCCTCCGCAGCGACGGCGACCGGATCGTCGGCACCAGCACGCTCGGCGATTTCGACCTCGAGAACGGATCCGCGCACATCGGCTGGACCGCGTACGCGCCGGAGGTCTGGGGAACCCGCGTCAACGCGGAGGCCAAGCGACTCCTGCTCGGCATCGCCTTCGAGCACGGCTTCGAGCGGGTGAGGCTGCAGGCGGATGTGCTGAACTCACGTTCCCGCGCAGCCATCGAGCGCCTCGGGGCGCGGGCGGAGGGCATCCTGCGCCACACCCAGCGCCGGGCGGACGGCAGCTGGCGCGACACCGCGGTCTACTCGGTGCTTCGCGAGGAATGGCCGGAGGTGCGCGAGCGCCTGGATGCGCGGCTCGCCTCCAGCCTCGACCGGGAGGACGCGCGAAGCTAGGAGCCGTTCTCGGCGACGGTGCTGCGCTCCGTCTCACTCGCGGCCGTGGCGGCGGTGCGCCGTTTCGCGGCCGTGACCTCGCGGTGCTGCCACGAGATCAGGTTCGCAGCGTCGAAACGGCGTGAGCACGCCCCGCAGGCCAGCGGGCGCGCGGGCTTGCGATAGCGGTAGTGCGTGTGACCGTTCGGGCAGGTTCCCACCCAGGGAGCCAGTTCGTCGGCGATCGCGCCGCCGTGCAGCCGCTTGCCCTCGTAGCCGAGCTCGATCGCGATGGAACGCCAGCGCGGACCGTGCCCCGCCCGCGCACCGGCCAGAGCGTGCGCGACCTCGTGCAGCAGGATCTGGTGGATCTCGTCGTCGTCGTAGCGCGAAGCGAGGTAGCGCGAGACCGTGATGCGCTTGGCCGTGTAGTTGCAGAGCCCTGCACGCGTCTTGGCGTTGTCGAAGTCGAAGCTCCACACGCCGGTGTCGAGGTGCAGGGCGATGAGCGCATTGGCCCAACGGCGCACCCGGTCGAGTTCAGCCATCAGCGACCGGCGATCTCGGACAGGGTGGGGGCCGGCGGGACGTTCATGTCCCGCATCCTACGCGGTGGTCCCGACACGGTTGAAGGGCTCGCGGAGGTCAAGCGCGCGGCTCGTCGCCGGCCGTCTTCGACCGATCCACGAAAGACTGCACCACCGCCACGGCGATCAACGAGCTCTCGATGTCGGTCTTGGATGCGCCCAGCTTCTCCCGCAGGAAGACCGCCGCGGTCACATCCGCGAGCGCGTTCTCGTAGTCCTTCGCGTCGAAATGGCATTTGCCCCGGCTCTGCACGGCGAAAGCCTCGAGGGCGGTCCAGTCGTGCGCCCTGGCCTCGTCGACGCATCCGGTGAGCTCGGTGATCGCCTCGTCGAACTTGCCCTGGTACTGCAGCACCTGCGCACGACGAACGCGGGCGCCGAGCAGCTGCTCCCGATCGCCGGTGAACCGGGCTTGACGCACGGCCTCGTTGGCCACGACGAGCGCCTCGTCGAGGCGGTCGAGCAAGCGCAGGAGCACGGCCTTCTCGTTGAGTGCGCTCAGGCTGCGCAGACTGCCGAGTTCGTCGAGCCGCAAGCCCGCGGCCCGGAGGTCGACGCGCTCGCGCAGGGTGGACGGATCGTATCCGAGGATGATACTCAGTGGTTCAGCTCCAGGTCGATGGATCGGTGTCCAGACTATCCCGGCTGCTTGAAGGACTGCGCGGGGACCAGCGGCACCTCGATCAGCTTGTCGTCTCCCGACCGCGGTCGTCCGCGCCCGTCGGTGTTGTTGGTGAGGATCCAGAGCACGTCTCCGTGCGCGACGACGTCGCGGATGCGGCCGAACGTCCCGTCGAAGAAGGGCTTGACGGTCACAGGGGCGGCTCCCCCCGTCGACCAGACCGTCCACAACCGCTCGCCACGCAGGGCGGCCAGGAAGATGGTGTCCCCCACGATGGCCAGGCCGCTCGGGCTCGCCTCGCTCGTCGACCACTGGTAGACGGGATCCGTGTACTTCGGATCCTTTCCGATGCCCTCCACGGCCGGCCAGCCGTAGTTGGATCCGGGCGTGATGATGTTCAACTCGTCCCAGGTGTTCTGCCCGAACTCGCTCGCCCACATCGTGCCGTGCGAATCCCAGCCGATCCCCTGCGGATTGCGGTGCCCGTACGACCACGTCGGCGATCCGGGGAACGGGTTGTCACTCGGCACGCCGCCCTCCGGGGTCAGCCGCAGGATCTTGCCGCTCAGCGCATTGACGTCCTGCGCGCTCGGGGAGTTTCCGGCGTCGCCCGAAGTGATGTAGAGCATCCCGTCTGGCCCGAATGCGATGCGTCCGCCGTCGTGGTTGCCGGCCTTCGGGATGCCCGTGATCACGTCGACGGGGGCGCCGATCGAGTAGCTTCCGGGAACGCCGTCGAGGGGCATCCGCACGACCCGGTTGTCACTGGCGGTGGTCTCGTAGGCGTAGAGGAACGTCGGCGACGACTCCTTCTGCACGGCCAGGCCGAGAAGCCCACCCTCACCGTTGTGCACGACGCCGGGAACCCTGCCTGCCACCCGCGTGCCTCCCTGGGGCAGCCGCTCGAGGATCGTCCCGTCGTCGCGCTCGCTGATCAGCGCGGAACCACTCGGCAGGGGGACGACCGACCACGGCGCGTCCAGCCCGGTCTCCAGGGTGGTCGTCGCGTCTCCGGGCTGCCAGGGGATCGCGGGAATGGCGGGGAGACTGCTCGACGGCGTCGGCCGGGGCGAGGGGGTGCGGGTCGCCGTGGGCTGCACGGGCGGAGTCGCCGAGCAGGCGCCGAGCAGAGCGATGACGGCGGTGCAGGCCACGACCGCGCTGACGGAACGACGTGCACGCATCAGACCCTCCCCGAACCTCGACGTGCACGCCATGGTAACGCCACCCGGTTCGAGAACCGTGAGTCGCGGGGGGGGGGGGGGGGGGGGGGGGGGGGGGGGGGGGTGGGGGGGGGGGGGGGGGGGGGGGGGGGGGGGGGGGGGGGGGGGGGGGGGGGGGGG
>NZ_JBHVWM010000002.1:663913-870346 GCF_042882245.1 Leifsonia sp. NPDC058230 | reverse complement strand
GGTGGTCATGCGTCAAGTCCATCACGACCCACCGACATTCCAACCCGACAAAACATCCGCTGACCAGCTATTTGTCTGTGGAGAAATCCCAAACCACCCCACCTGTGGAGGAACGTCGATGAACACCGCGACCCCGCCGACGAGGGCGTGACTAGTCTTGTTTCGAGCACCGATCGTGTTCGACAGCACCGACCGGGTCCGACGTTGCCGACCGCAACTGGCCCCCGACCGGCGATGAGGGGGTGAGCTGTTCTGGTGGCACCGATCTGCGAGAGCTGCGGCCAACCCGCGGAGGCGGTGGCGAATCCGTACTACGGGAAGTCCCTCGCGGTGCACGACCACATCGTCATGTGCCGGAGTTGCGGGCATGTGCAGTTCGAGGAGAAGGTCGGCGAACGGCCGAAGGCCCCGCCGCGTAAGCGCGGTCTGCTCGCGACCATGCGCCGCTGGTTTACACGCTAGGCTGATTACTATCTAAGCTAGCTAAATCAGGAGCAGCAGGAGTAGCAGGAGTAGCCGATGAGATCTCGCCCCGACTGGACCCCGGCCCGCTGGCTGAGGATCGTGCTCCCCACAGTGGTCATCCTGATCTGGTTCGCCGCGGCGGGCTTCGGCGGCCCGACGTTCGGCAAGCTGTCCTCGGTGTCGAGCAATGATCAGGCGTCGTTCCTGCCGGCGAGTGCCGAGTCCACCGAAGTGCAGGACTGGCAGAAGAAGTTCACCGACTCGGACGCCCTGCCCGCGATCGTCGTGATCGAGTCCGAGACGGCGATCGCCCCGAGCGACCTCGCCACCTACGCCGCTCTCGGCGAAGAGCTCGGAGCGGTCGACGGCGTCCAGGCGCCGAGCGGGGATGCGACCACGAGCGTGGCCGGGCCCATCCCGTCGGAAGACCGGAAGGCCGCCGAGTTCGTGGTGCCGATCGTCGACACGGAGAACATCGACACGGTGGTCGCGGAGCTCCGCACGGTCGTCGATGACAACCTGCCCCCGGGGACGCACGGCTGGGTGACCGGACCGGGCGGGTTGACGGCCGACCTCGTCGCGGCGTTCGGGGGCATCGACGGCATCCTGCTGCTCGTGGCGGTCGGAGCCGTGTTCGTGATCCTGCTCCTCGTCTATCGGTCGATAGTGCTGCCGTTCCTGGTGCTGTTCACCTCGATCTTCGCGTTGTGCGCCGCGATCCTCCTCGTCTATCTGTTCGCCCTCTGGGGCTGGATCTCGCTGAGCGGGCAGAGCCAGGGCATCCTCTCGATCCTGGTGATCGGCGCGGCCACCGACTACTCGTTGCTGCTGGTGGCGCGGTTCCGCGAGTCCCTCGGACACGTCCAATCGCGCTGGGCGGCGATCGGGCGTGCCTGGCGTGCCGCATTTGAGCCGATCGCGGCCTCGGGCGCGACGGTCATCCTCGCCCTTCTCTGCCTCCTGTTCTCCGACCTCAACTCGAACAAGAGCCTCGGCCCGATCGCGGCCATCGGAATCGTGTTCTCCCTGTTGTCCGCACTGACGCTGCTGCCGATGCTCCTCGCGGTGTTCGGGCGGGTGGCGTTCTGGCCCTTCCGTCCGACGTTCGTGGGTGAGCATCCGCATCAGCACAAGCACGCGGACGAGGCGCAGATCGCAGGGCTCGAGGACGTCCGCGGACTCTGGCGCCGGGTGGGCACGCTCATCGCCCGCCGGCCGCGCGTGACCTGGATCGCAGCGCTCGTGCTGCTGATCGCCTGTGCGGCGGGCGTCACCCAGCTCAAGGCGAACGGCGTGCAGCAGACCGACGTGATCCTGACGCAGTCCGACGCTGTCGACGGTCAGAAGGTCGTCGCCGAGCACTTCGACGCGGGCTCCGGCAGTCCGGTGGTCATCGTGGCCGCCGAGGGCGACGCGGATGCGGTACTCGCCGCCGTCACCGCGACCGACGGCATCGGCACGGCCGACTTCTACACAGGAGCCGCGAACCCGGGTACAGGAGGGCCCGCGCCTGAGCCCGTGGTGAAAGACGGCCGCGTGCTCATCGACGCCACTCTGGAGTCCCCGCCGGAGTCCGCTGCGGCGGAGGGGGTGGTGCGCGAGCTGCGCGAGAGCCTCCCGGAGGTCGATCCGACCGTGCTCGTCGGCGGCGTGACGGCGATCTCCCTCGACACGAACGTGACCTCGCAGAGCGACCTGCTGAAGATCATCCCGATCGTGCTCGCAGTGATCCTCGTCATCCTGATGCTGTTGCTGCGGTCGATCGTCGCTCCGGTGCTGCTCATCGCCAGCGTGGTGCTCTCGTACGCGGCCGCTCTGGGCGTCTCGGCGCTGGTCTTCAACGGCGTCTTCGACTTTCCGGGGGCGGATGCGGCGGTCCCGCTGTTCGGGTTCGTCTTCCTCGTGGCGCTCGGCGTCGACTACAACATCTTCCTCATGACGCGTGTGCGGGAGGAGTCTCTGAGAATCGGCACGCGACCGGGCATCCTGCGGGGACTGGGCGTGACCGGCAGCGTGATCACGTCTGCCGGCGTGGTGCTCGCGGCGACGTTCGCGGCTCTCGCGGTCATCCCGATCCTGTTCCTCGTGCAGATCGCGTTCATCGTGGCTTTCGGCGTGCTGCTCGACACGGTCGTCGTGCGGTCGTTGCTGGTGCCGGCTCTGTCGTACGACATCGGCAGGGCGATCTGGTGGCCCTCTCGGCTGTGGAAGGACAATCTGCCCAATGAAACGGCGTCCGCGCCGGTCGAAATGGACAGGGTGAGCAGCGCGAACTAGGCGGGTTGCCCATGGTCCCCGCCCCTGCAAAAGTGGCGACATGACCCTGACGACTCCCGACCCGCCCACCATGGGCGCGGGTGAGGACGACGACGCGGCCCTGCTGCGTCGCCTCTACCGCACGATGGTCACCGTCCGCCGGCTCGACCTCGACGGCGTCGCCATGCAGCGCCAGGGCATCATGCCCGGATACGCGCCGATGCGAGGTCAGGAAGCGGCACAGGTCGGCAGCGCCGCCGCCCTCGACCTGTCCAGGGACTTCGCCTTCCCGACCTACCGCGAACTCGGCGTCGCCGTGACGATGGGCGTGGATCCGGTCGCGTATCTCGCCTCGCACCAGGGCGCCTGGCACGGCGGGATGTGGGATGCGGCCGCCGCCAGGCTCGCGCCGATCAACGCCGTGGTCGGAGGCTCCGTCACCCACGCGGTCGGCTGGGCGCTCGGCGCCAAGCTCGACCGTACCGGCGGGGTCGCGGTCGCCTACTTCGGCGACGGCGCCAGCTCCCAGGGCGACGTCCACGAGGCCATGAACACCGCCGGGGTGTCCAGGCTCCCGGTCGTCTTCTTCTGCCAGAACAACGGGTGGGCGATCTCCGTGCCCGCCGGGGATCAGATCGCCGGCGGATCGGTCGCAGCGCGCGCGGCGGGTTACGGGATGCCCGGCGTGCGTGTCGACGGAAACGACGTGCTCGCGGTCTACCGCGCCACCACGGACGCCCTCGAGTTGGCCCGCGCGGGCGGCGGTCCCACTGTGATCGAGGCGATGACCTACCGGTCGGGCCCCCACTCCACTTCCGACGACCCCGGCCGCTACCGAAGCCTCGACGAGGAGCAGAGCTGGCTGGCGCGCGATCCGTTGACCCTCTGCGAGGAGATCCTGCGCGAGACGGGCACGGTCGGCGACGACTTCTTCGCCGAAGTCTCCGACACCGCAGCCGCGCTCGTCGACCGCGTGCGCACGGACGTGGCGGCGCTCGGGGGCCGTCCGGGCGAGGAGATGTTCGACTTCGTCTTCGCGAACCCGCCGGCTGCCGTGCTCGGTCAGAAGCGTGCCTGGGAGGAGAGCCGACGTGGCTGAGATGACGACCATGCAGAAGGCGCTCAATCGCGCTCTCGACGAGGCTCTCGCATCCGACGACCGCACGCTGGTGTTCGGCGAGGACGTCGGGACGCTCGGCGGAGTCTTCCGGGTGACCGACGGGCTCAAGGACAAGTACGGCGACGAGCGGGTCTTCGACACCACCCTCGCCGAGGCCGGGATCATGGGCATGGCGGTGGGGCTGGCGATGGCCGGCTGGCGCCCCGTTCCGGAGATCCAGTTCGACGGCTTCTCGTATCCGGCGATCGACCAGATCGTGAACCAGGTGGCCCGGATGCACTACCGCAGCCGTGGAGCCTTCGAGATGCCGATCACGCTGCGGCTGCCCAGCTTCGGAGGGATCCGCGCACCCGAGCACCACGGGGAGAGCCTGGAGGCGCTGTTCGCCCACGTTCCGGGGCTGAAGGTCGTGTCGCCCTCCACCCCGGCGGAGGCGTACACGCTGCTGCGCCAGTCGATCGAGGATCCGGACCCGGTGATCTTCCTGGAGCCCAAGTCCCGGTACTGGCACAAGGCCACCGTCGAGGAGGGGGAGTGGGAGGAGCGCCTGCCGATCGGCTCGTCGCGCGTCGTGCGCCCCGGCAGGCACGTCACGCTGATCGCCTGGGGGGCGATGGTGGCACGCTGCCTGCAGGCGGCCGAGCTCGGCGCTGAGGACGGCGTGGAGATCGAGGTGCTCGACCTGCGCTGGCTGAAGCCGATCGACGTGGCCGGACTGACCGCATCCGTCGCCCGCACGCATCGCGCTGTCGTCGTGCACGAGGCGCCGCTGACCGCCGGCCTCGGCGCCGAGGTGAGCGCACTGGTCACCGAGAACTGCTTCGGCGACCTGCGCGCACCGGTGCAGCGCGTCACCGGCTGGGACGTGCCGTATCCGTCGCCCGTGCTGGAGGACGAGTACCTGCCCAGCATCGACCGCATCCTCGAAGCCGTTCAGAAGACCTTGGAGTACCGCCGTGGCTGAGATCACTTTCGCGCTGCCCGACCTGGGCGAGGGGCTGCAGGAGGCGACGGTGCTGGAGTGGCTCGTCGCCGAAGGAGACTTCGTGGAACGCAACGCGCCCCTGGTGGAGGTCGAGACGACCAAGTCCGCCGTCGAGCTGCCGTCGCCGCAATCGGGCACCATCGCGCGCTTCCACGTCGAGGAGGGGTCCGCGCTCGAGGTGGGCGCCCCGCTGATCACATTCACGGTGAGCGACGACCAGGCCGGCATCGTCGGAACGGTTCCGGTCGACGACGCTCCGGCACGGCGCGTACGGCTGCACCTGCCGGAAGACTGAGTGGTCGGGCGATGGGGGAGGATGGACCTGTGACCTCCTTCGCGCAGACCCCCGACGGGCTCACGATCGCCTATGTGCGGCACCCGGGCGAGCATCCCGTGCTCCTGGTGCACGGCTTTGCGACCACCGGCGACCTCACCTGGGTGGCCACCGGATGGGTTCGGGCGCTCGCCGAGGAGGGTCGCGGCGCGATCGTGGTCGACCTCCGCGGCCACGGCGCGAGCTCGGCGCCGCACGATCCGGCGTCGTACTCGCCCGACCTGCTCGCCGGCGACCTGGTCGCCGTGCTCGACGCCGAGGGGATCGACCGGGTCGACGTGATGGGCTACTCGATGGGCAGTTGGGTCGTGCTCGCGCTCGTGGCCCGCGCACCGTCGCGGGTGCGTCGTGTCGTCGTCGGCGGTGTCGGAACCGTCGAACAGTTCGGGTACTGGGGCGTGGATGCGGTGCGAGCCGCGCTGCTCGACGGCGCCGACCCGGCGACCCTGGGCGACTCCCCGCTCGCACCGCTGCTCGCGTCCATCCGTCAGGCGCCCGGCGTGGACCGCGAGGCGCTCGCGGCGTGCGTGTCGGGGATGGCCGCGCATCCGCTGCCCCTCGCCTCGACCGTGCCGACGATGCTCGTCGTCGGCGACGCGGATCCCGTCACCGAGGGTCGTGACGCGGCCGCGGCAGCTCTCGGCGCCGAGCTGGTCGTGCTGCCGAAGCGCAACCACGTGACCACCCTCAGCGCACGCGGGTTCAAGCAGGCTGCACTGCCATTCATGGAGGACACCGCCCCGGTGTAGTCCTCCGGGCCCGTTGGACGTACGCTGTGCAAGGACCGAGGCGAGGGAGGCCGGATGGCGATCGACAGGCTGGACGCCGACCTGATCTCGTTGCTGACGGACGAGCCCCGCCTCGGCGTCTTCGAGGCATCCCGCCGGCTCGGCGTCGCCCGCGGAACCGTGCAGGCGCGGCTGGACAGGCTGCAGCGCAGCGGGGTCATCCGGAATTTCGCCCCGTCGATCGACAGTGAGGCGCTCGGCTATCCCGTCACGGCGTTCGTGACGGCGGAGATCGCCCAGGGCGACGGAGACGTGACCGTGGTCGAACACCTCCGCGGGATCCCTGAGGTGCTGGAAGTGCACACGATCACCGGAGCCGGCGACCTCATGATCCGGGCCGTCGCGCGCTCGAATGCCGATCTGCAGCGGGTCATCGACCGGATCGTGAGCGACCCCAACATCACGCGCACGTCGACGGTCATCGCGCTGGCGTCGAAGATCGACCACCGCTCGGTGCCGCTGGTGGCGGCATCCGTCGAATCCTGAGAGGAAGAGGACGCATGGATGAGAAGACTCTGCTCGACAAGGTTCCCGACCGGCTGTTCATCGGCGGACGCTGGGTCGACGGGAGTGCCGGCCGGTTCGACGTGACCGACCCGGCCACCGGTCGCGTGATCAAGACGATCGCGGATGCGTCGGTCGACGACGGCACCGCGGCCCTCGACGCAGCAGTCGCAGCATCCGCCGACTGGGCGGCCACCCCCGCCCGGCAGCGCGGAGAGATCCTGCGCCGTGCGTTCGACCTCCTGCAGGAGCGCCGCGACGAGTTCGCCCTGCTCATGACCCTGGAGATGGGCAAGCCGCTGGCCGAGTCCAACGGCGAGGTCACCTACGGCGGTGAGTTCCTCCGGTGGTTCAGCGAGGAAGCCGTGCGCATCACCGGGCGTTACGGCGTCAATCCGGAGGGTACCGGGCGCATGATCGTGTCGCAGCATCCGGTGGGCCCCAGCTTTCTGATCACGCCCTGGAACTTCCCCCTCGCTATGGCCACCCGCAAGGTCGGTCCGGCCCTGGCCGCTGGATGCACGGTGGTCGTCAAGCCGGCCGGCCTGACCCCGCTCACGACGCTGTACTTCGCCAGGCTGCTGGAGGATGCGGGGCTTCCCGCCGGCGTGCTGAACGTGATCACGACGACCGCGTCGGGCCGGGTATCCGCTTCGATCATCGGCGATCCGCGCCTGCGCAAGCTCTCGTTCACGGGTTCGACCGAGGTCGGCCGCAAGCTGCTCGAGCAGTCGGCCCAGAACATCCTGCGCACCTCGATGGAGCTCGGCGGAAACGCTCCGTTCGTGATCTTCGAGGATGCGGATCTCGACAAAGCGGTCGACGGCGCGATGCTCGCGAAGTTCCGCAACATCGGGGAGGCGTGCACGGCCGCCAACCGTTTCATCGTGCACGAGTCCGTGGCCGGCGAGTTCGCCTCCCGGGTCACCGAGCGGGTGAAGGCCATGCGCATCGGCCGCGGAACGGAGAAGGGTGTCACCATCGGCCCGCTCATCGATGAGGACGCGATCGAGAAGGCGTCGAAGCTCCTCGAGGATGCCGTGTCGCGCGGGGCGAAGGTGCTGGCCGGTGGCGCCCGGGTCGACGGTCCGGGCACCTTCTTCCAGCCGACGGTGGTGACGGATGTGCGCCTGGGCAGCGAGATCCTTCGCGAGGAGATCTTCGGTCCGGTGCTCTCGATCGTGACGTTCAGCGACGAGGACGAAGCCGTGCGGCTCGCCAACGACACCGAGTTCGGACTGGTCAGCTACGTCTTCACCCGCGACCTGGCCCGGGGGCAGCGGATGATCGACCGCCTCGAGACGGGGATGATGGGCCTCAACGTGGGTGTGGTCTCCAATGCGGCCGCGCCGTTCGGCGGTGTCAAGCAGTCCGGTCTTGGCCGTGAGGGCGGGTTCGAGGGGATCCACGAGTACCTGAATACGAAGTACACGCTCACCCCCGACCCGTTCGGAGCGTGACCATGGCGCCCACCGACGCCGTCATCGTCGACGTCATCCGCACCCCGTCAGGCCGAGGCAAGCCCGGCGGGGCGCTCTCCGACGTCCACCCCGCCGACCTGCTCGCCGGCGTGCTCGTCGAGCTCCTGCGGCGCAACGACCTCGACCCCGCACTCGTCGACGACGTGATCGGCGGATGCGTCACCCAGTCGGGCGAACAGGCCGGCAACATCACTCGCACGGCCGTTCTCAGCGCCGGGTTCCCCGAGAGCGTGCCGGCCGTGACCGTCGACCGCCAGTGCGGGTCCAGCCAGCAGGCTGCAGCCTTCGCGGCCCAGGGGGTATCGGCGGGCGCGTACGACATCGTCATCGCGTGCGGCGTCGAGTCGATGAGCCGCGTTCCGCTTGGCTCCAACGCGGGTGGCGCGTCCCTGGGCGGAGCCCTCCTCGCCCAGCGGTACCCGCAGGGTCTCGTCAACCAGGGCGTCTCGGCGGAGCTCATCGCGCAGCGCTGGGGTCTGGAACGGGCCGAGCTGGATGCGTTCGCCGCCCGCTCGCACGCCCGCGCGGCTGCCGCGGCCGCATCCGGAGCCTTCGAGAGCGAGCTCGTGCCCGTGCCCACTCCCGACAGCGGCAGCGTCGTCGCCGACGAGACCGTCCGCCCGGCGACGACCGCCGAGGGCCTGGCCGGTCTGAACCCGTCGTTCCGCACGGATGCGCTCGCGGCGCGGTTCCCGGAGCTCGATTGGCGGATCACCCCGGGCAACTCGTCCCCGCTCACCGACGGCGCGTCCGCCGCGCTCATCATGAGTGCCACGACGGCCGAACGACTCGGCCTGCGCCCGCGCGCCCGGTTCCACACGTTCGCCGTCGCCGGCAGCGATCCGCTGCTCATGCTCACGGGCATCCTGCCGGCCACTCGCAAGCTGCTCGACCGCAGCGGCGTGCACCTCGACGAGATCGATGCCTACGAGGTCAACGAGGCCTTCGCGCCCATCCCGCTCCTCTGGCAGCGCGAATTCGACGCGGACCCCGCCCGGCTCAACCCGCGTGGCGGGGCGATCGCCCTCGGTCATGCCCTGGGCTCGTCGGGCACCCGCCTGCTCGCCACTCTCGTCAACGAACTCGAGGCGTCGGGGGGTCGGTTCGGCCTGCAGACCATGTGCGAGGGCGGCGGCACCGCCAACGCCACGCTCATCGAAATCCTCCGCTGACCGCCGGCCCCGCAGGCCCGCCCTGTCTGACCGCGTCACACTCGACCTCGAAAGGACCTCCATGAATATCGACGGATGCTCGGCCATCGTCACCGGCGCTGCCAGCGGCCTCGGCAATGCGACCGCCCACGCCCTCACGGATGCGGGAGCGCGCGTCGTCGTGCTCGACCTCCCGAGCTCGGAGGGCGAGAAGGCGGCGACCGCCCTCGGCCCGACCGCTCGGTTCGTCGCCGCGGACGTCTCCGACCAGGAGCAGGTGCAGGCAGCCGTCGACCAGGCCGCCGAGCTCGGCCCGCTCCGTGTGGTCGTCAACTGCGCAGGCATCGCAACGCCCGGCAAAGTGCTCGGCCGTGACGGCGTGCTCTCGCTGGAGCAGTTCGAGCGCGTCATCCGGGTGAACCTGGTCGGTACGTTCAACGTCATCCGCCTGGCCGCCGCTGCGATGGTGAAGACCGAGCCGGCGGGGGAGGAGCGGGGCGTGATCGTGAACACCGCATCCGTCGCCGCGTTCGACGGTCAGATCGGCCAGCCGGCTTACTCCGCATCCAAGGGCGGCGTCGCGGCGATGACGCTGCCGCTGGCTCGGGAGTTCGCGCGGGACCTCGTTCGCGTGATGACGATCGCCCCCGGCATCTTCGAGACACCGATGATGGCCGGACTGCCCCAGGCCGCTCAGGACTCCCTCGCGGCCCAGGTGCCGCATCCGTCGCGCCTCGGAAGGGCCTCGGAGTACGCGGCGCTGGTGCGGCACATCGTCGAGAATCCCATGCTCAACGGCGAGGTCATCCGCCTCGACGGGGCGATCCGGATGCAGCCGAAATAGGCGGCACAGCGTCCGGCGTCCCGCGTCCAGCGTCCGGCTACGACGCCGAGTGCGCCTCGAGGAACGAGTAGACCTCCGTGTCGTCGACACCCGGGAACGAGCCCGACGGCAACGGAGACAGGATGTGGGCGTGCAGCCGCGCGCTCGGCCATGCCTGCCCGGCCCAGCGGTCCGCCAGTCCGGCTGCGGGGCGCTTGCAGCAGGACTCGTCGGGGCAGCGGGACTCGGCGCGAGCGGTCGTCTCCCGGCCGCGGAACCACTTCGCCTCGGCGAACGGAACGCCCACGCTGATCGAGAACCCGCCCGCCGAGGTCGTGCCGGTCTGCGTCGCGCACCAATACGTGCCGGCCGGGGTGTCGGTGTACTGGTACAGCTCCGTCGTGCGGTTGGTATGGGTGAAGGCGCTGCGCGCGCCCCACTTGCGGCAGACGATCTGGCCCTCGATCGAGCCGGTCACATCCGTGGGCAGGGGGAGGCCGTCGTTCTCGTAGCCCTTGTAGAGCGCGCCGTCGTCGCCGACCCGCAGAAAGTGGAGGGTCATGTCGAGGTGGCTGGTGGCGAGGTTGGTGAGGCGGAGCGCGGCGGCCTCGTGGGTGACGCCGAATGCATCCCGGAAGTCCTCGACGGCGAGGTCGCGGTCGTGCTTCGCCTGCTGCAGGAAGGCGACCGCTGCATCCCGGGGCATGAGGCAGCACGCCGCGAAGTAGTTGATCTCGAGGCGCTGCCGGAGGAAGTCGGCGTAGCTGTCCGGTCGCTCGTGGCCGAGCAGGCGGTGCGCCATGGCCTGCAGCGCCATCGAGCGGAGGCCGTGGCCGCCCGGGATGCTCGCCGGCGGCAGGTAGATGCGCCCGTTCGCGAGGTCGGTGATCGAGCGGGCCGAATGCGGCAGATCGTTGACGTAGAGCAGGTCGAATCCGAGCTGCTCGGCCATGACGCTCACCTCGCGGTGGGTGAGCGCGCCGTGGGTGTGGCCGGATGCGCGCACGCGATCCTCGGCAAGCTGCTCGATCTCGGGGATGTAGTTGTTCTGAGCGCGCATCCGTTCGCGCAGTTCGGTGTTGGCGCGGCGGGCCTCCTCCGGTGTGGCGATCGCTTCGTTCGCGCGGCGGGCGAGCTCGCGGTGCAGGCCGACGACCGCTTCGAGTGTCTCGGTGGGCGTCCCCTTGGTCGGTTTGATCGCGGGGAGCCCGAGGGAGGCGTAGAGGCTGCCGCGCTGGGCACGGGCGAGTTCGATCTCGAGGGCGGCGCGCGCATCCGGTGGCTCCGCCGAGAGGAGGTCGGCGAGCTGAACGCCGAGCGCACCGGCCAGGGTGGTCAGCAGCGAGATGCGCGGTTCGCGCTTGCCGTTCTCGATGAGGGAGAGCTGGCTGGGTGCGACGCCGGCCGCGGCGCCCAGGTCGTCGAGGGTCAGTCCGGCCTTGGTTCGGAAGTGACGGATGCGGTGGCCGAGCGTCGCCGCGTCGGCAGTGGGCGTGTCCATCCCTTCACGATAGCTAAAGAATCGCGATTCTTTCTAGATGATTCTCGGGTGAATCAATGATTTCCTCTCGCATGGTGGAGGTATACACATTCTTTCGACCGAGAGGAACCGGAATGACCATCGCCGAGCTGCCGCTCACCGACCTCGACTACGAACCCGGATCGCGGGGCCTCGACGCGTTGCGCGCCTGGGTCGACGACATCGCGGCCCTCACCGAGCCCGCCGCGGTCGTGTGGTGCGACGGGTCGCTCGCCGAGGCTGACCGCCTCACCAAGCTGCTCGTCGCCGAGGGCAAGCTGATCCGGCTGAACCCGGAGTGGCGGCCGAACAGCTTCCTGGCGCGCACCGACCCGGGGGACGTGGCCCGTGTCGAAGACCGCACGTTCATCTGCTCTGCCGACGAAGCGGATGCCGGCCCGACCAACAACTGGCGAGACCCGTCCGCGATGCGCGCCGAGCTGCAGAGCGTCTTCGCGGGGAGCATGCGCGGACGCACGATGTACGTCGTCCCGTTCTCGATGGGCCCGCTCGGTGGGCCGATCTCGCAGGTCGGCGTTCAGCTCACCGACTCGGCATACGTGGCCGTGAGCATCGGGATGATGACCCGCGTCTCATCCGGTGTGCTCGACCTCATCGACGCCGGGCGACCCTGGGTCGCCACCGTGCACAGTGTGGGGTTCCCGCTGACGGATGCGCAGGGGCGCCGGCGCGACGACGTCGCCTGGCCGTGCAACGAGACCAAGTACATCGTGCAGTTCCCCGAGTCGCGCGAGATCTGGTCCTACGGATCGGGATATGGCGGCAACGCCATCCTCGCCAAGAAGTGCTTCGCGCTGCGCATCGCGTCGGTGATGGCACGGGATGAAGGATGGCTCGCCGAACACATGCTGATCGTGAAGGTCACCTCCCCGGAGGGCAAGGCGTACCACCTGGCGGCGGCATTCCCCTCGGCGTGCGGCAAGACCAACCTCGCGATGATGCGCCCGAGCATCCCCGGCTGGACGGTCGAGACCGTCGGCGACGACATCGCCTGGCTTCGTCAGGGCCCGGATGGTCGTCTGCGTGCGATCAACCCCGAGGCCGGCTTCTTCGGCGTCGCGCCGGGGACGGGGCCGGCGACGAACCCGACGGCGGTGGACACCCTGTGGGGCAACACGATCTTCACCAATGTGGCCCTCCGCGACGACGGAGACGTGTGGTGGGAGGGCCTCAGCGAGCAGCCGCCCGCGCACCTGATCGACTGGCGCGGCGAGGACTGGACGCCGGATTCGGGGCGCCCTGCAGCGCATCCGAACTCCCGGTTCACCGTGTCGGCCGCGCAGTGCCCCGCGATGTCCGACGACTGGGATGCGTTCGACGGGGTGCCGATCGACGCGATCCTGTTCGGCGGTCGCCGCGCGACGAACGTGCCGCTGGTCTCACAGGCCCGGGATTGGGGGCACGGAGTGTTCCTCGGGGCCACGATCTCGTCGGAGCAGACGGCGGCCGCCGAGGGGACGGTCGGCGAGCTGCGCCGTGACCCGTTCGCCATGCTGCCGTTCTGCGGCTACAACATGGCCGACCACTGGGGACACTGGCTCAGGATGGGCGAGCGACTCGGCTCGAACGCGCCGGCGGTGTTCCAGGTGAACTGGTTCCGCAAGGGGGAGGACGGGTCGTACCTCTGGCCGGGCTTCGCCGAGAATGCGCGCGTGCTCGAATGGATCGTGCGCCGCCTCGAAGGGAGCGCTGGGGCGGTGGATGCGCCGATCGGGCGCCTGCCGATCCCGGACGACCTCGACGTCGACGGGCTCGACCTGCCGGCCGCGGATCTCGAGGCGCTCTTCGCCGTGGACCGCGCATCCTGGCTCGCCGAATGCGACCTCACCGAGGAGTTCTTCGCCCGCTTCGGCGCCCGCCTGCCGGCCGCCCTGCGCGCCGAACTCGCCTCCCTCCGCTACCACCTCCGCGCCTGACCCGCCCTCTCTCCCCACCCCGACCCACCCAATCCGTCGAGTCCGCACAAAGTCGGCGAAAAACCGCCGAGTCCACGGAAAGTTCGTGGACTCGGCGGCTACTTTGTGCGGAGTCGGGGGGCGTGAGGGGATGGGCGGGGCGGCTAGACCAGGAGCTGGTGCTTGGCGAGGTCGCGGTAGAGCGGGGTGGTCTCGACGAGCTCGGAGTGCGTGCCCGTGCCGATGACGCGGCCGTGGTCGAGGACGACGATCTGGTCGGAGTCGACGACGGTCGAGAGGCGGTGGGCGATGACGATCAGGGTCCGGTCCACCGCCACGGCGTCGATCGCCTCCCGCATCAGCTGCTCGTTGCGTCCGTCGAGACTGGAGGTCGATTCGTCGAGCAGCAGCACCGGAGGCGCGGAGAGCAGCGCGCGGGCGATCGCCAGACGCTGACGCTCGCCGCCGGAGAGCATGATCCCGTCTTCGCCGACCGGCGCGCTCAGGCCGAGATCGTTCCGCTCGAGCACTTCGGTGAGGTTGACCGCGTGCAGCACGTCGATGCACTCGGCGTCGGTGGCCTGCGGTGCGGCCAAGGTCAGGTTGTCGCGCAGCGAGCCGGCCAGCACGGGCGCATCCTGCTCGACGTAGCCGATCTGGTCGCGCAAGGCCGTGCGGTCGAGCGTCCGCACGTCGAGTCCGCCGAACCGCACCTCGCCGGCGTTCGCGTCGTAGAAGCGCTCGACGAGTGCCAGGATGGTCGACTTGCCCGCTCCGGACGGCCCGACCAGGGCGGTGCGCTTGCCGCGGGGCGCAGCGAAGCTGACGCCGTGCAGCACGCCGCCCTGCTGTCGCCGGCTTTCGGAATCCAGCGCATCCGGTGACCCGAGTCCGGCCGCGGCTTCAGCCTCGGCCACCGTGTCGGTGCCCTCGAACGCCTCGACGACGGCGCGCTCCACCGTCTGCGACGAGTCGGCTTGCGACGACTGGGCCGGCGACGGCTCCTGACGCACGGTGCTGTCGGGATACGCGAACCGCACATCCACGAACTCGATCGCCGGCGCTTCGGGCGCGAGCCCCTCGTTTGCGGCACCGACGGTCATCCCCAGGGGCGCGATCTCGCGGTCGAACTGGTCTTCGGACGGCAGATCGATGATCTCCTGGATGCGCCCCAGCGCTCCCAGCGCAGCGTTGACGGCCGTGAGCGCGCCGAACGCCTGCCCGAGCGGGAGGATCATCATGAAGAGGAACAGGATGAACGCCACCAGGTTCGCGACGGTGATCGCCCCGCTCGCCACCCGGAACCCGCCCACGCCGAGCACCACCAGGAACGACACCTGCATCGCGATCCCGGCCACCGGGACGACCAGGGCCGAGATCTTCGCGACCTTGATCCCCATCTGCCAGGCGCCCTTCGCATCCTCTTCGACGGCCGCGATCTCGCGCTCGGTCGCATTCGAGGCGCGGATGGTGCGCACCGAGCTGATCGCCCGCTCGACCGACGCGGCGAGGTCGCCCACCTTGGCCTGCGCCTTCTGACTGGCGACCCGGATGCGCCCCGACAGCAGGGTGACGACCACGATCGACACAGCGATGACCAGCACCGTCAGCCCGAGCAGCACCGGGTCGATGATGAGCATGGCGATGAGCGCACCGATGAACGTGAGCGCTCCGCCGATCGCTTCGACGAGTCCCTGCGTGAGCACCGCACGCAGCAGGGTCGTGTCCGACCCCACTCGTGAGACGAGGTCGCCGGTGCGCCGGGTGTCGAACTCGCTGATCGGCAAGCGCAGCATCCGGCCGACGAGACGCCGCCGGGAGGAGAGCACGACTCCCTCGCCGGTTCGCTGCAGCAGGTAGTGCTGGTAGCCCGAGATCAGTCCGGAGACGACCACCAGGATCACCAGCAGCCAGACGAGTCCGCCGAGCGGCTCGTTCTTTCCGACGACGTCGATCACCTGGGACACGAGCAGCGGCTGCGCCAGGCTGGCGGCCGCGCCGAGAATGCTGAGCACGATGACGACGGCCAGCACCGCACGGTGTTCGAACAGATAGGGGAGCAGCTGGCTGAATTTCGCCCGCGGTCCTTCGTCGCCTTTGCCGGGGCGGCCGAGTCTGCGGCGCGGTCGTGTGGTCTCTTCGGTGCTCATGGGTTCTCGTTCGTTTCTTCGGCTCGAGGATTCGCGGCTTCGGCGCAGGCTTCGGGATGCGCGTATTCGCTACATTCGACCGTACTTCTTGTGAACTGCTTGTTTGCTCACACCGAGTGCCAGCGCGATGAGTTGCCAGGTGGCATTGGCGTTGCGGGCTCGCCGCACAGCCGCAGATTCCACGCGGTCGAGCTCGCGGTGCAGCTTGGCGATCGCGCGCAGGGCGACGATCGGGTCGTCGGACCCGGCATCGCCGGCGAGGGTGTGGATGGTGCTGACGTCCATGTCGTCAACGCTAGTTGACACCGAGCGATCCGTCAACCTCGGTTGACATCGCTGCTGGCGAACGGAAGCCGCGGGGGAGTAGGTTCGCCTCAACCGGTCGAGAGGGGTGGACGTGAACGGTGTCATCGGCGAGATCCTGCCCAGCGCCCTCGGAATCGCGATCAGCCCCATCCCGGTCATCGCGGCCATCCTGATGCTGCTGTCGCCGAAGGCCCGTGGCACCAGTGTCGGATTCATGGTCGGCTGGGTCATCGGCATCGTCGTGGCGGTCGTGGTGTTCACGCTGCTCTCCGCGATCATCCCGGCGGCCGATCCGTCGGCGTCGAAACCGATCGCCGGCGTCGTCAAGATCCTCCTCGGGATCGGGCTGCTCCTGCTCGGCTGGGGGCAGTGGCGCAAACGGCCGCACGCGGGCGAGACGCCGCCGCCCCCCAAGTGGATGGCGGCCATCGACACCATGAAGCCGGCCGCCGCGCTCGGCCTCGGCTTCGTGCTCGCGGCTGTGAACCCCAAGAACCTGCTGATGGCGGTCGCCGGCGGGCTCGCGATCGGCGCATCCGGAATCGAGGTCTGGCAGCAGACCATCGCCATCGTCATCTTCGTGATCATCGGCGCGAGCAGCGTGGTGATCCCGGTCGTGGCCTACCTCATCGCCGCGAAACGGATGGCCGGCCCGCTCGACGCGCTGCGCGGGTGGCTCCTGGCCAACAACGCCACCATCATGACCGTGCTGTTCCTCGTCATCGGAGTGGTCATCATCGGCAAGGGCATCGCCAGTTTCTGAACCGCACCCGCCGCAGCTGCCACGGTCGAGTGCGTCCTGACATTGTCGCCGGTGCAAGCTACAGTTCTGAACTATGCCGACGCCCGTCATCACCGCGAACAACCTTGTCAAGAAGTACAAGGAGTTCGCCGCCGTCAACGGAATCTCCTTCGAGGTGGCTCCGGGGGAGTCCTTCGGTCTGCTCGGTCCGAACGGTGCGGGCAAATCCACCACGATGCGGATGGTCGGGGCCGTGTCGACACGCACCGACGGCGACCTGAGCATCCTCGGGCTCGACCCGAACCGGTACGGTCCCGAGATCCGCTC
Organism: Leifsonia sp. NPDC058230; assembly: GCF_042882245.1. Taxonomy (NCBI): domain Bacteria; kingdom Bacillati; phylum Actinomycetota; class Actinomycetes; order Micrococcales; family Microbacteriaceae; genus Leifsonia; species Leifsonia sp. NPDC058230. The sequence continues at coordinate 853,479 of NZ_JBHVWM010000002.1, read as the reverse complement.
GCAGCTCGGCGTCGTGCCGCAGGCGGACAACCTCGACATGGAATTGCGGGTGCGCGACAACCTCATCGTCTACGGCCGCTACTTCGGTCTGCCGACCGCCCAGGTCAGGAAGCGGGCCGACGAGCTGCTCGCGTTCGCGCAGCTTGAGGACAAGGCGAAGGCCAAGGTCGACGACCTCTCCGGCGGCATGAAGCGACGCCTCACGATCGCGCGGGCGCTGATCAACGACCCGCGCATCCTGCTGCTCGACGAACCCACCACCGGTCTCGACCCCCAGGCGCGCCACATCCTTTGGGACAGACTGTTCCGGCTGAAGGAGCAGGGCACGACCCTCGTGCTCACCACGCACTACATGGATGAGGCGGAGCAGCTCTGCGACCGGCTGGTCGTCGTCGACAAGGGCACGATCATGGCCGAGGGGTCGCCGGCATCGCTCATCCGTCAGTACTCCTCGCGCGAAGTGCTGGAGGTGCGCTTCGGATCGGAGCGCAACGCCGAGGTCGCCGAGCAGCTCGACGGCGTCGGGGAACGGGTCGAGGTGCTGCCCGACCGCATCCTGGTCTACAGCGACAACGGCGAGGCGGAGCTCGTGAAGATCACCGAGCGCGGCTTGCACCCGGTCACCAGCCTGGTGCGCCGCTCCAGCCTCGAAGACGTTTTCCTGCGCCTCACCGGGCGGAGTCTGATCGAATGACCGAGGCGATGACTCTGCCCGCCGACGAGACACGGATCGCGCTCGCGGCTGCGGTGAAACCGCGCCGGTTCGGCGCTTGGTATGTGGCCGAGCACCGCTTCCGGGTGATGCGCTCGTACCTGCAGACCCTCTTGCTGACGGCCTTCGGCTACCCGCTGCTCTATCTCTTCGCAATGGGGATCGGCCTGGGCGGCCTGGTCACCCAGAACCTGGGGGACGAGGGAATTGATGGAGTGAGCTACCTCGTCTTCGTCGCGCCGGCCCTGCTCTGCACGGCAGCGGTCACGGTCGCGAGCGAAGAGTTCACCTACCCGGTGATGCTCGGCTTCAAGTGGAACCCGACCTTCTTCGGGATGAACGCGGCCCCCATCGCGCCGGGCCAGATCATCGATGGCATCGTGATCTCCGTCACGGCGCGACTGCTGACCGCGAGCGTCATCTACTACGTGATCATGCTGCTCTTCGGCGCGGCGCCGTCACCGCTCGGATTCCTGGCGATCTTCGTCGCCACACTCGGTGGGCTGGCGTTCGGTGTGCCGATCATGGCCTACGTCTCGACCCTCGAGCAGGACACGGGGCAGCTCGCGCTGGTCATGAGGTTCGTCCTACTGCCGATGACGCTCTTCTCGGGCACGTTCTTCCCGCTGAGCGCGATGCCGTGGTTCCTGCAGTGGATCGGGTGGCTCTCCCCGCTGTGGCACGCGACCGAGCTGTCCCGCGTCCTGACCTACGGCGCGCAGGAGCCGATCTGGCTGACGGTGACGCACATCCTGTACCTGGTCGCTCTGTTCGTGGTCTTCTGGATGTGGACCCGCCGCATCGCCGCGAGGAGGCTGAACAAATGACCTCCACCGAGCAGAAGCTGATTCCGGCCGTCGCTCCGGCGCGGCCGATGCGCGCGCTCTACGCCGGCAACGCCACCTCGGTGATGCAGCGCGGCTGGCTGGCCACGCGGAGCACCAACTGGCTCGTGATCGTGAGCGGCCTGTTCGAGCCGATCTTCTACCTGCTCTCGCTCGGGATCGGCCTGGGCGCCCTGGTCGGCGACGTCACGACCTCCACGGGCGAGCCGGTGCCGTACGCGGCGTTCATCGCTCCTGCACTGCTGGCCACCTCGGCGATGAACGGCGCGGTCTACGACTCCACCTGGAACGTGTTCTTCAAGATGCACTTCGCCAAGCTCTACGAGGGCATGCTGTCGACCTCGCTCGGCCCGCTCGACGTCGCGCTCGGCGAGATCCTCCTCGCTCTGCTGCGCGGCGCCCTCTATGCCGTGGGCTTCATGCTCGTCATGCAAGTGCTCGGGCTGAACCTGTCGTGGTGGGCGCTTCTCGCCCTGCCCGCCGTGCTCCTGATCGCATTCGGGTTCGCCAGCTTCGGCATGGGCATCACCAGCTACATGAAGACCTTCCAGCAGATGGACTGGATCAACTTCGTGATGTTGCCGATGTTCCTGCTCTCGGCCACCTTCTACCCGCTGAGCGTCTACCCGCAGTGGGCGCAGTACTTCATCCAGGCGATGCCGCTGTGGCACGGGGTCGAACTCGTGCGCGGGCTCACCACCGGAGCGGTCAACGTCGGGATGCTCTGGCACGTGCTCTACTTCGCCGTGATGATCGTGCTGGGGCTGGTGCTCACCACCCGGCGGCTTCGGGCGCTGTTCCTGGACTAGCGGTCCGCACGGGCTCGGGCTCAGCGTCCCGGTCAGTCCCCGTCGCCCTCGATCTCCAGGTGCATCACATCGATCGGGGATGCGCACCACAGGTCGAACGGGTCGCCTGCGACCACCGCGAACACCCGGTCGTGCGAAGCCTCGAACGCCTCACGCGACTCCCAGAGGGCGATCCCGACGAGCCGATCGCCGCCCGCCTCGTCCCAGGCGTCGACGCGCACGATGCCGGGGCAGGCGCGGGCTGCCGCATCCACCCGCCGCATGGAGGCGCGGAGTTCGTCACGGTACTCGGGCCGCGGGTGGTGGATCGCGAGGTGGGTGAACATCAGGCGGCGTCGGCTCGTGCTTCGTCGACGAACCAGCCGAGCAGCTCGGTCCATCCCGCCGTGTAGCCGCCCGCGCCCGCATTCGCCTGGGTGATCGTGCCCCAGCCGCCGTGTCGAACGGTCACGCGGGTACCGCCGTCGACGGCCTCGAAGCGGACATCCACCGTGGTCGTGCCGTCGACGTTCCACGATTCCTCGCGCCAGGTGAAGGTCAGGCGCTCGCCGGGCTCCCAGACCTCGACGCGGCCGATCACGTACGCGCCATCGTCGTAGATCTCCCGCAGGCGGCCGCCGACGCCGGGCTCGAATTCGAGGCGGAGGCCACGGGCGCTGTCGTTCCAGTAGATCGTTCCACGGTGCCACCAGGAGCCGATCCCCTCGGTGAAGACGCGGAACGCACGGTCGGGGTCGGCCTTGACGGTCGTGGCGGCGACGGCCTCGTCGCTCGTCGTGGTGTCGCTCATTGTTCTATCCTTCCCACTTCGCCGGTTTCGGAGTCGTCGACCGCCTCGCTGAACGCATCCAGCCGGTCCTGCCAGAACGCCTGCACCTGGTCGAGCCAGGCGCCGAGGTCGCCGAACGGTTGCTGCCGCAGTCGATACACCTTGACGCGCGCATCGTCGTCGACCCGGACCTCTTCGATGAGTCCGGCCTGGCGCAGCACGCGCAGGTGCCGGCTGATGGTGGGCGCTGCGACCGGGAAACTGTCGGCGACAGCTCCGGCGCGCATGGGACGCCCGACCAGGAGTTCGACGATGCGTCTCCTGGTCGGGTCGGCCAGCGCATCCCAGACCACATCATTAGCCATGCCGTTAATATATAGCGTCACGGCTAATTATGTAAGGGATCAGCTCAGTTTGTGGCCTCCGTTCCACCATACGTCGCCAGTCGCGTCGCCGGTCTCGGGTGCGGATCGTGCCGATCGCTAGGCTGACAGCATGGATACTCTCTTCGCGATTCTGCATGTCGCCACGGCCGTCTTCATCGTGGGGCCGATGGCGATCATCCCGATGACGGCCATGCGAGCCGTCCGCGCCGGCAACGCTTCGCAGGTGCGCACGCTCGCGAAGTCGACGAACCTGCTCTCCCTGCTTTCGCTCCTCACCGTCGTGTTCGGTTTCGCTGTGATGGGGATGAGCGACCCCAAGTTCGATCTGTCGGTGACGACGCCGTGGATCCTCTGGTCGATCATCGCCTACGTCATCGCGCTCGGTCTCACGCTCTTCGTCGTGGTCCCGGCCATGCGCAGGGCGGCGGATGCGCTCGACGCGGTCTCCGCGACGGCTCCCGCCCCCGCGACCGCAGGCGGTGCCGCCACGGCGGCCGGCCCGGAGTCCCGCGGCTACCCGGCGATCGCCGCCGCCTCCGGCGTCGCCTCGCTGCTGCTCGTCCTCGTCGTCGTCCTCATGGTCTGGAAGCCCTGACCCCTCGACCGACCAGGGCAACCGCCGAGTCCGCTCAAAATGGGCGAAAAACCGCCGAGTCCACGGATAGTTCGTGGACTCGGCGGCTAGCTACTGAGCGCGCAGGGAGCGGAGCGCGAGCGCGGTCGTGAGCGCGGCGTGCGCGGCCTCGGCTCCCTTGTCTTCACGGGAATCGGGGAAGCCGGCTCGATCGATGCCCTGAGCCTCGTCGTCGAGCGTGAGCAGCCCGAACCCCACGGGCTTGCCGGTGTCGAGGGCGACACGGGTCAGGCCATCGGTCGCCGCAGAGGAGACGTACTCGAAGTGGGGGGTGCCGCCGCGGATGATCACGCCGAGGGCGACCACTGCATCCGCTCCCGAATCCAGCGCGACCTTGCTGACGACGGGGAGCTCGAAGCTTCCGGGAACCCGCACGATCGAATAGGCGGCACCGGATGCGCTGAGCGTGCGCTCGGCACCCGCGATCAGACCGTCGGTGATCTGCTCGTGCCAGGTTCCGGCGACGATGACGACGTTCAGGCCGCTCCCGTCGATCTGTTCTGCGCTGTTCGGGGCTCCTGCTCCGCTCATCGTGTGGTCCTTTCCGCTGTGATCTCGTCCTGTGGGATGTCGTGACCCATCCGGTCACGTTTGGTCTCGAGGTAGCCCTCGTTGAAGGCGCCGACGCCGACGACCAGGGGGACCCGGTCGGTGACCTCGATGCCGTGCTCCTCGAGCTGGCGCACCTTCTCGGGGTTGTTGGTCAGCAGGCGAACCGACTGGATGCCGAGGTCCTGGAGGATGGCGGTGGCCGCACTGTAGTCGCGAGCGTCGATCGGCAGGCCGAGCGCGAGGTTGGCGTCGAGCGTGTCGAGTCCCTCCTCCTGCAGCTTGTACGCCCGCAGCTTGTTGATCAGCCCGATGCCTCGGCCTTCATGCCCGCGCAGGTATACGACGACTCCGCCATCGCGCTGGATGGTGTCGAGCGCCGCATCCAGCTGCGGACCGCACTCGCACTTGAGCGAGCCGAACGCCTCGCCGGTGAGGCACTCCGAGTGCACGCGCACGAGTGTGCCGCCCGGCGAAGGGTTGCCGGCCACGATCGCCACATGGTCCGCGCCGGTCATCCGGTCGCGGTACGCGCGCAGCTTGAACGGCCCGTGCGTCGTCGGCACGGTCGTCTCGACCTCGAAGATGACCCTCGACGTCTCGGGGATGGGCGTCACCGTCTCCAGGGGACGGTCGCAGTGGAACTCCTGCAGGTACGCGATGAGGGCCTCGATCGTGATGACCAGCACATCCTCGCGCTCGCCGAGTTCGATGAGTCCGGGCAGGCGCATCATCTCGCCGTCGTCGGCGACGATCTCGGCGATGGCGGCGACCGGGGTGAGCCCGGCGAGCTTCATCAGGTCGACAGCCGCTTCCGTGTGTCCGTCGCGCTCGCGCACACCGCCGTCGGCGGCCCGGAGCGGCAGGATGTGCCCCGGACGGTGCAGACTGGACGGTGTCGAGTCGAGGTCGGCCAGCACGCGCAGGGTGTGCGAGCGGTCGGCCGCGCTGATGCCGGTGCTGAGCCGGTCGGCGGCGTCGACGCTGACCGTGTAGTTGGTGCCGCGCGGATCCTCGTTGTTCGTCACCATGACGGGCAGGTCGAGCCGGTCGGCGATCTCGTTCGTCATCGGCGCGCAGATGAAGCCCGACGAGTTCTTGACGGTCCAGGCGATCCACTCCTGGCTGGCGAGTTCGGCGGCGATGATCACGTCGCCCTCGTTCTCGCGGCTCTCGTTGTCGGCGACGATGACCGGCTTGCCGGCGCGCAGCTCGCTGAGGGCCTGGGGGATGGTGGCGAGACTCATGAGGCACTCCTCTCGGTGGCAGGGACGGGGATGGGTTCACTGAGCGACGACGGCAGCACGGATTCGCGCGCACCGTAGCCGAGGCCGAGCATCCGCTCGACGTGGCGGGCAAGGATGTCGGTCTCGATGTTCACCCGGTCGCCGACGACGCGGTCGCCCAGGGTGGTGGCCTCGAGCGTCTCCGGGATGAGCGAGACCTCGAACCAGCCGTCGTCGAGACCGCCGCCGACCTCGCTCACCGTGAGCGAGACGCCGTCGATGGCGATGGAGCCCTTGCGGGCCACGAGCGGCGCGTGCTCCGGGTCGAGACTGAGCCGGACGACCCGCCATGCGCTGCCGTCGGTGATCGCGAGCACGGTGGCGGTGCCGTCGATGTGCCCCTGGACGATGTGCCCGCCGAGCCGGTCGCCCACCTGGGCTGCGCGTTCGAGGTTCACCCGTCGTCCCGGCTGCACGCCGTCGAGGGTGCTCATCGCCAGGGTCTCCGCCATCACGTCGGCCGTGAAGCTCTCGGCGTCCTGGTCGATGACGGTGAGGCAGACGCCGCTGACCGAGATCGAGTCGCCGTGTTTCGCGTCGCTCACGGCGATGGGGCCGCGCACGGTGACGCGGGCGGCGTCGTCCGCCCAGTCAACTGCGGTGATCTCACCCAGCTCTTCGATGATTCCGGTGAACATGCTCAGTTTCCTTCTTTCTGCGCCGGCTCGCTGTGGGCCGGCACGGCACGGATGAAGAGGTCGGCGCCGAGCTGCTCGAGCGACAGAACGTGCAGCGTGCGCTGCTCGGCGATGGTCGTGACCCCGATGTCGTCGAGCGCCACGTGGGCTCCGCCGAGCAGCGTCGGCGCCAGATAGATCGCGTACTCGTCGACGAGTCCGGCGGCGACGAAGGCACTCGCCAGGGTCGGCCCGCCCTCGACGTAGACCCGCCGGAAGCCGCGGCCGTGCAGGTCGCGCACCAGCTCGCCCACGTCGTGGGTTCCCTCGAAGATGACCGGATGCGGGTGGTGGAACACGGCCGCATCCTTCGGGATGGCGCGCATCCCGACGACGACGGGCGTCGGCTGCGTCGTGAGGAGCTCGCCCGCGTCGCCGCGCGCTGTCAGGCTCGGGTCGTCGGCCAGCACCGTACCGGTCCCGACGACGATGGCGTCGGATGCGGCGCGCTGCTCGTGCACGCGCTGCCGGGCGGCGGCACCGGTGATCCAGGTGCTCGTTCCGTCGGCTGCGGCCGTCCTTCCGTCGAGGCTGCTCGCCCACTTGACGGTGATGTGCGGACGCCCGAGGGCTGCGGCCGTGAGCCAGTCGCCGAGAAACGCTTCGACCTCGTCGGCCAGCACGCCGCCGACGACCTCGACGCCGGCTTCGCGCAGGCGCTCGGCGCCGCCGGCGGACATATGACCGGGATCGCTGACCGCGTAGACCACCCGAGCGACGCCGGCGGCGATCAACGCCTCGGAGCACGGCCCGGTGTGGCCGGTGTGATTGCACGGCTCCAGCGTGACGACGGCGGTCGCGCCGACGGCTCCGCCCTCGGGAAGCTTGCTGAGCGCATCCACTTCGGCGTGCGCCGTTCCGACACCGCGGTGCCAGCCTTCAGCGATCACGTCGCCGTGTTCGCCGACGATCACGCAGCCGACGCGCGGGTTCACGCCCGTGGAGGGGCCGTTGTGCGCGAGTTCGATCGCGGTGCGCATGTTCGCCGCCCATGCGCCGTCATCCGGCGCTGCCGCATCCCACGTCATCCCAGTCGGTCCCGTCTCTCGTTTCGAGACGTTCTCCGGGGGTTGTGTGCAGGAGTCACCTGCGCAGGGCGGTCGCGAACGACGCCCTCTCGTGCTGCCTCCCATCCGGACTGAGCGGCCAGGCTGCTGCCTGACCCCATTACCGTCGGTGCCGGAATTCCACCGGCTCAGCAGGGCTTCACTCTCGAAGTCCCGCTCGCGGACTATCACCGCCGGTTCGGACTTTCACCGACCCCGGAGCACGTTTATGTTGTCGAGTCTAGATCAACGCATCGCTCGGGCTTCTATTCCCACCGACTGTTACGGCGAGGCGCCTCGGAAGGGGCGCGAGCATCGGCGACCGTCAGCCGATCGTCACCAGGGCCCGCGCGGTCCCCTCATCGACGATGAGGTCGGTGATGAGCTCCGCCGCGAGGGCGCCGCGCAGGCTGTGCACCTTCGACGGCCCCGACACGATGCAGACGCGTCGCGGCACCCGCTTGATGAGGTCGATGTCCGGCCCGCTCGCCCGTTCGTTCAGCGGGATGCCGTGGTGGCTGCCGTCCTCGCGGAAGAACACGGTCGCCACGTCTCCGACCACATCGGACTCGTCGAGCGAGGCGTAGTCGCTCTGCTCGAGGTACCCGCCCGCGTACACGCGCGAGCGCACCTCGGAGAAGGGGGAGCCGAGGCCGAAGATCGCCGCGTCCATCCGCTCCTGGATGTCGAGGATGCGCCGGGTGCTGCGCTCGCGCCACATCGCGGTCTTGGTCTGCGGGTCGTCGAAAAGGGCGGGGACGGGGAACTCCTGGATCGTGCCCGAGAAGGTGTCGCCGAACCGCCGCAGGATCTCGCTGGCGTAGAGCACACCCGTCGTGTACGTGTTTCCGGCGCCGTTGAGCTGCACGAACTCGACGTTGTGCAGATCTTTCGGGATGAGGTGCCGGCTGAGAGCGCTCATCGTCGAGCCCCAGGCCAGGCCGACCGTCATGTTCGAGTCGATGAAGCGGTCGAGGATCCGGGCGCCGGAGATGGCGACGCGCTCCAGTCGATCGACGTCGCTGATGGCACTCGGCATGGGCACGATGTGCGCGGCGATGCCATAGCGCTCGTGGATCTCCTGCTGGATGCGCGTTGCACCTTCGTGCGGCTGTGCGATCTGGATGGTCACCAGGCCCGATGACCGCGCGTAGCTGAGCAGGCGGGAGACGCTCGACCGCGAGGTGTGCATCTCGTGCGCGATCGCCTCCATCGTCAGGTCCTGCATGTAGTAGAGGTGGCCGGCTTTGAGGGCGTCGCGCACCTTCTCGGGCAGGTTCTCGGTCTCGGGATGGACCATCGCAAGCCTCTCTTCGGGGCTGGGGAATGCACGTATGTGCATTCCGGTTGAACAAAGTGTCGGCGCATCCAAAACTATAGCTGCACCAGAACAACCGCCACAGATGTACAGGAGAGTCCCGTGACGACGCAGTCGAACACAACCGGTTCCCGCAACGAGGTCGAGCGCCTCCGCGAACGCCCCAACGCTCAGGTCCTGATCGTCGGCGGCGGCATCAACGGTCTCGGCACCTTCCGCGACCTGGCCCTCCAGGGCGTCGACGTCGTGCTCGTCGAGCGCAACGACTTCGTGTCCGGTGCGTCGGCCGCTTCGAGCCACATGATCCACGGTGGCGTGCGCTACCTGGAGAACGGCGAGTTCCGGCTCGTGAAGGAGTCGGTCACCGAGCGCAACGGCCTGCTCAAGATCGCGCCGCACTACGTGAAGCCGCTGAAGACGACGATCCCGATCTTCTCGACGTTCTCGGGCATCCTCGCGGCCCCCCTCCGCTTCGTCACCCACAAGCAGGGCAAGCCGAAGGAGCGCGGTGCGTTCCTCATCAAGACCGGCCTGACCATCTACGACTTCTTCTCGCGTGATGGAGGAACCGTTCCCCGTCACCAGTTCCACGGCCGCACGAAGTCGCTGCAGGCGCAGCCCGAGCTGAACCCCGGCATCAAATACACCGCCACGTACTTCGACGCCTCGGTGCACGACCCCGAGCGGCTCGCGCTGGACGTGCTGGCCGACGGTCTCGCCGCGGGTCCGCACGCCCGGGCGGTGAACTACGTCGAGGCGATCGGCGTGCGCGACGGGGGCGTGCTCGTGCGCGACCGCGAGACGGGTGCCGAATTCACCATTGCGGCGCAGGTCGTGGTCAACGCATCCGGACCGTGGACCGATCTCACGAATCAGGCTCTTGGCGAGCCCACCGAGTACATGGGCGGCACGAAGGGCTCGCACATCGTGCTCGACAACCCCGAGCTGCTCGAGGCGTGCCAGGGCCGCGAGATGTTCTTCGAGAACAACGACGGCCGCATCGTGCTGATCTACCCGCTCAAGGGCAAGGTCATGGTCGGCACGACGGACCTCGAGGCCGACATGTCGGAGAAAGCCGTCTGCACCGATGACGAGATCGACTACTTCATCGAACTCGTCTCGCACGTTTTCCCAACCATCCCGGTCACCCGCTCACAGATCGTCTACACGTTCTCCGGTGTGCGCCCGCTGCCGCATCACGATGACACCCAGCCCGGATTCGTCTCCCGCGACTACCGAATCGTCTCCGGCAGCATCCCGGGCCTCGGCACCACCACGGTGCTGTCGCTCGTCGGCGGCAAGTGGACGACGTTCCGCGCCCTCAGCGAGCACCTCGCCAACGAGACACTGAGCGCGCTCGGCATCGAGCGCACGGTCTCGACGGCCGGACTCGCCATCGGTGGCGGCGCCGGATTCCCGACTACCACCGGTGCCGAACGCGACTGGGTCGCGCGCTACGGAGCCGACGTCGGCGCCGATCGAGCCTCGCAGCTGCTGCACCGCTACGGCACCAAGGCGACCTTCGTGATCGACGCGATCGCCGGATCCGACGACGGAGACGTCCCGCTCGCGGCGGCTCCGGAGTTCTCCCGCGCCGAGATCGAATACCTGGTCCGCTCGGAGCACGTGGTGCACCTTCTCGACATCTTCCTGCGTCGCACGAGCCTCGCTTTCACCGGTTCGATCTCCGGCTCGCTGGTCCGCGAGGTCGGCGAAATCGCCGCCACCGTGCTCGGATGGTCGCCAAATCGGCGTGTTGAGGAGGAAGATGCTGTCATAGCGGACCTCGCCGACGCCCACCGGGTGCACCTTGAGTCGGAGGACGGCAGCGAAGCCGCCGCACTTCGATAATGCACAGACGTGCATAGCACGGTCCTTGTCCCGGTGGACCAGACGCGAATAGCGTTCAATTGCCCACCCTGACAAGTGCCATCGGTAGTCGCACAACAGGGTGCGGATCAACTGAACAACTGGAAGGTCAACGTGGACAATATCGGTGTAGATTTCCTGTCGGAGTTGGTGGGCACGGCGATGCTCGTCCTCCTCGGTACCGGCGTCGTGGCGAACGTCGCACTCATCAAGAACAAGGGCTTCAACGGCGGGTTCCTGATGGTGAACATCGGCTGGGGCATCGCGGTGTTCTCCGGCGTGGTCGTCGCCTACAACTCCGGAGCTCATCTGAATCCTGCTGTGACGCTGGGTCTGGTCGCCAACGGCGCCCCGGCCTTCGGTTCAGCGGCTGCTCACACCCTGGTGCCCGTGAACTTCATCACGGTGCTCTTGTACATCCTGGCTCAGCTGATCGGTGCCATCATCGGCGCCGTGTTCACCTGGCTGGCGTACAAGAAGCACTTCGATGAAGAACCTGAGCCCGCGAACAAGCTGGGGGTCTTCTCGACGGGACCGGCCATCCGCAGCTATGGCTGGAACCTCGTCACCGAGATCATCGGCACGTTCGTGCTGGTGTTCGTGGTGATCGCCTTCGGCCACCAGCCCGGCCAAGCCGCCGGTCTGGCCGCCCTCGGAGCGCTGCCCGTCGCCCTGCTGGTCATCGGCATCGGTGCCAGCCTCGGTGGTCCGACGGGGTACGCCATCAACCCGGCTCGTGACCTCGGTCCGCGTATCGCTCACGCGATTCTGCCGATCAAGGGCAAGGGCTCGAGCGACTGGTCGTACTCGTGGGTTCCGGTGGTCGGCCCGATCATCGGCGGTCTGATCGCAGGCTGGCTCGCGCTCGCCCTGCTTCCCATCCTCCAGTAACCCTGCATCGCGTGCCGGTCCCGATCTTCGGGACCGGCGCGTGCAGCCCCACCCCAAACAAAGGAGTTTCCTATGGCCGACTATGTTGTCGCCATCGATCAGGGCACCACGAGTACCCGTGCGATCATCTTCGACAAGTCCGGATCGATCGTCTCCTCCGGCCAGCTCGAGCATGAGCAGATCTTCCCCAAGGCGGGATGGGTCGAGCACAATCCGGTCGAGATCTGGAACAACACCCGTGAGGTGATCGGCCAGGCACTGTCGAAGGCCGACCTCACCCGCCACGACATCGCCGCCGTCGGCATCACCAACCAGCGCGAGACCGCGGTGGTCTGGGACAAGAACACCGGCGAACCCGTCTACAACGCCATCGTCTGGCAGGACACCCGCACGCAGGACATCGTCGACCGTTTCGCAGCGGACGGCGGAGTCGAGCGCTTCAAGCCGATCGTGGGCCTGCCGCTCGCGACCTACTTCTCCGGCACCAAGATCGTGTGGATCCTGGAGAACGTCGAAGGCGCCCGCGAACGGGCCGAGGCCGGCGACCTGCTGTTCGGCAACACCGACGCGTGGGTGCTCTGGAACCTGACCGGCGGACCGGACGGCGGCGTGCACGCGACCGACGTGACCAACGCATCCCGCACCCTGTTCATGGACCTGGAGACGCTGACCTGGCGCGACGACATCCTCGAGGTGTTCGGCGTACCGAAGTCGATGCTCCCCGCGATCCGGAGCTCGTCCGAGGTCTACGGCACCGTCGAGTCGTCGAGCCTGCTGCGCGAGGTGCCCGTGGCGGGCATCCTGGGCGACCAGCAGGCGGCCACGTTCGGCCAGGCTGCGTTCGATCCGGGCGAGTCCAAGAACACCTACGGAACCGGCAACTTCCTCATCTTCAACACGGGTGAGGAGATCGTCCACTCCAAGAACGGTCTGCTGACGACGCTGGGCTACAAGCTCGGCGACAACAAGCCGCACTACGCCTTGGAGGGCTCGATCGCCGTCACCGGTTCGCTGGTGCAGTGGCTCCGCGACAACCTGGGGCTCATCTCGAGCGCGCCGGAGATCGAGGAGCTGGCGAAGACGGTCGAAGACAACGGTGGCGCGTACTTCGTGCCGGCGTTCTCCGGTCTGTTCGCGCCGTACTGGCGTTCGGATGCCCGCGGAGCTCTCGTGGGTCTCACCCGCTACGTGAACAAGGGCCACATCGCCCGCGCCGTGCTGGAGGCCACCGCCTTCCAGACACGCGAGGTGCTCGACGCCGTCAACGCCGACTCCGGTGTGGACCTGCAGGAACTCAAGGTGGACGGCGGCATGATCGCCAACAACACCCTGATGCAGTTCCAGGCCGACATCCTCGGTGTTCCGGTCGTGCGCCCGGTGGTCGCCGAGACCACCGCCCTGGGTGCCGCCTACGCTGCCGGCCTCGCGGTCGGCTTCTGGGAGAACCTCGACGACCTGCGCAAGAACTGGCAGGAGGACAGCCGCTGGAACCCGCAGATGGACCCGACGGAGCGCGATCGCCAGCTGCGTCTGTGGAAGAAGGCCGTCACGAAGACCTTCGACTGGGTCGACGACGACGTGCGCAACGCCTGACGCATCTCTCGTGAAGCGCCGCCCGGCCTGTGCCGGGCGGCGCTTCTGCGTGTGGAATCGCGCCCGCGGTTCGTCAGCGGGTGAGGAGGGCGGGGAGCTCGGCGAGGGTCGTGATCTCGAGCACGCCGGCGGACCGCGCGTCCGCGGCGTCGTCGGCCGACGGGACGGCGCCGGTGCGGTTCAGCCACACTCCGGTGAGGCCCGCGGTCGCGGCGCCGATCGCATCCGTGCGCAGTCTGTCGCCGATGTAGGCCGCCTCTGCAGGCGCGACCCCGAAGACCTCGCAGGCGTGCCGGAAGATCGCCGGGTCGGGCTTCACGATGCCGAGCTCACCCGAGGCGATGACGTGCTCGACGCGCGCATCGAGGCCGACGGTGGTGATCTTGCGGGTCTGGAAGGCGAGGTCTCCGTTCGTGATGAGGCCGAAGCGCACGCCTGGGATGCCTACGGTCAGCGCATCGAGGCAGGGCAGCGCATCCGGATGGAGGTCCCAGCTCTCGACGTAGCGCTCGAAGTACGCCGCGAACCAGGCGCTCGCCGCCTCGTCGTCGAGGGAGACGCCGTGGCGCGCGGCGAAGTCACGGGCGCGGGCCTGCCGCTGGCCTTCGAAGTCGAGACGTCCGGCGAGGTAGGAGTGGTAGTGCCGCTCTTCGAGGTCGTTCCAGAAGGCGACCGAGGATGCGGTGGGCAGCGAACCGTACGGCTCGCCCAACGCGGCCACATGCGCTTCGATGCCGCGCGCGACGGCCGCGCGATGCGCGAACAGAGTGTCGTCGAGATCGAACAGGACGACTCGGGGAGCGCTCATCGCCTCGCCGACTCCAGCTGCACGTACGTCTCGTCGGGCCAGTCGCTCACCGGGTCACGTGGGTCGTCCCGCAGCAGTGCGGCCTGCCAGTCGTCGAGCCGGCGGCCGCGCTGGATGCCGCCGCGACGGCGGGTGCCATCGTAGCGGAACCCGGCACGGCGGGCGACGGATGCGCTGGCCGCGTTGCCCACGAAAGCCCGCCAGACGAGACGCTCGAGTCCAAGTCCGGCTCGTCCATCCGCACCGCCCGCGGCGAACGCATAGTCGATCGCGAGCGAGACGGCCTCGCTCATCAGGCCCTGCCGGCGGGCTTCTGGAGCCAGCCAGAATCCGATCTCCGCGTCGCCGTCGCCGATGCCGTCGAGCCCGATCATGCCGAGGAGCGGACCGCCGACCTCGCTCCGGATCGCCCAGGTGCAGTGGGTGCCCTGCGCCCAGCCGCGCGTGACCATGCCGAGCACGAAGCTCTCGGCGTCGGCGCGTGAGTACGGCACGGGCACCGTCGTCCACGCGGCGACAGCCGGATCCCGGCACAGGTCGGTGATGCGGTCGAGGTCGCCTTCGCCGGGGATCGAGAGCACCACGCGGGAGCCCGTCAGCACGACGGGCTCCCGCGGCGGCACAGCAGTCATCGGCGCGCGCTCACCGGGCCGGGCGCAGCAGGCCGATGCGGTCGTACACCTTGGCGAGCGTCACCTCGGCGACCTCGCTCGCGCGGTCGGCGTTGCGCGCGAGGATGCGGTCGAGTTCGGCCGGATCGCCCAGCAGTTCGAGGGCTCGGTCGCGCACGGGCGTGAACGTCTCCACCACGACCTCGGCGAGCCCCTTCTTGAAGTCGCCGTAGCCCTTGCCGTCGTACTCCAGCTCGATCGCCTCGACGGTGCGCCCGGTCAGCGAGGAGTAGATCGTCAGCAGGTTGGAGATGCCGGGCTTGCCCTCGCGGTCGAAGGAGATCACGCCGTCGGTGTCCGTGACGGCCCGCATGATCTTCTTCGCGCTCTTCGACGGCTCTTCCAGCAGCTGGATCAGCCCGGCCGGCGACTCGGCCGACTTCGACATCTTCGAGGTCGGGTTCTGCAGGTCGTAGATGCGCGCGCTGTCTTTGAGGATCATCGCCTGCGGTATGACGAAGGTGTCGCCGAACCGGCCGTTGAACCGCATCGCCAGGTCTCGGGTGAGCTCGACGTGCTGGCGCTGGTCGTCGCCGACCGGAACGATCTCCGAGTCGTAGAGCAGGATGTCGGCGGCCATGAGCACCGGGTAGGCGAACAGTCCGACCGAGGCCGCGTCCGTTCCCTGCTTGGCCGACTTGTCTTTGAACTGGGTCATCCGCGACGCCTCGCCGAACCCGGTGATGGTGTTCAGGATCCAGGCCAGCTGCGCGTGCGCCGCAACGTGCGACTGCACGTAGAGCGTCGACGCCGACGGATCGATGCCGGCGGCGATGTACTGCGCGGCTGTGCGGCGCGTCTTCTCGCGCAGCTCGGCCGGGTCTTGCGCAACGGTGATCGCGTGCAGGTCGACCACGGAGAAGAACGCGTCGTGGTTCGACTGGAGCTCTTTCCACTGGAGCAGCGCTCCGATGTAGTTGCCCAGGTGGAGCGAGTCGGCGGATGGTTGCATGCCCGAATACAGGCGGGGGAGTCTGGTCATGGGTTACCTCACGGGATTGTCGGAGCGTCAGAAGGGTCAGAGGGCGTAGTCGACGACCACGGGGGTGTGGTCGGACCATCGCTCGTCGTAGGCCGCAGCCCGGTCGACCGCGTACGACGTCGCCGTCGCCGCGAGAGCGGGGGTGGCGAGCTGGTAGTCGATGCGCCATCCGGTGTCGTTGTCGAACGCCTGGCCGCGCCAGGACCACCAGGTGTACGGGCCGTCGTCGTCGCGATGGAACTTGCGGCCCAGGTCGACCCAGCCGAGGCCGGCGCCGACGTTGTAGTCCTCGTCGTCTTCGGCGCCGAGGATGCGGTCGAAGTACGCACGCTCCTTCGGGAGGAAGCCCGCGCGCTTGACGTTGCCCTTCCAGTTCCGGATGTCGACGGTGCGGTGACCGACGTTGAGGTCGCCCATCACCACCGCGTACTCACTGTGCTTCTGAAGCTCGGGCAGGCGCGCTTCCATCGCATCCAGGAACGTGTACTTCTCGACCTGCTTGGGGGTGTCCGCCTCGCCCGAGTGCACATACGCGCTGACCACGGTGATGATCTTGCCGCCGACCTCGTAGTCGGCCTCCAGCCAGCGACCGGCGCTGTCGAAGTCCAGCGCACCGAGGTCGACCCGGTGGATGGACGCACGATGCCGGCTGGCGATCGCCACTCCGGCACGACCCTTCGCGGTGGCGGGATCGTGCAGGATGTCCCAGTCGTCGCCCAGGAGCTGCTGGATGTCTTCGGTGGAGGCGCGGACCTCCTGGATCGCGAGGATGTCGACGTCGCGATTGTCGAGCCAGCTCCCCATGCCCTTGCGGAAGGCGGCGCGGATGCCGTTGGTGTTGATCGTGGCGATTCGCAGGGACTTCGAAGGCATGAAAACAAGCCTAGCGGGGACTTCTGACGGTTCCCTCGTCCAGGATGTCGTTGAGCCGGTTCTGCGCGTGCTCGACGTCTCGCTGGGCGCGGAACCGGCCGAACCAGCGGGCGCGCGACAGGTCTGTCTGAGCATCCTGGAGCTCGGCTCTGGCCACGATGACGCGTGCGTCGTACTCTGCGGCGGCCTTCTCGGCGGCCGCCTGCTCGGGCGACACGACCCGCGGGGAGAGGCCGCGGTCGAACATCCCGACGGCGATCCAGGATGCGGAGAGCAGGATCACCCGGGAGACGAGGTTGAACCAGATGAGCAGCCCGATGAACACCGTGAAGGTCGCCAGCAGGGGGTTGCGCGTCGCGCCGCCGAGCAGCAGACCGCCGAGGGCGCTCAGGCCGGCCAGCGCGGTGCTGCCGAGGAGCGCCCCGAAGAAGAGGTTGCGCCAGGGGATCGAGACGCGGGCGAGCACCCGGAACATCACGCCGAGCGTGAAGATGTTGAGGATCACGGAGACGAAGAGGCCGGACACCCGCGCGACGAGCGCGGTCCAGAAGGAGTCGGCCATCCCGAGCAGGCCGAGGACGAAGGTGAGCGCCTCCGTGCTGGCGATCGTGAGCAGGGCGGAGACGATGAGCACGATTCCGAAGGCCAGCGCGAGCCCCAGGTCGCGGATCTTCTGCAGCGCGTAGTTGGTCGTGTCGCGTTGCAGGCCGAACACCGCCCGCACGGCCTGGCGGGTGTAGTACAGCCAGCCGATCGCGGTCCAGAGCAGGCCGATTCCGGCGACGAGGCCGGTCCAGCCGAAGGCCGACGCGTTCTGGAGTTCGGCGGAATCGATCGCACCGGGTTGATCGGGCGTGGAGATGAGGCCCGGCACAGCGCGGTTGATGAGGGTGACGAGTGCGTTGTAGAGGTCGGGGTTGGCTGTCAGCCAGAGACCGGCGACCGAGAAGCCCACCCAGACCGCGGCGAAGATGGCGAAGATGGCCTGGTACCCCATCCCGCTGGCGCGGAGGTTGCCGTCGCTGTGCGAGAAGTTGATGTAGACGCGGTACGGGCGGAGCTCTTTGACCCATTTGACCAGGCCGCTGACCTTCGCGACCGGTTTCTCGAGCCGCTCACGGAGAGGCTCGAGGGTGCCTTCGGCGCGCTGGGTCGACGGATCCGGATGGGTGAGCTGCACATCCTTCTTCGTCTTCTTGGCGGCCACGGCCCTCAGCCTAGCGAGTACCTCCAGCGCGACGTCGTGAGGACGATTCGGGTCAGCGGTGTCCTCGCATGATGGCCTGCTTGACCTCGGCGATGGCCTGCGTCACCTGGATGCCACGGGGGCACGCGTCGGTGCAGTTGAACGTGGTGCGGCAGCGCCACACGCCTTCCTTGTCGTTCAGGATGTCGAGGCGCACCTGCGCGTTGTCGTCACGGGAGTCGAAGATGAAGCGGTGGGCGTTGACGATCGCCGCCGGGCCGAAGTACTGGCCGTCGGTCCAGAACACCGGGCACGACGAGGTGCACGCGGCGCAGAGGATGCACTTGGTGGTGTCGTCGAAGCGGGCGCGGTCTTCAGGGGACTGGATGCGCTCCTTGTCCTTCGGCGGCGTCGAGTTCGCGACGAGGAAGGGCTGCACCTCGCGGAAGGACTCGAAGAACGGGTCCATGTCGACGATGAGGTCCTTCTCGAGCGGCAGGCCCTTGATCGCCTCGACGTAGATCGGCTTCGAGATGTCGAGGTCTTTGATCAGGGTTTTGCAGGCCAGGCGGTTGCGGCCGTTGATGCGCATCGCGTCCGAGCCGCACACCCCGTGGGCGCACGAGCGGCGGAATGTGAGCGATCCGTCCTGCTCCCACTTGATCTTGTGCAGGGCGTCCAGGATGCGGTCGGTCGGGAACATCTCGACGTCGAAGTCCTGCCAGCGCGGCTCGGTGTCGGTGTCGGGGTCGAACCGGCGGATGATCAGAGTGACCGTGAACGACTGGATCGGCGCTTCGGGGGCGGGCGGAGTATCGAGAACGGCGGTCGACATCAGTACTTCCTCTCCATCGGCTCGTAGCGGGTCACGACGACCGGCTTCCAGTCGAGACGAATGTGGTCGGCCGCGTCGGACGAGTGCGGGTCGCCCGACAGGTAGGCCATGGTGTGCTTCATGTAGTTCTCGTCGTCGCGCTTCGGGAAGTCGTCGCGCATGTGACCGCCGCGGCTCTCCTGGCGGTTGCGCGCCGAGAAGACGACCACTTCGGCGAGGTCGAGGAGGAAACCGAGCTCGACGGCCTCGAGCAGGTCGGTGTTGAACCGCTTGCCCTTGTCTTGCACGACGATGTTCTTGTAGCGCTCCCGGAGTCCGTGGATGGTCTCGGTCACCTTGGCGAGGGACTCGTCGGTACGGAACACCTGGGCGTTCTTGTCCATCTCGTCCTGCAGCTCCTTGCGGATGGCCGCGATGCGCTCGGTGCCGTTTCCGCTGCGGAGCCCGTCGATCATCCCGCGCACGTAGGCGGCGGGGTCTTCCGGCAGGGGCACTGCCGTCGCGGTCTTGACGTACTCGACCGCGTTCCTGCCGGAGCGCTTGCCGAAGACGTTGATGTCGAGGAGCGAGTTGGTTCCCAGGCGGTTGGAGCCGTGGACGGAGACGCAGGCGCATTCGCCCGCGGCGTAAAGGCCCGGCACGACGGTCGTGTTGTCGCGGAGTACCTCGGCGTTGTTGTTCGTTGGGATGCCGCCCATCGCGTAGTGCGCGGTCGGCATCACGGGCACCGGCTCCACGACCGGGTCGACGCCCAGGTAGGTGCGGGCGAACTCGGTGATGTCGGGGAGCTTGGTCTCAAGCACCTCGGCGCCCAGGTGGGTGCAGTCGAGGAGCACATAGTCCTTGTGGGGGCCGGCGCCTCGACCCTCTGCGACCTCCTGCACCATGCACCGGGCGACGATGTCGCGCGGCGCCAGGTCTTTGATGGTCGGTGCGTACCGCTCCATGAATCGCTCACCGCTCGCGTTGCGGAGGATCGCGCCCTCGCCGCGGGCGCCCTCGGTGAGGAGGATGCCGAGGCCGGCCAGGCCCGTCGGGTGGAACTGGAAGAACTCCATGTCTTCGAGCGGGAGCTTCTTGCGCCAGATGATGCCGACGCCGTCGCCCGTGAGGGTGTGCGCGTTGGAGGTGGTCTTGTAGATCTTGCCGAAGCCGCCCGTGGCGAAGATGATCGCCTTCGAGTGGAACACGTGGAGCTCACCGGTGGCGAGTTCGTAGGCGACGACGCCGGCGGGCTGATCGACCCCGTCGACCTCGTTCATGATCACGTCGAGCACGTAGTACTCGTTGAAGAAGTTGATGCCGAGCCTGACGCAGTTCTGGAACAGCGTCTGCAGGATCATGTGGCCGGTGCGGTCGGCCGCGTAGCAGGCGCGGCGCACGGGAGCCTTGCCGTGGTCGCGGGTGTGACCGCCGAAGCGCCGCTGGTCGATCTTGCCCTCGGGCGTGCGGTTGAAGGGCAGGCCCATGTTCTCGAGGTCGATGACCGCGTCGATCGCCTCTTTGGCGAGGATCTCGGCCGCATCCTGGTCGACCAGGTAGTCACCGCCCTTGACGGTGTCGAAGGTGTGCCACTCCCAGCTGTCCTCTTCCACGTTGGCGAGCGCGGCGGCCATTCCGCCCTGCGCCGCACCGGTGTGGGAACGGGTCGGATACAGCTTGGAGATCACCGCGGTCTTGGCGTGGGGTCCCGCTTCGATCGCTGCTCGCATCCCCGCGCCTCCGGCGCCGACGATGACGATGTCGAACTCGTGATAGTGGACGCCGTCGATGACGGTGGACTCAGACGTTTCAGTTGTCACAGCTTTTTTCCGTAGTCGTTGGCTACTTGAGAGGAGTTAGTTGACCGGGCAGAACGACGGCAGCAGATCGGCCGGGGCGCCTGCGGGGCACGGTTCGAAGGTGAAGATGACGAGCGTTCCGAGCACGACCAGTACGACGACGGCAGCGGCGATGGCCCATTTGAGGATGCGGTTGACCGTCTTGTTGTGCGCGTAGTCGTTGACGAGGGTGCGCATCCCGTTGCCGCCGTGGATGAGCGCCAGCCACAGCATCAGGAGGTCCCACACCTGCCAGAACGGGGTGGCGTACTTGCCGCCGATGAACGCGAAGTCGATCTGCTTGACGCCTTCGCCCATCACGAGGTTCACGAACAGGTGGCCGAAGATGAGGACGATCAGGACGACGCCCGAGATCCTCATGTAGATCCAGCCCCACTTCTCCCAGTTGACGCCCTTGCGGCGTGCGGGACGGGCGGGGCTGCGGGGGGCTTCAATGGTCGTCATGACTAGTTGGCCTCCCCGAAGATGTGGATGAGCTGCACCGGAACGAAGCCGGCCATCAGAACGACCCAGAGCACGATCACGATGTAGAACATGACCTTCTGGTACTTGACGCCCTTGCTCCAGAAGTCGATGGCGATGATGCGCAGGCCATTGAACGCGTGGAAGATGATCGCGCCGACGAGGGCGATCTCGCCGAGGCCCATGATCGGGTTCTTGTACGTGCCGATCACCGCGTTGTACGCCTCGGGGCTGACCCGGATGAGCGATGTGTCGAGAATGTGCACGAGGAGGAAGAAGAAGATGGCGACGCCCGTGATGCGGTGCAGCACCCACGACCACATTCCCTCTCGGCCCCGGTACAGTGTTCCGCCCGGCCGGTTCTTGGTCGGTTGCAGGGTTCCTGCCGCTTGGTCTGGCACGAACAACCCTCCCTGGTTGTGATCGCAACGAACGCGCGAGAGCGCAATGCAAGTGTATGCCGCCCGCGCTGGAGCCGCTGGTTAGGAGGGCCTAACTATCTCGACGTCGAGAGAAATCTTGCGCACACGGAGGAGCGGCGTACCGTCCGCGGCATGACGCAGAACGAACCGATCATGGACGGCAGCGCCGACGCGAGCAGGGATGCGAAGGTGCAGGGAATCGTGGAGCAGCTGACGGCGGACATGCAGTTGCGCCCGCAGGAGGACGGCGAGAGGCTGCTCCGCGAGCGTCTGACTGACGCGGGCATCGAGCTCGACGATGCGGAGATCCACCGGCTCGCGAAGGGCGTGCAGCGCGGGCCGTCGCAGGTCGACTAGCGGGTCGCAGGCCTACAGCACGTCGGTCGAGCCGGTGAGCTTGAGGGCGTCGACCACGGCCTTCACGCGCTGGGCGTGCTCACTCGTGGTGACGAGGAGCGCGTCGGGTGTGTCGACGACGACGATGTCCTTCACGCCGATGAGGCTGATCACGCGGCCGGACTGACTGATGACGATGCCGCTCGACGCATCCGAGAGCACGCGTGCGTTCTCGCCGAGGATGGCGAGATCGGACTTGCGGCCGCCGGAGTTGAGTTTGGCGAGGGATGCGAAGTCGCCGACGTCGTCCCAGTCGAAGTAGCCGGGGATGACCGAGAGATTGCCCTCGGCCGCCGCCGGCTCCGCGACGGCGTAGTCGATCGCGATCTTCTTGAGCTCCGGCCAGATGCGGTCGACCGCCGGTCCACGGGTGGCGGGGTCGTCCCAGGCGGCTGCGAGCTCCAGGAGACCGGCGAGCAGCTCGGGCTCCGAGCGTCCGATCTCCTCGAGCAGCCGGTCGGCACGGGCGATGAACATCCCGGCGTTCCAGAGATAGGCGCCGCTGGACACGTAGCCTTCGGCGGTGGCGAGGTCGGGCTTCTCGACGAACTTCGTGACCGAGATGGCGCTCGGCGCCCCGTCGATGGCGATCTCGGCACCGGTGTGGATGTATCCGAAGCCGACGGCGGGCTCCGTGGGCCGGATGCCGATGGTGGTGATGTAGCCCGCATTCGCCGATGCCACGGCCTCGCGCACGGCCGAGGCGAAGAGCCGCTGGTTCTTGATCACGTGGTCGGCCGCGAACGATCCGATGATCACCCCGGGCTCGCGTCGTTCGAGGATCGCCGCGGCCAGCCCGATCGCGGCGGTCGAGTCGCGCGGCTCCGACTCCAGCACGATGTTCGGATCGGCGAGCGCCGGAAGCTGTTTCTCCACGGCGGCGCGGTGCGCGCGACCGGTGACCACCATGATCCGTTGCTCGCCCGACAGGGGCGCGAGCCTGTCCCAGGTGTCGCGCAGCAGTGTCTGCCCGGATCCCGTGAGGTCGTGCAGGAACTTCGGCGCATCAGCCCGCGAGAGCGGCCACAGCCGGGAGCCGATGCCTCCGGCGGGGATCACGCTGTAGAAGCGGTCGATGGGGGAGTGAGCGCGAGCCATGCCGAAAGGATACAGAGCGGTTCCGGACACCCGCTGTTCACGGGTCGGCCACTCGGCCGCCGTAGCGTGCGAAGCATGCGGATCGCCGTCGTCAGCGAGAGCTTCCTCCCCACTGTGAACGGGGTCACCACGAGTGTCTGCCGGGTGCTCGATCACCTGGCCGAAGCGGGACACGAGGCCATCGTGATCTGCCCCGACGCGGGAGCGCCGGCCGAGTACGCGGGCTTCCGCGTGCACCAGGTGCCGTCGTTCGCCTACCGGCAGTTCCCGGTGGGGCTGCCCAGCCCGCAGGTGCAGCGCATCCTGAGCGCCTTCGAGCCCGACGTGCTGCACGCCGCTTCGCCGTTCCTGCTCGGGGCGCAGGGCATCGCGGCGGCGAACCGGCTGGGCATCCCGTCGGTCGCGATCTACCAGACCGACGTCGCCGGGTTCGCCCGCCGCAACGGACTCGGGATGACCTCCGCCATCGCGTGGAAGTACGTGCGCTGGGTGCACGACGGGGCCGATCTCACGCTGGTCCCCTCGGCAGCGTCGGAATACGACCTCCGCACGGCGGGTGTGCAGCGACTGGCGCGCTGGGGACGCGGGGTCGACCTCGAGCGCTATCACCCCAACAACCGGAGCACTCCGGCGGCACGCGAGTTGCGCGAGCGGCTCTCGCCCGACGGAGAGCTCGTCGTCGGGTACGTCGGACGCGTCGCCCCCGAGAAGCAGGTTGAGCGCCTTGCCGCGCTCCGGGGCATCCGGGACGTTCACATCGCCATCGTCGGCGACGGACCCGCGCGGCCCGCCGTCGCCGCGGCACTGCGGGGGATGCCCGTGACCTGGCTCGGACGCCTGGGCGGGGCAGACCTCGGCGCGGCGTATGCGGCATTCGACATCTTCGCCCACACCGGGTCGGAGGAGACGTTCGGTCAGACGGTCCAGGAGGCGCACGCATCCGGGCTGCCCGTCGTCGCCCCGCGCGCGGGTGGGCCGATCGACCTCGTCGAGCACGGCGTCGACGGACTGCTCTTCCCCTCGGGCGACGACAGCGCCCTGCGGGCCGGGGTCGGGATGCTCGTGGCCGACGCGGGACTCCGCTTGCGGATGGGCGAGGCCGGCCGTCGTGCCGTGCTCGGCCGATCGTGGTCCGTGATCTGCGACGAGCTGGTGCAGCACTATGCCAGCGTCATCCTGGCTCGGGCCGAAGAGATCCAGCGCATCGGCAGGGAGCGCGCGTACAGTGGGGTGGCCCTTCCGAAGGGCTGAACCGTACTGACCACAGCTGGATCCACACGGAGGTGACCCATGGCCCCCAACACCAATCGACGCATTCCGATGCCGTTCGTCTCGCGGGCACGGCGGGTGGATCCTCCCTCAACGAGCACGGCCACGGACGTCGAGCCCCGCGACCAGCGGCCGAGCATGGTCGACAGCGCGATCTATTCGAAGGGCCGCCGCGTCGCTTCGCCGCGCTCACTGTCCGAGACCTACCGCGCCCTCGACGAGACGCCCGACGGTGTCGCCTGGATCGGCCTCTACCGGCCGAGCGAGCAGGAGCTCATGTCGCTGGCCGAGGAGTTCGGACTCCACCAGCTGGCCATCGAGGACGCGATCGTCGCCCACCAGCGGCCCAAGCTGGAGCGGTACGACAGCGTGCTCTTCGTCGTGCTCAAGGCGGCGAACTACCTCGACGTGCCCGAGGAGGTCGACTTCGGTGAGCTGCACCTCTTCGTCGGGCCGAACTTCGTCATCACGGTGCGCCACAGCGAGTCGCCCGACCTGTCGCATGTGCGTCAGCGCATGGAGCGCGAACCGGAGCTGCTCGCTCTCGGCACCCAGGCCATCCTGTACGCGATCATCGACGCGGTCGTGGATGCGTACAGCCCGGTCGTCGCGGGCCTCGCCAACGACATCGACGAGATCGAGACGCAGGTGTTCGGCGGCGATGCGCTGGTGTCGCGGCGCATCTACGAGCTGTCCCGCGAGGTCATCGACTTCCAGCGGGCGACGCATCCGCTCACCTCGGTGATGATCGCGCTCGAGCACGGGTCGGAGAAGTACGGCGTGACGCAGGAGCTGCAGCGCGGGCTGCGCGACGTGTCCGACCACCTCATCCTCGTCAACGAGCGGGTCGACGGATTCCGTCAGCTGTTGCGCGACATCCTCACGGTGAACTCGACCCTGGTGTCGGAACGCCGCAACGAGGAGATGGCCGGGCTCGCCCACTCGACGCACCGGCAGGGAGAAGAGGTGAAGAAGATCTCGTCCTGGGCGGCGATCCTCTTCGCACCCTCGCTCGTCGCGGGGATCTACGGCATGAACTTCACGCATATGCCCGAATTGGATTGGCCGTTGGGCTATCCGCTCGCCGTGCTCGCGATGCTCGGATTGAGCACCGTGCTCTACGTGGTGTTCCGCAAACGCGGCTGGCTGTAACCCGGCTAGGGGACAGCCGATTGTCGCCTGCTCAAATGAGCAGGCGACAATCAGGCGCGCGTTTGTAACGCTTACATGAAGATGCCGGATATTCGAACAAGGCAGTTCGTCACATTCGGTAACGTGAAACCAAATGGCCTCACCCGTAGGCCTGCATCTTGGAGGACACCACCTTGAGAACCACAGCGCGTAAGGCCGGCTTGCTCGGTCTGGCGGCGGTCGGCGTAATGTCGCTGCTCGCCGCATGTTCGGCGGCACCGTCGGACACCTCGACGTCGGGAGCCGCGAAGAGCGACTTCCTGCCCTGCATGGTCTCCGACTCCGGCGGATTCGACGACCACTCGTTCAACCAGCTCGGCTTCGAAGGCCTCAACCAGGCCGCCGACAAGCTCGGAGTGACGCCGAAGTCGGCCGAGTCCAAGAGCGAGAACGACTTCGCCCCCAACATCCAGAGCATGGTCGACGCGAACTGCAACCTCGTCGTGACCGTCGGCTTCCTGCTTGCCGACGCCACGAAGAAGGCTGCTGCCTCGAACCCCGACGTCGACTTCGCCATCATCGACGACAGCTCGATCACGGCCGACAACGTCAAGCCGATCATCTTCGACACCGCTCAGGCCGCGTTCCTCGCGGGCTACGCTGCGGCGAGCTACTCGAAGACCGGCATCGTCGGCACCTTCGGCGGTATGCAGATCCCGACCGTCACCATCTTCATGGACGGCTATGCCGACGGCGTGAAGTACTTCAACGAGCAGAAGGGCAAGTCCGTCAAGGTCGTCGGCTGGGACGTCGACGCTCAGAACGGCCTGTTCACCGGTGGCTTCGACGCCAACGAGACGGCGAAGAACACCGCTCAGGGCGTCATCGACCAGAACGCCGATGTGATCATGCCGGTCGGTGGCCCGATCTACCAGAGCGCCGCGGCAGCCATCAAGGACTCCGGCAAGTCGATCGCGATGATCGGTGTCGACGCCGACGTCTTCGAGTCCGACCCGAGCGTGAAGGACTTGCTCCTCACCTCGGTCATGAAGGGCATGAAGCCGGCCGTGAACGACGTCGTCACCACGGCGGCCGACGGCAAGTTCGACAGCACCCCGTACGTGGGAACGCTGAAGAACGACGGCGTCGGAATCGCTCCGTTCCACGACTTCGAGTCGAAGGTCGACCCGGGCCTGCAGGGCGAGCTCGACAAGATCAAGGCGGGCATCATCGACGGATCGATCAAGGTCACGTCGCCGTCTTCGCCGAAGTAATCCAGCAACACCAAGAGTGACGGGGAGGTCAGCGCATGCTGGCCTCCCCGCCCTTTTGACCCCTGGCGAGTTGCGCATCCGGTCTTGTGATGGTTGCTCAAGTGAGCACACACTGACATATGTGCAAGAGGTTAGGGTGAATACGCGCATCGAGGCCCACCTGCCGTTTCGCGCGCTTTCGCTCCACCCGGGCGAGTAGAGAAGGAAACCCCACCCGAATGAAGCTCGAACTTCGCGGCATCACCAAACGGTTCGGTGCCCTGGTCGCGAACGACCACATCGACCTGACTGTCGAGCCAGGCGAGATCCACTGTCTCCTCGGTGAGAACGGCGCCGGCAAGTCCACGCTGATGAACGTCCTCTACGGTCTGTACCAGGCCGAAGAGGGTGAGATCCTCCTCGACGACGAGGTCCAGAAGTTCTCCGGCCCCGGTGACGCGATGAAGGCGGGCATCGGCATGGTGCACCAGCACTTCATGCTCATCCCGGTATTCACCGTCGCCGAGAACGTGATGCTCGGACACGAGCAGACGAAGTTCGGCGGGCGTCTCGACCTGCCGGCTGCGCGCAAGCGCGTGCGCGAGATCTCGGCCCGCTTCGGCTTCGACATCGACCCGGACGCGCTCGTCGAAGATCTGCCCGTCGGCGTGCAGCAGCGCGTGGAGATCATCAAGGCGCTCTCCCGCGAGGCGAAGGTGCTCGTGTTCGACGAGCCGACCGCCGTGCTGACCCCTCAGGAGACCGACGAGCTGATGGAGATCATGCGCCAGCTCAAGGCGCAGGGCACGGCCATCATCTTCATCACGCACAAACTCCGTGAAGTGCGTGAGGTCGCCGACCGCATCACGGTCATCCGCCTCGGCAAGGTCGTCGGCGAGGTCGAGCCCACCGCGTCGAACACCGAGATGGCGTCGATGATGGTCGGCCGTGCCGTCTCCCTGACCGTCTCCAAGACCCCCGCGACGCCGGGCGCCCCCGCGCTCGTCGTGCGCGACCTGTCGGTGATCGACCCGATCGGCCAGATGGTCGTCAACCGGGTGAGCTTCGATGTGAAAGCGGGGGAGATCCTCGCCGTCGCCGGTGTTCAGGGCAACGGGCAGACCGAGCTGACAGAGGCGATCCTCGGGCTGCAGCCCCGAGTCGAGGGCGAGATCGAGCTCGACGGCCGGAGCATCCAGGGCCACAGCGTGCGCAGGGTGCTCGACGCCGGAGTCGGGTTCATCCCCGAGGACCGCAACGAGGACGGCCTCGTGAGCGAGTTCAGCATCGCGGAGAACCTCATGCTCGACCGGTCGGCCGGAGCGCCCTTCGTGAAGGGCGGAAACCTGCAGCTCGGCTATCTCAACGAGTTCGCCGAAGAGAAGGTGCGCGAGTTCGATGTGCGCACCCAGTCGATCGAGACCAAGGTCGGCCGGCTCTCGGGCGGCAACGCTCAGAAGGTCGTGCTCGCCCGCGAGCTCAGCCGCGAGCTTCGGCTATTCGTCGCGGCCCAGCCCACCCGTGGGCTCGACGTCGGCTCGATCGAGTTCGTGCACAAGCGCATCGTCGAGACCCGGGATGCGGGCATCCCCGTCATCGTCGTCTCGACCGAACTCGACGAGGTGGCCGCGCTCGCCGACCGCATCGCGGTGATGTACCGCGGCGGAATCGTAGGAATCGTGCCGGGGAACACGTCGCGCGACGTGCTCGGCCTCATGATGGCCGGCGAATCGCCGGAGGATGCGCAAGCAGCAGTGAACGGAGCGGCAGTATGAGCGGGACCGAGACGGCCCCGGGCCTGACCAAGCCGGAGACGCCGGGCGAGGAGCCCTCGCGCTGGAGCAAGGCCGTCCGCGAGATGATGGGCGGCTCCGTCGTCATCTCGATCCTCGCGGTGGTGCTCGCCCTGGTGGTCGGCGCCATCCTGATCGCCATCACGGATCCCGACGTGCAGCGGGCGGCGGGGTACTTCTTCGCCCGCCCCGGCGACACGTTCGTCGCGATCTGGAACTCGGTGTCGAGCGCGTACACCTCGATGTTCCAGGGCGCGATCTACAACTTCCGCCGGCCGACCTTCTCCGCGGGCATCCGGCCGCTCACCGAGACGCTGACCTTCGCCACCCCGCTGATCGTCGGCGGACTCGGCGTCGCCCTCGCCTTCCGGGTCGGCATGTTCAACATCGGTGGCCAGGGACAGATCCTCATCGCCGCCGCCTGCTCCGCCTGGGTCGGCTTCTCGTTCAACCTGCCGCCGGTCATCCACCTGGTCGTCGCGGTCCTGGCCGGCATCGCGGGCGGTGCCGTCTGGGCTGGAATCGTGGGTGTGCTCAAGGCGAGAACCGGTGCGCACGAAGTGATCGTCACGATCATGCTGAACTACATCGCGTTCTACCTGATCTCGTACCTGCTGCGCACGAAGGGTCTGCTGCAGGCGCCGGGGTCGAACAACCCGAAGGCGCCGCCGATCAAGGACACCGCCATCTTCCCGCCGCTGTTCGGCGTGCAGTACAACCTGACCTGGGCGCTGATCGTGGTCATCGGGGCGACGGTCTTCGTCTGGTGGCTGATCAACCGGTCGAACCTCGGCTTCCGTTTCCGTGCGGTCGGCGAGAACCCGAACGCCGCCCGCGTCGCCGGCATCAACGTGAAGAACATGTACCTCTACGCGATGCTGATCGCCGGTGGCCTCATCGGGATCGCAGGCGCCAATCAGGCCCTCGGCGTCTTCCCGTCGGGCATCAGCTCGGGCGTGGATGCGGGCATCGGCTTCGACGCCATCACGGTGGCCCTGCTCGGACGCTCCAGGCCGTGGGGCGTGTTCGTCGCCGGTCTGCTGTTCGGCGCCCTCAAGGCCGGTGGATACACGATCCAGGCGGCCAACGACATCCCGATCGACATCGTGCTCGTCGTCCAGTCCCTCATCGTGCTGTTCGTCGCGGCGCCGCCGCTGGTGCGCGCGATCTTCCGCCTGCCGACACCCGGGCAGACGCCCCGGAGATCCGGTCCCATCGTCACGAAGGAGGTGGCGGCCAAGTGAGCACCGCGACACCGGTCATCCCCGATCAGTCCCCGATCGTTCTCGAGAAGGCGCAGATCCGCAGCTGGAAGGCGCCGATCGCCTTCGGCATCTTCGTGGTCATCAGCCTGATCCTGTTCTTCGGGTTCCCCCGCCACGGAACCAGCACGTTCAAGTTCACCGAGACCAGCGACACCATCGCGCTGCCGAACCTGGTCGTCGACACCTTCAGCACGACGGTCATCGTGACGATCATCCTCGTGATCCTCACCCTGGTGAGCGCCTACCTCGCGTGGCAGGCCCGCAAGGCGAGCCTGTGGCTGGTCATCGGCTTCGCGCTGGTCTTCATGTTCGGGTTCCTGGCCTGGGCCGGCTCGGGCGAGCTGCCCATCCCCATCACCGGACTGCTCCTCGGAACGGTCAGCCTGTCGGTGCCACTCGTGTTCGGAGCCCTCGGTGGCGTGATCTCGGAGCGTTCCGGTGTCGTCAACGTGGCGATCGAGGGCCAGCTGCTCGCCGGCGCGTTCGTGTCGGCGATGACGGCGACTCTCACCGGGAGCTGGGCGGTCGGACTGTTCGCCGCCCTCATCGCGGGCGTCCTGGTCTCGTTCGTGCTCGCCGCCTTCTCGATCAAATACCTGGTCGACCAGGTGATCGTCGGTGTCGTGCTCAACGTGCTCGTCACCGGCCTCACGAGCTTCCTCTACTCGAAGGTGCTCGCACAGAACCCCGACCTGCTCAACCGCCCGCCGCGTCTGCCGGAGTGGCCGATCCCGCTGCTCAGCGACATCCCGATCATCGGGCCGGTGCTCTTCCACCAGACGATCATCGAGTACCTCATGTACATCGCGATCTTCGCGGTGTGGTTCGGACTGTTCCACACACGATGGGGTCTGCGCGTGCGGTCGGTCGGCGAGCATCCCGAAGCCGCCGACACCGTCGGCATCAACGTGAACAGCACCCGGTTCTGGAACGTCTCCCTCGCGGGCGCGGTCGCGGGACTCGGCGGTGCGTACTTCACGCTCGGTTCGGTGGGCGCGTTCTCGAAAGAGATGACGGCCGGTCAGGGCTTCATCGCCCTCGCCGCGGTCATCTTCGGGCGCTGGCACCCCATCAAGGCCACTCTCGCCGCCCTGCTGTTCGGGTTCGCGACCAACCTGCAGAACGTGCTCGGCACGATCGGTTCGCCGGTTCCCAGCGAGTTCATGCTGATGCTGCCCTACGTGGTGACGATCTTCGCGGTCGCCGGGCTCGTCGGGCTCTCGCGGGCCCCAGCAGCCGACGGAAAGCCGTACATCAAATCATGAGCACCGTGCCACCGACGGACGGCCCGCGCATCGACTGGGAGGCGCTTCGCGCAGCCGCGCGCGAGGCGATGACCCACGCGTACGCGCCGTACTCGAACTTCCCGGTCGGCGCCGCCGCACTCGTCGACGACGGACGCACGATCGTCGGCTGCAACGTGGAGAACGCCAGCTACGGCGTCACCCTCTGCGCCGAGTGCGGGCTCGTGTCGCAACTGCACATCTCAGGCGGCGGCCATCTCGTGGCGTTCACCTGCGTTGACGGGCACGGCAACATCCTGATGCCGTGCGGCCGCTGCCGGCAGCTGCTGTACGAGCACTCGGCCGAAGGGATGCTGCTGGAGACGGTCTCCGGCATCCGCACCATCGACGAGGTGCTCCCGGATGCGTTCGGGCCGCGCCAGCTCGTCGCCTACGCCGCAGAAGACGCCGCAGAACACAACGATTAAGGACCTCTGACTTGACCAGCACCTCCGGCACCGTCGAGGCTTTCGACGCCGTCGACCTCATCCACACCAAGCGCGACAGCGGCGAACTCTCCACCGCCGAGATCGACTGGCTGATCGACGCGTACACCCGCGGCTACGTCGGCGACGAGCAGATGGCCGCGATGACGATGGCGATCTTCCTCAACGGCATGACCCGTCGTGAGATCAAGGACCTCACGATGGCGATGATCGCGTCGGGGGAGCGGATGAGCTTCGACGGTCTGGGCAAACCGACCAGCGACAAGCACTCCACCGGCGGGGTCGGCGACAAGATCACCTTGCCGTTGATGCCGCTCGTCGCGACCTTCGGCGTTGCCGTGCCGCAGCTCTCGGGGCGCGGTCTCGGGCACACGGGCGGCACGCTCGACAAGCTCGAGAGCATCCCCGGCTGGCGCGCGAACCTGACCAACCAGGAGATGTTCGACCAGTTGCGCGACGTCGGCGGTGTGATCTCGGCCGCCGGCTCCGGCCTCGCGCCGGCGGACGGCAAGCTGTACGCGCTGCGCGACATCACCGGAACGGTCGAGGCGATCCCGCTGATCGCATCCTCGATCATGAGCAAGAAGATCGCCGAAGGCACGGGTGCACTCGTGCTCGACGTCAAGTTCGGCTCGGGAGCCTTCCTCAAAGACATCGAGAAGTCGCGTGAGCTGGCGCGCACGATGGTGGCCCTCGGCACGGATGCCGGGGTTGCGACCTCCGCCCTGCTCACGAACATGAACGTGCCCCTCGGCTTCGCCATCGGCAACGCCAACGAGGTTCGCGAGTCCGTCGAGGTGCTGGCAGGCGGCGGACCGGCCGACGTCGTCGAGCTGACCGTCGAGCTGGCCCGCGAGATGCTCGCCCTCGCCGGAAAGACGGATGTGGACGTCGAGGCCGCTCTGAAGGACGGTCGCGCGATGGACAAGTGGCGCGAGGTCATCCGCGCCCAGGGCGGCGATCCGGATGCGGCACTCCCGGTCGCCAAGGAGACCCACACCGTCGTCGCCGAGCGCGACGGCGTTCTCGTCGAGCAGCAGGCGCTCCCGTTCGGCATCGGTGCGTGGCGCCTCGGCGCCGGGCGCGCCCGCAAGCAGGACCCGGTGCAGCACGCCGCCGGCATCGATCTGCACGCGAAACCCGGCGACACCGTGCGCGCCGGGCAGCCGCTGTTCACGCTCTCGGCCGACGAGCCCGCCCGCTTCGAGCGGGCCCTCGAGGCCGTCGCGGGCGCCTACCGCATCGGAGACGCCGGCGACCCCGTGCTCACCGGCGGCCCCCTCATCGCCGACCGCATCTCCTGACCCGGCGACGGCGTCGCAGACCGATAGATTGATGAGCATGAGCGAAGAGAACCAGACGTACACGCTGAGCGACGGAACAGACATCGGGGCGCTCCCGAAGGTGTCGCTGCACGACCACCTCGACGGCGGGCTGCGGCCGGCGACGATCGTCGAGCTGGCATCCGGGATCGGCCTCGAACTGCCGGCGACGGATGCGCGCGAGCTGGGCGCCTGGTTCGCCGAGAAGTCCAACTCGGGCTCGCTCGTCGAATACCTCAAGACGTTCGACATCACCACCGCGGTCATGCAGACGCGCGAGGGTCTCGGGCGCGTCGCACGCGAGTTCGTGCAAGACCTCGGAACCGACGGCGTCGTCTACGGCGAGATCCGCTGGGCCCCTGAGCAGCATCTCGGCGGCGGCCTCAGCCTCGACGAGACGGTCGAAGCCGTGCAGGAGGGCATCGAGCAGGGCATCGAGGATGTGCGCGGCACCGGCCACCCCATCCGGATCGGGCAGCTCGTCACCGCCATGCGCCACAACGACCGCGGCCTGGAGATCGCCGAGCTCGCCGTACGCCACCGCGACCGTGGCGTCGTCGGCTTCGACATCGCCGGACCCGAGGCCGGCTTCCCGGCCGGCAACCATCGCGCCGCGTTCGACTACCTCGCCGCACAGTTCTTCCCGACCACGGTGCACGCCGGCGAGGCCGACGGGCTCGAGAGCATCCGCGGCGCCCTCCTCGACGGTCGTGCGCTTCGACTCGGCCACGGAGTTCGCATCGCCGAGGACATCGTGATCGAGCGTCAGGACGACGAGAACACCTACGTGACCCTCGGCCTCCTGGCCCAGTGGGTGAAGGACCGTGAGATCGCGCTCGAGACGAGCCCGACCTCCAACCTGCAGACCGGCGCGATCGCCGCGTGGGGCGACGACATCCTCGACCACCCGTTCGACCTGCTCTACCAGCTCGGATTCCGCGTGACGGTGAACACCGACAACCGCCTGATGAGCGGCACGACACTCACGCGCGAACTGAGCATCCTGGCCGATGCGTTCCAGTACGACCGCACCGACCTCGAGGTGTTCCAGCTGAACGCGGCGGCGTCGACATTCCTCTCTCTCGAAGAGCGCGAAGAGCTCGCCGACATCATCACAGCGGGTTTCGAGGGTTCCTAGTTCCCGTACCGATACGCTGAAGGTATGCCACTGCCGCCCCTCCCCGATTCCGCCATCACTGTCGGAGCGCATGCGTCCGACTGGCGCGATGCGGTGGAGCTCGCGGGAGCTGCCCTCGTTCGCTCCGGCGCGACCGAGGAGGGCTACGGAGCCCGCATGATCCAGGTGATCGACGAGTTCGGCGCCTACATCGTCATCGCTCCGGGGCTCGCGCTGGCTCACGCCCGACCCGGTCCGGACGTGCTCACCGACGGCCTCTCGGTCGTCACGCTCGCCGAACCCGTCGTCTTCGGGCACCCGCACAACGATCCCGTCAGCGTCGTCATCGGGCTCGCCGTAGCGACTCCGGATGCGCACGTCACCTCGGTCGCCGAGCTCGCCAACATCTTCAACGACCCGGGCGCGATCCCCGCGCTCGCAGCAGCATCCGACGTCGCCGAGGTCCAGAGCATCATGGCCGCCAGCGGCGAGGGGGCCGCGCGATGAAGATCGTCGCCATCTGCGGTGCCGGGGTGGGAACATCCGGCATCCTCAAGGTGAACGCCGAGCGCGTGCTCGACCGGCTCGACATCGATGCGGACGTGACGGCGTCCGACCTGGCCAATGTCGCCACCGCAGCCGCCACCGCTCAGGTCATCCTGACGTCGCCGGAGCTGGTCGACCGGATCGGCCCGACCAACGCCGACGTCGTCGTGGTCGACAACTATTTCGACCTCGACGAGATCGAGCGCAAGCTCGAGGAAGCGCTCGGCTAGGCTGCGTCCGAACTAACGCGGCGTCGCGATCAGAGCGTCGACCAGTCCGGGAAAACGTTCGTCGAGTTCGCGGCGGCGAAGCTGGATGGCGTGGGTGCGCCCGTTCACGATGGTCAGGGTCACACCTGCCTCGCGCAGGGCCTTGAAATGGTGCGACAGGGTCGATTTCTGCACCTCGAATCCCCACTCCGCGCCGCTCTTGGAGTGCGGTTCGCCGTCGGCGAGCACCCGCACGATCTGAAGCCGGATGGGGTCGGCCACCGCTC
The DNA here is from genome assembly GCF_042882245.1 of Leifsonia sp. NPDC058230. Classification (NCBI taxonomy): domain Bacteria; kingdom Bacillati; phylum Actinomycetota; class Actinomycetes; order Micrococcales; family Microbacteriaceae; genus Leifsonia; species Leifsonia sp. NPDC058230. The sequence goes on along the minus strand of NZ_JBHVWM010000002.1, from coordinate 818,600 downwards.
GGAGGAGGTCGACGAGCTGCACGTCGGACATCTCGGGGGCTGGGTAGTCGGCCGACATCGGTTCTCCGGTGGGATGGTTCGCTGGGCTGTACGAGAATAGTTTGACACTCATCGAACTATTCTCTACAGTGATCGTATGACTTCTGTCGAACAATCGTATCGTACGCCGACTCTGAAGCTTCTCGTGCTGGCTCTCGCGATGTTCGTGGTCGGTACCAACGCCTTCGTCATCGCGGGACTCCTTCCCGACATCGCCGGAGACCTGCACGCAACGCCGACGCAGGTGAGCTACTCGATCACGTCGTACTCTCTGGTCGTCGCGGTCGCCGCGCCCGTCATCTCCGTGCTCCTTCCGCGGGTACCGCGCGCGACGTTGATGGCCGCGGGCCTGGCGGTCTTCGCCATCGGCGGTGCGCTGGCCGTCTCGGCGACGTCTCTTCCCCTGTTCCTCATCGGGCGCACGTTCTCGGGTATCGGCGGCGCCGCCCTCGTACCGACGGCGACGGCGGCCGCCGCGTCGCTGGCACGCCCGGAGCAGCGCGGGCGCGCACTCGCGATCGTCGGCGCCGGGTTCACGCTCGCGACGGCCATCGGCTCACCGTTCGGAACGGCTCTCGGCGGAATCGCGGGTTGGCGCCTGCCCCTGTGGTTGCTCGTCGGTGTCGCCGCGGTGCTCGTCGTCGCGATCCCGCTGTTCGTCCGGGCCGTGCCGATCGCCCCGGCCGTGTCGCTGCGCCAGCGGATCGCACCGCTCGCCGACCCGCGGGTGCTCGCGCCACTGGGAACGACTCTGCTGATGATCGCCGGGTTCAACATCGTGTACATCTTCAGCGCATCCGTCACCCACGCCTCGACCGGCGGATCCGGTGCCCTGCTCGCCGCGCTCCTCCTGGCCTACGGGGTGGCGGGCGTCGCCGGGAACATCGTCGCCGGGCCGCTCACCGACCGCTTCGGAAGCCGGGCGACGGCGATCGTCGCGCTCGGCGGGCAGATCGCGGCGCTCGCGGTGCTGCCGTTCGTGGAGTCGTCGTTCGTGGCCTCCGTCATCGTGTTCGCCGTGTGGGGCGTGGCCGCGTTCGCCATCGCGATCCCGGTGCAGCACCGGCTCGTCACCGTCGAGCCCGAATCGGCAGCGCTCGCGCTGTCGTGGTACTCGACCGCGATGTACGTCGGGATCGCGGTCGCCCCGCCGCTGGGCTCGGCGGCGCTGGCGCTCGGCGGCCCGGAGGCGGTTCCCGCCCTCGGCGCCGCTGTCACAGCGGTGGCCCTGGTGCTGTTCATCGCCGGCTACGCGCGCCGACGCGCAGCAGCGCCCGCTGCGGCCGCGCCGGCTCCGTGACGACGTTGCTCGCGCTTATCCGGCGGTGAGTTCGCGCATTACGTCTCCGAGCGCGGCGACGCGCGCCTCGGCCGTCGCCCGTCGCTCCTCGACGGTGCCAACGTCACTCGACGCGTCGATGTAGATCTTCAGCTTCGGCTCCGTGCCGCTCGGGCGGACCATCACCCGCGATCCGTCCGCGAGCAGGATGCGCAGCACATCGCTCGGGGGGATCGATCCGAAGCCGTCGCTCAGATCGTCGATCTGCGTCACTTCGACAGCGCCGAGGGCTTGCGGCGGGGTGGCCCGCAGCGACGCCATGATCCGGTCGATGTCGCTGAGATCGGTGACCCGGATCGAGATCTGATCGGAGGCGAAGAAGCCGAACTCCTCGGCGAACTCCGTCAGGTGGTCTCCGATGGTGCGGCCCTCGGCGGCGAGTGAGGCCGCGAGGTCGAGGAACGCGGTCGCGGCCGAGATCCCGTCCTTGTCGCGGATCGTCTCCGGGTTCACCAGATAGCCGAGCGCCTCCTCGAATCCGTAGACGAGGCCAGGTGCGCGGGAGACCCACTTGAAACCGGTGAGGGTGTCTTCGAAGTCGAGACGGTACGCATCCGCCACCGCCTTCAGTGCGGGCGACGACACGATCGAGCACGCGAGAGCGCCGAACGCCGCCTCGTCGGGCCCGGCCGCCGCCTCGGCCAGCCGGGCAGCGCGCCAGCCGAGCAACGCGCCCACCTCGTTCCCGCTGAGCCGGCGGTACCCGGCCTCGCTCGACGCATCCGGAATCGCCACGGCGAGCCTGTCGGCGTCGGGATCGTTCGCGATCACCAGATCGGTTCCCGCGGCGCGCGCGGCCGCGAAGGCGAGGTCCATCGCGCCCGGTTCCTCCGGGTTGGGGAACGCCACGGTCGGGAAGGCGGGATCGGGGTCGATCTGCTCGGCGACGATGGTCGGCTCAGCGAATCCGGCTTTCGAGAAGACCTGTCGAGCCGTGCGCCAGCCGACACCGTGCATCGCCGTGTAGACGAACGAGACCGCATCCCGCGGAGCCGTCGAGCTCGCGACGGCGGCGGTGGCGTCCACGTACTCCTGCTCCAGGGACTCGGGTGCGACCTCGTACGTCTCGGCTCGCGGGAGGTCGCTGATGCTCGAAGCTGCGACCTCCAGGATGTGCGCGGCGATCTCCGCATCCACCGGCGACACGATCTGGGAACCGTGATCCTCGCCGCCCAGGTAGACCTTGTACCCGTTGTCGTTCGGCGGGTTGTGGCTTGCGGTGACCATGACGCCCGCACTCACGTCGAGATGGCGCACGGCGAACGCGAGCACCGGGGTCGGCATCAGGCGCGGCAGGAGGATGGCGCGCACGCCCGCGCCCGCCATGAGCTCCGCGGTGTCACGGGCGAAGACATCCGAGTTCTTGCGTCCGTCGTAGCCGATGACGACCGATGGGGTCGTGCCTTCGGCATGCTCGAGGAGGTAGCGGGCGAATCCGGCGGCCGCCTGTGCGACCAGCACCCGGTTCATCCGGTTGGGTCCTCCCGAGATCTCCCCGCGCAGACCGGCCGTGCCGAAGGCGAGACGCGTGTCGAAGCGCGCGTGCAGGTCGTCCAGGGCCGCCTGCGATCCGCTCTCGCCGGCGAGGGCGAGCTGCTGCAGTTCATCGCGGGTCTCCGGATCGGGGTCCTGCGCGATCCAGGAACGCACCTGTTCGAGCAGGTCGGCGTCGTCCCCAGCGGAGACGTCGCGCGTGTGCGCGGCGTTCACAGCGCCCCCACGATCTTCGCCAGCAGGGCGCTGATCACCGGCTCGGCCTCACGTCCGGCCTCGATGACTTCCTGGTGGCTGAGCGGCGTCTTCTGGATGCCGGCGGCCAGGTTGGTGATGAGCGACATCCCGAGGATCTCCATGCCGGCCTGCCGCGCGGCGATCGCTTCGAGCGCCGTCGACATGCCGACGATGTGGCCGCCGATGGTCTTCGCCATCTGCACTTCGGCCGGGGTCTCGTAGTGCGGTCCGCGGAACTGCGTGTACACGCCTTCGTCGAGGCCCGGCTCGATCCCCCTGGCGATCGCGCGCAGCCGTGCCGAGTACAGATCGGTCAGGTCGATGAACGTCGCGCCCTCGAGCGGCGAGTCGGCGGTGAGGTTGATGTGGTCGCTGATCAGAACGGGCGTGCCCGGCTTCCAGCTCTCCTTGATGCCGCCGGCGCCGTTGGTGAGGATCATCGTGGTGGCGCCCGCCGCAGCCGCGGTGCGCACGCTGTGCACGACCCGGCGAACGCCGTGGCCCTCGTAGTAGTGGGTGCGTGCGCCGATCACGAGCGCGCGCTTCCCGCTGGGGAGGAGCACCGAGCGGAGCGTGCCGACGTGGCCCGCCAGCGCGGGAGCGCTGAAGCCGACGATCTCGGCGGCGGGGATGGTCGCGGTCGTCTCGCCGATGAGGTCGGCCGCCTTCCCCCATCCGCTGCCCAGGGTCAGAGCGATGTCGTGCTTCGCGACGCCGGTCTTCTCGGCGAGCTGTTCTGCGGCCTGCCGGGCGACCTCGAAAGGGTCGGTGGCCAGGTCATCGAGCGGGTTCGTGATGGTTTCAGGCATGGACCAACTCTATTCGGATGGTGCCGCCGATCGCCTCCGCGTCCGGATGCGCATCGGCGCGAGAACGTGCGGGAGAACCCCGCAACGTGCGCGAGAATAGAGGTATGGCCTATGAATTCGAGCGCAAGCAGAGAATCGCTGTACTCGGAGGGGGGCCAGGAGGATACGAAGCGGCCCTCGCCGGCGCGCAGCTCGGAGCGGACGTGACCGTCGTCGAACGCCTCGGTGTCGGCGGCTCGGCCGTGATCACCGACGTGGTGCCGTCGAAAAGCCTCATCGCCACGGCCGAGGCGGCGAACGCCATCGGCGAGGCGGCAGACCTCGGCGTTCAGTTCTTCAGCCGTGGCGACCACGGCAAGCCCGTTCGTCCGGATGTCGCGGTCAACCTCGCCGCGGTCAACAAGCGCCTGATGGGCCTCGCCCGCCAGCAGTCGGAGGACATGCGGGCAGAGCTCATGCGGGCCGGCGTGCGCATCGTCACGGGCGAAGGACGCCTCGACGGGTCGAGCGCGATCATCGTGTCGACGGCCAAGGGCGACACGGGAACCGACTTCGACCGGATCGAGGCAGACACCTTCGTCATCGCGACGGGGGCGAGCCCGCGCATCCTGCCGTCTGCTGTGCCCGACGGGGAGCGCATCCTCACCTGGACCCAGCTCTACGACCTCCCGCACGTGCCTGAGCACCTCATCGTCGTCGGCTCGGGTGTCACCGGAGCCGAGTTCGCGTCCGCGTACACCGCGCTCGGCTCGAAGGTCACCCTCATCTCGAGCCGCGACCAGGTGCTGCCCGGCGAGGACGCCGACGCCGCCCGTGTGATCGAGAACGTCTTCAAGCGCAACGGGATGCAGGTGCTCTCGAAGTCCCGCGCCGAGTCCATCGTGCGCACGGAGAACGGTGTCGTCGCCACCCTCACCGACGGACGCACCATCGAGGGCAGCCACTGCCTCATGGCCGTCGGCTCCGTGCCGAACACCGAAGGCATCGGACTCGAGGAGGCGGGCGTGCAGCTCACCGAATCCGGGCACATCCGGGTCAACCGCGTCGCCCGCACCTCGGTCCCCAACATCTACGCCGCCGGAGACTGCTCCGACCTGATGCCGCTCGCGTCGGTCGCCGCGATGCAGGGACGCACCGCCGTCTTCCACGCGATGGGGGATGCGGTCAACCCGTTCGAACTCCGAAACGTCACCTCCAACATCTTCACCCAGCCCGAGATCGCGACCGTGGGCTGGAACCAGAAGCAGATCGAGGAGGGCATCGCCCAGGGGGACATCTACAAGCTGCCGCTCAAGTCCAATCCCCGCGCCAAGATGCTCGGCATCAAGGACGGCTTCGTCAAGCTCTTCGCACGCACCGGGTCGGGCACGGTCATCGGCGGCGTGATCGTGGCACCGCGCGCATCCGAGCTCATCTTCCCGCTGGCGCTCGCCGTCGAGCACCGTCTCACGGTCGACCAGGTGGCCCGCGCCTTCACCGTCTACCCCTCCCTCTCCGGCTCCATCTCCGACGCCGCGCGCGCGATGCACATCGTGCTGTAGCGCGGGCCTGGCTGGCCGGCCAGCCGGCCAGCTGCCCAGCCCGGCCAGCTGGCCAGCGTCGGAGATTTCGCCGGTTTTCACGCCACTTCTCCGTCCCGACGGACAAATCCTCGGCGTGTCGATCGATTACTCCTTCGTTCCACACGCCGCCGTTGTCCACCGGTTTCCCCGCACTGCCCATGACTCTCGCGCTGCTCGCCAGACTCGGTTCATGCAGTGGATTCATCACCTCAGTTCCCGCGGCGGGATCGCGAGCCGGGCGGAGCTGACCCGCGCGGGCGCGCATCCCATCGAACTCACTGCCGCGGTCCGGGCGGGCCGGATCGTTCGGCCGCGACGCGGAACCTACGCCCTGGCAGACACGACCGGGCCCATGCTCGAGGCCGCGCGGCTCGGCGCCAGACTGAGTTGCGTCTCCGCGGCCCGAAGCTACGGATGGTGGGCCGGATTCGATCCCCGGCTGCACCTTCGCGTATCGGCCAGTGCGCGGAGCCTGCCTGAGCTCGGCCCGGATGTCGTGGTCCATTGGAAGAATTCGGGCGCGGCGCGCGAGATCTGGCGCGTCTCGCCCGCCGATTGCCTGCGGAGCGTGGTGCGCTGCGCCGACACGGAGACCGCGGTCGCCGTCCTCGACACCGCGGTGGCGAGCGGCAGCGTGCGCTTGAGTGATCTCCGTGCCTGGTTCGAGACCGAACCGAAGTGGACGGGGTTTGTCGCGGAACGGGCCCGCCCAGGATCGGAGTCGGGAATCGAATCGATCGTCAGGCAACGGCTCACCGCGGCCGGTCATCTCGTGGAGCAGCAGGTGACCGTGCCGGGGGTCGGCCGGGTGGATCTGCGGATCGACGGATGGCTCTTCGTCGAACTGGACGGATTCGCCTATCACTCGAGTCGGGAGGCGTTTGAGCGGGACCGCATCCGGGATCTCGCGTTCGCGACACAGGGCGAGCGGAGGTTGCGGTTCACGGCGAATCAGGTGTTACGGGAGTGGGATGCCGTGCGGGACGCGATACGAACGGTCCTCAGTCAGGAAGTATCGCGCGCCGCGTCGGCGATTCATCCGTCATGACGGAGATTCCACTGGTACAGCGGAAGGCGCGCCCAGGCAGAGCCGGAGGCAGAGCCGGAGGCAAACGGTCAGACGATGCTGAGGAGGAGGTGTCCCGACGAGACGGTCTCGCCGACGTTGGCGTTGAGTCCCGAGACGGTGCCGTCTTTGTGGGCGGTCAGGGGTTGCTCCATCTTCATCGCCTCGAGCACGAGCACGAGGTCGCCCTTGACGACCTCGTCGCCGTCGGCGACGGCGAGCTTGACGATCGTGGCCTGCATCGGCGCAGTGACCGAATCACCGGTCGCCGTGTCGACAGCGTGGGCTCCGCCGCGGCGGCGCGGTGCGGGGGCGCCGGATGCGGCGGCCGAGCCACCGACGGTCAGCAGCTTCGAGGGCATGGAGACCTCGATGCGCTTTCCCTCGACCTCGACGACAACGCTGCTGCGCTGTGCGGCTGGGGCGGCATCGCTGAGCGAGCCCGACCACGGGTCGATCTCGTTGACGAACTCGGTCTCGATCCAGCGGGTGTACACGGAGAAGGGTTCGCCGTCCTGCGGTGCAAACGCGGGATCGCGCACGATTGCGCGGTGGAAGGGGAGCACGGTGGGAAGCCCGGCCACCTCGAACTCGTCGAGGGCGCGGCGCGAACGTTCGAGCGCCTCCTCGCGGTTCGCGCCCGTGACGATGAGCTTGGCGAGCATCGAGTCGAACGATCCGCTGATCACGTCGCCGGCCTGGATTCCGCTGTCGACGCGAACGCCGGGGCCGCCGGCGGGCTTGAAGACGTGAACGGGGCCGGGGGAGGGGATGAAGCCGCGGCCCGCATCCTCGCCATTGATGCGGAACTCGAACGAGTGGCCGCGCGCGATCGGGTCGTCGTAGTCGAGCTCACCGCCCTCGGCGAGGCGGAACTGCTCGCGCACGAGGTCGATCCCCGTGACTTCCTCCGACACCGGATGCTCGACCTGCAGTCGCGTGTTCACCTCGAGGAACGAGACCGTGCCGTCCTTGCCGATGAGGAACTCGCAGGTGCCGGCGCCCTGATAGCCGACCTCCTTGAGGATGGCCTTGGATGCGCTATACAGCTTCTCCGTCTGCTCCGCGGTGAGGAAGGGCGCGGGCGCCTCCTCGACGAGCTTCTGGTGACGACGCTGCAGGGAGCAGTCGCGGGTGGAGACCACGACGACATTGCCGTACGCATCCGCCAGGCACTGGGTCTCGACGTGGCGCGGCTGGTCGAGGTACTTCTCGACGAAGCACTCGCCGCGGCCGAACGCCGCGATCGCCTCGCGGGTGGCCGACTCGAAGAGCTCGGGAACCTCGTCGCGGGTGCGCGCGACCTTCAGGCCGCGGCCGCCGCCGCCGAATGCCGCCTTGATGGCGACAGGGAGCCCGTGGATATCGACGAAGTCGAGGACCTCGGAGGCATCGGCGACCGGGTTGAGCGTGCCTGGTGCGAGCGGGGCGCCCACCTTCTCCGCGACGTGCCGCGCGCTGACCTTGTCGCCGAGGCGCTCGATGGCCTCCGGCGACGGCCCGATCCAGGTGAGGCCGGATGCGATGACGGCGCGGGCGAAATCGGCGTTCTCAGCCAGGAAGCCGTAGCCGGGGTGCACGGCGTCGGCGCCGGAGCGTCGCGCGACGGAGAGGAGCTTCTCGATCACCAGGTACGTCTCGGCGCTGGTCGTGCCGTCGAGCGCGTACGCCTCGTCGGCGAGCTTCACGTGGAGGGCGTCACGGTCCTGGTCCGCATAGACGGCGACGGCGGCGATCCCGCTGTCCTTCGCCGCTCGGATGACCCGGACGGCGATCTCGCCCCGGTTGGCGATGAGGACCTTGGTGATACGTGGCACAGTTCTTTAGCCTATTCGTCTGTGGGGGTCCCCTTTTGGGTGAACCCGACAAAAATCAGAGGGTCGCTGCTCGGAAAGCCTACAAAACGCGATTCCACAGGCTGGGCCAGTCGACGCCCAGTTCCCGGAAGAGTTCGCGCAGTGTCGCGAGCGACAGCCCTACGACAGTACTCGGGTCGCCCTCCACCCGGGAGATGAACGGGCCGCCCAGGCTGTCGATCGTGAACGCGCCGGCGACCTCGAGGGGCTCGCCGGTTCCGACGTACGCGTCGATCTCGGCGTCGGTGATGTCGGCGAACGTGACTGCAGCGACCGCCGTGCGGCCGGCGGACTGGTTCTCGACGCCTCCGCGGTGGTCGATCAGGTAGTGCCCGGAGTGGAGGTGGCCGGTGCGGCCCCGCTGCGCGCGCCAGCGAGCGCGGGCGACCTCGGGGTCGTGGGGTTTGCCGAAGATCTCGCCGTCGAGCTCGAACGCGGAGTCGCCGCCGAAGATGAAACCGTCGATCGGTTCTCCGGCGAAGTCGCCGCGAACGGCTTCCGCCTTGAGTCGGGCGAGCAACTGCACCATCGCATCCGCCGACAGCGGGCCGTGCTCGGCTTCGGCCGCTGCGACGGCCGCTTCTTCGTCGACATGAGAAGGGACGACGACGGGCTCGATGCCCGCCGCCCGCAGCAGGGCGAGACGGGCCGGCGACGTGGAGGCGAGGTAGAGGCGCATGGATTCCTGTGGGATGCTCGACGGATGCCCCAGAACGATCAGGCCCGGGATGTCCAGAGAGTGGACGTGGTCGACCTCGACATTACCAACGTCGCCCATGGCGGCGTCTTCGTCGCCCGGCACGAGGGCCGTGTCGTCTTCGTGCCCGACACGATGCCGGGTGAGCGCATCCGTGCACGCATCACCGATCGCAAGCACGACAGCTTCTGGCGCGCCGAGACGCTCGAGGTGATCGAGGCGGCTCCCGAGCGCCAGGAGCACGTCTGGTCGGCAGCATCCATCGAGCGGGCACCGGATGCGCGGGCCGGCGGCGCCGAGTTCGGGCACATCCGCCTGCCCTATCAGCGCGAACTGAAGCGGCAGGTCCTGGTCGATGCCCTCCAGCGCATGGCGAAGCTGGAGTCCGACGTCACGGTCGAGCCCGTCGACGACGAGACAGCCGACGGCACCGGATGGCGCACCCGTGTGCGGTTGCAGGTCGCGCGCGACGGCGAGTTCGGGCCGTACGCGGCCCGGACGCACAACGTGGTCCCCGCCACCGACCTGCCGCTGGCGACAGCCCTCGTCGGCGAGACGGTGCCGTTCGGGCAGACCTTCCCCGGCGCCGAGTCGATCGACGTGATCGCGACCAGCACCGGTGCCGCCCACGTTCTCGTCAACGAGCCACCGGTCAAGCGGGGCAAGCGCACGGTGCGCCCACGACACCGGCCCATGCCCATCCGCGAGGTCGTCGGCGACCGGGAGTTCCAGCTCGACGTGCGCGGCTTCTGGCAGGTGCACCGTCGCGCGGCGGCGACTCTGACCGAGGCGGTGCAGTCGGCGGTCGACGAGGCACTGTTCGATCCGCGTGCGGCGAACCTCGACCTCTACGGCGGCGTCGGCCTTCTCGCAGCGGCGCTGGGCGACCGGTTCGGCAGCACCCTCCGCATCACGTCGGTGGAGAGCGACGAAGCAGCCACCGACAACGCGGCCGAGAACCTCGCCGAGTGGCTGGGCGCATCCGCCGTCACCGATCGGGTCGAGCGGTTCGTCACGCGACTCGCCGCGGATTCGTCCGCGACGGATCGCTCCCGGCTGCGCGCAGCGACCGTCGTGCTCGATCCGCCGCGCTCCGGTGCGGGCAGGCCCGTGGTCGATGCGCTCGCCTCCCTCGAACCGGCCCAGATCGTCTACGTCGCCTGCGATCCGGTTGCGTTGGCCAGGGACGTGGCGCTGTTCGCCGAGCGCGGCTACGGGCTCCGAACGCTCCGCGCGTTCGACCTCTTTCCGAACACCCACCACGTCGAGGCGGTCGCCACGCTCACGCGGTGAGCGCGGGGTAATACATGCAGCCCACTACGATGGACAGCATGGTACGCGTGGCAATCGTCGATGATCACGAGTCTGTGCGCCTGGGGCTCAAAGCGGCTTGCCAGGACGCAGGCTACGAGGTGCTCGTCACCGCGGCCACCGTCGACGAATTCGTCGAGCTCCTCGGTTCGCAGGAGTGCGATGTGGTCGTGCTCGACCTCTCCCTCGGCGACGGGTCGCGGGTCACCGACAATGTCAAGCGGGCTCAGGCGACCGGCGCGGCCGTGCTGGTCCACAGCATCGCCGACCGGGTCGCCAGCGTCCGCGAGGCGCTCGCCGCGGGTGCGGCAGGAGTCATCCCCAAGTCGTCGCCGACCACCACCGTCATGAACGCGATCAAGACGGTCGCGAGCGGCGATGTGCTCAACAACCTCGAGTGGGCCACCGCGATCGACGCCGACAGCGACTTCGCGAAGGCGCAGCTCGGGCGGCGTGAGCGCGATGTGCTGCACCTCTACGCATCCGGTCTGCCCCTCAAGGCCGTCGCCGCCCAGCTCGGGATCGCGAACTCGACCGCCCGGGAGTACCTCGACCGCATTCGCGTGAAGTACGTCGAGGTGGGCCGTCCTGCGCCGACCAAGGTGGACCTCCTGCGCCGCGCCGTGGAAGACGGCATCCTGCCCGGGCTCGACCCCGACACGGGCAATGAGCGAAACTGACGTGGTAGAGCGGCCCCTGCCGGGGGCCACCCAACCACGGAACCCGATCAGCCGTGCGCGCTTCGAGCGAATCGCGGGGCGCAGCGTCTCGGCCTTCGGCCTGGTCTTCGGGCTCCAGACGCTTCCGGCCGCGGTGTCGCAGCTGGACAGCCAGAAGGAGCCGTGGGGTCTCGCGGTCGTCATCATCGTGTTCGCGGGACTCGCGATCATTCCGGTGCTCGCCATCATCCAGAAGTTCGTCAAGGCGGCGATGGGCACCCTGTCGGTCGTCTTCCTCGTCGCGATCATCGCCTGGCCGTTTCTGGCGCTCGACCCCGACGCGATCGGCGAGAAGCCCTGGGTGTGGTTCCTCTGCTCCGTCTTCACCGCCTTCGCCGCCGTCGCCTATCCGCTCTGGCTGGCGACGGCGTACACGTTCGTGGTCCCCATCGCCTACGGATTCATCCGCGCGCTGCCGTCGGGTGGAGGGGTCGGCGCGGAGATCGCCGGCCTCGACGCTCTGTACGCGATCATCCTCGGCGGGGTGATCCTCGTCATCATCGCGATGCTGCGCCAGGCCGCCTCGACGGTCGACGCGGCGCAGAGCCAGGCCCTTGCGAAATACGCCAACGCGGTGCGGCAGCATGCGACCGAGGTGGAGCGCGTGCAGGTGGATGCGATCGTGCACGACAGCGTCCTGACCACCCTGCTCTCCGCAGCCAGCGCCCGCACCCCCGAGGCCAAGGAACTCGCAGCGAGGATGGCGTCGGACGCGATCGGCCACCTGCACGCGGCGGAGGCGTCGAGCCCCGAGGACCAGTCGCTCGTCGGCCTCGACCGGCTGAGCGAGCGCATCACGACGGCGGCGGAGGCCTTCTCATCGCCGTTCGAGCTCGACGTGCGCGACGTCGAGGTGCACACCCTCCCCGTGAACGTGGCCGAAGCGGTCTACTCCGCGACCGTGCAGGCGATGGTGAACAGCATGCAGCACGCCGGCGGGGCCGAGGTGGGTCGCACGCTGGCGATCCGCGGCGGCAGCCCGCTCGCGACCGTGCACATCGTCGTCGCGGACACCGGCCGCGGGTTCGACTCCAGTGAGGTGCCGGCCGAGCGTCTGGGACTGCGGGTGAGCATCCGGGAACGCCTGTCGAAGGTGGGCGGCCACGCCCGCATCGAATCGGAACCCGGTGGCGGGACGACGGTGACGATCCTGTGGCCGTCGTCCGAACTGGATGCGGAGGCCGGCTCGTGATCACCCTGCCCCGGTTCCTCTTCCTCGGCCTGGGAGCCCTCTTCTCGGCCTACCACCTCTTCCTCGGCCTGTCGTCGCTGTCCATCCCCACGGTCGCCGGTCCGGCCATCGTCGCGATGATCCTGTACGCGATCGCGACGGTGATCAGCCTGTGGCCGACGAGTCCGACCAAGATGCCGCTCTGGCTGGCAGCGTTCGATCTGGCCGTGTGCGTGGCGATCCCCATCCTGGTCACCAGTCAGCTCGACCCGGCGAAGGACAACGGCTACGCCACCTGGTACGTCGCGGCCGTCGGCACCCTGATGACGATCGTCGCCGTGCGCCGGCAGCAGTTCGCCGCGTGGATCGGTGTCGCCTATCTGGCCGCGCAGACGATCGTGTGGGCCGGCGTTCCCGCGCTCGCGGGTCTCGGCGTGATCGGTTCGGTCGTGTGGGTGGGGGTCGCCGTCGTGATCTCCGGCTCCCTGGCCAAGGCGGGGCGGGATGCGCTGCAGTTCGCGAGAGCGGAGCGCGAAGCGACGGAGTGGCAGGCCGCGCAGGAGGCCCATGTCATGGAGCGCCAGATGCGCTTGCGTCAGACGTATCGCGTCGCGGCTCCGATGCTCGCCGAGATCGTGCGCCGTGGCGGTGACCTCACCGAGGCCGAGCGCCGCGAGTGCCGCTACCTCGAGGGAGCCATCCGGGACGAGATCCGCGGGCGCCGCCTCCTCAACGACGACGTCCGCCGTCAGGTGATGGACGCGCGCCGCCGCGGTGTCGTCGTCAGCCTCCTCGACGAGGGCGGCATCGACGATCTGGACGAGCGCTCGCTCGGCGTCGTTCTCAAGCGCCTGGCCGACGCCATCCGGGGGACCACGACCGACAAGCTCATCGTGCGCACCGTTCCGCGCTCGTCGAAGACCGCCGTGACGGTGGTCGGTCTCCGGATGTTCGACGACGGCAACGCCAACGCTCTCGGCGCCGACACAGAGGACGACGAGGTCGACCTCTGGCTGGAGATCCCGCGCCCCGTGCGCGAGCCGTGACGCTCAGCTGAGACCCGAGACGCGGCTGCGTCGAGAGCACCGCGAGAGCGCCCCTGGACAAAGGCCCCCGGACAAAGGGAAAGGGGCCGGCACCCGAATGGCCGGCCCCTTTTCAAACCCCGAGTCAGGGCGACAACCCGAATATCGCCCTGACTCGCCCCCAAAACACTCGCCCGCTTACCCTAGTCGGCGAGTGATTGGCGGTGTAACTCACGAGGAGAGACACCTAGCAATAACAATATTGGCGCTGTGCGCGGTAATTGCAAAGTCGTCATTTTGGAGGACACGTGGGGGACAATTCGACGGCCCCGATCGCCCGCGCCCGCGAATTCCAGCGTACCCCGCCAACGGGGGGTGCCTCGATCGGGGTACACGGGGGACAGTCGGCCGCTCGCCTCAGGCGGAGAACGACCGCCAGGCGCCTGGCGCGGGATGCACGGCGACCCGCAACGCACGCTGGCTGCGGGCCCACGCATCCGGGCCGGCAGGCGTGCGTTCGGCGCTCGCTGCGGCCAGCTGTTCGGCTGCCGCGGCGGTCAGCACAGCGGTCACGGCGGCGACCTCTTCCGGTGTCACACCGCGGGTGACGAACTGGATCTGATCGGCGGACAGCCCCGCACGCTCGGTCACAGCGGGATGTTCCCGTGCTTCTTGGGCGGCATCGACGAACGCTTGGTGCGCAGTGCGCGCAGCGCCTTCACCACGGACACCCGGGTCGCGGCAGGCTCGATCACGCCGTCGAGCTCTCCGCGCTCGGCAGCGAGGAAGGGGCTGGCGACGTTGTACGTGTACTCGTTGGCGAGCTTGGTGCGCACGGCCGCGACGTCTTCGCCGGCCTCCTCGGCGCGCTTGATCTCGCCGCGATAGAGGATGTTCACAGCGCCCTGGCCGCCCATGACCGCGATCTCCGCCGTCGGCCAGGCGAGGTTGATGTCGGCGCCGAGCTGCTTCGAGCCCATCACGATGTATGCGCCCCCGTAGGCCTTGCGCGTGATGATCGTGACGAGGGGCACGGTCGCTTCGGCGTACGCGTAGAGCAGCTTCGCGCCGCGGCGGATGACACCGGTCCACTCCTGGTCGGTGCCGGGGAGGTATCCGGGAACGTCGACCAGGGTGAGGATCGGAATGCTGAACGCGTCGCAGAACCGCACGAAGCGCGAGGCCTTCTCGCCGGCGTCGATGTTGAGCGTTCCCGCCATGGCGCTCGGCTGGTTGGCGACGATGCCGACGGATCGTCCCTCGACGCGGGCGAACCCGATCACGATGTTCGGTGCGAACAGCGGCTGGACCTCGAGGAACTCGCCGTCGTCGACGATGCCCTCGATGATCGTCTTGACGTCGTACGGCTGGTTGGGGGAGTCGGGGATGATCGTGTTGAGCTTGCGGTCGGCATCCGTCGTCTCGAGCTCGGGTTCCGATTCGAACACGGGGAGCTCGGCGAGGTTGTTCTGCGGCAGGTAGGAGAGCAGCGTGCGCGCGTAGTCGAGCGCATCCTCTTCGTCGCTGGCGAGGTAGTGCGAGACGCCGGAGATCTTGTTGTGCGTGAGCGCGCCGCCGAGCTCCTCCATGCCGACGTCCTCGCCGGTCACCGTCTTGATGACGTCGGGTCCGGTGACGAACATCTGGCTCGACTTGTCGACCATGATCACGAAGTCGGTGAGCGCGGGCGAGTAGACCGCGCCGCCCGCAGCCGGGCCCATGACGATCGAGATCTGGGGGATGACCCCGGATGCGGCGGTGTTGCGGCGGAAGATCTCGCCGTACTTGCCGAGCGCCACCACACCCTCCTGGATGCGGGCGCCGCCGGAGTCGAGGATGCCGATGATCGGCACGCCGGTCTTCAGTGCGTGGTCCATCACCTTGATGATCTTCTCGCCCGCGACCTCGCCGAGCGAGCCGCCGAAGATCGTGAAGTCCTGGCTATACACGGCCACGTTGCGGCCGTGGATGGTGCCGACGCCGGTCACGACCGCGTCGCCGTACGGACGCTTGTTCTCCATGCCGAAGGCGTGCGTGCGGTGCCGTACGAACTCGTCGAACTCGACGAACGACCCCTGGTCGAGGAGGAGCTCGATGCGCTCCCGGGCGGTGAGCTTGCCCTTGGCGTGCTGCTTCTCGATCGCGGCCTGACCGCTTGCGGTCACCGCTTCGTGGAACCGCTCCTTGAGGTCGGCCAGCTTGCCGGCGGTCGTGTGCAGATCGGGGGCCGAGGGCGCCGTGGCGCTCTGTCGCGGTTCAGTGTCGGTCACGCGTTTCACTCTACCGGCCAGCGGTTGGGGCGTGCCGTTGAGGATTCCCTACAAAAACGGGGTCACCCGCTGGCAGACTGAGGCAATGGAGTTCCGTCGCAGCCGTACCGTCGTTCCCGTGCTCGAGTATCTGGAGGAGGCCGGCTCGACCAACGATGTGCTCGTCGGTCGCGCATCCGATCTGCCCGACCTCGCCGTGATCGTGACCGCGAATCAGACCGGCGGCCGCGGACGGCTCGGGCGCGTCTGGGTCTCGCCTCCCGGTAAGGCGCTCGCCATCTCGATCCTGCTGAAACCCGTCGGCCTGCCGGTGGAGAGCTACGGCTGGTTCCCTCTGCTCGCCGGCCTCGCGATGAGCCGGGCGGTGTCGACCTTCGTGGCGGCGGGGGTGGCCGTGAAGTGGCCGAACGATGTGCTGATCGACGGCGCGAAGGTGAGCGGCACGCTCGCCGAACTCCTCCCCGATCGCTCGGGCGTCGTCATCGGCGCAGGGCTCAACCTGACCCTCGAGGGCGACGAGCTGCCCACCGACACCTCGACCTCGCTGCTGCTGGCCGACGCACCGGCCGACCTCGATCCGGATGCGGTGCTCGCGGCATACCTGACCGCATTCAGCACGCTCTACCGCGAGTTCCTCACCGCGGGTGGGGATCCGATCGAGAGCACACTTCGCGACTCGGTCGTCGAAGGATGCGACACGATCGGCCGGTCGGTCCGCGTCGAGCTGCCGGCGGAGAAGAACCTGTTCGGCACCGCGACGGGCATCGATGAGCAGGGTCGGCTCCTCGTCCGGACGGATGTGGGCATCACGGCTGTCGCGGCCGGCGACGTCACCCACCTGCGGTATTAATAGGGCATGAGCAACACGCCTGAGGGAGCTCCCGCACAGCCTCCCGAGAGAATCGTGGCGCGTCTGCGCCCGAACGCTCGCGCCTTGTTCTGGCCGAGCATCGTGCTGATCGCCACCTGCGGCGCGATGGGCTACTTCGCCGGGCAGTTCGACGAGGTGTGGGAGAACGTGCTCCTCTGGTCGGCCGCCGCCGCGATCGTGCTGCTCTTGTTCCTGCTCCCGCTGGCGTTCTGGCTGAGCAAGCGGTACACGATCACGACCCGCCGCATCATCCTGCGCCACGGCTTCTTCGTGCGCGTGCGCCAGGAGCTGCTGCACAGCCGCGGCTACGACGTCACGCTCAGGCGCAACTGGCTGCAGAGCGCGTTCCGGTCCGGGGATGTGCGCATCAACTCCGGGCTGGAACGCCCGGTCGTGCTCAAAGACGTTCCGAAGGCCGACACGGTGCAGCGCGCACTGAACGACCTGATGGAGCACTCGCAGACGGTCGTCGCCGTGCGCCGTCAGCAGAGCGAGTCAGTCTCCGATGAGACCACGGTCTGGGGATCCCGGTAGCGAGGTCGGCAGCGTCGTGACCGCCTCCCGGGCCGGGTGCGCTGTCGGGACCTTCGCCAGGCGTGCCGCCCGCTTGGGCGAGAAGACCCACCAGCGGTAGAAGGCGAAGCGGAACAGCGTGCCGAGAACGAGTCCGATCACGTTGTTCGCGATGTTGTCGGCGAGCAGCGAGGTGAACCCGAGCACGTAGTGGGAGAGCCACACACAGAACAGGGGGATCCCCATGCCGGCCAGGCTGACGACGAAGAACTCGATGCCCTCCCGCGTGGTGTTGCTCTGGCGCTGAGCGGCGAACGCCCAGTAGCGATTGCCCACCCAGTTCGTCGCGATGGCGATGAAGGTCGCGATCACCGTGGCGAAGATGGTGCCGTGGTGCACTCCGCTGAAGACCGTGAGCATCAGACCGTTGAAGACGACGAGGTTGACGACGAAGCCCACGGCGCCGACGGCACCGAACTTCACCAGCTGCGGCAGGAGCCGCGAACCTCGGACGGGGCTTGAATCTAGGGCCATGCTTCCAACCGAATCGAATGCGGGAAGATAGGGAGTGCAGTGCGAGCGTACGCGAGAATGCGGGACGCAATCTGGGAGTTCCCCCTCTCCATCCTGAGGGACATCGAGGAGACAACGGTACATGGCTAAGAACACGGTGGGCGTGATCGGCGGCGGGCAGCTGGCGAGGATGATGATCCCTCCCGCGATCGAACTCGGCATCGACATCCGCGTACTCGAAGAGGCCGCAGGGATGAGCGCGGAGATCGCGGCGAGCGGCGTCGGCGACTACCGCGATCTCGACACCGTGCTCGCCTTCGCCGAGACGGTGGACGTGGTCACCTTCGACCACGAGCACGTGCCGCCCGCCATCCTGCGCGAGCTGGTCTCGCGCGGCATCCCCGTGCATCCGGGGCCGGATGCGCTGCTCTACGCCCAGGACAAGCTGCACATGCGCGCCCGGCTCACCGAACTCGGAGTGCCCGTTCCCGACTGGGCCGCGGTCGAGTCGGCCGAGGAGCTCGGCGCCTTCCTCGACGATCACGGCGGCCGCGCCGTGGTCAAGACGGCCCGTGGTGGATACGACGGCAAGGGCGTGCGCCTGGTGACCGAAGCCTCCGAGGCCGACGACTGGTTCCTCGCGCTCGCCGAGGACGGCCGGGGCGGGGCGCTGCTCGTCGAGGAGCTCGTGTCGTTCCAGCGGGAGCTCGCGCAGCTCATCGCGCGCCGGCCCTCGGGGGAGACGGCGGCCTGGCCGGTCGTGGAGACCGTCCAGCGCGGCGGCGTCTGCGCCGAGGTCATCGCCCCGGCGCCGCAATCGGCCGGCCGGGTCGCGGAGCTGGCCGCCGACATCGCACGCACGATCGCGACCGAGCTCGGCGTCACTGGGGTCCTCGCGGTCGAGATGTTCGAGACGACGGATGGTCGCGTGCTCGTCAACGAACTCGCGATGCGCCCGCACAACAGCGGGCACTGGACCATCGAGGGAGCCGTCACCAGCCAGTTCGAGCAGCACCTCCGCGCGGTGCTCGACCTGCCGCTCGGAGCGACGGATGCGCGCGACGAGTGGTCGGTGATGGTCAACATCCTGGGCGGTCCGGCCGAGGGGACGCTGCAGGACCGGTACCCGGCCGCGCTCGCCGCGCATCCGGTCGCCAAGGTGCACGGCTACGGCAAGGAGCCGCGTCCGGGCCGCAAGGTGGGACACGTCACCGTCACGGGTGACGACCTCGACGACGTGGTCTATCAGGCGCGTGGCGCAGCCGCGTTCTTCGAGGGCTGACCTTTAGCATTGACGGCATGCCCGTCACGTCCAGCAACCCGCGCGTAGCGATCTACATGGGGTCGGACTCGGACTGGTCGGTGATGCAGGATGCGTCGCAGGTCCTGGACGAGTTCGGCGTCGCCCACGAAGTGGAAGTGGTCTCCGCGCACCGCACGCCCGACAAGATGATCGACTTCGGCCGCAGGGCCGCCGGCCGCGGGATCCGCGTGATCATCGCCGGTGCCGGCGGTGCGGCGCACCTGCCGGGCATGCTCGCGTCGGTGACGACCCTCCCGGTCGTCGGGGTCCCCGTGCCGCTCGCTCGGCTCGACGGCCTCGACTCGTTGCTCTCGATCGTGCAGATGCCGGGCGGGATCCCGGTCGCCACGGTCTCGATCGGCGGGGCCAAGAACGCGGGGCTCCTCGCGGTGCGCATCCTCGCCACCTCGGACGAGCAGCTCGCGTCCGCGCTCGAGACGTATGCCGCCGACCTCGAGGCCGCTGTCGAGCAGAAGAACCAGGCGCTCAAAGACCGACTATGAGCATTGCGAGCCCGCTCCGCTTTCCGGACACCGGATCCGCGCCCACGATGACGAAGCGGGCCTGGTGGCTCGTCGGGCTGAACATCCTGTTGCCGGGGTCGGTGCAGGTGCTCGCCGGCGATCGCAGGCTCGGCCGGCTCGGAATCATCGCCACGGGACTGCTCTGGGTTCTCGCACTGGCCGCGCTGGTGGTCTACCTGATCTGGCCGACCGTGATCTACACGATGTTCACGCAGGCGGTCAGCCTCTGGACCGCGCAGATCGTGCTCGTGCTCTACGCGGTGCTCTGGGTGGTGCTCACCCTCGACACCCTTCGGCTTGTGCGGCTGGTGAAGACGAAGGCGAACGCCCGAGGGTGGATCGCCGCCTCGGCTGTCGTCGTCCTGGTCGGCTTGACCTGCACCGCAGGCTACGGATCGGTCCTGGCCGGCTCGGCGCGGGGGGCGCTGGGCGACATCTTCTCGGCGGGCCCGTCGCAGCCGCCGGTCGACGGTCGCTACAACATCATGCTGCTCGGCGGCGACGCCGGCCCCGACCGCGACGGCCTGCGTCCGGACAGCATGTCGGTGGTGAGCATCGACGCGAACACCGGCCAGGCGGTCACGATCGGCCTTCCGCGCGACCTCGACCCCGTGCCGTTCCCGTCCGACTCTCCGATGCACACGCTCTACCCCGACGGCTACGGCTTCAAGGGCCGATGCGATGTCGACGTCTGCCAGCTCAACTCGATCTACACCGAGGTGACGGTGTACAAATCCGATCTGTACCCCGCCGCGACGTCGCAGAACAGCGACCCGGGCATCGAGTCGATGCGCGATGCGCTCGAGGGCGCGACCGGCCTCACCATCCAGTACTACGTGCTCATCGACATGCAGGGCTTCGCCGATCTCGTCGACGCGCTCGGCGGGGTCGACATCACGGTTAAGGACAAACTGCCGATCGGCGGCGACGAAAACCTCAACGGGGTCGTCGACTGGATCCAGCCGGGCAAGCAGCACCTCAACGGCTACTACGCTCAGTGGTACGCCCGTTCGCGCCACGGCACGAGTGACTACGACCGCATGATGCGCCAGCGCCAGCTCCAGGATGCGATTCTCAAGCAGGTCAACCCGGTCAACGTGGTCTCCAAGTTCGAGGGCATCGCCGATGCGGGGACGCAGGTCGTGAAGACCGACATTCCCCAGTCGATGCTCGGCTACTTCGTCGACCTCGGGATGAAGACCCGCAAACTCCCCGTGAAACAGCTCGAGCTGGTGCCGCCGACCATCGATCCGACGCATCCGGATTACACGCAGATCCACCAGTTGGTGCGGGATGCGGTGGCTCCGGCCACGCCTTCCCCGACGTCCTCGAAGTAGTGTCGGCCGCCGACGCAGATCGTCTTTCCGCCAGGGCCGTCGGCGTCGAAGGGCACTGCCTCTGGTCGCCGGCCACGGACGCGCGTACGGTCGACCCATGACGAACCTCATCGAGAGACTGGCTGACTCCGTGCCCTCCTGGGGTGCGCGGCTCGCGTACGGCGACAAGACCACGCTCGACGGACACGACATCCTCCCCGTCGCGATCGTCGTCTTCGGCTTCGGAGGCGGCGAGGGGTCTGGTGACGATCCGGATGGCTCCACGCGAGGCGAGGGAAGCGGCGGCGGTGGCGGCGGCTACACGATACCGATCGGCGCCTACATCGGCGGGCCCCATGGGCCGACGTTCCGCCCGAATCCGGTCGCGCTGGTCATCGCCGCGGCTCCGCTGGTGTCAGCGGCCGGGCTGGCGCTGGCGCGGCTGCTGCGGTCCAGCTGATCCGGGCCCGGCCGGGCCGGGCCGGGGTGGCTCAGCGCTGCTCAGCGCTGCTCAGCCCTGGAGCGCGATCGCACACGTGACCCCTATTGGAGGCACAGAGTCTCCACAGTATCCAGGGGTACCGTCATACGCCTATGTCGAGTACTGGTGTGAAGATGAATGCGAAAACGGGTGGGCGGCTGGCCGCTCTCGACGGAGTGCGCGGGCTCGCCGCGCTGATCGTTCTTGCACATCACTCCCTGTATACGAATCCCGCATTCCCGGGGACTCCGGGGTCTGGAAGCGTGACGGTGGGCAGCCCGATGTGGTGGATCAGCTACACCCCGCTGAAGCTCGCCACGGCCGGCTGGGAGTCGGTGATCCTCTTCTTCGTGCTCAGCGGCCTGGTGGTCACTCTGCCGGTCGTCCGGAAGGCCGGCTTCGACTGGATCGCCTACTTCCCACGACGGGTCGTGCGCCTGATGGTGCCGGTCATCGCCTCTGTGGTGGTGGCCGCCGCCTTCGTCATGGCCATCCCGCAGATCAGCACGCAGCCCAAGGGCACCTGGCTGACCGATTCGTCGACGCCGAATTTCGGCTGGGAGTACATCGTCAAGGCGTGGGACCTCCTCGGCGGCGACGGCCAGATCAACAACCCGCTCTGGTCGCTGCGCTGGGAGCTGATCTTCTCGCTTGCGCTCCCTGTCTTCGTGATCGCGGCCCTCGCGATGCGCAAGTGGTGGGTCGCCGGCCTCGCCGGCGCTGTCGTGCTCACCTGGCTGGGTGTGCGGACCGACTCCGGCGCCCTCAGCTATCTGCCCGCGTTCTTCGTCGGCGCGGTGCTCGCGGTGCGGTTGGATGCCGTGCGCAACTTCGCCGACCGGATGAACACCCGAAAGGGCCGGCACCTGTTCTGGTTCGTCCTGGCCTTCGGCGGTTCGATGCTGATGATCGCGCCCTGGCTGTTCGGCCCGAACATCGCCGACATGACCGAGTTGAATCACGCGCTCAAGGGCCTGGCGCCGCTCGGCGCCGCCGCGATCGTCGTCGCAGCGATCGGCTGGGCTCCGTTGCGCGCGCTGTTCGAGTCGAAGCCGCTCCAGTTCGTCGGCGCGATCTCGTTCAGCCTCTACCTCGTGCACGTTCCGATCATCATCTTCAGCACGTACCTGTTCGCCGGCGCGGCCTGGTACGTTCCGCTGCTGTTCGCGGTTCCCGTCGCGATCCTGGTCGCCGTCGGATTCACCTGGCTCGTCGAGAAGCGCAGCCACGGCTGGTCCAGGGCCATCGGCGCCTGGGCGTCCGAGCGCTACCGTGCGTCGTTCGGCCGGTCCGAGCAGTCCGAGGTCGCTCCGAAGGCCATCGAGGCCCCGAAGCGCGAATCCGTCGACGCCGGCTGACCGGAGGAGCCCAGGCGACCCGGCGCGCCTCGCCGGCGGCCACGCAGCCTCGGATCAGAGGTCGGCGTGCAACTGCCAGACGCGCTCCGCGGAGTCGCGCCAGCTGAATGCGCGTGCGCGGTCGGCGGAGAGCACGGCAAGGCGGGCGCGCAGCGCCTCGTCGGTGAGGACGCGGCCGATGGCGGCTGCGAGGCGCTCCGAGTAGCCCTCGTCGTCGGCGGCAGACGTACCCTGCTCGGGACGCTCCACGATCAGGCTCGCGCCGCCGGCGACCTCGACGAGGGCGGGGTCGTCCGAGTGGATGACCGGGGTACCGAACTTGAACGCCTCGACGATGGGAAGGCCGAAGCCCTCCGCAACGCTCGGAAAGACGAAGACGGTCGCGCGGTCGAGTGCGACGGCGAGGTCGGCGTCGTCGAGCTGACCGAGAACGCGCACCCGGTCCTCCGGAAGACCCGCCGCTGCCGCGACACCGGTGGCGGACCCGTCGCCGTAGCGGTCGGGGCCCGCGATGAGCAGCGGGATCCCGAGCGCCTCCGGCCGTGCGACGGCCCGGATGAGCGGGGCGATGCCTTTGCGCGGCTGGATCGAGCCGAGCGTGAACGCGTAGTGGTGCGGGAGCCCGAGCCGCTCGGCGCGTTCGTCTGCATCGGGTGGCAGCCTCAGCGTGGTCGCCGGAGCCCCGCCGATCACACGGATGCGGTCGCCCAGGTCGACGAATTCGATCAGCCTGTCGGCGACGGCGTGCGTCGGCACGACCACCGCATCGGCGAACTTGCGGGCCCGTTTGGCCATCGCCTTGTGCCACATGACGGTCGTGGACGGCAGCGAGTCCGGATGCGTCCACGGCAGTACGTCGTGGATCGTCACCGTGGTCTGATCGCCGTCGGCGCGATCGTGCTTGCGGAGCGGTGCGAGCAGGCTCGGGGCGTGGATCATCCCTCGCGCTCCCGGAATGGCCAGACCCGACTGCCACGCCACCGTCAGTTCGCGCCGGGCGA
The DNA here is from genome assembly GCF_042882245.1 of Leifsonia sp. NPDC058230. Classification (NCBI taxonomy): domain Bacteria; kingdom Bacillati; phylum Actinomycetota; class Actinomycetes; order Micrococcales; family Microbacteriaceae; genus Leifsonia; species Leifsonia sp. NPDC058230. The sequence goes on along the minus strand of NZ_JBHVWM010000002.1, from coordinate 795,125 downwards.
GCGGGAGCTTGATCAGGCGAGCGAGCCCTGGGAGGCGGGCCGTGAGCTCGTCGATGGTCTCCTGCGGAAGGTTGGACACGACGCCTTCGACCTCGGTCCCCGCCGGGGCGGTCGCGATGATCTGCCTGGTCAGCTCTTCCGCGTAGCGCTGCGCTCCCGACGAGCCGTCGCCGATGAGCTCATCAACGACCACTCTGAGGGTTGTCATTCTGCTTCCAAGACTCCGTGACGTGATGCGTCGGCCAGTGCTTCCTTCCAGTCCCGCATCGGCGAGAGGCCGGCGGCCTGCCACGCGGAGTGACCGAGAACGGAGTACGACGGACGAGGAGCGGGCCGTACGAACTGTGCGCTGTCGGTCGGTGTGACCCTATCAGGGTTCAATCCGGCCTCGCTGAACACCGCCTTGGCGAACTCGAACCACGTGGCCTCGCCCGAATTGGTGCCGTGGTAGATGCCCGCGGGGGCGTCGGAGTCGAGCAGCGCGACGATGCGTTCGGCCAGGTCACCGGTCCAGGTGGGCTGGCCGAGCTGGTCGGCGACGACGCTCACGGTCTCGTGGTTTGCGGCCAGCCGCACCATCGTCTTCGCGAAGTTGGGACCGTCGGCGCCGTACAGCCAGGCGGTGCGCACGATGTAGGTGCCGTCCGGATGTGCGGCCAGTGCGAGCTCCTCGCCGGCGGCCTTCGTGCGACCGTACGCGTTGATCGGGTCACGCGGCGCATTCTCGTCGTAGGGGGAGGTCGCCGCGCCGTCGAAGACGTAGTCGGTGGAGATCGTCACCAGCTTCGCACCCGTCTCCGCCGCGGCGATGGCGAGGTTCTGCGTTCCCGTCGCGTTGACGGAGTACGCCAGCTCTTCGTCGGTCTCGGCATCGTCGACCTTCGTGTAGGCGGCGGCGTTGATGATGGCGTCATGACCGACGACCGCGGCACGCACCGCATCCAGGTCGGTCACGTCGAGGTCGGCGCGGGAGAGCGCCGTGACCTCACGGCCGGTGAGGGCGCGCTGCAGGTCGGCTCCGAGCATCCCGCCCGCCCCGGTGATCAGGTAGCGCGTCACGTCAGTTGTCCAGCGCCGCGCGCGCCTTCAGCGGCTCCCACCACGAGCGGTTGTCGCGGTACCACTGAACGACGTCGGCGAGACCCTGCTGGAACGGCACGAGGGGCTCGTAGCCGAGCTCCGACTGGATCTTGGAGATGTCGACCGAATATCGCAGGTCGTGGCCGAGCCGGTCGGCGACCCGGTCGACATACGACCAGTCCTTGCCGGTGGCGTCGAGCAGCAGCTGGGTCAGCTCCTTGTTGGTGAGCTCGGTGCCGCCGCCGATGTTGTAGATCTCGCCGGCGCGGCCGTTGGTCAGCACCATCGCGATACCGCGGGTGTGGTCGTCGACGTGCAGCCAGTCGCGGATGTTGTTGCCCTCGCCGTAGAGCGGCACGTGCTTGTCGTCGATCAGGTTCGTGACGAACAGCGGGATGACCTTCTCGGGGAAGTGGTAGGGCCCGTAGTTGTTGGAGCAGCGGGTGATCGAGAGATTGAGGCCGTGAGTGCGGAAGTAGCTGCGGGCGAGCAGGTCGCTGCCGGCCTTCGACGCGGAGTACGGCGAGTTGGGCTCGAGCGGGCGGTCCTCGGCCCACGAGCCCTCGGCGATCGAGCCGTAGACCTCATCCGTCGACACGTGGACGAACCGGTCGAGGTTGTTGCGCAGGGCCGCGTCGAGCAGCTGCTGCGTGCCGAGCACGTTGGTCTCGACGAAGATGGAGGCGTCGCGCACGGAGCGGTCGACGTGCGATTCGGCGGCGAAGTGGACCACCGCATCCAGCGACGGGAAGAGCTCGTCGAGCAGCCCGCCGTCGCGAATGTCGCCCTTGACGAAGGTGTAGCGAGGGGAGTCGGCGACCGACGCGAGGTTCTGCAGGTTGCCCGAATAGGTGAGCGCGTCGAGGACGACGACCTCAGCGCCCTCGAGGCCCGGGTACGCGTCTTGCAGGGTGCGACGGACGAAATTGGAGCCGATGAAACCGGCGCCGCCGGTGACGAGAATCTTCATGTGAGATGGGTGCTTTCTGTCGACAAACGCGTTTGAGTCTACCGTCGCGCCTTGATTGGTAGACTCCCCGGGTGCAAATCCGCGAACTCGCCATCCCCGACTCCTACGAGATCACCCCGAAACAGCACGCGGACGACCGCGGCGTCTTTCTGGAGTGGTACCGCTTCGACCGGCTCGAGGAGACCGTGGGTCACAGCCTGAACCTCCGGCAGGGAAACACCTCCGTCTCGAGGCGGGGCTCCGTTCGCGGAATCCACTTCGCCGACGTGCCGCCGAGCCAGGCCAAGTACGTCACGGCACCGTACGGCGCTGTGCTCGACTTCGTCGTCGACATCCGGGTCGGCTCACCGACCTTCGGTGCGTGGGACAGCGTCCTGCTCGACGACAAGGACCGTCGCGCCGTCTACGTCGCCGAGGGGCTCGGTCACTGCTTCGTCGCGCTCACCGACAATGCGACCGTGAGCTATCTCGTCTCCGACGTCTACAACCCGACCGCCGAGCACGGCATCAATCCCCTCGACGCCGACATCGCGTTGGTCTTCCCCGCCGAGGCGGGGGAGTTGCTGCTCTCGCCGAAAGACACCGACGCTCCCGGGCTGGCCGAGTCGGCCGCCGCTGGGCTCCTTCCGACCTGGGATGCCGCTCGTGCGTTCTACGCCACCCTCGACAACGGAGGTAAGTAACCGCATGCGCGGAATCATCCTGGCCGGCGGATCCGGCACCCGGCTCTGGCCGATCACCAAGGGCATCTCCAAGCAACTGATGCCGATCTACGACAAGCCGATGATCTACTACCCCCTGTCGACACTGATGATGGCGGGCATCCGCGAGATCCTCATCATCACGACGCCGGAGTACAACGAGCAGTTCAAAGCCCTGCTCGGTGACGGCTCCGAGCTCGGCATCCGCCTGGAGTACGCGGTCCAGCCGTCGCCCGACGGGCTGGCGCAGGCCTTCATCATCGGCGAGGAGTTCATCGGCGACCAGTCGGTGGCGCTCGTGCTCGGTGACAACATCTTCCACGGCGCGGGCCTCGGTTCGTCGCTGCGCGATCACAACGAGATCGACGGCGCGCTGATCTTCGCATACCACGTCAGCAATCCGACGGCGTACGGCGTCGTCGAGTTCGACGACGACTTCAAGGCGCTGTCGATCGAGGAGAAGCCGACGAGACCCAAGAGCAACTACGCGGTGCCTGGCCTCTACTTCTACGACAACTCGATCGTCGCACTGGCCAAGACCATCGAACCCAGCGCGCGCGGCGAACTGGAGATCTCGACGGTCAACGAGCGGTACCTCACCGACGCCAAACTGCAGGTGCAGGTGCTCGATCGAGGCACCGCCTGGCTCGACACAGGCACATTCGAGTCCATGATGCAGGCGTCCGAGTACGTGCGCGTGATCGAAGACCGTCAGGGCTTCAAGGTGGGCTGCATCGAGGAGATCGCCTGGCGCGCGGGATGGATCGACGACGCCCGGCTTGCCGAGCTCGCGCGGCCGCTCGTGAAGAGCGGGTACGGCACCTATCTGACCGGGCTGCTGAACGTCGACTAGCCGACGGACGAGCGGCGTCGCCGCGCGCGGATGATGAGGTACTGCGCGCGTGCGGCGAGGCCGATCCGCAGCGCGAGCCGGATCGGCGAGTAGAGGGCCGACGGGTACTTCTTCTTCAGGTAGCGGTATGCGCTCGCGTGATGCGCCCTGATCATCTTGACCGAGTCGGTCGACGTGGAGTGGGCACCCGTGTGCGTGACGGAGGCGTCGGGGACGTAGACGCTGCGCCAGCCCGCCTCGTGGAGTCGTCGGCCGAGGTCGACGTCTTCGAAGTACATGAAGAAGCCCTCGTCGAATCCGCCGATCGCCTCGAACGCCGATCGCCGCACGAGCAGACACGAACCGGAGAGCCAGCCGACGTCACGGGTGGCGCTCACATCGCTCATATCGACGCGATAGGAGGCCGACCAGGGGTTGGTCGGCCAGATCTCTCCGAACAGCGCGTGACCGATGCCCGACCGCAGCGAGGGGAGGGCCCGGGCCGACGGGTAGGTCGACCCGTCCGGGTTCAGGACGCGCGGTCCAACGGCTCCGATCGACTCCGACGAAGCGAGCACGGCCAGGAGCCGTGAGATCGCGCCGGGGTGGATCACCACATCCGGGTTCGAGATGAGGACCGCGTCGATGTCGGGCCCGAGGGAGGCGACCCCGCGGTTCATGGCTCCGCCATAGCCGTGGTTCCCGCCCGTCGGGAGGAACGTCGCCTTCTCGTCGAGCGTGATGCGACGGGTCTCCGACGCGTCGGCGGAATCGTTGTCGGCGACGACCACTCGAACGGGCGCGCCCTCGCTTTCAGTGACGGAAGACAGGAACGGCGCCATCTCAGCGCTCGAGTTGTAGCTCACGGTCACAACAGCGACGGAAGAGAGGGAGGGCTCGGATGACATCCCCCTCAGCATAAGGTCCTGGGCTGGAGCAACGCGAAGAGCGGAGGCACTCAGCAACCCGGCACTGCGGCCTTGGTACACTTGCCGCTGGTTCGGCGGCGCCTGAAACGTCGTGATCGATGGTCGGGAGTATGAGTGAACAAGGTCAGCAGAAGCATCCGAGTGATCCGGGACCAGGGTTTCGGCACGTTCTCCCGTAAGGCATCGCGCTCGATTCTGCGTCCTTTCCGCGTTCTTCGTGACGAGGGCCCGCGCTCGTTCTCGGCCCGGGTCCTGGCCAAGGCGCACCAGAGGCTCGCCGTCAACACCCCGGCGATGCTCGTGAAGACCGAAGACGCCGCTCAGGTCGACTGGACGATCCGCCTCCCGCAGCACGGGGACCCGATCACTGTCGGTGAGGGACCGGTCGAGATCGCCTGGATCATGTCGCCTCCCGGAAAGGAGAGCGGCGGTCACCAGAATCTGTTCCGGTTCATCGACTTCGCCGAGAAGGCAGGACATCGCTCGACGATCTACCTCTACTCCGCGGCCGGCCAGGTGAGCATTGACGACGTGCACGGGATGCTCAGATCGACCGACGCCTACCCGAAGCTCGCCGCGGACATCGTCGTCTACGATTCCGAGATCGGCGTGAAGCCGGAGACCCAGGCCCTGTTCGCAACCGGATGGGAGACCGCGTACCCCGCGTACCTCGACGGTTCCAGGGCCCGGCGCTTCTACTTCGTGCAGGACCTCGAGTCGAGCTTCTACCCGCTCGGAACCGAGTCGCTGCTCGCGGAGAACACCTACCGCTTCGGCTTCCACGGGATCACGGCGGGTGGGTGGCTCGCCCACACGCTGAACGAGCGGTTCGGCATGACGACGGACTCGTTCGACTTCGCGGTCGACAAGCGCCACTACAGCGTGACGAACACCGACCGGCGCACCGAGATCTTCTTCTACGCCCGGCCGGTCACCCCGCGACGGGCGTTCGAGTTCGGTCTGCTCGCCCTCAAAGACTTCCATTCGCTGAAGCCGGATGTGACGATCAACCTCGCGGGCTGGGACGTCTCCAACTGGAAGGTCCCGTTCCCGTACAAGAACCTCGCGAGTCTCGAGATCTCCGAGCTCAACGGGATCTACAACCGCTGCGGCGCCGGGCTGGTGCTCTCGCTGTCCAACATGTCGCTGCTCCCACTCGAACTCATCTCCAGTGGCGTGACGCCGGTCGTCAACGACGGCGAGAACAACCGGATGGTCTCCGACAACCCCTACATCGAGTACGTGCCGGCCTCGCCGATGGCGATCGCGCGCGCGCTGGCCGAGGCGCTCGACCGCCCGGATGCGGTGGAGCGGTCCATCGCGATGTCGGAGTCGGTCGCCGAGGTCAACTGGCAGGATTCCGGCGATCAGTTCGTCGCCGCCTTCGAGAGGGCGATGCGTGGCTGAGACGGTCGTTATCGGCGCCAACGGTTTCATCGGATCGCATCTGGTCGACTCCCTCTCGGCGGCAGGGCACACGGTGCGGGCGTTCGACCGGTTCAGTTCGGGGCGCCCGACGTTCGACCCTTCCGGCGTCGAGCTGATGCGAGGGGAGTTCCTGTCGAGGGCCGACCTCGAAGAGGCGGTCGCCGGGCAGGACTACGTGCTCCACTTCCTCTCCACCACGACACCGGCCACCGCGGAGGGAGACCCCACTCTCGACGTGCGCACCAATGTGGCGCAGACCATCGAGCTTCTCGAAGCCTGCGTGGCGGCGGGAGTGTCGCGCTTCTACTTCGCCTCCACGGGTGGCGCGATCTACGGCGAGCAGGGCAAGTCGGAGTACTCGGAGACGGACAGGGCACTTCCTGTCTCGCCGTACGGCATCGGCAAGCTCACCATCGAGCACTACCTCACCTACTTCCAGGTGCGCCACGGACTCGCATCCACGGCGTTCCGGATCTCCAACCCGTACGGCACCCGGCAGCACGTCAACAAGAAGCAGGGACTCATCCCCATCGCCCTTCGTCAGATCGCGCTCGACCGCCCCGTCGTGCGCTTCGGCGACGGGAGCATGGTGCGGGACTACGTCTATGTGGAAGACCTGGCGGCCATGCTCACCTCGGCGATCGGCGTCGAGCCGGAGCACGACCTCTACAACGTCGGCAGCGGCGTCGGGCATTCGGTCTCCGAGATCCTCGAATCGCTCGCCCGGGTCACCGGACGCGAACTCGTCATCGAGGAACGCCCCCGGCCCGCCACCTTCGTGGACCGAGTCGTCCTCGATCCCACCCGTTTCGTCACCGAGTTCGGCTCGAGACCGCTGACGAGCCTCGACGAGGGCGTGGCGAGAACCTACGCCGAGATCCTGGAGCAGATGAATGGCTGATCGTCCTGTCGCAACCGTCGCCATCCTGACGTACAACGGCGAGACCTACCTGCGACGCATCCTCGAGATGGTCGGGAAGCAGGAGGTCGACGGTGAGGTCGAGATCCTCGTGATCGACTCGGGGTCGACCGACTCCACTCTGGGGATCGTCGCCGACTTCCCGTCCGTTCGGCTGCACCAGATCGCGAACTCCGAGTTCGGCCACGGTCGAACCCGCAACCTCGCCGCCCAGCTCGCCGCCGGGGAGTTCGTCGCGTACCTCACGCATGACGCCATCCCGACCGACACCTCCTGGTTGCGAGAGCTGCTCGCACCCTTCGCCATGGACGAGAAGATCGTCGCCGTCATGGGCAAGCAGGTTCCCCGGGCGAACTGCTTCCCGCTGCTCAAGTACGAGATCAAGGGCGTGTTCGCCGGCTTCGGACCGGACTTCGGAACGACCGTCTTCTACAAGGACGACTTCGTGCGCGACGACGGCGTTCTCGGGGCCATCAGCTTCTACTCCGACGTCAACTCCGCTGCCCGCCGGGACTTCCTGGTCGACACGATTCCCTACCGCGATGTGCGATACGCAGAGGATCAGCTGTTCGGTCGCGATTTGATCGAGGCAGGCTACCGCAAGGCATACGCCGGTCGCGCGGCGGTCGAGCACTCGAACGATCTGACGCTCGACGAGTACGGTCGCCGGATCTTCGACGAGACCGTCGGTCTGCGCCAGATCGGTTTCCCCATTCCGCCGATGAGCCGGGCGGGGCAGTTGCGGCTGACCCTCCGCGGCGTCGTGGGGGACACCCTGCGCATCCTGCGCGACCCGGACTTCAGCTGGAAACGGCGGCTGTACTGGCTGGCGGTCAACCCCGCATATCAGATCGCCAAGTGGCGGAGCTACCGCGATTCCACCCTGGTGGACGTCACCGATGACGAGGCCGTCAAGGCCGGCTCGCTCGAGCATTCCCGCAAGCGCGGCTGAGCCCGGCTCAACGAAGCGCGCGGGCCGCCTCAGCGCCGATGCGTGCCGCCGACGTACGTTCCCGGATGTCGCGCATCGCGTCGAGGCCGCGCATCCACTCGGCCGACCCGAAGTCGTCGCGCACGTGCTCGAGCGCCGTGAGGATGTCCGCCGGCGTCGGCTCGCCGTCGAGGAGGTAGGGATAGTCTTCGCCGAGCCAGAGCACGGCCTCGGCCTGGCTCCGCTGGATCAGGATGTTGCTGCTGCAGTGGGCAGCGGTGAATCCCTTGAGGAACGGCTTGTGGTGATCGGCGCCGCGCGTCAGGCGCACGGCGTAGTGCAGATTGAACTCGGGGAGACGGGAGAGCCAGCTGTCGCTCTGGGACGAGGTGTCGACCAAGACAGGCGTGACCAGCTGCTCGATCTCCGGCGTGAGCACGGCATTGACCAGCTCGCCGAAGTATCCGGCGCGCATCCGGTCGTCCGGGCGGCCCGTGGGGAGCTTCGCCAGGCGCGGGTCGACGTGGTGATTGACGAGGGCGACCTCGATCGTCGGGTAGTCCCGCTGGAGGTCGATGAACGCCGTGATCGATGCGGCGACGATCAGATCGGCGTAGCCCCGGGTGGTCGGCGGCGGCACTTCGTCGACGACATCGAACAGCAAGCGATTGCCGGCGGATTTCAGCTCCTGGAGCCGCTCGGGCGTCGCAGCCATGAGGGCGCCCTTGGTCAGGAACAGGGTGGCGTTGCGCATCGGCGCATCGAGGGATGTGTACGACACGGTGGCGCTGTCGCCGAGCGCTTCGCCCGCGATACCGCTGAGCTGACGACCTCGCATCACGGTCGAGCCGGAGTGCTGGAATCGTTCCGCGTAGACGAAATGAACAGTGCGCGTGCGACGGAACATGCCGAAGAGTCTATCCGGCTAGAGTAGACGGGGTCTGCCGGTGGGAACCCGGTCGCTCGAAGGCGAGCCCGCCGGATACCCGACCCGATGAGAGAATGATTGATGAATACACGCCGCGCGGTTTACACCGCCCTTCTCGGTGGCTACGAGGAGCTCAGTGAACAACCTGTGGCACGGGAATCGGACCTGCCGTTCGTCTGTTTCACCGATCGTCCGGACGTCACGAGCGACACCTGGACCATCGTCCCGGTGACCCCGCTGTTCCCGTTCGATCTGGTGCGCAGTCAGCGTGAGTTCAAGATCCGTGGGCACGATTACCTCGCCCCGTTCGAGGAGACCCTCTACATCGACAACTCCGTGCACCTGGAAGCGCCGCCGGAGCAGATCCTCGATTCCCTCCTCGCCGACGCCGATTTCACCCTCGCCAGCCACAGCTTCCGTGAACGCGTGATCGACGAGTTCGACGAGGTGGTCCGGCTGAACTACGACGATGCCGGCCGCGTCAACGAGCAGCTGCTGCACTACGCCGAGCTGTATCCGGATGTGCTGCTCCAGCATCCGACCTGGAACGGGATGATCGCGCGGCGGCACACGCACGACGTGGCGGCCACGATGCACATCTGGTTCGATCATGTGCTGCGGTACTCCCGCCGGGACCAGCTGTCCGCGAACGTCGCCTTCTCGATCGGGCCGGTCGCGCCGAAGGTCATCGACCTCGACAACAATGCCTCGCAGTGGCATCGCTGGCCCGTGGACGTCAAGCGCCGCGCGAGCATGGGCGTGGCGACGGGTCGCCGTACGGGCCCGATGCTCGCCGAGATCGCACGCCTCGAGCGGGAGATCGCCGCTCTCCAGCCCGTCGCGCAGAAGGTGAACGATGTCGAGGCCGAGGCGGCGGCCCGGCTCGATGCGACGCAGCTAGAATTGACGGATGCCAAGGGGCGTGCCAATGCGGCACGCGCTGAGATCAACTCGATCAGGAACAGCGTCTCGTGGCGGATGACCCGCCCCATCCGCGCTGTCGGCACCCGCTTGCGGCGACTGAGATCAGGAGGGCCGACCGATTAGGGTTCTCGTCACCGGCGCCGCCGGGTTCATCGGCAGTTATCTCGCCAGGGAACTCCTCGCCCGGGGCGACGAGGTCGTCGGGGTCGACTCGGTCACGCCGTACTACGACACCGCCATCAAGCGGGCCAACCTGGCGAGACTCGTCTCGCCCGCCTTCCGTTTCGTGGAGATCGACCTCGTGACCGTGACTGCGGATCAGCTGGCCGGGTTCGAGGTGGACGCGATCGTGCACCTCGCGGGGCAGCCCGGTGTCCGCGGTTCCTGGGGCTCGCAGTTCGACAGCTACACGCACGCCAACGTCGAGGCGACCCAACGCCTCCTGGAAGCGGTGAAGGGGCTCGAGCGGCGTCCCCGCTTCGTGTACGCCTCGTCGTCCTCGATCTACGGGCAGGCCGAGAGCTACCCCACCGACGAACGGGCGCTGCCGCAGCCGTTCAGCCCGTACGGTGTCACGAAACTGGCCGGGGAGCACCTGGTCAACCTCTACCGTGCGAACTTCGATCTGGACACCGTCGCCTTCCGCTTCTTCACGGTGTACGGCCCCGGACAGCGCCCGGACATGGCATTCACCCGGTTCCTGCGCGCGGCGGATGAGGGCGGCCCGATCACGATCTACGGCGACGGCGAGCAGATCCGGGACTTCACCTTCGTCGGCGACATCGTCGACGCGCTGATCCTCGCTGTGAACGCCGAGGGGCCCATGCCGCCGGTGATGAACCTCTCCGGAGGCTCGAGCGTCTCGGTGAACGAAGTGCTGGAGACCATCCGCGAGATCACCGGTCGCGAACTCGACGTCACGTACCTCGACGCCGTGCTCGGCGACGTCTTCCGGACCGGTGGCTCGAACGAGCTGGCGCGCACCGCGCTCGGCTGGGAGCCGAGGCGCTCGCTCCGCGAGGGGCTCACGGAGCAGTGGCAGTGGGTGTCGGGCGGCGCTCGCTGAGCCGGTCGATCGGTGTCGGCCGGGACACCGGCCATCGGCGTCAGCCGGCGATCGAGGCTTCCACGTCGAGCCGGATCAGGCCGGAGCCGTGCTGCGGCTCGTCCACCTCGAACGTGGCGGCAGGGTTGAGCCGGTCGAGCGACGCCCCGGCGAACTCTTCGAGGCTTCCGCGAACGATGTAATTGCCTGAACCGAGCGTGTGGCGCGGGAACCGCAGCTCCACCGTGTGCGTTCCCGGCGTGGTCGGGAGAGTGACGTCGAGCATCTTCGTGTTCACGCCGTACACCGGCTGGCCGTTCGCCGTCTCGATGGCGATGCCGGCGACGAGGGCCGGCTGGGGGCGGTCGAGTTCGTAGGTGTACTCGAGCACGAGGTCGGCGCCCGCCTTGACGACGGGTGTCTCCTCGACGGAGTCGTGGACCACATCGATGCTCGTGATGCGGGCAGCCGGTTTCGGCGCGCTCGAGCTGTGGGTGCGGTCGTGCTCGAGGCGCTCCCGCTCGAATCCGAACCGGAGCACGCGCAGCCCGTCGGCGGGGTCGCCGTCGAAGAGCAGATTTCCGTGGTTGAGCACGACGACCCGATCGCACAGACGGCCGACCTGCTCGGCGGAGTGGCTCACCAGCACGATCGTGCGGCCTTCCCGCTGGAACTCTTCGATCTTGTCCATGCACTTGCGCTGGAACGGCTCGTCGCCGACCGCAAGCACCTCGTCGACCAGCAGCAGATCCGGATCGACGTGCACGGCGACAGCGAATGCAAGTCGCACGTACATGCCGGAGCTGTAGAACTTCACCTGGGTGTCGATGAACGACTCGATGCCCGAGAAGTCGACGATCTCGTCGAAGTAGCGGTCGGTCTCTTTGCGGGTGAGGCCGAGGATCGCCGCATTGAGGTAGACGTTCTCGCGACCGGTGAGGTCGGGGTGGAATCCGGCACCGAGCTCGAGGAGGGCCGCCATCCGGCCACGGCGGGCGACTGTTCCCGTCGTCGGCTCGATGATGCCTCCGACGACCTTGAGCAGGGTGCTCTTTCCCGATCCGTTGTGGCCGACGAGGCCGACAGTGCTCCCGACGGGGATCTCCAGGTTTATGTCACGAAGCGCCCAGAAGTCATCTTTGTGCCGACGGGATGCGCCGAAGTTGACGATGCGCTCCTTGAGCGACTTCTCCTTGTGCAGGACGAAGCGCTTGGAGACGTCCTTGACGCTGACGAGAGAGGGGTGGGCCATGTCCTAGAGCTCCTGAGCGAAGTTTCCTTGGAGGCGGGAGAAGGCGCGCTGCGAGAGCCACAGCAGCACCAGACTCACCACCAGAGTGATGAGCAGACGCAGGGCGAGGTGGGCGGGCCAGTACTGGGGCGGGGTGCTCGCGGGGTCGGAACCGGCCGCCCAGAGCGCCTTCTGCATGGAGATGATCGCGATGGTCACGGGGTTCGCCAGGTAGAGCTGCTCGAGCCAGTTTCCGCCGAGCAGCTTGTGAACGTACGTGAAGGAGTAGACGATCGGCGACGCCCAGAACAGGATGATGATGGCGATCTCGACGAGGTGCTGGGTGTCGCGGAGGTAGACGTTGATGGCGGAGAGAACGAGTCCGACCGCCGTCGCGAAGACGATGAGGGTCACGACCGCGAGGGGCGCGAGCAGGATGTTGATGCCCGGTGCGAAGGGAACGCTCGAGAGGACGAAGATCGCGACCGCGAGAACGACGAGCTGGACGAGGAAGTTGAAGAGCGCCCCGCCGATCGCGCTCAGCGGGAAGATCTCGCGCGGAAGGTAGACCTTCTTCACCAGTCCGGAGTTGGCCAGGATGGCCGTGGTGCTCCCCGTGATGATCTCGGCGAAGAGCCCCCACATCGTGAGTCCGACGAAGACGAAGATCGCGAAGTCGGGTGTCTGCCTCGCGGCACCGAGCACCTGCCCGATGGCGAAGTAGTAGATGAGGAGCTGGGCGAGCGGCCGGAACAGGCTCCAGACGATGCCGAGGCTGCTGTCTTTGTACCGGGCTTTGAGCTCGCGCCGGACGAGCAGGCCGAGAAGCTCGCGGTGCGCCCAGATGTCGGCGAACGAGCGGCGGGTACCGCGGACGAACCCCGACTTCTGGCCGACGTACTGCATCGGCAGATTCTCGATGGAGGCTGCGCGGGCATCCGCGTCGACAGTGGATGTCATGACGGTACCTCGACTATCTGCAGGGGATGAATGGACGGGCATGCGTTCGTTCGGGCGCAGCACACAGAGGAGTCTAACTCGCCCGATCCCGGGAGTTTGCTTGGCGCGTGCCTCCATTGGGGGGCCGTGTCGGCGTGCTGAGTGCCGTGACAGGGCGATGCGCGCCATATAGCCTCGAAACGAACACTCCACCCCCCGACCCGTCTGGAGTTCGTGTGAAACCGCGCATCCTGCGCTCGAGCGCGCTCGTCGCAGCCTTGGCGTGCGCTCTTGCGCTCGCCGGATGCACGGGGGCCGGCCAGGACGCGTCGAACGACTCCGCCCAGTCGGCGAGCCCGAACTCGTCGGTCGAGGCGACACCGACACCATCCCCGTCGAGCACCATCGAGCCCGTGATCGTCGTGGCCGGTGTGGACGTCGACGGAAAGAACGTGTCGGTTTCGGGATATGTCTCGGGAACGATCCAGTCGCAGGGCGAGTGCACGTTCACGTTCACCCACGAGACTGCGTCGCCGGTGACGGTCACTCACGAGGTCACGGCCGATCGCGACTCGACTTCGTGCGGCACGTCGCAGGTGCCGATCGCCAGCTTCACCCGCGGGACCTGGAAAGTGACGTTGGCCTTCGACGTCGAGGGCAAGCAGTACACGTCGCAAACGAACACTCTGGAGGTGCCCTGATGCGCGCACGGATCATCGCAGTTGCCGCCATCGTCGCACTCATCGGCTCGGTGCTGAGCGCGACCGGCTTCGCGGGAGTCGCGAGCCAGCCCGCGAGCGCGACGGCGGACGCCCGGCTGTTCGACCCGGGCAACATCATCAGCGACGCCATGTTCTTCGACGGTCAGGCGCTGAACGCCGCCCAGGTGCAGAGCGTCCTGAACAGCAAGGTCGCCAACTGTGCCGCCGGCTACACCTGCCTCAAGTCGTACAGCCAGGCGACGACCACCAAGGCCGCCGTCAGCGGCCGGTGCGACGCGTACACCGGCGCAGCCTCCGAATCGGCGGCCACCATCATCGCCAAGGTCGGCGTCGCCTGCGGAATCAGCCAGCGGGCGCTCCTCGTGCTCCTCGAGAAGGAGCAGAGCCTCGTCTCAGACAGCTCGCCGGAGGCGAGCCAGTATCGAAGTGCCACCGGATACGGCTGCCCCGACACAGCAGCCTGCGACTCCCTCTACTACGGGTTCTTCAACCAGGTCTACAGCGCGGCCCTGCAGTTCAAGCGGTACGCCGCCACCCCGACGAGCTGGAACCACATCGCAGGCCGGGTGAACAACGTGCGATACAGCCCGAATGCGGCCTGCGGCACCGGAGCGGTCTTCATCCAGAACCAGGCGACCGCCGGCCTCTACAACTACACGCCGTACCAGCCCAACGCCGCTGCACTGAACAACCTCTACGGCACGGGCGACGGATGCAGTTCCTACGGCAACCGCAACTTCTGGCGCATCTTCACCGACTGGTTCGGATCTCCGAACGGTGCCACGTCGCTCCTGCGCACCCTGGACAACGGCACGGTGTTCGTCGTTTCGGGGACGAACAAATACCCCGTCGCGAGCATGGTCATGCTGAACGCGCTCTCGGTGCTCGGACCGGTCGGCTATGTCTCCCAGAACTACCTCGACGGGTTCTCGACGCAGCAGACCGCGGGCCGCGTGCTACGAGACCCCAACGGCTCGATCTACTTCTTCGACGCGGGGATCAAACTCCCGTTCTCGACGTGCGGCCTGGTAGTCGACTACGGCGGCTCGTGCGGGACATCCGGATTCATGCAGCTGACGGCGGAGCAGATGGCACGATTCGCGAACGGTCCCGCGATGGGCCCCATGCTGGGAACGACGGCCGGCTCGCGGTACTACGTGACGCAGGGAACGACCCGCGAGGTTCTCGACGATCAATCGCAGGCCGCGGCGGGCCTGCCGAGCGGCTACAACGTGCTGACCGAGGATGCGGTCGCCGGTCTCACGGTCGGTCAGCCGATCGTTCGCGACGGCGCCTTCGCGTCGACCCGCGGCGGCAGCGGCTCCTACTATCTCGGGAACACGGCCAAGTACTCCGTCTCGTCGTCGGTCGCCTCGACAACCGGAGCGGACGCGCGTGTGAGCGGTTCGCTCAACCCGTCGAGCCTCGCACGCATCCCGAGCGCTTCCACCACGTTCACCGGGGTCGTCCAAGTCGCGGGGTCGTCGGCGAAGTCCGTCCTGACCCCGACGGGCCGACTCGATTGGCAGGCTGCCTCCTCGGCGAGTCTGCAGGGTGTCGTCGTTCCGCAAGCCCTCGTCGACTCCTACCCGAGCCAGGGCACGATCGTCGGCGGTTCCATGGTCAAGACCGCCTCGAACAGTACGGTCTACATCGTTCAGGACACCCGACTGCTCCCGGTCGGCGCCTGGGAGTCGCTGGTCGCCTTGGCGGGCGGAGGAAATCCCGATATCAAGGTCGTGCCCGAGCAGGTCGTCGCGGCGATCCCCGCCGGCCCGGTCGCGCTGACGTCGAACACGCTCGCCCGTTCGCCCGACAACGCGACGGTGTACCTCGTCAACGGCGTCACGAACAAGATCGCGATGTCGAACTTCGCCTTCGCAACCGAGGCCGGGTTGTCGGCCTTCAGCTTCACAACCCAGGATCGACTCGACGCCTACCCGGTTGCGTCGACGCTCCTCGGCTTCGGCCTGACCTGTGGGACGACCAACTACGTCAGCGCCGGCGGCGCCGTCCACAAGGTGGACCCGACGTTGCAGGCCCTGTATCCGTTCACGTTCGTGAGCCTCGACTCGTACACGTGCCGACTGTTGAACGTCGGCGCGGACGCCACCAAGTTCATCCGAACCCCGGGTGGGTCCATCTACTATCTGCAGGGTGGGCAGAAGCATCCGCTGTCGTCGATGGCCGCGTACGCAGCCCTCGGCGGGAACGGATGGCTGAACGTCGTGGACCTCTTCGCCAACCAGATCCCGACGGGCGCTCCGACGTCTTAGCCGATCGACGCGATCGTCGCGATCGATGCGCGCTCGCGTGCGGAGACGCGCGAGTACACGATGACGCCTGCGACGAAGACGCCGAACGCGAGTGAGCCCAGGATCCACACGGCCATCGGGCCCGGCACGGGTGACGGCCACCACCAGGAGATGTGCGAATCGAGATTGATCACGTGCGCGCTCGCTCCGACGACGTATCGGCGGAGGTTCGTGAACAGTGACACTCCGAACGCTGCGGCGAGCATCGTGCCTGCGACGACCAGCTGAGTCAGGTTGAGTGCGAGATCGTCGCGCCGGGCTCCCACGAGGATCACGCCGGCGAAGATCACGAGCAGCGGCAGGATGTACCGCGGTTGCACGTATCCGCCGACGACGATCTGACCGCGCGTCAGAATGTAGAGCGGAACGACGACGAGGCTGAACGCCAACACCGCGACCGCGACCGACTTGCGCCAGTAGAGCCGACGCAAGCCCCAGAACGCCAGCCCGGCGAATACGGCGCAGGTGAACGTCGGAACCACGGCTGGGAGCGTGGTGTCGAACCAGCCGAGCGACCACGTGCCGAGGCTGCCCGTCCACAGCTGAGGAAGCCCCAGCAGGTTGACGCCGAGCAGTCCGATGAATTCGGTGGGTGTCTGCGCGCTCTCGCTGCTGCTGGGTACGAGGATCCCGCTTTGGCCGGCTGAGAGGAAGAATGCGGCCGAGATCACGGTCAGCACCGCGGGCAGAGCGAGCGAGTAGAGATAGCGACGGGTGCGCTCGAAGGAGAGGATCGCTGCGATCCCGAGCGCCAGAACGTTGTAGGCGGCGGAGTCCCCCCGGGCACCGGCCCCGATCAGCGTCGCCGCGACCGCCAGGATGCCGCTCGTCACCCGGTCTCGCCGTTTCACGGCGGTCAAGAAGGTGTACGCGGACATCCACAGGACAGCGGCCGATGTGAAAGCCCAGCTACTCGGGTTCACGCTGGGAACGATGAAGACGCCCAACGGAATGCTCGCTGCCATGGTGCCCCAGAGCAGCGGACCTCGGCGCCCGGGACGCAGCACGAAGAAGAGTGCCGTCACGAGGCCGGTGAACAACAACGCGTTGAGTGTCCGCATCACCAGGATCGAGAGTCCGATGTTTCCGGATGCGAACACGCTCATGACTGCGTAGTACAGCCCCGGGTAGCCGTGATCGTTGAAATTGCCTCGCGTGGTCGACGTCAGGTTGCTGACCGGGTCGATCGGGCATGTCGCCGACTTGTCCGGCTTGCCGACGTAGCAGTCGCCGTAGTCGAAGAGGGCCTGGGGCACCCGCATCTCCCCGGGAGTGTCACCCGGTTCGCACAGGTTCTCGCGTACGCCTTGTCCACACCAGATGCTGGCCATGTGGTAGTCGTCGTCGGGACTGGATCCGACGGGGGAGGAGAAACCCCACGCCACGAGACTTGCGAACAGCGCGACGGGTACCAGGATTCCGAGAAGTCTCTTCCAGGAGGAGGGTTGCATGGCCACGCTTGTCATCCGTTCCGTTCCAGCGGCACCACGCCGTCCGTCTGCACAAGCGTAGCGTCAGGCCCGGGGATGATCGCTTCAAAGACCCCGGCTCCCCCTGGGCGTCGAATGGGAATGCCAGCGCGCAGATGGTAATTTCGAGTGCGGCTCTTCCGGTCGGTCCGGCCGAGGGCGTTGGAAGGAGCTTTCTGAGCATGGTGTTCATCGCGCCGACCGCCGACGTCTCACCTGACGCCGAATTCGGGGAGGGCACCAAGATCTGGCACCTCGCGCAGGTTCGCGAGGGTGTCGTGATCGGCGTCAACGGGATCATCGGGCGTGGAGCGTACATCGGCTCCCAGGTCCGTCTCGGCGACAACTGCAAGGTTCAGAACTACGCGCTCGTGTATGAGCCGGCCGCGATCGGCGACGGCGTCTTCATCGGCCCCGCGGTGGTCTTCACGAACGACACGCACCCGCGCGCGGTCGAGCCGGACGGGACGCAGAAATCCGCGTCGGACTGGACCCCGGTCGGGGTGACCGTCCGCGATGGCGCTTCGATCGGGGCGAGAGCGGTCTGCGTGGCGCCCGTCACCATCGGGCGCTGGGCGCTGGTGGCAGCGGGCTCGGTGGTGACGCAGGACGTTCCCGACTTCGCTCTCGTCGCCGGCGTACCTGCGCGGCGGATCCGCTGGGTCGGTCGCGCCGGCGTGCCGCTGGAGCAGAAGGACGGAGTCTGGGTCTGCCCGAAGACCGGTGAAGAGTACGTAGAGGATGGGGACATCCTGAGAGAGGCTGACAAGTGACCGAGACCAACTTCATTCCGGCCGCGCGCCCGATCATCGGGCAGGAGGAGAGGGACGCCGTCGACGCCGTCCTCGCCGGCGGCATGCTCGCGCAGGGCGAAGAGGTCGCGTTGTTCGAGCGGGAGTTCTCCGACCTCCTCATCGACGGCCGGCACACCGTGGCGGTGAACTCGGGAACCGCGGGCCTGCACCTCGGTCTTCTGGCTGCAGGGGTCGGGGCCGGCGACGAAGTCATCGTGCCCTCGTTCACCTTCGCCGCCACCGCCAACTCCGTCGCCCTGACCGGCGCCACACCCGTCTTCGCCGACATCGAGCCCGATTCGTTCTGCCTCGATCCGCGCTCGGTGCAGCGCGCGATCACCGACCGGACGGTCGGAATCATGCCGGTGCACCTCTACGGCCACCCGGCGAACATGACCGAGCTCACCCGCATCGCAGCAGAGCGGGGTCTCAAGATCTTCGAGGACGCCGCTCAGGCTCACGGAGCACGCCTGGGCGGACGGCCGGTCGGGTCGTTCGGCGAGTTCGCGATGTTCAGCCTGTATCCCACCAAGAACATGACGTCGGGCGAGGGAGGGATGGTCTCGACCGGTGCGGACGAGGTGGCCCGGATGCTGCGGCTGCTCCGCAACCAGGGGATGGAACGCCAGTACGCCAACGAGATCGTCGGATTCAACGCGCGCATGACGAACATCCATGCCGCCATCGGACGCGTGCAGCTGACCAAGGTGCACGGGTGGACTCGCACCCGCCAGCAGAACGCCGCCTTCTTCGACGAGAACCTCACCGGTGTCGTGACGCCGCCCGTGGCCGACGGCGCAGAACACGTCTATCACCAGTACACCATCCGCGTTCCCGAAGACCGGGACGGCTTCGCCGAGGCGTTGCGCACCGAATACGCGATCGGTTCGGGTGTGTATTACCCGATCCCGAATCACCGTCTGCCGTCGTTCGGGCTGGAGCTCGATCTCCCCGAGACCGAGCGCGCTGCGCGGGAGGTGCTGTCGATACCCGTGCATCCGTCGTTGTCGCAGGCCGATCTTGACCGCATCGTCGCCGCCGTCAACACCCTGGCGGGTTCCCGATGAGCGATCTCCGGATGGGGCTCATCGGTCTGGGCATGATGGGCCGCCACCATGCGCGCGTGATCCGCGAGACCGACGGAATCGAGCTGGTCGGCGTCGCCGATGCCAACGGCGATCCGTTCGGAGTGTCGAACGGGCTCGCTCTGGTGGATTCGGTGGATGCGCTCATCCGTGTCGGTATCGACGCCGCGATCGTGGCGGTACCGACCACCGCCCACGAACAGGTAGCCATCGCATTGGCGGAGGCAGGTGTTCACACCCTCGTCGAGAAGCCCATCGCGGTCGACACGGCTGCGGGCGAGCGCATGGTCGAGGCTTTCGAGTCGCGGGGGCTCGTCGGGGCGGTCGGTCATATCGAGCGGTTCAACCCCGCCCTGCAGGAGCTCCGCAAACGGATCGACGCCGGGGAGCTGGGAGAGGTCTACCAGATCGCCACCCGGCGACAGGGGCCGTTCCCATCGCGCATTGCGGATGTGGGTGTGGTCAAGGACCTCGCGACCCACGACATCGACCTCACCCTCTGGCTGTCTCGGAGCCGGTTCGACTCCCTCTACGCCCGGACCGCCTCGCGCAGCGGTCGTCCCCACGAGGACCTCATCGCATTCACCGGCCAGCTCGAGAACGGGGTGGTCACGAACCACCTGATCAACTGGCTCTCGCCCATGAAGGAACGCGTCGTGGTCGTGACGGGCGAGCGCGGCGCTTTCGAGGCCGACACGCTGAGCGGCGACCTGACGTTCTTCGAGAACGGGACCATTGCCACGGAATGGGATTCGGTCGTCGCGTTCCGCGGTGTGTCCGAGGGCTCCATGATCCGCTTCGCGCTCGCCAAACGCGAACCGCTCCGCATCGAGCACGAGGCCTTCCGCGACGCCATCCTGGGCGAACGTCAGGACGTCGTCACGATGCGGGAGGGCCTGGAGACGGTGAAGGTCGCCGAGGCGGCGCTGCGTTCGGCGTCGGGCAATACGCACGTCGGCATCGGCGGCTGACGAGCCTCGGGTCCTCCCGGGCGGCGATCGCTAACTCGAGACGCTGGTCGGCACCGCTTCGCGTTCACGAATTCCGGAACCGATCTTCTGCGAGAGTTTGTGGATCGGGCGCTCGCAGGCGTAGTAGAAGCCAACGGCCACGACCAGGCTGGTCACCGTCGCGAGCACGGCGGACCAGGGTCCCAGGTTGAAGAGGAATGCGTAGGCCACGACGATCGGCAGATGCACCAGATAGAGACTGAAGGAGATCGTGCCGAGGAAGCGGAGCGGCGGTATCGTCAGCACCGACGCGAGCGGACGCCAGAGGACGCCGATGACGACGATCAACAGGATTCCAATCAGGATGATCGGAAGCGTGACGACGCGGGCGGGCAGGCCGAGCGAAGTGATCCACGGGCCGAGCAGGAAGAAGGACGTCGTTGCGCAGAGCGCGACGATGACGAGCCCGAGGCCGGAGAGAGTCGAGACCCATCCGCGCCCTGTTACGAACCGGAAGGCCCGCTCGATGAGGGACCAGTACTGAGCGAGAAGCGCCCCGAAGAAGAACATCGGCAGATACGACGTGACTTGGTCGTGGATCGCCCAGCCGGCGAGCGCGGCCGCGATCGCAACGACGGTGGCGGGAATCGGGTATTTGCGCACGAGGATGAGATAGACGGGTAGAGCCAGCGAGAAGATCACCTCCCACTGGAGCGACCAGAGAACGCCGAGGGAGGTGGATGTTCCGCCGATCAGGGTGATGTCCTTGACGACGTCTCCCAACGGATACCCGGTCGGGAACAGCGTCAGGGCCTGGGCATCGCCGGGGTGCACGACGTGCGGAACGACCTTGTACGACAGCCAGGCGAGAACGATCGCGAAAACGACGGGGCCATAGAGCCGTACCATGCGGCTCGGGTAGTACGCGGACCAGGAGAAGCTCGGCCGGGTCGCCGCCTTCGTGAGAACAAAACCCGAGAGGACGAAGAAGAGCCAGACCGCCTCCGCGCCGAGCCAGACGATGTGCAGCGGAGAGAAGATCAGGACGTTGTCGAGCGTGCTCGTCGACGGGGTGAGGCCGACGCCGGCTTGCAGCGGTGGGAAATTGGTGGCGAGCACGTGGTAGAGGAGCACCGAGATCGCTGCAAGGCCCCTCAGCGTGTCCAACTGGCGGTATCTGATAGCTCGTTCCCTCGAAACAGCGACGATGTCTGGCCTGGGCACTATAGTGGACAACCCTGCCATTCAGCCCGTGGCCAGGTCGGTTGGTATCATTGGGTGGTTTTCTTCCGCGCATACAGCGGATTCCCCGC
Source organism: Leifsonia sp. NPDC058230 (assembly GCF_042882245.1). Taxonomy (NCBI): domain Bacteria; kingdom Bacillati; phylum Actinomycetota; class Actinomycetes; order Micrococcales; family Microbacteriaceae; genus Leifsonia; species Leifsonia sp. NPDC058230. The sequence continues at coordinate 773,620 of NZ_JBHVWM010000002.1, read as the reverse complement.
GAGAGAGATGGTTGAACTGAGTGGCGCCCGAGGCTGAGCAGACCGTTTCGTTGAGTGTGGTGATCGCCGCATACAATTCGGGCCCTTGGCTTCCCTCCACCCTCGCATCCCTGGTCACCGCCATTCAGCGTGCCTCGCTGGATGCGGAGATCATCGTCGTCGACGACGGCTCCACCGATGACACCCGCGACGTTCTCGAGCGGTTCCGTGCGACGTCGCCCGTCGAGGTGCGCGTCGTGTCGCAGGAGAACAGGGGACGGTTCCTCGCCCGCTGGGCGGGCGTCCAAGAGGCGCGCAGTGCGAGGCTCATGATCTTCGACTCGCGCCTGCTGCTCGATCCTGACGCCCTGTCGTACCTCCGGTCGAGAGACGAGGGTCTCCCCGAGGGTCAGGTCTGGGTCGGCCATGTGCCGACGGACGAGTCGTCGTCCCTGGTCGGACGATTCTGGGAGGTTCCGACCCATCTCTTCTGGGGCTCATACCTCGCGAACCCGCGGCCGACCGAGATCACGGCGACGAATTTCGATCGTGTGCCGAAGGGCACAGGATGCCTCGTCATCGGGCGCGCCCTGTTCGAACAGGCCTGCCTTGCCGCCTGGCCGGAGGAGAACGCCGACCTCGTCTCCGACGACACCAAGATCCTCCGCTACGTCGTGGCCACGCAGACGATGCGGCTCGACCCCGGCTTTCGGGCGATCTACCGACCGAGGACGACCGTCGGGGCCTTCCTCGGCCACGCGTTCGACCGGGGCACCCTGTTCGTCGACAGCTACGCGGGCACCAGCGTCCTTCGAAACGTCGTGCTCGTGGCGTTGGTGCTCGCACCACCGCTGGCAGTCGTGCTGCTCGTCCTGGCGATCGTCGCGGGACTCGGCTGGGCTGTCGCCGTGATCGTCGCACTCGTTGTGCTCGGGCTGGCGCTGCCGGCCGTGCTGGCAGCGTTCAGAGCGTGTCCGCCCCGTGCGGTCCTCTCCTATTTCACCTTCGTCGTGCCGTTCGGAGCGCTGTTCTGGTGCGGGATCGCGCGCGGAGTCTTCGTCCATCGGCGGTCGTTCGGCCGCATCCATCCACAGAACAGTGAATCCCAGTGATCGTCTTCATCTATGGCACGACTGCAGAAGCCATCAAGCTCGCTCCCGTCGCCCGTCGCCTCAAGCAGCGCGGCATCCCGTTCGAGCAATGGCTCACCATGCAGCACACCGATGCTCTGCTGGAGATCCTTCCGCAGCTCGGCCTGCCCGCGCCCGACCGGTTGATCGCCAACGGGCACAAAGGCCAGCCGCTCCGTGGTTCGCGGGATGTGCTCGGCTGGCTGCTCCAGGCGTCACGCTGGCTGCGCGGCAATCGAGCCGAACTGCGGCGAACTCTTCCGGCCAACACCGTGATCGTCGTGCACGGCGACACGATCACCAGCGTGATCGGCGCCTATTTCGCCAAGCGGCTGAAGGTCGCCTGCGCCCACATCGAGGCGGGCCTCCGCTCCGGCAATTGGCGGCACCCCTTCCCGGAGGAGATCGACCGCCGGCTGGTCGGCCGACTGGCCACCGTGCACTACACGCCCTCCGAAGAGGCCACCGAGAATCTCGCGGGCAAGGACAACGTGGTCTTCACCCACGGGAACACCATCGTCGACGCTGTGCTCGACCACGACGAGACCGAGAAGGCAGAGGGCGAGAAGTACGGCGTGGTGCTGCTTCACCGCTACGAGTTCATCTCGAATCAGCCCCTCGTCGACGAGACGATCGGCACGCTCAATTCATCCAGCCCCTACCCGCTCAAGATGCTCGTCGACGCATACAACTCGCACACCCTCGGCGAAGCGACCGGCGAGGCCGAGTCGGCGGGACGGATCGTCATCGAGTCGAAGCGCCCGCACGACGAATTCATCACCCTTCTCAAGTCGGCCGAGTTCATCGTCACCGACTCCGGGGGAGTGCAGGCGGAGGCGGCTCTTCTGGGCGTGCCGACCCTGGTGCACCGCATGGCGACGGAGCAGCAAGAGGGCGTGGGCGAGAACATCCTCCTGTCGAAGTGGAATCAGAAGGTTCTGTCGGACTTCCTGACCAGCCACGCCGACTATCGCGTGGTCAGCCGGAAGCCGCACACCTCTCCCTCCGACATCATCGTCGACGACCTCATAGCGCGCGGCTACGCCACATCGTGAAAAAGGTTCCCTCGCGCGCTCTCGTCGCCCAGCACGGACGTGCTCTCGCCGAAATCGGCGCGGTCACCATCCTGGGTGTACTGGCGACGACCGGCTTCCAGATCGTCACGATCCGGGGTCTGGGACCAGCGGAGTTCGGGCTGTTGGCCTCCTTCGTGGCGATCATCAATGTCGCCTCGATCGGCAGCGCAGCACTGAGGAATTCGGTCGCCGTCGTCACCGCGTCACAGACGGGCCCGACCGGCCGGCATCGATGGTTCGACGGGCCGATGATCGAAGCGCTCGTGCTGGGGGCGATCGGCACGATCGGGGTTCTCGTCCTCGCGCCGTTCCTGGCATCGTCTCTTGGTTCATCGCCGGCAACGCTCATCCTGACGGCCATCGCCATCACCCCGTACTTCCTCTTCGCGCGAGCGCAGGGGCTGCTCCAGGGAGCGGGAAACTCACGCGCCGTCGTCTGGTGGTCGACCGGCGCCCAGCTGGCGCAGCTGGTTCTGGCGGTGCTCGTCCTCCTCGCGGGATTCGGCGCGATCGGGGTGCTCGTCGTTCTCGTGGTGTGCGCCATCGGTGGCGCCGTCGGTGCGAGCTTCGAGGCGCGCAAGATCGCCGTTCAGTCGGCGACCCGCCCGTTCACGCTGCAGAGCACGATCGTGCTGGCGCTCACGATCGGACTGGCGTGGCTCACGAACGCTGACGTGGTCCTCGTCCGTGCGCACGCGCCGGAGGCGGTTGCCGGAGCCTTCGCCGCCGCGGCGGTCCTCATCAAGACCACGTTGATCATCCCGGCGACCCTGTCGCTCTACCTCCTCCCGCGCTTCGTCAACCGGCGAGGGGATGCGTCGATGATGCGTCTCGGAGTGAACGTCGTGCTCGGTGTCACCCTCGCCTCCGGGCTCCTCATGCTCGCCGTGGTCTCCATCGCGGGCGACCTCATCGTCCACATCCTCTTCGGGGCAGGGTATTCCGCGAGCGTGCAGTATCTGCCGCTGTTCGCGCTGACGTGGATTCCGTGGGCGCTCGCCCAGGCCATCCTCATCCGGATCACGGCGTCGGCTTCGCTGGTCGGTGTCGGGGTGCTCGTGATCGCCATCGTCGCGCAGTACGTCGGTGCTCTCATCGTGTTGCCCGACGTGATGGCGATGATGATCCTCAACGGGTGCGTCGGCTTGTTCGCATTCGGCGCCATGTACGTGGTCCACCTCCTGACCGGCCGCAAGCTGACTGTTCGCTCTGCGGAACAGGCGGGGCTCGATGGCTGAGGTCTCCGTGGCGCTGTGCACGTACAACGGAGAGCGATTCCTGGGGCGGCAGCTGGCCAGCATCCTGGAGCAGACGGTCGCTCCGGCCGAGATCGTGGTCGCAGACGACGGCTCGTCGGATGGGACGCTGCAACTGGTGGGTGCATCCGCCGCCGAGACGAGCGCGACTGCGTTGATCGTCCTCCCGCCGTCAGCGCGACTCGGCGTGACGAAGAACTTCGAGCGGGCCATCTCCGCGACGAGCGCTCCGATCGTCGCCCTGAGCGACCAGGACGACGTGTGGGCGGACGGCAAGCTGGCGGCCATGACGCGTGCCTTCGACGACCCGGATGTGGCACTCGTGCACTCCGACGCACGTCTCGTGGATGAGGACGGGCGTCCACTCGGCCTGAGCTTGTTCGAGGCGCTCGAGATCTCCGCCGAGCAGTTGGAGCTCGAACAGAGCGAGGACGGCTACCTGATGCTGCTCCGTCGCAACCTGACGACGGGCGCGACGATGGCGTTCCGGCGGGAACTGCTCGATGTCGCTCGTCCCTTCCCGGCGGATTGGGTGCACGACGAGTGGCTGGCGATGATCGCAGCGGCCACCGCGCGGATCCGCGTGCTCCCCGAACAGCTGATCGACTATCGGCAGCACGGAAGCAACGCCATCGGCGTCGTGCGCCCGACGCTGTCGCACAAGGTGAGACGAGTCGTGGGCTCCAGCCGCGAGCGAAACCGGACGCTCGCCGACAAGTTCACCACCCTCAGCGATCGTCTCGCAGCGCTGGGGCCCGTCGTGCGGCCCGGTGCGGTCGAGGCGGCCAGGGCGAAGGCCGCTTTCGAGGCGTCCCGGGCGGCTTATCCCGCGAACCGTCTCCTCAGGGTGTTCCCTGTTCTGCGGATGTACCGTTCGGGCGCGTATCAGCGATTCGCTAGTCGGGGCACGTGGGACGTCGTCCGGGACATCCTTCAGAAGGCCTGACGCGCGCAGCGCCGCGTCACTTGCGCTGTGCTTCGAGCTCCGCGATCCGCTCTTCGAGGGTGTTGATGCGGAGATCCTGGAGCACGACCTCTTCGGTGAGCGTCCTCAGCTTGGCCTCCGACGTCGTCAGTTCCGAGCTGTGCTGGATGCACACGAGGAAGAGGACCGCGATGCTGACGAAGAAGACGAGGTTGGTCGGCGCTCCGACGCCGAGCAGCTCGGTGGCCCAGGCGAGGATGGACGGGAAGATCCCGACGATGAGGGCGAAGGTGCCCGCGACCAGCCACCACATCGCGTGACGCTCGCGCATGCGATTGCGACGCAGCATCTCGATGACGACGCCGAGGGTGAACAGGGCGGCCAGGATGCCGAAGATGTAACTGGCGACGGACACGGGTCAGAGTTCTTTCGCGGGCGTGATCGGACGGATGAGGGCGACGGACAGGGCGAGGAACGCCCGTCCCAGGTAGATGGCCGATTTGATCGGATTGTGCGAGGGCTGGCCGCCGGCCCGGGGCCGCATCGACACCGGCACCTGCTCGATCGCGCAGCCACCTCTGGCGGCGATGACGAGGGCTTCGACGGTGTCGCCGAGGTACTCGGCCGGGAAGTTCTCGGAGAACAGGGCGACGGCCTTCGGGCCGTTGGCTTTGAACCCGGAGGTGGCGTCGGTCAGGGTGGCGCGGGTGACGCGGCTCAGCACCGACGACAGGACTTTCATCGCCCAGCGACGCGGTCCGGTGACGGAATAGTCCCCCTGGCCGGCGAAGCGGGCGCCGATGACGAGGTCATTGCGCTCGAGCGCGGCGAGGAGGGCGGGCACGCTCGACGGGTCGTGCTGCCCGTCGGCGTCGATCTGGACCACGTTGTCGAGGTCGTGGGCGATCGCGTACTTGAAACCGAGGCGCATCGCACCGCCGACGCCCATGTTGAACGGGATCGACGCGACGATGGCTCCGGCCGCAGTGGCGGCGGCCTCCGTGTTGTCGGACGAGCCGTCGTTGACGACGAGGATGTGGGCTCCTGGGAGCTTGCTCGAGACCTCTGCGACGACCGCTCCGACCGAATCCTGCTCGTTAAACGCAGGCAGGACGATCAGGGTCCTGTGGAGCGCCGCATTCATGTCGACGATCCTACCAAGTGCGATCGCTCCTCCCTGGCGATTAGCCGCGTGCGCGCGAGGGCCCGAAGGTGTGCGACAGCAGGAGGCCCAGGCTCTTGCGATCACTGGTCACTGCCGCCGGGATGCGCGTGGCCGCGTTCAGCCGGGAGGACAGGTGCAGGCGGGCGACCCTCGCAGCGTGGTTCCACCCCTTCGCGGCCATGGTCTCCGCGGCGTTCTCGAAGAGCGCCCGCTCCTCGAGGAACCGGGTGCCGTCGGTCGCCGTGCGGTACGAATAGCTCAGGGAGTGGCGACGGTAGGCGAAGAGCAGATCGGGAACCACGAGCAGCGCACCGCCCTCGCCGACGATCGCGAGCTGCAGGTCCAGGTCGAGCACGATCTCCAGGCCGGTTCGGAAGCCGTGGGCACGCACGGCGTCGGTCTGCCAGCAGATCGACGGGAAGTACGTCCAGTTGCCGCGCAGCAGGCTCACGGCGAGTTCCTCGCCCGACATCGTGACCTCTGCGTCGATGCTGGGCCGGTAGAACTCCTTCACGCGGTCCGCGATCGGCGAGACGCGGTCGCCGAGGTCGTCGATGACTTGGACGTCGCACTGGATGTACGCGACGTGGGGATGCGCGGCGATGTACCGGGCCATCCGCTCCACGTAGCGGGGCAGCATGACGTCGTCGCAGCCCATCAGGACGAAGTGGCTCGACTGCACTTCGCGGAGGGATCGACTGAAATTGCCGTTCACGCCCAGGTTCTGGTCGTTGCGGAAGAACTCGATTCGTGGGTCGTCCACCGTCGCCAGCCAGGCGGAGGGCGCGGGATCGGGCATGTGATCGTCGATGACGACGAGGCGCCAGTCCGGCGAGGTCTGGGCCTGCACGCTTCTGACAGCGGCCTGGAACTGCTCGAGTCCGCCGTACAGGGGCATAACGATGTCGATTGTCACGCGATCAGGCTCACCACCCTCGGTCGGTAACCATCGGTCCGGGGATAACGATCGTACCCGTCGATCGTGTCAGCGCAACGTATGCTTCCTGAAAGGCAACCATTTTTCGATGGGGAGCGACCGGCACGATGAGCGAACTCCAGCCGATGCAGCGGCCGCCGGCGGCACGCGCATCCGGTGCCGCACTCATCCTCGGGGCCACGGTCCTCTCGGGCGTTTCCGGCTATCTGGTCATCTGGAGCGTCGCCGCCTCGATCGGTCCGGCGCGGTACGCCGCGTTCGCGGTCTTCTGGTCTGCGCTCTATCTCGCGGTCGGAATCCTCTCCGGCCTGCAGCAGGAGAGCGCCCGCGCGACGGTCGCCCGTGAGATCAGTGACGCACCGCGAGCGACGAAGGCCTCCCTCGTGCCGTACGGCGCCCTCTTCGCCGTCGTCGTGCTCATCGTCGTCGGCCTGTCCGGTCTCTGGTGGGGCCCGGTCAGCCTGGGCGCGGCGCACGCCGGCCTGGTGCTCCCGGTCGCCGTCGGCGCGGCGCTCGACTGCGGTGTCGCCGTTCTGACCGGTGTGCTCGCCGGTTCCCAGATGTGGCGGCTGGCCGCGCTCGCCCTGGGGCTCGACGGAGTCCTTCGCCTCGTGTTCGTCGTCGTCGCGCTCCTCGTCGGCGCCGATGTGAACGGGCTGGCCTGGGCCGTCGTCCTTCCGTTCCCGCTCGTGGTGATCATCGTCGTGGCGTTCGCTCCCGGCCGCATCCGCGCCGCTGCCCGAACGGCGATGAGTCTGATGGAGTTCACCCGCAACGCTGCGCAGACCATGCTCGCCGCCTCCTCCACTGCCCTCCTGGTCAACGGGTTTCCGCTCGTGCTGTCGCTGACCGCCGCAGCGACAGCGGCGGCTGCCGGCACGGATGCGAGCAACCTGGGCGCCCTCATCCTCGCCATCACGCTCACCCGAGCCCCGATCCTCGTGCCGCTCATGGCGCTGCAGAGCTTCCTGATCACACGGTTCGCCGTCGCGCCGGAACGGGTTCGTCGAACACTGCTGGCGCTCGTCGGTGCGATCCTGGCGGCAACGGTGCTGCTGGGCGCTGCCGCGTGGCTGTGGGGTGGTGCCCTCTTGGGTCTGCTCTTCGGTGCGGCGTTCGTCCTTCCCCCGGAGGTGCTGATCGCTCTGATCGGCTCGTCCGGGCTCGTGGGAGTGCTCTGCGTGACCGGTCCGGCTCTGCTGGCACGGAACCGCCACGGCGCCTACACCTCCGGGTGGGTCGGCGCGTCGGTCGTGACCGTCGCGATCCTCTTTCTGCCTCTGCCGCTCGAGCTGCGCAGCATCCTCGCGCTCTCACTCGGCCCGGCGGTGGGCATCGTCATCCATGCTGCAGCGCTCGCGCGCCGGGGTCGCACCGCGACCGCGTCGGCGGGGAGGCTGTGATCAGGCGGCCTCGCGGTGCGGCAGCCGAACCCGCCAGCTCATCCCCTGCGAAGCCTTGACCGCGCAGATCACCAGCAGCAGCCACCCGGACTCGACGAGGATGGAGCTCTCGAACACGCTCGTGACGAGCAGCGACACCAGCACCAGCGGCGCCCAGGCGTAGACCACGCTGCGCTTGTTCGAGGCCAGCAGCCACGACCGTCCGAACGCCAGGGCGACCAGGGCGACGAAGAGGATCAGCCCGATGAGGCCGACCTGCAGGTAGAGGTCGAGGTAGGCGTTCAGCGCGTTCGCATGGAACACTCCGGTCGCGTCATTGATGGCGATGAACGGGTACAGCTCGGTCGGCCACTGACCGACCCACCCCCATCCGGAGATCTGGTTGATCGGGATGAGCTCCCAGATCTGGATCCACAACCGGTAGCGCACCTGGAAGTCGGCTCGGGCGTTCAGCAGCTCGATCACGCGCGTGCGGTAGATCCAGCCGACCACGAGGACGACGACGGTCAGCACCGCGAGCGCCCACTGGTAGTACCGTCGGTGGGCAGGCGCGACCTGCCGGATGCCGTACAGCGCCAGGGTGGCGAGCCCCACGACGACGGAGACCGCGGCGATCACGGGGGAGTGGGCGAACAGGATGCACGCCGCGGCCAACGTGATGGACACCACGGCCACCGGAGGCCGCACGGATCGCGTGCGCAGCTCGACGAGGAACGTCACGAACGCGATCAGGGCGACGATGCTGAGCTGGTTGCGGCTGCCGAACAGACCCTGGATGGGCCCGCCGAGCGCGATGTTGCCCTGGATGCCGAGGAACTTGATCGGCGCGTCGATCAGCAGCCCGCTCAGCACCTCCAGGGCGAGGGACACGGTGAGGAGGAAGCGCAGGACGTCGCCGACGACGCGCACGATCTGGATCGCATCCCGCACCAGCGCGATGTAGACCGCGAGGAAGGCGAAGGCGATCTGGTACGCGACCGCGCCGAGGGTGGCCCACTGGTAGTCGCTCCAGAACAGCGAGACGGCGCACCAGCCCACGAACGCGATGATCGTGAGCGGCAGCAGTCCGTGCCATTCGACCAGCTTGCGCTGCGCGATGAACGAGAGGGCGGCCAGCACCACGAGCACCGCGAGCGCGCCGACGAGGCCCGGCCAGTCGATGAGCGCCCGGATGGCGTGCGTCGAGAAGCAGAATCCGACCGCCACGAGGGACAGCACCGAGTTGAAGCGTGCGGATCCGAGGAACTCGGTCACGGAGACGGGGACCAGGGGTCTACGCGTCGTGGCCATGAGGCAATCCTAGGGCGCGGCCTGCTTCGTCTTCACGGAGATCACGACCAGCATGGTGAACCCCGCTTCGAGAATCAGCCGACTCTCAGCCGCGCTCTGCGCCACGAACGCGGCGAGCACCAGCAGGGGGAACAGCGTGAGAGCTGAGAACGGCTTGTCGTCGGCGACGCCGTCGCGCGGACGGTCGACCGCGAAGAACCACGCGCGGCGCAGCGTCGTCAGCACCAGCAGGATGAAGACCACGAGCCCGACGATGCCGAGCTGCAGCCAAACGTCGAGCCAGGCATTGTGCGCCTGCAGGTACTGCACGTGGTTGCGCACGGCCAGGCCGTCGAATGGTTTCACCCAGGGCGCCCAGTAGCTCACCCAGCCCCAGCCGAAGACCGGGCGCTGCTGCGCCAGCCCGATTACCGAGTGCCAGATGTCGAGCCGGCCGGTGAGGTCTTCGCTCTTGCCCAGGAGGGTCGGGATGCGGCTCGCGAACACGGTCGCCAGCGCGGCGACGACCACCACCAGACCCGCGCCCGTGAGATAGACGGGAAGCCGCTTCGCCGGGTCGGCCCGCCGGGTCCAGAGCGCGAAGAGGAGTACCACGATCGTGAAGACCCCGGCCAGGATCACCGTGGACGACCGGGTCAGCGCCATCGTCAGCACGGCGACGACGAGCCAGGCGATCCCCGTGCCGCGACGAACGCTGCGGTCGGCGAACTGCACGCCGAACACGGCGATGGCGAGCAGCGCGACCATCGCCAGGAGATTGCTGTTGCCGAGGATGCCCTGGATCTGCCCGCCGTGGAACAGCAGGTCGCGGCTCCAGTAGAAGGCCGCGGGTTGTTTGCCGGGCGGGTACGACGCCCACGGCGGGAGGATCGGCTGCCGCACGAACAGCGAGACGATCAGCTCGAACACCAGCGAGAGTCCGAGGATCCACTTGAAGGCGTTCGCCAGCGCTCGCAGCAGCTGCGCCCAGCTCAGGCACAGCGCGAGGAAGACGGCGGCGGCCGTGGTGCTGAGCTGCGCGAGGAGGCCGAGCGCGGTCGCTCCGGGGTACGCCGACCAGGTGATCGAGACGACCGCCAGTGCGAGGAAGAGCACGAGCATCCGGGGCGAGCGTCGCCAGTTGAAGGCCGGCCGGATGCGCACCAGCAGCACGATGCTGACCACGACGAGCGCGAGCGCGAGCACGAAGTATCCGGGCCAGCTGATCAGATTGCGCCAGAAATCGCCCGCGAACAGCGTGAAGAGAAGCAGCGTGGCGAAGGCGACGAGTCCGGAGCCGGCGGTGGCGGTACGCCGCCACACGCGGACCGGGGAAGGGGAGCTCACTCGCTCAGAGTAACGGACGGCCCTCTGCGTCAGCCCTTCGGTGTCGCCACGAAGACCGTCCCGTCGCCGGCGACCGTCAGGTCCCCTTCGTCGGGTGTCACGTAGACCGAGTCGCCGCGGCCGAGGTCGATGTGGCCGGTCGCGCCGGTGAGCGTGACCCGTCCCGCGGTGCAGAGGGCGATGGCTGCGCCGGGCAGGTGAACGGATGCGGTCGCCACCTCGCCGCCGACCACCACGTGATCGAGGGTGAAGTCGGGCACATCCGGACGGAAGACCTCCACGTTGGGTGCCGGCCGTTCGGGGGCGAGCGGTGACGCCTCGATCGGAGAGAAGTCGAGGATGCTCACCAGCTCCGGCACGTCGATGCGTTTGGGTGTGAGCCCGCCGCGCAGCACGTTGTCCGAGGCCGCCATGAGCTCGATGCCCAGTCCGCGCAGGTAGGCATGGATGTTTCCCGCCGGCAGGTACAGCACTTGACCGGGCCGCAGGGTCACCCGGTTGAGGAGGAGGGCGAGCACGATGCCGGGGTCTCCGGGGAACGCTTCGGCGAGCATCCGCACGGTGTCCGCCGCGACAGCGAGGTCGTCGCGTGCTGCGGCCGCATTCGCATCGGGCTCGACGGATGCGGCGCCCGCGACCACTGCACGAACCAGGTCGGCGACGGCCGGGTCTCCGCCGAGCAGCCACTCGGTCGCCCGGCGCAGCACGACCGGCGGCTCGCCGACGAGCGTGTCTGCGAAGGTCGAGATGGGGGAGCCGTCGTCCCCGGACACCGTGGCGAGGCGGCGGAACAGCTCACGGCTGGCCGCCACATCCCGGAATCCGCAGAGCGCCTCGAACGGGTCGCTGAGGGCGAAGATGAGCTCCGGCTTGTGCGCCGCATCCTTGTAGTTGCGGTCGGGCGAGTCGATGGGGATGCCGGCGGCGTTCTCGCGTGCGAACCCGGCCTGGGCCTGGGCGGTCGACGGATGCGCCTGCAGCGACAGCGGCCCGGCCGCCGCCAGCACCTTGAGCAGGTACGGCAGCTGCGTCTGCCCGGAGCCGAGGGCGGCACGGGGATCGCGGGCGATCCACTCCGCCAGGTCGCGCGACCCGCCGGTGCGTGCCGGGTCGAGGATCACCGACGGCGAGCCCGGGTGCGCGCCCAGCCATAGCTCCGCCTCCGGACGCCCGGTCGGCTCCGTGCCGAGGAGCCCCGCGATCGCGGTCGTCGAGCCCCACGCGTAATCGCGGGGGGTATTGCCGATGCGCACAAACATCCGTCGGGGTCCCTTCGAAATCGTTAGACCAAACTACCAATCGCTTTGAGCGGCTGGTGCACGCTGCCTAGGCTGACCCTGGTCCTCTTCGGACGCATCCGCACACCCGCACGCAATGGAGCAGACATGGCCTTCGAGACCCTCGCCAGCGACTTCTACGGCTACGAGAACCTCCTCCCGGAGCGGGAGAAGCAGTTTCTCGCCGACCTTCGGGCCCACCTCGAAGCCGAGGTGAAGCCGCTCGTCAACGAGTACTGGGAGAAGGCGGAGTTCCCGCATCAGATCCGCGAGGGTCTGCACCGCATGGGCGTGATCGGCCTCGGTTTCCCGGAGACGGCACCGTTTGAGAACTCGGCCGTGTTCCGTGGCTGGGTGGCGCTCGAACTCGCCCGGGTCGACGCATCCGTCAGCACGTATGCCGGGGTTCAGAACGGACTGGCGCTCGGCGCGATCGGGGTCACCGGTTCGGACGAGCAGCGCGCGGAATGGCTGCCGAAGCTCGCGTCGGGCGAGGTGCTCGGAGCGTTCGGCCTGACCGAGCCACTGTCAGGCTCCGACTCGGCCCGCGGACTGCAGACCATCGCGACCCGCGACGGCGACAACTGGGTGCTGAACGGCTCGAAGCGCTGGATCGGCAACGCCACCTTCAGCGACATCACGATCATCTGGGCCAAGAGCGCGGAGGACGGACAGGTCAAGGGCTTCATCGTCCCGACGAACACTCCGGGATACAGCGCCACCAAGATCGAAGGCAAGCAGTCTCTGCGCATGGTGCAGAACGCCGACATCGTGCTCGACGACGTCGTCGTGCCGGAATCCCTGCGGCTGCAGAACGCGAACTCGTTCAAGGACACCGCCGCTGTGCTCCGGCTGACGCGGGCCGAGGTCGCCTGGGCCGCGATCGGGGTCGCGATGGGCGCGTACGAGGCCGCTGTGAAGTATTCGAAGGAGCGCATCCAGTTCGGCAAGCCGCTCGGGGCGCATCAGCTCATCCAGGACCTGCTCGTCAAGTCCCTCGGCAACATAACGTCGTCGATCGGGATCTGCACGCGCGTCTCCGAGATGCTCGACCGCGGCGAGCAGCACGACGAGCACTCCGCGCTCGCCAAGGCCTTCGCGACCTCCCGGATGCGCGAGACGGTCGCCTGGAGCCGAGAGATCCTCGGCGGCAACGGCATCGTGATCGACTACGACGTCGCCCGCTTCTTCGCCGACGCCGAGGCGCTGTACTCCTACGAAGGCACCCGGGAGATGAACACGCTCATCGTCGGTCGCTCGATCACCGGTCACGCGGCCTTCGCCTGATTTCCGAACGCGCTACCGGCTCGCGATAGGGTGGCGAGCGTCCGGCGGCGCGCCGGTCAGGCGAGGAGGAGCGTTCCGTGGCGTGGTTGGTGACCGGAGGGGCCGGGTACATCGGCTCACACGTGGTTCGTGCGTTCCTGGCCGACGGCATCGACGTGATCGTCGTCGACGACCTGTCGAGCGGCCATGAGGAGTTCGTGCCCGCCGAGGTGCCCTTCTACCGGGGGAGCGTCCTCGACGGCGCTCTGCTGGAGCGCGTATTCCGGGAGGATCGCGTGACGGGCGTCGTGCACGTGGCCGGTTTCAAGTACGCCGGCGTCTCGGTGCAGCGGCCGCTCCACACCTACGAGCAGAACGTGACGGCCACGGCCACGCTCCTCGCCGTCATGCAGGACGCCGGCGTCGACGCCATGGTGTTCTCCTCGTCCGCCGCCGTCTACGGCACTCCGGATGTGGAACTCGTCACCGAGGACACCCCGAAGAACCCCGAGTCGCCGTATGGCGAGTCCAAGCTGATCGGCGAATGGCTCCTGCGCGACCAGGGCGTCGCAGCGGGCCTGCGTCACGCGTCGCTCCGCTACTTCAATGTGGTCGGCTCCGGCGACCCGTCTCTTCGCGACACCAGCCCGCACAATCTCTTCCCCCTCGTGTTCGACGCCCTGGTCGCAGGCAAGACGCCGCGGGTCAACGGCGACGACTATCCGACCCCCGACGGCACGTGCGTACGCGACTACATCCACGTCGCCGACCTTGCGATCTCCCACGTGGCAGCGGCCAAGCGGCTGGACGCCGGGCTGCCGATCGAGCACGTCTACAACCTGGGCAGCGGCGACGGCGTCTCCGTCGGCGAGATCATGACCACCGTGGCGGCTGTGACCGGTATCCCGTTCACCCCAGAAGTGGGGCCGCGGCGGCCCGGAGATCCTGCGAGGATCGTGGCATCCGGGCAACTCGCCGCCCGCGATCTGGACTGGAAAATGCGGCACTCGTTGGACGAGATGGTCCGCAGCGCCTGGGAAGCACGGCAGAAAGCCTCCTGAGGCTGCCGAAACGGGGGTAGAACGCCCGGGCGTGTCGTGTCCGTTGTGCGACTTCGGCGCGTCGCGAACTCTCGACTCGCGGTCAAGGCTTTACGATTCGCGACTTGACGTAGACGAATGACAACGGTGTAATTATCACGACACGTTGTCTTACGTGCTTTGCAGTTAATGGGTGGGAGACCGATATGACAGTTCCTGAATATCGTTCTGGGGTACCCGACGACTGGTTCATCGATCCGGTCAAGCTGGGAGTCCCGGGCGTCCGGGCGAATGTCGACGATGACAATCCGCTTGCCTGGCAGTCCGACTCGCTGTGCGCGCAGACCGACCCCGAGGCGTTCTTCCCCGAGAAGGGCGGCTCGACGCGGGATGCCAAGCGCATCTGCGCATCGTGCGAGGTGCGGTCGCAGTGCCTCGAGTACGCACTGGCGAACGACGAGCGATTCGGCATCTGGGGCGGGCTCTCCGAGCGCGAGCGCCGCAAGCTCCGCAAGCGCGCCGTCTAGCAGGGAGCATCGTGGGGCGCGGGTGAATCCACGCCGCGCCCGACGTACTTCCCCGCATCCGCCGAAGCCCAACTTAGGCTGACACTCGATGTATCCGAGAGTCACCGCCATCGTCGTCGCCCAGAGTGGCGGCCCCCACCTTCAGCGCACTCTCGACGCGCTGGCGGCCCAGACCAGGCAGCCGGATGTCGTGATCGCCGTCGACTGCGCGTCCACCGACGACGCCGCCAAGCTTCTCGCCGAGTTCCAGCCCACCCACCTGCTCTCCGTGCCCGAGAAGGTCTCGTTCGGCGACGCGGTCTCGACCGCGGTTCGGGTGACCGCCCCGCCGACTTCCGATCACGAGTGGCTCTGGCTGCTCGCTCAGGACACCGCCCCGGAGCCCGAGGCCCTCGAGGCACTGCTCGGCGCGGTCGAAGTCTCACCGTCCGTCGCCGCGGCCGGGCCGAAGCTCGTCGACTGGGACGATGCTGCGTTCATCCGCGAGTTCGGTGAGGCGATGACTCCGTTCGGTGCCGCCGTGCCGCTCGTCGAGAACGAGATGGATCAGGCGCAGCACGACGGTCTGACCGATGTGCTCGCGGTGTCGTCGGCCGGGCTGATCGTCCGTCAGACGCTCTGGGACAGGCTGGGCGGGTTCGACCGCGGCCTGCCGACCGCCGACGACGGTCTGGACTTCTGCACCCGTGTCCGGCTGGCCGGCTTCCGGATCGTGCTGGTCGCGCAGGCGCGCGTCGCCCTGGCGGGAGACGGGATCGCCGGCCCCAACCTGTCGAGCAAGTGGCGCGTGCGCCGCCGGCTCGCGAAGGAGCGCCGCGCCGCGCAGTTGCACCGCCGCATGGTCTATGCGCCCGCAGCGGCCGTGCCCTTCCACTGGCTCAGCCTCGTGCCGCTCGCGATCGTCCGGGGGATCGGGCGCATCGTCCGCAAGGAGCCCGGGGCCGTCGGCGGAGAACTCGCCGCGGCCTTCCGTGTCGCCTTCTCGGGGATGAAGGTGAGCAACGCCCGCCGGATGCTCGCCAAGAACAAGGTGGTCGGCTGGGCGGCGATCGCGCCCCTGCGCATCCCGTTCGCCGAAGTTCGCCGTGCGCGCGCCCTCAAACGCGAGGCGGCCCTCGTCGGTCAGCAGGGCGAACGACAGGAACTCGACTTCTTCGGTACCGGCGGCGGCTGGACCGTGGTGGGCGCCCTAGTCATCGGCGTCGCCATCTTCTTCCCGCTGCTCGGCAGCGGGGCCATCGGCGGAGGCGGCCTGCTGCCCCTGAACAGCTCGGTGGGACAGCTCTGGGCGAACCTCGGCTACGGCTGGCGCGATGTCGGCCTGGGGTTCGTCGGTGCTGCCGACCCGTTCTCGGCGGTGCTCGCCGTTCTCGGCACGATCACCTTCTGGCAGCCGTCGTTCGCCATCGTGGCGCTCTACTTCGCAGCTTTGCCGCTCGCCGCACTCGGCGCGTGGCTGGCCGCGGCGCGTCTGACGAACCGCACACTCCTGCGCGTCTTCGCCGGACTCGCCTACGCTGTGGCGCCGACGCTGCTCTACGCGATGCAGAACGGCCGTCCGGCAGCGATCCTCGCGCACATCCTCCTGCCGTGGCTCTTCTTCGCGGGCCTAGCGGCACGCCGCTCCTGGGCCGCGAGCGCAGTCACAGCGCTGCTGGCCGCCGCCACCGTGGCCTGCGCGCCCATCCTCATCCCTGCTCTGCTCGTCGCGTGGATCGCCGCGGTGGCGTTCGCGGGCCGTCGTGCGGTGCGGGTCGCCTTCATACCGCTTCCCGCGATCGTGCTGTTCGCTCCTCTGGTCTGGCAGCAGATCGATCGGGGCAACTGGCTGTCGATCTTCGCCGACCCCGGTGTGGTTCAGGATGCACGGCAGACGCCGGCCTGGCAGCTCGCGCTCGGTTTCCCGGACGGCACGCTCGGCGGCTGGCACACGCTGGCCGAGGCTTGGCAGATCCCTGCAACGGTTCCGAACATCCTGGTTCCCCTGCTGCTCCTGCCGATCGGCGTGCTGGCGCTGCTCGCGCTCTTCCTCCGCGGGTCGAGCCGAGCGATCGTCGCGCTGCTCGTCGCGCTCGTCGGGTTCCTCACCGCCGTGACCGCTCTGCACGTCCAGGTGGCGACGGCCGGCTCGATAGTCGCACCGATCTGGCCGGGAACGGCCGTCAGCCTGTACTGGCTCGGCATCATCGGCGCGGTCGTCATCTGCCTGTCCGCTCTCGGCCGGGCAGCGGTCTATCCGGTCTGGGTGGCCATCCTCGCGCTCGGTCTCGCGATCGTTCCCGTTGCGATCGCCCTGCCGGCCGGGCAGTCCAGCGTCGCGGCGAGCGACGGCCGCACCATGCCCGCCGTGGTCGCGGCCAAAGCGTCTGCCCAGCCCCGGATAGGCACCCTGCGCATCACACCGGAGCCCGGCGGTGGGATCGAAGCCGAACTCATCCGCGGGTCGGGCCTCACCCTCGAGAAGCAGAGCACCCTCGCCTCCACCGAACGCGAGCTGTCCGCCGACCAGCGCGCCCTCGCCGCACTGGCCGGCAACCTGGCGTCGCAGAGCGGATTCGACGCGACCGGCCAGATGCGCGAGCTCGGCGTCGACTTCGTGCTGCTCGCTCCGCCGGCGACTGCCCTCGGCGAGAAGGAGATCAGCGGACCAGCGAAGGCGACCACGACCCGGGCGTCGACCGCACTCGACTCGAACCCGATCCTGGCACCCGTCGGCACAACCGCCAACGGGCAGCTCTGGGCATTCGACTCGGGGACCAGCACGGTGCCCGCCGCCGCGAAGATCCCTGCGGACGCGGGAGGCGTCTGGCGGATCGTCGTCCTCCTGGTGCAGGGGCTGGTGATCGGTCTCGCGCTGCTGATGTCGCTTCCGACGGTCCGCTCGGCCGACCGGGTCGCCGAACTGAACGCCCGCCGCGCGAAGCGCACGGGCTCCCGCGACGAGGATGCGGCAGTGACGCCGGACGACGAGCCCGACGCGAGTGACGACGCCGTCCGCGACGAGGGTGTTCCCGACTACGACGGCGAGCCCGAGGACGAAGCCGCCGTGGAGGCGGCCGACGAGATCCCGGAACCCGACATCGAGGCGCCCCGAACCGAATCAGCCGCCGCGATGCCCGACATCGAGCACACTCGTCCACGGCACGAGCGCGTGACCACTCCGACCACGCTCGAGGACGGCCTCGACGAGACGATCGTCCGCCCGCGGCGCGGACCGGAAGGAGACGCTCGTGGCTGACAAGCGTGGCATCGCCCGAGTGAGCATCCGGGTCGTCGCCGGTGTCGTCGGCATGGCCGTCGCCACACTGGCGATCGCGGGCGCGACGCTGCTGCCGATCCCTTCGTTCCAGGTGGCGGCGCCCGTCTCGACGGTGAGACCCGTTCCGACGGACCAGCAGCGCGTCTGCCCGGGCGCTCTCCTGTCCCTCGCATCGGACGCCGGCGCGGCGACGACGGCTTCGGCATTCGGCAGCGCGGGCTCGGTCTACGGCACGGACGGCGCCGATCTCCAGACCCGCAGCCTCAAGCCCGGTTCGGAGACCTCGAGCCGAGGCCAGGCGCCGACAGCTCTGACCGTCTCGACTCCGCAGGGTGCGACCGAGCCGCCGCTGGTGGCTGGAGCGCAGAGCCAGCAGGCCGCCGAGGACGACATCAGGGGCCTGGCGGCGTCATCCTGCGGCGAGGCGGCGGCCGACAGCTGGCTCGTGGCCGGATCGAACTCGCTCGGTCAGACGAGTCTGATCCTCCTCTCCAATCCGACGTCGGTGCAGGCGACAGTGAACCTCACCATCTTCTCGGAGAGCGGATCGGTGGATGCGCCAGGCGCATCCGGAATCGTCGTGCCGCCCGGCGCGCAGAAGGTCGTCCCGCTCGCCGGGCTCGCCCCGAGTGCGACCGCTCCGGTCGTGCACGTCGAGAGTCTGGGTGGACAGGTGCTCGCCTCCATCCAGCAGAGCTTCGAGCAGGGCATCGATCCGCGAGGCGTCGAGCTGACCGGTGCCACGGCGCTCCCCGACCGCACGCAGGTGATCTCGGGGATGACGATCGCAACGCTCGCCACGCTTACCGCGAGCCAGTCCGGCGAGGGCTACGGCGCCGATCTGCCCGCCGTGCGGCTGTTCGTGCCCGGCACCCAGGATGCGGAGGTGACGGTCGGCGCGGTCGGTGAGAACGGAACGGCCGCCGGCAACTCGTATTCGACGACCGTGAAAGCCGGCGTCGTGGCCGAGGTGCCGCTCGACGGCCTCATCGACGGCAGCTACACGGTCACCGTGCGCTCGAGCGTGCCCATCGTCGCCGCTGCGCGAACGTCGGTCGCCGCGGGCACCCTACGCGACTTCGCCTGGTTCGTCTCGTCGCAGCCGATGGTCGACGAGTTCCTCGCCGCGATCCCGACCGGACCATCACCGGTCGTCCACTTCGCGAATCCGGGCGACGCCGACCAGACCGTGACACTGACCACCGCGAACGGCAAGGCCACGACGGTCTCCGTCCCCGCCGAAGGCTCGGCGAACGCGCCGGTGGGGCGGGGGATGATCACCGTCACCGGTGCCGACGGGCTCGTCGCGAGCGTCAGCCTGGCGTCGGCGGGCGAGACCGCCAGCTACCCGCTCGCTCCGCCGGGGCCGCTCGCGGCGCCGTTGGACGTGTACCCGGGCTGACGTCCGTCAGAAGTGGCGGAACCGCTCGGGCGCCAGATCCCAAGGGTCTTTGCCCAGCAGCTCGGCGACCGCGCGGAACACGCATCCTTCGACGTACATCCGGCGATGGAGGTCGTCGTTGCGGTGCAGCTTGGCGAGCCGCTGGATCGGCACGCGGTAGAGCACGATGCGCCGACGCGCGTGGTCGACCTGCCAGCGATCGACGCCATCGTTGCCCGCCACCCCGATCGGCGTGGCGGCCACCTCGAAGTGCACGTCGGCGAGCTCGCGCGGCCAGATGCCCTTCAGGTAGTCGGCCGTGGAGGCGACGGTCATGTCGAAGGAGTCGATGCGGTTGTGCAGCATCGGCAGGTGGGGTCCGGTGACCGGTCCGCGCGCCCCGCGTCCGTGCCTGCTGCGCCAGCGCGAAGTCGCTGGCGGCTCACTGCTGGTGCGGCGGTTGCGGGGCATGTCGTCATCCTACGACGCCGGCGCTCCGGTAGTCTGAGCCCGATGTTGAGCCGCCTGTGTTCCCGTGTGGCGTGCCCGCGCGATGCCGTGGCCACGCTCACATACGTCTACGCCGATTCGATGGCCGTGCTCGGCCCGCTCAGCCACAATCACGAACCGCACGCGTACGATCTGTGCGCCATCCACGCCGAGCGTCTCTCGGCGCCCCAGGGATGGCAGATCGTGCGCCACGAGGTCTTCCGTGAAGTAGGTTATGGGGCGTGAGCAGCTCCTCCAGCATCGACCAGATCCGCGCGTCCCTCGATACGGTCATCAAGACCTATGACGTGCGGGGGCTCGTCGGCGAGAACCTCACCGAGGAGATCGTGGCCGCCATCGGGGCCGCCTTCGTCGACGTGGTCGGAGCCTCCGGGCAGGAGGTGGTCGTCGGGCACGACATGCGCGACTCCTCCCCGGCGTTCGCCGCCGCGTTCGCACGTGGCGTCCAGGCACGAGGGGGCGACGTGGTCTCCATCGGGCTGTGCTCGACGGATGAGTCGTACTACGCGTCCGGCTCGCTCCAGGCGGCCGCGGCCATGTTCACCGCCAGCCACAACCCGGCGACCTACAACGGCATCAAGCTCTCCCGGGCGGGGGCCCAGGGGCTCAGCCGCGACACGGGTCTCGCCGCCGTGCGCGACGGAGCCGCGGTCTACCTGCGCGATGGCATCGACGCCGTCGCCGAGACCGGGACCTTCCGCGAACAGGATGTGCTGGCCGGGTACGCCGAGTACCTGCGCTCCCTCGTCGACCTCTCCGGCATCCGGCCCATCACGGTCGTCGTCGACGCGGGCAACGGGATGGGCGGGCTGACGGTGCCTGCAGTTCTGGGCGAGGCCGCGGGGCTGCCGGCTCTGCCCATCACCATCGTGCCCATGTACTTCGAACTCGACGGCTCCTTCCCGAACCACGAGGCGAATCCGCTGGAGCCCAAGAACCTCGTCGATCTGCAGAAGGCGGTCGTCGAGCACGGCGCCGACCTCGGGCTGGCGTTCGACGGCGACGCCGACCGCTGCTTCGTCGTCGACGAGAAGGGCGACGCCGTCACGCCGTCGGCCGTAGCCGCGATCGTCGCCCTGCGCGAGATCGCCCGCGCACGTGCCGCGGATCCGGACGCCGAGATCACGGTCATCCACAACCTCATCACCTCGAACGTCGTCCCGGAGACGATCGCGGCCGCAGGCGCCATCCCGCTGCGCACCAGGGTTGGTCACTCGTTGATCAAGGCGGCGATGCGCGAATCCGGTGCCGTCTTCGGTGGCGAGCACTCGGCGCACTACTACTTCCGCGACTTCTGGAGCGCCGACAACGGGATGCTCGCGGCCATGCACCTGCTCGCCGAGTTCGGCGCTCAGGAGCGCCCGCTCTCCTCTCTCTCGGCCGAGTTCACGCCGTACCCGATGTCGGGCGAGATCAACTCGACGGTCGAGGATGTTCCCGCCGCGTTCACCCGCATCGTCGAAGCGTTCACGAGCCGTGCGGAGTTCGATGAACTCGACGGTCTGACCGTGACCGGCGTCGTCGGCGGGGACGAGCCGTTCTGGTGGTTCTCCGTGCGCTCCTCGAACACGGAGCCGCTTCTGCGGCTCAACGTGGAGGCCGGTGACCGGGCGACGATGGAGCGCATCCGCGACGAGGTGCTCGCGCTCATCCGCGTCTGAACCGCGGGCGCAGCGCCCGCGAATCCGTCATCTTGGGAATGAGGGGCCGGCGGATGCGAGAATGGAGCAATGGCCTCCACCACCGTCGCTGAAACGTCCACCGCCCATCCGTTCGCAGTCGCCGACCTCGGCCTCGCCGAAGCCGGGCGCCACCAGATCCGGCTCGCCGAGAACGAGATGCCGGGCCTGATGTCGCTCCGCGAGGAGTTCGGCGCCTCCCGGCCGCTGGCGGGTGCGCGCATCGCCGGTTCGCTGCACATGACCGTGCAGACGGCCGTGCTGATCGAGACCCTCGTGGCCCTCGGCGCGCAGGTGCGCTGGGCGAGCTGCAACATCTTCTCCACGCAAGACGAGGCGGCTGCCGCCGTCGCCGTCGGTCCGAACGGAACGCCCGAAGCGCCCGCCGGCGTCCCGGTGTTCGCGTGGAAGGGCGAGACGCTCGAAGAGTACTGGTGGTGCACCCAGCGGATCTTCGACTGGACGGGCGAGGCCGAAGCGGCGGGAGCCGACTGGACCGGGCCGAACCTCATCCTCGACGACGGCGGCGACGCCACCATGCTCGTGCACAAGGGCCGCGAATTCGAGCTCGCCGGTGCCGTCCCCGAGCCCGCTGCGGGCGACAGCCACGAATACCGTGTCGTCCTCGCCGCCCTGAAGGCATCGCTCGCCGAGTCGACCGATCGCTGGACCACGGTGGCCGACGGCATCATCGGTGTGACCGAGGAGACCACGACGGGCGTCCACCGCCTGTACGAGCTGTTCCGCGACGGCGAGCTGCTGTTCCCCGCCATCAACGTCAACGACTCGGTGACCAAGAGCAAGTTCGACAACAAGTACGGCATCCGCCACTCGCTGCCCGACGGCCTCAACCGGGCGACGGATGTGCTGATCGGCGGCAAGGTCGCATTCGTCGCCGGCTATGGCGACGTCGGCAAGGGCGCAGCGGAGGCGCTGCGCGGCCAGGGCGCGCGGGTCATCGTGAGCGAGGTGGACCCGATCAACGCGCTGCAGGCCGCGATGGACGGCTACCAGGTCGCCCGCATCGAGTCGGTCGTCGACCAGGTGGACATCTTCGTCACCGGCACCGGCAACCTCAACGTGATCACCGTCGACCACATTCTCGGCATGAAGCATCAGGCCATCGTCGCCAACGTCGGTCATTTCGACAACGAGATCGACATGGCCGCCCTCGAGACGCTCGAGGGCGCCGAGAAGGTCGAGATCAAGCCGCAGGTGCACGAGTGGCGCCTCCCCACCGGCCGCAGTGTCCTGGTGCTCTCCGAGGGCCGGCTGATGAACCTCGGAAACGCCACCGGCCATCCGAGCTTCGTGATGAGCAACTCGTTCACCAACCAGGTGCTCGCCCAACTCGAACTGTACGTGTCGCCGGAGAAGTATCCGGTCGGCGTCTACGTGCTGCCGAAGCACCTCGACGAGAAGGTCGCCCGCCTGCACCTCGACGCCCTGGGCGTCGAACTGACCACCCTGACCGACGAGCAGGCGAAGTACATCGGCGTACCCGTGGAAGGCCCGTACAAGGTCGACCACTACCGCTACTGATGGTGCTCGAGTTCGCCGACCGGGAGCTGCCCGGGGGCCTCGTGCTGCGCGTGCTCCGCGAGGAGGATGCTGCGGAACTGGCGGCAGCGTACGCCCGCAACCGCGGCCACCTGGCGCAGTGGGACCCGACACGCACCGAGGAGTTCTACACGGACGCCGGGCAGTTCTCGCGCGCCCGCGAATTCCTCGCCATGCGGGAGCTCGACACGGCGCTCCCGCTGGTGCTGATGGACGGCGACTCCATCGCCGGCATCATGAACCTCACGTCGATCGTGCGGGGTGCGTTCCAGAGCGCGATGATCGGCTATTGGCTCGACCGCGGCCACACCGGGCGCGGGCTGGCCTCAGGGGCACTGAACGCCGTCATCGAGGCGGCGCGCGACGACTACGGGCTGCACCGCATTCAGGCGGCCACCCTGCTCCACAACCATGCTTCGCAGACGGTGCTCACCCGGGCCGGCTTCGAGCGGATCGGCGTCGCACCGGCCTACTTGAAGATCGCGGGCCGCTGGCAGGATCACGTGCTCTTCCAGCGCATCCTGCACGACTGACGACCTACGCTTCGAGCCCGTCGAACTCGGCGAAGGCGCGCACGGGGAACGTGCCGAAACCTTCGACGGCGGGCGGCGTCGCCGTGAAACGAGCGCCCCGGGCGGGGACCTCGCCGAGGGCGGTGAGGTGTTCGACGACGTGGATGCCCGCCTCCAGCAGGAGGGAGTGCGCAGGCCTCTCGCCGCCGGACTCCGTGTCGTCGATGTTCAGCGAGTCGATGCCGACGAGCGCAACGCCCGCCTCGACGAGGTGCCGCGCACCGCGCTCGGTGAGGTAGGGAGCGCCGGTGGCGTACGCGGGTGTGCCGAAATGCGCATCCCACCCGGTGTGGAGGAGCACGGCCGTGCCGGCGAGTTCCCGGTCCCAGAAGACCTCGGGAGGGATGCCGCGGGTGGTGGCATCCGCCAGGTGGAAGACCTCCGCGGGCAGGCCGACGAGGGTGCCCAGGTCGAGTGAGGCGAGATCGCCACCGTCGGCATAGCGGTGGAAGGGGCTGTCGAGGTAGGTTCCCGTATTGCCGATCATCGTGATGACGTCCAGCTCGAATTCGGTCCCCGGAGCGTATACGGCACGCGAGTCCTCCCGCGTGAGATGCGGCGTGATGACGGGCGCCGGCAGTCCGGGGTAGGTGATGAGGCCCGCGCGGATGCGGTGGCTCAGGTCGACGAGGCGCCTGCGGCCGTTCGCGGCGTCTCCGCGCCGTGGGCCGACGGCGTCGCGGCTCCCGCGGTGCTGCTCCTCGACGATGGTGAGGTTGCTCAACCGCACCTCGCCGACGAGCGCGAGACCGAGGTGGCGCACGAAGAGCTCGGCGATCTGGGACGCGTCGAGCTCATCCGTCGGCAGGTCGAGTCGGAAGGCGGTCGCTTCGAGGCCGCCCCCGTTCGCGAAGGTGACACTCGCGTCGAAGTGGGCTCGGTAGTCGGGCATGCTCATCGCTCCGGGAAGTCGTGGGGAAGGCCGGCGAGGGTCGGCCGGAGGCGCTCGAGTCGCTGGTGCTCCAGGTTCAGAGCGGCGGCATCCCGATCGCGGCGGAGAACGGACACGACGAGGAGGAAGGTCTCCGCGTCGGTGGGCGGCAGGGGTGAGACGAAGGCGGCGGCCTCGTGAGCGAGCTCCGTGCTGAGCCCCGCCCGCGCGGCGGGGGTGAGGTAGGCGGCCTGTCGTACGTACTGCGCGATGCGGCGTGACAGGCGGTCGGGCAGCCTGCCGACGTCGGCGGTCGAAGCCCATGCGGCCAGGTGCGGGGGCACGCCGTAGAGCGGAGTCGCGACCTTCGGCACCCGCTCCATCTGACTATAGGTGCCGGCGAGGAGGTCGCCCAGCCGCTTCGAGCGCGCGTTCAGCAGACCGGTGAGGGCGGCGATGCCGCCGATGGTCATGAAGATCTCGAGAACGCCGGTGAGGGCGCGGATGAACGCGTGGCGAAAACCGATCGCCCCACCGTCGTCTCGCACGATCCGGGCGCCGACGACCAGTTTGCCGAGGGAGCGCCCGCGAGCCGCGAGTTCGACGGTCATCGGGAGCACGACCGTCCCGAACACCAGGATGAGCACGATGAGCGTTCGCCCGAGGGCGTCGTCGAGACCGCTTCCGGTCCAGACCAGCAACAGGACGGCTCCGAGCATGACGAGCATGTAGACGAGCCAGTCGATGGCCGTTCCCGCGGCTCGCAGGATGTAGCTGGCCGGCTTGACGTCGAGCGTGACCGCCTCGCCGGTGACGACTTCGCGTTCGCCGGAGGTCTCGAAGGGGGCGGGGGCCGGGGCCATGGCTATCATCTAAGCAGATGGATCTCGACGCATACACGGCAGCCCACAGCGCCGACTGGGACAGGCTCGCCCAGCTGGCGAAACGACGGCGTCTCGACGGCCGCGAAGCGGACGAACTGATCGACCTCTACCAGTCGGGCGCCACGGATCTGTCGGCCATCAAGACCCTCGCGGGTTCGACGGCCACGGGCGACCGGCTGTCGGTCGCGCTCGCGGGCGCCAGACTCCGGTTCACCGGCGCCGGGGCCAACCTGTTCTCGCAGATCCCGCAGTTCTTCGTGCTGCAGCTGCCGGCCGCGCTGTACCGCATCCGGTGGATCGTGCTGGCGGTCGCCCTGGGCACGATCGTGGTCTCGACCCTCTACGCGGTGTGGATCGCGGGCAACCCGGATGTGCTGGCCAACCTCGGTCAGGACGCGCAGCTGCGCCAGTACGTCGAACACGATTTCATCGACTACTACTCGAACAACCCGGCCGCATCGTTCTCCGGCCAGGTCTGGACCAATAACGCGTGGATCGCCGCGCAGTGCATCGCGTTCGGCATCACCGGTGTGTACGTGCCGTACGTTCTGATCCAGAACGCGATCGGTGTCGGAACGGCGGCCGGCGTCATGTTCGCCTACGGCCGCGGCGACGTCCTGTTCTCGTACATCCTGCCCCACGGTCTGCTCGAGCTGACCAGCGTCTTCGTGGCCGCCGCCGCCGGGCTGCGCATCTTCTGGGCGTGGATCGCGCCCGGCGCCCGAACGCGCGCCCAGGCGCTCGCCGAAGACGGCCGAGCCCTGTTCACCGTGGCCATCGGCTGCGCGATCACGCTGTTCGTCTCCGGACTGATCGAGGGTTTCGTCACCCCGTCGTCCCTCCCGGTCTGGCTGAAGATCTCCATCGGCGCACTCGCCCTGGCGGCGTTCCTCGCCTACATGCTCGTCCTCGGCCGTCGAGCCGTGCGCGCCGGTGAGACCGGCGACCTCAGCGAGTTCGAGGCGGGCTCCCGTCGCGTGGTCGCAGGCTGACGTCCACGCCCGGTGTCGCGCTGCGGCTCAGAGCCGTCCGGCGGCCTTCAGCGCAAGGTAGCGGTCGCTGAGAGCGGGCGGAAGGTCGGCGGGGGAGCCCGTGACCACATCCGCGCCCGATCGCTGGATCGCCGCGGTCACCCGGGCGACATCCAGCAGGGAGCGCTCTGCCGCCGCCGCTCGGTACACGCCGTCGCGGTTCGCACGCTGCCCGGTGGCGCGAATGGTCTCCGGGTCGGTGACGGATGCGACGACGACCGTGTGCTTCTTCGCCAGCTGCGGCAGCACCGAGAGAAGCCCGCGGGAGGCGCCGGGAGCTTCGATCGATGTCAGCAGCACGACGAGTGAGCGCTGGCTCGTGATGCCCGCCACCTGCGTGGGCACGGCGGTCCAGTCCATCTCGATCAGGGCGGGTTCCAGTCCGGCCATTACATCGACCATGCGGGCGAGCAGGTCGCCCCCGGTCGCGCCCTGCACCCGGCCGCGCACGGTCCGGTCGTAGGCGAGCAGATCGACGCGGTCGCCCGCCCTGCTCGCGAGGGCGGCGAGCAGCAGCGCCGACTCGAATGCGGTGTCGATGCGGGGCTCGTTCTCGATGCGAGCCGCTGAGGTCCGCGCCGTGTCGATCACCAGGATGACGCGTCTGTCGCGTTCCGGACGCCAGGTGCGCACCATCACGCGGGCACCGCTGCCGGAGGTCGGGTCGTGCCGCCGTGCGGTCGCCCGCCAGTCGATCGAACGCACGTCGTCCCCGCGCACGTACTCGCGCAGGGAGTCGAATTCGGTGCCCTGGCCACGCAGCTGCACGCTGGTCATCCCGTCGAGCTCGCGCAACCGGGCCAGTCGCGAAGGCAGGTGCTTGCGGGCGGCGAACGGAGGCAGTACACGGACGGCCCCCGGCGCACTCAGCGTCGCCTGGCGCCCCCACAGTCCCAGCGGCCCCCACGCCCGGATGGTGACCTCGGCGACCCGGCGCTCGCCCCGCCGCCACGGGGTGAGCGTTCCCGTGATCCGGCGCCGCTCCCCGGGCGGCACCGTCAGGGGCCGGCGAGGGCGATCGAGGCCGGCGGACGGCTCCCACGCATCCCGCAGCCCGCCGCGGATCGTGCGCGTGCCCGTGTTCGTGACGAGCAGTTCGCTCACCGCTTCGGCTCCCAACCGCACGCGAGCGGGCAGCCGGCGCTCCAGGATGACACGACGAGGGGATGCGGCGAGCAGCAGGTCGAGAAGGCCGAGCAGAACGCACAGCACGATCCACCCGCCGAGCGCGAGATAGGCCGTGCCCTCGTGCGCGCCCAGCAGCACCACCGGGATGATGCCCAGGGCCAGGAGAGCGACGAATCGGCCGGAGACGGTCACGGCGCGGCCTAGATCGGAACCTGAACCTGCTGAACGATCGACCGCAGGATGGCGTCGACGCCGACCCCCTCCAGTTCGGCCTCCGGTCGCAGCTGCACACGGTGCCGCCAGACCGGCAGCAGCATGGCCTGAACGTGGTCGGGCGTGATCGACTCGTATCCGGAGAGCCACGCCCAGGCCTTCGCGGCGGCGAGGAGCGCCGTGGTGCCACGCGGGCTCACGCCGAGCTTGACCGATGGGCTCGACCTGGTCGCCCGGGCGAGGTCGACGATGTAGGCGAGCACATCCGCCGTCGCTCCGACCGAAGCGGTGGCGACCCGTGCGGCTTCGAGGTCGGCCGCGCCGAGCACCGGCGTGACGCCCGCCCCGGCCAGATCGCGCGGGTTGAACCCTGCGGCGTGCCGGCGCAGCACCTCCACCTCGGAGTCGCGCTCGGGAACGTCGAGCGTGAGCTTCAGCAGGAAGCGGTCGAGCTGAGCCTCGGGGAGTGCATACGTGCCCTCGTACTCGATCGGGTTCTGGGTCGCCGCGACGATGAACGGGTCGGGGAGCGGCCGGCTGACGCCGTCGACGCTCACCTGACGCTCCTCCATCGCCTCGAGCAGGGCCGACTGCGTCTTCGGGGGCGTGCGGTTGATCTCGTCGGCGAGCAGGATGTTCGTGAACACCGGCCCCTCGCGGAACTCGAATCGGCCCGTCTGCCCGTCGTAGACCAGCGAACCGGTCACATCGCCTGGCATCAGGTCGGGGGTGAACTGGATGCGCTTGGTATCGAGGCTCAGCGCGTGGCTCAGCGAACGCACGAGCAGGGTCTTGGCGACGCCCGGCACACCCTCGAGCAGCACGTGTCCGCGCGTCAGCAACGCGATGATCAGGCCGGAGACCGCACCGTCCTGGCCGACCACCGCCTTGCCGACCTCGCTGCGCACCCGGCTCAGCGCCTGGCGCAGCTCAGCCGAGCCCGGAGCGGCTGCTGCCGCCGGGGTCGGGGTCGTTGGAGTGGGCGTGGCGGCGTCGAAGCCGCCGGAGCCGTCGGAGCCCGGTGTTGTTCCGGTGGTCAGGTCTGTCATGCATCCATTCTTCCGGTCGGTCCGCCCGTGGTGGGGGAGACGGCTGCCGCGGTGGCTCGTTCGAGCTCCGCCAAGTGGTCTGAGAGGGCGATCAGTTGCGCATCCGTGCCCGGCACGTCGTCGAGGAGGAGGCCGCGGATGGCGGTTCGTTCGCGACCGGTGATGGCGGCGACAGCGTCCGCGATCTCCGTCGTCGTCGCCGCCTGCGGCAGGCCCGCGAGTCCCGCGAGGCGGCCCAGGGACCCGATGCGGAGCGAGTCGGCGGCGCGCAGCCTGGCTGACGAGCGCTGATAGAGCCGGGCGCGGCCCTCGCGGGTCTCGCCGGCGCGCACGACGACCGGCAGGTTCTCGATGACGAGCGGGCCGAATCGACGGCCCCGCCAGAATGCCGCCGCGATGGCGACGACGATGAGCAGGATGACGACCGGCGTCACCCAGCCGGGCGTGAGCGCCGAGAGGTCGGGCGGCCCCGTGACCGGACGGTCGAGCACGCTGGGCAGGTACCAGACGAGTGTGCGGTGCTCCCCGAGGAGGTTGAACGCGAGCGCCGCGTTGCCGGAACGGGCCGCACCGTCGTTCATCAGGATGCTCGCCGAGCCGAGCAGGAACACCGTGCGCCCCTCGACGGTGGACTCGACGAGCGAGTACTGCCCTGTGCTCGAGCGGAAGCATCCGGTGGCACCCGAGTCACCGAGTCGGAACGTTCCCGGAACGGTGGCGCCCTCGGTGTTGCCCGTCGGATGCGGATCGATCCGCCCCGCTGCGACGGCGGCGGGAACGGAGCAGCCGGCGGCGAGGACGCCGGAGCCGGAGGGCCGGCCCGCCGCATCCACGCCGGGCGCGAGCTGTTCCAGGGTGCGGAATCCGGGTTCGACGACCACGATCGTCGAGGCCACCGACGTCAGCGAGTCGTAGCCGTCCGCGTCGAGGTTGCCGTCCGGGTCGTAGACGAGCACGGTCGTGTCGTCGGTGGCGTGGCCGCGCACCTCGTCGAGCGTGCTGGCTCCGAAGACCCCGACGCCCTGCTGCCGGAGCACCTCGACGACGGCCTGCGAGCCGACGGGACCGGGGTTCGCCAGGTCGAGGGGAGTCCCGACGTTCACGGCCCGGCCGGAGAACAGGATGCCGACCAGGGCCACGAGCACTGCGATCACCGCTAGGACGATCCAGGGAATGCTGCGTCTGCCGGCCTGTCTGACCGTGGGGGTGATCGCGGTCGCCTCGGCGCTGGGGCCGGACTCGGTGCCGGTGCCGTGACCCGGGCGGGTGGTCGTGCCGTCGAGTGTGCCGGTCACGCGAGCACCGCTATCGGTTCGGACTTCGACTGCTGGATGCTCGTGTCGAGTGCGACGAGCTGTTGGTACTGGGATTCGGTGCCGGGCCGATCGAGGTAGCGGACTCCGTCGAAGACGCGGGCCGCCGCGATGAGCCGCTCACGTTCGTGAGGGAGTGCGGCGGCGGCGAGATTGGCAAACTCCGCCGCGGTCGTGCCCGGCGTGACGGTCACGATCGTCCGCTCGTCCAGGCCCTGAGCGATGGCGCGGAAAAGCTCTTCGATGGCGACGACCCAATCGCTCAGACGCGCGGCGGCTGCCGCGGAGGCGCGCAGCTCGGATGCCGTGCGCGTGTCGTCGGAGCCGAACACGGACCGGTCCTTCGCTCCGCGTCGGTTGAGACGAGGCCGGCCGAAGATGAAGAACGCGGCGACGATCAGTCCCGCGACGAGCAGCACGATGACCGCCAGCAGAACCGGTCCGGCACTGCCCCCCGGACCTTGGAACAGCGAGTCGAGCCAGTCGAGCACAGCCTTCGAGGCGATGTCGAACCACGTCGGTTTCGCCGCCTGATACTCGGGTTTGGCGAGCTCGCCGACGATCCAGCGTTGTGCTTCCGGAGAGCTCGGATCGACGGGAACGTCGACCGGCACGACTCCGACCATCGAAAAGGTCATACGGATGGCGGGGAGGGCTGGACGGGCGGAAGGTAGGGGTCGCGAACATCCGTGCGACCGGATTGCCGGGCTTCCACGAAGCGGACGAGCTCCAGGTCGAGTCCTTCTTTGCGCATCCTGAGGTCGATGTAGAGGAGGGCGACGGTCGCGGTCTGCACGACCGACATGACGGCGCCGACGATCGCTCCGACGATGCTGGCGAGGATGTTGACCCCCAGTTGCGAGACGATCAGCTGCGAGAACGCGGACGGATCCCCGGTCGAGACGGAGGTCGGCGCGAAGATCCCGCCGAGCAGACCGCCGAGGATGCTGAACGGGATCGAGATGATCTGCACGACCGCGTAGACGATCACAGCGATCAAGGCGATGATGCCGAAGGTCTTCCAGAAGTAGCCACTGGAGAGATTCCACGACCGGACGACAGCCCGCCGGAGGCTGAGGCGCTCGAGGACGAGCGCGCTCGGGACCATCACGAGCTTGGTGTTCAGCCAGATCGCCAGGGCAGCGAGTCCGAGACCGCCGAAGATCACGACGGCGATGCCGCCGCCGATTCCCGGGCCGCCGCCGAGCGCGAACAACGCGACGGCGACCAGCACGACGAGCACGACAGCCAGCGTCCAGCCGAGGGCGAGCAGGAAGGTCCAGCCGATCAAGGCCCCGATGCGGCCCTTCACCAGGTGCCAGAGACTGCGGAACGACAACTTCTCGCCCACCGTCCCGCGTGCGACCTCGCCGACGACGACCCCCTGCAACAGGGCGCTGGAGATCGCGGAGACGACGGCGGCGAGCAGGCCGAGCACGATCGAGCCCCCGATCGCGCCCGCCGTGATGGCGGCCTGGTCGCTGCTGTCGGCGGTGGCGATGCGACTCACGAGCAGCACTGCGCCGCCGACGAGCAGCAGGCTGACGACGATCGAGGGGATGGTCTGGATCAGCAGTGCCGCGCCGACCGTGATCTTGGGGTTGCGTCGCAGCGCCTGGAAGGGAGCGCCGATCAAGGTCCCGAAGCTCAGCGGACGCAGCGGGATGAGACCGGGCTTCGGTGGAGGAGTCCAACCGGGTTGCTGGCCGTAGTAGTAGCCCGGCTGCTGGCCGTAGCCGTAGGGTGCCTGCGGGGGAGGCGGGGGCGTACCGGCAGCAGGCTGAGGCGCGCCCGGTGCGGGCGGCTGCGTCCCCGGCGCCTGCCAGTTCTGTTCGTCGGTCACGCCGTGCTCCTCACTCCCCGCGCGCGGTGCGTAGTCCACCCATGCTGGCACATCCGCGCCGAGGGCACTGTCCCACCCACAGGGCACTTTTGGCTTGCATCCATGGGGAGCGCAGGTGTCTCGGCTACTGTTATGCCAGACATCCGCGTCGCATGCCGCGGGGAACGGGTTGTGGGAAACGGGGACATGAACAGTCGCATCCTGGTTGTCGACGACGACACCGCGCTCGCCGAGATGATCGGCATCGTGCTGCGAACCGAGGGTTTCGATCCGGTCTTCTGCGAAGACGGCGCGCTCGCCGTCGACACCTTCCGTTCCGCCAAGCCCGATCTGGTGCTTCTCGACCTGATGCTTCCCGGTCTCGACGGTATCGAGGTCTGTGCGCGCATCCGTGCCGAATCCGGTACTCCCGTGATCATGCTGACCGCGAAATCCGACACCGCCGACGTTGTGAAGGGCCTGGAGTCCGGCGCCGACGACTACATGGTGAAGCCGTTCAACCCGAAGGAGCTCGTCGCGCGCATCCGCACGCGGCTGCGGCCCGCATCCGCGGCCCCCGCCGCCGAGCTGCTGCGCATCGGCGACCTCGTCGTCGACGTCGCCGGCCACGAAGTGAAGCGCGGGGATGCGCGCATCAACCTCACCCCGCTGGAATTCGACCTCCTGCTCGCACTCGCCTCCAAGCCGCAGCAGGTATTCACCCGCGAGATGCTGCTCGAGCAGGTCTGGGGCTACCACTACAAGGCCGACACCCGGCTGGTCAACGTGCACGTTCAGCGCCTGCGGGCGAAGGTCGAGCAGGATCCGGACAACCCCAAGATCGTCATGACGGTGCGCGGCGTCGGCTACCGTGCCGGCGCCGTCACCTAGCGCGAGTTCGACGATGCGGTACCGGTGGATGGACGGCGAGTGGTGGCGGCAGGTGCCGCCGCGGCTGACGCGGCTCTGGCGCACCTCGCTGCAGGTGCGCACGGTCGCGATCACGCTGTTGCTGACCGGAGCCGCCATCCTTGTGACGGGCGTCTACATGTCGCTCAGCATCAGCAACGACCTCTACCAGTCGAGGCTCGATCAGGCTCTGCGCGACTCGAGCCGCGCGACGACGACGGCGCAGTCCACGCTGAACGCCTCCGACGCCTCCACAGGCGATGCGGGCCGAAATCTCCTGAACTCCGCCCTGCAGGATGTGCAGTCGGCCACGTCCAGCCGCCTCATCGCTGCGTACCGGGTGCCGGGCCAGGATGCGGCCACGCCGTCGCCGCCGGACAGGTCGAGCCCGGGCCTGAACGACGTCATCTCCAGCGAACTGCGCGCTGAGGTGCAGAAGGGCGGAACGAAGCAGTTCTACCAGTCGGTCGCCCTCCCCGGCACAGACGGCAACACCGATCCCGGTCTCGTCGTCGGTACTCAGCTGACCCTCCCGAGCTACGGGCACTACGAGCTGTACATCGGCTACAACCTGCGCGACGCCGAGAACACGCTCGTGTTCGTCCAGAACACGCTCGCGCTCGCGGGGCTCGCCCTCATCCTGCTCGTCGGCGCCATCACCTGGGTGATCGTGCGATTCGTCGTGCAGCCCATCCGGGTCGCCGCCGAGACGAGCGAGCGACTGGCCGCGGGGGATCTCGCGGTGCGCATCCCCGAGCGGGGTGAAGACGTCTTCGCCTCTCTGGCGCGATCCTTCAACGGGATGGCCGACAGCCTTCAGAGCCAGATCAACCAGCTCGCAACCCTCTCCCAACTGCAGCAGCGCTTCGTGTCGGATGTGTCCCACGAGTTGCGGACGCCCCTGACGACCATCCGGCTCGCGGGCGATGTCATCTACGACCAGCGCGAGAGCTTCCCTCCGGCGACGGAGCGCACGGCCGAACTGCTGCACACGCAGATCGAGCGATTCGACCGCCTGCTCTCGGATCTGCTCGAGATCAGCCGGTACGACGCCGGATCCGTGGCTCTCGAGCCCGAGCCCACCAATCTCGTCCGCCTGGCCGACGACACAGTCGACGAGATGAGGACGCTGGCCGACCAGAACGGCTCCGAACTCCGGCTCGACGCCCCCGGCGGCTACTTCGACGTCGCCATGGATCCGCGCCGCATCCGCCGCGTCGTGCGAAACCTCCTGGGCAACGCCATCGAGCACGGCGAGGGCAAACCGGTGATCGTCACCGTCGACAGCAATGAGAGCGCGGTCGCGCTCACCGTGCGCGACTACGGGCTCGGGATGAGCCAGCAAGAGGTCAACCACGTCTTCGACCGGTTCTGGCGGGCGGACCCTTCGCGCAAGCGCACGATCGGAGGAACGGGCCTCGGTCTCGCCATCTCCCTCGAAGACGCGACCCTGCACGCGGGCTGGCTGCAGGTGTGGTCCGCCCCGGGCGCCGGTTCGTGTTTCCGGCTCACCTTGCCGAGAGTGATCGGACGCGAGATCGCCTCCTCGCCGCTGCCGCTCCCGCCGTTCGACGCCGGGGCGACGGACGCGCAGGCCGAGTCCGCTCTCGGAGCCGAGACGGAGGCCCGCACATGAGCGCTCGCAGACTACCGACCCGCCGTCCATCGATCCGTCGGGGCCGGGTCGCGCGCATCCTCACGGGTGGACTGGCGGCCCTGCTGCTGACCACTCTCGCTGCGTGCGCGAGCATCCCGGAGTCGGGACCGGTGCGCCAGGGTGCACCGATCGCTCAGGTCACCGATCCGCTCGACCTCGACTTCAACCCGTCGCCGCCCGAAAAGGGCGCATCGCCGCAGCGGATCGTGCAAGGGTTCATCGACGCCGCCTCCAGCCCGAAGAACGGATTCGAGATCGCCCGCGAGTACCTCACCGCGAGTATGTCGGCGAGCTGGAACCCGGATGAGTCGGTCACCGTCGACGACGGACGCAGTCGCACGCTCGAGAACGACGGCAACCAGTGGACCCTCGACGTGATACCGGTGGCCAATGTCGACAGCGGCGGTGCGTACCATCCGGTCGCCACGAAGGCCCCGGTCACCCTGGGATATCAGCTGCGCAAAGAGGCCGGCGAGTGGCGGATCGCCGCGGCGCCCAACGGCGTCGTGATCGACGACCCCACCTT
Source organism: Leifsonia sp. NPDC058230 (assembly GCF_042882245.1). Taxonomy (NCBI): domain Bacteria; kingdom Bacillati; phylum Actinomycetota; class Actinomycetes; order Micrococcales; family Microbacteriaceae; genus Leifsonia; species Leifsonia sp. NPDC058230. Next base: position 738,659 of record NZ_JBHVWM010000002.1, on the reverse strand, counting down.
CCGCGCCGTCTACTCGCAGCAGACGATCTACTTCTTCAGCCCCGACTTCCACTACATGGTTCCGGATGCGCGCTGGTTCCCCGCCCGCGTCGCGAGCGCGGCCACCCGCGCCACCAAGGCCGTGCTCACGGGACCGTCGAAGTGGCTGGCCGGTGCGGTGTCGAGTGCCTTCCCGCAGGGCACCGAGCTCTCGGTTCCCGCCGTGACCACGGAGGGTGGCGAGGCGCGAGTCGACCTCAGCTCCGAGGCCGGACGCGCCGATTCCCTCACCATGCAGCGGATGCAGCTCCAGCTGGAACTGAGCCTCGGCACGTTGGCCCAGTCCGTGCAGCTCTCGATCGAGGGCAGTGTGCAGCAGGTGTCACCGCTCAGCGCCGCGAACGCGCCGATCCAGGATCCGCCGGTCGACTCGCATCCGATCGTCTACCGTTCCGGTGCTTTCGGGCTGCTGAGCGGAACGACCGTCACCGACCTGAGCGGCCTCAGCGACCGGATCGTCGCGCTGCAGCCGGCCGCCGTCGCCTTGGACGCGGCCCGCGACCAGGCCGCTGTGCTCTCGCAGCATTCGGCGTACTTCGTGCGCAAGAACTCCGAAGCGCTCAAGGTCGACTCGCGGCCCGACCTGATCGCGCCGGCCATCGACAATGACGGCTGGCTCTGGTCGGTGCCGTCCTCGGCGCCCGGCGCACTGCAGGTGTTCGGCCAGGATGGCGCGCCGCACGCGGTGAAGACCGATTGGCCGGGAGCCACGCGCATCCTCTCGTTCGCGGTCTCACGCGACGGCACACGACTCGTCGCCGTCCTTCAATCGGGCGCCTCATACTCGCTCGTGGCCGTGGGGATCACCCGGGGAGAGAACGGGCTGCCGACCGCTCTCAGCGAGCCGCTCGAACTCGCGCTCGGCCCGGGGACCCCGCAGTCGGTCACCTGGACGGGTGAGCTCGGCGTCGCGGTCCTGAGCTCAACGGGCGACGACGGGAGTTCGATCGCCGAGCAGACCATCGGCGGCCAGCTGACGTCGACGGCCGGCCCGAGCGGCGGTGTCACCATCGTCGGCGCGGGCGGTCTCTCGCGTTACCTCGTGCTCACGTCTGGCGGTTCGCTGCAGGCGCCGACGGGAACGGGCTGGCAGGCGCAGGCCGACAAGGTCGGAGCGGTCGCCGTGCAGCTGGGGCAGCCGTAGTCCGCTCCTCGTTTCCCCCTCCACAGGCGTGCGTTCGAGGCGGTTCTCCACCGATCGTCGACGGTAGTGCACCGATGCTCGGGATTGCCGGAGCCTCGACATGTGACCCCAGCCAGCATCCTGAGAATCGCCGCTCCACTCGTTCGCGAAGCCGTGCTCGACGCGTTCGCCGTGCTCCTGCCGGTGTCCTGCAGCGGGTGCGGCCGCGCCGACCGTTCACTCTGTCCGCGCTGCGTGACCGCCCTCTCACCACGGCCGGTGCCGGTGCGTGACGCCGGAGCGGGACCGCCGGTCTGGGCGTCGCTCGACTACTCAGGTGTGGCTCGCGCGGTGCTGATCGCATACAAAGACGGTGGGCGAACGGATGCGGTGGCACCGCTGGCCCGGGCGCTCCGGGCATCCGTCGCCGCGGCTCTCACCGCCGTGCCGCCGCCGTCCCGTGCCGGGGGAGTCGTGCTGGTCACGATCCCGTCCACCCGGGCCGCCTTCCGCAGACGCGGCTACCACCCCACCGCCGCGGTGCTCCGGCGAGCGGGACTGAGTCCCCGCGCGGTGCGGCGTGCTCTGCGGCTCACCAGGCAGGGATCCGACCAGGCCGGGCTGACCGGCGAGCAGCGGATGCGCAACCGCGCCGGATCCCTCGTCGCGTCACCGAAACTGGCCGCCCGCTCGTGCCTCATCGTCGACGACATCGTCACATCCGGGGCCACCGTGCGCGAAGCGGCGCGAGCGATCGAGGACGTTGGCGGCATCGTGGTCGGCGCCGCCGCAATCGCCCACACCGCGCTTCGGCGAGCTCACAGGCAGGCGGGGGATTCGCACAGCGAACGTCCCGCAGATCCACCGCGTTTGCCTGTTCACTTCGACGCGAGACGGCACTACGGTAGTCGAAAAGGCGTGGATGACCCGCCCTTCGTGATTCGGGCGAGAGACACGTCAGATCAGGGAGGTCGGAATGGACATCAACATCGTCGGACGAAACCTGGACATCACTGATCGGTTCCGCGAATACGCGACAGAGAAAACCGCAAAGGTCTCACATCTCGCCGAACGAGCTATCTCGTTCGAGATCAAAGTGAGCCGTCACAGCGAGAAACTCGGCACTCAGATCGGCAACGATCGCGTCGAACTCACCCTCGTCGGACCCGGTGCTGTCGTGCGCGCGGAGGCGACAGGAGCGGACAAGTACGCGGCATTCGACGTCGCGATCCAGAAGCTCCTCGAACGCGTGCGCCGCGCGAAGGATCGACGGAAGGTGCACCGCGGTCAGCGGCGGCCCACGTCGCTCCGCGAAGCGAGCACCGACGGGTTCAGCGCTGTCGGGATCGCGGCGGCCCCGGTCGCTGTGCTCGACCAGGTTCGCACGGGGAGCATCCCCGTGGTCTCCGACGAGTCCGCTGCGGCTCCTGAGGCGGACGACGACTACTGCCCCGTCGTCATCCGTACGAAGGTGTTCGCCTCTGTGCCGATGAGCGTCGACGACGCCCTGTACTACATGGAGCTGGTCGGCCACGACTTCTACCTCTTCATCGATCACGACACCGAGCGGCCGAGCGTCGTCTACCGCCGCAAAGGCTGGGACTACGGTGTGATCTCGCTCGACGAGGAGGCCGAGGAACTGCAGGAGGTCGCGACCGCGAGCCGCAAGCTCGGCAGCTAGAACAGCAGCATCCGCAGTGTCGATGGATGTCGCCCAGGCGGCGGCATCCATCGACTTGCGCTCTCAGGAAAGCACCCGCTGAACCGACTAGCATGGGAGAGTTTCGACACGGGCGATCGTCGCCTGAACAGACCAAGTGGAGTGCATAGGTGGCCTCAGTACTGGAAAAGGTTCTCCGCGTCGGCGAGGGCCGCACCCTCCGTCGGCTGGAGGCATACGCCAAAGCCGTGAACGCGCTCGAAGACGACTTCAGCGAACTGACCGATGAAGAGCTGATGCACGAGACGGTCGAGCTGCGCGAGCGCTACAGCAACGGCGAGTCCCTCGACGATCTGCTGCCGGAGGCCTTCGCGGCGGTGCGCGAAGCCGCCAAACGGACCCTCGGGATGCGTCACTTCGACGTGCAGATCATGGGCGGCGCCGCACTGCACCTCGGCAACATCGCCGAGATGAAGACCGGTGAGGGCAAGACCCTGGTCGCCACCACCGCCGCCTACCTGAACGCGATCGCCAGCCGTGGCGTGCACGTCATCACCGTGAACGACTACCTCGCGAGCTACCAGTCGGAGCTGATGGGCCGCGTGTTCCGCGCGCTCGGCATGTCCACCGGTGTGATCCTCGCCGGTCAGACTCCGGAGGAGCGTCGTGAGCAGTACGCGGCCGACATCACGTACGGCACGAACAACGAGTTCGGCTTCGACTACCTGCGCGACAACATGGCGTGGCAGGCGAGCGACATGGTGCAGCGCGGCCACTTCTTCGCGATCGTCGACGAGGTGGACTCGATCCTCATCGACGAGGCGCGCACCCCGCTGATCATCTCCGGCCCGTCTTCCGGCGAGGCGAACCGCTGGTTCAACGAGTTCGCGAGCCTCGCAAAGCGTCTCGAGCCCGACGTCGACTTCGAGGTCGATGAGAAGAAGCGCACCGTCGGCGTTCTGGAGCCGGGCATCGAGAAGGTCGAGGACTACCTCGGCATCGACAACCTGTACGAGTCGGCGAACACACCGCTCATCTCGTTCCTCAACAACGCCATCAAGGCCAACGCACTGTTCAAGCGCGACAAGGACTACGTCGTGATGAACGGCGAAGTCCTCATCGTCGACGAGCACACAGGACGCATCCTGATGGGTCGCCGCTACAACGAGGGCATCCACCAGGCCATCGAGGCCAAGGAGGGTGTCGAGGTCAAGGCCGAGAACCAGACCCTCGCAACGGTCACGCTGCAGAACTACTTCCGCCTCTACAAGAAGCTCTCCGGCATGACCGGTACCGCCGAGACCGAGGCCGCCGAGTTCATGAGCACGTACAAGCTCGGTGTGGTCCCCATCCCCACCAACAAGCCGATGCAGCGCAAAGACCAGGCCGACCTCGTCTACAAGAACGAGCAGGCGAAGTTCGCGCAGGTGGTCGAGGACATCGCGAAGCGTCACGAGGACGGCCAGCCCGTCCTCGTCGGTACGACGAGCGTCGAGAAGAGCGAATACCTGTCGCGTCTGCTCGCCAAGAAGGGCGTGCGCCACGAGGTCCTGAACGCGAAGAACCACGCTCGCGAAGCTGCGATCGTCGCGCAGGCCGGACGCCTCGGATCCGTCACCGTCGCCACCAACATGGCCGGCCGTGGAACCGACATCATGCTCGGCGGCAACGCCGAGTTCCTCGCCGTCGCCGAGATGAACGCCCGTGGGCTGTCCCCGGTGGATACGCCGGACGAGTACGAGGCCGCGTGGGACGACGTCTTCACTGCGGTCAAGGAGAAGGTGCAGGAGGAGGCCGACAAGGTCGTCGCCGCCGGCGGTCTCTACGTGCTCGGTACGGAGCGGCACGAGTCGCGTCGTATCGACAACCAGCTCCGTGGTCGCTCCGGACGTCAGGGCGACCCCGGCGAGAGCCGGTTCTACCTGTCCCTGACCGACGACCTCATGCGCCTGTTCAACGCCGGCGCGGCGGAGAGCCTGATGGGCCGCGGAAACGTGCCCGACGACCTGGCGATCGAGTCCAAGGTCGTGAGCCGCGCCATCCGGAGTGCCCAGTCGCAGGTCGAGGCACGCAACGCCGAGATCCGCAAGAACGTTCTCAAGTACGACGACGTCCTCAATCGTCAGCGCGAAGCGATCTACGGCGACCGACGCCACATTCTCGAGGGCGACGATCTGCACGAGCGCACGCAGCAGTTCCTCACCGCCGTGATCGATGACATCCTGGACGCCCACACCGGTGATGGCAACGGCGACGACTGGGACTTCGACGCGCTCTGGGGCGAGCTGAAGACTCTGTACCCGGTGGGTGTGACGATCGACGAGGTCATCACGGAGGCCGGCAACAAGGGCAAGATCAATCGCGACTTCATGCGGCGTGAGATCCTGTCGGACGCCCGGATCGCCTACCAGCACCGCGAGGAGTCGCTGGGCGCACCCGCCATGCGCGAGCTCGAGCGGCGGGTCGTCCTTTCGGTGATCGACCGCCGTTGGCGCGACCACCTCTACGAGATGGACTACCTGAAGGACGGCATCGGCCTGCGAGCGATGGCTCAGCGCGACCCGCTGGTCGAGTACCAGCGTGAGGGCTACGCCATGTTCCAGCAGATGATGGGCTCCATCCGCGAGGAGACGGTCGGCTTCCTGTTCAACCTCGAAGTCGAAGTCAACCAGGCTCCCGGCGAGGTCGAGGTGCCCAACGTCGCGGCCAAGGGGCTCGGCCGCGGTCAGAGCGACACCGGGCTCAGCTACTCGGCTCCGAGCGACGACGGTGGCGTCGAGGTGCGCAACCAGCGCGGGCAGATCGAACAGGCGGCGACGGCTCGCGCCCAGCGTGCTGCTCAGCAGCAGGCCGTGCCCGCAGCACCGCCCGCACAGGGCGCGACCCAGCGTGGCGCATTCGGTCAGAAGATCGAAGGGGACGAGCCGGCGCCGACCAACCGCGCTGAGCGCCGGGCGCAGGGCAAGAAGCGCTAGCCGCCCGACACCGTGTGACCACCTGTGGCCGTCCCATTCGGGGCGGCCACAGGTGGCGCCGGGCCCACCGATCGGTTGCGCCTAGAGCACGGTGATGGCACTGGCGCGCCAGCGATCGTCGAGAGCCTCCAGCCTGATCGCAACGGCCCGGGAACGAGATCGCTGATGCACCATGACGACGGCTTCGACCACGCCCTCTCGGGGGTGGGTGACCATCGGGCTGCCGATCGAGAGACGCGGCCGCCGAGCCTGGCCGCCGGTGATCGCCCGTGAGCGCGCGGCGATGGTGACCCGGCGCAGCAGGGTCGTGTACACGTCGTCGGAAACCCAACGGGCGACCTGATCGAGCGATCTCACGCCGGCGATCACCTCGGTCACGCACCGCGCGAGATTGATCAGCAGCGGAGCGGGATCGACGAGGTCGCCGGACCGGCTCACGCGGAAGTCGAAGTCGAGGACCGACCGGTCCGCATCCCCGGCCGCATGCGGTGGAGGCGTGACGTGCCGGAAACGGCGTTGCGTCGACTTCACGGGCCCCGCAGCGGAGGCCACCTGCCTCACGGTACGGGTGCCGTGGTCGAGCTCGAGTGCTGTGCTCATCGAAAGTTCCCCCTCATTTCAAATGCCGCGCCGCGGCAGTCTTGGCCGACGTCGTGGAACCACCCCGCTCCTGTCGGACGTCGCGTGGCAGCTACTCAATCAGGGGGAGACACGGAGTGTCCAGGGCACCAACGCGGTGTGGATAACTTTCGTCATCAGTTCACGGATCTGCCTAGACTAGAGCCCGTGTCGACGCTCAGTGATCTCGTGCTTGCCCAGGGCCGTTCTTCGGAGGCCGATGTCGAATGGCTGCACGGGCTGGTCGGCGATTGGCAGCTCCTCGCCGACCTCGCCTTCGCCGACATCGTGCTCTGGGTGCCGACCGCCGACGACGGCTTCGTCGCAGTTGCGCATGCGCGACCGTCCAGCGCTGCCACCCTGTTCTACCGGGACTTCGTCGGCCAGCGGATCAAGGCCGAATGGCAGCAGCAGGTCACTGAAGCGTACGAGACGAAGCAGATCATCGACACCTCCGCACCGGACTGGTTCGAGGAGACCCCGACCAGAGTGCGTGCCGTGCCGGTCATCCGCCGGCTCAACGTCAACTCGCAGCAGACGGCGGAGCTGCCTGTCGCGGTGATCACGAGACACACCAACCTGAGTGAGGCGCGCACACCCAGTCGTCAGGAACTCACGTTCAACGACTGCGCGAACGACCTCTTCAACATGATCGCCACGGGAGACTTTCCCGACCTCGGCGCCCCGACCGGTCCGCGGCGCGGCGCCCCCCGGGCCTCGGATGGTCTGATCCGGCTCGACGTCGACGGGACGACCACATTCGCGAGCCCGAACGCCCTGTCGGCGTTCAACCGGATGGGATTCACCGACGAGCTGGAGGGGGAGTCCCTCGCCACTGTCACCACCCGGCTCCTGACCGGCCGGATGACCGTGGACGAGTCCCTGCCGCTCGTCGTGACCGGCCGCGCCCCGTGGCGCACCGATATCGAAGCGCGCGGCGTCACCGTCTCGCTCCGCGCCATCCCGATCCGCAATCGCGGGGAGCGGGTGGGTGCGATCGTGCTCTGCCGCGACGTGAGCGAGCTGCGCCACCAGGAACGGGAGCTCATCACCAAGGATGCGACCATCCGTGAGATCCATCACAGAGTGAAGAACAACCTGCAGACTGTCGCTTCACTGCTGCGCATCCAAGCCCGCAGAACCCACTCCGAAGAGGCTCGCGAGGCGCTCAGCCAGGCCATGCGCCGGGTCGCCGCGATCGCCGTCGTCCACGACACGCTCTCGACCGGTCTGGCGCAGATCGTGGACTTCGACGATGTGTTCGATCGTGTGCTGCTCCTGGTCGCCGAGGTCGCATCCAGTCACAACACGACCGTGCATCCCAAGTCGTCCGGCAGCTTCGGATCGCTGCCCAGCGAGTACGCGACCCCGCTCGCTCTCGCGCTCACCGAGCTCGTCACGAACGCGGTGGAGCACGGGCTCGCAGGCCGGGAGGGTCAGGTCGAGATCATCGCCGACCGATCCGAGGAGTCCCTCACGGTCAAAGTGGTCGACAACGGCTCCGGGCTGCCGGAGGGCAAAGTGGGGAGCGGGCTCGGCACGCAGATCGTCCGCACGCTCATTCAGGGCGAACTCGGCGGCACGATCGACTGGCACACAATGATGGGGCAGGGAACCGAGGTCACCATCGAGGTTCCGCTGCGCTATCTGACGAAGGCCTGAGGGCTTCGTCGTGCCCGAGATTCCCCTGCGCTCCCTCCGGCGCTAGGTGTGTGAGGGAGCTGCAGAGGCCTCGGAAGCGCCATAGCTGCGCTGTGACTGTCCCCGGTGGGGGAGGTGTGGGCTTAGGAGGCGCGACGGGCGCGAGCGGCGCGACGCTTGAGGGCGCGACGCTCGTCTTCGGAGAGGCCGCCCCAGACGCCCGAGTCCTGGCCGGTCTCGAGGGCATACTGCAGGCAGATCTCCGTGACGGTGCACCGGGCGCAGACGGCCTTGGCCTTGTCGATCTGGTCGACGGCGGGTCCTGTGTTCCCGACCGGGAAAAACAGTTCGGGGTCCGCTGTGAGGCAGGCAGCTTTATCGCGCCAGTCCATGGAGGTGCTCCTTAATTGCTGTGTGCATGGCCGATCGGCCTAGAATGCGTGGTAAGCAGTCGAGCTACAGGGTTCAATGATCCTTGGGGAATAGACCTGCCCACGACCCTGTGAGCGCTAACTCGACCCCAAATATGCTCCCATAGCAGTTAACTCGAATCAATAGTTTTGTATGAGAAAGTGCCGTGCGTTTGTCGCGGTGTGGCACTGGCTTTACATCCCCGTAACCATCCGGATGTACTATCCGGCGTCTGATCGCCGAGCACGCGCATCCCGCCGTCGGATTCGCAAATGCGAACGGGTGCCCGAATGGCCGATATGATCATGCGCGTGCCGGAGCCTGTGACCAACATCCTCGTATCGCGCCTCCAGCCTCTGGACGGTCTTCGCGTGTTCGCCGTGATCGCCGTATTCGCCTTCCACGCCTTCGGTGACAGGATGCTCGGCGGCGAGGTGGGCGTCGACGTGTTCTTCGTGCTCAGCGGCTTCGTCATCACCCTGCTCCTGCTGCGCGAGTGGACGGTGACGAAGAAGATCCGCCTCGGCAGGTTCTACTTCCTGCGGCTCGCCCGGCTGTGGCCCGCGCTTCTCGCCGTCTGCGCCGCGGTCGCGGTCATCGCGATCTTCCGGCACGATCTCCTGTATCGCAACGGCGCCATCGACTCGATCTGGTCCGCCATCTACGCGGAGAACATCGTCAGGGCCGCCACGCCGATCGATGTTCTGACGGCCAGCCCGCTCGGACACACCTGGACGCTCGGTGTGGAGGAGCAGTTCTACCTCGTGTGGCCCGTGCTCGTTCTCGTGCTGCTGCGGTTCATGCCCATCGGCAAGGCCGCCGTCTGCACGCTGATCCTGGCCTTCGTGCCCCTCGCCATGCGAATCCTCCTCTGGGACGGTGGCCTCGGCGCGAACCGGGTGACGAACAGTCTCGACACCCGTGCCGATCAGCTCCTGTTCGGATGCGCCCTGGCACTCGCTCTCGTGGGATCGCCGGCGGCGGCGCGCTTCATCCAGCGATTCACGAAGTGGGCCATGTGGCCCGCGGGCGCCGTACTGGCTTGGATCGCACTGTTCTTCCCGTACCGGACGCTGACTCCCGGGTGGCTCGCCTACCACCACGTCTACGGATTCGTTGTCACAGGGCTCCTGGCGGCGATACTCATCGGCGGGCTTGCAACCAATGGACGAAGTCTGCTCGCTCGTGTGCTCGCTGTTCGCTGGCTGGCCTGGCCCGGACGCAATCTCTCCTACGGCTTCTACCTCTGGCACTACGTCGTGCTCGCGTCGATGCCCGTCTTCCCGGCGCCGCAGACCGTGCGGGTCGGTGTCTCGTTCCTGGTCACCGCAGTGCTGGCACTGGCCTCGTGGCGATTCATCGAGACGCCGATCCGCGAGTGGGCTCGAGCCCGAGTGAATTCGCGTGGCGTCCGTCCGGCGACCACCGGCGCCGTCGCGACGCCGGTCGAGAGCTAGCCGGTCGCGAGCGTCTGACAGCCCTACAATGTCGGAATCCCATGAATGACGTAGACCCGACCCCCGAGCAGGCCAAGTCCGCCCGTCCACCCCTGCTGATCGCGCTCGCTGTGATCCTCATGCTCGAGGCCCTGCTGGTGACCGGAGCGGCCGTCTGGCTGCTCGTCGAGCTGCTGACGGTGGTTCCGGAATCGTACGCGAGCGCGATCGCGATCTTCGTTCTGGTCGCGCTCACCGCGGTGTGGATCGCTGCGACGGCGATCGCCGCGCTGCAGTGCCGCGGCTGGTCACGCGCATCCGCCGTGACCATTCAGGTGCTGCAGATCGCCGTCGCTGTCGGCAGCTTCCAGGGCTTCTACGCCCGTCCCGATCTCGGCTGGGCGCTGCTCGTCCCCGCGCTCGCCGGCATCGTGCTCGCCCTGACCCCGCAGGTCGTCAGAGCAACGACGCGCAACACCACGCAACACGAATAGGAGAACAGCGGGAACAAGTTCGAGACTGAAGGCGTTATGGCAAATATCGTGTCTGAATCGTCTGCCCTCGAGGCTCCCGCATCCGCCCTTGCCAGCCCCGCGACAGTAGAACGCTCACGCGCCGCTCACGCGGCCTGGCGATCCGGTCGCCTCGCGTCCGTCGTCGGCCCCACAGGCAACCTGAGCCTGATCGAGACCCGCTGGCTGCAGCCGGGCGATGAGACGACGGCGCAGGATGCACTGGCCGGTCACCCGTCGACGGTCACCGCCACAGAGTTGTCGCGCACCGACCTCGAGACCGGCGAGCCCCAGCGCGGGATTCGGCTCTGGGACGCGAACTCTCCGGCCATCCGGGAATTCGAGACGATCACAGCTTTCCCCTTCAACCCCGACTGGGTCATCGAGGCCGACTTCACCCCCGTCGCCGGCGAACGCCGCGTCGCGTTCGAGCACATCCGCGACAACGGGGGGACGCGCGACCTCGTCGTGCCGGGCGACATCACGTTCAGCCGTGACGGCGTCGACTACAGCCTGAGCGCCTTCGACGACGACGGCACGCTCCTGCTCGTGTTCGGCGACGCGACGAACGGCCTGCCCGGTTCCGGCGGAACGTACGCATCCGGTCGCTTCCTCTTCGTCGAGCACGTCGGCGACCGTGTGATCCTCGACTTCAACCAGGCATTCGTGCCCCCGTGCGGATTCAGCGACCAGTACAACTGTCCGCTCCCGCCGCGGAACAACCGCTTCGCGCTGCCCGTCGAGGCCGGCGAGAAGCAGGTCGTCTTCCGCGACGGCTTCGCGCACTGACGTTTTTCACCCTCACTTCATTTCACACACAGCACACAGGAGAACTCCGTTGAGAAAGACCCCCTTGATCGCCGTGCTCGCCACGGCCGTTGCGACCGCACTCGCACTGGCCGGGTGCGCGGGCGCTTCTTCGTCCAGCGGTTCCGGCGCCGATGCGTCGATCGCGGTCGGCTCCCTCTACGAGCCGCAGAACCTCGACAACACCGCCGGTGGCGGCCAGGGCGTGACCGAGGCCCTGAACGGAAACGTCTACGAGGGCCTGTTCAAGCTCACCGACGCGGGCAAGGTCGAGCCTCTGCTCGCCACCAAGTACGAGACCAGCGCCGACGGCCTCACCTACACGTTCACCCTGCGCGATGGCGTCAAGTTCCACTCCGGTGAGCCGCTGACCAGCTCGGCCGTGAAGTCGAGCATCGAACGCGTGACAGCCGCCGACTCGCAGTCGGCGCGCAAGTCGCAGCTCGCCGTGATCTCGAAGATCGACACTCCGGACGACAAGACGGTCGTAATCACACTGAAGAGCCGCTCGATCTCGCTGCCGTACAACCTCAGCTACGTGTGGATCATGGGCCCCGGTGCGAAGAACTACAAGACCGCCGAAGACGGCACCGGTCCCTACACGCTCGGCACCTGGAAGCGCGGCAGCTCGCTGAGCCTCGAGCGCTCGAGCGACTACTGGGGAACCGAGGCGAAGAACAAGGAGGTCGTCTTCGACTACTTCACCGACGCCACTGCGCTGTCGAACGCCTTGCTGACCAACGAGGTCGACATCGTCACGAGCATCCAGAGCCCGGATGCGCTCACCCAGTTCGACGGCAACAAGGACTACACGATCAGCGACGGCAAGTCGACCACCAAGGAGCTGCTCGCCTTCAACGATCGCGTCGCCCCCTTCGACGACGTCGAGGTGCGCAAGGCCGTGTACTCGGCCATCGACACGAAGAAGCTGCTGAACTCGATCTGGGGCGACTACGGAACGCTCATCGGTTCGATGGTGCCGCCGAGCGACCCCTGGTACGAGAACCTCACTTCGGTGAACCCGTACGATGTCGACCTCGCCAAGAAAGAGCTCGCCGAGGCGGGTTTCCCGAACGGCTTCTCGTTCACGCTCGACACCCCGACGTACGACCCGCATCCCGCGGTGGCGGAGTTCCTGAAGAGTGACCTCGCGAAGGTCGGGATCACGGTGAACATCAACTCGATCTCTGCCGACGAGTGGTACTCGAAGGTGTTCAAAGACCAGAACTTCCAGGCGACCCTGCAGGAGCACGTCAACGACCGCGATGTGGTCTGGTACGGCGACCCTGACTTCTACTGGGGCTACAACAACCCGCAGGTGACCCAGTGGGTGAACGAGGCCGAGCAGGCGAGCAGCACAGAGGAGCAGACGGCCAAGCTCAAGCTCGTCAACGAGCAGATCGCGAAGGATGCGGCCAGCGCCTGGCTCTACCTCTATCCGCAGATCGTGGTGGCGTCCAGCTCGGTGAGCGGCTACCCCGTGAACGGGCTGAACTCGCAGTTCTACGTGTACGACATCGTCAAGAAGTAGTCACAGGGACTCGTTATCCACTGGATGCTCGGGGGGCCGGATCGCGGCTCCCCGGGCACCTACGCTTAAGAACATCATGGCCATCTACATCGTGCGTCGCCTCGCCTTCCTGGTGGTTTCGCTCGCCCTGGCGATGGTCGTCCTGTTCTTCCTGTTGCGGGTGCTTCCGGGCGACCCGTCCAATGCATTGCTCTCGGTCAACGCCACGCCCGAGCAGATCGAGGCGGCGAAGCGCCAGGTGGGCAGCGATCAGCCGTTGATCGCGCAGTTCTTCAGCTGGTTCGGCGCCATGCTGACCCTGAACCTCGGCCAGTCGTTCATCTCGTCGCTGCCTGTCGCACCCGAGATCGCTTCGCGACTGGCGGTCACCATCCCGCTCACCCTGCTGGCGTTCGTGCTCGCGCTTGCTCTCGGCCTGGTGATCGGCTTCGTCGCGGCCTGGAAGTCGGGCACCTGGTACGGCATCGCCCTGTCGGCGGTGTCGCAGCTGGGCATCGCGGTTCCGGTGTTCTGGGTGGGCATTCTGCTCGTCAGCACGTTCTCGATCAACCTGCGCTGGTTTCCGTCCGGCGGCTTTCCGCGCGACGACTGGGCCGACCCCGCCGCAGCGCTCACCTCGCTGGCTCTTCCGGTGATCACGGTCGCGATCGTCATGAGCGCCTCGATCGCCCGCTACGTGCGCAGCGCGACCCTCGATGTGATCGGCAGCGACTACCTGCGCAACTCGCGAGCTCTCGGGGCCACCTTCGGGCAGGCGATGCGGCGCCACGGGGTGCGCAACGGAGCGGTCCCGGTGATCTCGATCCTGGGCATCGAGCTGGCGACCACGTTCCTCGGAGCCGTCGTGGTCGAGAGTGTGTTCACGCTCCCCGGGCTCGGCAGCATGCTGCTGCGGGCGATCGAGCAGCACGACTATCCGAACATCCAGGGCATCCTCTTCGTCAGCACCTTCGCCGTGCTGCTGATCGGCTTCGCGGCCGATGTCGTTCAGCGTCTCATCGATCCGCGGCTGCGGCTGAGCATCTCGGGCAATCGATGAGCGCGATCGTCGATCAGGCGGCGCACGCCGGTGAGACGGGACCCGCCTCGGCGGCGGTGCCGCGCACCCGGAGACGCCGCTCGGTGACGCTGACGCTCGGGCTCGTCCTGGTCGGGCTGGTGGTCGCGGTGGCGGTCGTCTCGTTCTTCTGGCTGCCGTTCGCGCCGAGCGACACGTCGGGCGGCCGGCTCGAGCATCCGGACGCCACGCACTGGCTCGGCACCGACAAGCTCGGTCGCGACCTCCTCTCCCAGCTCATGGTCGGAGCGCGCATCGCCCTCGCGGTCGGCGCCGGGTCCGTCGCGATCGGCGCCGTGATCGGCATCACGCTCGGGCTCCTCGCGGCGTTCGCGACGACCTGGCTCGACGACACGATCTCGGCGGCGCTCGACATCCTGATCGCCTTCCCGACGCTGCTGCTCGCGATGCTCATCGTCGCGGCGCAGGGCGCATCGCTCTCGACGGCCATTCTCGCGATCGGTCTCGCGATGTCGGCGGTCGTCGCACGACTCACCAGGGTGCTCGCCAAACGCGTGCTCTCACAGCAGTATGTGACGGCTGCCCGCACGTCGGGAACGAGCTGGTTCGGCGTGATCGGGCGGCACATCATGCCCAACATCTGGCCGACGCTCGGAGTGAACCTCGCGCTGCAGTTCGGAGTCGCCGTGCTCGCCGAGGCGAGTCTGTCGTACCTGGGTCTCGGCGCGCCGCCGCCGAACGCCTCGTGGGGCCGGCTGCTGCAAGAGGCGCAGGGCACCGTGGCGGTCGCGCCGGTGGGCGCGATCGCACCCGGGGTCGCGCTCGTCATCCTCGTCATCGGAGTGAACCTCGTGGCCGACGGTCTGCGGGATGTGGCCGATCCGACCAGAAGGAGGTCGCGATGAGTGCAGCGACGGTCGCGTCCGACGCGCCCATCCTCGATGTCCGTTCGCTCGGGGTCGCTTCGAGCGACGGGGTCCCGCTGGTCAGCGATGTCTCGTTCTCGATCGCGCCGGGGGAGAGGCTCGGCCTGATCGGCGAATCCGGTTCGGGCAAGTCGCTGACCTCGTTCGCGGTGACCGGCCTCCTTCCGGGCGGGCTCGTCGCATCCGGGAGCGCGATCCTCGACGGCGTGGAGGTGATCGGTGCTCGGGAACGCGATCTCGTCGGGGTCCGCGGCAGCGTCGCATCGATCGTCTTCCAGGAGCCGCTCACGGCACTCGACCCCCTGATGCGGCTCGGCAGACAAGTGGCCGAACCGCTGCGCCGGCATCTCGGTCTCCGCGGGGCCGCGCTCCGATCGGCTGTTCTCGAAGCGCTGGCCGAAGTGCGGCTACCCGAACCGGAGCGGATCGCGCACGCCTACCCGCACGAGATCTCCGGCGGTCAGCGCCAGCGCGTCGCCATTGCCGCTGCCCTCGCCTGCAAGCCCCGGCTGCTGATCGCGGACGAGCCGACGACGGCGCTCGACGTGACCGTGCAGGAGGAGATCCTCTCGCTCCTCGACTCGCTCGTCGCGGAACGGCGGATGGCCCTCATCTTCGTGAGTCACGACCTCGCCGTCGTCTCGCGCATGACCGACCACGCCCTCCTGCTCCGGGGCGGCCGGGTGGTCGAGGAGGGCCCGATCGATCGCATCCTGAGCGCGCCGAGCGACCCGTACGCGGTCGAACTGGTGCGCAGCGCCCGGCAGCTCGATGCGGCCCTGGAGGTGTCATGAGCACCGTCCTGGAGCTCCGCGACGCGGGGTTCACCTACCGCCGGAGCGATCGACCAGCCCTGGAGGGGGTGTCCATCGCGGTCGAGCACGGCCGAAACGTCGGCATCGTCGGGGAGTCGGGGGCCGGAAAGACCACCGTGCTGTCCCTGCTCCTCGGGCTGAGCAGCCCGACCAGCGGTGCGGTCCTGTTCGACGGCACGCCCCTCGACCGACGCAACAGGGCGAGGATGCGCGAGTTCCGTCGCAGCGTGCAGACCGTCTTCCAGGATCCGTACTCCTCGCTCGACCCGCGTCAGAGCGTCGGCCGCATCATCGCGGAGCCGCTCCGGTCCCTCGGTATCGCACGGGGAGCCGAAGCCGCCCAGCGGGTCGCCGAGGCCCTCGAAGCCGTCGGTCTTCCTGCCGACGCCGCCCGCCGGTACCCGCACGAGTTCTCCGGTGGTCAGCGCCAGCGCATCGCGATCGCGCGCGCGGTGGTCTCGCGCCCGCGCATCCTTCTCGCCGACGAGCCGGTGAGCGCGCTCGACGTGACGACCCGCATCCAGATCATGGAGCTGCTGGCCGAGCTCGGCACGCGCGAGGGTCTGACCGTGGTGATGGTCTCCCACGACCTCGGCGTGGTAGCGGCCCTGTGCGAGCAGACCGTCGTGCTCCGCGGCGGACGCGTGGTCGAGCAGGGCGACACACGAACGGTGCTGGGGTCGCCCGCCGATCCGTACACGCGCACGCTGCTCGACTCCGTGCCGAGGCTCCCGGCCTAGCGCGCGCTACGCGTCGAGGCCGAGCTTCTTGCGCAGGCTCGCGACGTGACCGGTCGCCTTAACGTTGTACAGGGGAAGGCGGACGCTGCCGTCGGGGTCGAGCACGAACGTCGAGCGGATCACGCCGGTGACAGTCTTGCCGTACAGCTTCTTCTCGCCGTAGGCGCCGTAGGCGCGGTGAACCGCGAGGTCCTCGTCCGAGAGCAGCGGGAAGTTGAGGTGCTCCTGCTCCTGGAACTGCTTGTTCTTGGCCGGCGCATCCTTCGAGACGCCGAGCACCTGATAGCCCGCCTCGGCGAGTGAGTTGAGGTTGTCGCGGAAGTCGCAGGCCTCGGTGGTGCATCCGGGGGTCATGGCCGCCGGGTAGAAGTACACGATGACGTTCTTGCCGGCGTAGTCGCCGAGCGACACGTCCTTGCCGTTCTGGTCGGTCAGGGTGAACGTGGGGGCGGCGGTACCGGGTTCGAGTTTGGTCTCCATGCATCCATTCTCCCGGATACGCGGTCAGGTCGCGAAGGTCGCCAGCAGACGCTGGAGGGAGTCGAGCCGTGCTCGGCCCGTGTCGCCGAGGCGCCCGGCCTCGACGGCCTCGATGATCGCGCAGTCCGGAGCGTCGGGCAGGTGGGTGCACCCGCGCGGGCAGTCCTCGGCGATCTCGGCGAGGTCGGTGAACGCTTTGAGGATGCTGTCGCTGTTGATATGCCCCAGACCGAACGACCGCACACCGGGGGTGTCGATGACCCAGCCGCGCCCGTTCTCGTTCTCGACCCGCAGCGAGACCGTGGAGGACGACGTGTGCCGTCCACGACCGGTCACGACGTTCACGTGGCCGGTGGCCCGCATCGCGCCCGGCACGATCTCGTTCACCAGTGTCGACTTGCCCACGCCCGAGTGCCCGACGACGACCGTGTCGTGCCCGACGAGCGCGGCCTTGATCTCGTCGACAGGGATGTGGTCCTCCCTGCTCGTGAACACCGGAAGGTCGAGCCCGGCGAAGTTCTCGAGGAACGGCGCCGGGTCGGCGAGATCGATCTTCGTGACGCACAGCATCGGCTCGATCCCCGCGTCGAAGGCAGCGACGAGGTAGCGGTCGACCAGGCGCGTGCGCGGCTCCGGGTTGGCCGCGGCGACCACGATGAGCATCTGGTCGGCGTTCGCGACGATGACACGCTCCACCTCGTCGGTGTCGTCTGCGCTGCGGCGCAACAGCGTCCTGCGGGGCTCGATCCGGACGATCCGGGAGAGTGTGCCCTCGTCGCCGGTGGTGTCCCCGACGACCGCCACCCGGTCACCGGTCACGATCGCCTGCCGCCGCAGTTCGCTCGCGCGCGTCGAGGTCACCTGGCGTTCGTCGGGCGTGTTCTCGTCGAGAAGGATCGTGTACCTGCCGCGGTCGACGCCGAGCACCCGCGCGATCTGCGCATCCGTGTGCTCGGGGCGCTGCTTGCTGCGGGGACGGTTGCCCTTCGGATTGGGACGGCTGCGGATGCTCGCTTCGTCGTATGCGTCGAGCACGTCCTCATCGTCGTCTTCGTCCGCCCACCACGACATCTATGCGGTGCCTTCCTCGACCATGCGCTGCCAGAGCTGAGTGAACTGGGGCAGTGTCTTGGCGGTCGTCGCGACGTTCTCGATCTCGACGCCAGCGACGGCCAGGCCGATGATCGCGCCAGCGGTGGCCATGCGGTGGTCCTCGTAGCTGCGCCAGACCCCACCCGTCAACGGGCGCGGTTCGATGCGGAGCCCGTCGGGGAGCTCGGTCACGGCGCCGCCGAGCCCGTTGATCTCGGCCGCGAGGGCGGCGAGACGGTCGGTCTCATGGTGGCGGATGTGCCCGATCCCGGTGATCTCGCTGGGGCCGTCCGCAAGTGCGGCGATCGCGACGAGCGCAGGAGCCAGTTCGCCGCCGGTGCTGAGGTCGACGGTGATGCCCCGGATGCTCTCGCCGCCGGTGACCGTGAGACGGTCGCTCTCGCGCGTGACGGTCGCGCCGAACAGAGGCAGGAGCTCGGCGAGGTCGGCGCCGACCTGGGTGGTCTCCCCGGGCCAGCCGGTGATCGTCACCGAGCCGCCGGTGACGACCGCGGCAGCGAGGAACGGCGCCGCATTGGAGAGGTCGGGCTCGATGTCGACGTCGAGCGCGCCGATCGTGCCCGGCGACACGATCCAGCGCCCGACCTCGGGCGAATCGACGGTCACGCCGCGGGCGGCGAGGGTCGCGATCGTCATCTGGATGTGCGGCAGGCTCGGCAGGCGCTCGCCGGAGTGCGTGAGGTCGAGGCCGTCCTCGAAGCGGGATGCCGACAGCAGCAGGGCGCTCACGAACTGGCTCGACGAGGAGGCGTCGATCTGGATCGACCCTCCGGTGACGGATCCCATGCCGTGCACTGTGAACGGCAGCGAGCCGCGCCCGTCGTCATTGATGTCGACGCCGAGTGCGCGCAGGGAGGAGATGATCGCTCCCATCGGCCGGCCGCGCGCGGAGTCGTCGGCATCGAACATCGTCGGCCCCAGCGCCAGTCCGGCGATCGGCGGCACGAACCGCATGACCGTTCCGGCCTGCCCGCAGTCGATCGTGGTGCTGCCGAGGAGTTCCTCCGGGGGAGTGACGAGCAGGTCGGCACCGAACTCTCCGCTGGCGGGTTTCTCCTCGATGCCGACCCCGAGCGAGCGGAGCGCCTCGACCATGTTCGTCGTGTCACGCGAGTGCAGGGGCGCACGGAGCAGGGACGGCCCGTCGGCCAGGGCGGAGAGCACGAGCTCACGGGCGGTCAGCGACTTCGAACCGGGGAGCGAGACGGACGCGCTCAACGGGCCGCTCGCGACAGGGGCGGGCCACAGTTTGTTCGGCTCGTCGTGGCGGTTGTCGCCGTACGGATCGAACTCGGGAGCGGAATATTTCGAGATCAGCATTGTTGTCAAGATTATCCGCGTTTTCGACCGAAGGAAGGACCGTCGTGGTATCCGTGACCGCCGTTCTGGACTCTCCCAGTGTGGACGCACTGGCAGAACTAGACTGGCCCGTGATGACCACCACCGACGAACCCGCCTCCGACGACCTGGGCCCCCTCTTCGAAGAGCAGGCCCTGCCGTTCATGGACCAGTTGTACGCGGCCGCCCTGCGCATGACCAGAAACCCGGCCGACGCGCAAGACCTGGTGCAAGAGACGTACGTCAAGGCGTATGCCGCCTTCCGGCAGTTCCAGCAGGGCACGAACCTGAAGGCGTGGCTGTACCGCATCCTCACCAACACGTTCATCAACACGTATCGCAAGAAGCAGCGCGAGCCGTACCAGGGCACGATCGACGAGCTGGAGGACTGGCAGCTCGGCGGTGCGGAGTCGTTCACGTCGTCGACCACCCGGTCCGCTGAGGCCGAGGCAATCGACCACCTGCCCGACAGCGCCGTCAAGGACGCGTTGCAGGCCATCCCGGAGGACTTCCGGATGGCGGTGTATTTCGCCGACGTCGAAGGTTTCTCCTACCAAGAGATCGCCGACATCATGAAGACTCCGATCGGCACCGTGATGAGCCGCCTCCACCGCGGCCGCCGGATGCTCAGGGAGCTTCTTTCCGACTACGCGCACGAGCGGGGACTGTCCGCCGTGCAGAATCCGGGGAGCAAGAAATGACAGACTGCGGCTGTGACAAGGCCAAGCAGGACCTCGAGGAGTACCTTCGCAACGAGCTCCGCAGCGAAGATGCTGCGGACATCCGCGAACACCTCGCCAACTGCGACGGATGCTCAGACGAGGCACACCTGAACGTCGTGCTCACCGAAGTGGTGCAGCGCGCGTGCAAGGAGACTGCGCCGGCTACGCTGCGCACCGAGGTGCTGCTGAGGATCCGCGCCATCCAGGCCACGCACTAGGCTCGGCCCGGCCAGCCCAGGTCAGCGCCCGGGTCAGCGCCCCTGCAGATGCTGCAGGAAGAACAGACCGCCGAGGGGATCGTTCGCCTGCGCGAAGCGGCCGAACTCGCTGTCCCAGGGGTCGCGGATGACACTTCCGCCGAGTTCGACCACGCGTGCGCAGGCGGCGTCGACGTCGTCGACCCCGAAGTAGATCGTCCAGTGCGACGCGACTCCGTCGGGCAGCATCTTGTCGGCGTCGAAGACCCCGCCGACCGGTGCCCCTTCCGGCCCGTAGGTGGAGTAGCGGAAGTCGGCGGTGTCGCCGAGAACCTGCGTGCTCCATCCGAACGTCTTCGTGTAGAACTCGACCTGGGCCGCGTAGTCCCGGGCGTACAGCTCGTGCCAGGTGGGCGCGCCCGCCTCGCCGACGACCTCGAACCCGCGGAACCGGTTCGGCTGCCACAGGCCGATCGCCGCTCCGCCGGGGTCGGTGACGATCGCCATTGCTCCCTGGTCGCCCACGGTCATGGTCGGCGCGGAGACCTCGGCGTGCGCTTCGACGGCTGCGCTCTCGGTGGCGGATGCGTCCTCGACGAGGAGGTAGGTGGTCCACACGTTCGGCTGGATGCCCTCCATCGCCGTACCCATCCCCGCGACCGGATGCCCGTTCGAACGGAACGTGACGTAGCCGCCGTACTCGGGCGCCGCTACGTCAGCCTCCCAGCCGAACAGGCTCGCGTAGAACTCACGGGAGGCGTCCAGGTCTGAACTCGCGTAGTCGATCCAGCAGGGTTCGCCGAGACGATGAGTGGTCAGCACGGTCATGTGAGGCAGCCTACGTCTGCACCCGCAACGACGAAAGGGCCCCGCGCCTTTCGGTACGGGGCCCTTTCGTCGTGCGTGCGCCCTACAGCGTGAGTGCGCGCTGGACGAGCAGGCTCTGCTCCTGTGCGTGACGCTTCGCCGAGCCTGCGGCAGGCGAGGCCGACGGCGGCCGGGAGATCACACTGAGGGGGCGGGGGCCGAGCTTGGACGTCTCGAGGATCATGTACGGCCAGGCGCCCTGGTTCTCGGGCTCGTCCTGAACCCACACCAGCTCCGCGCCGGGGTAGGAATCGACGACGGCCTTCAGCTCCTCGGCGGGCAGCGGGTAGAACTGCTCGACGCGAACGAGCGCGATCTCGGGGTTCGGGTTCTTCTCCAGCTCGTTGAGCAGGTCGTAGTAGAGCTTGCCGGCCATCATCAGCACCCGCTTGACAGCACCGCGATCCTGGATGCGCGCGTCGTCGATGACAGGCTCGAACTTGCCGCTCGTGAACTCCTCCACCGAACTGGTCGCGCCACGGAGCCGCAGCATCGCCTTCGGTGTGAAGACCACCAGCGGCCGACGCGGGCGGGCGTAGGCCTGCCGGCGGAGCAGGTGGAAGTACGACGCCGGCGTCGAGGGACGGGCGACCGTCATGTTGTTCTCGGCGCAGAGCTGCAGGTACCGCTCGATGCGGGCGCTCGAATGGTCGGGCCCCTGGCCCTCGTAGCCGTGCGGTAGCAGCAATACGACGGAGGAGCGCTGGCCCCACTTCTGCTCGGCCGAGGAGACGAACTCGTCGATGATGATCTGGGCGCCGTTGGCGAAGTCGCCGAACTGGGCCTCCCAGAGCACGAGGGCATCCGCTCGCTCCACCGAGTAGCCGTACTCGAAGCCCATCGCGGCGTACTCGCTGAGAAGCGAGTCGTAGATCCAGAACTTTGCCTGGTTGTCGCTGAGGTTGGCGAGCGGCAGCCATTCCTGGCCGTTGGAGCGGTCGTGAAGCACAGCGTGACGCTGCACGAAGGTGCCGCGCCGGGTGTCCTGGCCGGCCATGCGCACCGGGGTGCCCTCGAGCAGGACCGAGCCGAGCGCCAGCAACTCGCCGAAGCCCCAGTCGATGCCGCCGTTGCGGCTCATGTCGTGGCGCTTGGTCAGCAGCTGCTGGAGCTTGGGGTGCACGGTGAAGCCGGCAGGCGGGTTGTCGAACGCGTCCCCGATGAGGTGGATGACCTGCTCGCTCACACCGGTGGTCTCGGGCTCGCCCGCGCCATCGTTCTGCTGAGCGGCCGGGAGTTCGAGGTCGGCGACCGTGTCCACGTCGCCCGTGACGACCGGCACCGAGTTGGTCTGGGCCGCGTGCGTCTCCATGAAGGCACGCTCGAGGCGCTCCTGGAAGTCGCGGTGGGCCTGCTCGAACTCTTCCTGGGTGATGTCGCCGCGACCGACGAGGGCCTCGGTGTAGAGCCGGCGCACCGACCGCTTCGCTTCGATGAGGTTGTACATGAGCGGCTGCGTCATCGAGGGGTCGTCGCCCTCGTTGTGGCCGCGACGGCGGTAGCAGACGAGGTCGATGACCACGTCGCGCTTGAACTCCTGACGGTAGTCGAAGGCGAGCTGCGCCACGCGCACCACGGCTTCGGGGTCGTCGCCGTTCACGTGGAAGATCGGGGCCTGGATGGTCTTGGCGACATCCGTCGAGTACACCGACGAGCGGGATTCGCTCGGGGAGGTGGTGAAGCCGACCTGGTTGTTGATGTTCACGTGGATCGTGCCGCCGACGCGGTAGCCGCGCAGCTGCGACATCTGCAGCGTCTCGACGACCACGCCCTGGCCGGCGATCGCCGCGTCGCCGTGGATGAGGACCGGGAGCGTGAGGAAGGTCATCGGCGCGCGCCGGTCTTGCTTGGCGCGCACGATGCCCTCGAGCACGCCGTCGTTGGCCTCGAGGTGGGAGGGGTTCGCGGCCAGGTAGACGGGGATCTCCTCGCCGTCCGCGCCCTTGAAGGTGCCCTCGGTGCCGAGGTGGTACTTGACGTCGCCGGAACCCTGCACGGTGCGCGGGTCCTGCGTCCCCTCGAACTCGCGGAAGATCTGACCGTAGGTCTTGCCGGCGATGTTGGTGAGGACGTTGAGCCGGCCACGGTGCGCCATGCCGATGGCGACCTCTTCGAGCCCGGCCTCCGACGCTCCCTGGAGGATGGTGTCGAGCAGGGCGATGGTCGACTCGCCGCCCTCGAGGCTGAAGCGCTTCTGGCCGACGTACTTGGTCTGCAGGAAGGTCTCGAACGCCTCGGCCTCGTTCAGCTTGCCGAGGATGCGCAGCTGCTCGTCGTGCGACGGCTTCTCGTAGCCGCGCTCCAGCTTGTCCTGGAACCACTTGCGCTGGGCGGGGTCCTGGATGTGCATGTACTCGATGCCGACCGTGCGGCAGTACGAGTCGCGGAGCACGCCGAGGATGTCGCGCAGCTTCATCTGCCGCTTGTCGCCGCCGAACTGGCCGGTGACGAACTCGCGGTCGAGGTCCCAGAAGGTGAGGCCGTGCGTGGCGATGTCGAGGTCGGGGTGCGAACGCTGTACGTATTCGAGCGGGTCGATGTCGGCCATGAGGTGACCGCGCACACGGAAGGCGTTGATGAGCTCCTGCACGCGGGCCGTCTTGTCGACGGCGCTTGCGAGGTCGACGCTGATGTCGGGCGCCCAGTGGATCGGGTCGTACGGGATGCGCAGAGCGGAGAAGATGTCTTCGTAGAAGCTGCGCTTGCCGATCAGCATCTCGTGCACGATCTTGAGGAACTCGCCCGAACCGGCGCCCTGGATGACGCGGTGGTCGTAGGTGCTGGTGAGGGTGATCGTCTTGCCGATCGCGAGGCCGGCGAGCGTCTTCTCGCTGGAGCCCTGGAACTCGGCCGGGTACTCGAGGGCGCCGGCGCCGATGATGCAGCCCTGCCCCTTCATCAGACGCGGAACGGAGTGCTCGGTGCCGATGCCGCCCGGGTTGGTGAGCGACAGGGTCGTTCCCGCGAAGTCCGCCGCCGTGAGCTTGTTGGAGCGCGCCTTGGCGATGAGCTCTTCGTAGGCGGCCAGGAACTCGCCGAAGCCCATCGTGTCGGCGCGCTTGATGCTCGGGACGAGCAGCGCCCTGGTGCCGTCGGGCTTGGGGATGTCGATGGCGATACCGAGGTTGACGTGCGCCGGCGCGACGACCGAGGGCTTGCCGTCGGGTTCGTCGTAGTAGACGTTCTGGCTCGGGAACTCTTTGAGCGCTTGGACGAGCGCCCAGCCGATGAGGTGGGTGAAGGAGACCTTGCCACCGCGCGCACGCTTCAGGTGGTTGTTGATCACGATGCGGTTGTCGATCATCAGCTTGGCCGGGATCGTGCGAACGCTGGTCGCGGTCGGAACGGTGAGGCTCGCATCCATGTTGGTCGCGAGGGTCTTCGCCATGCCGCGCAGCGGGGTGACCTTGTCTTGAGGCTCTTCGGCGGTGCCGTCGGTGTCCGCCGTGACGACGGTCTGCGGTGCGGTGACCGGAGCGTCAGCCGGAACGGGCTGCGGCTTCGGCGCGATCGATGTGGTGCGAGCGACCGGCTGCGTGCCGATCACGGGGATGGGGGCGGTGACGGGGCGGGGCTCGGTGGACTGGGTCGGGACCGACGGCGTCGTCGGCTCGGCGGGAGACGGCGCATTCGGCTCTGTCGGTTCCGCCGGGTTCGGTTCGGTCGGCGCCGGCACGGTCGGTTCCGCCGGGTTCGGGGCAGGCGTCTCGTCCGGTGAGGGGATCGACGCCTGCGCGTCGTCCTTGACCGTGGGGTGATAGCTCTCGAGGATCGGCCACCAGGACTTGTCGACCGAGTTCTTGTCGACGATGAACTGCTCGTACAACTCGTCGACGAGCCATTCATTGGCTCCGAACTCGCCCGACGATCCGTCGTCGGTTCCCACTCCGGTCAACTGGCTCGACACAGCCGTTCGCCCACTCTCTCCATCGATCTCGTTGCGACCGGACGGCTCGTGACCGTCCGCATCCATCCAGTCATCAAGCCTAATCCCATCGGAGGACGGGTGCGGGCGATCGGCCGGGAGGGATAGCGTTATTCCCATGCAGTTCTATGGAACGACTCCGTTGCACGACCTCACGTACTCCGACGTGTTCCTCGTCCCCTCCCGGTCGTCGGTGACGAGCCGCTTGGACGTGTCCCTGGCGCCCGGCGACGGCACCGGCGCGACCATCCCCGTCGTGTCGGCGAATATGAACTCGGTCACGGGAAAACGCCTCGCCGCCACCCTCGCGCGCCGCGGCGGCCTCGGGGTCCTGCCGCAGGACATGCACCTCCAAGACCTCGACGACGCGATCCGCTGGGTGAAAGCGCAGCCGGTCGCCTTCGACACCCCCTTCATCTTCAGCCCCGACGAGACCGTGGCCGACGCCCTGCGCCGGGTGCCGGCCGTCGAGGGACACGGCATCGTCATCCGTGACGGTGACGGCGACGGCGAGGGACGCTACCTCGGCGCCGTCGCGGCCTCGACGTTGGGGTCGGCCCTCCCGGATGCGCGGCTCGGCGACCTCCTGCACGGTGCGCTCACCTCGCTCGACGCGGAGGACATCACCGACGGCAGAGCCGCCTTCGACGTGATGAGCGCCGCGGGCATCGAATTCGCTCCGGTGCTCGACCACGGCAGAGTGGTCGGGACCCTCAGCCAGCGCAGCGCGTTGCGCTCCACCATCTACCAGCCGGCGGTCGACTCCCACGGGCGCCTGCGCGTCGCCGCCGCCATCGGCATCAACGGCGACGTGGCCAGCAAGGCGAAGGCGCTGGCCGCGGCCGGCGTCGACGTTCTCGTCATCGACACGGCCCACGGGGATCAGGAGGGGATGCGCAGCGCCATCCGCACCGTCAAGGGCCTGAACCTGGGGCTGCCGATCGTCGCGGGCAACGTCGTCACGGAGCAGGCCGTGCGCGACCTCGTCGAAGCCGGCGCCGACATCCTCAAGGTCGGTGTCGGCCCGGGTGCCATGTGCACCACCCGCATGATGACCGCGGTCGGCCGCCCGCAGTTCTCGGCGGTGCTCGAGACCTCGCAGACGGCGCGCGAACTCGGCGCCCACGTCTGGGCGGATGGCGGGGTGCGGTACCCCCGCGACGTCGCCCTCGCGCTCGCCGCCGGTGGCGCATCCGTGATGATCGGCTCGTGGTTCGCCGGCACGATCGAGGCGCCCGGACTGCTGAACACGGATGCGAGCGGAGCCCTCTACAAGGAGAGCTGGGGCATGGCGAGCACCAAGGCCGTCCAGGGTCGGTTCGAGCGCCTGGACGCCTACGAGCTGGCCCGCAAGACGCTCTTCGCCGAGGGCATCTCGAGTTCGCGCATCGCCCTCGACCCGCTGCGTCCTTCGGTGGAGGATCTGCTCGACATGATCACCACGGGGGTGCGCAGCTCGTTCACGTACGCGGGTGCGCGCACGGTGGCCGAGTTCCACGACCGGGCGCTCGTCGGCATCCAGTCGGCGGCCGGGTACGAAGAGGGCAAGGCGCTCCCCGTCTCCTGGTGAGGACAAGGAGCCGGTGATGCGCCATCGTCTGGCGCGCTCCCAGGCTGGGACCGCGGCCGTGTCGCTATACTTGGCGGGAAATGGACGACCCCCCTTCTGCGCAGAGCCCATTCGATTCCGCGAGGCCTGAGGTCTCGCGAGCCATCGGCGGCCACGTAAGCCGGAAACGCGGTGACCGCCGTGGTCTATGAGTGGGTGATGCTCGGTGTCGGCCTCCTGCTGACCGTCGGAACCGGCTTGTTCGTCGCCAGCGAGTTCGCTCTCGTCAACCTCGATCGCGGTGAACTCGAAGCACGTCGTGCGCGTGGCGAGACGCGGTTGTCGATGACCATCGCCGCGCTGAAGATCACCTCGACGCACCTGTCGAGCGCCCAGCTCGGCATCACGCTGACGACGCTGCTCACCGGCTACACCATGGAGCCCGCGATCAGCTCGCTGCTGAGCGGTCCCCTGACGGGGATGGGGATTCCGGAGGCAGCCGTCTCGCCGATCGGAACGACGGTGGCGATCATCGTGGCGACTCTCCTGTCGATGATCCTCGGCGAACTCGTGCCCAAGAACTTCGCGCTGGCACTCCCGATCGCGACCGCGAAGCTGGTGATCCCGTTCCAGACGATGTTCACCGTCGTGTTCAAGCCGTTCATCGCGCTGCTCAACGGGACGGCGAACGCTGTGCTGCGGCTCTTCGGCATCGAGCCCAAGGAGGAACTGTCCGGCGCGCGCACCGCAGAGGAGCTGTCGTCGCTCGTGCGGCGCTCGGCGAGCGCCGGGCTCCTCGAGGAGGACACCGCGACGCTGCTCAGCCGGACGCTCGCGTTCTCGAGCCGCACGGCCGCCGATGTGATGACCCCGCGTCCGCGCATCTCGACCGTGCAACGGAGCGAGTCCGCGCAAGCGGTGATCGATCTCGCCCGGAGAACCGGATACTCGCGCTTCCCGGTCGTGGACGAGGACATCGACGACATCGTCGGGATCGTGCACATCAAGCAGGCCGTCGCCGTGCCGCGGGCACGCCGCTCCCGCGTCCCCGTCTCCGCCCTGCAGACCGACGCTCTGCGGGTTCCCGAGACGATGATGTTGGACACCCTGCTCGGCGAACTCCGCGCCCGCGGCTACCAGATGGCGATCGTGGTCGACGAGTACGGCGGCACCTCCGGCATCGCCACGCTCGAGGACCTTGTCGAGGAGATCGTCGGCGAGGTGGCGGACGAACACGACCGCACGCGTGCCGGCGTGGTGCGCGGGCGCGACTCCTTGACGTTCCCTGGCATCCTGAGACCCGACGAACTGCAGGAGCGTGCCGGTGTGACAGTGCCGGAGGACGGCCCGTACGAGACGGTCGCCGGATTCGTGATGAACGAGCTCGGCCGCCTGCCGGTCGTCGGCGACGAGGTGCCGATCGACGGCGGCACGCTGCGGGTCGAGCGGCTCGACGGACGGCGGGTGGACCGCATCCGGTACACGCCTGACCCGGAGCGGGCGGGGGAGGTCGACCATGAGTGACTGGGCGGGCATCGTCTGGCTTGTCGTGCTCCTGCTCGTCAACGCCTTCTTCGTCGGGGCCGAGTTCGCGGTGATCTCCGCTCGACGGTCGCAGATCGAACCATTGGCCGAACGCGGCAAGCGGAGCGCGAAGACCGCTCTCTACGCGATGGAGCACGCGACTCTCATGCTGGCGACGACCCAGCTCGGCATCACGGTCTGTTCGCTGCTGATCCTGAATGTGTCCGAACCGGCCATCCACCACCTGCTGGAGGGGCCGTTGCACCTGACCGGCTGGCCCGACCAGGTGATCGGGACCATCGCGTTCATCGTCACGCTGGTGATCGTCTCGTTCCTGCACGTCGTGTTCGGCGAGATGGTGCCGAAGAACATCTCGTTCTCGATGCCCGACCGGGCCGCCCTGCTGCTGGCGCCGCCGCTCGTCGCGATCGGCCGCGCGGTGCGCCCGATCATCGTCGCGCTGAACGCGAGCGCCAACGGGGTTCTCCGCCTGTTCCGGGTGGAGCCCAGGGCGGAGGCGGCCAGCACGTTCACGCTCGACGAGGTGGCGACCATCGTCAGCCAGTCGACACGTGAAGGCGTGCTGACGGACCACACCGGAGCCCTTACCGCTGCGTTCGAGTTCACCTCGAAGAAGGCACGCGACGTCGCCGTCGGACTGGGCTCACTCGTTGGCCTGCCGCCGTCGCCCACTCCGGCCGATGTCGAGAAGGCGGTCACCAAGCACGGATTCTCGCGCTACATCGTGCCGGATGCCTCCAGCGAGCCGACGGGTTACCTCCACCTCAAGGATGTGCTCGACCTGGAGGAGACGGGCTTCGAGCTGCCCGTGCCGGCCAAGCGCATCCGTCGTCTCGTCACGGTCTTCTCCGACAGCGACCTCGAGGATGCGCTGGCGACGATGCGCCGCTCCGGCGTCCACCTCGCGCGCGTCGTGGATGCGGAGGGCGAGACGACCGGGGTGCTCTTTCTCGAGGACATCATCGAGGAGCTCGTCGGTGAGGTCCAGGACGCGACCCGACGGGCCTAGGTGCGCTGAGCTGTCAGTGCCAGCGGGCGCGCAGGTACTGCGCGGGCCAGTAGTCGAGGTCCACTCCGAGTTCGTGCGCGGCACGCAGGGTGAAGTGCGGGTCGCGCAGAGCCTCGCGGGCGAGCATCACCGCGTCGGCCTTGCCACGTTCGACGATGGCCGACGCCTGCTGCGGGGTCGTGATGAGGCCGACGGCGCTGACCTCCACTTCGGCTGAGCTTCGCACGTGGGCCGCGAAGGGCACCTGATAGCCCGGTTCGAGCGGGACGCGGATGCCCGACTGGATGCCGCCGGAGGAGATGTCGAAGAAGTCGGCTCCTGCCTCTTCGGCCCAGCCCGCCACCGTCGCGGTCTGCTGTTCGTCCCAGCCACCCGGGGTCCAGTCGCTGGCCGAGAACCGGATGAAGAGGGGGACGCCGTCGCCGACCTCGGCACGGACCTCCTCGACGACGCGCAGCATCAGCCGGGCGCGGTTCTCGAGCGAACCGCCGTACTCGTCGCTGCGGTGGTTGGCGATCGGAGAGAGGAACTGGTGCAGGAGATAGCCGTGTGCCGCGTGCAGCTCGATCACCCGGAATCCGGCGTCGACCGAACGGCGAGCGGCCGCGCGGAAGTCGCCGACGATCTTGTCGATGCCGGCGAGGTCGAGTTCGTTGGGCTCGTCATCGTCGCCGAACGGGATCGCGGAGGGCGCGACGGTGCTCCATCCGCCCTCCTCGATGGGGACGGATCCCGTGCGGTCTTCGAAGCCCCAGGCCGGCCATGTCGAGGCCTTGCGGCCGGCGTGCCCGAGCTGGATGCCGGGCACCGCGCCCTGGGAGGCGACGAACGCGACGATCGGCTTCCACGCATCCCGCTGCTCGTCTGTCCAGATGCCCGTGTCGCGTGGGGAGATGCGTGCCTCGGGGCTCACGGCCGTCGCCTCGCTGAACACCAGACCGCTGCCGCCGACGGCGAACGACCCGAGGTGCACCAGGTGCCACTGCTGGGGGATGCCCGAGTGGTCGAGCACCGAGTACTGGCACATCGGCGAGGTCCAGATGCGGTTGCGCACGGTGACGTCGCGGAGCGTGAGCTGGTCGAAGAGCGTGGGCATGAAGCAGAGTCCTATCGTGGTGCCGGTCGTGGCGGAGGGGCACCAGAGGCACCCCACCTTCTCTCAAGCTGCGAGCGTCTCCAGATATGCCCGGAGATCGGAAGCCGTGGTGAAAACGTGTCCCGCGATGCCGAGCGCCTCTGCGCCTTGCACGTTGACGTCTTTGTTGTCGATGAAGACCATTTGCTCGGGAGTGATTGCGAGTTCGCTGAGTACGACCTCGAAGATGTCGGCGCTCGGCTTGATGGTGCCGAGCTCGCCGCTGACGAAGACCTGCTCGAAGAGGTCGCCGAGAGTCCCGTGCCGGAAGTACGAGCCGAAGTCGCGCCCCGCGTTCGAGAGCAGCGCCATGCGCGTTCCGCCGTCGCGCAGGTCGATCAGCACGTCGAGGGTGTCGTGATCGATGCTCAGCCAGCTGCGGAAATCGGCGAGCCAGAGACGGTGCACCTTGGCGTCGCCCCAGTGCTCGCCGAGTTCGCGTTCGATGCCGCGCCAGTACTCCTGGATGGTCAGCGTGCCCTGGTCGAGCGCGTCACGGTGACGCCAGTACGCAGGCCAGAAGACCTCCGCCTCGCCGCCGGCGATCTCGGTCAACTGCAGACGGTCGGCCTCGGTCGGAGTGGCCGAGATCACCTCTCCGTAGTCGAACACGATGACCTTGCCGGGGATGCTGATGCCCATGCCGCTGTCCTCTTTCCGTCGTTTTCAACCTATCGTGAAGGCAGGGGCGAGGATGCGCGGAGCGGAGAAACTGTGGAGAACTGGCAGAGCTGGGGCCGTGTGGAGTCCGCTCGGTGGATCGCGGTGCCGACGGAGTCGAGCGACAAGTACGCGCGCGGCGTGCTCGGCGTCGTCACCGGGTCGGACCTGTATCCGGGCGCTGCTGTGCTCGGGGTGGAGGCGGCCGCCCGCACCGGTCTCGGCATGATCCGCTATCGCGGCGCGCAGCGCGCGGCCGACTTCGTGCTGCACAGGAGGCCCGAAGTCGTGACGGCGCCCGGGCGGGTGCAGGCGTGGCTCGTCGGCAGCGGGATGGATGCCGGATCGCGCCCTCAGGATGATGCCGTGCGTTTGAAGGCGGCCGTGAGCGACGGCACCCCGATCGTCATCGACGCAGGAGCCCTCGACCTGGTGCCGCAGGCCACGGGTCCGGTCGTCATCACCCCGCACTATCGCGAACTCGCCGGGGTTCTCGCCTCCAGAGCGGACGACGATCCGGATGCGGTCACAGCGGACGACATCGCCGCCGACCCGGGCGGCTGGGCGGCTCGGGCGAGCACCATCCTCGGCGTCACCGTGCTGCTGAAAGGTCACACGACGTACGTGGCGAGCCCCGAGGGCTCGAGGTTCGCGGTGACCGCGGGTCCGTCCTGGCTGGCTACGGCCGGCAGCGGGGACGTACTGGGCGGCGTGCTCGGTGCGCTGCTGGCCACGCACGCCCGCGAGCTCGCCGGCGGAGACGCATCCGTTCTCCCGTCCCTGGCCGCGACCGCCGCGTATCTGCACGGGCGCGCGGGCGCGCGGGCGTCGTCCGGCGGACCCATCGTGGCACTCGACATCGCCGAGGCCCTGCCCCAGATCGTGCGTGAGACGCTCGACCGGCAGGACTGACCGCTACTTCTCCAGGTTGAGCAGGAACTCGACCGACCCCGTCTTCTCCACTGTGACGAAGCCGAGGTCAGGCGCATCGACGCCGAAGTCGGCGAACGTGATCGGGATGCTCCCGCTCAGCTGACCGGCATTTCCGTTGAGGCCCACCTGAAGCTCCACGGTGACCGGTTTGGTGACTCCGTGCAGGGAGAGCTCGCCGGTGGCCTGCAGGGTCTGCACGTCGCCGGGTTTCGGCGTTCCCGTCGCGGTGACGGGCTGCGTCAGGGTGAACGTGGCCTGAGGGAACTTGTCGGTCTGCAAGGCGCTCGAACGGAAGTAGGCGTCGCGCGCCGGTTCATCCGTGGCGATGCTTCCCACCTCGACGGTCACCTTCGCCTGCGTCAAGGTGAGCCCGTCGACCGTGAGGTCGCCGGACACCTTCGAGGTGCGGCCGGTGACCGTGACATCGACGCCGTTCAGCACCTCTTTCAGCCGATAGCCCGCGAACGAGTCGGCGCCCACCTTCCACGTGCCGCTGAGGTCGGCCGTGTCGAGCGTGGTCTCAGCCTTCGGGTCGGCGGTGAGCGCGACCGTCGGCACGGCGGCAGGAGGGCCGGAGACGAGGTCACGGTATACGTACGGCCCGGCGATGGCGGCGACCGCGCCCACCACGACGACACCGGCGATCACGCCGATCCAGATCTTCGACGACGTGCGCACTGGTGACATGCCATCGACAGTATGCATTGGTCATGGCGGCTTGCTGGGAGTTCACGATGGTCGTTCTGTGAAGCGTTGCCGCGTATCCGGGGCCGCTACGATGGGCGACTATGGGGAACGATCCGGCACCGAATCCGGCGCCGGAAGGCACGAGCACGCTGGGGCGGCTGGCGGCCAGCCCGTTCAGCCTGTGGATCGCGTTCCTGGCCGTGCACATCCTGGTCGGCTTCCTCGGCCTGCACTCGGTCGGGATGCCGCTCGGCGACGTCTTCCTCGTCTACAAGCCGTGGGCGCAACTGGCGGCGCAGGGAACCTCGATCGTCGGCATCGACACCGACTGGGTGTACCCGATCATGGCCATCGTGCCGGTCATGCTGCCGCTCCTCCTCGGCCCCGACAACTACACCGGCGCGTGGCTGACGATGGTGCTGCTGTTCGATGCGGCCGCGTTCGCCGTGCTGATCATCGGGCGGAATCCCCGCCGCATCAGAGCTGCGTGGTGGTGGCTCGCCTTCCTGGCGCTCCTCGGCCCGATCGCGGTCGGCCGCCTCGACTCGGTCTCGGTCGCCCTCGCGATCATCGGCCTGCTCTGGCTGACCATGAACGAGCGGGTCGCCGTGGTCGTGCTGGCCCTCGCGACCTGGATCAAGGTGTGGCCGGCGGCACTGATCGCGGCCGCGATGATCGCGCTCAGGTCGCGCTGGCGCATCCTCGGCGTCGCCGCAGTCACGAGCCTCGTCATCGTGATCGTCGCGCTGGTCTTCGGGTCGGGGATGCACGTCGTCAGCTTCATCACGATGCAGACCGGCAGAGGCCTCCAGATCGAGGCGCCCGTCAGCACGATCTGGATGTGGCAGGCGGCCCTGCACGTGCCGGGCTCGTTCGTCTACTACGACCGCGAACTGCTCACGTTCCAGGTGACCGGTGACGGAACGACGACGGCGAGCTCGCTGATGAGTCCGCTCCTTGCCGTCGCGGTCGTCGTCGTCGTACTGATCGGCGTGCGAGCGGTCCGTGCGGGCGCACGCGTCACGCGCATCCTGCCGGAGCTGTCGCTGGCGCTGGTCGCCGCCTTCATCGCCTTCAACAAGGTCGGGTCGCCCCAGTACGTCGCCTGGCTGGCGGCGCCCGTGCTGATCGGGCTGGTCTACCAGGGGCGGGGCTTCCGCACCCCGGCGATCCTCGTCGCCGTGACGGCAGCGCTCACTCAGGTCATCTACCCGTTCTTCTACGACGCGGTCCTCTCCGTTCAGCCGGCGATCATCGCGGTGCTGACCGTGCGCAACGCGATGTTCTTCGTCATTCTCGGATGGGCGGTGGTCGCACTGCTGCGGGGCGCGCATCCGTCGGACAGCGAGCGCGATGCCTTGCCCCAGGGGGTGTGGCCGTTCAGGTCGCAGCCGGTCGCACAAAAGGTCTAGACAGAAGCGAAGACCGGTGGTGGCTGGCTAGGCTGGAGGCAATCGTTCGAAGAGCAAGGAGGAACGATGCTCGTTGCATTCTCAGTCGCCCCGAGCGGGGGCGAGGGGCAGCCCGACGCGTCCGTTCACGACGCCGTGGCCGCGGCGGTTCGCGTCGTCCGCGAGTCCGGCCTCCCGAATCACACCGATGCCATGTTCACCACCATCGAAGGCGAGTGGGACGAGGTCTTCGAGGTCATCAGACGGGCGACGGATGCGGTGGGGCGGTTCGGAACGCGCGTCTCGCTGGTGCTGAAGGCCGACATCCGGCCTGGCTACACCGGTGAGCTCACCGGCAAGGTGGAACGGCTCGAGGCCGCGCTGGAGGGGTCTGAATAGTGGGCGGCGACAGCTGGGGCTGGGTCGTCGCCTCGGTGGTCTGGCTCGGCTGGCCGATCATCGTCCTGATCATCGTGCTCGTGGCGGGCCCGCTCCTCGGCGCCGTCGTCGTCGCGATCGTGGTCGCGACGAGCCGTTCCCTGCGCCCAGGGGAGGCGCGCGGCGGCCAGGATGTCGAAGACGAGCAGCCGGCCGAGGCGTTTCCGGAACTCTTCGCGACGTTGGCGCCCGATCGAAACGATTCGATATAAGCTGACGCGGTGACCCTGACTTCTGACGGGCCGACGAAGACGTCGTCGGCCCGTATTCGTTTTGCGCTCCTGGCGCTCGCCCTCGGTGGATTCGGCATCGGCTCGACGGAGTTCGTCGCGATGGGGTTGCTGCCCAACATCGCTCACGACCTGTTTCCGGCGCTGTACGCGTCCGCCCCGGCCGAGGCGAATGCCCAGGTGGGCTGGGCGATCTCGGCCTATGCACTCGGCGTCGTCGTCGGCGCTCCGACCATCGCGGCGTTCGCTGCCCGGCTTCCGCGCAAGCAGCTGCTGCTCTGGCTCCTGGTGGCGTTCACACTCGGCACGATCGCCTCGGCACTCGCCCCCACTTTCCCGCTGATCCTGCTCGCCCGTTTCCTGAGCGCGTTGCCGCACGGCGCGTACTTCGGGATCGCATCCCTCGTCGCCGCGTCGCTGATGGGGCCGGGAAAGCGTGGGCAGGGTGTCGCGTTCGTGCTCTCCGGGTTGACGATCGCGAACGTGATCGGCGTTCCGCTCATCACCTGGCTGGGTCAGGTGCACGGGTGGCGTGCCGCCTACCTCGTGGTCGCTGGGATCTTCGCGCTGACCTTCCTCGCGGTGGCGCTGCTCGTGCCGTGGCAGCCGGGCGATCCGAACGCCACGATGGCGAACGAACTGAAGGCGTTCACACGACTGCAGGTGTGGCTCGCGTTGCTGATCGGAGCGGTCGGCTTCGGCGGATTCTTCGCGGTGTACACCTACGTCTCGCCGCTGGTGACCACGGTGACCGGGCTGAACGAGTCCGCGGTGCCGTTGGTGCTCATCCTGATCGGCATCGGGATGACCGTCGGCAACCTGTTCGGCGGCTGGATGGCCGACCGCGACCTCAAACGCGGCATGCTGCTGTTCTTCGCGCTGCTGCTCATCGGGTTGGCCGCTCTGTTCTTCACAGCGGCGACCGTGCCCGGTCTGCTGATCTCGCTGTTCGTGATCGCGGCGGCCTGCGCGGCGCTCTCGCCGACCATCCAGACCCGGCTGATGGATGTGGCGCACGACAGCCAGTCGATCGCGGCGGCGCTGAACCACTCGGCTCTCAACATCGCGAATGCGGCCGGGGCGTTCCTCGGCGGTCTCACCATCGCGGCCGGGTTCGGCTATTTGTCGCCGATCGTCGTCGGTGCAGCACTCTGCATCGGCGGAATCGCGCTCGCGCTGGTCGCGTTCGGGATCGACCGCTCGCGTCTGCGCCGGGGCGTCGACACCGGCGTCGTGCACGCCCAGCACCCCGAGCCCCTCCCCATCGACTGACGAGCTCCGCTCGCCCCACCGAGCTCCGCTCGCCCCACCGAGCTCCGCTCGCCCCACCGACGAGCTCGCGAGTACACGCAAAATGCCCTCAAAACGCTGTTTTGAGGGCATTTCGCGTGTACTCGGCGGCTTGCGCGACCGGGCGTGAGTGAGGTGAGTGCGGTGAGCGGGCGGGGGCGGGGTCAGTCGCCCTGGAGGAGGATGCCGTCTTGGATGGCTCGCTTGCGGAGGGCGACCTTCGTGCCCACGTCGTAGCCGGCCACGCGGTACTTCTCGCGGATCCGCTTGAGGTAGCTCTTGGCGGTCTCATCGGAGATGCCGAGCTGGAAGGCCACCGCCTTGACGGGCTCGCCCGCGCCGTACAGCGCCATCACGCGGCGCTCCTGCGCGCTCAGCTTGGGGGCTCCGCCGACCTCGCCCGCGTTGAGCGCCAGGTCGAGTTCGGCCGAGATGAACGACTCGCCTTTGCTGGCTGCGCGGATCGCCTCGACGATCATCTCCGCGTCCTCGCTCTTCACGAGGTAGCCCAGCGCGCCGGCCGCCAGCGCCTCGCGCACCACCGCGGGCTCCGAATACGTGCTCATGAGCACCGTGCGAACGCCCGTGGTCTTGAGCGTCGAGAGCTTCAGCGAGACCGGGATGTTGTCCTTCAGGTCCAGGTCGAGAAGCACGACATCGACCGGGAATTCGGGGCTGGTCAGCAGCTCCGGCCAGGTGGCGACTGCAGCGACCATCCGGATGTCGTCCGCGGCGTTGCGGATCCATTCGGTCAGGGCGCCGAGCAGCATCTTGTGATCGTCGACGATCGCGATTCTGATGGGGGATGCCTCACTCACGTAAGTGCCTTTCTAAGCTCTCGGGGACCGACTCCCGTGTCCTGCTAGAAGTCAGCCGGATTGTGACTCAGGCTGTCGATCTCGATCCGGAGCGTCGAACCTGAGAATGATTCGACGTGCCGGCCCACCTTTCTGATAGCTTGCCACGCCGCGGGGTCCACCCCGTTTCGCGGCACACCGGTGGCCGAGATCACGATAGGCATTCTGGCACCCGCAGAGGGGTCAAGGGCATCTGGCGCGCTGGGACGGATCAGGTCCAGTTGCAGAGTGCGGGTCTGCACCGCTCCCTGGCGCACCGGATCGCTGATCAGCAGCCAGACCGCCGTGAGCAGACCGTCGCGCTGGTCGCGGGTGAGGAGTCCGGCGAGACCCTCGGGGTCGTTGAGGGTGACGGAGGGGCCGAGCAACGCCGATTCGGTGATCGCGTGGTAGAGCCAGGTCTCCCGGCGCCCCTGGATGAGGTGAAGCCGCAGCTCGGTGGCGATCGAGGCGGCGGCGGATGCGGTGGCGTCGTCGAGCGGGAGCGGTGTGCGTCCCGTGGCCACCCCGTCGAGCAGCCGTTCGGCCGCGAGGTCGAGTCGCGCGAGTTCCTCGGACGCCATCATGCCGACGGCGTACGGAGGCGCGCTCACCGTGCTCTGCACCTGCACGAGGTCGAGCTCCAACTGGACGAGGGTGCGCAGCGAGCGGACGATCTGGACGCCGAGGAGCGGAGGAGCGACCGAGAGCGCGATCGTCACGAACGCCGGCCCGAGTGCGGAGACGTCGTGCTGCCCGCGGAGGGCGAATGCACTGGCCAGGGCGACGCCCAGGATGACCGCCGGAATGACGATGTCCCGCGGAGGTCGCACCGGTGCGCAGAGAAGCAGGGCCGAGCCGACCGCGACGGCCGCGGTGAGGGGTGCTCCCGCATCTCCGGCGCTCCACGTGCCCGTGATGTCGAGTGCGACCACCAGCGCCCACAGCACGAGGGCGCCGTAGAACAGCCAGTCGGGGAGTTCGCCGGGCATCCGGGGATGCAGGATCAGCGCGACGACCAGGGTCGCGATCAGCACGGCCCAGGCCGCGAGGCTCAGCGGGAGAACCGTGTAGGAGCCGAGATTGAGCGTCATCACCACGAACTGGTAGGCGATGAGCGCGAGTGCTGTCACATTGAAGCCGACGTCCAGGCGGGCGCGGCCGAGGGCATCCCGTTCGCTGGTCGTGCTGGCGGTCGCCGAGGTGGGGTGCGGCAGCGTCTGCTCGGGGATGCGCGTCACTTCGGTACCTCCAGGACGACCGTCGTACCGGAGCCGGGCGACGAGAACAGACGGGCGTTGCCTCCGATGTCGCGGAGCCGGGCCACGATCGACTCGGTGTACCCCAGCCTGCCCTCCTCGATGGTCGCCACGTCGAACCCCTTGCCCGCGTCGGTCACCATCGCGCGCACCGTGGTCTCGTCGTCGGTGATCGTCACGTGCGCCTCGCTCACGCCCGAGTGCCGGCGCACGTTCTCCAGGCATTCGGCCAGGGCCAGGAGGAAGTCGTCGAGCACGTCGCTCGGCAGCAGCACCTGACCGGTGCCGTGCCAGTTGACCTCGAGGCCCATGCGCCGAAACCGCTGCTTCACCGATTCGAGGGTGTTGCCGAGTGTGGACTCCTCGACCGGTTTGAGTTTGTAGTCGCCCGACGATGTCGGGTCGGGGGTGAAGCCGAGGCGGAGCTGACGGAGCAGTGCAGCATCCTCGGCCGCCTGTTCGCGCAGAGCGGCGACGCTGACCCCGACACCCGAGTGGGCGAGCAGGGTGAGCGTCGCGAGCACCGTGTCGTGGAGGAGCCGGGCGCCCTGACGGCGACGCGCCTCGGTCTCGCTTGCCTGCCGTTCGACCCGGTACGCGCGGCTCATCGTCGAGATGCGTTTGAGCGTTCTCGGAACCGTGCGGGAGAGCCAGACGCCGGTAGCGGTGAGCGCGATCCAGCCGGCGATCGTGAACAGGAGCGGCTCCCAGAGTCGCGACCCCGTGACCATCAGGGTGAGCGAGACGGTCGCCAGAGTGACGAGTCCGGCGGCACCCAGCAGTATGAGGCGCCGCGTCGACGTCACGGACAGGATCGACACGCACGGGATCGCGGCGCCCGCCAGGATGCCCGCTGCGCTGAGGGCCGCCGGGTTCAGCGGGACCGCCGGCAGCAGGTTGAGCAGGATGAGCGCCACGCCGGCGATCACGATGGTCACGATCCACGGCGTCACGTGCTGCGAGGTCAGCTGGAACTGGGCGTAGGCGAGCCCGGCGAGCAGGACGACGGAGGCGAGATAGAGCGGAAGTGGCAGCGTTCCCGGGATGCTCATGCAGAACAGAGCGGTCGCGGTCGCGGTGAGCCCGACATTGCGCGCCGTGACGGAGAGAAGGCGATCACGCTCCTTCTGGATGCGCGACATGGTCCTCCGATCCGTCAGCTCTGGAACAGACGGCGCAACTGCTCGCTCACGGCATCGTTCTCGATCAGAAAACCGTCGTGTCCGAAATCTGACTCTATTACCACCGGAGCGTCACCGTCGATCGTGTCGGGCAGGTGTCGCGCGATCTCCTCCTGCCCTTCGACTGGGAAGAGACGGTCGCTGTCGATGCCCACGACGAGTGTGCGGGCCGTCACCCGGGACAGCGCGTCGGCGACACCGCCCCTGCCCCGACCCACATCGTGCGAGTTCATCGCGTGCACGAGGGTGATGTAGCTGTTCGCGTCGAACCGCCGGGTGAACTTGTTGCCGTGGAAGTCGAGGTAGGACTCGACGGCGAACCGGCCGTCGGCGCCGAGCGGGCTGATCTCGCTCTGCCAGGTTCGTTCGAAACGGTCGTTGAGCTCGGAGGGGCTGCGGTAGTTGAGCAGGGCCATCCGGCGGGCGAGGGCGAGCCCCTGGTGGGGTCCTTCGCCGTCGCCCGCGTCGTAGTAGAGCCCGCCGCGGAACTTCGGGTCGGTTCGCACGGCCTCGATCTGAACGGAGTTGAGGGCGATCTGGTCGGCCGTCGTCATCGGGGGAGCGGCGATCACCGCAAGCCGTTCGACGCGTTCGGGGTAGGTCACCGCCCACTCGAGGGCCTGCATCCCGCCCATCGAACCGCCGACGACGCCCGCCCAGCGGTCGATGCCGATCGCGTCGGCGAACGCGGCCTGCGCGTTGACCTGGTCCCGGATGCTCGTGAACGGGAACCGCGGACCCCACTCCGACCCGTCCGGCGCGATCGAGGCGGGGCCGGTCGTCCCCTGGCAGCCGCCGAGCATGTTCGGCACCACCACGAAGTACCGGTCGGTGTCGATGGCGCGTCCGGGGCCGACGATCCCCTGCCACCAGCCGGGGGTGGGCTGGCCAGGACCGGCGCTCCCGATCACATGGCTGTCGCCGGTGAGCGCGTGGAGCACCAGCACGGCGTTGTCGCGCTCGGGGGAGAGGGTGCCTGCCGTCTCGTAGGCGACGCGCACGAAGGGGAGGCTCTCGCCGCTCTCGAACTCGAACGCTCCGATCCCCGCGAACTGCCGTGCGCCGACGGGGTCGCTCTCTTTCCATGCGCCGCTGGCCGGCGGCTTGCCGAGGAGCGACCGCGCTTGCGCCTCCGTGATGAAACTCGACGGGGCCGTATCGGCGGATGTCTGCCACTCCATGACTCAATTGTGTCGGAGTGGGTGATGTGGCGTGACCGTGTTACGCGTTCGGGTCATCGGCGTCGTCGTGGACGCCTCTGCGCTCCCGCTCCTCCCGGAGGTGTCTCGTGCGGTCGTTGAGGTAGTTGACGATCGTCGCGCTCGCCGTTCCGACGATGGCGACGCCTCCGATCATCAGCAGCACGGCGAGGATCCTCCCGGGCACGGTGATCGGGTAGTAGTCGCCGTATCCGACCGTCGCCATCGTGACGCACGCCCACCAGATCGCGTCGCCGAAGCTCGTGATGTTCGCATTCGGAGCGTCGCGTTCGACCGAGTACTCGGCGAGAGCGATCACGTAGATGAACAGGACAACGAATGAGGCGGCGATGATGATCACCCGACGCCTCAGATGCATCCCCGTATTACCTCGAAGCGCCGGCACGCGCTGCAGATCGGCCACGAGCCGGAAGGGGCGCGCGAGCGGAATGAGGATCGAAGCGAGATCGACGGGATTCGCCCGGACGAAAGCCCACTTCTTCGGGCTGAGCACGAGGCGCACGACGTAGTCGACGACGAACGACACCCACACCAGTACGAGCACCACGACCAGCACCGTATTGAGAGTGCGGGGCATGCGCGGTTCGAGGACGAGCCATGAATAGCAGACGAGAAAAACGAGAGACGCGCCGATGAGGGGCCAGATCGTGGCTCGCTCCCAGCGCTGGATCGCACCCTCCTTGCCGGCCATGTCAGTCGCCGCGCACCTGCAGGTCGCCCTTGTGGAACCGGTACGGCGCGGCCTGGGCGACCGGCTTGATCACGATGAGGTCCAAGTCGACGTGGCGCGGGCGCTCGAGTGCGTCGACGATGGTGGCGGCGATGTCTTCCGCCGTGAGCGGCTCGGGGACGTTCTCGTAGACCGCGTCGCGCTTCGCCTTGTCGCCGCCGAACCGGACCAGCGAGAACTCCTCGGTCGCCACCATTCCGGGTGCGACCTCGACGACACGGATCGGCTCGCCATTCAGCTCGAGCCTCAGTACCTCGGTGAGAGCGTGCTCGGCGAACTTCGACGCGTTGTAGCCGCCGCCGCCGACGTAGGCGGTGTGTCCGGCGATCGAGGTGACGTTGAGGATGTCCGCGTGCCCGCTCGCCGAGGCTCCCGCCCGCAGCAGGGGGAGGAGAGCGCTGATGACCCGCTTGGTCGCGATGACGTTGACCTCGTACATCCACACCCAGTCGTCGGTCGCCGACTTCTCCACGGAGTCGAGACCGCGTGCGCCGCCGGCGTTGTTGACGAGGGCGTGGATGGGCCCGGTCGCCTCGAGGTGCGCTCGCAGCGCATCCACGTCGTCCTGCTTGGTCAGGTCGGCGACGAAGGTGCCGGCGCCGGTCTCGTCGGCGAGCTCCCGGAGCCGATCGGCCCTCCGGGCGACGCCCACGACGTCCCACCCGTGAGAGCGGAACAGGCGGACGGTCGCCGCCCCGATCCCAGAACTCGCACCCGTCACAACCACACGCTTCGTACTCATGGTTCCCATTGTGGCCGAGGATGCGCCGGTTACGCCTTGTTGCGCGCGCATTGTGGGCGCGGGTGCGCGAGCATAGCCTGCTCGAAGGAGAAAGTTCGCCCGGCGGTAGCAGACCAGCTCGCCCCAGCATCCACCCGAAGGAGTACAGCCATGACCGACGCCGCCGACTGGCAGTTCGAGACCAAGCAGATCCACACCGGCGCTGCGCCCGACCCCGTGACCAACGCGCGGGCCACGCCGATCTACCAGACCACGTCGTACGTGTTCAACAACGCGGAGCACGCCAAGAACCTGTTCGCGCTCGCCGAGTTCGGCAACATCTACACACGCATCCAGAACCCGACGCAGGCCGTCGTCGAGGAGCGCGTCGCCGCGCTCGAAGGGGGCACCGGCGCCCTCCTCGTCGCCTCGGGCCAGGCTGCCGAGACGTTCGCCGTGCTGAACATCGCGCAGGCGGGCGACCACATCGTCTCGTCCAGCTCGATCTACGGCGGAACGTACAACCTCTTCAAGTACACGCTCGCCAAGCTCGGCATCGAGACCACGTTCGTCGAGAACCAGGACGACGCCGAAGAGTGGCGCCGCGCAGTGCGACCGAACACCAAGCTGTTCTTCGCCGAGACGATCGGCAACCCGAAGATCAACATCCTCGACATCTCGCTCGTCGCCGACATCGCGCACGACGCCGGCGTTCCGCTGATCGTGGACAACACGATCGCGACGCCGTACCTGATCCGCCCGTTCGAGTTCGGCGCCGACATCGTCGTGCACTCGGCCACCAAGTTCCTCGGCGGTCACGGCACGGTCATCGGCGGCGTCCTGGTCGACGGCGGAACCTTCGAGTGGTCGAAGAATGTGGAGAAGTTCCCGGGCCTCACCGAGCCCGACCCGTCGTACCACGGCGCGAGCTACACGACCGCGGTCGGAGACGGCCTGGCGTACATCATCAAGGCCCGCGTGCAGTTGCTGCGCGACCTCGGCTCGGCCATCGCTCCGGCCAGCGCGTGGCAGCTCATCCAGGGCATCGAGACGCTCTCCCTCCGCGTCGAGCGCCATGTGCAGAACGCGCAGGAGATCGCCGAGTACCTCGAGAACCACCCGGACGTCGCCACGGTCAACTACTCGGGCCTCCCCACCAGCCCGTGGTAC
This sequence comes from Leifsonia sp. NPDC058230, assembly GCF_042882245.1. Classification (NCBI taxonomy): domain Bacteria; kingdom Bacillati; phylum Actinomycetota; class Actinomycetes; order Micrococcales; family Microbacteriaceae; genus Leifsonia; species Leifsonia sp. NPDC058230. The sequence continues at coordinate 695,781 of NZ_JBHVWM010000002.1, read as the reverse complement.
GCGGCGGCCAACAAGTACTCGCCCAAGGGCGTCGGTGCCGTGCTCTCGTTCGAGCTCAAGGGCGGGGTGGATGCTGGCCGCGCATTCGTCGACAACCTCAAGCTCTTCAGCCACCTCGCGAACATCGGCGACGTGCGCAGCCTGGTGATCCACCCGGCGTCCACCACCCACTCGCAGCTCACGCCCGAGCAGCAGCTCACGGCGGGCGTCACGGCCGGCCTCGTGCGTCTCTCGGTCGGTCTCGAGAACGTTGCCGACCTCAAGGCCGACCTCGAGGGCGGCCTCGCCGCAGCCCGCGCCGTCGTGGAGGCCGCCCGGGTCTGACCCCGGCGTCCCACGCGTCGACCCGCGTCACAGAGGGGTCGCAACACGCCGTGACGGCTTGCCGTCACACGGCGTGTTGCGACCCCTCTTCGCGTGTGAGCCCGTCGTGGACCGAGGTCAGACGACGCGGTCGACGGCCGCCTCGACGGCGGGCTCCGCATCCGCGAACGCCAGCTTGGGCACGAAGAAGAGCAGCACGGCGGCGACGAGCGCGCCGACACCGCAGATGGTCCAGACCAGCATGTAGCCGAACAGGCTGGCGGCGGACGCGGTCACGGTCGCTGCCCCGGACAGGAGCACCACGCCGAACACGGCCGACGCGAACGACCCGCCGATCGTCTTCGTGGTGTTGGTGAGGGCGGTGGCGATCCCGGTCTGGCCACGAGGTGCGGCGGCAGCGGCGGCCGCAGGCAGTGCGCCGACCAGCGCCCCCGATCCGATCCCCGCAACCGCCATGTTGGTGAACACCTGCCAGGTCTCCTGATGGAACGGGAGGAAGAGCAGGTAGCCGATCGCCACGAGGAACGAGGCGGCGATCAGTGTCACCCTCGGCGTCAGCCGCGACGAGACGAGGGGGAACAGGAGCGCCCCGACGATCATCGAGATCAGGTACGCGCCGATCAGGATGCTGCGCTGACCTGCGGAGAGCCCGAGACCGTATCCGTTCACCGGGTCGGTGCCGGCGAACGTGCTGAGCGGGGCCTGCGCGCCGAGCAGGCTGATGCCGATGAGGCCAGCCGTCAGCTGCACCGGCCACATGTTGGGACGCCGGAGCACTCGCAGGTCGATCGCGGGGTCTTCCTGCTTGAGCTCGTATCTCCCGAACGGGATGAAGGTCAGCACTCCCACGACGATGAGCGCCCAGACCCACCAGGTTCCGACGCCGTTGATCCGCAGGAAGGTGAGCCCCGAGGTGATGAGCAGGAGGCCGAGGGTGAGGATGCTGAAGCCCACCGCATCCAGACGACGCCCGGGGGTCGGCTCGGACTCCGGCACTCCGAAGAGGATCGCGAAGAAGACGATCGTGACGGCGATCGCGGGCACGATCAGCGTGAGGGTGACGTTGCCGCCGAGCGCCTCGAAGAGCAGACCCGCGCCGACGGCACCGAGGATGGCGCCGAGCTCGAGAGCGACGACGAGGAGACCCGCGGCCTTGCGGGTCTGGGAGGCGGCCGTGCCGGTGCGCCGTCCGCGGTCGAAGATCAGCGCCACCTCCAGCGGAAGCCAGACGACGTAGAAGCCCTGCAGGGCGAACGCGACGAGGAAGGTCACGAAGTTGCCGGAGAATGCGAGGGCCCACGTCGACAGCGCGGTGAGCACCGTCGCGATCAGCAGGATGCGCTTGTGCCCGAACATGTCGCCGAGCTTCGCGAGCACCGGGACGACCAGGGCCGAGAGGAGGAGTTGCGCGGCCTCGAACCAGTTGTAGTCGGCGTCGTGGATGCCCAGATGCTTGACGATGTCCGAGATCAGCGGCACGTAGTAGCCCTGGAGGATGCCGCTCGTCAGCTCGACGAAAGCGAGCCAGCCGATGAGGCCGGCAGTGACCCCGATGGTCACAGCGCCGCGGCGGGAAGTGGGGGTGCGGGCGCCCTCAGCGCGCGTCCTCTGTGACGTCATTTGTGGATGCTAACACCCGCGCGGCCCCGGTACGGTAGAGGGATGGCCAGCGAACTCGACGACTCAGGCTCCACCGTTCTCGCCGAGACGGAGCGGGAGGTTCTCGGGTGGCTCGAATTCGGTGAAGCCTCACGTCATCTCGCCGGCGAGGTCGTCGAATCCGGCTTCGAACCGGATGTGGTCGTCGCGATCGCCCGCGGCGGTCTCCTCCTCGCCGGAGCCATGTCGTACGCGCTCGGAATCAAGACCTGCGGCGCCCTCAACGTCGAGTTCTACACGGGCGTGGATGAGCGACTGCCCGAACCCGTCGTGCTGCCGCCGCTGCTCGACGAGGCCGCTCTCGCCGCGAAGCGGGTGCTGCTCGTCGACGACGTCTCCGACTCCGGTCGCACCCTCGCGATGGTCGTGGACCTGATCGCCGCATCCGGCGCCGAGGTGCGCACCGTCTGCCTCTACAGCAAGCCCCGCACGGTGCTCGAACCCGACTTCATCTGGCGCCGCACCGATCGCTGGATCACCTTCCCGTGGTCGGCCCTCCCGCCCGTGACCGCCGGCGAGTAGCCGCCGTTCTCCGCCACAACGGGAAACGACCGTGCCGAAGACGCTCGCCGAACTGGCCGCCGACGGGTCGATGGATCCCGGATGGGCTGCCGCCCTCGAACCCGTCGCCAACCGCATCGCCGACATGGGGTCGTTCCTCCGTGGCGAGGTCGCCGCGGGCCGGCACTACCTCCCTGCGGGGCCGAACGTGCTCCGCGCCTTCCGCGCACCGTTCGACGACGTGCGTGTCCTGATCGTCGGCCAGGACCCGTATCCGACCCCCGGGCATCCGATCGGTCTGTCCTTCGCGGTCGAACGGGATGTGCGCCCCCTGCCGCGCAGCCTGCAGAACATCTACAAAGAGCTGCGCGACGACCTCGGCACCGTGTCTCCTCCCCACGGGGACTTGAGCGGGTGGTCGCGGCACGGGGTGATGCTGCTGAACAGGGTGCTGACGGTGCGGCCGGGGGAGCCGGCCTCGCATCGCGGCAAGGGCTGGGAGCCCGTGACCGAGCACGCCATCCGGATGCTGGTGCAGCGAGATCGGCCGTTCGTGGCCATCCTCTGGGGCCGGGATGCGTCGACGTTGAAGCCGATGCTCGGGGGGACTCCGGTGATCGAGTCCGCGCATCCCAGCCCGCTCTCCGCGTCCCGCGGCTTCTTCGGATCGCGGCCGTTCTCGAGAGCGAACGCACTGCTCGAGAAGCTCGGCGAGAAGCCGGTCGACTGGTCGCTGGAGCCTCTGCTCCCGGCCTCGTAACCCCGCTGAAACGCGCGGCGGCGTAGGCTTGTCGACGTGCTTGAAGAGGAATACCAGACGCGCCGCACGCTGCCACCGCACCTGCGCAAGGCGGAGCCCGCGCCGGCGCCGTTCGAGTACAGCATCCGGGATGCCGAACCCGCCGATCTGCCCTGGATCCGCGAGATCTACAACCACTACGTGGCCAACAGCACCGTGACCTTCGACGAGGATGCGATGACCCTGCGCGAGTGGAAGTCCAAGTACGCCTACCTGCACAAGCTCGGCATGCCGTTCATCGTCGCCGTCTCGCCGAGCGGACAGATCCTCGGCTACGCGCTGGTCAGTCCCTGGAAGCAGAAGCGCGCATACCGCTTCACCGTCGAGAACTCGATCTACCTGGGCGCCGCATCCACCGGCAAGGGGCTCGGACCGGTGCTCATGCAGGCGCTGATCGACCGCTCGAAGGCGGCGGGTCTCAAGGAGATGATCGCCGTCATCGCCGACAAGGGCGCCGAGGCCTCCATCAAGATGCACGAGAACTTCGGCTTCACCGAGATCGGCCGGATGGGCCGCGTCGGGTACAAGTTCGACCGCTGGCTGGGCACGATCCTGATGCAGAAATCCCTCAAATAGCGTCGCAGTGTCACTAGTGTGTCCTGCGTGACTTCACTGAGCCCCGACCAGGCACCGGCCGCCCCCGCCGCCGCAACCGCTGCGACGCCCGCGAACCTGCCCCTGCGCAAACGACCCATCGACATCTTCTTCATCTGCGTCTTCTCGCTGTTCATCGTGACGTGCATCATCAGTGACGCGATCCCCACGCTCGGCATCCCGCAGACGGCGACCACCACGAACCTGTTCGCGCAGTGGAACTACACCTATTCGTCGCAGTACGACCCGCTGTACCAGAACCCGCCGATCTGGCTGCGGTTCATCACCGGGACGTCGGCGTTCATATACCTGCCGTTCTATGTGCTGCTCGTCATCTGCCTGTCGAAGGGCTACAACTGGATCCAGCTGTACGCCGTGATCTACGCCACGATGATCATCAGCCTCACCGGCATCCCGATCTTCGGTGTCGAGTTCTTCGGCGACGCCGCCCAGCGCACCCCGCAGCCGTTCATCTTCCTGCTCTACAACGGGCCGTACGTGCTGGTTCCGCTGCTGCTGCTCATCCGGATGCGCAAACCGATGCCGTTCACGCGCAAGTTCTGATCCGTCCCGCCGCGCCGGGGCACACCGCCGCACGGTCAGGCGTGCTTGCCGCCGAGCTCGAGCAGACCGACGCCGGCGATGACGAGCAGGATGCCGCCGAGCTGCACCCAGGTGAGCGACTCCTTGAAGAAGATCCACGAGATCAGCACGATGGCGACCACGCCGACGGCCGACCAGATCGCGTAGGCGATCCCGAGGGGCACCCCGCGGCTGAGCGATTGCGAGAGCGCAGCGAACGATGCGACGTAGCCGACCACGACGATGACGAACGCCCACCACTTCGGGCTGTCGCCGGAGGTGAACTTCAGGAACGCCGTCGCGACCACCTCGGTGGCGATCGCGATGGCGAGGAATAGGTACCCGAGCATGTGCAGGTTGCTCCCGTCGGCCGGCGCACGCCAGGCTCAGAACAACGGTACCGAGGAAGAGGGCGACGGATGAGCGAAACAGCCGACACGGAACGCGGGGCTTCACGGGTGCGCCAGTTGCGCATCGTCGTCGAGGCGGAGGACTACGAGGCGGCGCTCGCGTTCTACCGCGATGTGCTCGGACTCCCCGAGCAGGAGTCGTACTCCGGCGAGGGAGGCGCCGAAGTGGCCATCCTCGACGCCGGACGCGCGACTCTGGAGATCGCGAATCCGGCGCAGAAGGCGATGATCGACGAGGTCGAGGTGGGCAGGGCGGTCGCGCCGCACATCCGGCTGGCCTTCGAGGTCGGCGACAGCCGCGGTGTCACAGCCAGTCTCGTCGCCGGGGGAGCGGAGCTGATCGCACCGCCGACGCTCACGCCGTGGAACTCGCTCAATGCCCGGCTGGCGGGCCCGGCGGAGCTGCAGCTCACGATCTTCCAGGAGCTCGCGGATGAGAGCGGGCCGGGCGCATCCTGAGGGCCGCCTATGGTCTTCGCCTGTAAGCCATCAGGAACCCGCACGCGGCGAGACGGCCGACCTACAGTGAAGACACCGTCATCGACGGCCCAGCATCATCGACGGCCGGTTCAGTGCTCAGAATCCGAGCGAGAGCCGGCCGCACGAGGCAGATGAACAATCGTGGCCGGGAACCCCGTGGGGTCCCCGGCCACGTCCATTCTCAGACGGTCAGTTCTTCGGGGTCGCGCGGCGCAGGATGTAGAACCCGGCGACGGCCGAGATCGCTGTCGGCACCAGCATCCACGCCACCACTCCGACCGGCCCCATCGCCATGAACCACTCGCCGACCGCCGGCCAGTTGTTCGTGAACGTGACGAGAGCGACCAAGCCGACGATGAGGAGCACGAGGATGGCCGCTGCGATCAGCAGACCGTTCACCCGCCACCGCATGAACAGGGTCCCCGCCGTCGCACCGACGAAGAAGAAGAACAGCATGGCGACGAAGACGATGAAGAGCCTCGCGAAGAATCCGCTGTCACCGAAGTAGATGGAGGTGAACAGGTGCCCGCCGAGGCCCCATCCGCCCGTCCACTCCTCGACCGCCGACAGCACGGTGAACCCGATCGCGTAGCCGGCCGAGAGCAGCAGGAAGGTCAGGGATGCGCCCAGCCAGAAGTCACGGCGTGTCACGCTGTAGCCGAGTGCGAACGGGAACGTCATTCCGATCACCTGCACGCCCACGACGAGCATGTAGACGAAGATGTAGAACGCTCCGCCGCTCCACTGGGTGCCCTCCATGGCCTTGGCACGGTCGGCGACCGGCGCCGCGCTGTAGATGATCCACCAGATCAGGTAGTTCACCAGCCAGATGAAGCCCATGATCATCAGGGGCACCCAGATGGTCGTCGACTTATTGACGAGGTTCAGCCTGACGACGCGCCAGATGCGGTGCGCGGAGGCGGGGGCGGTTCGGAGATTCACCGTCTCCGGGGCGATGGCGGTCATGCGCTCTGCTCGAATTCTGTCGCTCGGACGTTGGTCTTGCGGACGATGAGTTGCTGCAGGGAGACGGGGGAGAGCTCGAGGCCGGCGGCCGCGGCTTCCACCCGCTGGGCCGGGCTGAGCGCGCCGACCGTGACGGAGGCGAGTCCGCCGATGCCGTCGCGGTGCAGCACGTCGAGCCCGGTGACGAAGCTCTCGACGGCGGAACGCTGGCCGACCACGGTGGTGGCGGAGGTGCGCATCTCCTCGGCGTCCTCGTCCATCAGGATGCGTCCCTGGTCGATCACGATGACGTGCTCGAGCAGGTTGGCCACCTCGTCGATCAGGTGGGTCGAGAGGATGACGGTGCGCGGATGCTCGGCGAAGTCCTCGAGGAGGCGATCGTAGAAGATCTGCCGGGCCACCGCATCCAGCCCCAGGTACGGCTCGTCGAAGAAGGTCAGGGGAGCGCGCGAGGCGAGCCCGACGATGACGCCGACGGCCGAGAGCTGGCCGCGGGAGAGCTTTTTGATGCGGCGGTTGAGCGGCAGGCGGAAGTCGTCGATGAGCTGGTCGGCGAGATCCTGATCCCAGTTCTCGAAGAACCAGGGTGCGCTGCGGAAGACGTGCTTCGGCTGGAAGTCGTCAGGGTAGCGCTGGCTCTCCTTGATGAAGCAGATGTTCTGCAGGATGCGGGCGTTCTCGACGGGCCGCTCGCCGAACACCCGGATGTCGCCCGTGGTGGCGAAGTCCTGGCCGGTGAGCAGCTGCATGATCGTGGTCTTGCCGGCGCCGTTGCGGCCGAGGAGACCGTAGATCTTGTTCGGCTTGACGGTGAAGCTGACGTCATCGATCGCGGTGAACGATCCGAAGCGCTTGGTGAGCCCTTCGACGTGCACGGCGGGGGCGATGGACGTCGGCGGCTGTGCTGTCGCGGTGCGGGCGGCACTCATGCGCTGACTCCTTCCTTGGTGATCATTTCGGTCAATTGCTGCGGGTCGATCCCGAGCTTCGCCGCTTCGGCGAGCAGGGGTCGGAGGTATTCGTCGCGAAACGCGTCGCGCCGTTTGACGATGAGACGCTCGCGGGCGCCTTCGGCCACGAACATGCCGATTCCTCTCTTCTTGTAGAGAATCCCGTCGTCCACGAGGAGGTTGACACCCTTGCCTGCGGTGGCGGGGTTGATGCGATAGAAGCTTGCGAACTCGTTGGTCGAGGGCACCTGTGTCTCGGTGGGGTAGATGCCGTCGATGATGTCGTTCTCGATCTGTTCGGCGATCTGCACGAAGATCGGCTTTCCTTCTTCGATCATCCGCACCTCCCTCGGCTCAGCTAACCTCGTCGGTTAGTTACTCATGTAACTAACCAACCAGGCCGCACGCGCCGTGTCAAGCCCCAAACGGCTAGACGACGTTGATGGTGACGTCGTCGAGGTAGAGCAGGAGGGCGACGATCACGGCGAGGCTGCCGGTGACCGCGAGGAGAGCCGGGTGGGCGAGACCGATGAGCATCCGGTGCGTGCGCGGCTCGTCGGCGAGGAAGGTCTTCGGGATGCGCGTGCGCACGGGCCGCGCCCGCCACCCGCGAAGCCGGGACAGGAACCACGCATAGCGGAAGATCAGCAGCAGCCAGAGGAACAGGACGACCACCGGGGTGACGCCCACGAGCAGCTTGAGCCCGACGCCGAGCGTGTCGATCTCATTGTTGTCGCCCTCGGTCTGCAGCTGCGAGGCGATCGTCGCGCTGAGCACCACGGAGAGGGTCCAGGCGACGAAGGCGAAGACGTAGGCCGCGAAGCGCCCGAAGAAGTGACCGAGAACGGACTCGCTGCGCCTCAGGTGCGAGTGCGGTGTCTGGCTGAGCACGATCACCGTTGCGGTGAAGGTCGGGACGACGGCGACCACGACGATGCCGACCACGATCGACCCGTGCCAGTTGTAGTGGTCGGCCGGAACGAGGAGCAGGATCCAGAACGCCGCCCAGATCCAGCCCGCGGTCAGCGCGTGCTCGACGAGCCAGACCGGGTGCTTCTCCTCGAATCGGGCGACGGCTTTGAGAACGGAGCGCCGCGCCACAACCTGCTCGACCGGCTCCCGCTCCTCCATTCGATCACTGTACTGCCCGGCGACTAGCCTCGAACCATGGCCGAACTTCACGAGCTGACCGCGCTCGCCCTCTGGCAGGAGCTGCAGAGCGGACGGGTCTCTCCCCGAGAACTCACCGAGCACTACCTGAACAGGATCGAGCGCTCGAATCCCCGGCTCGGCGCGTTCGTCACGGTGACCCGCGACGCAGCGCTCGCGCGCGCCGATCGCGTCGCCGCAGACGTGCCGCGCACCTCGCCGCTCTGGGGTCTGCCGATCGGCGACAAGGACTTGTGGATGCGCGCCGGCGTACGCACCGGATTCGGCTCCCGCCTGATGGCCGATTTCGTGCCGGACACCTCGGATGAGATCGTCGAGACGCTCGACGCCGCGGGCGCGATCAGCCTCGGAAAGACGAACGCGCCCGAGTTCGGGCTGCCCGCGTACACCGAGTCGCTCGCCGCTCCGCCCGCGCGCAACCCGTGGAATCCGGAGCTCGGCGCCGGTGGTTCGAGCGGCGGTGCGGCCGTCGCGGTGGCGAGCGGCATGCTCCCGTTCGCTCCAGGCTCGGACGGCGGCGGGTCCGTGCGCATCCCCGCGGCCGCCTGCGGGCTCGTCGGGCTCAAGCCGTCGCGCGGTCTGGTGCCGTCGGGGAGCGGGATCGACTCCCTCGCGGGTCTCGTCGTGCAGGGACCCCTGGCCCGCACGACCGCGGACGCCGCCCTCCTCCTCGACGGCATGATCGCGAGGCGCGAGGGCCGGATCGACCACCACTACACATTGCGCGCGCCCTACGACGACGACGGTCCATTCCTCGGCACCGCGGTGCGCGGCGAGGGCCGCTTCCAGCTGGGGGTCATGACGACCTCCGCCTGGGACGACGCCTACGACATCGTCGTGGCCCCGGAGGCCCGTGCGGCGCTGGATGCGGCGGTCGACGCCTTCGCCGCGATGGGTCACGGCATCGAGGAGACCGCTCTCGTGCCCGACCCGACCTACGCGCCCGCGTTCCGCACGATCTGGCAGGCGGGTGCTGCGACCATCCCTGCCGAGGGGGACGCGGAGGAGCTTCTCGAGCCTCTGACGAAGTGGTTGCTGAATCGCGGCCGAGCACTCTCGGCTCGCGAGCTGGGCGAGGCGCTGTCGGCCCTCACCCTGTACGAGCGCTCGATGATCGCGCAGCTCTCGTCGTTCGACGCCGTGCTGACGCCCGCGCTCGCGATGACCCCGCGACCGGTCGGCTGGTTCGACCAGGAGGACGGCGAACGCAACTTCGAGCAGCAGGTGCAGTACACACCGTTCACCTCGATGCTGAACGTGTCGGGGCTGCCCGCGATCGTTCTTCCGGTGGCACAGACCGACGACGGCCTGCCCATGGGCGTGCAGCTCATCGGCCGCCCGGGCGGGGAGCGCACCCTGCTCTCGCTGGCGGCACAGCTGGAGCGGCGCATCCGGTGGCAGTTTCGTTACCCGCCGACCTGGTGAGGTCAGGCGTCGCGCTGCCGGCGCAGGGATGCGGGTGCCTTCGCCAGCCACGCATCGGTCACCAGCTCGCGCATCAATTCGTGCTCGATCGTCTCGAAGTCGACACGGGCGGCGGCGAGACGACCGGCGAACCAGCGCTCTGAGCAGTGCTCCGGCCAGGCGGCCGACGCCTCGCGGATGCCGGCCTCGCCCGGCATGAGATTGACCGTGGTGGTGTCGAGCATCGTCGCGAACCGCTTGCCGCGCACGCGGAACGCGGGCAGGCCGCCGTGCTCGTACTCCTCGACGTCGGGGAGGGCGAGAATCAGCGTGCGAACCTGAGCGGAATCCACGAGCCAAGCGTACAATCCTCATCGTGGCCGCGAGCAGCGACGATGCCAGGGCCGACACCTTCGAGGGGGCGCTCGGCGAGGCGGCGGCGCTCGCGGCACGCTGGCTGAACGGGGTGCGCGATGCGCCCATCCCACCGACCGCCGGTATCGAGCAGGTGAAGGACGCACTCGGTCGCACCCTTCCCGACCGCGGTCCTGCGGCGCCGCTCGTGCTGAGCAGGCTCGCCGAGGCGGTGGAGCCCGGACTAATCCGGATGCACTCGCCGAGGTTCTACGGCTGGGTGATCGGGGGCGCCCAACCGGCCGCGCTCGGCGCTGACTGGCTCGTCTCGGCATGGGACCAGAACACCGCGCTGCGAAACGTCACTCCGGGCGTCATCGCGGCGGAGGAGATCGCCGGCGAGTGGCTGCTCGACCTGCTCGGCCTGCCCGCGACCGCCGAGGTGGGGTTCGTGACGGGTGCGACGATGGCGACGTTCGTCGGAGTGGTCACCGGCCGCGACGCGGTGTTGCGCGCGGCGGGATGGGATGTGCGCGAGAACGGGCTCGCCGGGGGACCGCGGGTGAGGTTCCTCGCGGGGGAGGAACGACACGGCTCGGTCGACGACGCCGGCCGCTTCGCCGGACTCGGGACCCCGTCCCTCGTCGCCGCGGACGACCAGGGGAGGATGCGCACGGATGCTCTCCGCGCCGCACTCGCGGCAGGTGACGGACCGACCGTGGTGTGCCTTCAGGCGGGCAACGTGCACTCCGGTTCGTTCGACGACCTGGCCGGTGCGATCGACGTCGCGCACCAGGCCGGCGCCTGGGTGCACGTCGACGGCGCGTTCGGCCTCTGGGCGGCAGCGGCCCCCGGCCTTCAGCACCTGACAGCGGGGCTCGCCCGTGCCGACTCCTGGGGCACCGACGCCCACAAGACCCTCAACGTCCCCTACGACTCGGGGATCACGATCGTCGCGGACGCATCGGCACTCCACTCGTCCTTCTCGCAGCAGGCTGCGTATCTGCCGTCGTCGACCGAGGGCTCCGACCCCAGCGACCGGGTTCCCGAACTCTCCCGGCGTGCCCGTGGCGTGCCGGTGTGGGCGGCCATCGCCCGTCTCGGCCGCGACGGAGTCGCCGACCTGGTGCAGGGACTGGCGGATGCGGCGGCCGCGCTCGCCGCGGGGCTGCGGTCGGTGCCGGGGGTGCGCATCCTGAACGATGTGGTCTACACGCAGGTGTGCGTCTCGTTCGGCGACGACGAGACGACCCGGCGGGTGGGGGCGGCGCTCGACGAGGCGGGCGTCGCGTTCGCGTCGCCATCGCGCTGGCAGCAACGCGCCGTGCTCCGGTTCTCCGTGAGCAACTGGCTCACGGACGAGGCCGAAGTCGAGCGCACCCTGGACGCCGTGCGCGTCGCGGTCGACGCTGTGCGCTAGCGTCCGGCCGCGTAGCCCTGCACGCCCCGGGGATTCGCAGCGGCCGTCATGACGCCGCGATCGAGGTCGCGGCCCACCGAGGAGAGCCGTCCGAGCGTCCAGTCGCCGGAGCGGGTGACCACATGGCCGAGGGCCTCGAGTTCGGCGACCACGTCGTCGCCCAGCCGGCTCTCGACGACGGCCCCCGCCGGTTCCCACGTGCGCGGCCAGAACGATCCGGCAATCGAGGTGGTGTGGAACGCGGGGGCGTCGATGGCCTGCTGGGGCGTGTAGCCGCCCACGATGGTGCGGAGCAGGTAGAGGAGCTGCCACTGGTCCTGCTGGTCGCCGCCGGGGGAGCCGAGCGCGGTCACCGGATGTCCGTCCTTCAGCACGAGGGTCGGGGTGAGGGTCGTACGCGGCCGCTTGCCAGGACGGAGGGTCGATGCCGCGCCGTCCTCGAGCCAGGTCATCTGCAACCGGGTGCCGAGGCAGAAGCCGAGCGCGGGAATGGTGGGCGACGACTGCAGCCAGCCGCCGGACGGGGTGGCCGACACGATGTTGCCATGGCGGTCGACCACGTCGATGTGGCAGGTGTCGCCGCGCGTCTCACCCGTCGGTCGCACGGTCGGCTCACCCGCTCCGGACGCCTCGGCGCTCGTGGAGTACTCGGTGCGCAGCGGTGGGATGAACGGTGCAGCGCCGCGCACCGATCCGGGACGGAACTCGGCGGAGGCGGACGCGCCGATCAGCGCCCGGCGCTCGTCCGCATACTCGGCGGAGAGGAGCACGTCGAGCGGAACGTCGCCGTCGCCGTAGTGCGCATCCCGGTCGGCGTATGCCAGCTTCTGCGCCTCGAGGATCGTGTGGGCGCCGATCGCCGTCGACGGGTCGAGCCGTTCGTCGTCGAAGCCGTCCAGGATGGCGAGGGTCTGCAGAAGCGCAGGACCCTGCCCCCACGCGCCGGTCTTCGCGATGGTGTGGCCGCGGAAGTCGAGCGTCGTGGCGGGCTCATAGCTCGCACTGAACGACACGAAGTCGGCCACGGTCATGACGCCGGCGTGGTCGGTGCCGGAGGAGTGCCGGTGCGGGGCGGACAGGAACGCGACCGCCTCCTGCGCCACGTATCCGGTCTTCCACTCGGTTCGGGCCGCCTCGACACGGCTCTCCCGGTCGGGAGCACCGTCGCCGGCGGCGATCAGCCGTTCGAGTACGGCGGCGTACGCAGGGTTCTTGATGATCTCGCCGGCTTCGGGGAGGCGCCCGCCGGGCATCCAGTGCTCGGCAGACGTGGTCCAGTGATCGGCGAACAGGCGCTCGACGGTGGCGATGGTGGCCCGCACCCGTTCGAGCACCGGATGCCCGTCTCGCGCATAGCCGATCGCGAACGCGAGCACGTCGGCGAGCTCCCAGGTGCCGTGGTCGCGCAGGAGCAGCAGCCACGCATCCACCGCTCCCGGAACGGCGGCGGCGAGGGCGCCGGATCCCGGCACCAGCTCCAGGCCTTCGGCCAGATAGTGGTCGCGGGTCGCCGCGGCCGGTGCCGGGCCCTGGCCCGAGAGCACCGTCGGTGTGGGGTCTTCGGAGGTTGCGAACACCGCGACCATGTCGCCGCCCGGACCGTTCAGGTGCGGCTCCACGACGTGCAGCACGAAGGCGCCGGCGACCGCCGCGTCGAAGGCGTTGCCTCCGCGCTCGAGCACGGCCTGGGCGCTCGCCGTGGCGAGCCAGTGCGTGGAGGCGGACATCCCGAACGTGCCCTCGAGGGTCGGACGGGTGGTGAACGACGGGGGAGGCGTGAAGCTCATCGCTTCAGGCTACAGACTCGATCCGGTGGTCTAGTTGACCGGCCCGGTGTACTTCTCGCCCGGGCCTTTTCCGATCTCGTCGGGGAACGGCGACGCTTCGCGGAAGGCGAGCTGCAGCGAGCGGAGACCGTCGCGGAGGCTGCGGGCGTGCTGATCGCCGAGGTGCTGGGCGCTGGCCGTGACCAGACCGGCGAGGGCGTCGATGAGCTTGCGGGCCTCGTCGAGATCGGTCTGCGAATCGGGATCGTCGGCCAGGCCGCATTTCACCGCGGCCGCGCTCATCAGGTGCACCGCTGTGGTGGTGATGACCTCGACTGCGGGGACCTCCGCGATGTCCCGGGTCGCTTCGTCGTATGCTTCCTCGGCGGCTTCGGCATAGCGCCGGGCCTCGGGTGTGTCGCTCACTGCATTCCTCTGCTAGAATCGTTCGGGCTCCGGGACTTATCGTTCCGGTACGAAAGTGGAGATTCCTCCCACCCGCGCTTGACCGCTTCACTAGGTTACCGGGTTGTTGCACTCCGCCGTCGCGCCGCCAGCGCGAGGGTAGTCAGGGTGCGGTACCAGCCCTGCGAGAAATTCGCAGGAATGCGTTGGTGCGTGGAAAATCCTCTCTCGCCGTGACCGTCAACCGACGGGAACGAGGCTGAAGAAATCGCTAGATCAGAGGAGAAACGCATCAGCGATCCCCGTACCAATGACCGTATCCGCGTCCCCGAAGTTCGACTTGTCGGCCCCAGCGGTGAGCAGGTCGGCGTCGTCAAAATCGAGGTCGCCCTCCGACTCGCGCAGGAAGCAGACCTGGATCTGGTTGAGGTTGCTCCCAACTCCAAGCCGCCTGTCGCGAAGATCATGGACTACGGCAAGTTCAAGTACGAGGCTGCGCAGAAGGCGAAGGAAGCCCGGCGCAACCAGGCGAACACGATCTTGAAAGAGGTTCGTTTCCGCCTCAAAATCGACAAGCACGACTACGAGACCAAGCGCAAGCGCGCCGAAGGCTTCCTGAAGGCCGGCGACAAGGTGAAGGCCATGATCCTGTTCCGCGGCCGCGAGCAGTCGCGCCCCGAGCAGGGCGTCCGCCTCCTGCAGCGCTTCGCAGAAGACGTGGCCGAGTTCGGCTCCGTCGAGTCCACCCCGACCATCGACGGTCGCAACATGGTCATGGTCATCGGCCCTCTGAAGAACAAGTCGGAGGCCAAGGCCGAGGCCAACGCACAACGTGCCGCTTCAAAGGCTCGGGCGCACGCCCCCGCCGACGAATCGGTTGCTGCAGCAGACGACTCTGCGCAGTCCGAAGAGAGTTCGCCCACCCAGGCGACGAATGAGGAGAAATAATGCCCAAGCAGAAGACCCACTCCGGGGCCAAGAAGCGCTTCAAGGTCACCGGCAGCGGCAAGATCATGAAGCAGCAGTCCGGTATGCGCCACCACCTCGAGGTCAAGTCGACCAGCCGTAAGCGCCGTCTGAACACAGACCAGGTCATCGCTCCGGCCGACGTCAAGAACATCAAGAAGCTGCTCGGCAAGTAACGCCCCCGACTTTTAAGGAAGCAAAGAGAAATGGCAAGAGTAAAAAGGGCGGTCAACGCCCACAAGAAGCGTCGGGTCATCCTCGAGCGTGCCGAGGGTTACCGCGGCCAGCGTTCGCGCCTCTACCGCAAGGCAAAAGAGCAGGTCACTCACTCGCTGGTCTACAGCTACCGTGACCGCCGTGCGCGCAAGGGTGACTTCCGTCGCCTGTGGATCCAGCGCATCAACGCCGCGAGCCGCGCGAACGGCCTCACCTACAACCGTCTGATCCAGGGTCTGGGTCTCGCCGGTGTCGAGGTCGACCGCCGCATCCTCGCCGAGCTGGCCGTCAACGAGCCCGCTACGTTCGCGGCCCTCGTCGAGACCGCCAAGAAGGCTCTGCCCGCCGACACGTCTGCTCCGAAGGCGGACGCCGCTGCGTAGGTTCTCCCTGCATCACTAAGCTGGTGCCATGCTTGACAACCCGCGCTCACCGCGCGTTCGAGCCGTGGCCAAACTAGCGAAGAGAGGAGCCCGGTCTGAGACCGGGCTTTTTCTCTTGGAAGGGCCCCAGGCTGTCGCCGAGGCATTGACCTTCCGACCCGAACTCGTGGTGGAGCTCTATGCCACTCCGACCGCCCTCGAGCGGTACAGCGACATCGGGCAGACGGCCGTCGAGGCCGGCGTCGATGTGGAGTTCGTCACCGAGCAGGTGCTGGAGGCGATGGCCGACACGGTCACCCCGCAGGGGTTCGTGTCGGTCTGCCGCCAGTTCCCGACATCGATCCGCGACATCTTCTCGGGCGAGCCGCGGTTGGTCGCGGTGCTCGAGGAGGTGCGCGATCCGGGCAATGCGGGCACGATCATCCGTGCCGCCGACTCCGCCGGTGCGGATGCGGTGGTGCTGACCGGGCGCACGGTCGACCTCTACAATCCCAAGGTCGTGCGGTCGACGACCGGCTCACTGTTCCACGTGCCCGTCGCGGTAGGGGCGAGCCTGGACGATGTGGTCGAGCGGGCGCACGGCGCCGGGATGCAAGTGCTCGCCGCCGACATCAAGGGCGAAGACCTTCTCGCCGCCCGCACGGACGGGCAGCTCGCTCGTCCGACCGCGTGGGTCTTCGGCAACGAGGCGCGCGGACTGGCCGACGAACTGCTCCACCTCGTCGATCGGGTGGTCACCGTTCCCATCTACGGGCGTGCCGAGTCGATGAATCTGGCGACCGCCGCATCCGTCTGCCTCTACGAGTCGGCGTTCGCGCAGCGATCGGCTGAACTCTTCGATTAGCCGCCGGGTCGTCCGCCGACCCTGCCGACCGGATGCGCGCTGAGCCTGCGCACTAAACTGGGGTACCGTGTCTGATCCCACTGAAATCTCCGAAGCGACGGTCGAAGCTGCCGTTGCGGATGCGCTCGCCTCCATCGACGCCGCCGCCGACTCGGCCGCGCTCAAGACCGTCCGTCACGACCACACGGCCGAGGGTTCGCCGCTGGCGCGCCTGAACGCGAGCCTCCGCTCCGTTCCGAACGACCAGAAGGCCGCGGCGGGCAAGCTCGTCGGCCAGGCCCGCGGGCGGGTCACCCAGGCGTTCGCGGCGAAAGAGGCGCAGATCGAAGCCGCCGAGACGGCCGCCCAGCTCGCCGCGGAGACGCTCGATGTGACGGCCGTTCCACTGCGCTGGCAGCCGGGCGCGCGGCATCCGCTCTCCCTGCTTCAGGAGCGCATCGCCGATGTCTTCGTCGGCATGGGCTGGGAAGTGGCAGAGGGTCCTGAGCTCGAGAGCGAGTGGTACAACTTCGACGCGCTCAACTTCGATGAGGACCACCCGGCGCGAGCGATGCAGGACACCTTCTTCGTCGAGCCGACGAATGCGCACATGGTCATGCGCACCCACACGTCGCCGGTGCAGCTGCGCGCCCTTCTGGGCAACGACCTCCCCGTCTATCGCATCGCTCCCGGTCGCGTCTTCCGCACCGACGAGTTCGACGCGACGCACCTGCCGGTGTTCCACCAGACCGAGGGGATCGCGGTCGACAAGGGACTCACCATGGCTCACCTGCGCGGTACGCTCGACCACTTCGTCAAGACCTTGTTCGGCGACGAGGCCAAGGTGCGCCTGCGTCCGAACTACTTCCCGTTCACCGAACCGAGCGCCGAACTCGACCTGTGGCATCCGACCTTCAAGGGCGGCGCGCGGTGGATCGAGTGGGGCGGGTGCGGCATGGTGAACCCGAACGTGCTCCGCTCGGCGGGCATCGACCCCGAGGTGTACTCGGGCTTCGCGTTCGGCATGGGCGTCGAGCGCGCGCTGATGTTCCGCAACGACGTCAAAGACATGCGCGACATGGCCGAAGGCGATGTCCGGTTCTCCCAGCAGTTCGGAATGGTGGTCTGATGCGCGTCCCTCTGAGTTGGCTCGGCGAGTACGTCGATCTGGAGCCGGGAACCTCGGCCGACGAGGTGCACGCCGCCCTCGTCTCGGTCGGCCTCGAAGAGGAGGACGTGCACACGTTCGAGATCTCCGGACCGGTGGTCGTCGGCCAGGTGCTCGATTTCGTCGAGGAGCCGCAGTCGAACGGCAAGACGATCCGCTGGTGCCAGGTGCGTGTCGCGCCCGAGGGTGAGACGGCCGCCGACGGCGGGGATGCGGTTCACGGCATCGTCTGCGGCGCCCGCAACTTCTTCCCCGGCGACAAGGTCGTCGTGACCCTGCCGGGCTCCGTGCTGCCCGGTCCGTTCCCGATCGCCGCCCGCAAGACGTACGGACACGTCTCCGACGGCATGATCGCCTCGGCGCGCGAGCTCGGTCTCGGCGACGAGCACGACGGCATCCTGCGGCTCGCGACTCTGGGGCTCGACCCCGAGGTCGGCGCCGACGCGATCTCGCTGCTCGGCCTGGACGACACGGCCGTCGAGGTGAACGTCACGCCCGACCGCGGTTACGCGTTCTCGATCCGCGGCATCGCCCGCGAGTACTCGCACGCCACCGGGGCAGAGTTCCGCGATCCTGCCGACGCGGCAGGTCTGCTGCTCGACCGCGCCCACGCGGCCGGCTTCAGCGTCTCGGTCGACGACCGCGACCCCATCCGGGGCCGTGTCGGCGCCACCGTGTTCGTCACGCGCGTCGTGCGCGACATCGACGGCAGCCGCACGACGCCGGCCTGGATGATCGCGCGCCTCAAGCTGGCGGGCATCCGTTCGATCTCGCTCATCGTCGACATCACCAACTACGTGATGCTCGAGCTGGGCCAGCCGATCCACGGCTACGACCTGGACAAGCTGAGCGGCGGCATCGTGGTGCGTCGTGCGCATGCGGGGGAGCGGCTCGTCACGCTCGACGACCAGTCGCGGATCCTCGATGCCGAAGACCTGCTGATCACCGACGAGTCCGGCCCGATCGGGCTGGCGGGCGTGATGGGCGGCGCGTCGACCGAGATCGGTGCCGAGACCCGCAACGTGCTGATCGAGGCGGCCAACTTCGATCCCGTGTCCATCGCTCGCACGGCTCGTCGGCACAAGCTGCCCAGTGAGGCGTCCAAGCGCTTCGAGCGCGGGGTCGACCCGAGGGTCGCCGTGGCCGCCGCCGCTCGCGTCGTGCAGCTGCTCGAGCAGCTCGCCGGCGGGCACGCGGATGCGCTCGGCTCGCTCCTCGACGAGGCAGGCTCGCCCGAGCCGATCGTGCTGCCGAAGCATTACATCTCCGGGCTGGTTGGCGTCGACTTCACCGACGAAGAGGTGCGTGGCGCGCTCGCCGAGATCGGCGGTTTCGTCAGCGAATCGGGCGACGACCTGCTCGTCGTACCGCCGAGCTGGCGCCCCGACCTGAAAGACAAGTCCGATCTCGCCGAAGAGGTGGCGCGCATCGTCGGCTACGACCGCATCCCGTCGGTGCTGCCCGTGGCTCCTCCCGGGCGGGGGCTCACCCGGGAGCAGAAGCTCCGCCGCGCGGTCGCTCAGATGCTCGCCGACAACGGCGCCACGGAGGTCATGGCCTTCCCGTTCGTGAGCGAGCAGGCGAACGACCGGTTCGGCTCGCCCGAGCCCGGCTCCGTGCCGGCGGTCAGGCTGGCCAACGCCCTCGACGCCACGGCGCCGTTCCTGCGCACGTCGCTGCTCCCTGGCCTGATCGACGTGGCCAAGCGCAACCTCGCGCGCGGACTCGTCGATCTGACGATCTACGAACTCGGAACGGTGTTCCGTCCGGCCGCGGGCGCGCAATTCGGCAGCGAGACGCTGCCGCCGGGTGCCGTCCTCCCGAGCGATGACGTGCTCCGTTCGCTGAACGCGGGCATCCCGCCGCAGCCGCGCTACCTCGCGGGCCTCGCCGTCGGGCACCCGGTGCTCAAGCAGCCCGGCCAGGCGGCCGTCGCAGCGGGCATCGCGGATGCACTGACCATGGTCGCGCAGACCGCCGCCGCGGTCGGGGTCACCGTCGAGCCCGTGCAGAGCACGCACCAGAGCCTGCACCCGGGGCGCACAGCTCAGCTGATCGCGCGTGACCAGAACGGCGAGGGCGTCCCTGTCGGCTTCGCCGGAGAGCTGCACCCCGCGCTGGCCGAGGAGTATGACCTGCCACGCGTGGTCGGTGTCTTCGAGCTCGACCTCGACGCCCTCGTGGCCGTCGCGCCGGCCGATATCGTCGCGGGCGTGATCGCCGGCTTCCCGGCCGCGACCCAGGACCTGTCCCTGGTCGTGCAGGAGAGCGTTCCCGCCGGGGACGTCGAGAAGGCCGTGGCCGATGGCGCGGGAGAACTGCTCGAGCACATCCGGCTCGTCGACGACTACCGCGGAACGGGACTGCCCGACGGTACGAAGAGCCTGACGTTCGCCCTGCGCTTCCGCGCCGCCGACCGCACGCTCACCGCTGCCGAGGCCAGCGAGGCCAAGATCGCCGGCGCCGAGCGCGCCAGCGGGCTGTTCGGCGCTCACATCCGCGAGTAGCCGCGAACCGGCCGCTCCTGCGGTCGCAGTGACGGAGATCTCGGCCCCGATCGGCCGAGATCTCCGTCGTTACGGACGAATCACCGGCGAGTCGGCAGAATCCTCCGTCGCAGCCGGATTCGCGCCGGGCCGCCCGGGCGCGCTAGGGTTGCGGCATGCTTTCTCGGTGCATCACGGACTCGCGCTCGGCCTCGGCCGCCCGCGCCCTGCGCCGACGCCTCCGCGACCGCCGAATCTAGGCGGCGCTGACGCGACCCTGTGCGAGGGCCGACGTAGGTGCCGCCGTCGACCGGCCCCCTGTCGTCCACTCAATAAGGTAGAAGCATGACTTTCTCGGTAGCCGTCGCCGGAGCATCCGGTTACGCGGGCGGAGAGCTCCTGAGGATCCTCGCCGGCCATCCCGGGTTCGAGATCCGCACTGTCACCGCGCATCAGAACGCGGGGCAGCCGCTCGTCGCCCACCAACCGCACCTCCGGTCCCTCAGCCACCTCACCCTCGTCGACACGAGCGTTGAGAACCTCGCCGGCCACGATGTGGTGTTCCTCGCCCTGCCTCACGGCATGTCGGGCGAGATCGCATCCCACCTTCCGGCGGAGACCCTCGTCGTCGACTGCGGCGCAGACCACCGCCTCGAAAGCCCCGAGTCGTGGGCGGCGTTCTACGGCGGAGAGTACTTCGGCGCCTGGTCGTACGGGGTCCCCGAGCTGCCCGTCGACGGCGGCAAGCAGCGCGAGCGCCTCGTGGGCACCACGCGCATCGCGGCTCCCGGATGCAATGCCAGCGCCGTCTCCCTGGCGCTCGCCCCCGGAATCGCGGCCGGTCTCATCGAGGAGGAGGACATCGTCGCCGTTCTGGCGGTCGGACCCTCCGGCGCGGGCAAGAGCTTGAAGACGATGTACCTGGCGAGCGAGATCCTCGGCTCCGCGAATCCGTATGCCGTCGGCGGTAC
This sequence comes from Leifsonia sp. NPDC058230, assembly GCF_042882245.1. Taxonomy (NCBI): domain Bacteria; kingdom Bacillati; phylum Actinomycetota; class Actinomycetes; order Micrococcales; family Microbacteriaceae; genus Leifsonia; species Leifsonia sp. NPDC058230. The sequence continues at coordinate 674,984 of NZ_JBHVWM010000002.1, read as the reverse complement.
GCACCGGCACATCCCCGAAATCCAGCAGAACCTTCGCAATGCCGGGGCGACGCATCCGACGCTCTCGTTCACTCCCGTGCTGGTGCCGATGTCGCGGGGGGTCCTCGCCACGTCGACCGCCCGCCTCAAACCCGGGGTCACGGCGACCCAGGTGCAGGAGGCGTGGGAGGCTGCGTACGCCGGCGAGAACTTCGTGCAGGTGCTGCCGGCCGGAACCGTGCCGCGCTCCGCGGACGTTCTCGGCTCGAACACCGCACTGATCGGCGTCGCCGTCGACGCGGAAGCGGGCCGGCTCGTGACTGTTCTGGCCCTCGACAACCTGTACAAGGGCACCGCGGGCGCCGCCATCCAGTCGGCGAACATCGCCCTCGGACTCGAGGAGACAGCCGGCCTGACCGTGAATGGAGTAGCGCCGTGAGCGTGACAGCAGCATCCGGATTCGCCGCCGCCGGGGTCGCCGCCGGTCTCAAGTCGAGCGGCAAGCGCGACCTCGCTGTCGTCCAGAACCTCGGCCCGCTCAATGCCGCGGCGGCCGTCTTCACGACGAACCGGTGCAAGGCGAACCCGGTGCTGTGGAGCGAACAGGTGATCACCGACGGCGTCGTCTCGGCGATCGTTCTGAACTCCGGCGGAGCCAACTGCTACACCGGCACCCGCGGCTTCCAGACCACCCACGAGACGGCCGAGGCGGTGGCCGAGCGCCTGGCGATCAGCGCGGGAGACGTGCTCGTCTGCTCGACCGGCCTGATCGGCGAACAGCTCGACCTCGACCTGCTCAAGGTGGGCGTGTGGGATGCGACCCTCGCCATCGCGACGGGCGATGCCGAGTCCGAGGCTGCCGGCTTGGCCGCGGCCGAGGCCATCATGACCACCGACACACGGGCCAAGCAGGCCGCTTACACCTCGCCCGCCGGCTGGACCGTCGGCGGCATGGCGAAGGGCGCCGGGATGCTGGCGCCGGGTCTCGCGACGATGCTCGTCGTGATCACGACCGACGCGGTGCTCGACTCGAAGCAGCTCGACACAGCGCTCCGCCACGCGACCAGGGTCACGTTCGACAGGCTCGACTCCGACGGCTGCATGTCGACGAACGACACCGTCGCGCTGCTCGGCTCCGGGGCGAGCGAGGTGCGCGCCGATCTCGACGAGTTCACGGTCGCACTGACGGGCGTGTGCCGGGACCTGGCAGAGCAGTTGCAGGCCGACGCGGAGGGCGCATCCCACGACATCGCCATCGAGGTGGTCGATGCGGCCACCGAGGACGACGCGGTCACGGTCGGACGTGCGGTCGCGCGCAGCAACCTCTTCAAGGCCGCGGTCTTCGGCAACGACCCCAACTGGGGCCGCGTGCTCGCAGCGGTCGGCACCACGGACGCCGAGTTCGACCCGTACGGCATCGACGTCGCCATCAACGGGGTGCAGGTCTGCACCGCAGGGGAACCCGACCAGCCTCGTGAGCTCGTCGACCTGACGCCGCGCGCGGTCCACGTGCTCATCGATCTGCACGCGGGCGACCGTGCGGCGACCATCCTGACCAACGACCTCACCCACGACTACGTTCACGAGAACAGTGCATACGCGAGCTGATGACTGACACCGACACCGATCCCGACGCCTCCGCCGAGGAGGCCGACCAGCGCCTCGCCGCCGTCAAGGCTGCGACCCTCATCGAATCCCTGCCCTGGCTGAAGCGGTTCCACGAGCAGATCATGGTCATCAAGTTCGGCGGCAACGCAATGGTCAGCGAGGAGCTGCAGAGCGCTTTCGCCGAAGACATGGTCTACCTGCGGTACGCCGGCATCCACCCGGTCGTCGTACACGGCGGCGGCCCGCAGATCTCGGCGATGCTCGACCGGCTCGGCATCGAATCCGAGTTTCGGGGCGGGTACCGCGTGACGACGCCCGAGGCCATGGATGTGGTGCGCATGGTCCTCACCGGGCAGATCAGCCGCGCCCTGGTCGGGAACATCAACAAGCACGGCCCGCTCGCCGCGGCGATCTCGGGGGAGGACGCGGGACTCTTCCAGGGCCGCAAGCGGGGAGTGGTCGTCGACGGCGAGGAGGTCGACCTCGGTCTCGTCGGCGACGTGATCGGCGTGAATCCCGAGGCCGTGCACGCGCAGATCGCGGCTGGGCGCATCCCGGTCGTCTCCTCGATCGCGCCGGACATCGACGACCCCGGCCATTCGCTGAACGTGAATGCGGATGCAGCTGCGGCCGCGCTCGCCGTCGCCCTCGGCGCCGCCAAACTCGTCATCCTCACCGACGTCGCCGGCCTCTACCGGGACTGGCCGAACCGGGACTCGCTCGTGTCGGTGATCGACTCCGACGAGCTGCGCGGCATGCTGCCCGGACTCGAATCGGGCATGATCCCGAAGATGGCCGCGTGCCTCGCCGCTGTCGACGGCGGGGTCGCGAAGGCGGCCATCATCGACGGGCGGGTGCAGCACTCGATCCTGCTCGAAGTGTTCACACAGAGCGGCATCGGAACGGAGGTGGTGCCCTCGTGAGCACCCAGCAGGTGACCCAGGGCTGGACCGATCGGTTCGGCCATACGATGATGCGAACGCTCGCCACCCCGCAGCTGATGCTCGCGCGCGGCGAGGGCTGCTACGTGTGGGACGTCGACGGTAACGAGTATCTCGACTTCCTGGCTGGCATCGCCGTGAACTCGCTCGGCCACGCGCATCCGGTGCTCGTGGATGCGGTGAGCCGGCAGATCGCGACCCTCGCGCACGTCTCCAACTACTTCGCCACCCCGCCGCAGCTCGAACTCGCCGAGCGGCTGACGCGCCTGACCGGCGCCGGCGACGCCGGGCGCGTCTACTTCTGCAACTCGGGCGCCGAAGCGAACGAGGCAGCCTTCAAGCTGGCGCGCCTGAACAAGGGCGAGCACGGCCGCCGCAAGCGCGTCATCGCGCTCAACAACGCCTTCCACGGCCGCACGATGGGCTCGCTCGCGCTGACGGGCAAGCCGCCGATGCGCGAGCCGTTCGAGCCCGTCCCGTCGGGCGTCGAGCACATCGATTCGACGATCGCGGCGCTCGAGGCGGCGATCGACGACCGGGTCGCTGCTCTGTTCATCGAGCCGATCAAGGGTGAGGCGGGCGTGCTCGACCTGCCCCCCGGCTTTCTGAAGCGGGCGCGCGAGCTCACGCAGGAGCACGGCGCACTGCTCATCATCGACGAGATCCAGACGGGCATCGGCCGCACCGGCCGCTGGTTCGCCTACGAGCACGCAGGCATCGTCCCCGACGCGATCACGATCGCCAAGGGGATGGCCGGCGGCGTTCCGATCGGCGCCCTGGTGACGTTCGGCTGGGCCTCCGACCTGTTCTCCCGCGGGCAGCACGGCTCTACGTTCGGCGGCAACCCGCTCGCCACAGCCGCGGGCAACGCGGTGCTCGGAGAGATCGAGAACGCCGGGCTCATCGAGAACGCCGCCCGCCGCGGCGAGGAGCTGCGCGCGATCATTCGCGGCTTCGACTCGCCGCTGATCGGCGATGTGCGGGGCGCCGGGCTCCTCATCGGCATCGGGCTCACCGAGGGCGAAGCACATCGGCTCTCGGATGCCGCGCTCACGCACGGGCTGATCGTCAACGCCCCGAACGAGTCGAGCATCCGCCTCGCCCCGCCGCTCATCGTGGGAGACACCGAACTCGCCGGGTTCCGCGAGCGGTTCGGACGAGCCCTGGCGGACGTCGCCGCTCACCGCTGACGCCCGCCGCCTCCGGCCCTCACCGACACCTGAACGAAAGACATCCCATGACCAGGCACTTTCTGCGCGACGACGACATCAGCCCCGCCGAGCAGGCGGAGATCCTCGAGTTGGCGGAACAGCTCAAGGCCGACCGCTTCGGCACCAAGCCCCTCGCGGGACCCCAGACCGTCGCAGTGATCTTCGACAAGTCCTCCACCCGCACCCGGGTCTCCTTCGCGGTCGGTATCGCCGACCTCGGCGGGAGCCCGCTCATCATCTCGACCGCGAACAGCCAGCTCGGCGGCAAGGAGACCCCGTCCGACACGGCCCGGGTGCTGGAGCGCATGGTCTCGGCGATCGTGTGGCGCACCTACGCCCAGTCGGGTCTCGAGCAGATGGCCGCGGGAACCACGGTTCCGGTCGTCAATGCGCTCTCCGACGACTTCCACCCCTGCCAGCTGCTGGCCGACCTGCTGACCATCAAGGAGAAGCGGGGCACGCTCGCGGGCCTCACCATGACCTTCTTCGGAGACGGCGCGAGCAACATGGCGCAGTCGTACGTGCTCGCGGGCGTCACCGCCGGGATGCACGTGCGCATCGCATCCCCGGCCGAGTACGCCCCCGCTGAGGACGTGGTGGCCGACGCCGACAGGATCGCCGCGACGACCGGCGGCTCCGTCGCCCTCTTCACCGACCCCGACGAGGCCGCGGCGGGTACGGACGTGATGATCACCGACACCTGGGTCTCGATGGGCAAAGAAGACGAGAAGGCGGAGCGGATCGCCGTCTTCGGGGGCTACCGGGTCGACTCCGAGCTGATGGCGCTCGCAAAGCCGGACGCCCTGTTCATGCACTGCCTCCCCGCAGACCGCGGCTACGAGGTGACGGCCGACGTCATCGACGGTCCGCAGAGCGTCATCTGGGACGAGGCCGAGAACCGCCTCCACGCTCAGAAGGCGCTGCTCGTCTGGCTTCTCGACCAGAACGCGGCCTAGCCGCAAACCCTAAACTCGTTACGAAACACAAGCTGAAGGAGAATCATGGCGGAACGTGTTGTTCTCGCGTACTCGGGCGGACTCGACACCTCGGTCGGGATCGGCTGGCTCAAGGATGCGACCGGTAAAGAGGTCGTGGCGCTCGCGGTCGACGTGGGTCAGGGCGGCGAAGACATGGAGGCGATCCGTCAGCGAGCGCTGGACTGCGGCGCCATCGAGTCGGTCGTGGTCGACGCCAAGGACGAGTTCGCCGACGACTACATCGTGCCGGCGCTCAAGGCCAACGCGCTGTACCAGAAGCGCTACCCGCTGGTCTCCGCGCTCAGCCGTCCCGTGATCGCAAAGCACCTCGCCGCCACCGCCAAGGCGCTCGGTGCGGACAGTGTCGCCCACGGATGCACGGGCAAGGGCAACGACCAGGTGCGCTTCGAGGCCGCCGTGGCCGCGCTCGCGCCCGACCTGACCTCACTCGCTCCCGTCCGCGACTTCGCGCTCACCCGCGACAAGGCCATCGCATACGCGGCCGAGCACAACCTGCCGATCGAGCAGTCGAAGAAGTCGCCGTACTCGATCGACCAGAACGTCTGGGGCCGCGCTGTGGAGACCGGGTTCCTCGAAGATCCGTGGAACGCCCCGATCGAGGACCTCTACACCTACACGGAGGACCCGGCCGTCACGCGGGAGCCGGTCGAGGTCGTCATCGCCTTCAGCGAGGGCGTCCCCGTGGCGATCGACGGAAAGTCGGTCACCCCCCTCCAGGCCGTGCAGCTCATGAACACGATCGCGGGAGGGCAGGGCGTCGGCCGTATCGACATCGTCGAAGACCGGCTCGTCGGCATCAAGAGCCGCGAGGTCTACGAATCGCCCGCCGGACTCGCCCTGATCGCCGCGCACGAGGAGCTCGAGAACATGACCGTCGAGCGCGACGTCGCGCGCTACAAGCGCACCGTCGAGTCGAAGTGGGCCGAGCTGGTCTACGACGGCCTGTGGTTCTCCGGTCTGAAGCGCGCCCTCGACGTGTTCATCGACGAGACGCAGAGGCACGTCACCGGCGAGGTGCGTCTCAAGCTGCACGCCGGCACGGCCGTTGTGACCGGTCGCCGCAGCGCCGAGAGCCTGTACGACTTCAACCTCGCCACCTACGACACCGGAGACACCTTCGACCAGTCGCTGGCGAAGGGCTTCATCGAGCTGTGGTCGCTGCCGAGCAAGATCTCGGCTCGCCGCGACCTCGCCGCCGAGTAGGCAGCGGATGACCGACAACGAGCACGGCAATCGCGCCGGCGAAGCAGGCGCCCTCTGGGGCGGCCGCTTCGCCGGCGGGCCGTCGCCCGAGCTCGCCGCACTGAGCAAGTCGACGCAGTTCGACTGGCAGCTCGCGGTCTACGACATCGCCGGCTCCCGTGCCCACGCACGGGCGCTGGCCGCCGCCGGGTATCTCACGTCGGAGGAGCTCGACGGGATGATCGCCGCGCTCGACAAGCTCGACCGTGACGTCGCATCCGGCGCATTCGTCGCGGCGGAGAGCGATGAGGACGTGCACTCGGCGCTCGAGCGCGGCCTGATCGAGCGGGCCGGGGGAGACCTCGGCGGAAAGCTCCGCGCGGGTCGCAGCCGCAACGACCAGATCGCCACGCTCGTGCGCCTCTACCTGCGCGACCACGCTGGTGCCATTGCCGAACGCGTGATCGGGCTGATCGACGCCATCGCATCTCAGGCGGACGCGCATCCGACGGCCATCCTCCCCGGGCGCACCCACCTGCAGCACGCGCAACCGGTGCTGCTCGCGCACCACCTGCTCGCGCACTGCTGGCCCCTGGTCCGCGATCTCGAGCGACTGGTCGACTGGGACAAGCGCGCGAACGTCTCCCCGTACGGGTCGGGGGCGCTCGCCGGATCGACCCTCGGCCTCGACCCGCTGCTGGTCGCTCACGACCTCGGATTCGCCGGCAGCTCTGAGAACTCGATCGACGGCACGGCGGCTCGGGATGTGGTGGCCGAGTTCGCGTACATTGCGGCTCAGATCGGGGTGGACCTCTCCCGGTTCGCCGAGGAGATCATCCTCTGGAACACCCGGGAGTTCGGTTTCGTCACCCTCGACGACGCGTACTCGACCGGATCGTCGATCATGCCGCAGAAGAAGAACCCCGACATCGCCGAGCTCACGCGCGGAAAGGCCGGGCGCCTGATCGGCAACGTCGCGGGCCTGCTCGCCACCCTCAAGGGCCTGCCGCTCGCGTACAACCGCGACCTGCAGGAGGACAAAGAACCGGTCTTCGACTCGGTCACCACCCTCGAGGTGCTCCTGCCGGCGTTCACCGGCATGGTGGCCACGCTGCACTTCCACACCGACCGGATGGCCGAGCTGGCGCCCCTGGGCTTCTCGCTCGCGACCGACGTGGCCGAGTGGCTCGTGAAGAAGCACGTGCCGTTCCGGGATGCGCACGAGATCACGGGCAACCTCGTCAAGTTCGCGGAGACGCGCGGGCTGGAACTGAGCGAGGTGGACGACGAGGGTCTCGCATCCGTGTCGCCACTGCTCACCCCGGATGTGCGTGCGGTGCTGACCATCGAGGGCTCGGTCGCCAGCCGTGACAACGTCGGCGGAACGGCGCCGGTTCGCGTCGCCGAGCAGCTCGCGGCGCTCACCAAACGCGTGCGGACGATCGCGACCGAGCTCCCCGTCGTGAAGCGGGACCTCGTCTGATGGCCGCCCGAGAGCGCCCGGAGAAGAAGTCCCCGCGCTACCCGTGGATCATCCCGACGATCGTCGTCGTCGCGGTGGCCATCATCGTGGTGGGCCTGATCGTGGCCGTGGCCAGCGGCATCCGGATGTTCTGACGTGACTGCGGGCGACGACGAGGGGCTCTATCGTCCCGATCGGGAGTTCTTCCTGGCGTCGTCTCTCGAGGTCGCGCCACGGCTGCTCGGCGCCGTGCTGCGGCACACGACGCCGGAGGGGACCGTCGGCCTGCGCATCACCGAGGTCGAGGCGTACGTGGGCGACGGCGTCGACCCCGGATCGCACGCCTTCCGTGGCCGCACGAAACGCAACGCGGTGATGTACGGGCCACCCGGGCACCTGTACGCGTACTTCACCTACGGGATGCACGTCTGCGCCAATTTCGTCTGCTCGCCGGAGGGTGAGGCGACGGCCGTGCTCCTGCGCGGCGCCGAGGTCGTGGAAGGGTTCGAGCTGGCACTGGCGCGCCGATCCGGTGCGGCGGGCGCCGGCGCGGCCGGCGCGGCGCCAGGGTTGGCGCGAAGCCGGGCGCGGGTCGTCGCCGCGCGCGACCTCGGCCGTGGGCCGGCGCGCCTGGTCGTGGCGGCGGGCATCCGCCTCGACGAGAACGGCGCCGACCTGCTGGCCGCACCGTTCTCGGTGCAGCTGCCGCGAATCCCGCAGCCGTACTCCACCGGACCCCGCACCGGCATCTCGGGTGCCGGTGGCAGCGCGTCGTACCCCTGGCGGTACTGGCTGCCGGACGACCCCACCGTCTCGCCGTACAAGCGCCACCCCAAATCCCACTGAAACGCGATCGCTTTCGATCAGGCGAACGAGAGGCGGAAGACGGCCGCGCAGGCGCAGGCCCAGATGAGGCTGGTCAGGGTGCCGATGATGAAGCGCTCGCGGGCCTCGGGCTCTTCGAGTTCCGTGAAACGGCCGACGCCTTTGACGGCGACGATCACGGCGATGGCCTCGGGGAAGCCGGCCATGATGGTGGTCGTCGTGGCGAGGCGCTCGAGGAACCCGATCGTGGCGCCTCCGCGCAGAACCTCGCGGGTGGGCTGCACGCCCTCGGCGCGGTCCCCGGCCGTGGCGCGCTCGGCGACGACGATGCCGCCGTGCACTCCGGGCACCCCTCCGCCGGACGCGAGCGCGAGCACCAGCTGCGACGCCGGTCCGCCTCCGGCGATGCTGAGCGCGACCACCACGAGTCCGATGAGCACCCGGAACAGCGGTGGCGCATCCGGAACCGGCAGTGCGGAGATCAGCACGGCCAGCGCGAGCAGACCGGCGGCGACGTAGACGAGGGGGCGGCGCGGACTCCTCAAGGCGAACAGCACGCAGCACAGGGAGGCGATTGCGAGGATCAGCACCGAGCACCACGCGAGCAGCGGGCCGATCGCGGCGAGGAAGGCGAAGAAATGGGGGATCATGCAGTGTCCGTTCGGAGCTGGGCGTCGTCGAGGCTCGTCAACAGCCTAGTCAGGGCTCCGATGGCGGCGAGCTCCGCCCGCAGGCCTGCCGCCCGGGCGCGGTCGCTCGCCGACTGCGGGGTGATGCCGAGCCGCGCGCCCGCTTCGGCCTGGGTGAGCCCCGAGACGACGAGGTCGTAGAGCTCCCAGCCGGCGGGGGAGCGGCTCTCGCGGATGGTCAGCAGCAGGTTGACGAGCGCCTCGGCGTCTTCGGCGGGCCGGGGAGCGACGATGGCGTTCACCGCGAAGCGGGTCGGCGAGCGCTTGGCGCGGGTGACGGCTTCGCGGGCGGCGATGAACGCATCCCCGCTCGCCTCCCTCGTCTCGGCGGGGAGGGGTGTCCGGATGCTGCCCGCGCCGAGGCCGACGCTCCACATCCCGCGGCGGGTCAGCTCGAGAACGAGGTCGAGTGCGGTGCGGGGGTCGGCGGTGAGCGCCTGGATCTCGTCGCCGGCGTTGCGGTCGACGGGGAGTTCGAGGCGGTCGCTGTAGCGTTCGTTGAGGTCGTCGAGGGCGCCGGTCACGATGTCGGGGCGGGTTCTCGAGTCGACCTGGTCGGCGGTGATGACGAACACGGGTTGCTCCTTCCGGCGTCCGGGCCGCGGGATCCGTCCGTCGGTGTGGGCGGGGGATCAGGCTCAGAAACCTGATCAGGAGGCTATCAGGTCCTCATCCCTGATGCAAGCGTGATCAGGTCCACAGGCCTGTTTCATGCCACATCAGGGCTGCAGCCCTCCCGCTGATAGCCTGATTCCGTGTCCGACTCAGAAACCCTCCACGCACAGACCAATGACCCGTCATTCGACGATGTCTGGGATGAGCTGAAGTGGCGCGGGCTCATCCACGTCTCCACGGATGAAGCAGCGCTGAAACAGCTCCTCGCGGGCGAGCCGGTCTCCTACTACTGCGGATTCGACCCCACAGCGCCCAGCCTGCACCTCGGCAACCTCGTGCAGCTGCTCACCATGCGCCGCCTGCAGCTCGCGGGCCACCGACCGCTCGGACTCGTCGGGGGATCCACGGGCCTGATCGGCGACCCCCGGCCGAGCGCCGAGCGCACGCTCAACACCAAAGAGACGGTGTCGGAGTGGGTCGGCTACCTGCAGGCGCAGGTGTCGCGGTTCCTCAGTTCCGAGGGCGACAACGCCGTGCGACTGGTGAACAACCTCGACTGGACGGCGCCGCTGTCGGCGATCGACTTCCTCCGCGACATCGGCAAGCACTTCCGGGTCGGCACCATGCTGAAGAAGGATGCGGTGGCAGCCCGGCTCAATTCCGACGAGGGAATCAGCTACACCGAGTTCAGCTACCAGATCCTGCAGGGCATGGACTTCCTGGAGCTCTACCGCGAGTACGGCACCGTTCTGCAGACCGGTGGCAGCGACCAGTGGGGCAACCTCACGAGCGGAACCGACCTCATCCGGAAGGTCGAGCACGTCAGTGCGCACGCGATCGGAACGCCGCTGATCACCAACAGCGACGGCACCAAGTTCGGCAAGAGCGAGGGCAACGCCGTGTGGCTGGATGCGAAGCTCACGAGTCCCTACGCCATGTACCAGTTCTGGGTGAACACCGACGACGCCGACGTGATCGACCGGCTCAAAGTGTTCACGTTCCTGACCCGTGCCGAGATCGAGCGACTCGAAGCGGCCGTGGCGAACGAGCCGTTCAAGCGGGAGGCGCAGCGCACGCTCGCCTTCGAGGTGACCAGCCTCGTACACGGCGTCGAGGCCACCGAGGCCGCCATCGCCGCCGCCCAGGCGCTCTTCGGCCAGGGCGAGCTCTCCGGGCTGGATGAGGGCACCCTCGAGGCCGCCCTGCGCGAGCTGCCGAACACGACCACCTCGCCGACAGCGACCGTCACCCAGTCGCTCGTCGACACGGGCCTGACGACCAGCCTGGGGGAGGCGCGGCGGGCCATCGCCCAGGGCGGCGTCTACCTCAACAACGTCAAGGTCGAAGACGGCGAACTCCCGGTGGGCGACGCGCTCCTGCTCGACCGGATGGCCGTCCTCCGCCGTGGCAAGAAGACCCTGGCCGGCCTCTTCGTCGAGTAGCCGCACCTCCAGACGCGACGAGGGGTGGGGCGCGAAGCGGAGGCGGCCGGCCGGGGGAGCGGGGGTGGGGACGCCCGATAATGGAAGGGAGGGGGAGAGAGTGGTGGGGCAACACGAGG
>NZ_JBHVWM010000002.1:637983-663903 GCF_042882245.1 Leifsonia sp. NPDC058230 | reverse complement strand
ACACCCCCGGGCCCGCCATCTCGGCCTCCCCCCCCCCCCCACGTCCGGGGGGGTGCCACAACCCCCGCGGCGCGCGCCCCGGCGGCGGGGCGCGCCCCCCACCCCTCGTTTCGCGTAGCGTAGAGGGATGGATGGTCAGCAGACGGATGGGGCGGACGAAACGGGAGGCCCGGGCGACGACGCGCTCGTGCCCCGGCTCAACCTGATCGAGGACCAGCCCCTGGCCGCACGGGCGGAGGCATACGCCCAGGTGCACGACGAGCTGCGCGAGCAGCTGGAGGGCGGCGACGTCCAGCGCAATGGCTGACGACGGTCCCGGAGCCCCTGACCCGGAGGTCCGACTGGATGTGGCGCTCGCCGCACGCGGTCTGGCCCGGTCGCGCTCGCACGCCGTCACGATCATCGCCGACGGCCTGGTGACCGTCGACGGGCGTGCAGCCGTGCGCCCGTCGGTGAAGGTGCGCGGGACCCAGGTGATCGCCGTCGCGGGAGCCGACCACTACGTCAGTCGCGGAGCGCACAAGCTCATCGCGGCGCTGGATGCGTTCGGCCTGCCCGTCGACGGGCGCATCGCACTCGACGTCGGCGCCTCCACCGGCGGATTCACGCAGGTGCTCCTGGAGCGCGGGGCCGCCGAGGTCATCGCCATCGACGTCGGCCACGGGCAGCTCGCGCCGTCCCTCTCGGGCGAACCGCGCCTGCTCTCGTTCGAGGGGATCAACGCCCGCGTCCTGACCGCTACGGCGCTGGCCGGGCTCGTCGGCCGTCCTGTGCGCCCCGACCTCGTCGTCGGCGACATCTCCTTCATCTCGCTGACGCAGGTGCTGCCCGCCCTGGTCGAGACGGCGGAGCACGGCGCCGACTTCGTGCTGCTGGTGAAGCCGCAGTTCGAGGTCGGTCGCGGCGGCATCAAGGAGGGCATCGTGCGCGATCCCGTTCTGCGCTGCGAGGCCGTGACGAGCGTGCTGTGGGCCGCGCACGACCTGGGTGTCGGCACCGCCGGATTCCTGGCCTCACCGATCGCCGGCAGCCAGGGCAATCTCGAATACCTGGTGCGGCTCAACGCGACCGTCGGTACGAATCCGACCGAGTGGCTGCCGAAGGTCGAGGCGGTGACTCTCCGCGGCTGACCGGTCTCCGGATGCGCGGCATCGAGCATCCACAGCCCCGGTTCCTCCACAAGCTCAGCCGCCGTTCACCCAAGAGCGCGCAGGATCAGACAGAATGGGTAGACCGTATCGACGTGAAGATGGGAGCGTGACGCCTATGGGTGCACCCAAGCGGTACATCCTCGTCGTCGCGCACACAGGTCGCCAAGATTCCCTCGCAGCCGGGGTGGAGGTCTGCTCCCAGTTGATCGACGCCGGGGTCGTGCCCGTCCTCAGCGAAGACGAGCGGCGCGACCTGCTCGCCGCCGAGCCGAGCTTCGGAGGCGTGGCGGTTCTCGGCGTCGACGTGCAGCCGAGCGAACTCGAACTCGTGATCGTTCTGGGCGGTGACGGCACCATTCTGCGCGCTGCCGAACTGGTTCGCGGATGCTCGGCTCCGCTGCTCGGTGTGAACCTCGGCCACGTCGGCTTCCTCGCCGAGAGCGAGCGCGACGACCTCGAGCTGGCCGTGGCTCGGGGGCTCGCCAAAGACTACGAGGTGGAGGAGCGCATGACGCTCTCCGCCAGGGTCAAGGTCGGCAAAGAGGTCGTGTACGAGAGCTGGGCGCTCAACGAGGCCACGGTCGAGAAGGCCAGCCGCGAGCGCATGCTCGAGGTCGTCATCGAGGTCGACGGCCGGCCGATGTCGAGCTTCGGCTGCGACGGCGTCGTCATGTCGACGCCGACCGGGTCGACCGCGTACTCGTTCTCCGCCGGCGGACCGGTGGTCTGGCCGGGTGTGGCAGCGCTGCTGCTCGTGCCCCTGAGCGCGCACGCGCTGTTCGCGCGTCCCCTCGTGGTCGACGCCGACTCGTCCCTCGCCGTGGAGCTGCTCGAGCGGGCCGGCGGGTCCGGCATCCTCTGGTGCGACGGTCGCCGAGCGTACGACCTGCCGCCGGGCGCGCGCGTGGTCGTGCGGCGCTCGCCCATCCCTGTGCGACTGGCCCGGCTGCATCCGGGGCCGTTCACCGACCGCCTGGTGCAGAAGTTCAGCCTGCCCGTCACCGGATGGAGGGGGCCGGCCGGACGTGACTGAGCAGCGTGCGGGCATCGAGGAGATCTCGATCAAAGACCTGGGCGTCATCGCAGACGCCTCCCTGCCACTGGGACCGGGATTCACCGCCCTCACGGGTGAGACCGGTGCGGGCAAGACCATGGTCGTCTCGGCTCTCGGGCTACTGCTCGGCGAGCGGGCCGACACGGGTGCTGTGCGACTCGGCAGCCCGCAGGCGTGGGTCGAGGGCCGCTGGCGCGTCGCCGACGGCGGCGAGGTCGTCGAACGGGTCCGGGATGCGGGAGGCGACGTCGATCCGCTCGGACAGGGTGCCGCAGAGCTCGTGCTCTCGCGTTCCGTCTCGGCCGAGGGTCGCTCGCGGGCCGTGGTCGGCGGCCGCAGCGCTCCGGTCAGCGTGCTCACCGAGCTCGGCGGCCAGCTCGTCGTCGTTCACGGGCAGTCCGACCAGATCCGGTTGCGCTCGGCTGTCGCCCAACGCGAAGCGCTCGACCGGTTCGCCGGAGCCCCGCTCGCCGCGGCGATCGACGTCTACTCGCAGGTGTTCCACCGCTGGCGCGACAACCGAGCCGAGCTCGAGGAGATCGTCGCCGACCAGGACCGGCGGGCACGCGAGGCCGAAGACCTGCGGCTGGCCATGGCCGAGATCGAGGCCGTCGCACCGCAGCCCGGCGAAGACGTCGAACTGGCCGAGCGCTCCGAGCGCCTCAGCAACCTCGAAGACCTGCGCCTCGCCGCCGCCACCGCTCGCGAGCTCCTGTCGGCAGAGGAGTCCGAGGGCACGGATGCGCTGAGTCTGCTCGACAACGCCCGCCGCCACCTCGAGCGCGTCTCGAGCCACGACGCACAGCTGGTCGGTGTCGCCGAGGCGGTCGCGAACGCCAACTACCTGGTGTCGGATGTGGCAGCCCAGCTCTCCACCTACCTCGCCACCCTCGACACCGACGGCGCACGCGAGCTGGAGATCGTGCAGGAGCGACGGGCGGAGCTGGCCACGCTCATCCGCAAGTACGGTCCGGCCCTCGACGACGTGATCGAGGCTCTCGAGACGGGCAGCTCACGGCTGTTCGAACTCGACGGCGACTCCGAACGCATCGATCAGCTGCGCGCCGAGGTCGAGGCCGACGCCGAGCTCGTGACCGAACTGGCCGACGGTCTCAGCCGGATGCGCCGAGAAGCGGCCTCGCGGCTGAGCGACGAGGTCTCCGACGAGCTCACGGCGCTCGCGATGGCCGACGCCCGCGTCGTGGTCGAGGTGACCGAGCGCGAAGAGTTCACGGCGAGCGGGCGCGACCAGGTCTCGATCCTCCTGCAGCCGCATTCGGGCGCCGAACCGCGACCTCTCGGCAAGGGGGCGTCCGGTGGCGAGCTCTCCCGCGTCATGCTCGCGATCGAGGTCGTCATCGCCGGCAGCGATCCCGTGCCGACGTTCATCTTCGACGAGATCGACGCCGGGGTGGGAGGCGCATCCGCGATCGAGATCGGGCGCCGTCTGGCGAGACTCGCGGAAACTTCCCAGGTGATCGTCGTGACGCACCTGGCGCAGGTCGCGGCCTTCGCCACCAACCACCTCACGGTCGTGAAGGGCAGCGACGGCTCGGTGACCGAATCCAGCGTCCGTCAGCTGACCGGCGACGAGCGCATCGCCGAGATGGCACGTCTGCTCTCGGGGCTGCCCGATTCCGAGAGCGGACTCGCGCACGCACGCGAGCTCGTCGACATGGCTTCCGTCAAGCGCTGAGCCGTCGCGAGCTGCGCGCAACGCGCATCCGGGGCCCGAGCATCCCCAATCCGGTGATAGCATAAAAGCCCGTGGTGGATAATTCAGACGCGGGCATTTCAAACGGCATTACCAAGCACATTTTCGTGACGGGTGGTGTCGTTTCTTCGTTGGGCAAGGGTCTTACAGCGGCCAGCCTGGGCAACCTTCTGACGGCCCGCGGGCTTCGCGTCGTGATGCAGAAGCTCGACCCGTACCTGAACGTGGATCCGGGAACGATGAACCCGTTCCAGCACGGTGAGGTCTTCGTCACCGACGACGGCGCTGAGACCGACCTCGACATCGGCCACTACGAGCGCTTCCTCGACATCAACCTGGGCCAGTCGGCCAACGTCACCACCGGGCAGATCTACTCGAACGTGATCGCGAAGGAGCGCCGCGGCGAATACCTCGGCGACACGGTGCAGGTCATCCCGCACATCACCGACGAGATCAAGCGCCGGATGCGCCTGCAGGCCCAGCCCGGCCCGAACGGCGAGCCGCAGCCCGACGTGATCATCACCGAGATCGGCGGAACGGTCGGCGACATCGAGTCGCAGCCGTTCATCGAGTCGGCCCGCCAGGTGCGCCACGAGCTCGGCCGCAAGAACTGCTTCTTCGTGCACGTCTCGCTCGTTCCGTTCATGAACGCGTCGGGCGAGCAGAAGACCAAGCCGACGCAGCACTCCGTCGCCGCCCTGCGCTCGATCGGTATCCAGCCGGATGCCCTGGTGCTCCGCAGTGACCGCCCCGTCTCCGAGTCGAACAAGCGCAAGATCGCGCTCATGTGCGACGTCGACGAGGCCGCCGTGGTGAACGCGGTCGACGTGCCGAGCATCTACGACATCCCGACGATGCTTCACGATCAGGGCCTCGATGCCTACATCATCGACCAGCTCGGCCTCAGCGCCGGCGACGTCGACTGGGACGGCTGGAGCGAACTGCTGCAGGCGGTGCACGACCCCAAGCACGAGGTCACGATCGGCGTGGTCGGCAAGTACATCGACCTTCCGGATGCGTACCTCTCGGTCACCGAGGCGCTGCGAGCGGGTGGCTTCGCGCACAACGCCAAGGTCGTGCTCAAGTGGATCGCCTCCGACGACTGCCAGACGCCAGAGGGTGCGGCCCACATGCTCTCCGACGTCGACGCGATCTGCGTCCCCGGCGGCTTCGGCGTGCGCGGGATCGAGGGCAAGGTCGGCGCGCTGCGCTTCGCCCGCGAGAACGGCATCCCGGCTCTCGGCCTGTGCCTCGGCCTGCAGTGCATGGTCATCGAGTACGCCCGCCACGAGGTCGGCCTGGTGGGCGCATCCTCGTCGGAGTTCGATCCGGACACCGAGTTCCCGGTGATCGCCACGATGGCCGAGCAGGTCGAGATCATCGCCGGCGGCGACCTGGGCGGCACCATGCGCCTCGGCCTCTACCCGGCGAGCCTCGCCGAGGGCTCGATCGTCTCCGAACTGTACGGGGCGCCCGAAGCCTCCGAGCGTCACCGCCACCGGTACGAGGTCAACAACAACTACCGCGAGCAGATCGCCGATGCCGGACTCTGGTTCTCGGGCACGTCGCCCGACGGGCACCTCGTCGAGTACGTCGAGCTGCCGCGCGAGGTGCACCCGTACTACGTGGGCACCCAGGCGCATCCGGAGCTCAGGTCGCGTCCGAACCGCGCCCACCCCCTCTTCCGCGGTCTCGTCGGTGCTGCCCTCGACCGTCAGAAGGCCAGCCGGCTGTTCGAAGTCGCGGCCGAAGCCTGATGGGCGAACTCCTCGCCGACGAGCCGTTCTCGCCGGAGATCATCTCGACCGAGGTTCCGTTCAAGGGCAAGATCTGGAACATCCGGCGCGACACCTTCCGCTACAACGGCGAGGAGATCACGCGCGAGTACGTCGACCACACGGGTGCCGTCGCCATTCTCGCGCTCGACGATCAGGACCGCGTGCTGCTGATCAAGCAGTACCGTCACCCGGTTCGCCACCGCGACTGGGAGATCCCGGCGGGGCTGCTGGATGTGCACGGCGAGGCCCCGCTGTCCGCCGCGAAGCGCGAACTGGCCGAAGAGGCCGACCTCCAGGCCGACGAGTGGAACGTGCTCGGCGAGTTCTACACGACTCCCGGAGGCAACAACGAGGCGATCCGCGTCTACCTGGCTCGTGGCGTGCATCCGACCGCTGCAGCGTTCGCGCGCTCCGATGAGGAGGCCGACATGGAGGTTCGCTGGGTTCCCCTCGACGAGGTCGTGGATGCGATCCTCGCCCGGCGCGTGCAGAACCCGTCGTTGATCGTCGGCGTGCTCTCGGCGCGCGTTGCGCGGGAGAGCGGCTGGTCGCAGCTCGCTCCGGCGGACGAGCCGTGGCCACGGCATCCCAAACTCGGATCGTGATCGGCGAGCGATGACCACCGAGGCGGCTGTGGACTCGTACCTGCGGCACGTCTCGATCGAGCGGGGACTCGCAGCGAACACGGTCGCGGCCTATCGGCGCGACCTCGGGGTGTACTCGTCGTGGCTGGACGCACAGGGCGTCTCGTCGCTCTCCGAGGTGACCAGCGCGACGATCTCCGAGTTCACGATCCATCTCGGGTCGCGCGAGGAGTCGCCGCTCACCGCCTCGTCGCTGGCCAGGATGCTCTCGACCGTGCGCGGCTTCCACCGCTTCCTGCTCGATGAGGGCGTGGTCGTGACGGATGCGGCCCACGAGGTGAAGCCCCCCAAGCTCACCAGCCGACTGCCGAAGGCCATCACGGTCGACCAGGTGGGCGCGCTTCTCGCGGCGACCGACGGCGACGGCCTGCAGGCCCTCCGCGACAAGGCGCTGCTCGAACTGCTCTACGCGACAGGCGCCCGCGTGAGCGAGGCCGTGGCCCTGAACGTCGACGACGTGATCGACGACGACATCGTGCGGCTCACGGGCAAGGGCAGCAAGCAGCGGATCGTGCCGCTCGGCAGCTACGCACGCACGGCCATCGACGCCTACCTGGTGCGCGCACGGCCCGCCCTCTCCGCACGTGGCACGGCGACGCCGGCGTTGTTCCTCGGGATGCGCGGGGCGCGGGTCTCGCGTCAGAACGCGTGGCTGATCATCCGGGCCGCCGCAGAGCGCGCGCACCTCGACATCGAGATCTCACCGCACACCCTGCGGCACTCGTTCGCGACGCACCTGCTCGCCGGGGGAGCGGATGTGCGGGTCGTGCAGGAGCTGCTCGGCCACTCTTCGGTCGCCACGACGCAGATCTACACACTGGTCACCGCGGATACGCTGCGGGATGTGTACACGTCGGCGCATCCGCGAGCGCGCTGACGGCTTCGTACCGATGGTCAGCGGAGTATTCCTCGTCGGCGGGCTGCGGAGACGGCTGCGGTGCGGGAGTTGACGTCGAGTTTCGAGAAGATGTGCGCGAGGTGGGATTTCACCGTTGTCTCGCTGACGAAGAGCTCTTCTGCGACATCGGTGTTCGATCGGCCTGCGGCGACGAGCTCGAGGACTTGGATCTCTCGACTGCTGAGACTGATCTGAGGCGCGCGCATCCGGTTGAGGAGCCTGGAGGCGATGACGGGCGCGAGTGCACTTTCGCCTGCTGCGGCGGCGCGGACGGCGGCGATGAGTTCGTGCGGTGGGGCGTCCTTGAGGAGGTAGCCGCTGGCGCCGGCCTCGACGGCGCTGAGGATGTCGGCGTCCGAGTCGTAGTTCGTGAGCACGAGGACGTACGGCGGTGCATCGAGCGAGCGGATGCGGCGGGTCGCATCCGCGCCCGTGGTCGCTTGCTGTGACCCGAATTGGAGATCCATCAGCACGACGTCCGGGTTTTCGCGTTCGGCGAGGTCGACGGCCTCATCGGGTGTCGCCGCTTCGGCGACGACCTCGAAATCGTCTTCGAGGCTGAACAGGGCGATGAGGCCGGCGCGGACGATGGGGTGATCGTCCGCGATCACGAGCCGGATCATGCGAACTCCGTCAGGTGGAGGTCGACGGCCAGGGTCGTGCCGTGGCCCGGTGTGGCGTCGATGGTGAGGGTTCCGCCGAGCTGCTGGACCCGCTCGGAGGTGGCTTGGAGGCCGAACGAGTCCGACTTCTCCGCGGTCTCCCTCGCCGGATGCTCCGGGTCGAATCCGGTTCCGTCGTCGGCGACGGTGAAGCGGAGCCGGTCGTGGTCGATCGCGATGGTGATGGTCGCGGTGGTGGCGTGGGCGTGCTGGATCACGTTCGCGATCGCGCCTTGCGCGATGCGCAGTAGCGCTGTTTGCAAATGCATCGGCAACACGATGGTGTCGGAGACCCGCACCTGCACGTCGAGTCCTTGTGCTGCCCACTGAGTGCGCGCGAGCCTGCGGAGCGCCCCACCGAGGGTCTGGTCATCCAGCTGCGGCGGGGTGAGCTCGCGGATGAATCGGCGTGCCTCGACGAGGTTCGCCGCGGCGGTTTCGCGGGCGAGTCGGATGTGTTCGATGCCGGGGCGGCCGGGGTCGGCGCGTTCGGCGGCGTGCAGCAGCATTTGGATGCTGGAGAGCCCTTGGGCCAGGGTGTCGTGGATTTCGCGGGCGAGCCGGGCTCGCTCTGCGAGAACCCCTGACTCGTGCTCGGTCGCGGCGAGTTGCCCCTGGGTGGCGATCAGTTCTCTGACGAGCGCCTCACGCTGTTCGGCTTCGCGGGCGAGAGCCTGATAGCCGAGCCCGATCAGTAGCGCGACGCCGGCACCGATGAGCGGGCCGACGACACCGCCGACGGTCCACCCGCTGTGGATGCCGAGGGCGCAGATCGCGACGATCGTCGAGAGCAGGATCGCAACCGAGCCCCACCAGCGGCCGAGGAGGTGAAGGTAGAGGAAGAACAGCGGAAACACCAGGTAGGCGGCATCCGGGATCAGCCACACCAGAACGACCCATTCCACGGTCAGGACTGCCAACCAGCCCAACCGCAGTAGTCGCCGTGCTCGAACGGATCGAGTCAGGACAGCACCGAGCGCATACGTCAAGCCGAGGACCACCGCCACGATGATCACAGTGACGCTCGCATCCGTCGGCGTGAGGATCGCGCGGGCGATGACCAGCACAGTGAGGGCGATGAAGAGGGTGTGGAGGCCGGTGCGCAGACCCACGAAAACGGGAGTCAATGCGGTGTGCGCCATGGGCTGAACTCTACGCGCCGCCCCCGTAGCAGTCATCGTCCGAAAGGACGACGAGAGGCTCCGCACTCCGGGCGGAAATCGGTGTTCGGGTAGCCGATGACCTGGCGGCGGCAGAAGGCGAGAGTGGAGTGGTCACCGCATCGGTGGCAGGAAAGGCGCACACCATGTTCGTCGCGTTACGCGATCTCCGCTTCGCTCGGGGCCGGTTCATTCTCATCGGCTCCGTCGTAGCCCTCATCACCGTTCTCGTCGGCTTCCTCAGCGGACTGACCGGGGGACTCGCCACCCAGAACGTCTCGGCCGTCCTCGCACTCCCCGCCGACCGCATCGTCTTCTCAGCACCCACGACGGGAGGCAGCGGTGCCAGCTTCTCCGACTCCGCCATCAGCGAGCAGCAGGCAACCGGCTGGGCAGCCACCGACGGCGTCGTCGCTGCCGAACCTGTGGGGATCAGCCAGACCCGCGGGGAGACCGACGACACCCGCGCGGCGGTCGCCGTGTTCGGTGTGGAACCGGGATTCGACGACGGCGCCCCTTCGGACGACGGCCGGCTCGGCCTGTCCGATCCCGCCGCCGAAGCCCTCGAGGTGACCATCGGAGATGACGTCACGATCGCAGGCACCGCCTACACCGTCGAAAAGGTCGGTGGAGACGGCTGGTACAGCCACACCCCCGTTGTGCAGATGACCCTCCACGACTGGCAGGCCTACTCCGCCGCGACCGGCAACCCGGACGCCTACGCCACAGTTCTCGCTGTCACCGGCAGCCCCGACTGGGATGCCGCCGACACCGCGAACGCCACCGTGTCAAAGACCCCCCTCGGGTCGCTGATGGCGCTCAGCGCGTTCCGTTCCGAAATCGGATCGCTGCTGCTGATGGTCGCCATGCTGTTCGGCATATCCGGGCTCGTGATCGGCGCCTTCTTCACCGTCTGGACCATGCAGCGCAAAGGCGACATCGCCGTCCTCAAGGCCCTCGGCGCCAGCACCCGATCCCTCGTCCGCGACGCACTCGGCCAAGCACTGATCGTCCTGCTTCTGGGCATCGGAATCGGACTGGGACTGGTCGCCGTATTCGGCGCGCTCGCCGGCACCGCGCTGCCGTTCATGCTCAGCCCGATCACGACCGTCCTTCCGGGCGCGATCATGATCGTCCTCGGCCTCGCCGGGGCCGCGTTCGCGCTCCGTTCCGTCACCTCCGCCGACCCCCTCACCGCCCTTGGGAGCAACCGATGATCCGCCTGAACGACATCACCCTCACCTTCCCCGACGGCGACACCCGCGTCACCGCGGTCGACAACGTCTCTCTCACCGCCCATCCGGGCACAGTCACCGGAATCACCGGGCCCAGCGGTTCCGGCAAATCCAGCCTCCTCGCCGTCGCCGCGACGCTGATCCGTCCCGACTCCGGGCAGGTCCTCATCGATGACATCGACGCCACCCGGCTGAACCCGCGCGAAGCAACCGAGTTGCGCCGCGACCACATCGGGATCGTGTTCCAGCAGTCCAATCTGATCCCGTCACTCACCGCCCGCGAACAACTGACCGTCATGAACGAACTCGGCGCCCGACACAGTCGGCGGAAACGCGCCGAAGCCGCCACCCGGGCCGACATGCTCCTGGACGCGGTCGGCCTCACCGACCACGGCGACAAGAGACCGCACCAGCTCTCCGGCGGGCAACGTCAACGCGTCAACATCGCCCGCGCCCTGACGAACGACCCCAGTGTGCTCGTGATCGACGAGCCCACCAGCGCCCTCGACCAGGAACGAGGGGCGAGCATCATCGAGCTCATCCTGCGCCTCACCGATGAACTGAACACGTCTACCCTGCTCGTCACCCACGACCTCATCAACCTCCCGCGCATGCACGGGGTCGTCCACCTCGTCGACGGCCGCCTCGTCGACACGTTCGCCACCACGTGACCACACCGCTGACGCGCGGCGGTGCGCCCCGCGAACCGGGGGGCGCGCCGTTAGACTTGCGCGAGGTAGGGTCCGCGGGAGCGGGCCGGCCGATCGGGCGAGAGGGACGAGGAACACGCAGGTGACGCGCAACGACGAGGTCAGGACCGAGCTCCCCGGCATGGATGACACATCCATCGCCGAACGGCTCGGGCCAACGGGGCGTCCCTTCCACACCTTTGCCGCGCCGAAGCCGCTGAAGCAGCACGGGCCCGCCCGCATCATCGCGCTCTGCAACCAGAAGGGCGGCGTCGGCAAGACGACGACGAGCATCAGCCTGGGCGCGAGCCTGGCCGAGTACGGTCGCCGGGTGCTCGCGATCGACTTCGATCCACAGGGTGCGCTCTCTGCGGGGCTCGGCGCTCAGACGCACGACGTCACGACGATCTACGACCTGCTGCTGTCGCGCAGCAAGGATCCGGCCGAGGCCATCCAGCACACGGGGACGCCCGGACTCGACATCATCCCGGCGAACATCGACCTGTCGGCCGCGGAGGTGCATCTCGTCAACGAGGTCGCCCGCGAGCAGATCCTGGCGAGTGTGCTGCGCAAGGTGAGCGCCGACTACGACGTGATCCTGATCGACTGCCAGCCATCGCTCGGCATCCTCACGGTGAACGCGCTCACCGCGAGCCACGGCGTGCTCATCCCGCTCGAGTGCGAGTACTTCGCGCTGCGCGGCGTCGCGCTCCTCATCGAGACGATCGACAAGGTGCGGGAGCGGCTGAATCCCGCGATCGAGCTCGACGGCATCCTGGCCACCATGTACGACTCGCGCACACTGCACTCGCGGGAGGTGCTGGAGCGGGTCGTGGACGCGTTCGGCGACCGCGTGCTCGAGACCGTCATCTCGCGCACGGTCAAGTTTCCGGATGCGTCGGTCTCGGGTACCCCGATCACCCAGTTCGCCCCGGAGCACGCCGCCGCGGAGGCCTACCGCCAGTTGGCGAGGGAACTGATCTCGCGTGGCGCCGTCGCCTAGCCAGGCCGCGAGCGAGCAGACCGAACCGGTCACCTTCCGTGTCGCGCTCGGCGATTTCGAGGGTCCGTTCGATCTGCTGCTGAGCCTGATCACCAAGCACGAGCTCGACATCACCGAGATCTCGCTGAGCCGCGTCACCGACGAGTTCATCGCGTACCTGCGCGGCCTCGACTCCGCGGACAGCCTCGACGAGGCCAGCGAGTTCCTGCTGGTGGCGGCCACCCTCCTCGACCTCAAGGTCGCCGGCCTGCTGCCGCAGGGCGAGCTCGTCGACGCCGAGGACGTGGCGCTCCTGGAGGCCCGCGACCTCCTGTTCGCGCGGCTGCTGCAGTACCGCGCGTTCAAGGAGGCGTCGGCCTGGTTCCAGGCCGCACTCGACGCCGAATCCACCCGCCACACCCGCACTGTGCGCCTCGAGGACAAATACCGTCAGCGCACTCCCGAGCTCGTCTGGACCCTCACCGCCGACGACTTCGCCGCGCTCGCCACCCTCGCCCTCACCCCTCGCGAGATCCCCGTCGTCGGGCTGGACCACCTGCACGCGCCGCTGGTCAGCATCCGGGAACAGGCGGCCCACGTCGTCGGGATGCTGCGTTCGGGCGAACCCCTCACCTTCCGCCAGCTGGTCGCGGGCGCCGACCAGAAGGGCGTGGTCATCGCGCGTTTCCTGGCGGTGCTCGAGCTGTACCGGCACGCCGCGATCGCGTTCGAGCAGCTGGAGCCGCTCGGCGAGCTGACCGTGCGCTGGACCGCCGAGCACTGGTCCCACGAGAACCTGTCCAACCTGGGAGCCGATTATGACGGTTGAGAACCTGCACGCAACCGACGAGGACACCGAGCGCACCGCGCCTGCGCTGCCCGACGGCATCGACCTGGAGCGCGCTCTCGAGGCCATCCTCATGGTTGCCGACGAGCCGATGAGCGTCATGACGCTGGCGACCGCGGTCGGCGCTCCCGTCACACGGGTGAAGGCGGCGGTGGATGCGCTGGTCGCCGACTTCGACGGCGCCGACGGCAGCGTCCGGCGCGGTTTCGAACTGCGCGAGGTCGGCGGCGGCTGGCGCATCTATGTGCGGC
This sequence comes from Leifsonia sp. NPDC058230, assembly GCF_042882245.1. Taxonomy (NCBI): domain Bacteria; kingdom Bacillati; phylum Actinomycetota; class Actinomycetes; order Micrococcales; family Microbacteriaceae; genus Leifsonia; species Leifsonia sp. NPDC058230. The sequence continues at coordinate 650,838 of NZ_JBHVWM010000002.1, read as the reverse complement.
CCGAATACGACTCCGTCGTCTCCGACTACGTGCTCGCGCAGAACCCGACCAGGCTCTCCCAGGCGGCCCTCGAGACGCTCGCGGTGATCGCGTACAAGCAGCCGATCAGCCGCGGTGCGATCGCCTCCATCCGGGCGGTCAACGTCGACTCCGTCGTGCGCACCCTGCTCGGTCGCGGGCTCATCACCGAGATGTTCACCGACAGTGAGACCGGCGCGATCAACTACGGCACGACCGAGCTGCTGCTCAGCCAGCTCGGCATCAACTCGATCGACGAGCTGCCGAAGATCTCGCCGCTGCTCTCCGACGGCACCGAAGGGTTCGACGCCGATGTCCGCTAGGCCGACAGACAACGCCGGGGAACCCCAGGGCGAACGCCTGCAGAAGGTCATGGCTGCCGCAGGCGTGGCCTCGCGCCGCGTCTCCGAGGATCTCATCTCGGCCGGTCGGGTGACGGTGAACGGCACGGTCGTCACCGAGCTCGGCCGCCGCATCGACCCCGTTCACGACCGGGTCGCGGTCGATGGCACCGCGGTGCAGCTCGACACGAGCCGGCGCTACGTGATGCTGAACAAGCCGGTCGGCGTCGTGAGCTCGATGCGCGACGAGCAGGGCCGCCCCGACCTGTCCCGGTTCACCGCCGGCTACGAAGAGCGGCTCTTCAACGTCGGACGCCTCGACGCCGAGACGTCGGGGCTGCTGATCCTCACCAACGACGGCGAACTCGCGCACGTGCTCGCGCATCCCAGTTTCGGTGTGACGAAGACGTACATCGCCCGCGTCAGGGGTGTGGTCACCCCGCAGACGATCGCGACATTGACCCGAGGGGTCGTGCTGGACGACGGCCCGATCGCCGCCGACAAGGCCCGCCTGCTCGAGCGCAGCTCGGCCAGCCGTGACAGCCTCGTCGAACTGACCCTGCACTCCGGCCGCAACCGGATCGTGCGGCGCATGATGGCCGAGGTCGGGCATCCGGTGGTCGAGCTGGTGCGCCGGCAGTTCGGTCCGCTGCACCTGGGAACGCTCCGGGTGGGTGAAATGCGCGACCTGACTAAGGTGGAACTCGGCGATCTGCTGACCATCTCGCGCGAGAAGGACACCAAGTGAACGACAGCACCTCCCGGCTGACCGGCCCCGTCCGCGTCGTCGGTGCCGGGCTCCTCGGCGCGTCCGTCGGCCTCGGGCTGCGTGCACGCGGAGTGGATGTGCTGCTCGCCGACGCCTCGCCGGCCCACCTCAGCCTCGCGGCCGACTACGGCGCGGGCCGTGCAGACGACGGCTCGATCGAGCCCGTCCTGATCGTCGTGGCGGTGCCGCCCGACCTCGTGGGGTCGGTCGTGCGCGCCGAGCTCGCAGCGCATCCGGATGCCGTGGTGACGGATGTGGCCAGCGTCAAGGTCGCCCCGCTCGCCGAACTCGAGGCCTCCGGCGCCGACCTGTCCCGCTACGTGGGGTCGCATCCGCTCGCCGGACGCGAGCGAGGCGGACCGAGCTCCGCACGTGCCGACCTCTTCATCGGGCGGCCCTGGGTCGTCTGCGCCCGGCCGGAGAACGACCGCGCATCCGTCACCCTCGTGGAGTCGCTGATCCTCGACCTCGGCGCGACGCCCGTCGAGATGCAGACGGCCGAGCACGACGCCGCTGTCGCACTCGTCTCGCACACGCCGCAGCTCGTGGCGAGCCTCATGGCCAAGCGCCTGGCGGATTCGACGGATGCGGCCCTCGCGCTCGCAGGTCAGGGCGTGCGCGACGTGACGCGCATCGCCGGCAGCGAACCCGAGCTCTGGGTGCAGATCCTCGGAGCGAACGCGCCCGCCGTCGTCGACATCTTGCGCGCGTACCGCGACGACCTGGACCGCGTGCTCGTCGCGCTCGGAGACATCGACGTCCCGGGCTCGCGCCGTGTGCTCGCTGAGGAGATCGCCGCCGGCAATGCGGGCGTCTCGCGCCTGCCGGGCAAGCACGGCCAGAGCAAGCGCTACGCCTCGATCGTCGTCATGGTCGACGACCGTCCGGGAGAGCTCGCCCGACTGCTCACCGAACTGGGCGAGATCGACGTGAACATGGAAGATCTGCGGCTCGAGCACTCGCCCGGCGCGCAGGTCGGCCTCGCCGAGATCGCCCTGCTGCCGGAGGTGCTGCACCGCACCATCGACGACCTGAGCGCCCGAGGATGGAGAATCGCCGGATGACGGATGCCACCATGGACACACCCGGCGGCCCCGTCGTCGTCGCCGTCGACGGACCGGCCGGCAGCGGAAAATCGAGCGTCAGCAAGGCGAGCGCCCGCCGGCTGGGCTACGCCTACCTCGACACCGGCGCTGCATACCGCGCGCTCAGCTGGTTCGTCGTGCAGCGGCAGCTGGATCCGACCGACGCCTCCGCGGTGATCGACGCCCTGCCCGACTTCGACTACCGCATCGGGACCGAGCCCGACGGCTACCACGTGCTCGTCGGCTCGCACGAGGTGACCGCGGCGATCCGGGAGCCGGAGGTGACCGCCGTGGTCAGTGCGATCGCGCGAGTGCCCCAGGTGCGCGCACATCTCACCGGGCTGTTCCGCGACATCGTGCGGCACACCGAGAAGCCGGGGATCGTGGTCGAGGGTCGGGACATCACGACCGTGGTGGCGCCGGATGCCGACGTGCGCATCCTTCTCACAGCAAGCGAAGAGGCTAGAATAGCCAGGCGTTCCGCGGAACTCGTCGGCCAGACGCCCGACAATGTCGGCGAACAGCTCCACCGGCGGGACAAGGCCGACTCCCAGGTCGTGGACTTCATGAACGCCGCCGACGGTGTGACCACCGTCGATTCAACCGAACTTGACTTCGATCAGACCGTGGATGCGGTCATCGCGGTCGTGCTGCAGCAGAGAGATACGCGAGAAGCCCATGCCTGACACCGTGCCCGAGAAGGGCGAACTCCAGGAGCCGGAAGGCGCCGACGACCTCGTCGAGCGACTCACCGATCTCGACGAGGACCTCGCCACCCAGCGCGCCATCGCCCTGCGCTCCGGCCTCGACGACTACGAGCTGGAAGAGGACGACCTCGACCTGCTCGAGACCGTCACCGAGGATCCGGATGCGATCACCTACCTCCCGGCGCTGCCGGTGCTGGCGATCGTCGGCCGCCCGAACGTGGGCAAGTCCGCTCTGGTCAACCGCATCCTGGGCCGCCGTGAAGCCGTCGTCGAAGACACCCCGGGCGTGACGCGCGACCGTGTCTCGTATCAGGCCGAGTGGAACGGGCGACGCTTCACCGTGGTCGACACCGGCGGCTGGGAGCCCGACGCCAAGGGGATCGACGCCTCGGTCGCCGCCCAGGCCGAGATCGCCATCGATCTGGCGGATGCCGTGCTGTTCGTCGTCGACGCCAACGTGGGCGCGACCTCGACCGACGAGCATGTCGTGCGCCTGCTCCGCAAGACCAAGAAGCCGGTGTTCCTCGCGGCGAACAAGGTCGACGACGTGCGCCAGGAGCCGAACGCCTCGTCGCTGTGGTCGCTCGGCCTCGGAGAGCCGCTCCCCGTCTCCGCCCTGCACGGGCGCGGCGTAGCGGACATGCTCGACACGATCCTCAAGGTGCTGCCCGAGGTCTCCGCCGTCGCCAAGCGCGAGGTCGGCGGACCCCGCCGCGTCGCGATCGTCGGCCGCCCGAACGTCGGCAAGTCCTCGCTGCTGAACAAGGCGGCGGGGGAGGAGCGCGTGGTCGTCAACGAGCTCGCCGGCACCACCCGCGACCCGGTGGACGAGCAGGTCGAGATCTCCGGCAAGGTGTGGCGCTTCGTCGACACCGCGGGCATCCGCCGCCGGGTGCACCTGCAGCAGGGCGCCGACTTCTACGCGTCGCTCCGCACGTCGACCGCGCTCGAGAAGGCCGAGGTCGCTGTCGTCGTGCTCGACGTCACCGAGCCGATCAGCGAGCAGGATGTGCGGATCATCGACCTCGTGCTCGAATCCGGCCGCGCGCTCGTGCTGGCCTTCAACAAGTGGGACCTTCTCGACGACGACCGGCGCCGCTACCTCGAACGCGAGATCGAGCAGGACCTCGCACACGTCTCGTGGGCCCCGCGCGTCAACATCTCGGCGCGCACCGGGCGTCACCTCGAGAAGCTGGTCCCCGCTCTGGAGCTCGCACTCGAGTCGTGGGACACCCGCATCCCGACCGGCAAGTTCAATGCGTTCCTCGCCGAGCTCACGGCCGCGCATCCGCACCCGGTGCGTGGTGGCAAGCAGCCGCGCGTGCTGTTCGGCACGCAGGCGACCAGCCGCCCGCCGACATTCGTGGTGTTCACGACCGGCTTCCTCGACCCCGGCTACCGTCGCTACATCGTGCGCCGCCTCCGCGAGATCTACGGCTTCGAGGGCACGCCCATCCAGCTCAACATGCGCGTGCGCGAGAAGCGCAAGCGCTAGACGAGGTCGGCCGTTTCGTAGCGGCCGGAGGCCACGGCTGCGCGGAGCTTCTCGTAGTCGGCGAGGGACTGGCGGGCGTAGTCGTGCGACCACGCGACGACAGCATCCGTGAACGCTGAGCCCCTCCCGATGTAGCCCGCAATGAAGGCTCCCTCGGGGCTGCGCGCGTGGGCGCGGGCGAGGATCATGGCGCACGCCCTCACATAGTCGATGAACGCCTGCTCGGTCAGCGCGGGGATGTCGAACGAGACGTTCCGGTCGCGGAACTGACGCACGTAGAGTCCGACGCCGTCGACCGTCACGTAGCCGAGGAACGGGTCGGAGACGGCCTGCAGGATGCGCTGGTGCGCGGTGACCCGGTAGCCCGGGTTCGCAGCGCGCAGGTCGGGGTCGACCCCGCTGATCGTGCCGATCGGCACGTTCCCGAAGTCGTGGATCACCGACTCGGCGGCCTCCTTCACCTGGAGGACGAGGGGCTCGCCGAGGGGACCGGTGAGGACGACGATGTAGCACCGCGTGCCGACGCTGCCGACGCCGACGACGCGGCGGGCCGCATCCGTGATCGTGTGCTGGGACAGGAGCAGGGAGATGTCGGGGGAGACTGTGGTGCGGTAGCTCTCGATCACCCCGCTCACCCGCCGCTCGACCTCGGGACCGACGTGCATCAGCCGGGGTGGGCTCTCCACGATGTGCATCGAGCCGTCGGCGGCGGTCTTCGTTATCCGCGCGATCACGCGTGCAGAAGTGCGCTTCTCGGCCGCTTTGAGTGCCGCCTGCACGACCGCGCGGCTGTCCTTGCCGAACTGGCGGCCGTCGTGAACTGACGTGGCACGGAAGAACCGCTCGACCGCATCCTGGCCGAGGGCTTCGTTCAGCCCGTCCCGGTAGGCGGAGGCGCAGCGGGTCGCCGCGCGTCGCACCTCGTCGGCGCTCGCTCCGCGAACGTGCGCGGCCAGCACGACGCTCGTGACCAGGCGCTTCACATCCCACTCCCACGGCCCGACCGTCGCCTCGTCGAAGTCGTTGAGGTCGAACACCATCGAGCGTTCGGGGGAGGCGAAGAGTCCGAAGTTGCTGATGTGCGCATCCCCGCAGATGGCGACGTGGGCGCCGGTCGTCGGCTCACCGGCGAGGTCGGCCGCCTGGATCGCGGCAGTTCCGCGGTAGAAGGCGAACGGGTCTTGCAGCATGCGTGCGATCCGGAGGGGGATGAGGTCGGGCAGTCGCTTCTCGTGCTGGCGGTCGAGCACGCCAAGCGGGTCGCGCCGCGCATCCGGTACGTAGTGGGCGTGGGCCGAACGGGGGAGACGGGTGCGCGCCGCGCGGCCCTCCTCCATCCGTTCGGCATGGGTGACGACGTGAGCGTGATCGAAGCGCAGGCGGCCGGGGGCGCGGGTCATGCGCTCAGGATAGACCGGCGCGAGCACGGCGCGATGGCGGCGCGAGCAATCGATGCATCCGCATGGAATCGGCAAAATGTAGCGGCAAAACGTGGGCGCGTCGACGCGGCGCGCGGGCGATCAGGATACGCACATCCCAGCCCAAGGAAATGCGCTGTTTCGAAGTTGTTGACGCGACCACAAAGGGGGGTTTGTACCCCGGTCTGTCCTCACTAGTGTGGACACAGTAAGAGCTACCCGACTGCGCGACCCGAAAGCGCAGGGCTCTCATCTACAAGGACGCATACCCGATCATGAGTTCTACAAGTTCATATTCCCCTGCCCGGAAACGCCAACTCGGCGCCGAAAAGCGCACCGAACCGCTACCGACGGTTCACCCCGCACCCTCCGATCGCAAGATCACCTTCAGCCGTGTCGCCATCGTGCTGACCATGCTGTTCTGGGCGATCTACGTCGTGACCACGATCATCCGCCAGTTCCTCGACAGCGGAACGCAGAACTTCCGCTTCACCATGGAGGCGGTCGGCTACCTCGTCGTCGTCACCTTCCTCACCTTCTCCGCGCTGATGTACCTGGTCGCTCGCCAGGGAGCACTGCAGCGGTTCAAGAAGCACGTGCGCGTTCCTCGCGCCGAACTCGACCGGCACTTCGCCACCAGCCAGCCCTCGATCACCGTGTTGGTGCCCTCCTACGCCGAGGAGCCGGAGGTCGTGCGGATGACGCTGCTCTCCGCCGCCCTGCAGGAGTACCCGTCGATGCGCGTCGTGCTGCTGCTCGACGACAACCCCAACCCGAAGGATCCGGAGGTCGCCGACCGTCTGGGCGCCACCCGCGCCCTCGCCGACGACATCAGCGCGCTGCTCGCCGAGCCCCGCTCCCGGTTCACGGATGCGCTCCTCCGCTTCGAGCTGAGCAGCCCCGACACCTTCGTCGCACCGCACGAGGCGCTCGACCTCGCCGCCGAGTACGCCTGGGCCGCCGCCTGGCTTCACACCGAGGCGGACGCGCACGGCATCGAAGACCACGTCGACCTGTTCTTCGCCGACCAGGTGCTGCGCGGACTCGCGGACGAGCTGGCTCTCGTCGGCCAGGCCGTGGAAGCCGCCGTCGCGGAGGGCGTCTCGCTCACCTCCGACCGCATCGCACAGTTCTACCGCCGCCTCGCGTGGACGTTCGACGCCGATCTCGCCGTGTTCGAGCGCAAGCAGTGGGCATCTCTCTCGCACGAGGCGAACAAGGCGATGAACCTGAACGCGTACATCGGGCTGATGGGCGGCACCTATCGGGTCGAGGAGACGCCGGAAGGCCCCATCCTGACCCCCGTGAGCTCGCGTCGCCCGGGCGATATCGACATCCCCGACAGCGACTTCCTGCTGACTCTCGACGCCGACTCGATCCTGCTGCGCGAGTACTGCCTGCGGCTCACCTACTTCCTGCAGCAGCCCGACAACGCCCGCGTCGCAGTGACCCAGACCCCGTACTCGTCGTTCCGCGGCGCAGGCACCCGGATCGAGCGGCTCGCCGGGGCCACCACCGACATCCAGCACGTTCTGCACCAGGGAATGAGCTACTTCGGTGCCACCTTCTGGGTCGGCGCGAACGCGGTGATCCGCAAGCGTGCGCTCGAGGACATCGTCGAGACCGAGTTCGTCGGCGGGTTCGAGGTGCGTCGCTACATCCAGGACCGCACCGTCATCGAGGACACCGAGTCGAGCATCGACCTCGGCACCCACGGCTGGACGCTCGTGAACTACCCGGAGCGACTCAGCTACTCCGCCACCCCGCCCGACTTCGGCTCGCTCATCGTGCAGCGCCGCCGCTGGGCCAACGGTGGTCTGCTGATCCTGCCGAAGCTGTGGCGTCAGATCCGCGAGCGCAAGCGTCGTGGCGAGATCGTGTCGCGCACCGAGCTGCTGCTGCGCATCAACTACATGTCGTCGATCGCGTGGGCGAGCTTCGGACTGATCTTCCTGCTGGCGTACCCGTACGACGGCCGTCTGCTCAGCCCGGTGGTGCTGCTCGCAGCGCTCCCGTACTTCCTCGCGATGGCCAGCGACCTGCGCTACGCCGGCTACAAGGGGTCGGACGTGTTCCGGATCTACGGCTTCAACCTGATCCTGCTCCCGGTGAACCTGGCCGGTGTGCTCAAGTCGATCCAGCAGTCGCTGACCGGCAAGAAGATCCCGTTCGTGCGCACCCCGAAGGTCAAGAACCGCACCGCCTCCCCGCTGCTCTACGTGGTGGCACCGTTCCTGATCGTCGCGTTCTCGCTGTTCACCCTCTGGCGTGACGTGAACGCGCAGAACTGGGGCAACGCCGCATTCGCCGCCTTCAACGCCACCCTCGCCATCTGGGCGATCATCTCCTACATCGGCGTCGGCAACGCCATCGTCGACATCTGGCTGGGCATCACCCGGCCGCTCTACGTCGACAAGGGGAACCGTGAGAAGGCCGAGGCCGCCCAGCCGGCCACCGACACGATCGACTGGCGCTCGGTGCTGTACCACGGTCACGCCGGCGGACAGGTTCCGCGCGTCGACCACGCCCTCGCCGGCGCGGCTTCCGTCTCCGAGTCCGAGAAGCAGGCTGCCTGATGCCCCGCAAGCACAGGGAGTCCGAGACTCCCGAGGTTCGTGACGCCCAGGCGCCCACCGTCGGCAACGCCGACGGGGGACGCAAGCTCTCCCCGCTGCGCGTCCTCGGTGCAGCACTGGTCGCGGTGATCGTGGCGACCGGCGGCGTCGTCGGGTTCCAGTGGTGGAGCGCTCAGGCATCCGTCGACTCCAAGCCGTGGTTCGCCTCCTACGTCGACGTGACCGCCACCCCGCGGTTCGCGTTCGAGAATCTCGGGGCGTCGACGACGAAGGATGCGATGCTCTCGTTCGTCGTCTCGTCCAAGTCGGACGCGTGCACCCCGAGCTGGGGCGGTGCGTACACGCTCGATCAGGCTCGCGCATCCCTCGACCTCGACCGTCGTATCGCCCGTCTGCAGCAGCAGGGCGGCACCGTCGCAGTGTCGTTCGGCGGACAGCTGAACGACGAGCTGGCGGTCGGATGCGACGACCCGGCAGCGCTGAAGGCCGCATACTCGGCCGTGGTCGACCGCTACGACGTCGGCACCGTCGACCTCGATCTCGAGGGCGGCGGGCTGACGAACACGGCCGCGAACGAGCGCCGCGCAGACGCGATCGCGTCGCTGCAGAAGGAGCGCCGCGAATCCGGGAAGGGCCTCGCCGTCTGGCTGACCCTCCCGGTGGCACCCAACGGGATGACCTCCGACGCGACCGACGCCATCGCAGCCATGCTCAAGGCCAAGGTCGACATCGCCGGCGTCAACGTCATGACGATGGACTTCGGCAGCTCGAAGAACGCCAAGCAGTCGATGGCGGTCGCATCGGAGAGCGCCCTCTCGGCAGCGCAACGTCAGCTCGGTGTGCTCTACGACCGCGCCGGCACGCACCTGAGCGACCCGAGCCTGTGGGCGAAGATCGGCGCCACCCCGATGATCGGCCAGAACGACATCGAGAAGGAGGTCTTCACCCTCGCCGACGCCAAGGCGCTCAACGCCTGGGCCGTCTCCAAGGGTGTCGGCCGCATGTCGATGTGGTCGGCGAACCGCGACAAGACCTGCGGCTCGAACTACGTCGACACGACCGTGGTCTCGGATGCGTGCAGCGGGATCGTGCAAGGCAAGACAACGTTCGCCTCGCTGCTGTCCAAGGGCTTCGACGGGCACATCTCGCTGGGGGAGTCGGCCGTGACCACCGCCGAGCCGCAGTCCACCGCGTCGGTGAAGGACGACCCGGCGAAGTCCCCGTACGCCGTCTGGTCGACCTCGAACTCGTACCTCCAGGGCACGAAGGTCGTCTGGCACCACAACGTCTACGTCGCCAAGTGGTGGACGAAGGGCGACGTGCCCGACAACCCCGTGCTGAACTCGTGGGAGACGCCGTGGGAGCTCGTCGGCCCGGTGCTGCCGGGCGAGACGCCCATCCCGCAGCCGACCGTGCCGGCCGGAACCTACCCGGACTGGGCGGGAACCGCCGCCTACGACAAGGGCGACCGCGTGCTCTTCGACGGCACCCCGTACGAGGCCAAGTGGTGGACCCAGGGCGACAGCCCCGAGGCCGCCAGCGCCAACCCCGACTCGTCCCCCTGGGTTCCGCTGACCCAGGACGAGATCGATCAGCTCCTTGGTGGTGACAGCACCACCAAGTGACAGGCAGGCGGCGGGATGCTGCGTTACGCGCATCCCGTCGCCCCCTCACCTGGGACTCCGCTGCGGGGTGGAGTCCCAGGCGTGCGCCCTCGGGCGACGTCGTGTCGGCGGGGCTGGTGCGCTTTCGGGTGGCGCACGAAACACCCCCGCCGACACGCTAGGCATTGGTATCCGCGGATACTGTTAGCAAGCGGGAGGGAGTGCCAGACGTGAACCGCGTGACCATCGCCGGGCTCGCCGCCCAGCTGCAGCTGTCGAAAGCCTCGGTCTCCTACGCCCTCAACGGCCAGCCCGGTGTGAGCGACGAGACCCGACGCCGGGTGCTCGAACTCGCCGACGAGCTCGGCTGGCACGCCAGTTCGAGCGCCCGTGCGCTGTCGCGATCGCGAACGGATACGATCGGCATCGTTCTCCGCCGCGACCCGAGCCTGCTCGGCACCGAGCCGTTCTACATGAGCCTGCTCGCGGGCGTGGAGAGTGTTCTCGCCACGACCGACAAGGCGCTCCTGCTCCGGATGGTCGGCACCAACCCCGGTCAGGACCTCGACACGTACCGGCGCTGGAGCGGCGAGGGGAGGGTGGACGGCGTTCTGCTGTTCGACATCGCGCTCGACGATCCACGACCGGCGCTGCTGGACGAGCTCGGGCTGGCCTTCGTTCTCGCCGGAGCCCGGCCGCAGATCGCGCCGGGACGCGTGCTCGTCTACGACGTGAGCGGCGACGCCCAGCTGATCATCGAGCATCTGGCGGGCCTCGGCCATCGCGACCTGCTGCACGTCACCGGACCGCTCGACTTCGAGCACGAGCACGACCGTCGCGCCTCGATCGAGGCGGACGCACCCGCCAGGGGGATGCGCCCGGTGTTCGTCGAATCCGACTACAGCACCGACGCGGGCGACCGGATCGTGTCTGCGCAGCTGCGGGAGCATCCGGAACTCACTGCCGTGATCACCTCGAACGACCTGCTAGCCCTGGGCGCCTCGTCGGCACTCGACCGGCTCGGGCGCGACGATGTCGCCCTCGTCAGCTGGGACGATTCATTGCTCTGCAAGCTGGGAGCGCGGCCGATCACGGCCCTCGCGCGCTTTCCGGAGGAGCAGGGCCGGCGTAGCACGCAGCTGCTGCTCGACAACCTGCGTGGGCTGCCGCCGGAGCACACACGCGCCAAGCCGAGCGAGCTGGTCGTGCGGACGACGAGCACCCCGGCCCCGGTGCTGCACTAGCCCGCTCATCGCCGCAGTGACCCCCCTTCGGTACTAGACCGATCGGGTATCGTCTCGATATCGTTTTGGCAATCCCCTTGACAACTGAACCGGTTCAGTTAGCATCAGTCGCGTGGTGTTCTGCGCCACCGACCAAGAGACAAGGGAGTCACTATGAGAAAACGCGCCATTCTCGCGGGCGCGATCGCCGCCGCGGTCGCACTCGTGGCAGCAGGGTGCAGCGGTTCCGGCGGATCCACCGGAGACGCCAGCGGATCGACGATCACCTACTGGGCCAGCAACCAGGGAACCAGCCTCGACAACGACAAGCAGGTTCTCACACCGGTGCTCGACGACTTCACGAAGAAGACCGGCATCAAGGTCAAGCTCGAAGTCATCGGATGGAACGACCTGCAGACGCGCATCCAGACGGCCGTCACAAGCGGGCAGGGTCCGGACGTGCTCAACATCGGCAACACCTGGGCGGCTTCGCTGCAGGCGACCGGAGCGTTCATGCCGTTCGACGACGCCAACATGAAGGCGATCGGAGGCGCGGACAAGTTCGTCAAGACGGCCCTCGACACGGGTGGCGCGCCCGGCAAGACCAAGACGAGCGTCCCGCTCTACGGTCTCGCCTACGGCCTCTACTACAACAAGGCGATGTTCAGCGCCGCCGGACTCCAGCCGCCGACGACCTGGGAGGAGCTCGTCACCGACGCCAAGGCGCTCACGAAGGGTGATCAGTTCGCCTTCGCCCTCGCGGCCGGCAGCTACACCGAGAACGCGCACTTCGCATTCATCAACGGCGCACAGGACAACGCCGAGCTCTTCGATTCGAAGGGCAACCCGACGTTCACCTCTCCCGGTATCGTCTCCGGCATCAAGCGCTACATCGACCTGATGCAGACCGACAAGGTCGTCAACACGTCGAACGCGCAGTACGACAACGGTGTGCAGGCGGTGAACGACTTCGCCAAGGGCAAGGTCGCGATGATCCTCAACCAGAACAACGCCGACTCGTCGATCAACGCCAACGGCATGAAGTCCGACGCCTACGGTGTGGTTCCGTTCCCGGCTCCCGAGGGCGGCCAGCCGGTCGCCAGCCACGTCGCCGGTATCAACCTGTCGATCATGAAGAACACCAAGAACAAGGATGCGGCGCTGCAGTTCGTGAAGTTCATGACCAGCGAGTCCACGCAGACCACGCTGGGCAAGCCGTACGCGTCCCTTCCGGTGCTCAACGGAGCGAAGGCCAACTTCACCGACAACGCTGAGGAGGCTGCGACCTTCCAGAAGATCTACAACACCATGTCGAAGCCGCTGCCGCTGGTTCCGGCCGAGGACCAGTTCGAGAACACCGTCGGCAAGGCGATGAACGACATGTTCGCCAAGATCGCCACAGGTGGAACGGTCAGTGAGAGCGACATCAAGGCCGCGCTGCAGTCGGCGCAAGACCAGGTGAAGCAGTCGATCGGATAGCGTCCCCGCGCATCCGCCGGCCGTGGGGGGGGGGGGGGGCGCCCGCGCCCCATTGGGGCGGAATGTGGCGCGGTGGCAGTCCAGGGGTCGCGTCGGGGGGTGGTAGCGGCGGTGGCGACAGTGGCGTTAGGGCCCTTGAT
>NZ_JBHVWM010000002.1:342002-637973 GCF_042882245.1 Leifsonia sp. NPDC058230 | reverse complement strand
CACCCGGGGGGTTTGTTCGCCCTTATCCGCTTTGTTTTCTTTGCGTTGTGTCCCGGCCCCGCCGCCGGGGGGGGGGGGGGGCCCCCCCCCCCCCCCCCCCCCCCCCCCCCCGCCCCCGGCACAACCAGACAAATCCCCGAGGTTTAGGATCCACATGTCGACGACGACATCAGCCGGAGGCTCCCTCAGCGCTCCGATCGCCACCGAACGCGCGGCGGCGACCACCCCGCCCAAGAAGCGCAAGCGCAAGCAAGGGTGGTGGATACCGCTGGTGCTGCTGGCGCCGGCCATCATCTTCGAGATCTTCATCCATGTCATCCCGATGCTCACGGGCATCTGGATCAGCTTCCTCCAGCTGACGAAGTTCTTCATCGCCAACTGGGCCGAGGCCCCCTTCGTCGGCCTCAAGAACTACACGGTCGCCCTCGACTTCAACAGCTCCATCGGCGCCGGTCTCCTGCAGTCGTTCACCGTGACGGTCGGCTTCACGATCCTGGTCGTCGGCATCTCGTGGGGGCTCGGGATGGCCGCGGGCGTCGCCCTGCAGCGCAAGTTCGCGGGCCGCGGGCTCTTCCGCACCCTGTTCCTCGTGCCGTACGCGCTCCCGATGTACGCCGGAATCATCGCGTGGAAGTTCATGCTGCAGAAGGACACGGGAGCGGTCAACCACTTCCTCTTCGACAACCTGAACCTGCCGGGCGACAAGCCGTTCTGGCTGATCGGCGGCAACGCCTTCTGGTCGATCGTCATCGTCGCGATCTGGCGGCTCTGGCCGTTCGCCTTCCTCATGCTGATGGCCGGGCTCCAGAGCATCCCCGAGGAGGTTTACGAGGCCTCGGCGGTCGACGGCGCCAAGCCGTTCCGCACCTGGCACGCGATCACGCTGCCGATGCTGCGCCCGGTCAACACGGTGCTGCTGCTGGTGATGTTCTTATGGACGTTCAACGACTTCAACACACCATTCGTGTTGTTCGGCAATGCGCAGCCGGCGGCCGGCGACCTCATCTCGTTCCACATCTACAACGCCTCCTTCCTCACCTGGAACTTCGGCTCCGGCGCCGCCATGAGCGTGCTGCTGCTGATCTTCCTGCTCATCGTCACCGGCATCTACCTGCTGGTCATCAACCGGAGGTCGCGTCGTGCGTGAAACTGCCTCGTCCAAGACCTTCCGCTGGGTCGTTCTGTTCATTCTGACGATCTTCACCGTCGTGCCGGTCTACGTCATGATCACGTCGTCGGTGAAGTCGCTTCCGGATGTTCAGGGCGCCTTCACCTGGTGGCCCGAGCACATCACCTTCCAGCCGTACATCGACATGTGGTCGACGGTGCCGCTCGCGTCGTACTTCGTGAACTCGCTCATCGTGGCGGGCTCGGCGACGATCGTGAGCCTGATCATCGCGATCTTCGCCGCGTACGCGATCTCGCGCTACCGGTTCCGTGGCCGCACGGTCTTCAGCACCACCGTGCTGTCGACCCAGATGTTCCCTGGCGTGCTGTTCCTGCTCCCGCTGTTCCTGATCTTCGTGAACATCAACCAGACGCTCGGCATCCAGCTGGTGGGCACCCGGTTCGGCCTGGTCATCACCTACCTGACCTTCGCCCTGCCGTTCTCGATCTGGATGCTCGCCGGCTACTTCGACGGCATCCCGCGCGACCTCGACGAGGCGGCAATGGTGGACGGCAGCGGCCCGATGGGAGCCCTGTGGCACGTCGTGCTGCCCGCCGCCAAGCCGGGACTGATCGCCGTCGCCATCTACTCCTTCATGACCAGTTGGGGTGAGGTGCTGTTCGCATCCGTGATGACGACAGACGAGAACAGGACCCTGGCCGTCGGCCTGCAACTGTATTCGACCCAGACCAACGTGTACTGGAACCAGATCATGGCGGCATCGCTCGTGGTGAGCATCCCGGTCGTCGTGGCGTTCCTGCTGCTGCAGCGGTCGTTCGTCGCCGGACTGACGGCGGGCGCTGTGAAGTAGCGCGCTCTCCCTCTGTTCGATCTTCTCCCGTTCTGTTCGAAAGGCATCATGGAACGCCATTCCCCCCTGCTCACCGTCGAGGGAGCACCGGCCATCTGGCTGGGCGCCAACTTCTGGTCGCGAAGCGGCGGGCCGCTCATGTGGACGCGCTACGACCCCGTGGTCGTGCGGCAGGAGCTTCAGGTGCTCGCCGACCACGGCCTCACCATGACGCGCTCGTTCTTCTACTGGCCCGACTTCCATCCGACGCCGGACACGCTCGACGAGCAGTGCATCCGGAACTTCCACGATTTCCTGGATGCTCACAGCGAGGTCGGGATGACGACGGTGCCGACGTTCCTGGTCGGGCACATGTCGGGGGAGAACTGGGATCCGGTGTGGCGAAACGGGCGCGACCTGTACAGCGACGTCTGGTTCGTCGGCCGCCAGGCGTGGTACGTGCGCGAGCTCACGGCCCGTTTCGCGGAGCATCCGGCGGTGGCGGGGTGGTTGCTCACGAACGAGGTGCCGATCTACGGGGGAGAGGCGCCGCGACCGCTGGTGGCTGCGTGGGCCTCCCTGCTGGTGGATGCGGTACGAGCAGGCGGCGGAACGCAGCCGGTCTCCGTCGGCGACGGCGCGTGGGGGATCGAGACCACCGGGCACGACAACGGATTCTCGTCCGTCGACCTCGCCGCCTTCACGGATTTCGTCGGGCCGCACGTGTACCGGATGGAGTCCGACCAGATCCGCCAGCACCTCAAGGCGGCGTACATCGCCGAGCTGTGCGGCATGGT
Source organism: Leifsonia sp. NPDC058230 (assembly GCF_042882245.1). Lineage (NCBI taxonomy): Bacteria > Bacillati > Actinomycetota > Actinomycetes > Micrococcales > Microbacteriaceae > Leifsonia > Leifsonia sp. NPDC058230. The sequence goes on along the minus strand of NZ_JBHVWM010000002.1, from coordinate 635,218 downwards.
CGGTCTGCCGGTCATCATGGAGGAGTTCGGCGTGACGAGCGACTTCGTCTCGCCGTCGGGCGCCGCCTCGTACTACCGCCAGCTGCTCTACAACACGCTGCTCGCCGGCGCCACCGGCTGGATCGCGTGGAACAACACCGACTACGACGACCTCGTCGCGCAGCGGCCGTATTCGCACCATCCGTTCGAGATGCATTTCGGGATCACCGACTCGACCGGTGCGCCCAAGCCGCCGCTGCTCGAACTGGCTCGCTTCGCCTCGGACCTCGCGGCCATCGATGTGGCTTCGGTCACGCGGACCCCGGTGGATGCGGCACTCGTCGTGCCCTCGCATCTCGCGGCGGACTACCCCTTCACGCAGGAAGCCGAGCGCGCACTGATCGTCGCGGCGGGGGAGCAGGCCTACGTGGCCGCGCATGAAGCGCACGTGCCGGTCGCCGTCGTGCGGGAGGCCGAGGACGGCGGGATCCCGGCCGGCTACGGGCTCTACCTGCTGCCGTCGGTGAAGCAGCTGTGCGGCCCGACCTGGCTGCAGCTGCGCTCGCTCGCCGAGGAAGGCGCGACCGTCTACGCCTCGTACTGCGCGGGCGACGTCGGCGTGCAGCGCGGGCCGTGGTGGGCGTACACCGAGGAGCTCTTCGGCGTGCAGCGGGAGTCGGCGTACGGCCTGGTCGAGCCGGTGCTCGACGACGAGGTCGTGGTGCGGTTCGTGGAACCGTTCGGCTCCCTCGAAGCCGGAGCCACCCTGCGGTTCACGGTCGCCGGCAACGAGCACTCCCGGTCGTTCCTGCCCGTCACCGTCACCACGGGTACCGTACTGGCCGTGGATGCGCACGACCGGCCCGTGCTGGTCTCGCAGTCCCACGGTCCGGGTCGCGCCGTGCTCTCGACGTACCCCTTCGAGTACTTCACCTCAGCGTTGCCGCGGGTGAACCCGGAGGAGACCTGGCGCCTTTACGACGCCCTCGCCGTCGTCGCGGACCTCGAGCGGGACGTGGTCGTGGACGACCCGATGGTGTTCACCGACTCCCTGGTGCACGTCGACGGCCGCCGCTTCGTGTTCTTCGTGTCTCAGCATCCGGAGCCGGTGACGGTCTCGCCCGTGGTCGCCGGGGTGCTGCAGACGTTGGCGGGGGATGCGGTGTCGTCGGTCACGCTGGACGCCTACGGCGTCGAGGTGCGCGAGCTCGTCTACGAATAGTCCGTGGCGTGAGCTCCCGTTCGGACACGGTAGTATGGTCAAGTTGCTTTCGGACTCCACTCTGAAAGCAACTTCGGGCTGTGGCGCAGCTTGGTAGCGCACTTGACTGGGGGTCAAGGGGTCGCAGGTTCAAATCCTGTCAGCCCGACCATATGAAAAGCCGATCAGGGGCATTTTTCAGAACTTCCGAAGAATGCCCCTGAGGCGTTTACACGGCCTGTACGCCAACGCGTACGCCAACCGCGTGATAGGGCGACACGTCCCAAATCGACCCGGCGCCGAGGCTGCGAGGTGCGTGAGCCGACTCACGCGCGTCGACCTAGCGGCCGTTTTGGGGATAGACCCAGGGTCGTCGCCATCGACCTAGCGACGTTAAGGTCGACCTCGACAAGGCAGACAGCCGCACGAGAGGAGCAACCAATGATGGTGCAATCTGGAATCGACGAGCTAGACGGCGAGGGCATCACGTGGGCTGCGTTCGCGGAGCCGGACGGGAGCCGGGTGACGTGGTTCTCGGACGGATCGAGTGTTCGAGGATGGACACCGCAGAAATGAGAAGGCACCAAGCATGGGTTAGATGCTTGGTGCTCCCGCGGCCACTGTAGCGCCGTTGAACGACGAAAAGGCCCCACCACGGCGCGTTGTCCGGGTGGGGCCTTTTGATGCGCGACAATGGGGCGCATCGAGCGTGGGGGGAAGGCGCCTGCTATGCGAGAGGGGGCACCCAACGAGTCTTCGAGGCAATGAGGCTAGCGCGCACTGTCGCTGCCGAGGCGGCACCTTGTTCGATAGCGCGCACCGCACGGAAGAGGTCGCGGGTATCGATGAGAGCGCCACCCTGTGCGGTTAGTGGCTCAAGGTCGATGTCGTTCGGAATTACTGGTCGTCTCGTGCCGGGATCACTTTTCCGTTCGACGTTGACGATGTGCCAAACAGTCGAGGGCTCTGCGCCAGTCTCTTTGACGAAGTTGACGACCGGGCGCCGTGTGATTTGACTTACGTCGTTGACTCGCGCGCCGCCCGTGTAACCCTTGACTTCCGCTAGCGCGACCCAAGATTCGTCGCCGGGAACATGGACTCGCAGGTCCTCTAGTCGAGCCCCAATTGCGTCCACGTGTGTTGGGTCCATGTCAACGGCAGTGAAGCCAATGGTCTGAAGTGCATTTGCCACTGCGTCCACCAAGTCGTCTCCGTCGGCCGTAATCAACCGCCTCACGGTCACCTCGTCGGATTTTCGGGCGGCTTCGAGGGCCTCGGCCAAACGAGTCTCTTCAGTGCGGAGGTCCGCGATCTGGAGGGCTGCCCGGTTGACATGGGATTCAAGTGCATCCGCCGCCGCCGATGCAGCCATGGAACTCCATTCATCTCGCTCGGTCCAAGGTGCGGCGACTGGAAACGCCTCAGGGTCCTCGGAATGTAAGTGGCGTATGAAGAACGCGAGCCAGCGGGGGATATCTCTAGTCTCGGGTGGCAGGACCAAGATCCACTGCCCCGGGTGCCGCCTGGTGATCCAGGCATACGGGTACTTTTCGGTGCCAACGGACACGAATGGCGTGATTTTTCCGCCCAGGTCGCCAGTCGACTCGTTGGTTTTAAAGGACCTATGGCCGTCGACCTGATACTCGGAATGCTGCCATGTCTGCCTTGCGCCGGTCGGTATGTAGGGAACGATCGTCTCGGCGGCAAGCTTGTCCAGCCCTAGGCCGAGCGGATCCTCCACATTGATTTGCGATGCCGCTGTCGTGAAGGAGCGGTCGATTCCGAACGCCGAAGTCGAACCAATTGACATGACGTGGCTGGCCTGGTGGTACGAGGTCGGGTCTCCTGCTTGGACGAGCGCAAGGTCGAACTCGGGCATATGCACACGCACGCCCATTTCCTGGCGAACCGCCCATCCGGCCATTGACTCCACCGACGCATAAACGTCATCCGGGACATTGAAAATGATGCGTGGATGAGGATGATCGTTGAAGGTTGCCACGGCAGAAATCATAGGGGTGTACTAGGCGATGGTTTCGACTAGTGGTCGGCGCGGTGCTTACGCCGTCCAATGTCCGCAAAGAGTCGCACTTCTCGGGCTATGCGAGCCGACTAGGTCGGAGTCGTCAAGGACGCCGTCGTCCGCGACGACCGCGGCGTCGCGCTGGCGGCGCTTGGTGTCGCGCTCGCGCTGGGGCTGCGAGGATTCGGGTACTGGGAGGCCGCACCACCCTCCAGCACTAGTCAGATGGGACATTGGTACCCGTCCGGGGACAAGACACCATCACGTGCCCGCGCTAGGTTGTGAAAATGAGCAAGGCTCTAGTGCACTTCGAGCGCCTGATCGGCGACGTTGACAATCTGATTGCGCACCATCCCAAGTCAGGGTCGCCGCTGGCGGGCAGACCCGCGACCGACGAGGGACCCTTGCTCAGGTCGTGCGTCGTGCTCACGTACGGCGCGTGGGAGGTGTACTTCGAGGACAGCCTCGTCGAGGCCGCGCAGACGCTTGCTGAGGGGGACAGAGGAGACCTCCCGGGTGCGACCGTCGCGTGGGTGAGAGCGGAGACCGATGACTCGTGGGCGCTTGCGGACGATGGATGACGCAAACAGCTGGTCAAGCTGGTGGACCACACGATGCATGGTGACCCTGACGACCCACAGTCTTTCGGGGTCAACACCGCGAGTCCCAAGACTGTATCTACGTGGACTTGGACGATTCTCGGATGGAGAACACTGGAGCACTGTGGCTGGAAAAACGCCACTAATCGAACGATCAAGGCGAAACTCGACCGGCTTGTCACGCTCCGCGGCGACATCGCGCACGGGGGTCGTCCGGATCGGCTCGCGCTGGCGAACGTGCGTGACTACCGCGACTTCACGGAGCGCCTCGCGCGAGCTTACGACGCTGAGTTGTTCTCATTCGTCGCGTCCACCCGGAGCACACTCGCGAGCTTGGACGCATGAGCACAGAAGCAAAGAACCCCTATGCCCGTTCGGGCTGCGAGGGCAGGGGGGAGGGGGAGGCACCCCCCACGCCTCCTAGCCTGGGTAACGTCGCCGAGCACGGCGAAAGCACTTGGCCGCCGGGGGCGCCGCGTAGATGATTATCGTGCTTCATTTCGCCTGGCTTGTCGTACGCACTCGGTACCGTGAGCGATATGGCGACGGAGTGGTGGGTTCCCGTGACGGCGATTGTGGGTGCGGCTACCGGTGTGTACGGGTCCATACGGGCGAGGCGGACGGCGCACCGCGACCGGCACCTCCGCCGAGACTGGGAACTTGCCCACTTTCAGAATGACGCATGGGTCCTGACGTCTCGGTTGCCCTACCTAGCCCACGACGTCACGTTAGTGCCGCCCGCGGGTGGCGGGTTCGATGGGACCGCGCCGTGGCCGGTGGAGCTTGGCCCAAATGAGGGCGAGACTTTCATGCCCATGCGGCGGCTTACATTCGCGCCGGGCGAGGCAGGCAGCAAGTGGACAGTCACGTGGCGTCGGTTCCCGCAAAGTAGGACTCATCAACACGTTTTCGCCCGGCAGCTCATTCAGTGACTATTGTCACCGGTATCGACGGCTCTGCGTGGTATGCGAATGAATACGACAAGACCTTCACCAGATCAGATAACACGGTACACAATTGCTAACCTCTTCTGACACGTATGCTTCTTCCGGCGGGCGGCTCGAGACAACTCGATACCAGCTCGTCGGGCGCGGATTTGTCGCGCCCAGACTTGACGGACGCAATATGCGAACGTGGGTAGAACTCTTCAACGAGACTGCAGCTGCGTGTCAGTTTCCGTTGTATTTCGGCAAGAACTATGCAGCACTGTTCGACCTGCTGACTGACTTCGAGTGGTCGCCTTCGCCGGTCGGTTACCTGCTGTGTATTGATTACCCCGAGTTTGTCCTTGATTCAGAGGAGCCGTCGGAGCTTCGCCTCCTCGTGAAGCTGATTCGCGACGCCGCGGAGACCTGGCGGGAGGAAATGACCCGCTGGGATGTGTGGGGCAAGCCGATGGCTTCCGCAGTCTTCGGCGCAGTTCTTCACACGGGTAGGGACGTAGGTCAAGACCCGCTCTCGCGCTGGCGATTTGCCGGAGCGAACCCAGTGCCGATTGACCAGCTACTTACCGAGGGAGACGCAGGTCCGGAGTAGGAAGTCAAGTCACTCCGATCAGTAAAATTTCGCATATTTTCCTTCTCTTGCGCGAACTCGGTGCGATCAACGGGAAGTTGGTTGGATTCGCCCGAGGGTGGCGCCAGCCAGGCTAGGCAGGCGGTCGCGGGAGGACCAGCCTCCGCGTGCTGGTGGCACGGCCTTGGAGGAAAATCGGAAGGCGTGCGGAGGAAAAGGCAAGAAGCACTGGCCCGCGATCCGCGCCCTGGAGGGTTCCGTAAACAGCCCACGTAACGACAAAGAAGAGAGGGCGGCGGCTCGCATTGGAGCCGCCGCCCTCTCTTCTTTGTCGTCACTCGCTGCTGACTATTGGGGTCCCCGCCGCGAGGGGCCCCGGGCGTCGAATGAACGCGAAGCGTGAGGCGGCGTTTGGGGGAGCGCGCCGGGCGCAGCCCGACGTAATGTCCCGGAAACTCATGGGTTTCCGGGACTTTCGAGGTTAAGAGATTTGATCACCCCATCAAAAGCCCATCTATTTGGGTTTTCTGAAGCGCTTCTTCGGCATCTCTTCGTCGCGCGCAACCACCGGTAACACCGGCGATGAGCGCAGATCCAGAAGTCACGAGGGCAGCCGTGCCCTCATGGACGGGGAGGTGGTGTCCAAACCTCGGAACACGAGGAGTGGGCCCGACGTTGACAGATATAGTCCGAGATGGGACCATATCTGTATGCCTCTCTCCACGTCTCAAGCTGCGGCAGAGCTGGGCGTCTCCGCCCGGCAGGTGAGGCGCGCTGCGGCCAGTGGGCGCATGGTTGCCACCAAGCACGGCATCGCGCACGCATTCTCGCAGCGCCAGGTCCAGGCGCTCGAGCGCACAACCCACCGGGGTCGCGACTGGACTGACGCGGTGCAGAAGGCCGCTCTTGATCTGCTCGCCACCGGCAAGACCAGCGAGCTGAGTAGCACCGAGCGCAGTCGGCTGAAGCAGCGCATCCGAAGCTCCGAGATTGGCGCGCTCGCTGGGCAGATCCTGCGCGACCGGGTATCGCTCCGACGCGCTTCCAGCAGCGAGGTCAAGAGCCGATTCATCCCTGTGTCGGCCAGTGAGCTCGGCCTATCGGGTGGAGGTGGACTCGGTGTTCTCGTAGCCAAAGACGCGAGCCGTGTTGCCAGAAGGGCGCGCCTAGGCTTGGACGACTCCGGCGACATCGTGGTCGTTGAAGGAGACGAGGACCATCGCCAGGTCCTCGAAGCTCTCGCTCTATACACCTACGGCGATTCACGAGAATGCTCAGCTGCAGCCCACTGGATCGCGGCAGCTCGGAAAGCAGTTTGAACGACCGCCAGCTGATCGCCGTCGATGCACGGTCCAGCACATGGGAAGAGCCGCCCTGGCCATCGGCCTTTGAGTTAGCACGCCTGCTCCCACACAGCTCGTGGACGCTCGTCGGCGGTCTCATGGTGAAGCTCCACGCCGAGATCGCTGAGCTGCCAGCCCCGCGGACGACCGTCGACGTGGACTCCGCCCTTCACCTCGAGATCCAGGCTGTACGGGTTGTGCCAATTTCAGGTCAGGGCGTGAGCGCGGCGCACGTGGCTATGCGCTTCTCGCCGGGGAAGTATGTCGACCACTCCTCCTCCGTCAGTTCGCGCCCCGCCAGCGCGCACGCCTGTGACGCCTGCTCAGCCAGGCGCAGGTCCCAGACGCGGATACCGTCGGGGAGCGCCTCGAGCAGGGTCTCGCCGTCGGCCGTGAGGTATCCACCTCGCAGGCGCACCGCCGGGGCATCGCTGTCGAGTGGAGTGGCGAGCGCAATGTCCGCCGTCAGGTCGTACAGCGTGAGTGCGTTGTTGAAGCCGACGTCGAGGAGGGTTCGGCCATCGGCGCTGATTGACGTGGCCTGACCACCGCCGATCGCTCGGGCGAGGGCCGAGATCGGCTCGAGTGTGTGGATGTCATAGCGGCGCGCATAGTCCGGCGCGACACCGATCAACTGATCGCCGTCGAGCGCGTGGCTTGAATCGAGGTCATAGAGGCCGCGCACGAGGAGTTGTCCGGTCGAGATATCGAAGACACCGGTCTCCGAGTGACCCGGGTCGGCCGACCACGTGACCACGGCGAGTGCCGAGTCGGGTGTCTCGCTCGCCGAGAGGACACCGAACTGAACGTCCGGCACCGTCATGACAGGCCCCAGAGGCTTACCCGTGGACGGGTCGAAGCCGACGATGCCGTCCGGCCACCAGGCGAAGGCGGGAGGGCCCCATCCGCCAGGCAGCACGTTGAAGGATCTCGGCAACCCGGGGATACGAAGCGAAATATCCTCGCCCGTCGACTGGCGCTCCAGCCGCGGCTCGCCCGACTGCTTCTCCGAGTCATAGTGGGGGTACTTCGCCACGACACCGGAGCCGAGCGGAACGATCAGATCCTCCTCCTCGCCGACCGGGGCGTCGCGCTCCAGGTCCCACAGTTGCATGCGCCCGCCACCGCCGACGGGCTGGGTCACGACGAGCGATCCTCCCTTTTCCGGGCCGTCCATGAGTTCGCGTCCCTTCGCGACGACGTCCGAGCCGGTGCCACCGCCGTCGATCCGCCAGCGCATCCAGGTCGGAGGTTCGTCCACGGCCACGAGAAGGGATTCGTCATCGATCGTTTCAAACGTCGGAAATTGATTCAGCTGGAGCGCGGCCTGTCCCCTCCTCGTTTCGCCTGTCGCAAGATCGACGAGTGCAACTCCTTCGTATGACCCGCACGCCATGGTCGTGTCCGTTGCGAGGTGCAGGGAGTAGCAATTTCGCGTCGGATCTGGAAACCGTCGCCAGAGGGTTTCGCCCGTGGCGAGGAGGACGCGCACCGTGCCGTCCCATCCCGTCGACACGATGCCTCCCTGGCCGTCGGTGATGACATCCATACTCGATACGTCCCCCTCGAGCGGGATGGTTCGGATCAGCGAGAGCGTCGCGCGATCGTACAGGCGGAGATGGTCGCCCGCACCGACAGCGACAAGGCGGTCGTCAAGGAGCGTCACACCGGAGAAGTTTTCGATCCCTTTCGGATGGTCATCGAAGATCGCAGCGCTCGAGCGCACCTCGCCCGTTGTCGTGTCGACCGCGATGATGTCTGCGGTGACCGGTTGCGCGACGTACAGAGTCCGCCCCGCAGCGTCGAAGGTCATGGTCCCCGACATCTGCGAGCGAACGGGCCCCGTGCTGGGCAGCGGCTCGCCGGTCGTGAGATCCAAGAACGTGAGGTGGGTCCAGCAGCACTCTTCGGTGTTCAAGGGATCCGGGTAGACGGGCGATTGGATCGCCGCGATGGATCCGTCGGCATCCACCTCGACGGAGCGGCTCCAGCCCGGCGCCGTGTCAGGGAGACCGAGATCGAAAGTTCGGAGGACGTCGCCCGTGGCGACATCGACGAGCTCGACGGCGGGCTGATCCGAGCGGTCCTGGCCGGTCGAGACGCGCAGCGCCGTCCCCGTGCCTGGGAGCATGTCCATCGAGGGGTAGAACGCACCCTCGTCATGGTGCGTGTCGACGAGACCGGCCGTGCTCGTCATGACCCCCCAGAGCGCCGAGCGCACCCGGGCATCGTCGGGCCAGCGCCGGTACGTCTCCGCCGCGAGCAAAGCTGCCGTCTCCCGGTCGTTGTCAAGCAGTGAGAGGGACGTCGCCACGAGCGCCTCGATGCGAGCGTCCTCTGCAGCACGCTGCGCCTCTCCGCCTCGCACCCCGGCAAGTCCGGCGCCGAGTATCGCTGCGACCAGCAGCACGCCTGCACCCGCCATCGCCCAACGCAGCCGGCGGTTGTTGCGCTTGTCGCGAGCAGCGCGCCCCGCAAGCTCGCGGATCTCGTCTCGCTCCCGTTCAGCGGACGCGTCGAGGAATTCCCGTTCCACCGTGGTGAGATCCGGCTCGGACCCGTCTCGCCAGTCCAGCGCTGCCTGCAGCCGGGCACCGCGTAAGAGGTCATCGTCCCGCCGACCCGAACCGTTCCACAGTTCGGCCGCGGTGGCGACCGTCGCCACGAGGCGAGCGCCCTCGGCATCCTCTTCCAGCCATTGGTCCAGGCGCGGCCACGCCGTCGCGAGCGCCTCGTGAGCGATCGTGACCTCGTCGCCGTCGGTCGTGAGCAGGCGGGCGGCCACGAGGCGGTTGAGTACCCCACGCCACGCCGGGTCGGCGACGAGGGGCGCGAGCAAGGCGGTGCGTCGCACGGACGCGCCATCGGCGCCGCGGTGCACGAGGCGAAGCATGAGCGAGCGGCATGCGCTGGCGTTGCGGGCGTCGAGGGAGCGGTACAGCGTCTCGGCCGACTGGGCGATGGCGCCCGTGATGCCACCGGATGCCTCGTACCCGGCCACCGTGAGGGTCGCTCCTTCACGTCGGACCCAGGTCTCCTCCAAGGCGTGTGAGACGTGGGGGAGGGTGGTGCGCCGGTCAGCGGCATCACGCACGATCAACTCGACCAGCCCCGGCTCCAGCCGCAGGCCGGCGCGGGCGGCCGGGCGCTCGATCGCCTCACGCAGACCGCCGGCATCGAGCGGTCCGATGGCATACACGCCACGGCCGATCAGAGCGCCTATGTAGGGCAGACCCGTCGCGCGGTCGAGGAAGTCGCTGCGCAGCGTCATGAGCACGGTCGACCCGCCGGCGAGCACCTCTGCGACGATCCTGCACAGTTCATCGCGTTCGCGCTCGGGTAGCTGGAGTACCGCTTCGGCTTGATCGACGACCACGATATCGGCGGGTCCGCTCAGGTCGATCCGAGCGCGCAGATCGATCGCGGCATCCCGACCCGCCGTGATCACCGCGATGCGTCGTCCGTCGGCGATGCGCGGCAGCACCCCGGCCAGCACGAGCGAGGACTTGCCCGATCCGGAGGCGCCTACGACGACGGTGAGCGATCCCTCGCGCACGCGTTCGCGTATGGCATCGATGTCGGCATCTCGTCCGAAGAAGTCCTCCGTGTCGGCTGGCGAGAAGGGCTGGAGGCCGCGGTAGGGGCAGGTGTCGCTCACGCGATGCAGGGGCTTGGTCGGCGCCAGCGCCGGATCATGCTGCAGCATCGACGATTCGAGCGCGCGCAGTTGATCACCGATGTCGATGCCGAGGTCGTCCGCGAGTCGCGCCCGCGCAGTCCGGATGCTCGACAGCGCCTCGGCTTGCCGGCCGGCGCGGTAGTTGGCGATCGCGAGGATCGCCCAGCGGTTCTCGCGCAGCGGTGACTCGCGCACCAGCCGCTCCGCGTCGGCGACGACGGCGCTGTCCTCGCCCTCCGCGAGCCTGGACTCGAGCAGCTCCTCCTCGATACTGCGGCGGATCTCGACCAGCCTCTCGGCCTCGACGGCAGCCGGTTCCCAGTCGGCCAGCTCGGGGTACGGTGCGCCGCGCCACATCGCGAGCGCCCGCCGGTACGCGGCCACCGCCCTGTCGTTCTCGTCGTGGATCGCGTGGTTGCGGGCGCCGGAGACCAGGCGTTCGAATTCGAACGCGTCGATCGTCGCAGGGTCGAGGCCGAGGGTGTACTCCGAGCCTCGGGTGATTACCGCGCCGTGTCCGAGGTCGGCACGGATTCGCGCAACCGATGTCTTGACTTGCTGCGTCCACGTGCGTGGGAGGTCCGCCCCCCAGTACGCCTCGGCGAGTTCGCCGGTGCCGACGGTACGACCCGCCAGCACGATCAGTGCGGAGAGCACGACGCGCTCTCGCGGACTCAGGGTGTGCTCGGTCCCGGTATCCAATGGACCGAGTACCTTCACGGTCATGACGCCAGTGTGGGCGCGATCCGGAAGGCCGTCAAGGCTCGTCGCCGCCGGCGAGTATCGGACGAGTACCAGCCGAAGAGGGATCGAGTACCGCGTCACGTGATGGTGGACGCATGCACACCTCGCAGTCACATCGCCGGCCGCACCCGTGGTCCGTATCTCCGACCTGGCACTGCGGTTCTGCTTGCAGAAAGGAAAGATCATGAACTACGACACGTTCGTCGCCTTCCGCATTGACTCCGGCCGCGCGGCGACCCTGGCGCGCGAGAACGAACTGCGTCGCTCGCAGGCCGACCGGAGCGCGACCGTATCGTCCGGCCGGCCGGTCGTCGACGCACGGCGCAAGCTGAGCGTCGCGTGGTGGGCGGTTTTCGGCCGAACCCACCACGGCCACCGTCCCGTGGCGCACCTGTGAGGCATTCGCGTAAGGGCACCCGGAACGAAAGTGCCGCTTGACCACGGCACCGGGCATGTCTGCCCAGACGATGTCCTGATCAGGAGTCGTTAGGCGGCGGCGTGAACGCTGAGACGGCCGCCGTCGACGTCGAGCACCGTGCCGTGCACGAACGCGGCGTCGTCGGAGGCGAGATAGACGGCTGCGGCGGCGATCGCGTCCGGATGCCCCGCTGCACCGGCAGGCGATCCGGCCATCAGCACCTCGCCGGGGAACACCGCGTCGGGACCGATCTCCGGCGGTCGGATCACGCCAGGCGAGATCGCGTTCACACGTACACCCCTGGCGCCGAATTCGGCCGCCCACGCGCGCGTGAGCGTCTCGACCGCTCCCTTCGACGCGCTGTACAGCGGGCTGGACGCAACGCCCCGCGTGGTGATCCATGAGCCGAGGTTGATCACGGCGCCGCCGCCGGCGGCGATCATGGACGGCGTGACCGCCTGCATGAGGAAGAAGGGCGCCTTCACATTGACGCCGAATATCCGGTCGAAGAGGTCGCCGTCCGCCGACAGGGTCGTGTGCGGCGGGTAGACGCCCGCGTTATTGACGAGGATGTCGAGTCGCCCGCCGAGCAGGGTGAGTGCCCGCTCCGCCAGCTCCCGGCTCTGCTCGGGCGAACCGTCGAGCTCGGCCTGCGCGAAGTCCGCCCGTCCGCCGGACTCCCGGATCTCCCGGACGACCTCCTCGCCCCTGCCCGCGTCGCGCCCGGACACGATCACGTGCGCCCCCTCGGCGGCGAGCGCGGTCGCGATTGCCCGGCCGATGTTGCTGGTGGAGCCCGTCACGAGCGCCGTTCTGCCATTCAGTCTGTGCGTCATGGCGGCGACTCTACGGATCCATTTCTGGACCGGCAAGTCCAAATTCGAATAGGCTCACCGAGTGGCATTCACACGGAAGGGCGCGGCGACCCGCGCGCGGATCATCGAGGGTGCGGCAGCCTATCTGCGCGAGATCGAGTTCTCCGCGATGACCCTCGACGACGTGCGCGCGGCCACACGCACGAGCAAGGGGCAGCTGTTCCACTACTTTCCCGGCGGGAAGGACGAGCTCCTCCTGGAGGTCATGCGCCACGAAGCCGATCGTGTCCTCTCCGACCAGCAGCCCTATCTCGGCGAACTCACGTCGTGGGTGGCGTGGCAGCGCTGGCGGGAGGTCCTCGTCGCGCGCTACCGCGCGCAGGGGGCGCACTGCCCGCTGAACTCGCTCGTCGCCCAGCTCGGCACCACCCCCGGAGCCGGCGATGTCACCCGGGCACTGCTGTCGCGGTGGCAGGGTCACCTCGCAGCAGGCATCCGGGCGATGCAGGACGCCGGCCGGATGCGGACCGACCGGTCGGCCGACCGGCTCGCGGCCGCGCTCCTGGCCGGCATCCAGGGCGGGGTCGTGGTCATGTGGTCGACCGGGACCACCGAGCATCTGGAGGCGGCGCTCGACGTGCTGTTCGACAGCATGCGCGCGCCACACCAGGCGCTCAGACCACCGCGCGGCTGAGGGCGAGCTCTGCTTCCTCCACTGGTGGGGTGAGCCGGAAGTCCCGGAGGAGTCCGACGAACTCCTCGTACATGTCGAAGTCGGGTGTGTGCAGCCAACGAATCTGCAGGCCCTCGCAGGCCGCAATCAGTAGGCGGGCGACTCTCTCGGGGGCGACGTCTTCGGGGCACAGGCCGACGGACTTCTGGCGCTTGATGTCGTCGACGATCTGGGACGTCAGGTTGTCATATCGGCGTTTGATGTAGTCCCGAGCTGCGTGGTCCGGGTCGGTGGCCTCGATCGCAAGTGCGGTGTAGAGGCGGATGAGGCCGGGGATCTCCGTATTGTGCTTGATGTTGACAAGCCAGTGCGCCAGGAAGGTGAGCCCCTCGGAGCGCCGGTCGTTCTCGTCATCCCATGCCGCGACGACGTCCATGAGGAGCTCCTCCCGGGTGGAGAAGTAGTGCTGGAGCAAAGCCGGGCTGATATCGAGTTCGCGCGCGATCGCCCGAAGGGACGCGCCCCGGTAGCCCGACTGGGAGAAGACGTCGAGGGTGGCCTTCAGGATGGCCTCACGCCTCTCCCGCCCTTTCGCGTACGGGCCACGTTCGTATGTCGCCACCATGCGATCACTATATCCCATCAGGGTTTAAAACCTTTTCATTGCATTTTATTGAAAGCTATTCTATGTTTAATTTTCACCGAGGGTGCCAGCACAGCCCAACCTCCCCAGGCATCCCGCACAACGAAGTGAAGGAGAAACCCCGTGAAACTCGGCCGCACCATCGTCGCCGCAGCGAGCGTCTTGGCGTTGAGCGCATCCCTGGTCGCCTGTTCGGGCGGCGGTTCCAGCTCAGACAAGCAGAAGGTCACTTTCTGGCAGTTCGATACTGCCCAGGCATCGATCGACGCGTACAAGGCGGCGATCAAAGACTTCGAGGCGAAGAACCCGACGATCACCGTCGACATGCAGATCGTGCCGTGGGCCGATCAGCAGCAGAAGATCACCACCGCCCTGGCGTCGGGCGCATTGCCCGATGTCTCGATGCTGGGTAACGATGTCGTCGCCCAGTACGCGGCGAACGGCTCTCTAGCGCCACTCGACTCCTACATCGCCGACTGGTCCAAGCAAGAGGGCACCGACGTGAAGAAGGACATGTACGACGGGGACCTCTCGTACTACACGTACAAGGGCAAGCTCTACGGCTCGCCGGTCGCTGACGAGACCCGCATGCTCTACTTCAACAAGGACTTCTTCGAGAAGGCGGGTCTCGACCCGAACACTCCGCCCACCACCTGGGACGAGGTCGAGAAGGACGCCAAGGCACTGAAGTCGGTCGTGTCGGTGCCGTGGAGCGCACCGATGAGCAAGCAGTACGTGACCGTGCAGACGTTCATGTCCGTGTACCTGAGCTACGGCGCATCCCTGTTCACCGACGACGGCAAATGCGGCCTCAACACGACGGAGTTCAAGGATGCGCTCACCTGGTACACCGGCATCGCCAAGGATGGACTGACCTCACCGGATGCGGCCAACCAGACCAGCGATGACCTCGCCAACCTCTTCTCCAACGGCAAGGCCGGCATGCTGATCGACGGCCCGAGCCGCTACAACGCGATCAAGACGGCGAATCCCGACCTGTTCAAGAACATCGGCGTCGCCGCGATCCCGGCCGGCCCGAAAGGGCAGTTCGGATTCCTCGGAGGCTGGCCGCTCGTGATGTGGAACACGTCGAAGGCGAAGGATGCGGCGGCGAAGTGGATCCACTACGCCACCAGTCCCGACGGCGCGCTCTCGAAGATCGCCCAGACCAGCGGCATCCTGCCCGGGCGCAAGTCCCTGGCGGAGAAGTCACCGTGGACCGAGGCACCGTACGACCAGTTCGCCACCCAGCTGAGCAAGGCGTACCCGTATCAGTACCCTGCCGGCCCCAGCCCGAAGATGGGTGAGATCGAGACCGCGTCGATCCAGACGGCCGTGCAGCAGGTCGCAACAGGCGCGCTGAATGTGAACGACGCAACCAAACAGTTGTGCACCGACATCGACAACATCCTCGCCAAGTAGCGAAAGAAGCGCATGTCCCTCGCTCTCCGCGCCAACAAGGGAAGGTCCCGCCGGTCGACCGGCGGGGCCAACCCCTGGTACTACGTCACCCCGGCGATGATCGTCGTCGGGCTGCTCACGATCGCACCCCTGCTCTATGGGCTGTACCTGTCCTTCACCAACTGGTCTTTGAGCTCATCCCTCACCCCCACGCTCGAGGGGGTGACCGCATACAAGGTCATCCTCACCGACCCGAATTTCTGGGCCAACCTTGTCCGCACCATCGAATGGACCCTGGGAACTCTGGTCGTCGAGGTCGTGATCGCGGTGCCGCTGGCACTCCTGCTGAACATCCGCACACCGGTGACCGGAGCGGTGACCGGGGCCATCATGATTCCCTGGATCACTCCCTTCGTCGTCCTCTCGTACGCGTGGCTGTTCCTCTATGACGGTCAGAGCGGACCGCTGCACGCGATCATGCAGTCGCTCGGCCTGGTGGGCGCTTCCACGCCTCTGGCCAACCCGGCGACGGCGTTGTGGTCGATAACGCTGATCAGCGGGTGGAAGGGTGTGCCCTTCCTCACCATCGCGCTGCTGGCGACGCTGAAGAGCATCCCGGATGAGCTGTACGAGGCCGGATCGATCGACGGCGCAGGATGGTGGAAGAACTTCCGTGCGATCACCCTTCCGTTGATGCGCCCGACCCTGGGCGCGATGTGTGTGGTCCTCGGCGTGCAGGCGTTCTACAGCTTCGATCTCGTGTGGATCTTGACTCAGGGCGGTCCTGGCACCAGCTCGACCATCCTTGGGATCCAGCTCTTCCAGACGTTCTTCACACAGGCCAGCCCAGGACAGGCGGCCGCGCTCGGCACGCTCATGCTGCTGCTCGCGCTCGTGTTGCTCGTGCCTGTGCTCCGGGCGACCTCGAGGAGGACTCGATGACCGTCATCACACGTGCAGCCCCGGCTCCGGAAGGCCCCGAAACCACCGACCGCAGTGAGACTCTCGGGCAGCGGGCACGGTTGCTGAAGGGGCGTCGGAACAGGAAGACGACGCTGGTCGCGACGGCGCAGATCGCCGCTGCCGTCATCTTCCTCGCCCCCATCATCTGGATGTACGTGGCGTCGTTGCGACCGAATCTCGACATCCGGTCGGGCAATCCGTTCCCGACGCGCGTGTCGTTCGACAACTTCGTCCACCTGTTCCAGCTGGGGATCGTGCCGCAGGCGTTCCTCAACAGTGCCGTCGTCGCCGCCATCAGCGCCGTCATCGTCACCGTTGTCTCGACCCTCGCTGCCTACGGGCTCAGCAGGTTCGGATTCCGGGGCAAAGGATTCGCTGGGGGCCTCCTGCTCGCCGGCCAGCTCGTTCCCGGGCTCGTCGTTCTCGTGCCGCTCGTCGTCGCGTTCCGCCAGATGGGCCTCGCCGACTCTCTGGTGGGCGTCACCATCGCACACCTGACCCTCGGAATCCCGATCGCCGTGCTGCTGCTGCGCAACTACCTCTCCGACATCCCTGTCGCCTTGGAAGAGGCAGCGATCGTCGACGGCTGCAGCCGGATCGGGGCGCTGTTCCGCATCGTCCTGCCGCTGCTCCGCCCGGCGCTCGCGGCGGTGACGGCGTTCTCGTTCATCCTCTCCTGGGGTGAATACGTGGTCGCGCTCAGCCTCATCACAACGGAAAGCAACAAGACGTTGCCATTGGCGATGCAGTCGCTGTTCCAGCTCTACGGTGTCGACCTCGGTGTGGTGATGGCGTTCGGCGTCGTCATCTCGTTGCCGGTCGCGATCTTGTTCATGTTCATCCAGCGGAGCTTCGTCTCCAACCTCGGAACCGGAGGAGTCAAAGAATGACATCCACAACCACACGCACCGCCCGCACGGCGACCCTCGTCGCTCCTCGCAGCTTGGAGGTGTTCGACGAGGAGCTTCCGGCAATCGGCGCGACGGATGTGCTGCTCCAGACGCTGTACTCGGGCATCAGCGCCGGCACGGAGATGAACGTCTACCGCGGCTCCGCGGCCCTCTGGCGCACCCGGCGCGATCCGGACAACGGCCTGTTCGAACCGACGGACGAACCCGAGTGGACTTACCCGATGGCGTACGGATACGCGGCAGTCAGCCGTATTGTCGAGGCCGGTGCCGAGGTGATCGAGGTCAGCGTGGGCGACCTGGTCTACACCTATACGTCGCACTCGTCGGCCGCGGTCGTGCCCGCAGCGTCCGTCATCGTGCTGCCGCCGCTCGACGACCCGCGGATCGGCGTGCTCAATGCCAACCTCAATACGGCGTACAACGGCGTCCTCGACGCCCACCCGAACCTCGGCGACGTGGTCGTCGTCTCCGGTCTCGGTGTCATCGGCCTGATTCAGGTGCAACTCCTCCGACGGCTCGGCGTACGCGTGATCGGGGTCGACGGCGTGGCCGAGCGCCGGGCACTGGCCGAGCGCTTCGGCGCGGAAGTCACCCTCGAACCCGGAGATCACGTCGCGCGGGAGGTCCGTGCGCTGACGAACAATCGCGGCGCCGACATCGTCATCGAGGTATCGGGCGCCAGTGCCGCTCTCAACGAAGCGATCCGCATCGCCGGCTACAACGGCACAGTGATCGCCATGTCCTGGTACGGCGGCAGCTTCGAGAACCTCAGCCTGGTGGGGGAATTCCACCACAACCGGCCGCGGATCATCTCCTCCCAGGTCGGCGGTCTCAGCCCCGACCTCGGCCCGCTGTGGTCGCTCAAACGACGCCAAGAAGTCGTCTCGAGCCTCATGGGAGAGCTCGATCTCGAACCGCTCATCACCCACGAGCGCCCCATCGAGGAAGCGGCGGAGGCCTACCGCATCGTCGACTCACGTCCGAACGACCTCGTCCAATTCGTCCTCACCTACACCGACTGAACCAGCAGGAGATCTGACGTATGAAATCCATCGCCGCCAACATGGAGTGGCTCTTCACTGAAGCCGGAGACAGCACCGCCGATCGCATCCGTGCGGCCGCAAACCACGGGCTCACCGCCGTCGAGATCTGGGGATGGCGCGACAAAGACCTCGACGCCATCGAGAAGGCTCTCAATGACACCGGCGTCACTCTGCTGTCGCTGATCGTCGACCCGAAGCTCGACCTCACGGATCCCACAACAAGGGTCCAATACCTTGAGGGAGTACGCGACTCGCTCGCCGTCGCGCAGCGCCTCCACGCGCCGTTCCTGGTGGCCGTCGCCGGTGATGAGATCGACGGAATCGAGCGCTCGGCGCAGCATAAGGCAGTCGTCGACACGCTCGCGGCAGCGGCAGCGATCCTTGAGGGCAGCGACGTCACGCTTTTGCTGGAACCCCTGAACACACGCGTCGATCACGTCGGAACGTATCTCTCCTCTACCCGCGAAGGCCTCGACATCGTCCGAGAGATCGGCTCGCCGCACGTCAAGCTGCTCCTCGACGCATACCACGCCCTGATGATGGACGAGGATCTCGCTGAGGTGGTCGGCGGCGACACTGCACTCATCGGTCACGTGCAGGTCGCGGACGTCCCAGGACGACATGAGCCAGGCACGGGCACCATCGACTGGGAGCGGCAGCTCGGCATCCTCCGGGAGTTGGGTTACACCGACTGGTTCGGCATGGAATACACCCCGACGACGGAGACCGTAGCGTCTCTTGCGGCCGTCGAGGAGATCGCAGGTCGAGTCGACAGTCGCGGGCGGTCGATCTGATCAGAAGGCTGGGCCACTACCGTGCCTGCGACACGGCCCATTCTCGTCGCGGTGCTGCGGCAAGCCCCGTCGTCGGTCAGTTCTCGGCGTGCTCCCGGGCGCGGCGATGTTCGTCCCAGCGCTCGAGAATTCCCCGCATGTCCTGCTGAATGAAGTCGAAGAACTCGACCGCTTCGCTCAGGCGTCTGCCCGCTGAACTGTCGGCGCCGAAAAGTTCGACACCGTGTTGGGCGCTCGTGCGCCATTCGTCGAGCGAGCTGTTGCGCTGGTCGAGCACGGTATGCCACACGTTCTCGCGGATGCGGAACTGGTCCATTCGAGACCCCGGCAGGCGCTCGCGACGAACGAACCCGAGCTGGATGAGAAAGCGCACGGCGCCGGAAATGCCGGACTGACTCACTTGGAGGGATTGGGAGAGCTCCGCCGAGCTCATGACGCCGGAGTCGCTCGCGAGCAGGGATGCCATCACACGGGACGCCATCGGAGGCGCGCCCCCCTGGATCATCGCGCTCGCGAAGCGTTGCACGAACTCCAGCTGGGCCGCTGAGGCGGGGCCGATCGACGATTTCTCAAGCCCGTCAGACATGTCGCAATTCTATACGATTTCCTAACGTTCATATATATTGCAATTATCACAAAAGACAAATAGTTTGTCGCTATGACAACTTCCCGCTCTGGTATCGACGGTCTTGGGGCGGCCGCCGAGGCACCGACATCGCCCATCGCCGGCGGCAAACGCCTCGGTGTCCTCATCGCACTCTGCCTCGCTGTCTTGGTGGTCGGGCTGGACACGACAGTGCTCAACGTGGCCCTTCCCACCCTGTCTCGTGAGCTCGAGGCATCGACCGGTCAACTACAGTGGATGGCCAACTCCTACAACCTCGTGCTCGCCGCACTTCTCTTGCCGGCCGGGCTCATCGGCGACAGGTTCGGTCGCAAGAAGACCCTTGTGATCGCGCTGCTGACCTTCGGAGCATCCTCGGTCTGGTGCGCTCTCTCGGTCTCGGCCGACGAACTCATCGCCGCTCGCGCCTTCCTCGGGATCGGTGCGGCCTTGCTCGTCCCCGTGGTCATGTCGCTGATCACGGTCCTCTTTCCCGACGACGCCGAGCGCAAGAAGGCGATCAGCTTCTTCGTGGTGGCGAACAGCATCGGCCTTCCGCTCGGCCCGATCGTCGGCGGCCTGCTTCTCGATCACTTCTCGTGGTCATCGATCTTCTGGATCAGCGTGCCCGTTGCCGGCATCGCCGCGATTGCTGTTGCGTCGCTCGTTCCGGAGTCGAAGAGCGCGCGCCGTCCTTCGATCGACTACCTCGGCATCCTGGTCTCGTCTGGCGCGCTTGCGTCGCTCGTCTACGGAATCACGCTGGCGGGGGAGCGTGGCTGGGGAGACCCGACCGCCCTCATCCTGATCGCCGTCTTCGTTGTGGCCGCCCCCATGTTCGTGGCCCACGAGCGTCGCCTCGCGAGAATGGACAAGACTCCGCTCGTGCAGCTCGAGCTGTTCCGCTCTCCCGCTTTCGTCTGGGGCACCGTGCTCATCACGGTGGCCGTGTTCTCGATGTTCGGCCTGCTCTTCGTGATGCCGCAGTACTTCCAGATCATCGGCGGCGCCGACGCGCTCAACACCGGGCTGCAGCTGCTTCCTTTCATCGGCGGGATGCTCGTCGGGGCCAAGCTGGCTTCGCCGCTCGATTCCCGGCTCGGGCCGAAGTACACCGCTGCCGTCGGCTTCTTCATCATGGCGGTGGGTGTCGGTGCCGGCGCTCTGACAGGCACCAGTACGCCCTACGGCTTCGTCGCTGCGTGGTTCGCCGTTGCCGGAGCCGGCGCAGGATTCGCGATGCCGTCGGCGATGAACGCTGCCCTCGGTGAACTGCCGCTCGATCGTGCGGGCGCCGGATCCTCACTCATTCAGGCAATGCGTCAGGTGGGAGGCACGGTCGGAATCGCGGTGCTCGGCACCGTGCTGAATGCCGTCTATCGGGCGCGCGTCGACACGACCGGCCTCTCCACAGCGGCAGCCGATACCGCAAGCAAAGGTGCGGCGAACGGTGTCGTGGTGGCCGGGCAGCTCAATTCGCCCGACCTCTTGGACTCAGTGACGGCTGCCTTCACCGGAAGCCTGGACGTGATGCTGCTGGTATGCACCGGTGTAGCGGTCGCAGGTGTCATGTTGTCATTGGCATTCCTGCCCGGCAAGAAGGCCTCCGAGGCGAACTAGAGCGAGAACCCGCTAGGCCGCTACGCCGGAGCCCCCACCCCGACGGGCGTCCGCGCCGCTTCGGCCGCGGCCTGGCGGTTCCGGCCGATCTCCTCGTGGTTGTCGACCGCCCAGGCGGCGAGGCTGAGGACGGCGCCGAGCAGGCTTCGTCCCAGCGGCGTCAGCTCGTACTCGACACGCGGCGGCACTTCCGCGTATGCGGTGCGGGAGATGATGCCGTCTTGGGCAAGCTGCTGCAGAGTCAGCGTGAGCATCCGCTGCGAGATGCCGGGGATCGCCCAGACGAGCTCGGAGTAGCGCAGGGGACCGCTCTCGAGCGTTCCGACCACGAGCACGCTCCACTTGTCGCCGACCCGGTCGAGCACGTGACGGATGAAGTCCGCGTCGTCGTCATTCCAGTGCGAGCACGGACCGGGGACCGTGCGAACTGCGGACCGAACACCAGCCATGAACATCTCCTCCACGCACATGAATGTGCATTTTGTAACCGTTTTCAAACGCACACATGATGAGGTTACACACAAAAAGTGAGGAGTACGCCCGATGCGTATCGAGATGTGGTCTGACATCATCTGCCCGATCTGCGGAGTCACCCAGCAACGGCTCCGGAATGCCGTCGCTCAGTTCGAGCACGGAGACGAAATGGAGGTGATCCATCGTTCCTTCCAGGTGCACCCCGACCTGCCGCCCGACGGCGTGACCCAGACACAGCTCAGCCGCAATGCGGGCATGAGCGTCGCGCAGATGAACGCCATCCTCCGGCCCGTCGAGATCGCGGCCGAGGCCGAGGGCTTCGGTCCGTACCACGCGATCGACCGCACACTGGGGCCCACCGAGCTCACCCATGAGCTGCTCGCCCATGCCACGGAGAAAGGCAAGCACGACGAGGCCTGGATCGGGATGTTCCGTGCGCACTTCAGCGGCAACCGGCAGTTGTGGACGGTCGACCAGCTCGTCGAGTTCGCCGACGAGATCGGCCTCGACGCGGCGGAAGCCCGCAGCGTTCTGGAGTCCCGCCGCTACCGACGCCAAGTGACGGAGGAGCAGCGCCGCGCCGAGCGGATGGGCGCGCACGGCACACCGTTCATCGTGATCGACGAAAAGTACGGCATCGGTGGCGGTGTCGACACGAATACCCTCCTCAGCGCCATCGACCGCGCCTGGAGAGAATCCCAGCCGCCGAAGATCGTCACCCTCGACGTTGGCGACACCTGCGGCGTCGACGGGGGCGCCTGCGCCAGCTGACCGGCGGCCGATGGTCGCGCGGCGATCGCTCGCATCCTGCAACTCGTGGTGGACGCAGTGCAACGACACCCATAGTGGGGTCACCGGTGCGGCGCCCTGGGGCGTACCCTCTCGAATAGTGAGAAGAACTCATTATACGTCGAACGGGATGCGAGGATTCGATGGGAAATCCGAACATGGCCTTGATCGTCGTGACTGAGCGCATGCTGGAAGCCGAGGACGCCGGCAACTTCGTCGCCGCTGCCTACTGGGCAGCTGTTCGAGCGCGGGTTCTCATCCGGATCGCGAAAGAGGGGTAGCCGCGAAACCCGAGAGTGCAGCTCGGTGGTTCTAGGGCCTATAGTCCTTCTTCTTCGGCTCGTAGAGCGACCTCGCTGACGGATCGGCCGAGCGACCACCCTGAAGGCCCCCGAAAACGATCATCAGGATTTGGCCGACACGAGCCAGCACCCTGCCTGTGACGTCGCCGATTCTCACTGCGATGCGGCGCGTCGATTGCCAGAAAGCCACGATCTCGCCCCCCACTCCCGTTCCGGACATTCTACGCCGGCCGCCCCGGCGCTGCACCATCGCTCGTGGCGGAGTCGGCGCGACTATCGCACGATGCGAGTCATCGCGAGGAGGCCGATCACCGCGATGGCGGCGAACCCTGCGGGGATGAGGAACACGAGGGGGAGGCCGATCGCGGCGACGCCGAAGCCGCCGGCGAGGCCGCCTATGGCGGAGCTGATCGCAGTCGAGCTGAGGAAGATCGCGGACGCTGTGGCGACCGCTGCGGGAAGGAGGCGCTGGGCGACGATGATTCCGAGGGCCGCGAACACTCCCCAGACCGCGCCCATGAGGATCTGCCCGGCGAAGAGACCGAGAGGGGTGCCGGTCGTGGCGAAGCAGATGTTCGCGGCAACACCGCAGGCTGCAGCGAGGGCCATGAGTCGGGTCATGCCTGTGCGGCGGGCGACGATCACGGCGAGGGGGATGAGGGCGAGTTCGACGAGAGGCTGAATGCCGATGATCGCACCGCTGAGCGCAGGAGCGAGGCGGAGTTGTTCATTCATGTAGATCGGCAGATACGCGTACTTCACCGATTCGCCTGCGTAGACGCAGATGTAGAGGGCGGTGAACGCGAACAGCGGCAGCATGGCGCGAAAGGTCGGCGAACTCTTCGAACGTGTCGCGTGTTCGTGCGCCGACGGCGGGGTGCCGCGGAGGCGTCCGAGGGGGACGATCTGAGCGAGGGTCGCGACGGCGACGGCGACGAACATGACGCGGAGGCCGGAGTATGCGGCGAGAAAGGACCCGACGACGGGACCGATGACCCAGCCGGCGGTGAGGGCCATACGCACGATGGCGACGACGCCGTCATCGGAGCCGGTGGGATGTGCGGTGATCTCGTCGTGAACCGCGGCGAACAGCTGGGATGTCGCGGCGCCGGCGAATCCGAGCACCACGAAGCTGATGACGAACGGCATCCACAGTTCGGTGGAGAAGGCGATGCCGATCCAGCCGGCGAATCCCGCGAACGCGCAGATCCGGAAGAGCCCGAGCCGTCTCCCGGTGCGGTCGGAACGGGCTCCGACGAGGTATCCGGCCACCGGCGCGGCGAGGTTGGTGAGGTAGAAGAGCCCGGCGACGGGGAGTGACGCGCCGAGTTCGGTGACGAGGAACGAGGCGATGAGGGGTGCGGCCGCGGAGATCCCAAGGCCCGACAGGAACAGGGCGAGCGTCGATGCCCGGTAGAGCGGATGCGCGAGGACGAGTCGGATGGCCGAGGTCTTCACGCCGGTGGTCGCGACGACGACCGGAGTCGAGTCGCTCATCGCGTGCCGCTGAATACCGCGTCGACGACGCGGTTCTCGATGTCGAGGCCGGTCCACTCGTCAACGTGCTCGTCGTCGTAGACGAGGGCGAGGGGGCCGGTGTAGCCGTTGTCGCGAAGCGTTTCGAGGGCGCGACGGTAGTCGTCGAGATCGGCGCCTTCGGGTCCGAAGTGACATTTTGCGTGGCACGTCTCGCCGCGAGCGGCGATCAGGGCGAGATCGTCGTACTTGGTCGGACCCGACCAGTTGCCCGTGTCGATCAGGAGCCCGACCGCACCGTCCGTCGCATCGAGGATGTGAAGCACTTCGCGAGGGCCGGGGGTGAGTTCGAGCCAGTTCTCGGTCACGATGGAGATGCCGTCGTGATCGCGCGCCAGTTGGGCGAGACCGTGCGCGCTCGCCCGGAGAGCCTCGGCGCTCGGTGCCGCGCGGCCTGCGATGACCCGGGCGCGGCGTGCTCCGAGCGTGGTCGCGTCATCCACCCAGCCGCTGATCCAGGCTCGATGCGCTTCGCCCTCGTCGGGGTGGGTCAAGTCGCCGTCGTCGACGAGCAGGGCATCGAGTTCGATCGCCGACTCCGCCAAAGCGTGCCGAAGTTCGTCGAGATAGGTGCGGTCCCGGGATGGCAGATGGAAATGGCAGAGCTGCACGGTGTCGAATCCGTGCTCCTTCAGCAACGCAGGGAGTTCGAGCAGCGGTACGCCGTCGCGAGGAGTCGCCGTGTCAGCGGCAGACGGACGCTGGGCGGGTGCCGGGGCTGCTCCGAAATACCGGCCGAGCGTGCGATGCAACGACCAGGATGAAACAGCCTTCATGGGAGAACTCCAGAGATGAGGGGCATGACGTGACGCAAAAAACCTACCCGTGGAAGGTATCTTGTCACGTGAAGAGTGGCGGGTCGACCATCGGCCGATCCACCACTCTTCACTGCTTCCGACTGTCGACTCTCAGCTCGACAGGGTCGCCGGTCCGAGGAAGTCGACGAGCAGTTCGTTCACCCGCGCTGCCTCGTCGTGGTGCACCCAGTGCGAAGCGTTGGGCAGGCGTTCGACCGAGACCAGGTTGGGCACGTCCTCCTTGTGCGGCTCGGCGAGCTCGGCGCCCAGGTACCGGTCGTCCTGTCCCCAGATGACGAGGGTGGGTGCCGAGATCGGCAGGACCTTCTGCTTCGAACCGTGCCGAACGGCCGCGCGGTAGTAGTCGATCATCCCTGTGGCCGCCCCCGGCTGGGTCCACGCCGCGGTGTACTGGTCCAGCTCCTGCTCGGTGTACTCCGGCTGCGCGTCGCGGAGAAAGCCCTTGAAGAACTTCCAGTCGTCCCGAGCCGCCCGACGCTCCGGCGACCCCGGGAGCTGGAAGTAGAAGAAGTACCAGCTTCTCAGGAGTTGACGCGGGTTCTTGAGGCCCTCGTTCAGCTTGCGCGGGTGGGCCGCGTTCAGGATGACCAGGCGGTCGACGACCTCCGGGGAGTTCATCGCGAGCGTCCAGGCGATCGATCCGCCCCAGTCGTGACCGACGACCGTTGCGGTCTCGCTCCCGAGCTCGCGGATGAGACCCCGGATGTCCGCAGCCGGCTTGTCGGCCGTGTAGTCCGTGAAGTCGCCCGGCTTCGATGACAGGTTGTAGCCGCGCAGGTCCGGCGCGACGACGCGGAAGCCCGCGTGCACGAGCGGAGCGATCTGCTCTCTCCAGCTGTACCAGAATGCCGGGAACCCGTGCAGCAGGACGACGAGCGGTCCTTCGCCGGCCTCGACGTAGTGCAATGTCACGTCGCCGACGGAGGCGAAGCCTTCCCGCAGGTCGGTGCCGACCTCGATCGCCGCGCTGGTGAGTGTGTTGGTGGTTGTGGTGTCCATGACAATCCCCTTTCAAGAGATCTCTTTGTCGATGGCAGCAATGCTCGTCCGCACGACTCCCCGTCGCGCCCGGGGGATACCCGGGTCTGCACCCGGGTGGCATCCCTTGCCAGGCGACTCGGCGGTCCCTAGTGTCGGAACCGGCGGTGGGTTCCCATGACGAGTCATGAAGAGAGCCGTGCACTGCGAGGCAGGCGCGGCGAGTGCGAGAAGCTGGATCAGCTCCTGGCGAGCGCGGTCTCGGGCAGCAGTGCCGTGCTGGTGCTCCGGGGGGAGGCGGGTGTCGGCAAGACCGCTCTGCTCGGCTACCTGGTAGACCGTGCAGCCGGTTTCGTCGTCGCGAGGGCGACGGGCGTCGAGTCGGAGGTCGAGCTCGCGTACGCGGTGCTCCATCAACTGTGCACTCCGTTCCTGGACCGCATCGGCCACCTTCCGGCGCCGCAGCAACAGGCGCTCGGAACCGTGTTCGGCTCGCGAACGGGAGAGCCCCCGGACCGCTTCCTCGTCGGACTCGCCGTGCTGGGGCTCTTCGCCGAGGTGGCGGAGACGATGCCGCTGCTCTGCGTCCTCGACGACGCGCAGTGGGTCGACACCGCGTCCGCGCAGACACTGACCTTCGTGGCCCGCCGTCTCGCCGCCGAACGCGTCGGGATGGTCTTCGCGGTGCTGGATACGATCGACCCGGGCGAAGGCGGCGACGCGTTCGATACTCTCCCGGAGCTCACCGTCCGCGGTCTCTCCGACACCGATGCCGCCGCTCTGCTCGACTCGGTGATCGTTGGGCCGTTCGACGAGCGTGTGCGCAGCCGGATCATCGCCGAGGCGCGCGGAAACCCGCTCGCCCTCCTCGAACTGCCGCGCGACCTGGATGCCGCGGAGCTCGCCTTCGGGATCGGCTCGTTCGACCACGCGGCACTCACCGGCCGGATCGAGCGCGGTTTCACCCGGCGGCTGGATCAGCTCCCCGCACCGACGCGTCAGCTGATGCTGATCGCCGCGGCCGAACCGTCCGGCGACGTGACCCTGCTGTGGCGGGCAGCCGCACGGCTCGGCATTCCGGCCGATGCGGTCGTGCCGGCGCAGGAGGCCGGCCTGCTCGAGCTGAGTGCCCACGTGCGTTTCCGCCATCCCCTGATGCGGTCGGCGGTCTATCGCGCGGCCTCCGAACGGGATCGACGGAGGGCGCACGAGGTGCTCGCGGAGTCCATGGTCGGCGACACCGATTCGGACTACCGCGCTTGGCATCGTGCCGAGGCCGCCGGTGGTCTGGACGAGGACATCGCAGCGGAGCTCGAGGTCTCTGCCGTCCGCGCGCAGGCGCGCGGTGGCTGGGCGGCGGCCGCGGCGTTCCTGGCGCGGTCCATGGAACTGACTCCGGATCCGGGACAGCGCGCCCGACGGGCGCTCGCCGCGGCGAACGCCAGGCTGCAGGCGGGAGCCACCGATTCAGCGCACGCCATGCTGGCGATAGCGTCGGCCGGCCCGCTCAGCGACGTCGACGACGCACGAGCGCAGCTGCTCGGCGCGGAGATCTCGTTCGCGTCCACGCGAGGGAGGGAGGCGCCGTCGCTCCTCCTGCGAGCGGCGAAGCGGTACGAGACGCTGGACGGAACGGTGGCTCGCGAGACGTATCTCGATGCCTTCACGGCTGCGCTCTTCGCCGGACGCCTGGCGGACGGCGGGGGAGCGCTCGACGATGTGGCGAACGCGATCATCGACGCCCGCTGGAGCGACGCCGGACGACGGCTTCCGTCTGCCTGCGAACTGCTGCTCGACGGACTCGCGACGGTCGTCACGAGCGGATACGCCTCCGGGGTGCCGTTGCTCCGCCGCGCTCTCGAGGCGATGAGGAATGAGCGGATCAGCGACGAGGACTCCCTGCGGTGGCTCTGGCCGGCCTCGCGCGCCGCTCGGGCCCTCGGCGACGACGCCAGCTGGCTGATCCTCACGGACCGACATGTGCGGCTCGCACGACGATCCGGTGCGCTCGCGATGCTGCCGATCGCCCTGACCGAGCGGTTCAGCGTCGAGCTGTTCAGGGGCGATCTTCCGGCGGCGCTCGCACTGGCCGCCGAGTCGGATGCGGTGACCGCCGCCACGGGGAGCGCCCTGAGTCCGCACATCGCGTTCCTCCGCGCCGCCTGGGGCGGCAGCGAGCGGGAGGCTCGTGCACTGATCGAGGCGAGCCGCAACGACGTCACCACCCGGGGTGAGGGGGTCTTCCTGATGGGGACCGAACTGACCACCGCGGTCTTCCTGAATAGCTTCGGACGCTACGAAGAAGCGCTCGCCGTGGCCGGGCACGCCGCCGAGCATCCGTTCGAACTGGGCTTGTCGACCTGGGTCTATCCCGAGCTGATCGAAGCGGCGGTGCGCAGCGATCACGCGGATCGCGGAGCTCCCGCGCTCGACCGCCTGGAGGAGGTCGCGCGCGCCGCCGGCACGGACTGGTCGCTCGGCGTTCTGGCTCGGTGCCGTGCACTGCTCGGCGCCGACGACGTCGCCGAGGCCCTGTACGACGAGGCGATCGAACGCCTCCGCCGCACGCACATCCGGCTGGCGCTGGCCCGAACGCAGCTGCTCTACGGCGAATGGCTTCGCCGAAGCGGCAGGCGAACGGATGCCCGCGAGCAGTTGCGCTCGGCGCACGAATTCTTCCGGGAGACGGGAATGGAGGGGTTCGCGGAACGAACGCGTCGCGAGTTGGCGGCCACCGGCGAGACAGCGCGAGCCCGCTCCGTCGATATGGCGAACGAACTGACCGCGCAGGAGATGCTCATCGCACGCCTCGCCGCCGAGGGCCGGAGCAACCCGGAGATCGGGGCTCAGCTCTTCATCAGCCCGCGCACGGTCGAGTGGCATCTCGGCAAGGTGTTCTCCAAGCTCGGTGTCGATTCGCGCAGGGGCCTGCGCGATACCGCTGTCGCGCCGACCGGACCGGGCTTGGGGTGGGTACCGGCCGATGCCCGCAGGCTCCACTGACGGGCGCCACGTCGACGGGGTCGGCCTCCCGGTCGAATCAGCGAATCGTCACCGACGCCTGCGTCCGCGTGACAGGAGCACCGAGAGCGCTGCTGCGGTGGTCACCCCGAACACGAGGTGCGCGAGCAGGTCTTTGCCCAGCGTCTTCGCGTCGTATTCGGTGATCCGCTTGTACAGGTGCATCGGCGTCAGAAGGGCGTAGCTCAAGCCCCACAGGCCCGCGCCGAAGATCAGCCCGTAGGCGACTCGGGTTCGGGGGAGCGAGGCGACGATCGTCGCGTAGCCCATGGCCGCCGAGACGGAGTATCCCCAGTGCATGACATTGTTGGCCAGAGCGGCGCGCGAGTCGGGGAGCTCGACCTCGAAGACACCCTCGACGATGCGCCGTCCGACCTGAGCGGGTGCGGGCGCTTCGCTCCATCCCGTGACGTCCGACGAGAACTCCCACTCCGGGAACGGTTCGGTTCCGCGTTCTCGCCGGTATTGGCCGTACAACCAGACGTCCATGGCCAGGGTGCCGATCAGGCCCGCTGCCGCTCCGCGAGTCAACGCGCCGACCGGGGTGACCCGTGGTCGTCCGAAGGCGGCTGAGGCTGTTGCGCTCATGAGTTCTCTCCTCGTCTGTGAGGCGTGCGCCGACTGAACGAAGCCGGTCATACCCGAAGTCATACCAGTTCTTGACGACGGAGGGGACCTCCTGCTTCGGATCCCTATACGTGGACCCGTTAACGATATATCGTTGAGTATCGTTGACAATTCATTCAGGAGGTCATCATGGGCGGGTCAATCCCTACCGGCGGATTCGGGTCCGGCAACCCGACAGAGGGCATATGGCAGGCGTTCGAGCAGTTGCGCTCGACGTTCGAGAAGCGGGTGGGACCGCGCATGGGCCGGGGCGATGTGCGTGCCGCAGTGCTCGCGCTTCTCGCCGAGAAGCCGATGCACGGCTACCAGATCATCCGTGAGATCGAGGAGCGCAGCGGCGGAAGCTGGAAGCCGAGCGCCGGATCGGTCTACCCGACTCTGCAGTTGCTCGCCGACGAGGGGCTCGTCAGCGCCGAGGAGTCGAACGGTCGCAAGACCTATGCGCTGACCGAAGGAGGGCGGGCGGAGGCGGAGGCAGCAGGCCCGGCTCCGTGGGAGTCGGAGGGCTCCGGCGACGACGCCGGGTTCGGTGTTCTCCCCAAGGCCGGTTTCGAACTGGCTCAGGCCGCGGCCCAGGTTCGACGCACGGGAACTCCCGAGCAGGTCCGCGAGGCTGCCGAGGTGCTCGACGAGGCACGTCGGCGGCTCTACTCGATCCTCGCTCAGGACTGACGGGGGTGACGTCGGTTCGCCCGAATCGAACGGGCTCGCCCGACGCGGGAGCCACTCGCGCCCGCTACCGCCGCATCCTGCGCTTCGCAGGCTGGAATCTCGCGGTGACGTGGTGGTACGAACTGGTGCTCCCGCGCATCGGGCTCGCCAGGGTCGCTGAGCGCACCCGGTCGAAGCGGATGCAGCTCTTCGCCCAGCGCTTCCACGTGCTCGCCGTGGAGCTCGGCGGCCTGATGATCAAGGTCGGACAGTTCATGTCGTCCAGGCTCGACGTGCTGCCCCCGGAGATCACGACCGAGCTCGAAGGGCTGCAGGACGAAGTGCCGCCCCTTCCGTTCGCGGCGATCCGCGAGCTCGCGGAGGCGGAGCTGGGTGCGCCGCTCGAGCGGGTGTTCACGACGGTCGACGAGACGCCGGTCGCGGCGGCATCCCTCGGGCAGGCCCATCAAGCCCGGCTCGGCCCGATGGATGCGGCCGACACCGGGCTGGACAGGGTCGTGATCAAGGTGCAGCGGCCGGGCATCGACGCGATCGTCGACGTGGACCTGGCCGCACTGCGCAGGGTGGGTCGGTGGCTCAGTCACGTGAGGCTTGTCTCCGACCGTGTCGACGCGCCCGCGCTCGTCGAGGAGTTCGCGCGCACCAGCCTGCAGGAGATCGACTATCTGCACGAGGCGGCGAGTGCCGAGCGTTTCGCGGAGGAATTCGCCGGCGACGAGCGGGTGGCCGTTCCCGCCGTCGTCTGGGAACGCACGACTCGGCGCGTCCTCACGCTCGAGGACGTGACGGCGATCAAGGTCACCGATGCTGCAGCGCTGCGCGCGGCGGGCATCGACCCGGTGGACGTGGCCCCGGTCTTCGCGGAGGTCATGTTCGATCAGCTGTTCACGATGGGCTTCTTCCACGCCGACCCGCATCCGGGCAACATCTTCGTGACGCCGGTCATCGGTGCGCCCGACGACTCCGGGGGTCGGCCGTGGAAGCTGACCTTCATCGACTTCGGCATGATGGGGGAGGTCCACTCAGCGACGCGCAGCGGCTTGCGAAAGCTGCTGATCGCTGCGGCCGCGCGCGACGGCAAGGGCCTGGTGAATGCGATGCGCGAGGTGGGTGTGCTGCTGCCGACGGCGGAGACCACCGAGCTCGAGCGGGCGATGACGCAGCTCTTCGCCCGATTCGGCGGCATGGGCTTCGCCCAGCTGCGCGAAGTGGACCCGCGCGAGTTCAGGGACTTCGCGATGCAGTTCGGTGAAGTGGTGCGCTCGCTGCCGTTCCAGCTCCCGGAGAACTTTCTGCTCATCATCCGGGCGATGTCGCTCACCTCCGGGGTGTGCAGCTCGCTCGATCCCGAGTTCAACCTGTGGGATTCGGTGGAGCCGTATGCGGCGCAGCTGGTGCGCGACGAGCGCGGGAACCTGCTGCAGGACATCGCGCGGGAGGCCTGGGACGTCGCCGGGGTCGCCGTGCGGTTGCCGAAGCGGGTGGATGGGCTCCTCACTCGGATCGAGGACGGGTCGGTGGCGGTGTCGAGCCCGCGTCTGGAGCAGCGGATCGCGCGGTTGGAGCGACTTGCGCGGCGGCTCGGGTCGGCGGTCGTGTTCGCGGCACTCCTGATCGCCGGGGCGGTCGTCCGGGCAGACGACGAGGTGTTCGGCACGGTGCTGATCGTCGCGTCGGTCGTGCCGCTGCTCTACACACTGTTCGGGGCGCGACGCGGGCGCTGAGCCGAAAACGGCTAGCGCGGGCTGTCGTCGGCCGGCGGAGACGGGAACCGGGGCTCGTAGCCTGCCCACTCCCGCTGGAAGCGCCGGTCCATCGCTACGAGCACGATCACGAGATAGAGCGCTCCGCCGACGAGTCCCGTGACGAGCGCGGCCGTCGGTGGGAACGTGAGGCTCGCGACGATCCCGGCCACGAAGACACCGACGAGCACGGCGTTGACCACAGTGATCAGCATCATGCTGCTCCCCGCGAAATGACCGGGTCCCGAGCGGCGGCCGAGCATGACGTAGGTGTGCTGGCTGCCCATCCGGTCGTCGAACGGCGACGTCATCAGGTAGGGCCGGATGCCGGGGTACAGCTCGGCGTACGCGGCCCGGAGCCGATTCATCGCGAGCACATAGGCGAGGTCTTCGAACCCGACGTTGAACACCCGGATCTGGGTGAGGATGCCGATGGCCAGCACGATGGCCAGCACGATCATCGCCAGCACGGGGAACATACCGCCGAAGTCCATCGCCTGCCCTGCCAGAGCGAGGCTGACGAGCCCGGCCGAGGTGAGAGTCAGGAAGATGCTGATCCGGGTGAGCACCTCGGCCTGCGTGGTGCTGCGGGAGGCGAGCAGGCTCCAGTGCTCGGTTGCGAGCAGCTGCGCTCGCACCGACGGAGGAACCTGTTCGAAATCGTCGGACGACGGGACCGAGCGGTCGGTCATGCCCCCATTGTGCTCCGTACCGGCCGCGACTGCTACACGAAGGACCGGATCCTCAGCCCGTCTCGTCCCGGTGCGTCGCCGGTGGGGCAGCGTTCGGAGAGCGCGTATCGCAGCAGAACCATGTCGCCGATGTGGCGGCTCTCCGCGAGGGGGGCGTGCCGCCCGGCCGTCCACGGAAAATCGCCGTCACCGATCAGTCGGGGCGCCCGTCGGTCGCCGACGAAGAAGGGGGCGATGGCCAACTGGAGCTCGTCGACCAGGTCGGACGCCAGGAATTGGGTGAGCACCGTGCCGCCTCCTTCGACCAGGAGGTTACGCGCGCCCCGTTCGCCCAGGTCGTCGACCAGATCGGCAACCGTCACCTCGCGACCCAGGCCGACGACGGTCGCCCGTTCGCCCAGCCGGTCGCGGATGCGCTTGAACGCCGACTTCGGGCAGTAGACCAGCTTCTGCGAGTCGCCGGCGCTGAAGAACGCCGACTGCGGATCGAGGTCGCCGGTGGCCGTCACGGTCACCTTCCACGGCGACGGCGACAGTCCGTCGGCTTGTCGCCGACTGCGTCGGTCTTCGCTTCGAACCAGGAGTCTCGGGTTGTCCAAGCGAACGGTGCGCGCTCCGACCAGGATGGCGTCGCAGTGTGCGCGTATCTCGTCCACCCGGTCGAAATCCTCAGCGTTGGAGAGGGCGAGACGCGGTGGGGATGCGGTGTCGAGATAGCCGTCGATGGACATGGCGGCGTTGAGGATCACGTACGGCCTGTCGATCACGATCTTCCCTTTCGGTGGGTGCCCGCGAGCGCGAGGTCGGGGATCGGCGCGGGTGTTCGACGAAAACGAACAGCGGACGCCACGGTGATGATCAGGCCCGGGGCCACCGCGATAATGGCGAGGATACCGAACAGGGTGGATGCTGCGACACCCGTCGAGGCGCCGAATCCGGCGACCGCGAAGGTCCAGGCGGCGATTCCCTCGCGCGCACCCCAGCCGCCGATGTTCAGAGGGATCGAGCCCGCGATGAGCACGACGAGCGCGATGGCGGCCAGACGGAGTGGCGGCACGTGTGCACCGACCGCGTCGGCGGCGATTCCGAAGGTCACGATGTGGCAGACCACCACCACGACCGAGGCGACGACGACCTGCACGAATGCGCCGGCGGATCCCACGCCGGCGGCGAGCTCGTCGAGTTCGCGCTTCATCGCGCCTCTCAGCCGGATGCTCGTCGCGCTCACCACGATCGCTGCCGCGATCAGCAGAGCGAGGGCGATACCGAGAGCCGAGAGCAGGTATCCCTCGAATTCCAGACCGAAGTACGCCAGAACGATGACCGCCAGACCGACCTGGACAACCTGCCCCATGGTGCGCTCGATGACGACGGCACGGGTGGCCTGCGCGACGTTGCCTGCGCTGCGTCCCTGGACGATGGCGCGCTGGACGTCGCCGACCACACCTCCCGGGAGCACGGAATTGAGGAACTGCGACCGGTAGTACATCCGGTAGGCCGTCGGCCAGCCCACACCCGCTCCGAGTCGGACGGCGATGACGCGCCACCGCCAGGCCGCCGCCGCCGTGGCCACAGCGGTCAGGAGAATCGCGGCTCCGATCGCGCGGACATCGATGCTGAGCAGGCCGTGGAGAAAGGGACCGGTGCCGACCTGTGCGACGACGGCGATCAGCACAGCCGCGCCGGCGACCAGTCGTGCGGTGGCACGGAACCACCGCGTCGCGAGGAGCTCGCGTACCCGGGGCGCGTGCGTCCGCGTGGTCATCGCGGCCACGCCAGCAGATCCGTGTGCACGACGACGGCGGAGAGCTCGCCGCGCCGCAGCTGTGCCGAACGCAGTTCGCGGTACGCCCGGGCTTCGGCTCGGAGATCGGGCCGTTCCTCGACGGCCGCGTCCACCCATCCGTCGAACCATTCGCGGAGGAGGAGAGGATCGTGGTGGCCCAATCGCCAGAGGGTGTCGACCGGTCGCACGTTCCAGCGGGCCCGGAGGAAGATCCCTCTCGCGATGGCGGCACCGTGGCGCCCCAGAAGGCGGCGTCCGTTCACCAGGCGCCGCTGGTGCGCGTTGAACGACGACTCGAAGGCCTCGTCGCGCGCATCGCGGGGATCGAGGTAGACCTCGCCCGTCACGCTCAGGCTCAGCAGCACTGGACGGCCGACCGCGATGCACGCGTTGGCGATGGCGTGGACCTCCTTCGAGGTCAGCACATCGAGCAAGGCGGACGCCGTGACGAGGGATGCGCCGTCGAGGTCGCCGGGACGGAGCTGGGCGAGTTCCCCGCTGTGCGATCGAACCGAGACCGGATGTCCGTCACGATCGCGCGGGGCGATGCCGTCGGTCGCACGCTCGGTGAGGCTCGGGTTCCAGTCGTGGAGAACCCAGGTCTGCGGCCCGGGCAGCATCGGCGCCAGCCAGCGCATCATCGAGCCCGTTCCGCTGCCGAGGTCGTGGACGACGATCGGACCCGGTCCGACTCTGCGGGCCGCCTCGAGCGCCAGCTCGCGGGAACGCGCGCCCGCATCCTCCGCTTCGCGTAGGGCCAGCCAATCCGTGCTGACCTCGATGATCTCGCTCATCCGGCCACGCTCCGGACCGCCTCGCGGCACTCGCTCAGCACGCCCGCGACGATCTCCGCGGCCTCGCCCCAGTTGCGCGCAGCCGAGCGCGACCTGAGCGCCGCGGCCTTGAGCGCGGCGCGGAGACCGGCGTCCTCGCACCAGTGCTGAAGCACCGTCCGCAAGGCCGTCGGATCGTTCGACGGGATCAGGATGCCGGCCTCGCTGCCCGCAATCGCCTCCGGTATCCCACCGACACGCGTCGCCACCACAGGGATACCCCGGGCGAGCGCGTCGGCGACGACCATGCCGTAGCTCTCCGCCCGGGAAGGCGCGACGACGAGGTCCGCCGAGTCGTACGCCTCCGAGAGCCGTCGACCGGGCAGAACGCCCACCTGACTGATTCGCTCGGTGAGCCCGGCGGAGCGGATGGCCTCGGCTAGCCGGGCGGCGAAGTCGGGCTCGGCGCTCACCGAGCCGGCCACCGAGCAGGTCCAGCCGGGCAGCTCGGCCAGGCCCGCCAGCGCTTGGACGAGCACATCCTGGCCCTTATGGTCGGCGACGGTTCCGACGCAGAGCAGGCGAACACCCGACGTCGATCCCGTCGCGGCCGGTGCCGCATCCGTCCCCGGACGAGCGACCGTGATCCGATCGGGCTCTGCGAGAGCGCGGGCGATGAGTTCGGACCGAGTCCACTCGCTCGTCGTGATCACTCGGCGCGCCGCGCTCAGGGCGGCGCGCTCGCGTTCGGCGGTCCCCGCGCGATCGCCGAAGCCCGGCATGACGGTGGCGACCATGTGTGCCAGCACGACGATCCGGAGACGCGTCGACTGCGCCTCCAGTGCGGCGGGTGCGGTGACGGCGATCAACCCGTCGATCATGACGAGCGAGTCGTACGGCAGAAGGGACAGCGTGCGTTCGAAATCGGGCTCCTGTCCTTCGGCGACGAGCTCCATCCGAACGCTCCAGCCCCGGGCACGCAGCTCGTCCCGGATGCGCTGGTCGTAGACATTGCCGCCGCTGACGCGTTCCACGTCGTCGATGCTGTCGGGCACGACGAAATGCACGGTCGCCTCCGGTGCGCCCGTCACAACGCCTTCTCGTAACTCGCCCAGGCGATGTGCGATTCGTGAAGGGTGACGATGATCGCCGACAATCGTTCGCCCGCCGATCCGAGCCGCCCATCGGCTGCACGGTCGGCGAGGCGGTCCGCGATCACCTGGCACAGTCGTTCCGTGGAGGTGTTCGTCCCGGCGAACTCCGGGTCGTCGTCCAGATTGCGATAGGTCAGGGAACCCGTGATCTCGCCCAGTTCGGCGGCCGCGAGCCCGATGTCGACGACCACTCCGTCGGAGTCCAGCTCGCTCGCCCGGAACGACGCATCGACGATGAACGTCGCACCGTGCAGCCGTTGCGCCGGGCCGAAGATCTCGCCGGTGAAGCTGTGGGCGACCATCATGTGGTCTCGCACTGTCACCGTGTAGGTCATGCGGCATCCTCCCAATCGATCGTGTGGCAGAGATCGCCGCTCCGGCCGTCCGCCAGCGCCGCCATCACCGCCGGCAGGTCGCGCCACGACGAGTGCCCGGTGAGCAGGGCGTCGAAGGCATCGTCGTGCAGAAGGTCGAGCGCGAGCATCAGCCGGTCGCGCGTCGTGCGCGTGCCACGTCGGCGAGCGGCCACAGCGCCCACCTGACTCGATCGGATGGTCAGCCGCCGCGAGTGGAAATCGGCGCCGAGCATGAGTGTCGCAGGGCGGTCGCCGTACCAGCTCGCCTCGATCACCTCGCCGTCGGTGACGACGGACTCCAGCGCGAGCCGGAGACCCGCATCCGACCCGCTCGTATTGATCACCAGATCGCGGTCGCCCGGCGCGTTCGCCGCGTCGGCGAACCCGACGCCGAGTCGGTCGGCGACCTCGCGGCGCGACGCATCCACATCGACGAGCACGACGTCGACCCCGGGGATGCGTTGCAGCAGTCGTGCGATGCTGCATCCGATCATCCCGGCGCCGACGATCGTGACCCGGTCGCCGATCACGGGGCCGGCATCCCACAGCACGTTCACCGCCGTTTCGACGGCGCCGGCGAGCACCGCACGCCGGGCGGGAACCCCCTCCGGTACGGGGACGACCGCGTCGGCGGGCACGACGAAGGCCGATTGGTGGGGGAACAGCGTGAAGACGGTTCTCCCGCGCAGAGCTGCCGGCCCCTGCTCGACGACCCCGACGTTGAGGTAGCCGTACTTCACGGGGCCGGGAAGGTCGCCCTCCTGGAACGGCGCGCGCATCCTGTCGTGTTCGCTGGCCGGCACGCGCCCGAGGAAGACGCTCGATTCCGTGCCGCGGCTGATGCCGGTGTAGCTCGTGCGCACCAGCACGTCTCCGTCTCCCGCACGGGCGACGGGCTGCCTGCGCAGCACGCCGACACCCGGTTCCTCGATCCAGAACGCCATGGCCTCAGGCAACTGCGCTTCTCCTTCGGTGAACGAGTCGGTGTCGCTCTGCGTGTTAATGAACATGCTCCGTAAAGTTGCTCCGTACCAAGGACACGTGCTTGCGATGAAGAAGGTTCAACTCGCGCCCATCGGACTGGCTGTTCTCGGTACGGCGGGCGTGGCAGTGATCGGACTCGTGCACGGACTGCCCGCGATCGGCTGGATCGCTGCGCTCCTTTACCTGCTGATCTCCACCATCCTGGTGCTCAGGGCTCTGCGGCGTCGGCGCGCGGCGCGGTTCGGCTGGGCGAATGTCGTCACGGCGATCAGATCGGCACTGGTCGGCATGATCGTCGGCCTGGTCACCGCATCGTTCATCGCGCCGATCTCGGTGCCTCTGCTGGTCGGCCTGGCCATCCCGGCCCTCGCCCTCGACGCCGTCGACGGTTGGGTCGCTCGGCGCACCGGAACGGCCACGGAGCTCGGGGCGCACTACGACATGGAGGTGGATGCGTTCCTCCTCCTCGTGCTCGGCGCTTACGTCGCACAGACCTCGGGCCCCTGGGTCCTGGCGATCGGTCTGATGCGCTACGTGTTCGTGGCCGTCGGGTGGGTGCTGCCGTGGTTCCGTCGGCAGCTCCCGCCTCGCTACTGGCGCAAAGTGGTGACAGCGGTTCAGGGCATCGCGTTGACATTCGCGGCATCCGGCCTGGCTCCCGCGATAGCGGGCGTGCTGGTCGCATTCGCCCTTGCGCTGCTCGTCGAATCATTCGGTCGCGACGTGCTGTGGCTGGCGCGTCATCGACGAGCGATCATGCCGCCTGCGCCGTCCGCGCCTCCCGCGGTGCGCGGAATGCGACAACCGAGGTGATCGCGAGCACCACGACACCGATCGAGTCGACCACGATCGTCTGAGGAACGAGGGTGAAGTCCCACGTCTCCCTGATGCCGAACAGTCCGACCGTGAGCGCGAGAATAAGCGAGAGAAGACTCGCGATCGTGAACAGCAGGCTCAGAATCGTCGCGAGCTTCAGGAGCCTGCCACGCAGCGCGAGCATCCCGATCGCCAGCACGAGGGCCGCGATGGCATTGA
The DNA here is from genome assembly GCF_042882245.1 of Leifsonia sp. NPDC058230. Taxonomy (NCBI): domain Bacteria; kingdom Bacillati; phylum Actinomycetota; class Actinomycetes; order Micrococcales; family Microbacteriaceae; genus Leifsonia; species Leifsonia sp. NPDC058230. The sequence goes on along the minus strand of NZ_JBHVWM010000002.1, from coordinate 596,511 downwards.
GCACGAAGAGCGTGCCGAGCAAGCCTCCGACGCCGTCGAACACGAGGAAAAGATGAATCCCGCCGATGGCGAGAAGAACGATCGCGCTGAGGATTCGCATGACCCACAGAAGGCCCTGGCCGTTTCCAGTCATTTGTATGCTCGCTTTCGAATCGAGCCTCCACCGACGGAGGCCTCCATCAGGGACACGAATGAGCGGCGGAAAGAGTTCAATCGGGCATCCGGGCCGGATCTGAACCAATGTCATGCCCACCACCGTTACACCTGTGTGACGGTCACTGAGCGAACAGAACGGGAACCGGCGACGGTCCACCGGATGCGCGGACGGATCTCCCTGGTGATCGCGGTCGTGCTGCTGGTAGCGGTGCCGCTCGTGCCGGGCGTCCTCGCCGACGGGTCGCCGGCAGCGCTCATCCGGTTGCCCGTGGAGTCGATCGTCGTGCTGCTGCTGCTCGCCGTGCTGCCCTGGCGGGCAGCGCGCGTCATGGTCGCCGTCGCGTTCGGGCTCCTCGTCGTGGCCGCCGTCGTGCTGGCCGGGATCGACGCGGGATTCGAGTCCGTGCTCGACACCCACTTCGATCCGCTCGACTGGCAGCGGCTGGGCGATGCGTTCGGAGTCGTTCAGGACTCCATCGGCGCACCCGCCGCGACAGCGGTGGTCGCGGTACTCGCGGTCGTCGCCGTCGGTGCAGTGGTGGCGCTCTCGTGGGCCGCCCTTCGCGTCGATGCGGCCGTCCGGCCCGATCGCGGCCGTGGAACGATGGTCGCCTCGACAGTCACCGCCGCCTGGGTGCTCGCCGCTCTGATCGGATCTGTGGTGGTGCCGGGGCAACCCGCGGCCGCTGCCGCATCCGTCGGCGCGATCACCGCCACGGCCTCCCGCGCCTCCGCCGGGATCGCCGCCCAAGCGGACCTCTCGCACGAGATCGCCACGGACCCATACCGGAACATGCCCGGATCGGACCTGCTGACCTCGTTGAAGGGCAAAGACGTCGTCTTCGCGTTCGTCGAGAGCTACGGCCAGGTCGCCGTTCAGGGGACCGGCTTCTCGGGTGGCGTGGATCGGGAGCTGCACGAGGGCGAATCCCAGCTCGCCGCGGACGGCTACTCGTCCCAGAGTGCGTTCCTGACCTCTCCGACCTTCGGAGGCCTCAGCTGGCTCGCGCACTCGACGCTCCAGACCGGGCTGTGGATCGATCAGCAACCGGTCTACAGCAAGGTGATCCGGAGCGATCGGCTCACGCTGAGCCAGGCATTCCGCAACGCCGGGTGGCGCACCGTCAGCGATGTGCCCTCGGACACGGAACCGTGGCGGTTCGGCACCTCGTTCTACCATTTCGACACCCTCTACAACGCGAAGAACGTGGGATACCAGGGGCCGACCTTCGGATATGCGCGGATTCCCGACCAGTACACCTGGAAGTACTTCGCCGACCACGAGCTCGCGGGACCCCACCAGCCGGTCATGGCGGAGATCGACCTCGTCTCCTCCCATACGCCGTGGGCTCCGCTGCCGAAGCTCGTGCCGTGGTCGCAGGCCGGCGACGACTCCGTGTACGACCCGCAGCCGGCGCAGGGGCAGCCGGCAAGCGCCGTCTGGCCCGATCCGACGAAGGTGCAGCAGGCGTACGGCCAGTCCATTCAGTACTCACTCGGCGCGATGTTCTCGTTCCTGCACAACTCCGATGACCCGAATCTGGTTCTCGTGGTCCTCGGCGATCATCAGCCGTCCACGATCGTGAGCGGGCAGGGTGCGAACCACCAGGTGCCGATCAGCATCATCTCGAAGGACCAGGCGGTGTTCCGGTCGATCGCGGGATGGGACTGGCACGACGGACTGCTTCCCGCATCCGACGCCCCGCTCTGGCCGATGAGCTCGTTCCGGGATCGGTTCCTCGCCGCCTTCAGCCCGAACGGGTGAAGGCCTTGACCCGACCCTGTCTGTTCTTCACGCGGGATCGGTCGGCTGGATACCGGCGGCGATCGCCACCTCTCGGTACGCGGAGGCGAGTTCGGCGAGCGAGTAGTGGGCGTTGAGTCCGCTGGGGCTCGGCACGACCCAGAACTGGCTCGTGCCGATCGTGATGCTCTGGCGCCCTGTGGTCGCTCGGGGGTCCGAGAACGCGATTCGGTAAGCGCTCACTCCGAGCAGTGCCACCACTCGTGGCCGGTAGGCCTCGATGGTGCGTTCGAGGGACTTCCGTCCGCCGACGAGCTGCTCCACCGTGAGCTCCGCGGCCTTGGCCGTCGCATAGTTCACCAGCGTGGTCAGCCCTACGCCGCGCCGCGCGAGATAGTCGAGGTCGTCCTGACTGAATCCCGCCGACGTGTCGAGCACGTGATCGGTGATTCCGGCCAGATGCAGCGCGGGGAAGAACCGGTTGCCCCGGTTGGCGAAACTCGCCCGCGCCGCAGCGCTGCGCAGGCCCGGGTTGATGCCGGCGAAGACGAGCTTGACGCCCTCGCTGAGCACATCCGGCACGCTCGCGCCGCGGTACGAATCGAGCTCACTCCGCGAGATCCTCACCGACCGACCGTATCGTTCAACATCGCGCGAGTCGACTCGGCTCAACGCTCGCGGAGCAGCTGCGCGATGACCGCTGCCTCGCTGATGTCCACATCCTTCGTCGCGGTGAGCAGTGTCAGCGGTCCCGTCGCGGAGATGTCACGCAGGCGCTGCAGCTCGGCAGCCTGCTCCGGCTGCACGAGTTCTTCCCGGTAGCGGGCGGTGAACTCCACGAAGCGGTCGGGGATGTGCGCGTACCACTGTCGCAGCTCGGTCGTCGGCGCGATGTCCTTGAACCAACCGTCGAGGTGGGCTCGCTCCTTGCTGACCCCTCGCGGCCAGAGCCGGTCGACCAGCGCCCGGAAGCCGTCGGTCCGCTGGGGCTCCTCGTAGATGCGCCGGATCTGCACCGCGGCATCCCGCGCCCGATCGTCGTCCTCGGTCGATTCCACTGCACACCCTCCGGGTCGGGGCTCGCGCCCTAGTGCGTGAAGCTCGACACGAGTCCCTCGGTCGGCATCGGCGCCTCGAGCGCATCCAGGTAGGCGACGGCTTCCCGGATGTCGAGGATGAGGCTCTCGGCCAGGTTGCGGCTGAGGCCGTTGCGCACCACGATACGCTGCACGACGATGTCGGTCAGATCGTCGGGCATCGGGTACGCGGGGATCAGCCAGCCTTTGAGCCGCAACCGCTCCGACAGGTGGTAGAGATTCCACTTGTCCGTGTAGCCCTGCGTCAGCTGCCACGCGAAGACCGGTATGTCCGTTCCGTCGTTCCACAGGTCGAAAGCAGGCATGTTCGCGATCTCGCCCGCGAGGTACACGGCCACATCCTGCGACGCCTTCTGCACCTTGTAGTAGCCATCCCATCCGAGTCGGAGGAACAGGTAGTACTGCAACAGCACCTGGGCGCCGGGACGCGAGAAGTTGAGAGCGAAGCTCGGCATGTGACCGCCGAGGTACGTCACATCGAAGACCAGGTCTTTCGGCAGGTCGTCGACGGTGCGCCAGATGACCCAGCCGAGCCCCGGATAGACGAGGCCGTACTTGTGGGCGGAGGTGCTGATCGAGGCCACCCGCGGCAGCCGGAAGTCCCAGGCGAGCTCGGGCTGGAGGAACGGGGCGATCATGCCACCGGATGCGCCGTCGACGTGGATCGGGATGTCCAGCCCCGTCGTCTCCTGGATGCGGTCGAGGGCTTTCGCGATCTCGGCCACCGGCTCGTACATCCCGGTGTACGTGACGCCCATGATCGCGACGACGCCGATGGTGTTCTCGTCGACGTACTTCTCCAGGTCGTGACCGTCCAGCACCTTGTGCTCCAGCGAGATCGGGACGTACCGCGGTTCCACATCCCAGTAGTTGCAGAACTTCTCCCAGCACACCTGCACAGCGCTCGACAGGATGAGGTTCGGCTTGTCGGTGGGCTTTCCGGCCGCACGCCGCGCGTTCTGCCACCGGCGTTTGAAGGTGAGGCCGCCGAGCATGCACGCCTCCGACGAGCCGATCGTGGAGGTGCCGATCGCGTTCTCGGGATCGGGTGCGTTCCACAGGCCTGCGAGCATCTTCCAGCAGCGGGTCTCGATCGCGGCGGTCTGCGGGTACTCGTCCTTGTCGACCATGTTCTTGTCGGCCGACTCCGCGTAGATGCGATCCGCGAAGGGGTCCATCCAGGTGCCGACGAAGGTGGCGAGGTTGAGCCGCGAGTTGCCGTCGAGCATCGCCTCGTCGTGCACCACCTGGTACGCGGTCTCGGGAAGTGACTCGGTCGGCGGGAGCGCGTCGATCGGAAAGTCGGTCGCTTCGCCTTCACGCGCGAACAACGGGTTGAGCTGGTTCTGGGTGCCGATGCCGGTGTGCGCGTGGCTGGGCTCGCCCGTGCGCACCGGGGGGATGGTGGGGGTCATGTCTTCACGCTAGGAACCCGCCGCCCGCTCGGCATCATCCCATCGGGGTGATGTCGGCCGCGGGCCCGCTTTCTACGCTCGGACCATGCCGGCGAAGAGAGCCACTCGTCTCAGGCGGGAGGCGTGGGGGTTCGCCATCGGATCCCTCTTCTTCCTCGTCGGCGCTGTGCCGTTCTACCAACGCGCCGTCGGCGCACCCGTAGCTGACCTGACCTTCTTCGTCGGTGCGCTCTTCTTCACGGCTGCCGCGTTCATCCAGCTGAGCCTGAGCGGCCGCCGGCCACCCCGGCGCGGAGCGTCCAGACCCGACCTGTACGACTGGTGGGCGTCGGCCGTGCAGTTCGTCGGCACGCTGTTCTTCAATGTCAGCACGACGGATGCGCTGATCACCGCGCTGAACAGCGAGACGAAGGTGAACAGCGGCTGGCGACCGGATGCGTTCGGCTCGGTCTGCTTCCTCGTCGCGAGCGCGTTCGCAGTGGTCGCGACGACGGAACGCGACAGGCTCTGGGACCCGAGCGCCCGCACCTGGCGATGCACCTGGCTCAACATGCTCGGCTCGGTGTTCTTCGGGCTCTCTGCGATCGGCGCGTTCGTCATCCCCTCGACGGAGGACCTCGTCAGCCTGCTCTGGGCGAACCTCGGCACCTTCCTCGGCGCTGCGTGCTTCCTCGCCGCCGCGCTGCTGAGCCGCCGCCCGCGCTGACCGCGTTTCGCGGAAGGCGAGTAATCTCCGGGCATGAGCGATGGAACCTCCGGCGCGCGGCCGCGGCTGACGCGCCACGAGTTCGTCTCCGGACTGCACCGGGTGCTCCAGCCCCGCACGTACCTGGAGATCGGCGTGGAGAACGGGTTCGGGCTCGAACTGTCGCGCGCCCGCACGATCGGAATCGACCCCGACTTCCACATCACGCGCGAGGTGAAGGCACCGCTCGAGCTCGCTCGAGTGACCAGCGACGAGTTCTTCGCACGGGACGACCCGCTCGGCTTCTTCGAGGGCACGCCGATCGATCTGGCGTTCGTCGACGGGATGCACCTGATCGAGTACGCCTACCGCGATCTGATGAACATCGAAGAGTTCTCCGCTCCCGCGACCGTGGTCGTCTTCGACGATGTGCTGCCCCGGAGCGTCGAGGAGGCTGCCCGACAACGGCACACCGACGCGTGGACGGGCGACGTGTTCAAACTCGTCGGCATCCTGCGCAGACATCGCCCCGACCTTGCGCTCCTGCTCGTCGACACCCAACCGACCGGCTCGCTCGTCGTGCTCGGCCTGGATGCTTCATCGACGGTCCTGGCCGACGCCTACGACGGGGTGATCGAGGGGGCCGTGACGGACGATCCCCAAGACGTTCCGGCCGACCTGCTCGCCAGACGCGAGGCGCTCGACCCGCTCGACCTCCTGTGGTGGCCGGGCTGGCACGACCTCGTGCGTGCCAGGGGGAGTGCGGCCGCGCAACCGCACGCGGTCGCCGACCGGGTGCGTGCCGATTTCCCCGCATCCCTTCCGGAACGGCCGGCGCAACGACGTTGACGTCGCCCCGCCCGACCGGCGAGGCTGGTGTCTCACGCTGTCCCACTCGCTGAGGAGTTCCCATGCCGGTCGTCGTCGCCACACTCACTCCGCTCGACGGGCACGTCCAGGACGTGCTCGACGCTTTCGGTGTCGCATCCCCCTTGGTCCACGCGGAGAAGGGCTGCGAACTCTACGCCGTGCACACCGACGGCACACGGGTGGTCGTCGTCGAGCGCTGGACTGAGATCGAGGACCTCCAGGCGCACTCCGAGGGGACCGCGATCGGCGAGCTGAACCGTCTCAACGCCGGGCACCTGGCGTCGCCCGCCGACGTGCTGGTGGTCGAGAACGTGCCGATCGGCGACCCGCGCAAGGGAACCATCCAGTAGCCGGCTACCGCCCCGAGCGCATGAACCGGGCGATCTGCTCGCCGATCAGCACCGCCGTCGCCGCAGGCCCACGAGTGGGCGTGGTCGGCAAGATCGACGTGTCGGCCACCCGGAGGTTCGTCGTTCCGTGAACCCGGCCGTACTGGTCGACCGCCGCTCCCTCGTCTGACACGGGCCCCATCGAGGCGCTCCCGCAGAGGTGGATGGCCGTGCCGAGATGGGTCGCCATCCACCGGTCGAGTTGTCCGTCGTCGGCCAGGGTGGCCTCGTCCAGTTCGGTGAGCCGCTTGAACAGCGAGGAGAACGCGCGGGAGCGCAGCAGGGCGACGGTCGTTCGGACGGCTTCGCGCATCCGTCGCCGGTCCCACTCCGTCGACAGGTAGTGGTAGTCGATGCGCGGTTGCACCGAGGGATCCGCCGAGGCGAGGGTGATCCGGCCCCGCGCGGTCTCGGCCTGCACGGCCACGAGCAGAGCGAGATCGCCCTGGTGCGCGACCTGGGCCGCGAAACGGCGTAACGAGACACCGCGCATGGCGCGCAGCGATCGCACCGGATGCCGGAAGAACGTGGCCGCGCCGCTGGTCGCCCCGTACGCGCTTCCGGTGAGGAGATACCCCATCGGCTTGAGCAACGGGATGATCTCCAGGTCGCCGGCGATCTCCGAGCCCGTCGCGGTGAAGGTGAGGCACGCGGCCATCGACTGGCTGGTGCGGTCGTCGACGAGGTTGCGTTTCGGCTCCCACCCGACGGCGATCTCCGGATGGTCGCTGAAGTCGCGTCCGACGGCCGGGCGATCCGAGACCACGGGGATGCCGAGAGCGGCGAGCGCATCGCCCGGCCCGACCCCGGACACGAGCAGCAGGTGCGGAGACTTCACCGCACCGGCGCTCAGCACGATCTCGTCGCCCTCGACGACGGATACCTGCCCGCCGGACTCGACCTCGACGCCGGTCGCGCGCGTGCCGTCGAACAGGATCCGGCGCGCCGTGGTGCCGCCGCGCACGGTCAGGTTGGCGCGGTCGAGGATCGGCTCGATGTAGGCGATCCCGGTGTTCCAGCGCACACCGTCGGCCACATTCATCGGGATCGGCCCGTAGCCCGGCGCTCCCTGATCGTTCTTGTCCGGTTCGTCCGCGAATCCGAGTTCCCGCGCCGCGGCGGCGAAGGCGCGGGTCACCGGATGCTCCTGCGGGGGCCTCTGGATCCGCATCGGCCCGGAAGAGCCGTGCACCGCGCTCGCCGGATAGTCCGCGTCCGTCTCGAGCTCCCGGAAGACCGGGAGGACCTTCTCCCACGCCCATTCGTCGTTGCCGGCTGCGGCCCAGCGGTCGAAGTCCGCAGCGCGTCCCCGGATGAAGTACGCGCCGTTGATGGTCGAGGAGCCACCGAGGATGCGTCCCCGCGCGATCGAATAGGGCAGCGTCGGCGTGAGGTTGCCGGCGAAAGACCAGTTCTCGGGATGCCCGGGCATCGCACCCTGCACCGTGCCAGGGTCGAGCAGCTCCGGGGGGAAGTCGGCGATGTGCCGCGGGACCGGGCCGGCCTCCAGCAGCAGCACCGAGCGCTCCGGATCCTCGCTCAGTCGCGCCGCGAGCGCGCAGCCGGCCGCTCCGGCGCCGACGACGATCACGTCGAAGCGGGACTCTACGGGCGAGGTCACGACTGCTCCGGCGGGTGGACGGTGCTCGCGAGCTGCGGTGCGAGCAGGCCTTCGAGCATCCGGAGGCTGGCGTCGAGGAGGGGGAGGAGCTCGGCGTCGTCGCGGCGCAGCCATTGTTCGTAGGCCGACAGGCACACCCCGAGGTAGGTCCAGGCGATCGCTTGGGGCTCGAGGCTGTCTTCGGGGAGGCCGAGCCGTTCTGCCGCGTACTCGGCGACGACTTGCCGCCAGGATGCGTAGCGCAGCGTCGAGTGCGCCACCAGAGCCGGGACGTTGAGCAGCAGTTCCATGCGTTCGCGGTGGAACGGCGACTCCTCGGCAGGGAACCGGTTGAACTCGATGACCGCGCCGTGGAGGGCGTCGACGAGCGAGCGCTCCCGCGGGACATTGCGGAGGAACTCGCGCATGGTCGCGAGGATGCCGTCGAAGTCGCCCCACGGCAGGTCGTTCTTCGAGGCGAAGTACCGGAAGAGCGTGCGCCGTCCGATCCCGGCCGCCGCCGCGATGTCGTCGACCGTCGTCTCGTCGAATCCGCGCTCGATGAAGAGCTGCAGTGCGATATGACTCAGCTCGGCGCGGGTCGTCGACGGCTGCCTGCCCGACCTGGTCGCACCCGGCTGGTCCACTCGAACCGGATTCATAGGTTGAGGCCCTTCCAATCGGCACCGAGTGCCATTAGCCTGAGCGTAGTCGCAGTTGTCGCCGTTGTAGTCGATTTCTAGCACGAGGAGATAGTCATGGATCCGAAGTTGCAAACGAATCCGGCCGAATCCGACTCCGTGGAAACCACGCTGATCGAATCCGACTCATTGGTCGAGGAGATCTCGATCGATGGCATGTGCGGCGTGTACTAGGCGCGCGATGCCCACCATCGATCTCGATCGCGCCTGGCAGCTCCACCCGCAGGTGTCTGTGCGGCCCGAGCCCTTCGGCGCACTGCTCTACCACTTCGGCACCCGCCGGCTGTCCTTCCTGAAGGACCGCACGCTGCTGGAGGTCGTCCGGGGTCTCTCCGATGCACCCACGGCCCGAGCGGCCTGCACGGATGCCGGAGTCGGCGCGCCGGAGCTCGCTCGCTATCAAGCGGCCCTGGCGACTCTGGCCGACTCGTCGATCCTCGTGGAGCGCGCATCATGACGCTGGTCACCGAAGCGCCCCCGGCCGCGAAGAACCGTCTGGTCGATCTCTTCGAGTACGGCCTGGATGCCCCGATCTGCCTGACCTGGGAGCTCACGTACGCCTGCAACCTGTCGTGCGTGCACTGCCTCTCGAGCTCGGGCCGCCGCGATCCCCGCGAACTCAGCACGGACGAAGCCAAGGCCGTCATCGACGAGCTGGAGCGGATGCAGGTGTTCTACGTGAACATCGGTGGCGGCGAGCCGACCGTCCGCCCGGACTTCTGGGAGCTCGTCGACTACGCGACCGCCCACCACGTCGGCGTGAAGTTCTCCACCAACGGGGTCAAGATCAGCCCCGAGGTCGCGCAGCGCCTCACCGGCAACGACTACGTCGACGTGCAGATCTCGCTCGACGGCGCGACCGCCGAGGTCAACGACTATGTGCGTGGCCCGGGCTCGTACGACACCGCGATGCGCGCGATGCAGAACCTCTTCGACGCGGGGTTCCGCGGCTTCAAGCTCTCCGTGGTGTGCACCCGCCAGAACATCGGCCAGCTCGACGAGTTCAAGGCGATCGCCGACCGGTTCGGCGCGCAGCTGCGCCTCACCCGGCTCCGGCCATCCGGACGCGGCGCCGATGTCTGGGACGAACTGCATCCGACTCAGGAACAGCAGCGCCAGCTCTACGACTGGCTCGTCGCCCACGGCGAGGATGTGCTCACCGGCGACTCGTTCTTCCACCTCTCCGCCTTCGGGAGCGCCCTCCCGGGCCTGAACCTGTGCGGAGCAGGACGGGTCGTGTGCCTGATCGACCCGATCGGCGACGTGTACGCGTGCCCGTTCGCCATCCACGAGGAGTTCCTGGCCGGCAACGTTCGCAGCGAGGGCGGATTCACGTCCGTCTGGCGCAGTTCGGAGCTGTTCCTGCGGCTCCGCCAGCCACAGTCGGGCGGCGCCTGCACCTCGTGCCAGTTCTTCGACACCTGCAAGGGCGGCTGCATGGCCGCCAAGTTCTTCACCGGTCTCCCGCTCGACGGCCCCGACCCCGAGTGCGTTCAGGGCTACGGCGAGGAACTGCTCAAGAACCGGAAGGACAAGCAGGGCGAGATCCCGAAGCCGACGGGCGACCACTCGCACCGCACGACGCGTGCTCCGCGAGAGGGGCTCGGACCGGTGCGGCTCACGTTGAGCCGCCGGGAAGACCTCGCGCGTCCGCCGGTGAGCGAGTGCGCCGAAGATCCGCTGGCGGGGTTCGACCCCGTTCCCTGAGTCCACACCACCACAGTGCGGACCACACCCGCGGTCCGCCCGATCCGAACGAGGAGGACACGCGATGGGGCGTGTAGAAGGCAAAGTCGCATTCGTCACTGGAGCCGCCCGGGGACAGGGCCGCAGTCACGCGGTCCGTCTCGCGCAGGAAGGCGCCGACATCATCGCGGTCGACATCTGCGATGCCGTGCCGGGAGTGGGCTATCCGGCGGCGACCGAGGAGGACCTGGCCGAGACCGTCCGGCAGGTCGAGGCGCTCGACAGGCGCATCGTCGCCACGAAGGCGGACATCCGCGACCGGGATGCGCTGAAGGGCGCGATCGACGCGGGCGTCGCCCAGCTGGGCCACCTCGACATCGTGGTCGGCAACGCAGGCATCTGCATCACCAGTCCGTGGGACGAGGTGACACCGGAGATCTGGCGGGAGACCCTCGACATCAACCTGATGGGCACGTGGAACACCATCCAGCTCTCGGCGCCGCACCTGATCGAGGCGGGCGGCGGCTCGATCGTGCTGACCAGTTCGGCCGCCGGATTGAAGGGGCTCCCGTTCCTCACACCGTACGTCGCGTCGAAGCACGGTGTGGTGGGGCTGATGAGAGCGTTCGCCGCGGAGCTCGCCGAGTACAGCATCCGGGTCAACTCGGTTCACCCGACCGGTGTCGACACACCGATGGGGCAGGACCCGACCGCGGACTTCGCGAAATGGATCGGCGAGCATCCGAAGCTCGGCGGGATGCTCGTCAACCAGCTTCCCGTGGAGATCACCGAGCCGATCGACATCAGCAATGCCGTGCTGTTCCTCGCCTCCGACGAGGCCCGTTACGTCACCGCGCTGACGATGACGGTCGACGCCGGCAACACGCAGTACTGAGCGGAATCGAAGAGAGGAGCACGTCATGGGACGTGTTGAAGGCAAGGTCGCTTTCATCACCGGAGCGGCACGCGGGCAGGGGAGGAGTCACGCGATCCGGCTGGCCCAAGAGGGCGCCGACATCATCGCGATCGATGTGTGCGAGAAGATCCCGGGCACCGTGTACGACGGAGCGACCGAGGAGGATCTTGCCGAGACTGTGAGGCAGGTCGAGGCGCTCGACCGGCGCATTGTGGCATCCAAGGCGGACGTGCGCGACTTCGCTGCGCTGAAGGCGGCGGTGGATGACGGGGTCGCCCAGCTGGGACGACTCGACATCGTCTCGGCCAACGCCGGGATCTCGACCAGCCCTGGCCCCGCGGAATCGATGTCGGACGAGACCTGGCAGACGATGATCGACATCAACCTGACCGGTGTCTGGCACACGGCGAAGGCGGCCATTCCGGCGCTGAAGGCGGGCGGTCGCGGTGGGTCGATCATCCTGACCAGCTCCGCGGCCGGATTGATGGGCTACCCGAACGTCTCCCACTACGTCTCGGCCAAGCACGGGGTGGTGGGCCTGATGCGCACGCTCGCGTTGGAGCTCGCGCCGGACATGATCCGCGTCAACAGCGTCCACCCGACCCAGGTGGACACCGACATGATCCAGAACGAGGCGACGTACAGGTTGTTCATGCCCGACAACCCGAACCCGACTCGGGACGATTTCGCGCCGGCCTCGCAGGCCATGAACGCGCTGCCGATTCCGTGGGTCGAAGCGGTCGACATCTCGAACGCCGTGCTGTTCCTCGCCTCCGACGAGGCCCGGTACATCACGGGCGTGACCCTGCCGGTGGATGCCGGCGCGGTCATCAAATAGGGCAGGACCCGAGAAGGAAAAGAAGAAGAGAAGAGAGAGAACAATCATGGGAAGACTCGATGGCAAGGTCGCCTTCGTCACCGGCGCCGCGCGCGGTCAGGGTCGCAGCCACGCGCTGCGCATGGCCCAGGAAGGCGCCGACATCATCGCGATCGACATCGCCTCTCAGATGAGCACAGTGCCATACGACATGGCGAAGCCGGACGACCTCGCTGAGACCGTGCGCCAGATCGAAGCGCTCGACCGGCGGATCGTCGCCACCCAGGCGGACGTGCGGGACTTCGGCGCTGTCAAGGCGGCCGTCGACGACGGCGTCGCCCAGCTCGGCAAGCTCGACATCGTCGCCGCCAATGCGGGCATCTTCAGTTTTGGCCTGATGGAAGACCTCACCGACGAGGAGTGGGACCAGCTGATCGGCGTCAACCTCACCGGCGTGTGGCACACGGCCAAGGCGGCCATCCCGCACCTGAGGGCGAATGGGGGCGGTTCGATGATCCTCACCAGTTCGACCGCCGGGCTGATGGCGATCCCGAACATCGGACACTACGTCGCGGCCAAGCACGGCGTCGTCGGCCTGATGCGCACGCTCGCGCTCGAATTGGCGCCCGACTGGATCAGGGTCAACAGCGTGCATCCGACCTCGGTCAACACGGACATGATCCAGAACGCGGCCGCGTACGAGCTGTTCGCCTCCGACCTCCCGGTCGCCGAGCGGACCAAGGAAGTGCTCGGCGCACGGTTCCAGACGCTCAACGCGCTCCCGATCCCGTGGGTGGAGCCCGTCGACATCTCCAACGCCGTGCTCTGGCTCGCCTCGGACGAGTCCCGCTACGTCACCGGTGTCACGCTGCCGGTGGACGCCGGATCGCTGATCAAGTAGGGCGACCGGATGCCGACTGACGACGGTCTCGCCGGCGCACGCGAGCGCATCGCGTCGCACATCGTCGGCCGCGAGCGTGAGCTCGAGCTCACGCTCGCGGCGGTCGCGGCCGGACGGGACATCATCCTGGAGGGGCCGCCGGGAACCAGCAAGACGACGATGCTCAAGGCGATCACCGAGGAGTGGGGGATCCCCCTGCTCTTCGTCGAGGGAAACGCCGACCTGACCCCCGCCAAGATCGTCGGGCACCACAACCCGGCGCGCGTTCTCCGCGAGGACTACAGCGCCGACAACTTCGTGGCCGGCCCGTTGGTCGAGGCGATGGAGGCCGGCGGATTCCTCTACATCGAGGAGTTCAACCGTGCCCCCGAGGACACGCTCAACACGCTGCTGACCGCCATGGCCGACCGTTCGATCGCCGTGCCACGAGTCGGAACGATCGCTGCGGCGCCGACGTTCCGGGTGATCGCGTCGATGAACCCGTACGACAATGTCGGCACGACCAGGCTCTCGACCAGCGTTCACGACCGGCTCAACCGGCTGTCGATCGGCTACCAGGACGAGCAGGCGGAGCGCGCCATCGTCGCGCTCCGCACCCGAGCGTCGGGTGCGCTCGGCGACCGGCTCGTGGACGATGCGGTCGCCGTCACGCGTGCGACGCGCCGGCATCCCGAGGTGCGTCAGGGCAGCAGCGTTCGGGGTGCCATCGACTGCGTTCTCGTCGCCGAGCAGCTGGCCGGACTGCGCGGCATCCGGGACCCGGACGACGAGGGCTATCGCGAGGCGGTGTTCGACGCGATGATCGTGTCGCTGTCCGGGCGCATCCATCTCGACGAGGCGGCGGAGACCACGCCCGAGAGGGTGCTGCGCGAGATCTGGGAAGACCATTTCGTGCTCGAGCCCGCGGCAGCGGCTCCCGGCTGAAGAGAGGTCGAGGCGGATTCCCCGCTGCGACGCGAGAGCGCCGACCGCGGGCGTCCGGCGCGCGAGCCGCTGCGACGGCGACCGAAACAGTTGGAGGAGGAGCCGACGGTGTTCGAACCGGGACGGGGTGGCAGCGGTACGGTGCTGCGCGCCGGCCGCCCCGGCACCGGAGCGCCCGTGAAGCTGCCGGCGGGCACGGTGGTGCCGGGGTTCACCGCAGAGGAGGGCGAGCTCGTGCTCGCAACCGCCGACAGCCAAGAACCAGACCCCGCGGTGCGCGCTCGCGCGCAGCAGATCGCCGCGCGGCTGTCGATCCCGCGGCCGCGCAACGACGCGACCGCCCGGCGGGGCGCGGGTACGCTGGCGAGCCTCCCGTACCGGGGCGGGTCCGACGAGATCGACCTCGACAAGACGATCGAGGTGCTGGCCGAGCGCCCGGTTCCGGATGACGAGGACATCGTCGTGCGCGACCGCATCCGCACGACCAGGTCGGTGGTGCTGGCGGTCGACGTGTCGGGCTCGATGAAGGGCGAACGGGTGCAGACGGCGGCGGCGACCGTCGGTGCACTGGCCGCGGAACTGCATCGCGACGCCCTCGCGGTGGTCGCGTTCTGGTCGGATGCGGCCCTCCTGCTGCCGCTCGGCCGTCCGGTGAAACCGATGGAGCTGCTGGACACTCTGCTGCGCCTTCCCGCGCGCGGGCTCACCAACGTGTCGTTCCCCCTCGAACTGGCCGCACGGCAGCTCGCCACGGTTCCGGCGAGGGATGCGCGCGTCATCCTGCTCTCGGACTGCGTGCACAACGCCGGCCCCGACCCGCGGGAGGCCGCCGCGCGGCTCGCGCGACTCGACGTGCTGATCGACGTGAGCGGGGAGAAGGACATCGAACTGGGCCGGGAGCTGGCCAGGGTCGGACATGGGATGGCGCAACTGGTGCGGACCTACCGCGATGTCGCGCCCGCGCTCGGGGCGATCTTCCGCGCTTGACGGCCGGATGAGCGCTCGGGGACGAGAATCGAGAGAAGGAGGTCAGCGATGGCCAGGAACGGGTGGTTCGAGACGGTCGCCGAGGCGCAGCGCCGGGCGAAGAGGCGGCTTCCGTCGTCGGTGTACGGCGCGCTGCTCGCGGGCTCGGAGAAGGGGATCACGTACGACGACAACATGGCGGCCTTCTCGCAGCTGGGCTTGGCGCCGCACGTGGCCGGGCATTCTGCGACGCGGGATCTCTCGACCACGGTCATGGGCATCCCGATCTCGTTTCCGGTGATCATCTCGCCGACGGGCGTGCAGGCCGTCCACCCCGACGGAGAGGTCGCGGTGGCGCGTGCGGCGACGAACCGCGGCACGATCATGGGCCTCAGCTCCTTCGCGAGCAAGCCGGTGGAGGAGGTGACCGCCGCGAACGGCAACACGTTCTTCCAGATGTACTGGACTGGAACGCGCGATCAGATGGTGCAGCGGATGGACCGCGCCCGGGCCGCCGGCGCCAAGGGCCTCATCGCGACGCTCGACTGGTCGTTCTCGAACGGGAGGGACTGGGGGAGCCCGAGCATCCCGGACAAGATCGACCTGAAGACGATGGTCAAGTTCGCTCCGAACGTTCTCCCGCACCCGCGCTGGCTGCTCGATTTCGCCCGGCGCGGCATCCCCGACCTGACCACGCCCAATCTCGCCCCTCCGGGAGGCGAGGCGCCGACCTTCTTCGGCGCGTACTACGAGTGGATGCAGACCCCGCCTCCGACCTGGGAGGACGTGGCCTGGCTGCGCGAGGCCTGGGGCGGGCCGTTCATGCTCAAGGGTGTGACCCGGGTCGACGATGCCAAGCGCGCGGTGGATGCGGGAGTGAGCGCCGTCTCGGTGTCGAATCACGGAGGCAACAACCTCGACAGCACGCCGGCGACGATCCGGATGCTCCCCTCGGTGGTCGAAGCCGTAGGAGGCCAGGTCGAGGTGCTCCTCGACGGTGGTGTCAGGCGCGGGAGCGACGTCGCGAAGGCCCTTGCACTGGGAGCCCGCGCGGTGATGATCGGCCGCGCCTACCTGTGGGGACTGGCCGCGAACGGGCAGGCGGGCGTGGAGAACGTGCTCGACATCATGCGCGGCGGTCTCGATTCAGCGGTGCTCGGGTTGGCACACACCTCGGTGCACGAGCTGAGCAGGGAAGACCTGGTCGTCCCCGACGGCTTCTTCCACACCCTCGGCGCCCCGACCCTGCTGAAAGAGCAATGAGCGGAGACGGATGAGCGCGCGACTCAGCGACCTGGCCTGGCCCGAGGTCGACGGGCGGCTGACCGTGCTGCTTCCGCTCGGATCGACCGAGCAGCACGGCCCCCACCTGCCGTTCGACACCGACACGGTGATCGCGACGGCGGTCGCCGAAGGAATCGCGGAGAGGCTGCCCTGCATCGTCGCGCCGACCCTCCCGTTCGGATCGAGTGGCGAGCACCAGGACTTCCCTGGCACGATCTCGATCGGCCGGGATGCGCTGGCTCTGGTGCTCACGGAGGCGGTGCGCTCGATCGCCACCTGGGCGGGCCGTGTCGTTCTGGTCACGGGCCACGGAGGCAACGTGCCGACTCTCGTCGAGGTGGTGCCGGCGCTGATCGGGCAGGGTCACGCGCTCGCCTGGATCCCGTGCTCGTCGGCGAGCACCGTCGACGATGCGGGATCGCACGCCGGCCACGGCGAGACCTCGGTGCTGGCCCTTCTCCGTCCGGGCTCGGTCGATCTCGCCAAAGCGGAGGCGGGAAACGTCAGCCCCCTGGGCGAACTGCTCGGCGACCTCACCCGGGATGGTGTGCGCTCCGTGGCCCCGACGGGCGTGCTCGGCGATCCGACGGCAGCGAACGCGCGAGACGGGGCCGAGGTTCTCCGCGCGATGGTCGACGAGGCCGTGCGTCGCATCCGGTACGACACCCGCGACAGCACCGGGTGCCTCATCGACCCGGATGCGGGGCGCGCGTGATCCCGTCTGCTCCCGCATCCGGCCGCCTTCCGGACGGTTTCACGGTGCGGCTCAACAGCTCGGTGCGCCGACGCGACCGGGGGAGGGCGCTCGTTGGAGGGTCGCCGACGCGCGTTCTCTTCCTCACTGACGAGGCGCTCGCACTGCTCGACGGCGACACCATCACCGTGCGGGACCCGCGCTCGCGAGCTCTCGCCGACCGGCTGGTCGACGCCGGTATGGCCGATCCGATCTTCGCCGAGCTCGCGCCGCTCGATCCGGCACTCGTCACCTTCGTCGTGCCGGTGTTCGGACGCGAGGAGATGCTCGACCGGCTGCTGCACAGCCTCGGCTCCGGCGCGTCCGTGATCGTCGTCGACGACCTCTCGCCCGACCGCCCGGCCGTCGCTGCGGTCGCGGCTGCGCACAACGCGACGTATCTGCCGCTCGAGACGAATGTCGGGCCGGCCGGTGCCCGGAACGCCGGACTGCGCGAGGTCAGCACTCCGTTCGTCGCGTTCGTCGACTCCGACGTCGTCGTGGCCCCGGATGCGCTCGCCACCCTGCTGCGCCACTTCAGCGACCCGCTGGTCGCCCTCGCCGCTCCGCGCGTGAGGGGTCTCTTCCAGGGCAGGGACACCAACTGGATCGGACGCTACGAGAACGCCCGCTCGTCGCTCGACCTCGGCGAGCGCCCCGGTCTCGTGCGGCAGCGCTCCCCGGTCTCCTGGGTTCCGAGCACGTTCATCGTCGCCCGCGTGTCCGCGCTCGGCGACGGTTTCAGCCCCGGGATGCGCGAGGGCGAAGACGTCGACCTGGTCTGGCGTCTGGCGGACGCGGGCTGGCGCGTGCGCTACGAACCGTCCGCCACCGTGTATCACGACCACCGGGCGCGCTTCGGGGCATGGCTGGGACGCAAATCGTTCTACGGCAGCTCGGCGCATCCCCTCTCGCAGCGCCACGGCCGGGACATCGCGCCGGCCGTGCTCGCACCGTGGAGCGCCGGGGTGCTCCTGGCGCTGCTCGCGCAACGACGATGGTCGCTGCCGGCGGCCCTTCTCATCTCGGTCTTCGCGGCCGTCCGGATCGCGGCTCGCCTCGGCCGGAGTGAGCATCCGTACCGCGTGGCGGCCGGGCTCACGGCGCAGGGTGTCTCGGCGTCGCTCACTCAGGCGAGCGCGCTGCTCCTGCGGCACTGGTGGCCGCTGGCGCTGGTCGGAAGCCTCGTCTCGCGGAGGGTCCGGAGGGCTGTCGTGGCTGCCGCCGTGGTCGATTCCGTTGTGGAGTATGCCCGCACGCGGCCGCAGCTCGACCCGCTGCGCTTCGCGCTCGCTCGCCGACTCGACGATCTCGCGTACGGCGCCGGGGTCTGGTGGGGCGCGCTCAAGGGGCGGTCGGTGGGCGCGCTGCTACCGGAGGTCGCGGGGCGGTCGAAGCGCGGAGGTCGCTGACCCGGGAACTAGTGCCGAGTCGTTGCATCTTCGAAGGCCCGATGCCAGACCTGACTTGTGGCACGAGCTCGGTCTCGTGAGCGGGCGAACCGTACCGCGAGATATCCGATCCCGATGAGAAGGCCGCAGAAAAGTAGGGCATTGGGTAACACGCTTCCGATGAAGCTGTTCGATTGCGCCTCAGTGACGCCATGAATCTTCCCTGTTGTCGGGTCGGTCAAGACAGTGAGCATGCCAAACCATCCGTTGAAGATTGCCAGGTAGAAGCCGACAACGAGCGTGACGATTGTCCCGACCGCAGTGATGAGCCCGGTCAACGCCGGAGAACTGTTCCCGGGCTGACGGATCTCATTCCGGTATTCGAGTTCGCGGAGCACCTGACGCTGAACGGTTGGGGCAGCCGCCAAGAACGTCGCGATTCTCCGGTCCATGTCCTGGAGGTCGTTGTACAAATGTGCGATCGCGCTGCGTTGAACCGCGTCACGGTCGTGGCGGTTGAGAACCAACGACCGAGTCCGTTGGGCGGCGGCCGGCCTTGGCTCGGATGTTTCGGTTGTGTCGGTCATACGAAGATGCAATCAGGTGCAACCGACATGCCGTATGAGAACTGCGTGGGCTTCTGATGTCCGTGCGTCCGCGAGGCTCAGAGTGTCACCCCAGCAGCTCGCGCACCCGCGGAACGACCTCTTTTCCGTAGAGGTGGATGTTGGTCAGCAGTGCGTCGTCGGCCAGCCCGCCCATCGCGTACTTCAGGTCGAAGCGGTTGGCTCCCACCGTCGTCATGTTCGCCGCGATCTTGGCCGCGACCGTTTCGGGGGAGCCGACGTAGAGGGCGCCCTCCGGGGAGATCTCGCGAAGGAACGACGCCTCGGTCGGAACCGCGAAGCCACGGGTCTTGCTCACGTTGCGGATGATTTCGAGGTAGCGCGGCCAGAACTCATCACGCGCCTGCTCGTCGGTCGCGGCCACGTGTCCCGGCGAGTGCAGCCCGATCGGCTTCGGCGTGTGGCCGAACTGTTCGAGCGCCTGATGGAAGAGGTCGGAGTACGGCGCGAACCGGGCCACGGGTCCGCCGATGATCGCGAGCATGAGGGAGAAGCCGTAGCGGGCGGCGCGGATGACCGACTCGGGGCTCCCGCCCACGCCGATCCACGTGTGCAGGTCCGCGTCGAGGTGGGGCACCACGTCCTGCGAGTGCAGGGCGCTTCTGGTGCGACCCTCCCAGGTGACTGGTCCACCCTCGAGGAGCTGGGCGAACAGGTTGGTCTTCTCCTCGAAGAGGTCCTCATAGTCGGCGAGGTCGAAACCGAACAGCGGGAACGAGTCGATGCTCGAGCCGCGGCCCAGGATGACCTCTGCGCGGCCGTCGGAGATCGCGTTCAGGGTGGAGTAGCGCTGGAACACCCGCACCGGGTCGTCGGAGCTCAGCACGGTGACGGCCGAGCCGAGCCGGATGCGTTCGGTGCGCGCTGCGATCGCCGCCAGCACGAGGTCGGCGGCCGACAACGGCATGTCTGGCGTGTGGTGTTCGCCGATGTTGAACGAGTCGATGCCGGCCCTCTCGGCAGCGACGCCGTGCTCAACGAGGTTGCGGATGGTCTGAGCGTGCGAGATCGGTCGCCCGCCGGCGTCCGCGGTCACGTCACCGAAGGTGTCGAGTCCGAAGGTCAGAGGGAACGGCCGTTCGGCCGGCGTGAGGTCTGCTGCGGTGTTCATTTGTGGTTCTTCCTGGGTCAGGCGACGGCGTCCACCGTCACGGCGCGCTCGAACTCGGGCGCGGTCAGCCGCGCACCGAACACCGGGCCGCCCGGCTCGAAGGCGTTGCCCTCGGCCAGACCGTCGAGCACGATGGGCTCGTATCCGATCGCGTCGACCAGTTCTCCGACCAGCGCGGCGACCTGCGGGTCGTCCGACGCGACACCGAGCGCACGCCGGTCGGGGGAGCCGGCCGGGCGACGCTCCTCCTCCATCTCGTGGTACCCGATGTGGTTGAAGGTCTTGACGACGGTCGCGCCGGCGAGTGCGCCCTGCACGACCTCGCTGCTGCTGAGGGGAGTGTCCTCGAAGAGCGCTTGCACCCCATCCGTCGGCGCCCAGTAGTTCATCGTGTCGATGACGATCTTGCCGTCGAACATCCGGTGGTCCAAGGACGAGAACCGGTGAAGCGGGATCGCGAGCACGACGATGTCTGCGTCGGCGACGGCGTCCTTCGCCCAGTGTGCACGCGCACCGGGCATGAGCACCGACGCGATCAGCTCGATCTTCTTCGGGTCTCCGGATGCGGCGACCGCGACCTCGTAGCTGGCGTCGAGCATCGTGCGCGCGAGCGCGGACCCCACGTGTCCCACACCGAGAATCGCGATGCGTGGGCGGCCGACCTCCATGCCGGTCATGAGTTTCCTCCAGAAGTGGTGGTGGTGAGTTCGTCGAGGTGGGTCCGGATGCTGCCGAGCACGTCGCCCAGGTTCTCGACCTGATCCGTGTTCAGTGCATCGGCGAAGTAGTGCTTGACCGCTCGGAGGTGGGGACCGGCGGCGCGACGCAGCGCACCGGCACCGTCGTCGGTCAGCACGATGAGGGCTCCGCGGTTGTCGCCGGGGCACTCGTCGCGGCGCACGAGGCCGCGGCGTTCCATCCGCCCGAGCTGGTGCGAGAGCCGGCTGCGTTCCCAGTCGATGGCGTCGGCGAGCTCCGAGGAGCGGAGCGTGCGCTCCGACGCCTCCGTCAGCGCGAGCAGCACCGAGTAGTCCCCGGGCGACAGCTCCACTTCCTGGAGCTGCGCGGCCAGGAGCCTCCGCAGCTCGGTCGTGGTGTCGAGCAGGGACCGCCAGACCGTGAGCTCGTGCTCCGTCAGCCGATCGTTGACCATGTGGACCTCACCTTGACATGTCGAAAAGTAATTGACACGTCAGTCAACCGTGATCGATGCCGGTTTGTTCCCGAGGCGGATCAGCCCGCGTCGCGCGCCAGCTGATACACCCCGATCACGATGAGGACGACGCCGACCAGCACGAGGACCGCGACCGTGATGATCGACGAATTGCGAAGGAGCCAGTCGCGCGTCGCCGCGAGCCGGGAACGGACCCGGGTGCCCGCCGTCGCGAACAGCAACGTCGGGACGGCGACGGTCGAGACCGCCACCGCGCAGAACAGAGCGATCACCACGACCGTTTCCGCCGGGGTGAGCTCCGCCGCCACGATCCGTGTGCTCGCAGCGGCGACGAGAACGAGATTCTCGGGATGGAACGCGAACTGGAATCCGAACGCGGCCGCGCCTCCGCCCGAGAGGTGTTCCAGGCGGCGAGCCAGGGCCGACTGGTTCGCGGGATGGGTCGGGCTCGCCCTCCGCCGCAGGTAGCGGACCACCCCGACGACAACGAGCGCGGCGCCGGCGGCCAACTCGACGTAGCCGGCGCCCGTGAGCGCGGGGAGATCCGCGCGAACCAGGCCGATGGTCGCCGCCGTCGCGGTGAGCGCGAGTCCCATGGCGTATCCGGCCGTGATCAGCCAGCCGCGGGATGCGCGTCCCGAGCTGAGAAGCACGATGAGCGTGCCGATGATGGGCAGCAGGGTGAAGGCGACGGTCAGGGCGAGCGGCAGAAGCTCGAGGAGCAGACGGGGCACCCCACCATCATCGTCGGCCTCCGGGGCTAACGCCGTCAGGCGGCGTTCCCACCCCGCATGGCGTCGGTATTGCGGAGGAAGACGATGAGCCAGCTGAAGATGAGGAGGAACGCCACCAGTTCGACCGCAGTGAGGGTGTAGTAGCCCGTGATGTAGAACACGGCCAGCACGACGATGACACCGACGAAGACGTAGCCGAGCAGGATGAAGACCCGGGGCATCGCCGGGACGAGCCCGCGCAATCCGATCACCATCGCGACGAAGATGGCGGCCATCCCGCTCGCCGACACATTGTGCAGGCCGAAATTCTCGTCGAGGGGAAAGAGCCCCACGCAGGCGAGCAGGATGCCCATGACGATCAGGGCGGTTCGCACCAGCGTGCGCCCGCGGATCTCTTTGGGAGTGCTCGCCGGAATCGTGGCGGTGGCGTAGTGGGCGATCGTCGTCACGATGACACCGGCGATGATGAGCGTGATGTTGAACGCGCGCGCCGAGAAGTCGTCGGAGATGCCCAGCGTGCTCAGGTTCTCCTTCCACCAGAGCGGATCGGAGGCGCTCAGCATGCTCGCGAACGTGCCGACCGCGAGGAACGCAGCCAGGATGTAGGACAGCATGATCGGTGTGAGCGAGACCGCCGACAAGAAGACCGCGTAGGCGGTCAAAGCGATCGCGACGCCGCCGAGGATGGACGCCGAGAACGTGTACACGACAGCGCCGATGAAGCTCTTGCTCACCACATCGGCGATCGCCGTCCAGCCCAGCAGGGCGATGACGCCGTATGCGAGGGCGAGCGCGGCGATGTCGAACCAGTGCATCCTGACGCCGGTCGCGTCGAGAGGGTTCGGCGGCGAGGTCGAGGATGCGGTGACCAGGATCCTCGCCGCGACGAGCACGACAACGGCCACGATTCCTCCGCCGATGGCCACGAACTGTCCGACCGAGCCCGGCCCGGCGATCGGAGCGGACTGGTTCCAGAAGACGAGCGTGCCCACGATCCCTGCCACGACGAAGACGCCGGCGCCGATGAGGAGGGCAGACGATTCGAGCGACTCCGAGTTCGCAACGGGGTGGCGAAGAAGCCGCGAGATCGGAACGGACTGGCTCATGGTGAAACCTCTTCCTCTCACACGGCGGAACGATCCCTACCCCAGGACGGTTCCTGCTCCTTCGCCCGCGGGTTTCGGATCGGGGATGCGCAGCATCCGGATGGACAGGACCAGGCCGACGAGGCCCGCGAGGATGGGGATCAGAAGCGCGATCTGCAGGGCGATGGGGCGTGCATCCGTATTGATGCGGATGATCTCGTCCTGGATCTTCTGGGGTTGGCCTTCGAGTTGCTGGTCGAGTTGGGTGTTGCTCAAGATCTGAGCGTCCTCGTCGAGGGCCTGTGCGACCTGCTGCTGCTCGGCGGCCGGGAGCACAGTGCTCGAGTTCGCCATGCTGGTGAAGATGGGCGCGAGCGCGGCGAGCATGATGGCGCCGGCGAAGGCGAGCCCGAACGACAGCCCGAACGAACCCGCGGCGGAGTTCACACCGGCGGCCTCGCTGACGCGTTCGTCTGAGATCGGGGACAGCGTGTAGTTGTTCAGCTGGGACACCAGCAGACCCAGTCCGCATCCGGAGATGACCAGGGGGACGAAGAGCCACCAGCCGGAGTCCGCGCGCGGCACGATCGGGATGAGGATCACCAGTCCCACGGTGAGGAGGGCGAATCCCCAGAGGATCAGCACGGCCGGGCGGCGTCTGCCGACGCGTTTGCCGGCGAGCAGCGCGACTCCGAACATCGTGAGCGAGAGGGGAGCGATCGACAGTCCGGCCAGGAGGGCGTTGTATTCGAGCACCATCTGGAGGTACAGCGGCAGCACGATCATGGTGCCGCCGAGTGTGATCTGCTGGAGCATCTGCTGCGAGACCCCGAATCGGAACGTCTTCAGCCGGAAGAGCTCGGGATCCAGCAGCGTCGCCTTCTTGTGCCGCTTTCGACGGATGAGCCAGAAGGCGAGCCCGACGAGTGCGAGAGCACCGACGATCAGGAGCAGGCCGACCCATTCACCGCCCTCCTGCCAGACGAGGATGCCGAGGACGATTCCGCCCATTCCCACGACGGACAGGATCGACCCCACGACGTCGACGTGCCGGTCCCCGGTGTACGGGACGTCGTGAACGAGCCGGATGCCCGAGAGGACGATGGCGATGATCACCGCCTCGAGCAGAAAGGCGACGCGCCACGAGAGGAACGTCGTGATGACGCCGCCGACCAGGGGCCCGACCGCGGCGGCGATCGCCGCAGACGCGCCGACGAGCGCGTAGACCCGCTGCCGGTACGCCCCCTCGAAGTTCCCGTGGATCAGGGACTGCATGGCGGGAAGGAGAAGCGAAGCGCCGAGCCCCCCGATCACCGCCCAGAAGATGATGATCGGCACGATGGACTGGGCCAGCGTCATGGCGATGGCGCCGATGGCGTAGCCGATCAGTCCGAACACGTACGCGCGCTTGCGCCCGATGAGGTCGCCGACTTTGCTGCCGATGAGAATGAACGCTGCCGAGACCAGAGCCTCGAGAGCGATCGCCGACTGCACGTCGCTGACGGCCGCGTCGATGTCCTTCACCACAGCGGAGATGGAGACGTTCATGATCGAGGTGTCGACCACGAGCACGAACATCGCCATCGCCAGCAGGAGGGCGAGCCTCCCGTTGAACGCCACGGTCTGGGGCGCGTCGTGCGGCGCACTCATCCGCTACCACCTGGTCTCACGGTGAAGCCGGTTTCGGTGCACACCGCCGAACCCACTTCCTCTAGGCGGTGCCCTGCAACGCTTTGGCCTTGAGGGCGTCGAACTCGGCGGGAGTGATCGCGCCGCTGTCGAGCAGCTTCTTGCCCGACTCGATCTCGTTGGCGGCGGAGTTCCCCGAACCGGCGACCGAGCGGATGTAGTCCGCGTTCTCGGCCTCGGCCCGTCGCGATCCCATGGCGCTTCGCTGGGCCATGCTGTTCCCGCGTGCGATCAGGTAGATGAATGCTGCGAGGAAGGGGAGGAACACGAGGAAGAGGACCCACAGGGCCTTCATCCAGCCGTTGAGCTCCGGGTCGCGGAACACGTCGATGATGACCCGGATGAAGATCGAGATGCAGGCGATCACGATGTAGAACCAGAAGAACCAGACGAAAAAGTCCCAGATGGTCATGACAGCTCCGTTCCTTCGCAGAGTGTCCATCACATCCGCGTTGGGATGAAGCTACGGCGCGCGCGAACGCGGCCGCATCACCCGAACGGAGTGATTCGCGCCTGTCTCCTCCGCATCCCGACGCGTAGCGTTTCCCGTGGACGTGACATGACGTGGCGTGATGTGAGAAAGGTGCCGCTATGAGCAGATGGCTGATTACAGGATGTTCGACGGGTCTCGGCCGTGCGCTGGCCGAGGAGGCGTTGACCCAGGGTCACAGCGTCGTGGTGACCGCGCGCGATGCGGAGTCGATCTCGGCCTTGGTCGCGCGGTTCCCGGAGACGGCGATCGGAATCGCACTGGATGTCACGGATGAGCGGGCCATCGCCGATGCAGTCCAGGCGGCGAACGATCGTTTCGGTGGTGTCGACGTGCTCGTCAACAATGCAGGCTACGGCTTCAGGTCGGCGGTCGAAGAGGCCGACCTGGGCGATGTCGAGCGACTCTTCGACACCAATGTGTTCGGCCCGGTCTCGTTGATGCAGCGAGTGCTGCCGGGCATGCGCGCCCGGCGCAGCGGGGTCATCGTGAACATCTCGTCGATCGCAGCGAGATGGATGCCCGCGGGCTCCGGCTTCTACGCGGCGACGAAGTCCGCACTGGAGGGGATCTCCGGCTCCCTGCGAAAGGAGGTCGCGCCTCTCGGTATCGCGGTCATCGCCATCGAGCCCGGTGGTTTCCGCACCGATTTCGCCGGTCGTTCCCTGACGCAGTCGGCCGCGGCGATCGGCGACTACGCGGAGACGGCCGGAAAGAGGCGGATCGAGAACGACACGGTCGACGGCACCCAGCCCGGAGATCCGCGCAAAGCGGCGAAAGCGATCATCGTTCTGGTCGAGTCCGCCGACCCCCCGCAGCTGGTGACACTGGGATCGGACGCGCTCAACGGCTTCCGGGATGCGCTCACCCAGCAGCTCGCAGACGCGGACAGGTGGGCAGAACTCAGCACGGGTACCGACTTCTGAGGCCGACGAGCTCGTCGCTCACCGGATCGGGGTGATGCCCTGGGTCTCCCGTGGGAACGTGGCGAGCACCTCCTCCGGGATGTTCAGGTGGGCACTGACGAGCTTCGGGGGGAGGTGGGCGAGCCAGTTCGCGAGGGAGACCTCTTCGTAGTGGTCGCTGCGGAACGTCTCGATGTAGATGAGCTGCTCGTCCCCGGTGTTCTCGACGTAGTGCCCGAGGTTGCGGCGCACCAGTCCGACGTCGCCGGCGTGGAAGTCGGTCGTGTTCGCGTGCGGTCCGGTGTTGAAGACGGTCATGCGCGCCGACCCTTTGAGGTAGTACTGCCATTCGTCGGCGTTCGGATGCCAGTGCAGTTCGCGCATTGCGCCCGGTTCGACGATGTTGAGGGCGGCAGCAACGGTCTTCGCCGCGGGGAAATTGGTGCTGTCGGCGATCCGGATGCTCCCGCCGCTGTTCTCGTGGACCGGCTTGGACTGGGAGAGCCGGAAGATCACCGGTTCGGTGCCGCCCCACTGAACGCCGGCGGAGAGCTGGTCCGCCTCGAGGTCGCCCGGCACGTCGCCGGGGAAGATCCAGAGGTTGTGCAGCGGGATGTCGGAGAAGGCCTCCTGGGCGACGCCGAAGTTCTTGGCCAGCACATCCGGGGGCGTGTGTGTGAACCAGTCCGTCAGCAGCAGCGTGTTGCTCTCCGACTGACCGCCGTCGTCGAACGCGAGCACGAACTCGGCGCCATCCGGGCCGAGTCCCTGCAGCGAGTGCGGCAGACCTGCGGGAAAGAACCACAGGTCGCCCTCGAAAACGTCCTCGACGCTCGGCAGCCCCTCACGGCTCAGCGTGGTCACCCGGCACCCGCCCCGTGTCATCAGCGACCACTCCGCGGTCTGGTGCCAGTGGAGCTCCCGGATGCCTCCGGCCTCGAGGTACATGTTGACGCCCGCGATCTCGTCGGAGATCGCGAAGTCGGACTGCGTCAGCTCGCGCGCCCAGCCTCCACGCTGCACCCGACGCGGCGAGATGTTGAACGACGACCAGAAGAACGGCTGCGTGCTGATGTCGGTCGCCGGTGCGTTCATCTGATTCGGGAACAGAGCCTCCAGTGCTGGGTTCTGCGGACCGGTCATCGTGGTGCTCGCTGCATCGCCGGCCGCATTCACCAAGCCCTCCGGGGGGAGGTCGGGATTGCCGAACGTCGGCGTCTCGTGGTGCGGAGTGGTGTCGCCGGCACCGCCGGTTTCGTTGCTGGAAGTCATCGCCGTCTCCTTCGTCGTGGTTGGGCGCGTTCGCGCTGGGTCGATCACACCACGCAGCAGCAGCATCCAGCTAGAGCCACCTGACTCGGTTCCCGACGCCGCCCCCGAGGCCGTGGGTCACCATCGCGCCCGAGGACTTGTCTCCTTCCGCGACGCGGGCGTAAAGTTTCGCACGAACGCCGACCGGTCACGGGCTTCGCCTCTCTCCGGCACACAGCACCCCTCCCTTCAGCCGACACCCTTCGCAACAGGGAACGCCACCGATGGCCGCAACGACTCACCCCAGTTCGCCGTTCGGCACGCTGAAACAGGTCCGCGCTGGCCTCCTGGATGTCGGCTACGCCGAATCGGGACCGGCCGCCGGACCGGCTGTGCTACTCCTTCACGGCTGGCCGTACGACATCCACAGCTACGCCGACGTCTCCCGGATGCTCGCGGAGCGGGGCTACCGGACGATCGTCCCGTACCTGCGCGGCTTCGGGACGACGCGCTTCCTCGCTGACGACACGGTTCGGAACGGACAGCAGTCGGTGGTCGCCGTCGACGCCGTCTCGCTGATGGATGCCCTCCACCTCGATCAGGCGGTCGTCGCCGGCTTCGACTGGGGGGCGCGCACGGCCGACATCGTCGCAGCGCTCTGGCCGGAGCGCTGCCGCGGGCTCGTCTCGGTGAGCGGCTACCTGATCGGCAGCCAGGAGGCCGGCCGTCACCCGCTGCCACCCGCCGCCGAGCTCCAATGGTGGTACCAGTACTACTTCGCGACCGAGCGCGGTCGCGCCGGCTACGAGCAGTACCGACACGATTTCGCGAAGCTCATCTGGCAGATCGCATCGCCGACGTGGACGTTCGACGATGCCACCTTCGAGCGCACCGCCGCTGCTCTGGACAACCCGGATCACGTCGCCGTCGTGATCCACAACTATCGCTGGCGGCTCGGGCTGGCCGAGGGCGAACCCGAATACGACGATCTGGAGAGACGGCTCGCCGAGGGTCCGGTCATCGGCGTGCCGACGATCACGCTCGAGGGCGATGCCAATGGCGCACCGCATCCGGAACCCACCGCCTACGCCAAGAAATTCTCCGGCGCCTACGAGCACCGCACCGTCGAAGGCGGAGTCGGACACAACCTTCCGCAGGAAGCTCCGGAAGCGTTCGTCCAGGCGATCGTCGACGTCGACGGCTTCTGACCGGCGAGCAGGACCACTCACGAACAAACAGGAGGTTGTGATGTCGGATTCGAGCATCCGTCCGTTCCGGGTCGACGTGCCGCAGGGAGAGATCGACGAACTCCGCCGACGAATCCAGGCGACGCGATGGCCTGAGAGGGAGACCGTCGATGACCAATCACAGGGGGTTCAGCTGGGCACGATGGTGGAGTTGGCGCGGTATTGGGGCGCCGAATACGACTTCCGGAGGTTCGAGACCAAGCTGAATGCGGTCCCGCAGTTCCTCACCGAGCTCGACGGGCTCGACATCCACTTCATCCACGTCAGATCGCCGCACGAGAACGCGCTGCCGATGATCATCACGCACGGGTGGCCGGGGTCGGTCATCGAGATGCTGAACGTCATCGGCCCGCTCACCGACCCGACGGCGCACGGAGGCGACGCGGCGGACGCGTTCGACGTAGTGATTCCGTCCATGCCCGGATACGCATATTCGGGAAAACCGTCGGAGACCGGCTGGGACCCCATCCACATCGCGGACGCCTGGATCGCCCTCATGAAGCGTCTGGGTTACTCCCGCTACGTCGCCCAGGGCGGCGACTGGGGTGCCCAGATCACCGATGTCATCGGCTCCAAGGCGCCGCCGGAATTGCTCGGCATCCACTCGAACATGCCGGGCACGGTCGCCCCGGACGTCTCGAAGACACTCACATCCAATGTGTTCGGGACCGGCTACCCGGCGCCGACCGGTCTCTCGGCCGAGGAGCAACGCGCGTACGACCAGCTCGCCTTCCTCTTCACGAAAGGCATCGGCTACGCGCTCGAGATGGGCTTGCGCCCGCAGACGCTGTACGGGCTCGCCGATTCGCCCATCGCCCTCGCCTCCTGGATGCTCGACCACGATGCCCGCAGCTACGCGGATATCGCAGAGGCCTTTGCCGGACGGCCCGTCGGCAACCTCACCCGCGACGAGGTCCTCGACAACATCACCATGACCTGGGTGACGAACACCGGCGTCTCGTCGGGTCGCCTGTACTGGGAGAACACCCTCGGATTCTTCGACACCAAGGGCGTCACCGTCCCCGCCGCCGTGACGGTCTTCCCGAACGAGCTCTATCAGGCGCCGCGGAGCTGGACCGAGAAGGCCTACCCCAACCTCATCTACTTCAACGAAGTCGGCGAGGGCAACCACTTCGCGGCCTGGCAGGAGCCGGGCCTGTTCGTCTCCGAGTTGCGCGCCGCCTTCAGGACCCTGCGATGACGGCCTCCGATGCGAGCGCCCCCACGGGCCTCTTCCGTTCGATCGCCCACCGGCTGGCGGGCGACGACCGCGTGCTCCCGGACGAGGGGCGCCTCGCCTCGTTCGACCGGGCGACCGGGTGGCTCAACTCCGAGCCGCTGACGCGCGAGGCGCTTCGGGGTCGTGTCGTCCTCGTCGACTTCTGGACCTACACCTGCGTCAACTGGCTGCGGACACTCCCGTATGTGCGGGCCTGGTCGGAGAAGTACGAATCGGCCGGCCTCACCGTGGTCGGCGTGCACACACCGGAGTTCGGCTTCGAGCACACCCTCGACAACGTGATCGCAGAGTCGCTGAAGCTCGGCGTCGAGTACCCGGTTGCTGTCGACAACGATTACGGGGTGTGGGACGACTTCGCGAACCACTACTGGCCGGCGATCTACATCGCAGACGCCGAGGGGCGGATCAGGCACCACCACTTCGGCGAGGGAGAGTACGCCCAGACCGAGATGGTGATCCAGCAGCTTCTCGTCGACGCCGGGGAGCGCGACCTCGATCTGGAGCTGGTGACGGTCGAGCCGCACGGACTCGAAGTCGCCGCCGACTGGCAGACTTTGCGGTCCCCGGAGACGTATCTCGGGTACGAGCAGAGCAGCGGATTCGCGTCGGAAGGAACCGCGGAGTTCGACCGACCGCACGTCTATGCCGCAGAACCCCGGTTGCCTCTCAACGCGTGGGATCTCTCGGGTACCTGGACAGTCGCCCGGCACGCCGCAGTGCTGAACGAGCCCGGCGGGCGGATCGCTTTCCGGTTCCACGCCCGCGACGTCAACCTCGTCATGGGCGGCGCCGACGCGGCGGTCTCCATTCCGTTTCGGGTCTCCCTCGATGGCCAGCCGGTCGGCGATGCCCACGGGAGCGATGTCGAGTCCGACGGCCGAGGAATCGTCACGGACCAGAACACCTATCAGCTGCTCCGCCAGTCGGAGCCGATCGCCGACCGATTGTTCGAGATCGAGTTTCTCGACGCCGGTGTCGAGGCCTATTGCTTCACGTTCGGGTGAGTGGCGGAGCTATTGCAGGGCTGAGGTGAGCCGCGCCACACCGTCGAGGAACGTGGCGGAGGCCGGCTCCTTGTCCCACTCGGCGAGGGTGAGCTGACGCCCCGCGTCGCGATAGCCCTGTTCCACCGCGCGCATCTGCGCGACGAACGAGGCACCTCGCACGAGCAGCGATCCCTCGGCGTTCAGCGCGAAGGACCGGATGTCCATGTTGCTCGATCCGATGACGGCGACATCCTCGTCGATCGACAGGTGCTTCGAGTGCAGGATGTACGGGGCCGGGTAGAGCCAGATCTCCACGCCGGCACGCAGCAGGTCGCCGTAGTACGACCGCTGGGCGTGCCAGACCGACCCCTGGTCTCCGATCTCGGAGACGAACAGCTGCACGTCGAGTCCGCGCTGGCACGCCGAGGTGATCGCGTACATCATCGCCTCATCCGGCACGAAGTAGGGGCTCGTGATGATCACCTTCCGCTGCGCCGAGGTGACCAGGGTGAGGAAGAGGCGCAGGTTGTTCTCGCCGTCGTAGCCCGGACCGCTCGGCACGACCTGGCAGACCAGGGCATCCGGTGACGCATCGGCGGGCACAGCGCCGGCGCGCAGATTCTCCTCGTTCTCGAGCATCTCGTCGGTCTCGATGTACCAGTCGGACAGGAAGACCGTGTTGATCGCCGTCACGACCGGCCCGGTGGTGCGGGCCATGAGCTCCTGCCACTGCAGCCCCCGCTTCAGGTTCTTGGGCGAGTTGTAGCTCCGGTCGATGAGGTTCTGCGAGCCCATGAAGCCGACCAGGCCGTCCACGACGACGAGCTTGCGGTGATTGCGCAGGTCGGGTCGCTGATACTGGCCCTTGAGCGGATGCACCGGCAGCATGTAACTCCACGTGACCCCGATGCGGTCGAGTTCCGCGAAGGTCGCGTCGTGGTCGGCGACCCGCCGCGATGCCACGAAATCCGCGAGGAGCCGCACGCGCACTCCGCGCTGGACCGCGCGTTCGAGCGAGGCGAAGAAGCCGCTCGTGGTGGCGTCGAACGACACGATGTAGAACTCGACGTGCACGAATCGCCTGGCCGTGTCGATCGCCGCGGTCATCGCGTCGATCGACGCCTGGTAGTCGCCGATGAGCGTCGCGGAGTTGCCGCCCAAGGCCGGAAGCGCTCCGAGTGTTTGGTTCTGCCTGACGAGCGCGGAGAACCAGTCCGGCCACGCGGCCGCCTCGGGAAGAGGCGGGAGCTCCCGGGTGCGCTCGGCGATCATCCGGTCGATGACGCGCTGCTTCTCGCGGCGGGCTTTCGGGAGGGTGGAGTTGCCGATCAGCAGGAAGAGGATGATGCCGACGAAGGGGATCAGGAAGATCGCCAGGAGCCAGGCCATCGCGGCTGTCGGCTTTCGCTCCCGGGGCACGATGATGAGGGCGGTGATCCGGATCGCGAGGTCGGCGAGCAGGAGGATGGCGCCGATGAGAGTGGTGAGGTCCGCGCTCACGTGCGGGTGGTCCGGTCGGTCATGACGCTAATTGCAGTCGGAAACCGGATGCGACGCATCATTCGGAAAGGGTGATCCCTCACCGAGGTGCACGGCGTTACTCTGGCGCTGATGGCCATCTGCGGCTGTCGGCCACGTGCTGCGGCGAGAGGGGCGGACCTTGACGGACATCGACGGCATTTCGAGCGAGGGTCTCACCGCGGCATCACTCGACGGACGGCTTTTCCAGTTCGCCGGGTTGGCGGAATCGACGGAGCCCGGCGAGATCGTCCTGCTCCACGGACCGGGCGGTGTCGTGCAGGTCGGACAGGTGGATGAGGTCGACTTCTCGTTCGAAGGCGCATTGCGCGGGTCAGGGCGGATCCTCGGTGTCGTCTCCGACGAGGCGGGATTCGACAGCCGCCACTCATACGCGTTCGCGGTCGCGGCGATGACGGATGCGGACGGGGCGACAGTGGAGGCCATCCACGAGAGCTCCGGTGCGACTCTCGAGATCGGCTCGTACCTCGCCTCCGCCGAGATCCCCGCACGGCTGCTTCCGCACCGCTTCAACAGGCACACGTTCTGGGTCGGGCAAAGCGGGTCGGGCAAGACGTATGCACTCGGCGTCGTGCTCGAGCAGTTGCTCATCCATACCGCACTGCCGATGGTGATCTTCGACCCGAACGCCGACTTCGTACGGCTGCGGGAGATCGCTGCGGGCGCCGGCGAGTCGGATGCGGCCGGCGCGATCGCGAACCGCGACATCCGCATCCTGCGACCGTCGTCGCCCGACCCCGACTCGCTGCGGGTTCGGTTCGTCGATCTGCCCATGGCCGCCAAAGGGGCGGTGCTGCATCTCGACGCGCTCGATGATCGAGCCGAGTTCAACGAGCTCGTCCATCTGGAGGAGACGTTGGGCACGCTCGGGCCGGAGGCGATCGTGCCGCGGCTCCTCGAGCGCGGGACACCGGCCGCACAAGCGCTGGCTGCTCGCATCGAGAACCTGAGGGTCACCGATTGGCGGGTGTGGGCCGGAGAGCTTCGCGCGGTCACCGACATCGTCGACACGCGACCGGATGCCACCGTTCTCGACCTCGGAGGATTCGCCGACCCGGATGAGTCCCTCGTCGTCGCGATGGCCGTGCTCGACGATCTGTGGGCCAAGCGGGAGCAGCGGCGGCCCATCCTGATCGTGATCGACGAAGCGCACAACCTGTGCGCGCCCGAGCAGAACAGCCCGCTGCACGTGGCGGTGCGCGAGAGGATCGTGCAGATCGCGGCGGAGGGGCGCAAGTTCGGGCTGTGGCTGCTGCTCTCGACGCAGCGGCCGTCGCGCATCCATTCGAGCATCATCTCGCAGTGCGACAACATCGCACTGATGAAGATGACCTCGCCGCTCGACCTCGACGAGTTGGCGACGATCTTCGGGTTCGTGCCGGCTGCCATGCTCGCGCGCTCGCCCGGCTTCCGTCAGGGCGAGGCCCTGTTCGCGGGCGGGTTCGTGCCCGCGCCGACCATGGTCAGGATAGGCACGCGGCTCACCCGTGAGGGCGGCGCCGACGTGCGTGTTCCCGTCAGGGACGAATAGCGGCGGCCGGCCGGCCTCAGACGTCGGCGCGCAGCTCGCGTCCGTGGACGGTGAGCGCGTAGATGATCAGGATGTCGACGCCGATCGTGATCGACGACCACCACGGCTGTGCCGGAAGGAGCAGCAACTGCCCGACCGCGCCGATGATGACCAGGATGATCGCGACCACTCGCGCCCAGGTCGCGCCCAGGAGCAACGCGATTCCGATGAGGATCAGCAGTGCACCGATGATGAGCGTCCACCACCCCCAGCCGCTCACATCGAACAAGAACAGGCTGCCTCTGGCGACCACGAAATACGGGTCGGGCGCCAGAAGCGCGACGAATCCCTGGAAGATGCCGAAGATCCCGTTGACGATAAGCATCACGGCGGCGAATCGGGCCCAGCCGACCCACCCCGTCACTTCAACTCTGCTCATTTTGGCTTGACCTTTCGTGACCGTCGAGGCTCGCAGGTGCGTCAGCCCGAAGCTAGCGCTCGCGCGCAATGGCCGGCATCATCCTGTTGGGATGATGTGCGCTCGCCGCTACGGGAGCAGTCCGAGTTCCCGAGCGCGTCGGATCGCCTCGCTCCGGTTCGGTGCGTCGAGCTTTCGGTAGATGTGGACGATGTGCGTCTTGACCGTATTGACCGAGACATAGAAGCGCTCGGCGAGCTCGACGTTGGTCGCCCGGCTGGGCAGGTGGGAGAGGATCTCGAGCTCGCGCTGGGTGAGGGGCTCGGGCAGGGCAGCGGTGGGCAGCGCACCCAGCGCGGCCCGGGCACGGTCGAGGATGCGCTCGAGGAAGCCCGATCTGGGTCCGGGCAGCTCCTGAAGCCGAGCGATCACGGCTGGCCCGGCGCGCAGGAACACGCTGACGAGGTCGTGCTGCTCAGCGTGGGTCACCGCGGCGAGGAGGTGGCTCTCGGCGATGCCGACATGGCCTTCCGCGTCTGCGAGCCAGGCCTGCAGGATGAGTCGCTCTACGAGGACCAGTGGCGTGTCCTCGGCAGACGCGACCGGCGCGGACTCCAGAAGCGCATGAGCACGGTCCAGTCGACCGTGGGTGAGCGCGGTCGCGACCAGCTCGAACAGCATCGAGGGAGCGTCGTCCTGCGTATCGGTCTCGACGGTCGCCGTCGCCGGCGAGTGTCCCTCCAGACGTCGCGCGCGATTGGCGACCGCGTTGAGACGGTCTCGCACGACAGCAGGAGGCGGACCACCGGGTGGGGGAGTGGGAAGTATCCCGCCGTCACCGTCGGTCTCGCGCACCTGTACCTGAATGAGGTGCCCGACCCACAGCAGCTGGGTGCGTCCGTTCCCCGCGGCTCGGGCCACTCCCTCGCGCAGCGACCAAGATGCGCGCTCGGGCTCGGCGCGCTCTTCGGCGACCAGCGCCAGTGCGAGATGAGCGTCGGCGACGACGGAATGCGTGGTCAGCTCGGCCTGTTCCGACAGGTCGAGCGCCTCGCTGCCGAGTTCCTCCGCCACGCGTGTTCTGCCGCACCAGGCTTCGAGCAGTGCCAGGGATCCGAGCGCTCCGACCCGCCACGGCGAGAAACTCGCGCCGTCGGAGCGGAGCGCCCTCTCGAGCCAGCGGCGCGATTCGGCGAGGTCGCCGCTGAGAAAAAGCGAGCGTCCCCCCGACAGAAGCGCCAGGGTCGTGAGCGATGAGCGATCGGTGATTCCCAGGACGTCCGGCGGAGAAGCGTCGGGGTGAGCTTCGAGGAGCGAGATCGCCCGCGCGGCGATCTCAGCGGAGCTCTCAGGATGCGGGCTCCACTGGGCGCGGGCGGCGAGAATCGTCTGGGCGACCATCCGCTGGCCGTCCGAGGCATCCGGATGGATGAGCACGCGCCTCAGCACGTCCTCGGCGACGACCAGCTGTCCTTCGAGGGCGTGGAGGACACCGAGCAGGAGGGTGACGTCGAGGCGATCGGGCAGCGCCGATTGCGGGAGCTCCGTGACCCAGCCGATGACGGTGTGCATCTCGCTGCGCTCGTAGACCTCGGCGCCGCGGCTGCGGATGAGGTCGAGGGCGGCATCCCAGTCCTTCGCCCGCAGGAGGTACTCGACAGCTTTGTTGACGTCGCCGCGCTCGTGGTACCACTTCGCTGCGTGAGTGAGCAGTAGACGCTCGGCCTCCGGCGCCTCCGCGCGGAGGTGGTACCGCAGGAGGTCGCGGAACAGCTGATGGAAGCGGAACCACTCACGACGTGAGTCGAGGGGCACGAGGAAGAGCGACTCCCGCTCCAGCGTCTCCAGGAAGTCCGCCATGTGGTTCTCGCCCACCATCGCGGCCAGCAGTTCGCTGCTCATCTCGTCCGCAGCAGAGGCGAGCAGCATCCGCATCCGTAGGGCTGGAGCTCGCCCGTTCAGCACCTCTTCCCCGAGATAGTCGGCCACCAGCCGGTCTGTCCCACCGAACTGCTCGACGAAGGAGTCTGCGTCGTCTCGGCCCTTCAGCGTCAGCGCCGCCAGTTGAAGGCCTGTCGCCCACCCCTCTGTGCGGTCGACGAGGATGCGGACACTCTCTTCGGTGAGAGAGCGAAGTGAGATGTTCTCGAGCAGACGGGTCGACTCCTCGATGTCGAAGGCGAGATCGTTTCCGCGGATCTCGGTGACGTCGTCGCGCAGCCGATGGCGTGCCCAGCGCAGGGGAAGGTCGACGCGCGAAGCGATCGCGAGATGAATGTGGTCGGGCAGCCGATCCACCAGCCAGACGAGGTCGCCGAGGATGGTGCGGTTCTTGAGCCGGTGGAGATCGTCGAGGACGATGACGGTGGGGGGCAGCTCTCGCATCCATCCGATCAGAGCGTCGAGGAAGAGCGGCCCGAAGCCACCCTGCTCCGCACTGACCAGCCGAGTGAGGTCTGCCAGTTCCGGCCTCAGCTCGGCGAGGCCGGCGACCAGCCTGCCGGCGAGGTTGGCCGGATAGTCGTCGTACCCGACGATGTCTATCCACACGAACGCCAATTCGGGATGGTGTTCCGCCCACTGCGCGAGCAGCACCGTCTTGCCGGCGCCGGCCGGCGCTACGAGAATCGCCACCGGTTGCGTGAGCAGACCGTCCAGTTGCTCTCGAAGCGCCGGCCGGTCGACGACCTGAGTGGGTACTCCGTGTCCGCTGATCATGTCGGGGCTCTTCCGAGCCCAGTGTGGCAGCCCCGACGCGCCAGCGCCAGGAATTGCCGTTCTCCAGAAAATCGCGCCTTATCACCCGGTGCGGATGATCCGGCAGCCGAGTCCTGGTGGGATCGTTTACGGATGACCAGCGAGTCGTTCGAGATCGTGATCAAGGGAACGTTGAGCCCTCCGGTCGCTGCGGCGTTCGCCGGTTTCGAGGTCACGCGCGTGGACCGGGGACGGACCCACCTGGTCGGACCGATACAGGATCAGGCTCGGCTGCACGGCCTCCTCGAGGTGCTCGGCGGCCTCAACATCGAGTTGATCTCGGTGAACCCGGTCACTCCGCGGGAGGCTGAGAAGTAGGCGGAGGCTTGTGCGAGGCGTGGTGCTCGCGCCGGTCGGCCTTGGCTGCTGCGACCTGCGCTTTTGCGAGGTCTCTGGTCTCGTCGGTCGGTCCGAGGGCGGGTCGCCACCAGTGGGCGTCCGGGTTGGCGTCGATGAGGAACGCCTTGCCGAGCAGGGTGAGGGGGATGGCGAGGATGGCGCCGATGGGGCCGATGATCACCGCCCAGAACAGGACGGAGAAGAAGGTGATGGTCTGGCTCAGGGAGACGGCGTGTCCGACGACGCGGGGCTGGATGATCGACTGGACGATGGCGTTGATGATGCCGTAGATGATGACGACGGCGATCGCGGTGGGCCAGCCGCCGACGAGGAAGCCGAAGAACAGGGGTGGGATGAGGGCGAAGAAGTAGCCGATGTTCGGGATGAAGCTGCAGAGGAACGCGAGCAGCCCCCAGAGGAGCGCGGCGGGTACCTGGAGGAGGTAGAGGGCGAGCGCGTTCAGGGCGCCCTGTGCGACGCCGAGCACGGTGGTGACGACCATGTAGCGGCGGACGTTCGACGCATAGTTGCGGATCGCGTCGACGAGTTCGGGCTTGTGTTCGCTGAGCTGTCCGAGCACCGTGCGGGCGTAGACGGCGTCGGCGGCCATCAGGATCATCATCGTGAGCACGATGACCAGTGCCCCGGTGATGCTCGCGACGCTGCCGAGCGCTCCGGTGACGAGTGCCGCGATGTTGTGCGGGTCGATGCTGCTGACGACCTCTTGGATCTGCTTCTCCCCGATGCCCAGGCTCTGCAGCCAGGAGCTGATGTTCGCGCCGATCTCAGCGAACTGGGCGGAGTAGCTCGGAAGCATGGTCACGAACTGCGCGAAGGCGATCAGGATGGTGTAGGTGAACCCGGCGAGCAGGCCGAAGACGACGAGGATGACGGAGCCGGTGGCGAGACCGCCGGGGACCCCTCTCTTCAGGAGCCCGGTGCGCACCGGGTTGGCGCAGATCGTCAGCACGAGGGTCAGCAGGGTCGGCGCCAGGATCCCGCGGATCCCGCTCATGCCGATCGCGGTCACGGTCGCAGCTGCCAGCGCCACCAGGATCGTCGTCGCGCGTGGGAACCCTGCAGTCATGGGCCAACGGTAAGGACGCGCCCGCGTGCGTACATCATCCGAACCGGGTGATGTCGGGCGCCTGAGCCGAGCGTTAGCGTCGTGCCAGTGCGAAGACCAGAGAGAGGATGATCGTGGCTGATATCGAATACGGGCCGGTCGAGTTGTTCCTGATCGGATTCACCGGTGAACGTCCTGGCCCGGAAGTCGTGGATGAGATCCTCAAACTCGTTCAGGCTGACACAGTGAGGCTTCTCGACCTCCTGTTCGTGTCACGTGCCGACGACGGCGATCTGACCGTTCTCGAGCTGGACGAGGTCGCCGACCGGTTCGGGCTGACCGGGATCGAGGTCGTCGAACTCGGGCTCGCCGGCGAAGAGGACGTCGACGATCTCGCCGACGCCGTGCAGCCGGGCACCTCCGCCGCCCTGCTCGTGATCGAGCACGTCTGGGCTCGGGAATTCGCCGCGGCACTGTACCGCGCCGGCGGCCAGGTGCTTCAGACCGAGCGGATCCCCGCACCGGTCGTCAACGAGCTGGTCGCCGCCACCGCCGAGTGACGACGCGCGAGACCGAAGGAGAACAACATGCTTGGTCGACGAATGGGTCGCGGAGGTCTCCTCCGTGCGGCCGCTACCACTGCGGTCGTGGCCGGAACAGCCACCGCTGTGTCCGGGGGCATCCGGGGGCGGCAGGACGCCAAGGCACAACAGGCCGCCGAGGCGGAGGCGTATGAACAACAGCAGCAGCAGGCTCAGATCGATGCCGCTGCCCAGCAGGCTGCTGCTCAGCAGGCCGCGTACGCTCAGCAGGCGGCCCCGCCGGCACCCGCAGCCCCGGCAGGTGGGGACGACATGATGGCGCAGCTCCAGCAGCTCGCGAGCCTGCACTCGCAGGGGATCCTCTCCGACGACGAGTTCTCCGCCGCCAAAGCCAAGCTCCTCACCTAGCCGAGCCGAGCGGAGCAACGAGCACATGAG
Organism: Leifsonia sp. NPDC058230; assembly: GCF_042882245.1. Classification (NCBI taxonomy): domain Bacteria; kingdom Bacillati; phylum Actinomycetota; class Actinomycetes; order Micrococcales; family Microbacteriaceae; genus Leifsonia; species Leifsonia sp. NPDC058230. The sequence continues at coordinate 557,089 of NZ_JBHVWM010000002.1, read as the reverse complement.
CCTGTCCGATTTCGACGAGCGGCGCGCGCGTGGGCAGGAGGCCCGTAGGCAGACCCCACGGCGCCTCCACGCCGGATGGACACCGCCGGACGACCGGCCGGACCCTGTCGCGTTGCTCGAAGAGCAGGCGACGAACCGCGTGCCGGAGCTCGTCCCCATCCGGTACGGCCGGATGCTGGCCTCGCCCTTCGCGTTCTATCGCGGCGCGGCGCTGCTCATGGCGTCCGACCTGTCGACGACGCCCGTTTCGGGGATCGTCACGCAGATCTGCGGTGATGCCCACCTCTCGAACTTCGGCGTGTTCGGCACGCCGGAGCGCACGATGGTTTTCGACCTGAACGACTTCGACGAGACCCTTCCCGGCCCCTGGGAGTGGGACCTCAAACGCCTCGCGGCGAGCTTCGAGATCGCCGGGCGCAACGCTGGATTCTCGCCCGCCGAGTGTCGCGAGGCCACAATGACGGTCGCGCGTTTCTACCGCGAGGAGATGCGCAAGCTGGCGGCGGAGCCGGTGATGACGGCCTGGTACGAACGTCTGGACGCCGATCAACTCCTCGAGTTGGCGCGCTCCGAGGAGCACGCGCATCGTGCGGACAAGCTCCAGGTGAAGCGAGCGGACGCGATCATCGCGAAGGCGCGCACGAAGGACAGCACCGCAGCCTTCGCCAAGCTGGTGCGCGTCGTCGACGGCGAGCTGCGCATCCGGGCCGATCCTCCGCTGATCGAGCCGGTCGAGCACTTGTTCCCGGATGCCGACGAATTGCGCGATGTCCAGAACTGGATGCGCCGGCTCATTGAGGAGTACCGGAGCACGCTCCTCGTCGAGAACCACCCGATCCGAGAGTTCGAGTACGTGCACATGGCCCGCAAAGTGGTCGGTGTCGGAAGCGTCGGGACGCGCGCCTGGGTGCTGCTGCTGAGGGGGCGGGATGAGGGCGATCCACTCATCCTGCAGGCCAAGGAGGCGCAGGAGTCGGTGCTGGAGCGTTTCCTCGGTGCGAGCCCATATGCGAGCCATGGCCAGCGGGTCGTCGCCGGGCAACGGCTCATGCAGGCGGCGAGCGACATCTTCCTCGGCTGGCAGTCCGCGGAAGGCGGCGACGGAATCGTGCGGGACTTCTACATCCGCCAGCTCTTCGACTGGAAGGGCTCGATCGATCTCGACGACGTCCGGCCGCGCGGTGCGAAGCTCTACGCCCGGCTGTGCGGACAGGCTCTGGCCCGCGCGCATTCACGAGCGGGCGACAGAGTAGCGATCGCCGCCTACCTCGGCCGAAGCGACAGCTTCGACCGGGCGATCGCCGACTTCTCGTTCGACTACGCGGACCAGAACGATCGCGACTACCGCGCGTTCGTCGAGGCCGAGTCGACAGGACGTATCACTGCGCTGACCGGGCTCTGAGCGAAGAACCCGGGGAGCAGATCGTGAAGAAGTGGTCCGTCGTCATCATTCTCGGCTTGGCCCAGTTCGTGATGGTGCTCGACGGGACCGTCATGAACGTCTCGATCTCAACCGTCGTCGAGGACCTGTCCACGACGGTGTCGGCCATGCAAGCCGCCATCACGTTCTACACGCTCACGATGGCGGCCGTGATGCTGCTGGGCGCGAAGCTCGGTGACGTGTGGGGGCGCAGGCGCGCGTTCGTCATCGGGTCGTGCGTCTACGCGCTCGGGTCGCTGATCACGGCGTTCAGCCCCAACGTGCAGCTGCTCTTCCTGGGCTGGTCGATCATCGAGGGCCTGGGCGCCGTGCTGGTCATTCCGGCGATCGCTGCGCTCGTCGCCGACAACTACGAAGGCCGCGCGCGGATCAGCGCGTATGCGATCATCGGGGCGGTCTCCGGTGCGGCTGTGGCCGCGGGGCCACTGATCGGGGGCTTCGTCACCACCTACTTCAGCTGGCGATACGTCTTCGTCGCCGAGGTCGTCATCATGGCCGTCGTGGTGATCTTCGCGCGGGTGATCACGGATTCGACCGCACGACAGCACGTCCGCATCGACGTGCTGAGCGTGCTGCTCTCGGCGGTCGGGCTGGTGTTCGTGGTCTTCGGGATGCTCCAGAGCAAGACGTGGGGTTGGGTCATCCCGCAGGCCTCGCCGGAGATCGGGGGAGTGCCGATCGCGCCGCTCGGCATCTCGTTGACGGCCTGGTTCATGGTCGTCGGCGCAGCGCTCGTCTACCTCTTCATCCGGCGGCAGCAGACGCTCGTCCGCCAGGGACGGTCACCGCTCGTCCACGTCGAGATGTTCTCGATCCGCCAGCTGCGGAGCGGCCTGAGCGTGCTGGGGGCGCAGTACGCGGTGACAGCGGGGCTGTTCTTCATGGTGCCGGTCTACTTGCAGATGACACTGGGGCTGGATGCGCTGCAGACCGGCATCAAGATCTTCCCGCTGTCGGTCTCGCTCATCCTGTTCTCGATCGTCGGGACGATGCTGTCCCGTCTGTGGGCGCCACGGCTCATCGTGCGCGTCGGTCAGCTCATCCTGGTCCTGAGCGCCTTCCTCCTACTCGGATCGGTCACGCCCGAGCTGCGGAGCGGCCTCTTCGCCACCGGGATGTTCCTGGCGGGCGCGGCTCTGGGGCTCCTGGCGTCACAGCTCGGCAATGTGAACATGTCGAGTGTCTCCGAGAAGGAGACGAGCGAGGTCGGCGGTCTGCAGGGGGTGTTCCAGAACCTGGGCTCGTCACTGGGAACGGCCCTGATCGGGTCCATCCTGATCGGCGCCCTGAGCACGTCGTTCGCCGCGGGTGTTTCGAGCAGCGAGCTGCCCGCGGAGGCGAAAGCGACGGTCGCCGAGGAGACGCAGGGCGGAGTGACGGTCGTTCCCGCCGCCAGCGTGGAGGAGATCGGGCAGGAAGCGGGGTTGTCAGCGGACGAATCGAGGACTCTCGCCGAGATCTACAGCGACTCTCAGCTGTCCTCGCTCCGCGTCGCGTTCTTCGGGCTGATCCTGATCTCCATCGTCTCCCTGGCGTTCTCGAGGGGCATCCCGACAGAGATCGCGGGAAGAAAACGAACGAAAGACCGAGTGACAGGAGATATCGAATGAGCCAGTCCGCACCGATCGCACGGCTGCTGCGTCATCCCGTCTCGGATTCCGAGTCGCTCGAGTCGTCAGCGCTGGTCGTGGGCGCCATCGCGTTCGTGATCTCGGCGATCGTGGCCACGTTCGTCTTCTGGGGCCATGATTCGCCGATCTCGGGTCCCGGCTCGGTCGGGCAGTTCGTGGCATTGGGGTCGGCGGTCGCCGCGGTCATCGTCTTCGTCGCCGCGCGCCTGCTGGTCTCCGCGGGCAGGACCACGCGATCCGCCACCGGTCGCGGCCTCGACATCGCCGGGGCGCGCCTGCATTGGTTCGACATCGCGGCGCTCGCCCTCGCTCACGCCGTCATCGCTCTCCTCGGCTGGCTCGGAATCGCCGACCTCCTGTCGAAGAGTTTCACCGACGCGGTCGTCTTCTCGTTCTCCGCCGCCGTGCTCGGCGGGGTGGCGATCGCGCTGACGTCCTATGTCGTGTTCCTGTCGGCGGTCAGCCTCACCCCGATGCTGCTGTCCCTCATCCTCGCGGCGTTCCTCATCGTCGGCTCTTTCGCGAGCATGCTGAGCTCCACCGATCCGCACTGGTGGCAGAAGAACTTGAGCACGCTCGGCATCTCGGATGATGTGTCCGCACTCGCCTTCAACCTCACCCTGATCATCGCGGGCGTGATCGTCACGACGATCGCGCACTACGCGACGGCGATGCTTCCGGTCACGAACGACAAGGAGAGACGAGGACGGACCCTCGTGCGTACCGCCCTCGTCGTCATGGGCGTACTTCTCGCCTGCGTGGGAATCTTCCCCGTCGACCGATTCCTCACGGCGCACAACGTGTCCGCGACCGGCATGGCCATCGTCTTCGTGGCCCTGGTGCTCGGGCTCCGGCGTCTCGTCCCATCGATGCCGCGCGTGTTCATCCTGCTCGGCTACACCTTCGTCGGCGTGATCGTCGTGCTGGCGGCGTTCTTCATCAACGGGTACTACAACCTCACCGCCGTCGAACTGGTCGCCTTCCTCCAGATCTTCAGCTGGCTGATCGTCTTCCTCCGGAACACGGGGGCGATGCCCGCCGGCGCTCTCCCGGATGATGACGGTCACACGGATGAGCGGGCCGAAGCCCTGTCCGATTCGCCGACGATCTAGGAGACCGGGACATCAGCCCTCGCGTCCGAACTCCCGATCGGAGCACAGCGCGCTCACGTCGTTTTCAGCAGCTGCGAGACGCGCTCGAGCGCTCCGGGAATCAGCTTGTAGTACGCCCACGTCCCCCGCTTCGATCGCGTGAGATAGCCGGCGTCCATCAGGATCTTCAGGTGGTGGGAGACGGTCGGTTGGCTGAGCCCGATGGGCTCGGTGAGATCGCACACGCACGCCTCCGCGCCGTCGGAGGCTGCGACGATCGAGATGAGCCGGAGTCGAGTGGGATCGGAGAGTGCTTTGAATGCGAGAGCCATCGACTCGGCATCCTCCACCGTCAGCGTCTCACGGGTCAGCGGGGTGCAGCACGAGCCTGCAACGGTCACAGGAAGCAGGTCGGCGTTAGTCATGCAGGCAGCCTAGTCGAATATTGACAAACTTCGATAGATGTCGCAGTCTCTCCATATTGACAAACTTCGATGTACCGGAGGAAGCATGACACTCATCGACCTGACCGTCCCCGCACTGCGCAGCCGTCGCCTCGACGGGCTGCCCGTCGCGATCATCGGCGCTGGCCCGATCGGCCTTGCTGCCGCTGCGAATCTGGTGGAACGCGGTATCGACTTCGTCATCTTCGAGACAGGCGAGGGCATCGCGGGCAGCGTCGACCAGTGGGCGCACATCCGGTTCTTCTCCCCGTGGCGGCACGCCATCGACCCAGCCTCGCGGCGGCTGTTGGAAGCCAGCGGTTGGACGGCTCCGGACGAGAAGGCGCTGCCCACCGGTGGTGAGCTCATCGAGAAGTACTTGCGGCCTCTGTCGCTGTTGCCGTCGATCGCCCCGCGTACCCGCACCGGCGCCACGGTCGTGGCGGTGAGCCGTGAAGGAATGGACCGCACCCGCACGCCGAATCGCGGCGAAACTCCGTTCGTGCTCCGCGTTGCAGACGCATCAGGGTCGGTCGAGGAGGTCGCCGCCCGCGCGGTGATCGATGCATCCGGAACCTACCTGAGCCCGAACAGTCTCGCCTCCTCGGGGCTCGAACCCCTGGGACTCGCCGACGTCGCGGACCGTGTCACCCATGCCCTCCCGGATGTGCTCGGCCGTGAGCGCGCGCAGTTCGCGGGCAAGCATGCCACCGTCGTCGGGGCCGGTCACTCCGCCGCGAACACCCTGCTGAATCTCGCCGCCCTTGCGCTCGAGGAGCCCGGAACCCGGATCACCTGGCTGATCCGCACCGCCGGCGCCCCACGCGTGTCCTCATCCGCGGATGACGACCTCATCGCCCGCGCCGCTCTCGGCTCGCGGGTCGAGCGGCTGGTCACGGCGGGCCGCATCGAACAGCTCGATCGGTTCGAAATCGCACGGCTCGCGCCCATCGAGGGCGGTGTTCGTCTGATCGGCCACCGCGGCGGGGAGCTCGTCGAGCACGACACCGACCTGGTGGTCAACGCCACCGGGTTCCGCCCGAATCTCGACATGCTGCGCGAGATCCGTCTCGAGCTCGATGAGATCGTGGAAGCGCCGAAGCGCCGAAGCGCCTCGCGCCCATGATCGATCCGAACGTGCACAGCTGCGGAACCGTGGCGCCGCACGGATTCGCTGAGTTGCAGCAGCCGGAGCCGGCCTTCTTCTTGGCCGGAATGAAATCCTACGGCCGAGCCCCGACGTTCCTGCTCGCGACCGGTTACGAGCAGGTGCGCTCGATCGTGGCTTGGATCGACGGCGATATCGCGGCCGCGACGAACGTCCAGTTGGTTCTCCCTGCCACCGGCGTCTGCTCTACCGGCGCGTCCGCATCAGGCGGGTCGTGCTGCTCCTGACTGTGTGCCGGCCCTCTGCCATAGACTTGCATCTATGGGTGGAGTGCCACAGGGCAGCGATCCGCTTCGCAGCCTGAAGCGGATCAGCGATCCTACGCGAGCACGCATCCTTGCCCTCCTCCTCGACAGCTCCGATGGCCGCGCCTCCGTCACCCGGCTTGCGGAGACTCTCGGTTTGCGGCAGCCGACCGTCTCGCACCACTTGAAAGTGCTGCTCGACGAAGATCTGGTGATACGTCAACCCGATGGCCGGCAGGTCTGGTATTCACTCCCACCAGATCAGATCGACCGCGTCTCCGAACTCATCGGAGGCACAGTACCGGTGCCGGCCGATGACATCGTCGACCGGATCAGCCGCGACCTCGGCGTTCGGTTCACGGGCACGTTCGCGCCGGAGGCGGTCGAGCGATACGTGCGGGAGAGCTACGCCCTCCTCGCAGGTGAGGCTCACATTTCGAGGCATCTGTCCTCGCTGACCTCGCGGTTCGCTGCAGAACGACTTGACGCCCTTGCTCGAGAGATGGGTGGGACGACCGCGACGCCCGAGGTTCTGTTCGTGTGCGTTCAGAACGCTGGGCGGTCTCAGATTGCCGCAGCGATCCTCAAACACCTGGCCGGCGACAGCGTTCGCGTGCGAACTGCCGGGTCGAGCCCAGCAAGCGAGATCCGCTCGACTGTCGTCACCGCGCTCGACGAGATCGGAGTCCCGCTCGGCGGCGAGTTCCCGAAACCGCTCACCGACGAGGTCGTTCGGGCAGCGGAGGTGGTTGTCACGATGGGCTGCGGCGACGCCTGCCCGATCTATCCCGGTCGCCGTTATCTCGACTGGGATCTCGACGACCCCGCTGGCCTTCCGCTCGCCCGCGTCCGGGAGATTCGTGACGACATCGAGGCGCGCGTGCGGGTTCTGCTCGACACCCTGTGATGCGATCGCGACGGAAGGTCGCCGAACGGGGTTCCATTAATCATAGATAGGCGTCTATGCTTTTGGGAGACCGACGAAAGCGAGAAGCGCCATGCCCGAGAAACCCACCGTCCTGTTCGTCTGCGTGCACAACGCCGGCCGCTCCCAGATGGCCGCCGGCTTCATGAAGGAGTTATCCGGGGGAGCGGTCGACGTGCTCTCGGCCGGCTCGGAACCGAAGGACCAGATCAACCCGATCGCGATCCAGGTCATGGCCGAGGACGGGATCGACATCGCGGACGAGGTGCCGAAGATCCTGACCACGGATGCGGTGCGCGAGTCCGATGTCGTCATCACCATGGGCTGCGGAGACACCTGCCCGATCTTCCCGGGCAAGCGCTATGAAGACTGGGAGCTGACCGATCCCGCGGGCCGCCCGGTCGAGGAGGTGCGCCCGATCCGCGACGAGATCAGGCGGCGCGTGCAGGATCTGCTCGCGCAGATCCTGCACGCACCGGTGTGACCCGTCAGGCCTCTCGAGTGGCGGGGGAGCGCTCAGCCGTGCGGGACGCATCCCGCTCGACGACGCCGCCGAGAACTTCGTCGATCCTGGACAGGAGCTCGGCCGGGATGGTGACGCCGGACGCCTTCACGTTCTCAGCGACCTGTTCCGGCCGGGAGGCGCCGATGATCGCGGTGGCGACGTTGTCGTTCTGCAGCACCCAGGCGACGGCGAGCTGGGCGGGAGTGAGGTCGAGCTCTCGCGCGATCGGCGCGAGCTCCTGCACGCGGGTGAGCACCTCATCCCGGAGGAAGCGCTTCACGGTGCCCGCGCCACCTCGTTCGTCGGTCGCGCGGCTGCCCTCGGGCAACGGTGCACCCGGCACGTACTTTCCCGTCAGCACTCCCTGCGCGACCGGGGACCACACGACCTGGGAGATCCCGAGCTCCTTCGAGGTCGGCACGATCTCCTCCTCGATGACGCGCCACAGAGCGGAGTACTCCGGCTGGTTCGAGATGAGCTGGATCTTCAGCTCCTTCGCGAGGGCCGCGCCCGCGCGCAGCTGATCGGCCGTCCACTCGCTTACGCCGATGTAGAGGGCCTTGCCCTGGCGCACGACGTCGGCGAACGCCTGCATCGTCTCTTCGAGCGGTGTCTCGAAGTCGAAGCGGTGCGCCTGGTAGAGGTCGACGTAGTCGGTCTGCAACCGCGACAGGGATCCGTCGATCGATTCGAGGATGTGCTTGCGCGACAGTCCGACATCGTTGTGGCCCTTGGGCCCGGTCGGCCCGAACACTTTCGTGAAGATCTCCAGCGACTGCCGGCGCTCGCCCTTCAGGGTCTCACCGAGAACCGTCTCGGCGACCGTGTTCGCGTAGACATCGGCGGTGTCGAAGGTCGAGATGCCGGCGTCGAGGGCGGCACGCACGCACGCAGCGGCGGTGTCGTTCTCGATCTGCGACCCGTGGGTGAGCCAGTTCCCGTAGGTGATCTCGGAGATCTTGAACCCGGAGTTGCCCAAATACCTGAATTGCATTGCGATCCTCTCTCGATGCCACCCCGAACCGATGATGTCCTCGACCCGGCGACGGCGCAACTCGGCGGGGAGTTCCGGCACTCGATCGGGTAGGTTCGGGTCATCCCGCGACCGAGCGGGCACGCAAGGAGGCATCCATGAAGGTCACCGTCAACCAGGTCACGTGCATCGCCTCGGAGAACTGCGGCGCAACGGCGCCGAACGTGTTCAGCAACCCGGACGAGAACGACGGTTTCGTCGAGTTGCTGGATGCGAATCCACCGGTGTCGGAGTGGGACGCCACCCGGCTGGCGGCGGCTCTGTGCCCGTCGGCGAGCATCCACATCGAAGACGGAAGCTGAGCCCGGCGCGGGCGGATCGTCCACGACGGCCGAGCTCGCCATTCAAAATTGAATCGTTTTAGGTTTGAGATTGAATCGTTACATTTCTGCTGTTGACGCCTTGCTCCCTCCCCACCTATCTTCAGATGAAGCGCTTCAAAACCCAGTAGTCTCCCCGAGCGCTCCTGCATTAATACAAGGAGGTATTCATGTTCTCTCGTAGGACGGCACAGCGCGTTGCCGCCACTATTGCGGGCGCCGCCCTTCTGGGCGTCACCCTCGTCGGCTGCAGCACCAGCGGTGGCAGCTCGGGTGCAACCACGATCAGGCTCATGGCGGGCGGCAACGACCCGGTGGCCACGAAGTTCGCCAACACCATCGCCGAGGGGTTCCACAAGGAGAATCCGTCGATCACTGTCAAGGTCGACACCCGCCCCGGCGGCACCGACGGCGACAACCTGATCAAGACCAAGCTGTCGACCGGCACGATGGACGACGTGTTCCTGTACAACTCTGGTTCGCTCTTCCAGGCGCTCCACCCGGACAGCCAGCTCCAGCCCCTCACAGACGAGGCCTGGGTCAAGGACATCACGCCGGACTTCAAGGCTGCGGTCAGCACCGACAAGGGCACCTATGGTGCACCGTGGGGCACGACCTTCGACGGCGGCATCATGTACAACAAGAAGGTCTACGAGCAGCTCGGACTGACCGTTCCCAAGACCTGGGACGAGTTCATCAGCAACAGCGAGAAGATCAAGGCAGCGGGTATCACCCCGGTGCTCGTCTCCTACGGTGACACCTGGACCAGCCAGCTGTTCGTCCTCGCCGACTTCGCCAACGTGAGCGCTCAGGACTCGGACTGGGCAGATCAGTACACGGCGAACAAGCGCAAGTACGCAGACGAGCCTGCGCTCGCCGGCTTCACCCACACGCAGGAGATCTTCGACAAGGGCCTGATGAACAAGGACTACGCGTCGCTGACCAACGTCAACGCGCTGAAGGAACTTGCCACCGGCGCCGCTGCACAGTACCCGATGATCACCACGGTGATCGGCAACGTGGTGCAGTCGAACCCCGACCAGGTCAACGACATCGGCTACTTCGCGGTGCCGACCGAGAGCGGCGACCCGCACGCGACGATCTGGGAGTCGAACGGAGCGTACATCCCGAAGACCACGACCGGTGACAAGCTGACGGCGGCGAAGAAGCTCATCGCCTACATCAACTCGCCCTCCGGCTGTGACGCCCAGAACGCGGTCGGCGTTCCCGCCGGTCCGTTCGCGATCAGCAGCTGCAAGGTGCCGGACGACGCTCCTGCCCTGGTCGCTGACGAGCTGAAGTACCAGGAAGAGAACAAGACCGGCCTGGCGCTCGAGTTCATCTCGCCGATCAAGGGTCCGAACCTGGAGAAGATCCTGATCCAGGTCGGCTCGGGAATCACCAAAGCCCCCGCGGGCGCCGCGCTCTACGACAACGACGTGAAGGCGCAGGCGCAGCAGCTCGGACTCAAGGGCTGGTGAGTCACACCACGACGCTCCGCGCCAGCGCGTAACGTCACCGATGCGGGGCCGACGGCCTTCGGTCGCCGGCCCCGCATTTCGCTCGACAGCAATGAACTCGACGAGGAGTAGACAATGTCGACTGCTACACCCGCGACCGCGATACAAGCGGGCGACATCATCACCGAGGCAGGCGTCCCGAAGAAGAAGATCCGGCGTCCGATCAAGTCTTTCTATCCGACGTGGTTCTTCATCCCGGCGCTAGTGCTCTACGTCGTCTTCTTCGCGCTCCCCACGTTCTCGTCGTTCTACTTCTCCTTGACGCGGTGGTCGCTGTTCGATTCGACGTTCATCGGAATCGACAATTACGTTCAGTTCTTCAGCGACCCGCAGCTCTACACGAGCTTCATCCACACCCTGATCTACGCCGTGATCACCTCGGGCGTGAAAGTGATCGTCGGGTTCGCCCTGGCGCTGCTGCTGACTGCTCCGATCATCGGCCGCGGGTATCTGCGTGCTGTGGTGTTCTTCCCGGTGCTGCTGTCGACGATCGGCGTCGGGATCATGTGGAAGTCGCTTCTGGATCCGTTCCACGGCATGGTGAACGCGGTCCTCGGCTTCTTCGGGCTGCCTCAGCCGGGCTGGCTGACCGACCCGAACCTGGCGCTGTACAGCATCGCCGGAATCGATATCTGGAAGGGCGTCGGCATTGCCACGCTGATCTTCATGGCCGGCATCGTCGCCATCCCGCACGAGTACTTCGAAGCGGCGAAGATCGACGGGGCGGGCGGATTCAAGATCCTGCGGCAGATCACGATCCCGCTGACGCGGGGCGCGACGGCGACCGTCATCATCCTCTCCCTGATCGGCGGCCTCCGGTCGTTCGACATCATCTGGGTCACCACCGGTGGTGGCCCCGGTTTCACCAGCGACGTGCTCGCCTCGGTGATCTACAAGCAATACCAGGCCGGGTTCTTCGGCTTGTCGACCGCAGGCAACGTCGTCCTGTTCCTCCTGGTCACGGTGATCATGGTCCCGCTCTCGTACTTCCTCAACAGAAAGCAGGTGGAACTGTGACCCGCGAACGCCGCCGTGCCTGGATCGTCGGCTCTATTGCGATCCTCGTCTCCGCCATCGTCTTCCTCGTTCCCTTCGCATTCGTGCTCCTCCAGGCGGCGAAGACGCCGGCCGAGGCTTCGAACCTCGCATTCTCCTGGCCGACCCAGTGGCAGTTCTTCCAGAACTTCTGGGACACCCTCAACTCCAACGACGGAGTGATCTGGCGAGCGATCATCAACAGCACGGTGCTCACCATCGGCTCGGTCCTGCTGATGGTGGCCATCGGAGCGATGGCGGGCTATGTGCTCGCCCGCAAGCGCAGCAAGTGGGGTCCGGTCGTCAACTTCTTCGTGCTGGCGGGTCTCATCGTTCCGCCCGCGGTGGTGCCGACCATCTGGGTGCTCCAGGGACTCAAGCTGTTCGGGACCATGCCCGGCATGATCCTCATCGAGGCCACGTTCGGGCTCTCCTTCTGCATCCTGCTGTTCCGCGCGTTCGTGGGGAACATCCCGCGGGAGCTCGACGAGGCGGCGGTGCTCGACGGAGCCGGCCCGGTGCGCCTGTTCCTCCGGGTCGTCCTGCCCCTGCTGCGGCCGGTGATCGTGACGGTCGTCGTCGTGCAGGCGGTCTTCGTGTTCAACGACTTCGCCGGCCCGCTGTACTTCCTGCCCGGCGACCAGGTCACTGTGCAGCTCGCGCTCTACACGTTCTCGGGCCAGAACCTGAGCTTCTACAACCTGCTCTTCATGGCCATCTTCATCATCACCATCCCACCGCTCATCGCTTACATCTTCTTCAACCGGCAGATCGTCGGCGGCATCACCAGCGGCGCCGTCAAGGGTTGACCGACAGAAAGACACTGGAGACACATCACAATGAACTGGCAAGCTCGCATGATCGCCGCCGACAACGACTTCGACGGAGCACCACTGCTCCGCCGGGAATTCACGCTCGACGAGGGCCACGGCGCCGTCAGCCGCGCCACCCTCACGCTCAGCGCGCTGGGTGTTGTGGAGGCGTGGCTGAACGGCCGTCCGGTCTCCGATGACCTGCTGACCCCGGGCTGGAGCAGCTACGAATGGCGGCTCCGTTACGCCGAGTACGACGTGACGGACCTCGTCGACAGCACGAGCGTCCTCGGCTTCGCCCTCGGCAACGGCTGGTTCCGTGGACGGCTCGGCTGGTCGGGACGCTCGGCCTTCTACGGCGAGGAGCTCGGCGCCTTCGCGCAGCTGGAGATCGCTTTCGAAGACGGCGCCACGCAGATCGTCACGACCGACGAGAACTGGTCGGCCGGACCGAGCGCGGTGCTCGCGAACGACCTGTACGACGGCGAGACCATCGACGCCCGCCGTCGTGACGCATCCTGGCTGCAGGCGGGCTTCGCCGGCGAGAACTGGGTCGGCGTGCACGCTCTGGACTTCGACACCGCGATCCTCACGCCGTACATCGGTCCGCGGGTCATCCGGTGGAACGAGCTCCCCGTCACCGAGATCACGACCTCGCCCTCAGGAAAGACGCTGGTGGACTTCGGCCAGAACCTCGTGGGATGGGTGCGCGTGCGCGTACAGGGTCCGGAGGGGGCGGAAGTCTCCATCAAGCACGCGGAGGTGCTGGAGGGCGGCGAGCTGGGCACACGTCCGCTACGCAGCGCTCTCGCCACGGACCGCTACATCCTGAGCGGCGGCGAGGACGTCTTCGAGCCGACCTTCACCTTCCACGGCTTCCGCTACGCAGAGATCACGGGCTGGCCCGGTGAACTGCGCCCCGAGGATCTCACCGCGGTCGCGATCGGCTCCGAGCTCGAACGGACGGGCACGTTCCGCACGTCCGACCCGATGCTGAACCGGTTCCACGACAACGTGATCTGGGGGATGCGCGGCAACTTCGTCGACGTCCCCACCGACTGCCCCCAGCGGGACGAGCGTCTCGGCTGGACCGGCGATATCGCCGCGTTCGCACCGACCGCCGCGTTCCTCTACGACGTCGACGCCTTCCTGAGCGACTGGCTGCGCGACCTGTACCTGGAGCAGGAGCACCACGACGGGATCATCGGCTACGTCATCCCCGATGTGCTGAAGTACCTCGACAAGCCCGGCAGTTTTCCCGAGACGGAGTCGACCGCGATCTGGAGCGACGCCGGCGTCTGGGTTCCGTGGACGCTTTACCAGGCCTACGGAGACGAAGAGGTTCTCGGGCACCAGTTCGGCTCGATGGCCGCCCATGTGCGCCGCGTCCACTCGCTGCTCTCGCCGAACGGCCTCTGGGACACCGGTTTCCAGTTCGGTGACTGGCTCGACCCGGATGCACCGCCGGAGGACCCGGCCAAGGCGAAGGCCGACACCGGTGTCGTCGCAACCGCGTGCGCGTACCGTTCGGCGGCGATCGTGGCCGAGACCGCGAAGATCCTGGGCCGCGAGGCGGAGCACGCGGAGTTCGCGGAGCTCGCCGCGAAGCTGCGTGACGCGTTCAACGAGCACTACGTCGACAACGGACGGGTCTTCAGCGACTGCACGACGGTCTACGCGCTCGCGATCGTCTTCGGCCTGCTCGACGACGCGGACGAGGTCGTCGCCGGTGACCGCCTGGCTGAACTCGCCGAAGAGGCCGGCTACCGGATCTCGACCGGTTTCGCGGGCACCCCGTTCATCACCGACGCATTGACGAAGACCGGTCACCTCGACGTCGCCTACAAGCTGCTGCTGGAACGCGAGTGCCCCTCGTGGCTCTACTCGGTCTCGATGGGGGCGACCACCGTCTGGGAGCGCTGGGACTCGATGCTGCCCGACGGCACCATCAACCCCGGCGAGATGACGTCCTTCAACCACTACGCGCTCGGCGCGGTGGCGGACTGGATGCACCGCGTCGTCGGCGGCATCTCGCCGCTCGCCCCCGGATACTCGAAGGTCCTGATCGCCCCGCAGCCCGGTGGCGGTCTGACCGAGGTGGAGACCGCACTCGAGACCAGGCACGGCCGCATCGCGGTGCGCTGGGTCGTGTCGGGCGATCGATTCACCGTCGATGTCGACGTCCCCGCCGGGGTAGAGGGCGTGTTCCGCCTTCCCGGACAGGACGACCGTGCGCTGGAGCAGGGACACACGTCCGTCACCGTGCCGCTGCCGGCGCCGGTCGGCGTGAGCAGCTGACGCCGAGGGTGGGGGGACAGCCGTGGAACACCATGAGCAGGCGCTCGCGACGTTCACCGCGACAGCTCTGAAGGAGGGTGCGCTCGCCGTCATCCTCACGGGTTCGGTCGCGCGCGGCACAGAGCGTCCCGATTCGGACGTCGACGTCTACCTCGTGGTCGACGACGGCACCTTCGCCGACGCTTCGGTCACCGACCGGCTGAGCTATGTCGTCACCGACGACGTCGGCTACGACGGCGGGTACATCGACATCAAGCTGGCCACCCTGGACTACCTCGAAAAGGCCGCGGACGCCGCGGACGACCCCACTCGGGCTTCACTGCTCGGTGCTCGGGTCGCCGCGACGACCGTGGACGGCATCCCGAGCCTGGTGGAGCGCATCACCACGCCACAGGAGGCGTCCTGGGACGCGAAGGCCGCGTCGTTCATCGCTCAGGCGCAGCTGTACGGCGAGTACTTCCTGCCGCACGGCGAGTCCACGCGCGACCGCTTCCTGCTCGCTCACGCTGCGACGCACCTCGCCCTCGCTGCGGCCCGCGCCGTGTTCGCGCACAACCGGATGCTTTTCCGCGGTCCGAAGTACGTGTCGGCGATGCTCCGCGAGGCCCCGGATGCCCCTGCCGGATTCCCCGAGGCGATCGACGCGCTGCTGGAGCATCCGGGCACCGGAACCGCGTCCATCCTGCTCGACAAGCTGTATCGCTTCCGTACCTGGCCGCTCGAGCGCGACAAGGCGCTGTCGCGCTTCGTCGAGGACAACGAGCTCTCCTGGCTCCACCACCGCCTGCCGCCCGAGTACCGCTGACGGCCGGCCGACTCGAATTCGGGCTATGTTCCAATGGTGATGAGTGTGAATGGCCGCCTCCCCAGCATGAGCGATGTCGCTGCTCACGCGGGAGTTTCCCTGGGGACGGTCTCGAACGTGCTCAACTACCCGGAGAAGGTGTCCGAGTCCACTCTCGTCAGGGTTCTCGATGCGATCGAGACGCTCGGCTTCGTGCGGAACAACAACGCCCGCACCCTGGCCGTCGGCTCCTCGCGGTTCATCGGCCTTTCGGTTCCCGATATCAGCAACATGCTGTTCGTCGACATCGCCCGCGGAGCGCAGGATGCCGCGCGGGCCGCCGACATGAGCTTCATGCTGGCCAACAGCGACAATGCACAGGAGCTTCAGGATGCGAACCTGTCGCTCTTCGACGAGGCGCGCGTCGCCGGCATCCTCCTAGCGCCCATGGAGGACTCGTATTCGAGCATCGACCGGGTTCGCCGCCACGGCCGGCCCGTCGTCGTGCTGAACTACCTCAGCCAGGATCCCGAAACCTGCCACGTGCTCGTCGACAACGAGAACGTCGGATATCTCGCCGCCCGGCACATGATCGAGCTCGGCCGCACCCGTCTCGCGTTCGTCGGTGGCCGCGACAATCTGCAGCCGGTGCATTTCCGGCGCCTCGGAGTGCGCCGTGCCGTTGCCGAGGAGGGCGGCAGGGTCACTCTCGACGAGATCCACACCGTCGACCTCAACCAGCCGGGCGGCAACGACGCGGGCATGGTGCTGGCCGGCCGCCCGGCCGATGAGCGTCCGGATGGGGTCATCGCGGTCACCGATCTGATCGGCATGGCGATCATCCAGGTCTTCAACGAGCGGGGCATCTCGGTTCCCGGCGACGTGGCCGTCATGGGCTGCGACTACAACTCCGCGGCCTGGGGCGGTGCGATCCCGCTCACCACCATGACGATGCGCGGGTACGACATGGGACTCGAGTCCACTCGCCTGCTGATCGAGGAGATCACCCTGCCTTCCGGCGAGCACGAGCACAGGACCGTGACGCTCCAGCCGTCAGTGGTCGTGCGCGAGAGCTCAGTCGGCAGGGTTCCGTCCGGGTCGTGACACCGTCGGTGGCATCCCGTAGCCTCGATGCATGACGGAGCCGTCGACCGCCTCCACCGATCAGACCACGCCACCCGCGGGCGGCATGCGCACGTTCGCCCAGGTGCTGATCAACACGATGATCGCCAACGTCACCACGAGCTTCCTCTGGTTCGCTCTGACGTTCTGGGTCTACCTCGAGACCCGTTCCGTTCTCGCGACCGGCATCGTCGGCGGCACGTACATGCTGCTCGTCGCCGTCTTCTCGATCGCGTTCGGCTCGGTCGTCGACCGGTATCGCAAGTACCAGGTGATGCTGTTCGCCGGCATCATCACGCTCGTCGCCTTCTGCATCGCCGGCGTCCTCTATCTGCTGTTCCCCGAGTCCGTGCTCATCGACCTCGGCAGTCCGATGTTCTGGGTGTTCGCCGGCGTCATCCTGTTCGGCTCGGTCATCGAGAACATGCGGAACATCGCACTCTCGACGACGGTGACGCTGCTCGTGCCCGTCGAGCGTCACGCGAACGCGAACGGCATGGTCGGCACGGTCCAGGGCCTGGCGTTCATCGTCACGAGCGTGTTCAGCGGGCTGGCGATCGGGCTGGTCGGGATGGGGTGGACGCTCGTCATCGCGATCGTGCTGACAGCGGTCGCCCTGGTGCACCTGCTGTTCCTGCGCATCCCCGAGGAGGCTCCCCACGCCGACGGGCAGAAGGCGCCGACCGTGGATCTGCGGGGGAGCGTCGCGGCGATCCTGAGCGCTCCCGGGTTGTTCGCGCTCATCATCTTCTCGACGTTCAACAACCTGATCGGGGGCGTCTACATCGCGCTCATGGACCCGTACGGGCTGGAGCTCTTTCCGGTCGAACTGTGGGGCGTCGTGTTCGGGGTCGCATCGACGGGCTTCATCGTCGGCGGACTCATCATCGCCAAGTTCGGTCTCGGGAAGAACCCGATCAAGACCATGCTGCTCGTCGTAGTCGCGATGGGGGTGCTCGGGATGGTGTTCACCATCCGGGACTGGTGGTGGCTGTACGCGGCGGGCATCTGGCTCTACATGACGCTGATCCCGGCCGTCGAAGCGTCCGAGCAGACCGTCATCCAGAAGGTCGTCCCCTTCCGCAGGCAGGGGCGGGTCTTCGGGTTCGCGCAGGCGTTCGAGTCGGCCGCCGCCCCGATCACGGCCTTCCTCATCGCCCCGATCGCGGAGTTCATCATCATTCCGCATCTGGGGTCGGATGCGGGCAAGGCGAGCTGGGGGTGGCTGCTCGGCGACGGCGAGGCGCGCGGTATCGCTCTCGTGTTCCTGTTCGCCGGGCTGACCATGGTGCTGCTCGCGCTCGGCGCCTTCCTCACGAAGTCGTACCGGCTGCTGTCGAAGGAGTACCAGGACCACGGGCAGCCGGCTCCGGCCGAGGCCGTCTCCGAAGGGAGCTGACCCCGGCCGGCGCGCTGATCAGGCGCGTTCGACGGGAACCTGGAGCTCGGTGACCCAGTCGGGCTGAGGGATGTGCCCCTCAGCCTTCAGATAGACCTCGCGGGTCGGCCCGGTCATCCGGTACCCGTCGGCGACGACCTGGTCGACGAGGGCCGCCCAGGAATCGCCGATCCCGGTCATGTCGCCGCGGTGGATGAGCGTCGCCGCGGTCGGGATCGCCGGCAGGTCGACGACCTGGTAGCCGTCGCCCGCGCGGGGCTCGGGCTCCGCCGTGTACGAGACATGCACTGCGAGGGTGTCGCTGCCGTCGACGGATTCGTACCAGAAGATCCCCGGCTCGACGATGGCGCGACCGGCCGCCTCGAGGGAGCGGTCGAGACCTTCGATGAGCGGTCCGATCACTGGGCTGACGTTCTCGGGTCCCATCCCCGGGGCGACGCCGGTGACGGCGTAGACGGAGACCGGCTCGATCGGTCGGTAGATGACGGTTTCGGACATGGTTTCTGTTCCTTCCAGGAGTCGGAGTCGTCGCCGGATTCGGGCGAGCCGGGCCGTGTCGTCGGCCACGGAGGCCTCGAGCTCCCCGAGCCGCGTCTCGAGCGCGTCGCGGAGTGCAGCGGGCTCGTCCGCGGTGGCGAACACGGCGGCGATGCGGTCGAGACCGATGCCCAACTGGCGCAGCTCGGCGATCCTCAGCAGACGGTGCAGTTGATCGTCCGAGTACTGCCGGTAGCCGGTGCGGTCGTCGACGTGCGCCGGCGTCAGCAGCCCGATCGCGTCGTAGTGCCGCAGCATCCGCACGCTGACCCGCCCGAAGGCGGCGAACTCTCCGATGGTGTACATGGTGGAACCCACGCTCGACCATGACACAGTGTGAGAGTCAAACGGAAGCTCTCGACCCAGGTGTCCCGACCCGCGGTGCGCTCTAGCTGTGCCGCGGCTTGCGCGGCGGCCGATCGTCGCGGTCGTCCCGGTCTCTGCGCCGGGCGCCCGGGCCGCGGTCCGGGCTGATCTCGATGAGCTTTCCGCTGATGCGGGTGTTCGCCAGCTTGCCGAGCACATCCCCGGGCAGGTCGGCGGGCAACTCGACGAGCGAGAAGTCCGGCTGGATGCGGATCGCGCCGAAGTCCTCCCGGCTCAGACCGCCCTCGTTCGCGAGCGCTCCCACGAT
The DNA here is from genome assembly GCF_042882245.1 of Leifsonia sp. NPDC058230. NCBI lineage: Bacteria > Bacillati > Actinomycetota > Actinomycetes > Micrococcales > Microbacteriaceae > Leifsonia > Leifsonia sp. NPDC058230. The sequence continues at coordinate 538,146 of NZ_JBHVWM010000002.1, read as the reverse complement.
CTGGCGCGGCTCGACCTTCTGCCGTTTGCCGACCTCGATGCGATAAGTCGCCATCGGCCCGCTCGAGGGCCGGACGCGTCGCTCGGGGCGCTCGCCCCTCGTGCGGTCGCCGCGACCGGCGCGATCGTCGCGGCCGCCCCGGTCGGAACGACTCCCGCGGTCGTCGCCCGAGCGGTCGTCGCGGTCGTATCGCTGAGTGATCGCGTCGTCGGGGGAGAGCAGCAGCGGCGTCTCGCCCTGGGCGACGACGGCGAGAGCTGCGGCGACGTCCGCCTCGGGCACGTCGTGGTGCTCGACGTAGTGGCCGACGATGTCTCGGAACATCCCGATGCGGTCGGACTGGCCGAGCGCCTCGGTGATCGCGTCGTCGAAGCGCGTCAACCGGGTGACGTTCACGTCCTCGATGCTGGGGAGCTGCATCTGGGTGAGCGGCTGACGGGTCGCCTTCTCGATGGCGGTGAGCAGGCGGCGCTCGCGCGGTGTGACGAAGCTGATCGCGGCGCCGCTGCGGCCGGCGCGTCCGGTCCGGCCGATGCGGTGCACGTACGACTCGGTGTCGATCGGGATGTCGTAGTTCACCACGTGACTGATGCGGTCGACGTCGAGGCCGCGCGCGGCCACATCCGTCGCGACCAGGATGTCGAGTTTGCCCGACTTGAGCTGATCGACGGTGCGTTCACGCTGAACCTGCGCCACGTCGCCGTTGATGGCCATCGCCGAGAATCCGCGGGCACGCAGCTTCTCGGCGAGTGTCTCGGTCTCGTTCTTCGTGCGGACGAACACGATCATCCCCTCGAAGTTCTCCACCTCGAGGATGCGCGTGAGCGCGTCCACCTTCTGCGGGTACGACACCATCAGGTAACGCTGGGTGGTGTTCGCGGAGGTCGTGGTCTTGTTCTTGACCGTGATCTCTTCCGGATCGTGCAGGTACTTCTTCGAGATCCGCCGGATCTGGGCGGGCATGGTGGCAGAGAACAGGGCCACCTGCTTGTCGTCCGGAGTGTCGGCGAGGATCGTCTCGACATCCTCGGCGAACCCCATCTTGAGCATCTCGTCGGCCTCGTCGAGCACGAGGTACTTGAGCTGCGAGAGGTCGAGGGTGCCCTTCTCGAGGTGGTCCATGATCCGGCCCGGCGTTCCGACCACGATGTGGACGCCGCGGCGGAGCGCCGAGAGCTGAACGCCGTAGCCCTGGCCGCCGTACACCGGGAGAACGTGCACGCCGCGGGTGTGGGCCGCGTACTTCTCGAACGCCTCGCAGACCTGCAGGGCGAGTTCCCTGGTCGGGGCCAGGATGAGCGCCTGCGGGCTCTTCTGCGACAGGTCGAGCCGAGAGAGGATGGGCAACGCGAACGCGGCCGTCTTTCCGGTGCCGGTCTGAGCGAGCCCGACGACGTCCCGTCCCGCCAGCAGCGGCGGGATGGTGGCCGCCTGGATGGCAGACGGGGTCTCGTACCCGACGTCCTTCAGTGCCTTGAGCACCGGGCCGTCGAGCCCGAGCTCCGAGAAGGTCTTCGCGTCGCCGGCAGTGTCTGCCTCGCTCTGCGCATTGTCCACAGCCGTCATGCTTCAACGGTAGTCCTCCGAACCGAGCACGGGTGTCGGGATCGACGCCCGACCGCTACCCTTCTTCCATGACCAAGGACAGTCGCGGACGAACGTACGTGCGGGACGGGCAGGTGGGCTTCTTCTTCCTGCTGGCCTACATCGGTGCAGCGATCTACTTCATCTCGGTGTCGGACGGCTCGTTCTGGGGCGTCATCCTCGGGCTGCTCCAAGCGATCGTCTGGCCGGTCTACGTCGTGTACCACGTGCTGGTGGGTCTCGGCGCGTAGCGCCCGCTAGTCCTGCTCGGCCTCCGCGAGGGCTTCGGCGACCGCCTGCTCGACGGTGAGGCCGCGGCCGGCGGCGATCGCCGCATCCAGCTCCTCGCCTCGCCCTGCCGCGACGAGCTGATCGAGGTACTTCTGGTGGAAGGTGAACATCGGGCCGTTGTGCGTGCCGCTCCGTTCGCGCAGCGCCCGTGCCGCCCCCGCCAACCGACCGGCGCGTTCCACATCGCCGGCGAGCGCGGCCACGGCGACCATCCCCTCGATGCCGTAGGCGACACCTTCGGCGTGGCCGAGGCCCGCCGAGAGGGTGGCACTGAGTGCGAAGTCGGCGCGGGCCTGATCCACGTCACCGAGCAGGAGCAGCGCCCAGCCCAGGTGGTACGAGGCGATGCGCTGGCCGACCGCGTCACCGGTGCGTCGAGTGATCGCCAGGCTCTTCTCGAAGTGGTCGCGTGCTTCGGGGACCGCCTGCTGGAGCAGGGCGACGCGGCCCAGGAGCACGAGCGCCATCGACTCGCCCCAGAGGCTTCCGGAACCCCGGAAGAGGCTGAGGCTCGTCTCCATCACGTCGCGGGCCCGCTCCGTGTCCGGCTTCCCTCCCGCCAGGAGGGCCAGCGCCAGCGAGATCCGGGTGAGTCCCTCGCCGTCGGGGTCGGAGGTGCGCCGGAAGAGTTCGGCGCTCTCGGTGAGGTCGGCGGCCACGCTGCCGTCCGGGTCCTTCCAGAACATGATCGTGCGGGTGAAATAGAGCGCGATGGCCCGCGTGTGGTCGGAGAGCTCGTCCCCGGAGTCGAGCGCCTCGTCCATCCACGTGCGCACCTCGCCGAGAAGCCCGGCCACCCACCAGTAGAGGTAGAGCTTGAACGCGAGGTGGGCCGCGCGGTCCCAGTCCCGGCCGCCGAGGAGGAAGCGTTCGGCGGCTCGCAGGTTGTCGCGCTCGTCGCCGAGCCGCAGCATCCACTCGCGTTGCCGTTCGCCCTTCAGCTCCGACTCGACCCGGTCGGCCAGACGGATGAAGTAGCGGGCGTGCGCGTCACGGACGTGGCCGAGCTCTCCCGACGCCTCGAGCTGCTCGCGTGCGTACTCGCGCACGATCGCCTGCATCGAGAACCCGGGGCGCTCGCCGCTGTCGTGCGGTCCCACGAGGCTGTTGTCGACGAGGGCCGTGAGGTCGGTGAGAACGTCACCGCCCGCGTCCTGGTCGCCCGCGACGGCGTTGCCGACGAACTCGGCCGCCTCCAGGGTGAAGCCGCCCTCGAAGACGCCCAGGCGCGCGAGGAGCTGCCGCTGCCCGTCGTCGAGCAGCTGGGTGCTCCATTCGATGGTGCGCCGGATGGTCTGCTGACGTTCCGGCAGATCGCGCGAGCCGCCCACCAGCACCGAGAGCCGCCGGTCGAGCCGATCGAGCAGATCGGCCGGTGAGAGCACCCGGATGCGTGCCGCCGCGAGCTCGATGGCGAGCGGAGCACCGTCCACGGCAGCGCAGACACGGGCGATGGTGGCCGCGTTGTCGAACGTGAGCTCGAAGTCGGGCTTGGCGGCCTTCGCGCGCTCGACGAAGAGGTTCAGAGACGAGTCCTGGGCGAGCGGACCCACTTCGTAGCTCTGCTCGGCGCCCACCCGGAGCAGCGAACGGCTGGTGACGATCGCGGCCATCCCGGGCGCCTCCGCGAGCAGCGCGGTGAGCATCGGCGCCGCATCCAGCACCTGCTCGAAGTTGTCGAGCAGCAGCAGGATGCGGCGATCGCCCAGAGCGGTCGCCAGGTTCTCCAGCACGGGGGCGTCGCCGGTGTCGCGCACCCCGAGCGCCTGCGCGATCGTGTGCGCAACGCGCTCGGGGTCGTGCACAGCAGAGAGATCGACGAACACGGCGCCGTCGGCGAACTGCGAAGCCGCGGCGCGCGCTGCGGCGATCGCCAGGCGGCTCTTGCCGATGCCGCCCGGGCCGATGAGGGTGACGAGCCGTGTGCCGGATGCGAGCATCCCGCCGATCGCGGAGATGTCGCGGTCGCGCCCGATGAGGTCGGTGAGCGACACCGGGAGGCGCACGGGCTCGGCGACACGGTCGGCATCGCTCAGCACGTCGGCCGTCAGCAGCACCCGGCTCTGGTCGAACCGTTCGGCGAGGAGCGTGGCGAGGTCGGCCTCCACCAGCCGGCCGAGCTCCTTCGCGGTGGCGAAGTATTTGTAGGCGGCACGGTCGTCGTCCCGGATGCGAGTGAGAAGCTCGGTGAGCTTCGGCTCGCGGTTCGTGGCCGGGCTCTTGACGTACAGCAGGCGGGGCAGGTCGGGTGGGCACAGGTTGTATTCGTCTTCGAGTCCCGACACCTCTTCGTCGGGCGCGATCCATCCGTACTTCTCCCAGTACACGCCGACGAACACATCGCTCTGGTCGAGGTACGCCCGGTAGAGCTCGCGCGGCGGGTGCGGTCGTGCACCCAGCTCGAACATCACGGGGGCGAGGTGCAGGCGCTGGATGGCCGCCTGGGTCGCACGGCGCTCGGCGGCGAGCTCCTGCAGAGTGGAGCTGACGAAGATCCGTAACTGCTGATCCGGCGTGCGAATCACGTGAGCAGTTCTCATGTTTATGCATTCTTCTGCCCTTCGGCGCAATAGTCCAGGGGAAACGGCCGATTGTGGGCGATCCCGTTCGATCGGGTCGCGGCGGGGTTAGCCTGGATGGGTGAGCACCCCTGAGACCCAGGCTCCAAACATCAGCACCGTCGGAGAGCTGCGCGCCTCCGGCCATGTCCAGAAGCCGCTGCGGGTCGAGATCCGCGACAATCTGCTGGCGAAGCTACGGGCAGGGGACGATCCCTGGCCGCGGCTGCACGGATTCGAGTCCACGGTCATCCCCCAACTCGAACGGGCGCTGATCGCCGGGCATGACGTCGTGCTGCTCGGCGAGCGCGGGCAGGGGAAGACGCGCATCCTCCGCACGCTCGGTGGCCTGCTGGACGAGTGGACACCGGTGATCGACGGGGCGGAGCTCGGCGAGCATCCGTACGAGCCGATCACGTACGCCTCCCGGCGACGCGCCCTCGAATTGGGCGACCGGCTGCCGGTCGCGTGGCGGCATCGGGATGAGCGCTACGTGGAGAAGCTCGCGACGCCCGACACCTCGGTGGCCGACCTGATCGGTGACGTCGACCCGATGAAGGTCGCCGAGGGACGCTCGCTGGGTGATCCGGAGACCATCCACTTCGGGCTGATCCCCCGCAGCCATCGCGGGATCGTCGCGATCAACGAGCTGCCGGACCTGGCCGAGCGCATCCAGGTCGCGATGCTGAACGTCATGGAGGAGCGCGACATCCAGGTGCGCGGATATGTGCTGCGACTGCCGCTCGACGTTCTGGTGGTCGCGAGCGCCAACCCCGAGGACTACACGAACCGCGGCCGCATCATCACACCGCTCAAGGACCGGTTCGGAGCGGAGATCCGCACGCACTACCCGACCCGGCTGGAGGCCGAGATCGCCGTGATCCGGCAGGAAGCGGACCTGGTCGCCGAGGTGCCCGACCATCTCGTCGAGATCCTGGCGCGGTTCACCCGCAACCTGCGCGAATCCTCGTCGGTCGATCAGCGAAGCGGCGTCAGCGCGCGATTCGCCATCGCGGGCGCCGAGACGATCGCGGCGGCCGCACTGCATCGGGCGACCGCACAGGGTGAGGACGAGGCCGTCGCCCGGGTCGTCGACCTCGAGACCGCGGTGGATGTGCTCGGCGGCAAGATCGAGTTCGAGACGGGCGAAGAGGGCCGCGAGGCCGACATCCTGACGCACCTGCTTCGGACGGCGACCGCGGATACGGTACGCGAGCACTTCCGCGGCCTCGATTTCGGGCCGCTCGTGGCAGCGATCGAAAGCGGTGCGATGGTGGTGACGGGCGAGCAGGTGACGGCACGCCAGTTCCTCGACGAGCTGCCGCTGCTCGGGGAGTCCGAACTGTACGACGACATCTGCGACGCGCTCGACGCCGACAGCGACGGCGAGCAGGCGGCGGCGATCGAGCTCGCGCTGGAGGGGCTCTACCTCGCCCGCAAGGTCGGCAAGGACACCGACGGCAACGAGACCGTCTATGGCTAGGAGCCGCACCCGGTTCCGCCGCTACGACGGCGGCGATCCGCTCGCCCCACCCGTCGACATCGCCGAAGCGCTCGACGCGATCGGCGAGCGCGTCATGGAGGGCTCGTCGCCCGAGCGCGCGATGGGGGAGTTCCTCCGGCGGGGAGGTCGCAACCAGACCGGGCTCGACGATCTCGCGCGCCGGGTGTCCGAACGGCGCCGGGAGCTGCTGCACCGGCACAACCTCGACGGAACACTCAAACAGGTCAAGGAACTGCTCGACCGCGCCGTGCTCGAAGAGCGCAAACAGCTGGCCAGGGATGTGCGCCTGGATGACGACGATCGCGCCTTCGCCGAAATGCGGCTCGACAATCTGCCGTCGTCCACATCCGCCGCGGTGACCGACCTCGCCGACTACCAGTGGCAGTCGGGCGAGGCACGGGCGGACTACGAGAAGATCAAGGACCTGCTCGGGCGGGAGATGCTCGACCAGCGGTTCGCCGGCATGAAGCAGGCCCTCGAGAACGCGACCGACGGGGACCGCGCGGCGATCAACGACATGCTGACGGACCTCAACTCGCTTCTGGAGAAGCATCGGCTCGGCGAGGACACCCAGCAGGACTTCGACGACTTCATGGACGAGCACGGCGACTTCTTCCCCGAGCATCCGCAGAACATCGACGAGCTGATCGACACCCTGGCCGAGCGGTCGGCGGCGGCCCAACGGATGCTCAACTCCATGACCCCCGAGCAGCGCCAGGAGCTGATGCAGCTCTCCGCTCAGGCGTTCGGCACACCGCAGCTGATGGATGCGCTGTCTCAGCTCGACTCCAATCTCCAGGCCCTGCGACCCGGCGAGAACTGGGGCGGCTCGGAGCGGTTCGACGGCGAGGATGCGCTCGGGCTCGGCGACGGTACGGGCGTGCTCCAGGATCTCGCTGACCTCGACGAGCTCAGCGACCAGCTCTCGCAGTCGTACCGCGGCGCCCGGATGGACGACATCGACCTCGACAGACTCGGCCGCCAGCTCGGGGACGAGGCAGCCGTCTCCGCCCGCACCCTGCGCGAACTGGAGAAGACGCTGCGCGACAGCGGCACCCTCCGCCGTGACTCGACGGGCGCACTCAAGCTCACACCCAAGGCGATGCGCCAGCTCGGCAAGGCGCTGCTGCGCGACATCGCGACCCGCATGTCCGGACGGCGCGGTGAGCGCGAACTCCACCAGGCCGGCGCTGCGGGGGAGAGCTCGGGGGCGACCCGGCCGTGGGAGTTCGGGGACACCGAGCCCTGGGACATCCCGCGCACGATGCTCAACAGCGTCCGACGCCGGGCCGGGGAGGGCGGAGGACGTCTCATCACGGTCGACGACATCGAGGTCGCCGAGACCGAGGCTCGCACGCAGGCGGCGGTCGCACTGCTCGTCGACACCTCCTTCTCCATGGCGCTCGACGACCGCTGGGTGCCGATGAAACGAACGGCGCTGGCTCTGCACACGCTCATCCGGTCGCGGTTCCGCGGCGACCACCTGCAGCTGATCGGATTCGGCCGGCACGCGGAGGTCATGGACATCGAGCAGCTCACGGCGCTCGACGCGGTGTGGGACAAGGGGACGAACCTCCACCACGCGCTGCTGCTGGCGAACAGGCACTTCCGCAAGCACCCGAACGCCCAGCCGGTGCTGCTCATCGTCACCGACGGCGAGCCGACGTCGCACCTCGAGGCGGACGGATCGGTGAGCTTCTCGTACCCACCGCATCCGCGAACGATCGAACACACTCTGCGCGAGCTCGACAACTCGATGCGGCTGGGTGCCCAGACCACGTTCTTCCGGCTCGGCACCGACCGCGGGCTCGCCCGGTTCGTCGAGTCGATGGCACGACGGGTGTCCGGCCGCGTCGTCGCCCCCGAGCTCGACGACCTCGGCGCTGCCGTCGTCGGATCGTATCTCGGCACCCGCGGATCGTCGCCGATGGACGACATCGCGGGCGAGTACGGAGACTGGTTCGGCGGCAGGGGATTCTGGGTCGGGGGCTGACCGCGACCCCCGGATGTCGTGTCCCGAGCATCGACAGCACAGCGGTTTCACAGACGACTTCACACGTCGTCTCATGACAGGGCCATAGGTTTCGTGGTAGGCGCACGCGCGTCGACGTAGATCGGAGTGAGCATCATGGGATTCCTCGACCGACTTCTAGGCCGTGAAGAGCCGCAACAGGCTCCGTACGCCGGCGCTCAACAGAGTGCCCCGAGCCCACAGCGGAGCGACGACGAGATCGCGGTCGAGCGCTACCGCTACCTGCTGCGTACGGCTCCTCCCGAGACGATCGAACAGGTGCACGAGGAGGCGTTCTCGAAGCTGACGCCCGAGCAGTGCCAGCTGCTGTTCCAGCAACTCAGCCAGAACGCTCCCGCCGGCGAGCAGCCCCGCGGCGACGACCCGCGCTCGCTCGCCCAGTCGGCAACCCGTTCGGAGCTGCGCCAGCCCGGAACCCTCGAACGTTCGCTCGGCGGCGGAGGAGGCGGGGGAGTGGGCTTCGGCGGGATGTTCGCCAGCTCGCTGCTCGGAAGCGTCGCCGGATATGTGATCGGCTCTGCGATCGTCGGCTCCTTCCTGCCCGGCCCGAGCGACCAGCAGGCGTCCGACGGCGGCGACAACGGCAACTCCGGCGACAACGGAAACTCGGGCGACGGCGGCGACTCCGGTGGTCCGGATGTCGCTGGTGATGCATCCAGTGCGTCGGCCGACGGCTGGGGTGGTGGAGGCGGCGACTTCGGTGGAGGCGGTGACTTCGGTGGCGGTGACTTCGGCGGGGGTGGCGACTTCGGCGGCTTCTAGCCGCGAGACGCACTGCTCGGTGCGTGTGGAGCGCGCCAGCGCTTGAAGCAGCCGGTGTGAAAGAATGGCTGATCAGCGCAGTACCCGCGACGGAGGTGCACGGTGGCAAGCCAGTCCAAGCTCGAGAAAACTGCTAAGAAGTCCCTGAAGGCCGCTGAGGAGGCGCTCGCAGACGCGAGACGCGCGGCCAAGAAGGTCGACAAGAACGCTCGTCAGAAGCTGAAGAAGAAGGCGAAAGATCTGTCGGGCGACCTCAAGAAGTTGCAGAAGACGGTGCTGCCCTCGCCCGCGAAGCGCGGATCCGGCACGAAGAAGCAGTCTGCGTCGAAGACGTCAGCGTCGAAACCGTCTGCGTCGAAGGCGTCCAAGTCGGGCTCGAAGGGAACGTCCCGTCCGGCATCGAAGCCTGCCGCCGCGAGGCCTGCTGCGACGAAGACTGCCGCATCCAAGCCTGCTGCATCGAAGCCCGCCCCCGCGAAAGTCACCGCCTCGAAGCCTGCCGCATCGACGCCCGCTGCGTCCAAGCCGATCGCCGAGGTCACCCCCGTGGCGTCGAACTTCGTGCTCCAGTCGCTCACCGTGGCCGATCTGCGCTCCAGTGCTCGTGCGCGCGGCATCCGCGGATACTCCACCCTGAACAAGGCGGCCCTCGTCGCAGCGCTCTCCGACGGCGGTCGCTGACGGTCTGTTCACCTCCCGGCTACCGGCGCCGGATAGGTTCTGGATTCGCGTTCCCGGTGACATCCGGGCACTTTTCCGCGACCGGAGTTGAGACGTGACCGAACCTCGCACAGGTGTCCTGACCCGGAGCGAATGGGCGGCCGAGCCCCGCACGCTGCTCGACGTCCTCCGTGAGACGGCGGCCGCGCATCCGGATGCTTCGGCGCTGGACGACGGGAAGGGCGCCCTGAGCTACCGCGAGTTGATGGCCCGCGTCGTCGCAGTGGCCGCACGGCTCACGCTTCGCGGGGTGAGGCGCGGCGACCGCGTCGGCGTGCGCCTGGCCTCGGGAAGCCGGGAGCTGTACATCTCCATCCTCGCCGTGCTCGCCGCCGGCGCCGCCTACGTGCCCGTGGATGCGGACGATCCGGATGAGCGGGCCGAACTCGTCTTCAGCGAGGCGCTCGTGCGCGGCATCATATCGGGCGCCGGCGAGTACGTCCCGACCGATCCCGAGACCGAGGATGCGTCGGACCCGTTGTTCGAGGGCGCGCCCGCGCACCCCAGCACGGCGACCACGCCCATCGTGTCCGCGCCGACGCCCGCGGACGACGCGTGGATCATCTTCACGTCGGGATCGACCGGCACGCCGAAGGGCGTGGCGGTCACCCACCGCTCCGCGGCGGCCTTCGTCGACGCCGAGGCCCGGCTGTTCCTCCAGTCGGAGCCCATCGGCCCGGGCGACCGCGTTCTCGCGGGACTCTCCGTCGCCTTCGACGCCTCCTGCGAGGAGATGTGGCTGGCCTGGCGCCACGGTGCGTGTCTGGTGCCTGCACCCCGTTCGCTGGTGCGCAGCGGCATGGATCTCGGCCCGTGGCTCACGACGCGGGGTGTCACGATCGTGTCGACCGTGCCGACGCTGGCCGCGCTGTGGCCGGCCGAATCGCTCGAGAATGTGCGCCTCCTGATCTTCGGCGGGGAGGCCTGCCCGCCCGACCTCGTCGATCGCCTCGCGGTCGACGGTCGCGAAGTCTGGAACACCTACGGGCCCACCGAGGCCACCGTCGTCGCGTGCGCGTCACTGCTTCAGCCGGGCGAGCCGGTCCGCATCGGCCTGCCGCTCGACGGCTGGGACCTCGCTGTGGTCGATCCCGAGGGTCTGCCCGTCGACGAAGGCGATGTCGGCGAGCTGATCATCGGCGGGGTCGGCCTCGCCCGCTACCTCGACCCGGCGAAGGATGCGGAGAAGTACGCCTCGCTGCTGACCCTCGGCTGGGAGCGCGCCTACCGCAGCGGCGACCTCGTGCGGTTCGACACCCGTGGCCTGCTCTTCCAGGGGCGGGCGGACGACCAGGTGAAGGTCGGTGGACGCCGCATCGAGCTCGGCGAGATCGAGTCGGCGCTCCAGGGCCTCGCCGGGGTGTCGGGGGCAGCGGCAGCGGTACGGACGACGGATGCGGGCAACCAGGTTCTGGTCGGCTACCTGTCCGTCGCCGATCCCGACGCGTTCGATCGCGCCGCAGCGCTCGCCCGGCTGCGCGATGAGCTGCCGGCAGCGCTCGTCCCGCTCCTCGCCGTGGTCGGCGAGCTGCCCACGCGCACGTCCGGGAAGGTGGACCGTGCAGCTCTTCCCTGGCCGCTTCCCGATCTCGACCCCGGCGACGTCGACCTCGACCCGGGCCTCCGGCAGCTCGCCGAGGACTGGCAGGCGGTCCTCGGCCTGCCGGTCTCGAATCCCGACGACAACTTCTTCGACCTCGGCGGCGGCTCGCTCCCGGCGGCGCAGCTGGTCACGCGCATCCGGCAGCGCGACCCCGAGTTCACGGTCGCCGACATCTACTCGCATCCCCGGCTGGGCGCGATGGGGGCCGAGCTCGCGTCACGCGCATCCGGAACCCGGCGCGAAGCCGAGTCCACCCACACGGTTCCGCCGACGCCTCGCCGGATGCAGTGGCTGCAGACCGTGCTCGGCGTTCCGCTCTTCGTGCTGAGCGGCATCCGGTGGTTGCTCTATGTGCTCACCGCCTCGGCCATTCTCGCGAACTTCGACGGCTTCGGGTTCCTTCCGCAGACATCGCCGTGGCTGCTCGTGATCGGCCTGCTCGTCTTCGCGACCCCGTTCGGCCGCATGGCGATCTCCGTGGTGGTCGCGCGCATCCTGCTCGCCGGGGTCCGTGCGGGAGACTACCCGCGCGGCGGCGGGGTGCACCTGCGGTTGTGGCTCGCCGAGCAGGTTGCGCATCAGGTGGGTGCCGTGAGTCTGGCAGGCGCGCCGTGGATCTCGTACTACGCGCGGGCGCTGGGCGCCCAGATCGGTGAGGACGTGGATCTCCACGCCCTGCCGCCGGTGACTGGGATGCTCCGCGTCGGGTCGGGCGCCGCCATCGAACCCGAAGTCGACCTGTCCGGCTACTGGATCGACGGCGACCTGCTTCGCGTCGGCGCGGTGCGCATCGGCGCGAACAGCACGATCGGCGCGCGGAGCACCCTGCTTCCCGGTGCGCGCATCGGCAAGAACGCGGAGATCGCCCCGGGGTCGTCCGTGTTCGGGCGGGTGCGCGCTGGCGAGCGCTGGGCGGGCTCTCCGGCGACGCGAGTGGGTGCGGCCTCCCCATGGTGGGAGCCCGAGCGTCCGCAACGCCGCACGCGCTGGCTCGTCGCGTACGGCGCGTCGGCGGTTGCGGTCGCACTGGTGCCGATCGTGGCGTTCGCCGCGGGAGGAGTGCTCGTCGCCGTGTTCATGGCCGGCTCCGACTCCCTCGGAGAGGCCGCGCTGCAGGCCCTGGCCGCGCTCATCCCCGCAACGCTGGTGTCCGGTCTGGTGCTCTCCGGCCTGGTGGTCGCGGGTGTCCGGCTGCTCGGCATCGGCCTCAGAGAGGGCGTGTACCCGGTGCGCAGCGCCGTCGGCTGGCAGGTGTGGACCACCGAGCGCCTGCTCGACCTCGCCCGCACGCTGCTCTTCCCGCTCTACGCGTCGCTCTTCACCCCGGTCTGGCTTCGGCTGCTCGGCGCGAAGGTCGGCCGCGACGTCGAGGCCTCGACGGTTCTCCTCATCCCCAAGATGACGACGATCAAGGACGGCGCTTTCCTCGCCGACGACACCCTCGTCGCATCGTACGAGCTGGGCGGCGGACGGGTGCGGGTGGCTCGCGCCGAGATCGGCGCCCGGGCGTTCCTCGGCAACTCCGGGATGGCCGGGGCGGGTCACCGGGTGCCGCGCGACGGCCTCGTCGCCGTGCTGTCGGCGGCGCCGCGCAAGTCGAAGCCGGGCTCTTCGTGGCTGGGATCGCCACCGGTGCGGCTACGTCGCACGGCCGCGGGCGGCGACGACAACCGAACGTACAACCCGTCGCCCGGGCTGCGCGTCGCGCGCACGCTCTGGGAGCTCTGCCGCATCGTCCCGGTCTTCGTCACCTGCGCGATCGGCCTCGGTGTGCTCTTCGGGCTGGCCGCGATCGCGCAGGCATGGGGCATCCTCGTCGCCGTGCTGCTCAGTGGGGTGGTGATGCTCCTGGCCGGGGCGGTGGCCGCGGCGGTCAGCTCGGCGGCCAAATGGGCGCTGGTGCAGCGGATTCGCGTGGCCGAGCATCCCCTCTGGTCGTCGTTCGTCTGGCGCAGCGAGGTCTCCGACACCTTCGTGGAAATCGTGGCGGCACCGTGGTTCGCGCAGTCGGCCGCCGGAGCGCCGGCGCTCGTCTGGTGGCTGCGGAGCCTCGGCGCATCGATCGGGCACGGTGTCTGGTGCGAGAGCTACTGGCTGCCGGAGGCCGATCTGGTGAGGCTGGGCGATGCATCCACTGTGAATCGGGGCTGCGTTGTGCAAACCCATCTCTTCCATGATCGAATCATGAGCATGGACACGGTGACGCTCGAGACGGGTGGGACGCTCGGTCCGCACAGCGTCATCCTGCCCGCGGCCCGCATCGGCGAGCACGCGACCGTCGGCCCGGCCTCGCTGGTGATGCGCGGGGAGCTCGTGCCCGATCGCAGCCGCTGGAGCGGCAACCCGATCGGTCCCTGGCGCGAGGTCTCCATCGCCGACTACCACGCGAGCAGCGCGTGAGGGCCCCGACCAGTGCAGGTGCGCACACCGCCGGCGATCCCTACCTGCCACGCTCCGGCAACGGCGGCTACAGCGTCGACTCCTACGACCTCGACCTGCGCTACCGGGTGGCGACGAACCGGCTGGACGCAAAAGCGGTCATCGAAGCCCATTCGACGCAGGAGCTCAGCTCGTTCAGCCTCGACCTCGTGCGGCTGCGGGCCGGAAAGGTGCGCGTCGACGGCGCACGGCGAACCCGCTTCACGCAGACGCAGACGAAGCTCATCGTCACCCCTGAGAAGCCCATCGCCGAAGGGGAGGCCTTCACGGTGGAGATCGAGTACGCGGGCTCACCGGCCCCTCGGCGCAGCGTGTGGGGCCTGGTCGGCTGGGAGGAACTCACCGACGGCGTCATCGTCGCGTCACAGCCGTCGGGCTCGCCGACGTGGTTCCCCTGCAACGATCATCCGTCGGACCGGGCGAGCTACCGCATCCGGGTGTCGACCGAAGAGCCGTACACCGTCGTCGCGAACGGAACCCTCGTCGAGCATTCGTTCGTATCCGGACGCGGCACGTGGCACTACGAATGCCCGGAGCCGACGGCCACCTACCTCGCCACGGTTCAGATCGGGCGTTACACGCGGCGACGGTTGGAACTCCCGGAGGCGACCGTGGAATTCGACTTTCCTCGCGAGCTCGAGAGCCGTGTGCGCGCCGACTTCGCGCCGCTGGCCGAGATGGTCGGATTCTTCTCGGTCGTCTTCGGGCCGTACCCGTTCGAGCAGTACCGCGTGATCGTCACCGACGACGAGCTGGAGATTCCGCTCGAGGCACAGGGCGCCGCGATCTTCGGCGAGAACCACGTCGACGGCGAAGGCGGGTCGGAACGACTCATCGCCCACGAACTGGCCCACCAATGGTTCGGCAACAGCGTCGGGCTCGCCGGATGGCGGCACATCTGGCTTAATGAGGGCTTCGCCTGCTACGCGGAGTGGCTGTGGTCGGAGCACGCCGGCCGGGAGTCGGCCGACACCCTCGCGCGCCGCTACCATGCGGGACTGCGTGCGCTGCCTCAGGATCTGATCGTCTCCGATCCCGGCGCCGCGTTCATGTTCGACGACCGCATCTACAAGCGCGGGGCGCTCACGGTGCACGCACTGCGGCTCACTGTCGGCGAGGACGCGTTCTTCAGCCTGCTCCGGGCCTGGACCGACCAGAACCGATTCGGCGTGGTGACGACGGACGACTTCCGTGCTTTCGTCGCGGAGCAGACGGGCACCGACCTCGGCGCGCTGTTCACGGCCTGGCTGGACTCCGAAGTGCTGCCGGACCTCCCCAGTCGTCGCGTGCTCGGACCTCGAGCGCGACGGTGACGATCACGTCGTCACCCAGCGGGACGTCCCGCACGGCGTAGCGTCGTGGATCGTCGGGCGCGCCGGCGACGAGCCGTCCGGCCTGTTGCTCGAAGCGCACCAGGCCGGGCTCCACCCTCAGCCCGCGACCGTCCGCCTTGAGCACGGCCTCGATCCGGGTCCACCGGATGAGCGGATCGCCGTCACCCGGGGCGAGAGCCTGGATCGCGCGGCGTTCATCGTGCCCGGTGTGTGCGCGATCCCGGAGTTCCGCATCCACTCCGATCGCGCCTCCGCGGCGGGCCGCGGCGACCACGACGTCGCCCGCATACGCGAGGCTGACGCGGATGCCGACGGCAGCATCCGGAGCCATCACGACCGGGCGTCCGTGCGGACCCCCGCAGTCGGGACAGCGCGACTCGATGACTACCTCCGACGACTCGACCCCCGCCAGGTCGGCGACGAGGTCGCTCAGGGCGGCGTGACCGGCAGCCGAGCGGGATGCGCGCGACAGCGGGTCCGGTGCGTCGACGCGCCTGACCGTTACCTCCCGAAACGTCGCCTGCACGCAGCAAGTCTCGCATCCCGACGCGCCGCCCCTCACAGGATCCCGCAACCTTCACCCGTCAGGCTGGCCTGGTGCCGCAGAAGAAGAGCGAACGCGAAGCGATCGAAGACGTCGTCAAACGACTGAAGAAGAAGTATCCGGATGTGCCGGGCAAGCACATCGAGCAGATCGTGGAGGGCGACTACGAGTCGTTCAAGAACGCGAAGCTCCGCGATTACATCGCCGTGCTCGTCGAACACAGCGCCAAGGCGAAGATCGTCGGCGAGAAGCACAAACACCACTGATTCCGCAGTCTCGGCTCAGCAGCGCGGGTGCGTGGTCACACCGCCTGGTCCCGCGGGCCGATCCGCACGCAGCAGTGGCCGTCGGATGGCTCGAGCCACACCTGCCGCTCCTCGGTCGAGCGGTCGGTGAGACCGCGTACGAACGCCGTGTTCGCTGAGCAGATCAGGTCGGTGTGGCGCGAAGCCAGTCGGTGGAACGGGCAGTTCGTGAGCCGGAAGCCGCCGTCCTGCTCGGCGGTCGGTTCGTAGCCGATGCCGGCGAGCGTGTCCACCAGGGGAGCGTTCGCGTCGCCGATCTCGTGTCCTCGGTTCTGCGCGACGGCGACCAGGCATTCGCGCACGGGTGAGCCGGTGCGATCGGACTCCTCGGCGGCGGTGGCGAGGATGTCTCCCACGAGGTCGTAGCGCCGTGGCGGGATGGAAGCGGTCACCTCGTCGTCGGCCAGCGAGTAGAACTTCGCGGGCCGTCCCGCGCCCGGGCCGCTGCGGCCGGACCGGCGCGCGAACTCGGTGGTGAGGGCCCCGACGGCCTCGAGCCTGTCGAGATGGAAGGCCACGGTGGCTCGGGGGATCCCGGTCCGCTCGGCGAGCTCGTCACGGCCCAGCGGACGGTCGCTGTTGCGCAGCTGTATGTAGAGCGCCCGACGCGACGGGTCGGCGAGAGCTGCGACGACGGTGGCAGGGTCGGCCGGATCTGAATCGCTCATGACCGCATCCTATCTCTAAAAAAGTATTTCTTGACAAAAGAAATGCGACGAACCTACCCTCAAGTCATACCGAGAGGACGAGACGATGTCACTGGTGACGGATGTGGACGGCGAGGAGCTCGGGCGGGATTTCGTTACGAGACGGCGCGGACAGACGTTCGACCGCCTTCGTGCGGAGGATGCCGTGAGCGAACTGCTCGCGGCTCTCGGACGGGACCTGGCCGACCCCGACCTCGTCGACACCCCACGCCGGGTCGCAGCCTCCTACCGCGAGCTCCTCGAACGCGATCCGCTGACGATGACCGCTTTTCCCAACGAGAGCGGCTACGACGACCTCGTCCTCGTGCGCGACATCCCGTTCACTTCGCTCTGCGCCCACCACCTCCTGCCGTTCCGCGGAGTCGCGCACGTCGGATACCTCCCGGCGGCACAGCTCCTCGGGCTCTCGAAACTGGCACGGGTCGTCGAGTACTTCGCCCGCGACCTCCAACTGCAGGAGCGACTCACGGTTCAGATCGCGGACCGCCTCGAGGAGGAACTCGCACCGCGCGGGGTCGGCGTCGTGCTGGAGGCGGAGCATCTGTGCATGTCCATCCGCGGCGTGCAGGCGGCGGGCGCTCGCACGCGCACCTCCCGGTTCACCGGGGCTCTCGCCCCGTCCGGTAACGAACACTTCGCAGCAGCGGCATCGCGCCGAGACTGACTGCGGCAATCGGCGATCGAAGGAGAGCCACATGACCACCACCGCAAGCGACATCGTGGCGAGGATCGCCTCATGACCGCCACCGGTGATCTCCGGGCGGCCGGGGTGAGCATCTGGCTCGACGACCTCTCGCGCGACCGCATCGTCTCGGGTGGGCTCGAGCGTCTCATCGCCGAACGCGATGTCGTCGGCATCACGACCAACCCGACCATCTTCGCGGCGGCGTTCACGCAAGGCGTCGGGTATCGGGACCGGCTCGCCGAGCTGCGCGGGTCCGGTGCGGGCGCCGCGGAGATCGCTGTCGCCCTCATGACGGAGGACGTGCAGTCCGCCTGCGACATCCTGCTCCCGATCCACGAGTCGACGAGCGGACGCGACGGCCGGGTCTCGATCGAGGTCAGCCCCGCGGCCGCTCACGACTCGGCGGCGACTCTGGCGGAGGCCATCCGGCTCCACGAACTGGTGGATCGCCCGAACGTGTTCGTCAAGATTCCGGCGACCCTGGCTGGGGTGGCCGCGATCGAGGACGCCATCGCCGCGGGCATCAGCATCAACGTGACGCTCATCTTCGGGCTGGACCGCTACCGGCAGGTGATCGAGGCGTACGAACGCGGACTCGAACGGGCGCGTGCCGACGGCCGCGATCTCTCGCGCATCCACTCGGTCGCGTCGTTCTTCGTCTCGCGGGTCGATGTCGAAGTCGATCGGCGTCTCGAGGCCGTCGGCGGTCGCGCTGCGGAAGTCCTGAGTGGGAAGGCGGCCGTTGCGAATGCCCGCCTCGCCTACGAGATCTTCGAGCAGTCGCTCCGTGAGCTGCGCTGGCTCGTGCTCGCCGACGCGGGCGCGAATCCCCAGCGGCCCCTGTGGGCGTCTACGGGAGTCAAGGATCCCCGGATGCGCGACACCCGGTACGTCGAAGAGCTCGTCGCCCCGCACACCGTGAACACCATGCCGGAGAAGACTCTCGAGGCTGTGTGGGACCACGGGCGCATCCCCGCCGATGCCATCGCGGGCACCGAGGACGACTCTCGGCAGGTCATCGAGGGTCTGCGTGCGGTCGGCATCTCGATGGCAGAGGTGGCCGGCACGCTGGAGGCCGCCGGCATCGCCACCTTCGCGGATTCGTGGGAGCGGCTGCTGGCAGCTGTCGCGGTCACACCCTGACGGGCTCGCGCGCGTCTGCAGACTCCGAGCGGAGCACGGAGCGGACACTGACCGCCGGGCGCAGATCCAGTCTGCGCAGCAGCTGGGCGTTCAGTGCGACGACCACCGTCGAGGCCGACATCAGCAGTGCTCCCACTTCCATCGGCAGCACGAACCCGATCGGGGCGAGCACGCCGGCGGCGAGCGGCACCGCGATCAGGTTGTACCCGGCGGCCCACCACAGGTTCTGCTGCATCTTGCGATAGCTTCGGCGCGAGAGCTCGATCACCGAGATCACCGAGCGCGGGTCGTCACTGGCGAGGATGACGCCGGCCGAAGCGATCGCCACATCCGTGCCGGCGCCGATCGCGATCCCCACGTCTGCCTGCGCGAGCGCGGGCGCGTCGTTGACGCCGTCGCCGACCATTGCGACGGTCCGGCCCTCGTGCTGCAGTCCGGCGACCTTCTCGGCCTTGTCCTCGGGACGGACGCCTGCGAACACGCGGTCGATCCCGAGCTCAGCGGCGACCGAGTCGGCGACCGCCTGGGCGTCACCGGTGATCATGACGACCTGGATGCCGAGGGCGTGCAGCGCGTCGACCGCCTGCCGGGACTCCTCCCGCACGTCATCGGCCAGGCCGACCGTGCCGACGACCCGCCCATCGACGATCACGTGCAGGATGATCGCGCCCTGATCCGCCCACGCCCCCGTGCCGGGGAGCGGCAGCTCATCGTGTTCCCGCAGCATGGCGGGTCCGCCGACCGCCACCGTGCGGCCGTCCACGGTCGCGGTCACGCCGACCGCTGTGGAAGCCCGGAAGTCGGATGCGCGGGACAGCGCGAGCCCGTGTTCCCGCGCCGCCCGCACGATCGCCTCGGCCAGCGGATGCTCGCTGTCAGCCTCTGCGGCCGCCGCGAGGGCGAGAACATCGTCTTCCGTCAGACGTCCGGATGCGGTGACGTGCGTCACGATCGGCTCACCCTTCGTCAGCGTGCCGGTCTTGTCGAAGAACACCGCGTCGACGTTGCGCATGCTCTCCAATGCGAGGCGGTCTTTGATGAGCACCCCGCCCTTCGCAGCCCTCTCGGTCGAGATCGAGACGACGAGCGGAATCGCGAGACCGAGGGCGTGGGGGCAGGCGATGACCAGCACGGTGATCGTCCGGACGATCGCATCGTCGGGGCTGCCGACGAGCGTCCACACGATGGCCGTGATGACGCCGGCGCCGAGCGCGAACCAGAACAGCCAGCCGGCCGCTTTGTCGGCGAGCCGCTGGGCCGGGGAGCTGGAGTTCTGAGCCTCGGCGACCAGTCGCTGGATGCCCGCCAGCGCGGTGTCGGCGCCGACCGCGGTCACCGTCACTCGGATCGCGCTGTCCGTGGCGACGGTACCCGCCACCACATGGTCGCCGGGTGCCCGGGTGACCGGCAGCGATTCGCCGGTGATCATCGACTCGTCCACGTCGGCCGTGCCCACGGTGACGTCACCGTCGGCGGGCACCCGGCCGCCGGGGCGGACGACGACGACGTCTCCGATCCTGAGATCGCCGGGAGAGACCAGCTCGACCTCGTCGCCAGTGACGCGCTCCGCCTGATCCGGAAGGAGTGCGGCCAGTGATTCGAGCGCCGAGGACGTCTGCGCGAGCGAGCGCATCTCGATCCAGTGACCGAGCAGCATGATCACGATGAGCAGGGCGAGCTCCCACCAGAAGTCGAGCTGTTCGTCGAGGAGGCCGACACTCGCTCCCCACGATGCGATGAATGCGACGGTGATGGCGAGCGCGATGAGGAGCATCATCCCGGGCTTGCGCGCGCGGAGCTCGGAGACGGCCCCGGTCAGGAACGGGCGCCCGCCCCAGAAGAACATCACCGTGCCCAGCACCGGCGAGATCCAGGAGACCCAGGCCGCATCAGGGAGCTGGTAGCCGAGGATCATCGCGAACATCTGGCTGAATCCGACCACCGGAACGGCCACGACCAGCATGATCCAGAAGAGGCGCCGGAACTGGCCGACGTGGTCGGCGTGGCCTTCGTGCCCGGAGTGGCCCTCATGATCGTGCTGCTGGTCCTCGCTCATGCCGGCCAAGGTATACCCCTATGGGGTATCCTGTCAACCTCTCGCCGAATGGTTGACCTGTACCAGGTGGGGGTATAGTTTGATACCGGCCTGGGGTATCTGCCCTCGATGCGCCGATCCACCGAGAGGACCCTCCCATGAGCGTTGCCACCACCTACCTCGTGAGCGGGATGACCTGCTCGCACTGCGTCATGAGTGTCACCGAAGAGCTCACCGCGCTCGGCTCCGTGGAGTCGGTCGCCGTCGACCTCGACGCAGGCGGCACGTCGTCCGTGACCGTCGCATCCGACGGCCCGCTCGACGACGACGTCGTTCGCGCCGCCGTCGAAGAAGCGGGATACGCACTGGTCGACGCGTGAGCCTCGTCGACGTCGAGCTCGACATCGGCGGCATGACCTGCGCATCCTGTGCCACGCGCATCGAACGCAAGCTGAACAAGCTGCCCGGCGTGGAGGCCAGCGTGAACTACGCGACCGAGAAGGCGCGTGTGCAGGCACCTGAGGGAACGGATCCGGCGGAGCTGATCGCAACAGTGGAGGCCGCCGGCTACAAGGCCGAGCTGCCGCCGCCGCGTGACGCCGTCGACGGTTCGGAAGCGCCCGACCACGACGAGAGCCTGCTGCTGCGTCAGCGATTGCTGATCAGCGCAGTCCTGACCGTCCCGGTCGTGCTGATGTCGATGATCCCGGCTCTGCAGTTCACCGACTGGCAATGGCTCTCACTCGCCCTCGCGGCGCCCGTCGCGGTCTGGGGCGCTTGGCCCTTCCACCGCGCGGCAGCGATCAACGCTCGCCACGGTGCGGCCACGATGGACACCCTGATCAGTCTCGGCGTGCTCGCGGCGTTCGGCTGGTCGCTCTACGCCCTCTTCTTCGGCTCGGCCGGCGAACCGGGGATGCACATGACCTTCACGCTCGTCGGCGCACCCGAGCGGGGTGCGAGCGAGCTCTACCTCGAGGTCGCCTCGGCGGTCACCGTCTTCATCCTCGGAGGCCGGTACCTGGAGGCGCGCGCCAAGAAGCAGTCAGGCGCGGCTCTACGTGCTCTGCTGGAGCTGGGGGCGAAGGATGCGTCGGTGCTGCGAGACGGCGTCGAGGTGCGCGTGCCCGTGGTCGCGTTGGCCGTCGGCGACCGGATCGTCGTTCGGCCCGGAGAGAAGATCGCCAGCGACGGACTCGTCGTGGACGGGTCGTCGGCGGTCGACCTCAGCATGCTGACCGGCGAATCCGTGCCGGTCGAGGTCGCCCCCGGTGAGAGGGTCGTCGGCGCCACGGTCAACGTGGGCGGGCGTCTCGTCGTCGAGATCAGCGGCGTCGGCGTCGACACGGAGCTGGCTCGGATGGGCCGTCTCGTCGAAGAGGCGCAGACCGGCAAGGCCGCGGTCCAGCGCCTGGCCGACCGGGTCAGCGCTGTCTTCGTTCCCGTCGTGATCGCTCTGTCCCTCGTGGCGTTCGCCCTCTGGCTGGTCTCAGGCGCTCCCGTCGAGCTGGCGTTCACCGCGGCAGTCACCACTCTGATCATCGCCTGCCCCTGCGCGCTCGGCTTGGCGACGCCGACCGCCCTGCTCGTCGGGACCGGTCGTGGCTCCCAGCTCGGCATCGTGATCCGCGGACCTCAGGTGCTCGAACAGACGCGGACCATCGACACGATCGTGCTCGACAAGACCGGCACCGTGACGACCGGCGCGATGACGGTCACCGGGGTTTCCGCGTTCGCGGCGACCACCGACGCGGAGGTGCTTGCGATCGCGGCCGCCGTCGAGCACGGCTCCGAGCATCCGATCGCCCGGGCCGTCGTCGAGCACGCACGCGCTCACGGCGTCGGCGTCGAGCTCGTGGACGAATTCACGGCGCACGCCGGTCAGGGTGTGCAGGCGCTGGTCGGCGGCCGTCTCGCGGTGGTCGGGCGCGCATCCTGGATCGCGGAATCGTGGTCGATCGCCGTGCCGACCACGGCACGCGACGCGATCGTCGCG
This sequence comes from Leifsonia sp. NPDC058230, assembly GCF_042882245.1. Lineage (NCBI taxonomy): Bacteria > Bacillati > Actinomycetota > Actinomycetes > Micrococcales > Microbacteriaceae > Leifsonia > Leifsonia sp. NPDC058230. Next base: position 515,904 of record NZ_JBHVWM010000002.1, on the reverse strand, counting down.
GCGGAATCGGCCGGCAGCACCGTGATCGCCGTGGCCTGGGATGGCGAACTCCGCGGTCTGGTGACCATCGGCGACCGTGTGAAGCCGTCGAGCGCGGAGGCGATCCGCCGCTTTCGCGCTCTCGGCCTGCGCCCCGTGCTCCTGACGGGCGACAACGCGGGCGCCGCGCGCGCTGCAGCAGCCGAGGTGGGAATCGACGACGTCCATGCCGGCGTCACGCCTCGGGGCAAGCTCGCTCTCATCCGGTCGTTCCATGAGGAGGGCCGCTTCGTCGCGATGGTGGGCGACGGCGTGAACGACGCAGCGGCCCTCGCCGCCGCGGACCTCGGAATCGCGATGGGCGGGGGAACCGACGCCGCGATCGCGGCGAGCGACATCACTGTCGTGAGCGGCGACCTGCTCGTGGTCGCGGATGCGATCCGCCTCTCCCGCAGAACGCTCGCCGTCATCAAGGGCAACCTGTTCTGGGCGTTCGCATACAACGTCGCCGCGATCCCGCTCGCCATGCTCGGCCTGCTGAACCCGTTGCTCGCGGCCGCGGCGATGGCGTTCTCGTCGGTGTTCGTGGTGACGAACAGTCTGCGGCTGCGCCGCTTCGCGCGAGCCGAGGCACCGTCGGCGACGTGAACGCCGGCGGCGCCCTGAGCGGCGGCGCCCCGGCTCCGGTGTGCTGCCAGCGAACGGCGGCCACGGCGGTCGCAGCCGGACGTACGCTCTGGTGCCATGGACGAACTGCCGGCGATGGATGACGACGGGCTGCTCGACGCGTACTCGCGAACGGTCATGGCCGTCGCAGCCCGCGTGCTGCCGAGCGTTGCGAGCGTCACGGTGCGCAGCATCCGGGGGTCGGGTGCGGGCAGCGCCAGCGTCATCACGCCCGACGGCTTCCTCCTGACCAGTGCGCACGTCGTCGCCGGTGCGAACAGCGCCGAAGCCGCGTTCGCCGACGGCACGACCACCACGGCCGACGTGGTCGGCCGGGACACCCTCTCCGACCTCGCCGTGCTGCACGCGCGCGGCCCGGTACCGCATCCGGTCGAGTTCGGGGATGCGTCGCAATTGCACGTCGGCCAGGTCGTCGTCGCGCTGGGCAATCCGCTCGGGCTCGCCGGGAGCGTCACCGCCGGAATCGTCTCCGCCCTGGGCCGCTCGCTGCCCACCCCGTCCGGCCGTGTGATCGACGAGGTGATCCAGACTGACGCCGCACTCAACCCGGGCAACAGCGGGGGAGTGCTGTCCGACAGCTCCGGCCGGATGATCGGCGTCAACACGGCGGTCGCGGGCATCGGAGTCGGCCTCGCGGTCCCGATCAACGCGACGACCCGGGAGATCATCAGCGCGCTCATGACCACGGGCCGCGTGCGCCGGGCCTGGCTCGGCATCGCCGGCGCTCAGGTGCCGCTCTCGCCGGAACTCGCCGCCCGCATCGGCTCACCGACAGGCCTGCAGGTGGCCGGCGTCTCGGCAGGCAGCCCGGCCGCGGAGGCCGGACTCAGGCGCGGCGACATCGTCGTCGAACTCGCCGGCAAGCAGGTCGTGACGGCCACCGCCGTGCAGCAGCTCATGGTCGAGGATGCGATCGACAAACCCATCGAGATCACCGTCTGGCGCAACGGTGCCCTCGTCGACGCGATCACGGTTCCCCGGGAGCTCGACGAGTCCTGAATCACCGTGCATCGGGCGGCCGTTCCGGGACTCGTGGCTGGTTGAATGGTGCGATGTCTCGTGCTTTGTCGTCTCCGCCCAAACTCGTGCCGGGCGACCGCGTCGCTGTGCTCTCGCCATCGTTCGCGGCCCCCGGATTCGCGCCGGCCGTCCACGAACAAGCGATGCGTCGGCTCATCGCGGCGACCGGACTCGTGCCGGTGGAGTACCCGACGACGCGCAGACTCGACGCGACCGCTGAGGATCGCGCCGCCGACCTCAATGCGGCCTTCGGCGACCGGTCGATCCGGGCGATCCTCGCGACCATCGGCGGGGACGATCAGATCACGGTCATCCCTCACCTGAACGCCGAGCTCGCCACCGCGGACCCCAAGATCTTCCTCGGCTACAGCGACAACACCAACCTTCTCGCCTGGCTCTGGTCGCTCGGGATCGCCGGATACTACGGCGGATCGACTCAGGTGCACCTCGGGCCCGGCCCGCGGATCGACGACGTTCAGCTCGATTCACTTCGGGCCGCCCTGTTCACGGGTGGCGAGCTGCAGCTCACGGATCCGGGAGAGTCGGAGGACTTCGGGCACGACTGGCTGACCCCGCGAGCACTGGTCGAGTTCGGTGAGCGAGAGCCGACGGAGCCGTGGACCTGGGCCGGACCGGAACGCGAGGTCGCCGGTCGCACGTGGGGCGGATGCTTCGAGGTCGTCGACCAGCTGGCCCTTGCGGACCGGCTGCCGTCGCTGGCGGACCTCGAGGGCACGATCCTGATCCTCGAGTCCAGTGAAGAACTGCCGCCCGCCGTGCTGGTGCAGCGGTGGGTCCGGGCCCTCGGCGAGCGCGGGATTCTCGCCGCCGTTCGCGGGGTGCTGGTCGCGCGACCTCCCGTGAGCGGCTTCGAAGAGGTGCCGCCCGCGGACGAGCGCGCACGCCTCCGCGCCGCTCAACGCGATGCGGTCGTCACCGAGGTGGCGCGCTACAACGCCGAGGCAGTCGTCTGCGTCGGCGTCCCCTTCGGCCACACGCGCCCGCAGTGGATCATTCCGTACGGCGGACGCCTCCGGCTCGACGGCCGAGCGCGCACGGTCACGGCGGACTACAGCTGAGGGGACGAACGACGAGTCACCCGCACAGCCCGACTCCGGCCGAAGTCAGGATGACGGACCGGTTCTGCTCGGCGAGTGCGTCCGAGTACGCGCCGCCCGCATCCGTCTCGCTCTTCCAGCCGCACCACTCGTAGCCGACTCCAGCCGTTTGAAGCAGCGAGCCCTGCACTCCGAGCCCGACGAGCGCCTCCTTCACGGCTGCTGCGCGCTTCAGCGAGAGCGCTGTATCGGCCGTGTTGTCCGTCGCCTGATCCTTCGACGCCGTCCCCGTGATCGTCACGGTCTGGCCGTTCTGCTCGATCGAGGGAACCAGTTCCGCCAGCACGGCCGAGGCCTTCGCCGGGTCGGTGAACGTCGCTGTGTCCTTCGTGAACAGCAGGTCGCTGTTGCGGATCACGATCGGATGCGTCCAGTCCGTCTTGGTCTGCACTGCCTCGACCGGCACGACCGAGACCGCGGGCAACCCCGAGGTCGCCGTACCCGACGACGGCTCCGGCAGCAGTGACAGCGTGCCGCCGGCCGCTTTGACGATCGCTGTCCAGATCGCCACGAGGTTGCTCCGAGCGGGGATCGTGAGGGCAGGCTGCGAGCCCGCGACGTCCCCCATCCCTGACCAGTAGACCGTGACGCCCGTGAGGTCGGTCGGCAGCAGGCCGCGTGACCGGAGGTCGCTCACCACCTGGGTGGGATCGGCGTAGAGCACGCCGCTGGTCGCGAAGTCGAGAGGGTCCGTGGTCTGCAGGCCGCTGCCCATGACGAGCACGCCCATGGGGTCGGCGCCCAGGTTGGCGGCCGCCCTGTCGATCGCGCCGAGGAAGTCGACCTGGGGGGACGTCGCCGTGAGGCCGTTGATGTACGAGGTGATCTGTGTGAGCTTGTTGCGCTGGTCGCTCTGGCAGACCACCGCATCCTGAGCCGTCGATCCGAGCACCGTGGTACCCATCACCTGAGGGGTCCCGGAGGGGACGACGACCGTCACGCTGCCGTTGCTCTCGCCGACGGCCTTCAGCTGTGCGATGGCGGAGGCGGCGAGCGCCGTGGCCGGCGCGTTGGCCGTGCTGCCGGCGACGACGCCCATGTTGCGCTTGTTCGACTGGTCGCACGACTGACCGGATGCGGTCGCCGGTGCACACGCGGTGAGGCCGGCGCCCAGGGCGACGACGGCGGCGATGGCGAGGCCGGCACGGGCGAGACGGAACGTCACGGGCGGGTCCTTTCGGGAATGGGATGTGGAGCGTGAGCGCGGTGCGGAAGCGGGGCAGGCCGGCTCAGTCGCTCAACTGCCTCGGCGGGATCGCGGGGGAGATCTCCGTCGGCTCGGCGACATGCCGCGCCCGCAGCTCCCGGATGATCTGGCTCGTGCTCTCGGGGTCGCGTTCCAGCTGTGCGAGCTTCGTGGCGAGCTGCGCGCGCAGCAGGTCGACGCGCGACGCGAAGGTGATCCGCGCGCCGGTGTACCGCACGGCGTCCTCGTGATCGAGCCGAAGCGCCTGCTGCGTCGCCTCGCGCGCGGCGACGGCCTCGCCGAGCAGCCGGTCGCGGTGCACCCGCAGCTTGTCGACGTGCGCGTGCGCCTTCTCGGCAGCACTGACCAGCGGGCGCGTGGTCAGCCAGGCGACGATGAAGCTGATGGCTCCGGAGGTGGCCAGCACACCCAGCATGAGGAACGCCATGATCGTGTCCGGCGCCGACCAGGAGAAGCCTGTCGCCGCGGGTGCGGCCGGGGCGCCCTCGAGCCCGGTCAGTCCGCCCGCGTTCTGGGCGTCGATGCCGGCCTTGATCCGCGCGATCGTGATGGTGGCGAGCAGTGCGCACCAGATGAGTGTCAGTGCGATCGCCGCGATGGACCAACGACGCGACATGACGCCGGCCTGGATGCGCCGCATCAGCACCGCGACCACGTGGGGCAAGGTCACCACAGCGAGCGAGATGCCCAGGGTGATGATGTACATCTGCGTGCCGATCGCCCCGTACTGGCTGTCATTGCGCAGCAGCAGGGTGAGTGCCTGCGAGAGCAGCACGTAGTCGACGGTGATCATGCCGAGCAGCAGCAGGTAGACGAGAACGTGCGCGAACGGTGAGATGTGACCGACCTGCGAACGGATGCGCGGCGGCTTCAGAACGATGTCTCTGGCCATGTCGTTCCCCCTCCTCAGGCGTACTCGTGGAATTGCGGGTCGTGCCCCGCGAGTTTGGCGTCGAGTCTCTCGGCGGCGATCTCCGCGCGGCGGATATCGATCTCGGAGCGGAGGAGGGCGTTGCGGATGAGCTCCTCCCGGGTCTGCGACTTGGCGACCCGCCCGGCGGCGATGGCGACGTTGCGCGTCCGCTGCCGGTCGATGTCGGCGACGCCCGCGCGCTCGTACGCGGCGAGTTCGTGTTCGAAGACCTCGAGGGTCTCCACGTCGACTGCGTCGCGCATCCGTGTCAGCTGCCACAGCATCCGTCGTCTGACGCGGCTCGTCTTGTGCACCTTGTAGTCGGCAAGCGGCTTGTCACGCTTGGGCATCGTTTCTCCCCTGCCAGAGTTCCAGAAGTCGGGTGTTCTCTTGGGTCGTCAGCCATTCTGCCCGGCGCAGCGCGGGGGCATGCTCAGTGGAACGGTCGGCGGTGCCGGAGCGCCGGAAGGCACCCCAGTAGATGGCGATCTTCTCGTCGGAGTGGTCGTAGTAGCGGCTGGCGCGCAGCTTCGCCGAGGTGAACCGCGAGTGGATGAGGGCCGAGAGCTCGTCGGTGCGGCGGCGGCCGCGCGCGATCCTGCGCTCGAGGCGGCGGAGCTCCTCGAAGGCCGGGCCGTGGCCGTCGGCGATCGCCCCCCGGTCTGCGAGGGAGAGGCCGTCGGTCTTGTCCTCGTAGGCGGCGGTGTCGCTGTCGAGCGCTTTCACGAGAACGCGGTACTCGGTGAGCTCGCGGTTGATGTTCGCGAAGAACCGCTGCTCCTCGCGCCTCGCATAGGCGTTGGCGTGCGCCTGGATCGCCTGCACGGTCGGGGTCGACGACTCCCGCGTTTCGTTATCGAATCGCGACCCGGATGCGCCGCTCGCGGCATCGGTCAGGGCCAGCCGCTCGAGGCGCTTGCGGGCGAACATCCCGACGCGCAGTGGCGCCCGCGCAGCGCTGGGCGCGCGGTTCGACCGAGTCGTCATGGATTCCCCTCCCCGCAATTCCGGCACATCGACGGTGTTGGGAGCGTACGCACGCGTCCTGTGAGCGAACTAGGGGAATGTCGGACAAACCCCGATAGCCGCTCGCTCACCACTCACCGCTCCTCCCACCAGCGGAGCACGCGCGTGGCTCGCAGGGTGGCCCACCGGCTCGGCCGGCCTTCGCCGTCGTCGAGCTCGAAATGGGTGGGGCCCTGGTGTGCGTTCTCGAGGGGCCACCAGCCGTCCGAGTGGCGCTTGTCGGCCAGGAGTTCGACGGCCTCCGCGCAGCGCAGATCGGGCGCGTCCCCGCTCGCACGGAAGTGTTCGAGTGCGCGGAGGATGTCGTAGTACCAGCGGGTCGGGTAGGAGAGCAGGGTGAAACGGGGGTCGGCGACGCGCCCGTCCGAGCGGCGGCGGAACAGGCCGCGCTCCAGCAGGTACTCCTCGCCGCGGCGGCGCGCGACCGCGACGGCGTCGGAGGTGCCGCCCGCCTGCTCCCAGGCGAGCAGCCCCTCGACCACGTCGATGGTCGTGTTGAACGAGGAGACCGTCGCGCCGTAGTCAGCCCAGCAGTTCCAGCCGCCGTCGGGCAGTTCATCCGCGACCAGCCGCTCGACGATGCGGTCGACGTTCTCGCCGAAGTAGGCGCCGATCGCGAGTGCCATGCCGTTGATGCACGGTTCGGTCTCGCCCTCGAAGAACAATGTGCCCGTCGCTTCCCAGCGCACGTTGTCACGAACGCGGGCGATCGCGCTCCGCGCTTGCGGGCTCGCCGGATCCAGCCCGAAGTCGCGCAGCTGCTGCAGGGAGAACGTCGTCGCAGTCCAGGCGTCGAAGAACGGCTTGGAGTCGTCCGCCCAGCCCGGGCGGTACGTTCCGCCGTCCCACTGTCCGCGCGCATCCTGCAGCTCGAGCAGCCGCGCGCCCCATCCGTCGGTGGCGACACGGGCGCGTTCCGCCTCGACGTCGGATCCCGGCGCGTCGAGAAGGTCGCGCATCACCTGCCAGCGGATCGCCGGGTCGGAATCGAGCAGCCAGTCGGTCACGTTCATGCACGCAGAGTAGGCCCGGTCAGCCCACCCCGCAACAGGATGCCCGCTAGGCTCATCGAGGGGGACGCGCGCATCCGGTCGCGCGGCCGAGGCAACAGGGGTGTGGAATGAGCGACTCCAACGACGCGTTCGCGTCGCTGTTCGAGACGAACTACGAGCGGGAGAAACCGCGCCGGCGCGGGCGCGGCTGGATCATCGCCGGTTCGGTGATCGCGATCCTGGCGATCCTGGCCTGGGTCGCCTTCTACTTCACCGACAGCGGATTGCGTGGAGCGGCCGAGACGGTCGCGGCTCAGCAGGTCCAGAGTCGCCTGCCTGACGGCGCCACCGGAGAGGTGAAGGTCTCGATCGGGGGCGGATCGGTGATCACGCAGTACCTCAGCGGATCGTTCGACGATGTGACGGTGAGCATCCCGGCCCTGACCGCAGAGGGCGCGACCTCCGCTCTCGAACTGCGGGCGAAGGGAGTGGCGACCGACATCACGAAGCCGGTCGACCAGCTCGACGGAACCGTCGCGTTCGGGCCTGCGGCGCTGACCACCGTGGCGCCGTATCCGGGAACCACGGCGGTCACGCTCGGCGACGGAACCGTCTCGTTCGCCGGCACGCAGGCCGTCGCGGCCGGATCGATCGCGTACGAGGTCACGGCGACGCCCTCGCTCAGCGGTCAGAGCATCGTGATGACGCCGACCGCCGCGACCGTCACGTCTGGCGCGTCGCCCGAGCAGCAGCCTGCGATCGTGGCACAGCTGATGGCGCAGAAACCGGCGGTCTGCCTGGCGAAGTACGTCCCGAAGGGAACGACGCTCACCGGGGTCACCGTGACGCCCCAGGGGCTTTCGCTCGCCTTCAGCGGCAAGAACGTTACGCTCTCGAGTCAGACGTTCCGTTCCACCGCGACCTGCACTCCCTAGGGGTCACGTCAGGCTGCAGATCAGCCAGACCTCGTTCCTCGTCTGCTCTCAGCGAATCTGCCGACAGCAGAGATCGCAGCGCGGCAGGCGGGCCCGGGTGCAGTCTCGTCCCATGACAGACGACGAGAAGAGACCGCAGTTCGACGACCGGATGCGGCAGCAGCTCCTGTTCCACCGCATCCTCGTGCTCGATGGCGCGCTCGACGACGACAACGGCACGATGCTCGCTGCCCAGCTCCTGACCCTGGCGGCCGAGGATGCGCGGGCGGACATCGCGCTCTGGATCCACTCCCCGGGCGGCTCCGTTCCGTCCATGCTCGCCATCCGCGACATCATCCGGCTGGTACCGAACGACGTGAGCACGCTGGCCCTCGGGCTCGCCTGCAGCGCTGGTCAGTTCCTGCTCTCGGCGGGCACGAAGGGCAAGCGGTATGCGTTGCCGCACGCGCGCATCCTGATGCACCAGGGCTCGGCCGGCATCGGCGGTTCCGCGGTGGAGGTCGAGGTGCAGGCGAACGACCTGCGACTGACCCGGGATGTGGTGCTCGGCCTCATCTCGGACGACACCGGTCAGCCGGTCGAGCGGATCTTCGACGACTCCCTCCATGACCGCTGGTACACGGCCGAGCAGGCGCTCGACTACGGCTTCATCGACCACGTGGTCGACTCGTTCGAGCAGGTCATGCCGTCGACCGCGACGAGTGGGAGGTGAGCTCGTGAGCAGCTACACGATCCCCAACGTCATCACCCAGCATCCGCGTGGCGAGCGGATCATGGATGTGTACTCGCACCTGCTCTCCGAGCGGATCATCTACCTCGGCACGGCCATCGACGCCGGCGTCGCGAACGCCCTGATCGCACAGCTCCTGCACCTCGACGCCGACAACTCCGACCTGGCGATCAACCTCTACATCAACTGCGAGGGCGGCGATCTGACCTCCATGCTCGCGGTCTACGACACGATGCAGTACATCCAGTCGCCGGTGGCGACGACCTGCGTCGGGCAGGCGATCGCGGCCGGAGCCGTGCTTCTGGCCGCCGGGGCGCCGGGCAGGCGGGCGGTGCTCCCGCACACGCGCGTCGTGCTGCACCAGCCGGCGGCTCGCGGGCAGGGAACCATCCCCGACCTGATCCTGCAAGCGGACGAGGTGGTGCGCATCCGGGCCGAGCTCGAGTCGATCCTCGCCGAGCACACCGGGCAATCCGTCGAGACGCTGCGGCACGATACAGACCGCGACCGGGTCTTCACGGCGGAGGGCGCGCGCGACTACGGGCTCGTGGACGAAGTGCTCCCGCGGCACGTCCTGGCGCGCACCTGAGGCTCGGCATCCGGCGGCGAACGCTACGCGATCGATTTCGTAGCGATCGACGAGCGCGGCCGCACGGCCGGCGTGCGCGACTGGCGCACGCTCCTCGGGGCCGAGCCGGCCGAGCGGTTCGTCGGCTTCGGTCGCGACATTTTGGCGCCCGCGAGCGGCACGGTCGTCACCATCCATGACGGCGAGTCCGACCACGACGGCAGGCGGTCCCAGCTGGCGCTGGCGAGGTACATGCTGGGTCAGGCGGCGCGGATGCGTCAGGGCATCGAGGCGATCGCGGGCAATCACGTGGTGGTCGAGCTCCCCAGCGGCGTCTTCGTGGCGCTGGTGCACCTTCAGGCGGGGTCGGTCGAGGTCTCCGTCGGCGATCGCGTCGTGGAGGGCGGGCGGCTCGCGCGCTGCGGGAATTCGGGCAACTCGACCCAGCCGCATCTGCACCTGCAGGCGATGGACAGCGCCGTTCTCTCGGTCGCTCGAGGTGTGCAGGGCCAGGGGGATGCCCGGCGAGGGCGCCGTGGTGGAGCGGCTCCCGGAGGCCGCCTAGGAGCGTGGGAAGTACCGAACGACGAGGTCGAACAGCTCCTGCACGGTGTTCCTCACCGTCTGGCTCTGCTTCACGATCCGGTTGGCCGCGACGATCTCGGCGTCGAACTTCTCGAGCAGCCGACTGTCGGGAAGATTGCTGGCGGCATTGATCGCCTTCTTGCAGCCGGTCGCTCCGACGGTGACTCCGAGCCCGGTCACGATCAGATTCTCCAGTTCCGGCTCCTCCACCACGTTCTGCGTTCCCTTCACACCGGTCCACGCGGCGAGGGCGCACTTCACGACGGCCGTCCTCGTCGTCGACCCCTTGGCGTAGAGGGTGGCGAGCGCCGTTCCCGTCGTATTGAGGACCGCCGTCTCGAGCTGGATCTGCTGGTTCCAGGCGACGGTGAGGTTCTGGTGGGGCGAGATTCTGATGTTGTGGTAATAGTCGGGAAGTTGCACGACGTCGCGCGGAGCGGCCAGCCCGAGGCGGGCGTAGTGCCCGGCGAACGTTGTTTGGAAAATGTCGGAGCGCGGGGTCGAGAACACGGTGGTCACGACATGGCGACCCGCGTCGTAGTCGGCGATGTTCCAGACCTGGTCCGAATCGTTGAAGAGATAGGTGTGCCCGCCCGGTTCCGAGCACACGAAGACAGTGGACACCGGAGGGGAGATCGCCACCTGTGTCCAGTACTGCGGGCATCCGACAGCGGGAGGTGAGTTGTCGATCCACGATCCGACCGACGCCGGTGCGGACGCGGACGCGGGTGGAGCCGCGCCGCCGCAGAGCGCGATCGCGACGATGATGCCGATCATCGATCCGGTCAAGCGGCCGATGCTGCTTCTTCTCGAGTTCATGATCATGAGACGACGCCTCGCAAACTGAGTTCGCCTCACAATACACCTCGGATTCAGGCCAGAAATTGTCCTTTATCGCTCGTAGGGTGAGACCAGAATCGATGAGCGAACGAGGGAGACAGCATCATGGCTGAACAGACCGGATACACGACCGTCGCGCCCTGGATCGTCACGGACGACACCGGCGCACTCCTCGAGTTCGTCTCCACGGCCTTCGAGGGAGTGGAGCTCGCCCGGGTGGCCGTCGAGGACGGCACGATCGGGCATGCCGAGATCCGCGTCGGCGACACCGTACTGCTCGCCTTCGACCGACGGCTCGACTGGCCGTCGATGCCGTCCCTGCTGCGGGTCTTCGTCCCGGATGCGGATGCAGCCGTCGCGCGGGCGGTCGCAGCGGGCGCGCACATCGTGACACCGTTGTCGAACAGTGCGTGGGGAGACCGCGGTGGCCGCGTGCGCGATCCCTTCGGCAACATCTGGTGGGTCATGGCGCACGTCGAGGACGTACCGGAGGATCAGACCTGGATACGGATGGCCGAGCCCGAGTTCGCCGCGTCGATGCGTGTGGCGCAGGAGACCCTCGACGCCGAGCTGAGTGGACGCGACACCGGCACGGCGAGCCGTCCCGTCGCTCCGAGCTGAGTCACCCGGGGCGGGTCGCGCTACCGGAGCGTCTTGCGCGAGGAGATCTGGCCGGTGTCGAAGCCGAGAAGGTGCAGTCCGCCGTGGAAGCGAGCGTGCTCGACCTTGATGCAGCGGTCCATCACGACCGTGAGGCCCTTCGACTCCCCGTACTCGGCAGCCTCCTGGTTCCAGATGCCGAGCTGCACCCAGACGGTGGGTGCGCCCACGGCGACGACGTCGTCGATCACGCTCGGGATGTCGGCGGCGCGCCGGAAGACGTCGACGATGTCCGGAACCTCGGGCAGCGAGGCCAGGTCGGGATACGCCTTCTGGCCCAGGATCGTGTCGGCGTTCGGGTTCACGAAATACACCCGGTAGTCGCTCGACTGCTGGAGGTACGTGCCGACGAAGTAGCTCGAGCGGGTCGGATTGGGGGAGGCTCCGACGATCGCGATCGACCGTGCGGCCCGCAGGATCTTGAGGCGCTGTTTCGCATCCGGACCGACCCAGGTGCGCTGCGACTTCAGCAGCTTGGCGAGAGGGGAGTTCGACGGGACCGAGCAGCTGAGCCCGTTCGCGAGCTGAACCTCGGCAGTGTCGGCGTCAGCCGGCGCATCCGTGATCGTCATGCGTTCGTCTCCTTCAATGCGGCCGTGAGGGCCTGGTCGAGGTCGTAGATGATGTCATCAACGTCTTCGATGCCCACGCTAATCCTCACGACGCCGGGAAGCACGCCGGCGTCGAGCAGCTGCTGCTCCGTGAGCTGCGCATGCGTGGTCGACGCCGGATGGATGACGAGGGTCTTGGCGTCGCCGATGTTCGCCAGGTGGCTGGCGAGGTCGACGTTCTCGATGAACGACTGGCCGACTTCGCGGCCGCCCTTCACGACGAAGGAGAAGACGCTCCCCGGCCCCTTCGGCAGGTACTTGAGGGCCCGGTCGTGGTGTGGATGCGCGGGCAGGCCGGCCCAGAACACCGACTCGATGCGCGGGTCGGCGTCCAGCCACTCGGCGACGATCCGCGCATTGTCGACGTGCGCCTGGATGCGGTACGGAAGCGTCTCGACGCCCTGCGCGAGCAGGAAGGCCGAGTGCGGAGCGAGCGAGGGTCCGATGTCGCGCAGCTGCTCGGCGCGAAGCCGGGTCAGGAACGCGTACTCGCCGAAGTTCCCCGACCATTCGAGCCCGCCGTAGGAGGGGACGGGCTGGCCGAAGAGCGGGAACTTCTCGCTGTGCCACTCGAAGCGGCCGCTCTCGACCACGACACCGCCGAGCGTCGTGCCGTGGCCGCCGAGGAACTTCGTCGCCGAGTGCACGACGATGTCGGCGCCCCACTCGATCGGTCGGTTGAGGTACGGGGTCGCGATCGTCGAGTCGATGATCAGTGGGATGCCGGTGGCGTGCGCGACCTCCGCGAGACCCTCGATGTCGGCGATCTCCCCGGAGGGGTTCGCGACCGTCTCGGCGAAGATCAGCTTCGTCTTGTCCGTGATCGCGGCCGCATAGTCGGCCGGGTCCGCGCTCTGCACGAACGTGGTCTCGACACCGAAGCGGCGCAGCGTGACATCGAGCTGGGTGATCGACCCGCCGTAGAGGTTGGCCGAGGCGACGATGTGGTCCCCGGCGCCGGCGAGGGAGGCGAAGGTGATGTACTGCGCGCTCAGTCCGCTTGCCGTGGCGACGGCGCCGAGGCCGCCCTCCAGGCTGGCGACGCGCTCCTCGAAGGATGCGACGGTCGGGTTGGCGAGACGCGAGTAGATGTTGCCGTACTTCTGCAGGGCGAACCTGGCTGCCGCATCCGCCGTGTCGTCGAACACGAACGCGCTCGTCTGGTAGATCGGGAGGGCGCGGGCGCCGGTCACCGGATCGGGGATGTTGCCCGCATGAATTGCACGCGTGCGGAAGCCATATTCGCGATCAGCCATGAGGTCACGCTACCGGAGCGGCGACGGACGCCCGGTGCGACCTCGTAACATGCCGCAACCCGTCTCAGCTGCGCTGCACCGACGTTCTGGTACACTTGTACTAGGGCGTGGATGCACGACCCCCGGACGACGGATCAGTACCCGGTGCGCGACAAGACTGGCCACGGGAGTGCAGCATGTTGTCCTGGATCGTTCTGATCGCATCCGGAATCCTCGAAGCCGTCTGGGCCACCGCCCTCGGCAAGGCGGAAGGCTTCACGAAGCTCTGGCCGTCGGTCACCTTCGGAGTCGCGCTGGTCGCCTCGATGGCGGGCCTCGCCTTCGCCATGCGCGACATCTCCACCGGAACCGCCTACGCGGTCTGGGTCGGCATCGGAGCAGCCCTCACGGTGCTCTACGCGATGGTCTTTGGTGATGACGGCTTCTCGCTCGTGAAAGTGCTGCTCATCGTCGGTCTGGTCGGCTGCGTCGTCGGACTCAAGCTGGTCGATTCCCACTAGGCGTTCTCGCCTGATCAGCTGGAGATCCACACCGCCCCGAGGGCGAGGGCCGCGATGAGCACCCACGAGAGCAGGCCGACGGCGAGTGCCCGCCAGCCCGTGCCGAGCAGGGTGCGCAGCCGCACAGCCGTGCCGAGCCCGAAGAGCGCCATCGCCAGCAGCGCCGTCTGCACGGTGTCGGCGCCGTCGATGACCACGTCGGGAAGCGGGATGAAAGAGCGCACCAGCACGGCGACGATGAACCCGGCGACGAACAGCGGCACGATCGGCGGGCGCTTCGCCGCGGGGTCTGGCTCGACGTTGCGGCGACGCTCGACGACGGAGGCGATCGCCACCATCGGGGCGAGCATCAGCACGCGGGTGAGCTTGACGACGATCGCGACGGCGAGGGCTGCGGATCCTGCGATCTGAGCAGTCGCGACGACCTGGCCGACATCGTGCACGCCGGCCCCCACCCAGTGTCCGTACTGCAGCGTGCTCAGCCCCAGCGGATGCCACAGCACCGGCAGCACGAAGATCGCGAGCGTGCCGCACAGGGTGACGAGGGCGACCGGGGTGGCGGTCTCCTCATCCTTCGACTTCACGATTCCGCTCATCGCGCCGATCGCCGAGGCGCCGCAGATCGAGAACCCGGTGGCGACGAGAAGCGGCTGATGGCCCGGCAGCTTGAACAGGCGCCCCAGCCACATCGTGCCGACGAACGTGACCAGCACGATGGCGACGGTCGTCAGGATGCTCACCCAGCCGAGACCCGCGATGTCACCCAGGCTGAGCTTCAGCCCCAGCAGAACGACGCCGATGCGCATGAGGCGCTTCGCGGCGGTCGAGAGGCCCGGCTTCAGGATGCCCGTCACCGCCGGGCGCGCGAACGGCAGCTGGCCGACGATGATCCCGAGCACGACGGCGGCGGTCAGCAGTGGCACGGCCGGCACGAGCCAGTGGATGCCCCAGGCCGCCAGGGCTGCGAGCCCGGCCACGACGACCCCCGGCAGCCAGGGGAGTGTTGTGCGGGAAGCAGGGGCGACGGAACTCATCACCCCCTATTCTGACGGCACCGGCCCTGCAGCATGAGCCGCCAGCAGCGCCGTTCCGTCCGGCACTCCGAGTCCGGTGCACGCATCCCAGCCCGGGCCGGCCGTGAACGCGCCGTTGTCACCGGTCGTGATGTCGCGGAAACCCGCCGCCACCTGTCCCTGCGCGATCGAGCCGTAGAGCGCGGGCTGGGCGAGGCCGAGGGGCCTGCCGGTGGACTGGACGATGCGGGCGATGAGAGCTGCCCACAGCGGCGAGACAGCGCTGGTGCCGCCGATGACGAGGTCTCTGCCGTCCACGCGCACGCGGTAGCCGGTCTGCGGATCGGCCACGCCCGCCACATCCGGCACGCCGCGCCCGCTCGGGCCGTTCGCCGCACCGCCCGCGTCGACGCCTTCGGCACCGGTCGGCACGCCGACCTTCGCCTGCCAGGAGGGCTGTGGGAAGGTCGCGCTCACGCCGCCTCCGGTCGCCCCACCGCCGTTGCCGTTGTTCCACACGGTCTCCGAGTGCACCACCCCGGTGGCGGCGTCGGCCGCGAGCCGGGTGCCGCCGCAGGCGAGCGCGTGGGGTGAGGAGGCCGGGAAGTCGACGTGAGCCCTCCCGTCGGCCACCCGGTCGTCGCTGCCGTCGTCGCCGGCGGCGGCGGTCGTGGTCACTCCGAGTGCAGCGGCGTCCACGAGGGCGTCGTCGAACGCCGTCCGTGCCTGCTGCGTCCAGGCGTCCTCGCTCTGGCCCCAGCTGATGCTGATGGCCGCCGGTGTCGGGGTGGCGTGCGCGGCGGCGATCACCGCATCCACGAAACCGGCGTCGGTGTTGGGCGCGAAGTAGACGACGATGTCGGCACCGGGGGCCAGCGCTCCGGCGACCTCGATGTCGAGCATGACCTCGCCGTCCGCGCCGTTGGGATCGGAGCCCGGGGAGTTCGTGCCGCCGTCGACGCCGACCGCGGTGACCGTGGGTCCGGTGATCCCCAGGTCGGCGAAGTAGGTGTCCAGGTCGGCCTGCACGTAGCCGCCGCCGAGTTCGATGATGGCGATCGTCTGGCCTGAGCCGTCGGTCCCTTCGGGGAACTTGTAGATAGCGCCCAGTTCGAGCGGGGTGTAGCTCGTGCTCACCGCCCGGGGGAGCGCCACCCGGAAGAGCGCGCGCGCCTGGGGCCGGTCGTCGAGGCCGAGGACGGCGGTCACGA
The DNA here is from genome assembly GCF_042882245.1 of Leifsonia sp. NPDC058230. Taxonomy (NCBI): domain Bacteria; kingdom Bacillati; phylum Actinomycetota; class Actinomycetes; order Micrococcales; family Microbacteriaceae; genus Leifsonia; species Leifsonia sp. NPDC058230. The sequence continues at coordinate 500,053 of NZ_JBHVWM010000002.1, read as the reverse complement.
TCCCGTCGAGGGCGGCGGGGATGCTCAACCCGCCGGTGCGGTGCCGGTGCGTGACGCCGACATCGCTCGCATCGCTCTCCGCTTCGGTCAGGTCGGTGCCGAAGACCCGGGCCATCACGCGCGCCGGACCGGACACGCGCACTCGCCGCTCGGCGGCGTTCGCGTCGACCAGGGAGACGCCGAGCGGTTCGAGGGTCGACGTCACGAGGTCGAGGTCCTCCTGCGATGCGCCGTAGGCGCTCGCGAACTCGTCGCGGCTCAGCGGCGAGGCGAGCGCATCATCCGGGACGGCTGCGCGGCGGCGCAGGATGAGGGTGGCCTCGACCGGCGCATCCGGAGCGAGCGCGCCGTGGGGCCGCACGCCGGGGGCATCCGGTCGTTCACTACCGGCGAGGGGAACGAGGTCGAGGGGCTGCTCTGCATCCGTCATACCCCACGGTCTACCACCAGGCTCCGACGCTGCAAGATGCGCCGGACGGTTCTCAGACCCAGCTCGGCAGCCACATATGGATCTGCCAGAACCAGAACGGCACGGTCTGCGCCGTCCAGATCGGATAGAAGAACGCGGTGACGAGAACGACGAAGACGAGGTAGATCCCGACGATCCAGAGGCCGCGCACGCGCCGCCACCTCGCATCCGAGCGTCTGCCGATGATCAACCCGATCGCGAACGTCAGCGCCAGTATCAGGTACGGCTCGAAGGCGATCGAGTAGAACGTGAAGATTGTGCGATTGATGTAGAGGAGCCACGGCAGGTATCCCGCGGCGAGACCGGTGAGGATCAGCCCGACCTGCCACTCCCGGTACCGTGCCAGCCGGTAGACGAGGTAGAACACGGCCGCGGCCGCCGCCCACCAGATGAGCGGGTTGCCCAGCGAGGTGATCGCCGACGAGCAGGCGCTGACGGTGCATCCGTTCTGCCCGAGGGTCGAGCCCTCGTAGTACATGCTGGTCGGCCGGATCATGAACAGCCAGGTCAGGGGATTCGACTGATACGGATGCGAGACGTGCAAGTTGATGCTGTAGTTGTACATCTCGGTCTGGTAGTGCCAGAGGTTCTGCAACCAGAGCGGCACCCAGTTCAGGGCGCCGGTCCACTCGAGGTGGGTCGCTTGCGCCCAGTTGCGGTAGTAGCCGCCGCTCGTGAAGATCCAGCCCGCCCACGTGGAGACATAGGCGACCAGAGCGATCGGCACCATGAGCACGAAGGTGGCGGGCGCCTGTTTGAGCACGGCGCCGCTGATCCAGAAGGGGAGCCCGACACGGCGGCGGGCCACCGCATCCACCACCACGGTGTAGACGGCGAAGAACGCGAGAAAGTAGAAGCCACTCCACTTGACGCCGGCACAGAGCCCGGTGAGCACGCCGGCCGCGATGAGCCAGGGACGCCACCAGAGCACCGGCCCCCAGGCGGGATCGCCGCCCTTCTCCCGGTCCCTGCCGACAGCCGCCGCCAGCCTGGTCGCGAACCAGTCGCGGTCGAGCAGGATGCAGCCGAACGCCAGCAGCGCCACGAACATCACCGAGTTGTCGAGCAGCGCCACCCGGCTCATCACGATCGCGTGACCGTCGACCGCCATGAGCACGCCGGCGACGGTCGCCAGGATCGTCGATCTGAACAGCTTGCGGGCGATGAGGAAGACGACGAGCACCGCGAGGATGCCCACGATCGCCGTGCTGATCCGCCACCCGAACGAGTTGCCGGCGCCGAAGACGGCCAGTCCGATCGCGATCATCCACTTGCCGAGCGGGGGATGCGCGACGAACGACGGATCGGACGAGAAGATGTCCGTGTGCCCGGCGTTGAACTGCTGATCGGCCTTGTCGGGCCAGCTGCCCTCGTAGCCGAGGTGCATGAGCGTGTAGGCGTCCTTCACGTAGAAGGTCTCGTCGAAAACAAGGGAATGCGGGTTGCCCAGGTTCCACAGCCGGAGGATCGCGGCGAGCAGGGTGACCCCCAGCGGTGCTCCCCAGTACCAGAGCTTCATCCGCAGCGGCGTGCGCAGTCGACGTGCCCACCAGTCGTCGAGTCGGCTGCCGGTCGGCTCGGCCCCGTGCGCGGGCTGATGCTCGGGCCGGCGCGCTGTGCCGAGGGCGGGGGTCGTGGTCACCAGATCATGCTAGGGCGCGAAACCTTTGCACGACCTCCCGACGGCCCAGCGGCTGACAGACTGGACCCATGATCATCCTGGCGGCCACCCCGATCGGCAACCTCAAGGACGCCTCGCTGCGTCTGATCGAGGTGCTCGGCTCGGCCGCGGTCGTCGCGGCGGAAGACACCCGCGTCACGCAGCGGCTGCTCGCCGGCCTCGGCATCGAGAACCGGCCGCGACTGATCGCGCTGCACGACCACAATGAGCGCGACCGGGCCGCCGACCTCGTCGAACTGGCCCGCGAGCAGGATGTCGTCCTCCTGAGCGACGCCGGCATGCCGACCGTGTCCGACCCCGGCTTCCACCTCGTGGAGGCCGCCGCCGCCGCGGGCGTCGTCGTCACCGCCCTCCCCGGTCCCTCGGCAGTCATCACTGCGCTCGCCGTCTCGGGCCTGCCGACCGACCGCTTCACCTTCGAGGGCTTCCTGCCACGCAAGCACGGCGAGAGGATGAGCGCCCTCCGCGCACTCGCCGCCGAACGCCGCACGATGGTCTTCTTCGAGTCGCCGAACCGTCTCGCCGCTTCGCTCGCCGATGTCGCCGCCGTCCTGGGCGACGAGCGCCGCGTGGTCGTCGCGCGGGAACTCACCAAGCTGTTCGAAGAGGTGAAGCGGGGCACCGCATCCGAACTCGCCGCCTGGGCAGCGGCTGGCGTCCGCGGCGAGATCGCCGTCGTCATCGAGGGGGCGCCCGAGCGCACGGTCGACCTCGAAACCGGCGTGACGCAGGTGCTCGCCCTCGTGGCCGCCGGCACGCGGTTGAAGGATGCGTCCGCCGAGGTCGCCGACGCCACCGGACTCGGCAGGCGCGACCTGTATCAGGCGGCGCTGGACCGTCGCTCCGGCAGCGCACCGAGCTCCGGTCGGTAACAAGCGAAACCACCCGTCGGCGCGCCCGTAGGATAGAGGCCATGTCCGACGGCTCTTCGTTCTACATCACCACGCCGATCTTCTACGTGAATGATGTCCCGCACATCGGGCACGCATACACCGAGGTGGCTGCCGATGTCCTCGCCCGCTGGCACCGTCAGGCCGGCGACGACACCTGGCTGCTGACCGGCACCGACGAGCACGGTCAGAAGATCCTGCGCACGGCGACCGCGAACGGCACCACACCCAAGGAGTGGGCCGACCGACTGGTCACCACCGAATGGCTGCCGCTGCTCAAGACGATCGACATCGCGAACGACGACTTCATCCGCACCACCGATGAGCGGCACGAGAAGAACGTGCAGAAGTTCCTGCAGAAGCTCTACGACGACGGGTTCATCTACGCGGGCGAGTACGAGGCGCTCTACTGCGTCGGCTGCGAGGAGTTCAAGCCGCAGTCCGAGATCGTCGACGGCACGGGGGAGTACGAGGGCCAGAAGGTCTGCGCCATCCACTCGAAGCCGCTGGAGTTGCTGCAGGAGAAGAACTACTTCTTCCGTATGAGCCAGTTCGCCGACAAGCTGCTCGCGCTCTACGAGGAGCGCCCCGAATTCGTGCAGCCGGAGTCGGCGCGCAACGAGGTCGCGTCCTTCGTGCGGCAGGGCCTCAGCGACCTGTCGATCTCCCGGTCGAGCTTCGACTGGGGAATCAAGGTCCCGTGGGACGAGTCGCATGTCGTCTACGTGTGGTTCGACGCGCTCCTGAACTACGTCACGGCGGTCGGCTACGGGCAGGACGACGAGACGTTCGACCGGCGCTGGCCGGCGACCCACATCGTCGGTAAGGACATCCTGCGGTTCCACGCCGTCATCTGGCCCGCGATGCTCATGGCCGCAGGCGTCGAGGTTCCGCATCGCGTGTTCGGCCACGGCTGGCTGCTGGTCGGCGGCGAGAAGATGTCGAAGTCCAAGCTGACGGGCATCGCCCCGACGCAGATCACGAACACCTTCGGGTCCGACGCGTTCCGGTACTACTTCATGCGAGCCATCAACTTCGGTCAGGACGGCTCGTTCAGCTGGGAGGACCTGGCGGCGCGCTACCAGGCCGAGCTCGCCAACGGGTTTGGCAACCTCGCCTCGCGCGTGGTCGCGATGGTCACCCGGTACTTCGAAGGCATCGTCCCCGAGCCCGGCACCTACCTGGAGGCCGACTTCACCGTTCAGCAGGTCGTCGCCGCAGCGGCGGCCGACGCAGACGACGCCATCGAGCGACTGGCCGTCCACGACGCCATCACGTCGATCTGGACTGTCGTCGACGAGCTCAACGGCTACATCACGACGCACGAGCCCTGGGCTCTCGCGAAAGACGAGTCGCAGCGCGAACGCCTCGGAACGGTGCTCTACACCGCAGCCGAAGGACTTCGTGCGCTGGCCGTGCTGCTCTCGCCGGTCATCCCGCGTGCCACGCAGAAGCTGTGGGAGGCGCTGGGCGCGGAAGACGAGCTCGGCGCCCTGGACGAGCAGCGCATCCGGGAGGCCGGCGACTGGGGCCAGCTTCCGGTGGGCACCACCGTGAACGGGCTCGAAGCACTGTTCCCGCGGATCGATGCGGATGCGGTGCCCGGCCAATGACCGATCCGGCGTTCATCCGCCAGCGCCACGTCACCGACGGACGTGACCTGGAGTATCCGCCGCTGCCGGAGGCGCTCGTCGTGCCCGTGTACGACAACCACACGCACCTGGAGATCTCGGACGGGGACGACCCGCTCGACTATCGCGAGCAGCTCGACCGCGCCTCGAGCGTGGGCGTGCGCGGGGTCGTGCAGGTCGGCAACGACGTCGAGACGTCACGCTGGTCGGCCGAGATGGCCGCTGTGGAGCCCCGGATGCTCGCCGCCGTCGCCCTGCACCCGAACGACGCCCCCGACTACGCCGAGCGCGGCGAACTGGACGACGCACTCGCGGTGATCGCCGAGCTCGCCGGGCGCCCCCGCGTGCGTGCCGTGGGAGAGACCGGCCTCGACTTCTACCGCACGCCGGACGGCCCGCGTCGCGACTCCCAGTTCCTCTCGTTCAAGGCCCACATCGAGATCGCCAAGCAGAACGACCTCGCCCTGCAGATCCATGACAGGGATGCGCACCGCGACGTCGTCGAGACCCTCAAGCGCGTCGGTGCGCCGGAACGAACCGTGTTCCACTGCTTCTCCGGCGATGCCGAGCTCGCGCAGATCTGCGCGGACAACGGCTGGTACATGTCGTTCGCCGGCAACGTGACCTTCAAGAACGCGGGAACCCTCCGCGAGGCCCTCCTCGCCGCTCCGCGCGCGCTGATCCTCGTCGAGACGGATGCGCCGTTCCTCACACCGTCGCCGTTCCGCGGGCGGCCGAACGCGCCGTACCTCATCCCGCACACGCTGCGCGCGATGGCCGACACGATCGGCACCGACGCGTCGACCCTGGCGGCGCAGATCAGCTCGAACACAGAGCTGGTCTACGGGCGCTGGGATGCCGAACCGGTCGCTTCGCCCCCGACGACGCCGATCGGGATCATCGCGTGAGCGACGTGCGTCTGCTCGGGCCGGCCGAGATCCGCGACCTCGCCGAACTGCTCGACGTGACGCCCACCAAGAAGCTCGGACAGAACTTCGTCATCGACGGGAACACCGTGCGCCGCATCGTCCGGGTCGCCGGCGTCGAGCCGGGCGACACCGTCGTCGAGGTCGGCCCGGGACTCGGCTCGCTCACGCTCGGGCTCCTGGAGGCCGAGGCGCACGTGGTCGCCATCGAGATCGACAAGCGTCTCGCCGCGCAGCTCCCTGCGACCGTCCGCGAGCTCGCGCCCGAGGTCGCCGACCGGCTGACCGTCGTCCGCGACGATGCGCTCGCCGTGACCGACCTGCCGAGCGCTCCGAGCCGGCTCGTCGCCAACCTCCCGTACAACGTGTCGGTGCCGGTGCTGCTGCACTTCCTCGAGCACTTCGACAGCATCCGGTCCGGTGTCGTCATGGTGCAGGCCGAGGTCGGCTACCGGGTGGCCGCCGAGCCAGGATCGAAGGTCTACGGCGCGCCGAGCGTGAAGGCCGCCTGGTACGGATCGTGGCGCACGGCTGGAACGGTCAGCCGTCAGGTCTTCTGGCCGGTTCCGAACGTCGACTCCGTGCTGGTCGCGTTCGAACGGCACGAGGTCGAGCCGGGCGACGAGGCGCTGCGCCTGCGCACGTTCCGGCTGGTCGATGCGGCTTTCCAGCAGCGTCGCAAAATGCTGCGGCAGGCGCTCTCCGGCGTATTCGGCGACTCGGCCACTGCATCCGCGACCCTGGAGGCGGCCGGGCTCGCGCCGACGTTGCGCGGGGAGCAGCTCGGCATCGCGGAGTTCGTTGCACTGGCCCGCGCATCCGCAACCCCCGCCGCCTGACCGTTTGCGAACGGAGCGGCCGCCAACCCCCTGTAGGTTGGATGCATGACCTCGTCGGCGGCCCCTGCGGTGCACGTCAGAGCACCGGGCAAGATCAACGTGTTCATGCGCGTGGGCGCCGTGATGGACGACGGCTACCACGACGTGGCGACCGCATATCAGGCGGTCTCGCTGTACGAAGACGTGCGCGCGTATCCCGCCGACGACTTCTCGGTGAGCTTCACCGGATCGATCGACTCGTCGGAGCTCGCGACCGATGACACGAACCTGGCCCTCAAGGCGGCGCGGATGCTCGCCCGCAAAGCCGGCTACCGCGGCGGAGTGCGACTCGAGATCGAGAAGCACGTTCCGATCGGCGGCGGCATGGGCGGCGGCTCGGCGGATGCAGCGGCCACCCTGGTCGCGTGCGACGCGCTCTGGGGCACCGAGGCCAGCAAAGACGACCTGCACGCGCTGGCGGCCCGCCTCGGCGCCGATGTCCCCTTCGCGCTGCTCGGAGGCACGGCCATCGGCACCGGCCGCGGAGACCGGCTCAGCCCCGCCCTCGCGACCGGCAGCTTCCACTGGGTGCTCGCTCTTCCGGAGGCCCAGCTCAGCACGCCGACCGTCTACACCGAGCTGGACAAGCACCGCGAACGCCACTCGCACGACATCGCACCGGCGCAGCGCAAGCCCAGCGTCGACACCGCCGTGCTCCAAGCCCTTCGCGCGGGCGATCCGCAGATGCTCGCCGAATCGCTGACGAACGACCTGCAGGCGCCGGCCATCCACCTTTCGCCCGAGATCGGGGACGTACTCGAGCTCGGCGAGATGAACGGCGCGCTCGCCGGCATCGTGTCGGGATCCGGTCCGACGGTCGCATTCCTCACGCCCGACCTCGACGGCGCACTCGACCTGCAGATCGCGCTGAGCGCCGCCCGGCTCACCGCCGTGCGGGCGACGGGGCCGGTGCACGGCGCCCGCATCGTCGGAGACTGAGCTTCGCCCCTCAGCCCGTCCGGCTGCGGGAGGCGCGTGCCGACACCCAGGGATGCCTGCACGCGGAGGCGGCATGTCGGGTGTTGAGACGATTCGTAATGAGAAGCGTATCCATGCGTGTCCGTGGGCGGGCATCCCAGGGTGTGGTTCAAAAATAGCGGGCGGGCGAGTGCCCGTCCCAACCCGGGGAGGAAAACCGTCAAGAGTTGACGGGATGCGGTTCCCCGGTCCTGAGGCGCGTCAGCGGGAGACGCGCCGGAGGCTCGCGGACCGGAGCCCGCGGGAGGCGATGCTGAGCTTGCGCAGGTCGCGCCGCGACGTCAGTTCGAGCTTCGCGAGAATGTTGCGCACGTGGAAATTCACCGTCGTGACCGACACGTAGAGCCGCTCCGCGATCTCCTTGTTCGTCATGCCGGCGGCGATGGCGTGGGCGACCTGGCGTTCGCGCGTGGTGAGCGGCGCGAACGGGTCGCCGGGCTCGGTGCGCGGTTCGTCGGCGCCCGCATCCACCTCCTCCAGAAGGCTCGTGCAGCGGGCGAGGTAGGGGGCGGCACCGACCCGGCGGAATGTCACCGAGGCCTGCTCGGCGAGTGCCCGGACCGCTTCGCTGTCGCCGCCCGTGGCGAAGAGCACTCTGGCCGCGTCGAGGGCGGCCACGGCGTGCGGGAACGGGAACCGAGCAGAGCCCGGGTCGCTGAGAGACGCGCCGTAGGCCGCGGCCGCCCCCGCCAGGTCACCCTCGGCTTCGAGCACGCGGCCCTCCAGCCAGCCGAGGGATCCGTAGTACGGGTGCCACGGGCGGCGCGGGTCGGAGCAGGTCTCGAAGGCGGCGCGCGCCTCCTGCGCTCGCCCCAGGGAGGCGAGTGCGTCGACCCGGTAGGTCAGCCAGCCGAGCGACGACGCGCCGATCGCGCCGGCCTCGGCCTGTTCTGTGGCAGCGAGCTGCGCATCCGGCCGGCCGAGGGCACGGGCCAGCTCGGCGCGCGCGAGGTGCGGGATATCCCCGTCGTACGACCCGGCGAAGCCCGGCTTGGCCTGCGCCGCCGACCGGAGGCGCTCCTCGACGGCCGCCCCCTCGCCGCGCCCCGCGCGCACGAGCGTGGAGACGTTGAGGGCGATCGGCCAGCCGGAGAGGTCGGTCTCGTCGAGCGCGAGGGCAACTGCAGCGTCGGCAAGGGTGACGGATTCGTCCCACTCGCCGACCAGGAACAGCACGTGCGCGGCGATGGTGCGCGCGAATCCGGCCGTCCAGCTCGACGGGAAGCGCCGGACCAGCACGTTGGCGCGGGTCAGGTCGTCTCGTGCGCGACCGATGTCTCCCATGAAGATGAACACGCGGGCGCGCGTGACGAGGGCGTCGACGGCTGCCGCCGACTCCGTCGAACCCAGCAGGCCGTCGAGCTCCGCGATCAGCGGCTGGATCAGATCGACGCGGCGGGCGTGCAGGGATGCGTTCAGAATCCAGCCGAGCAGCCGCAGCAGATCGTCGCGCGGCTGGGCGAGCCAGCGGAGCGCCGGGTCGGTGAGCTCGTCCGGGTCGTCCGGTGCCTCCGCGATGTGCTGTCGACCGACGTCGAGGTGGTCGATGGCGGCCGCGAAGTCGCGCATCGCCATCAGCACCTTCGGGATCGCCTCGGCGACGTGCGCGCGGATCGCCCGCTCCTCCGGCGTGACGGCAGGGGCCGCCTCGAGGGCGAGACCCAGGGCGAGCGCACCGGGGATGTCGCCGGTGAGGGTGCGCAGTTCGAGCAGCACGGCATCCCGGACCACCGAGGCGGGAAGGGCCTCGATCGCGGGGGCGAGGTCGAAGATCCGCTCGTGCATCCGCGTGCGCATGGCGAGCAGCCCGATCTCGAGCAGCGCGCGCTCGTGCTCGTCGCCCGCCGCGGACAGGTGCACCGCCGAGCGGGCGTAGCTCATGGCCTGGTCGGCCTGCCCACGGTCGGCGGCGAGCCTGCTCGCCGCCAAGAGCTCGGCGACCAGCGTGGGGTCGGCCGTGTCGGCGGCCTCGACCCGGTGGCGCAACGCACGGTGCCCGGTGAGCACTTCTGCAGCGACGCGGTGGATCTCCACGCGCCGCGCGACGGGAAGCTCGCCGGCGATGGCGTCGGCGAGGATGGCGTGGGCCGGCTCGACCCAGACCACGCCGTCGAGTTCCGTCGAGCGCACGAGACCGCGTGAGACCGCGCCGGCCGCATCCACCTGCACACCGAGCCTGCTCGCGATCGTGCCGAACAGGGGGAGCGGAAGCGAGTCGCGCAGAACCGCGACGATCTGGGTGGCGTCGCGCACCGACGCATCCGCACCCTCCAGCGCGGAGGAGACCGCGGTCGAGAGCGGTGTGATCGCGGCGACCGGAAGATCCCAGCCCGCCGGATGGAGGGCGGACGCGAACGTCTCCCGCAACTGGTGGAGCAGAACGCTCAACAGGAGGGGCGAGCCCTGCGTCGCCTCGGTCAGGCGGGTCGCCGTGCGCCGCGAGATCGCGTGCCCGAGGATGTGCTGCGCCAGGTCCTGCGTGTCGGCCACGGCCAAGGGCGTCAGCTCGATGCGTGCGTGGTTCACCGTGGTCGCCGCGACATCGTCGAACAACGCGACGACGCTGTTCGCGAGTGGACGGGTCGCCGCGATGAAGAGGAATGCCTGGTCGGTGAGCCGGCGCACCACGAAGCGCAGAGCACGGGCCGAAGCCTCGTCGACCCACTGCGCATCGTCGACGACGACGCACACCGGCGACGAGACGCTGTCGATCGCGTCGAGCAGCAGACGACCGACGGCGATCGGCTCATCCGTGGGCTCGGGCGGCCGGATGCGCGTGCCGCTGAGCGCGTTCAGCCCGCGCACGAGACGCTCGACCGTCGAGTAGCTGAGGTCGGATTCGAAGGAGTCGGCGTGCACCCGCAGAACGGTCCAGCCCTCGAGGCGATCGGCCGCATCCGTGAGCAGGGCGGTCTTTCCGAGGCCGGCCTCGCCGCTCACCAGGGCGGTGCCGCCCTGCGAGAGCGCCCGCTGGGCCACCAGAAGCAGGGCGTCGCGCGCGGGATCACGGCCGACGAGTGGCGCGGACGACGGCACCGCAGAGATCTCGGTCACGAACAAACCCCATCCTGACCAGTCCGGCGATATCGGGCGGGTACAGCGCGAGACCGATCGTTGCGATCCTCGCACATCCGGGTAGGCGAGGGGAGCACCCGTTGGAGGGTCGGCCGCGCGACCCGGCAGGCAACCGCCGGTAGGCTGGAAGACTCATGGCACACCTCCTCGGCGCTGAGTCGCTGCATCTCGAATACCCGACCCGCGTCATCTTCGACAGCGTGACCGTCGGCATCAACGAGGGCGATCGCGTCGGTGTCGTCGGCCGCAACGGCGACGGCAAGTCGACGCTGCTCTCCCTGCTGTCGGGTCGCCTCGAGCCCGATGCCGGCCGGGTCACCCGGCGACGCGATGTGAGTGTCGGGATGCTCGACCAGGGTGACGAGCTCGACCCTGCGCTGACCGTCGGCGCGGCCATCGTCGGTGAGCTCGACGAACACGTCTGGGCGGGGGATGCGCGGGCGCGCGACGTGCTCGGCGGTCTCGTCGCCGACATCCGCTGGGACGCCACGGTCGCCGACCTGTCGGGTGGGCAGCGGCGGCGTGTGGCGCTGGCTGCTCTCCTCGTGCAGGACCACGACATCCTGTTTCTCGACGAGCCCACCAACCACCTCGACATCGAGGGAGTGGCCTGGCTGGCCGCGCACCTGAAGAAGCGGTGGCCCGCCGGTTCGGGCGGACTCGTGGTCGTCACCCACGACCGGTGGTTCCTCGACGAGGTGTCGACCGCCACCTGGGAGGTGCACGACCGCATCATCGAGCCGTTCGAGGGCGGGTACGCCGCATACATCCTGCAGCGCGTCGAGCGCGACAGGATGAACGCGGTCATGGAGGGCAAGCGCCAGAACCTGATGCGCAAGGAGCTCGCCTGGCTTCGCCGCGGTGCGCCCGCCCGCACGTCGAAGCCGAAGTTCCGCATGGATGCCGCCTACGAGCTGATCGAGAACGAACCGCCGCCCCGCGACACCGTCGAGCTGAAGCAGATGGCGTCGTCGCGTCTCGGCAAAGACGTCGTCGACCTCCTGGATGTGTCGGTGGTCTTCCCGGTGCGCGGGGAGCCGGATGCCCCGACGCAGAAGACGGTGCTGCACGAGGTCGAGTGGCGCATCGCACCGGGCGAGCGCACCGGCGTGCTGGGCGTGAACGGTGTCGGCAAGTCGACGCTGCTGAACCTGATCGCCGGAACGCTCGAGCCGACCAGCGGACGGGTCAAGCGCGGAAAGACGGTCAAGATCGCCACGCTCACTCAGCAGCTCGGCGAACTCGACGACGTGATGAACGAGCGCGTCAGCGAGGTCATCGCCGGCAAGCGGACCACCTACCTCGCCGGTGGCAAGGAGATGACGCCGGGACAGCTGCTGGAGCGGCTCGGCTTCACGAACGCGCAGCTATCCACACCGGTGAAGGACCTGTCGGGAGGCCAGAAGCGGCGGCTGCAGTTGCTGCTCATCCTGCTCGACGAGCCCAACGTCCTCATCCTCGACGAGCCCACCAACGACCTCGACACCGACATGCTCGCCGCCATGGAAGACCTCCTCGACTCGTGGCCGGGAACGCTCATCGTCGTCTCGCACGACCGGTATCTGATCGAGCGGGTCACCGACCAGCAGTACGCGATCATGGATGCGGCACTCCGGCATCTTCCCGGCGGCGTCGACCAGTACCTGCAGTTGCGCAGGACTCAGGGCGCGATGACCGGGGGTGGGGCGACGGCACTCGAAGCGAACACCGCGGCGCGCGCATCCGGAACGTCCACGAGTGCGGCCGCACCCTCGCTCAGCGGCGCCGACCTGCGCAGCGCGCAGAAGGAGGTCGCCTCGATCGACCGCCGGCTGGGCAAGCTGGCCGGACAGGTCGCGTCGAAGCACGAACAACTCGCTGAGTACGATCAGAGCGATTACGTCGGCATCGGCGCGATCACCGACGAACTCCGGGCTCTCGAAGAGGAGATCGCCACGCTGGAGACCCGGTGGCTGGAACTGTCGGAGCAGCTCGAGGATTAGCGCCCGCGCCGTCGGAGACCGGGACGGTCAGGCGACGGGTGCGTCCGCCTTCGCCCCGATCGCTCGGTAGAACTGGTCGACGGCCTTGCGGTTGTAGGCCGCGAAATCGAACGCGCTGGCCGGAACCTCACCGCGGAGGAAGGCTTCGAGGCCAGCGGCGACGCCCTCGTCCGACTGGGGGACCACGAGGCCGGAGCCGGCCGGGAGGGCGTTCTTCGCCGAGGCGAACTCGACCGTCACGATCGGCAGGCCGAGCACGAGGGCTTCGAGAATGACCATCGGCTGGCCCTCGTAGTCGCTGGAGAGCACGAAGCAGTCGGCGTGCGCCATGATCGCGTGCGGGTTGCGCTGCATCCCGGTGAGGAAGACGGCGCCCGAGAGACTGAGGGAGTCGATCAGCGTTTCGAGCTCGCCGGCCAGCGGTCCTGAGCCGACGATGACCAGCCTGGTTGCCGGATGCTCGGCATGCACCCCGGCGAAGGCGCGGATGAGTCTCGCGTGGTTCTTCTCGGGGGAGAGCCGCCCGACGCACACGAAGGTGGTCACGTCGTCGTCCGCGAGGAGGGCCTCGGCCCATTCGGGGTTCGTGCCGGTCTCCTCGTCGAAGGTGATCTCGTGGAGGTCGGCCCTGGCGTTCTCGAGGATGTGCTCGGCGTCGACCGTGTTGAGCGCCGAAACGAACTTCTCCGGTGCGGAGTACTCCGCCAGGCCCTCGCGATTGATGTCGGCGAGAGTGGGAGAGACCGAGACGAGATGGTCGTACTGCGGGTAGAGCGTGAAGACCTGGGTGAGGCTGTGCAGCATCTTCTTCTCGCCGCCGACCTCGCGGTGCGCATCCGATGCCAGATCGTTGTGCAGCCAGATCGAGCGCACGGCCGCGGGGGAGTGCAGAAGCAGGATCGACCAGAACGGACCGTAACCGGAGAAGTCGATCACGTAGTCGAACTCGGTGTCGCCGAAGCAGCGGAACCACTCGTCGTCCCACAGCCGGTTCTGGGTCGGAACGTTCCCGTGCTCGGCGGTGCGCCCGCGGCGGAACTCGAGGTGGCGGGCGAGCTGCCGCAGCTTGGCCCCGTTCATGCCGCCGACCCGCGGGAACTGCCGCACATTGGGGTTGATCTGCTTCTGCTTGGCGATCGTCGCCCGGGAACGGCTCTGGGCGAAGAACGCCGAGACGTCGTAGCGGCTGTGGTCGATGTTGTTGAGCAGGTTGAGGGCCGAGGTGGTGATGCCGTTGGGGCGCATCCCGCCGAGATAGAGCAGGATCTTCTGGCGGCCGTCCTCGGCGAGCCCGGTGCGCAGTCGATAGCCTTCGCGGGCGCCGCGGAACACGATGTCGACGATGCGCCGGGAGGCCGCGCCGTCGTCGTACGGCGTGAACCTGCGCTGCATCGCGAGATAGCGTTCGCGCGACTCCTCGGGCACGGCGTCGCCGGCATCCGCGATGCGAGCGAGTTCTTCGCCCAGCTCGCGCGCCGACATCAGCACAGGCCCCGGCCATTCGTCGGGCTCGAAGTAGAGTCCGCGCGTTCCCGCGTAGTCGGCCAGGTCGGGCGTGAAGAACAGGATCGGGCGACCCGTCTGAAGGAAGTCGAAGAAGATGCTCGAGTAGTCGGTGACGAGGATGTCGGTGACACCGAGCACGACGTTGGTGGGGATCTCGTTCGGAACGAGCATCCGCTTCAGCTCCGGTCGGTGCCTGGCCAGCTTGTGCACGCTCTGGTGCGTCTTCAGCAGCACGGCGTAGCGGCTCGTGTCGATGCGATCCTCGATGGCGGCGATGTGCTCGAGGATCTCGTCGAGGTCGTCGGTCGGGCGGCCGAACGACGCGCCCTTCCAGGTGGGCGCGTACAGGATGACCTTGCGGTCGCCGAGCGGGAGCCCGGCCTCGATGAGCCGACGGCGGGCGGATGCGCGCCCGGCGTCATCGAGGAACTGCCGGTCGATCCGCGGGTAGCCTTCCTCGACGAGGGTGCCGCGGTAGACGCCCGCCATCTTGTATGCCGTCTCGTACATCTGGTCGGCCATGAACGAGTTCGCAGCGAGCAGGTAGTCGGCGGCGACGAAGTTGCGGACGATGTTCGCGGTGGCGAGCGCTCCGTCTTCGATGTCGTAGCCCATGCGCTTCAGCGGCGTGCCGTGCCAGGTGTTCAGGTAGACCTGCCCGGGACGCTTGCCGAAGTCGGGAGGGAACGTGGCGTTGTTGACGAGGTACTGACTGGTCGCCAGGGCGCGGTAGTAGGCGGGGGAGCCGTACCGCACGAACGAGACCCGGGGGTCGTCGGCGAACTCGTCGACCGCCGCCTTGGACTGATGCAGGTCGGACAGTGCCCAGATGTGGGTCAGATGGCTGAGATCGGGGGCGGCGAGCAGCTCGCGGAAGATGGCCTCGGGGTTGTCGAGCATCCCGTTGCCCGAGAACGACTCGTAGAAGACGGAGCCGTTGACGATGGGCTGTCGCCGCCAGTAGGCGTGGATCTCGTACCGCGCGGCACGTTTGACGCGGGACGGGAGGCGCTTCAGTCGGGAGAGTCTCATCGCCTGCGAGCATATGTGAGCCGGATAACAGAGTGCTGGGAGCGCCCTTTCAGCGGACTGGGACCCGGATGCGCTCAGCTCTCGACGTCGAAGTCGAGGCTGAGCTTGCGGAGCAGACCGGCGAGGCGTTCCTGATCGGACGAGGAGAGCGAGGCGAGGAGCTCGGACTCCGCGTCGACCAGGCGGGTGATGGCCGCGTCGACGCGGGTGAGGCCCTGAGAGGTCATCTGCACGAGGATGCCGCGGCCGTCGTTCGGATCGGTGCGACGCTCGACGAGCCCGCGCGAGACGAGGCGGTCGATGCGGTTCGTCATCGTGCCGCTGGAGACGAGGGTCTGCTGCAGGAGCGCCTTGGGGCTGAGCTGGTACGGCGCTCCCGCCCGGCGAAGCGCGGCGAGCACGTCGAACTCCCACGACTCGAGGTCGGAGCGTTCGAACGCGGTGCGCCGGGCGCGGTCGAGATGGCGCGACAGGCGGGCGACACGGGAGAGCACCTGGAGCGGCGAGAAGTCGAGGTCGGGGCGTTCGCGCAGCCAGGAGTCGACGATGCGGTCGACCTCGTCGCGTGCGTCAGGCATCCCCCCATGCTATTTGCTCGGGATGCACGCGGATGGCCGCCCTCCCGGGAGAGTCTGGCAAACTGTACGAGCGCATTGTCGCGGTCCGCCTTGGTGTAATGGCAGCACGACAGCCTTTGGAGCTGTTAGGTCTAGGTTCGAGTCCTGGAGGCGGAGCGTACCCGCCATCGATCTCCGGGAGAACCATGACCGACCAGAACCTCGCCATCGTCGTGCTCGCGGCCGGGCAGGGGACGCGGATGAAGTCCGCGACGCCCAAGCTGCTGCATCCTCTCGCGGGCATGCCGATCATCGGTCACGTCCTCGCGACGGCGCGGGAGCTCGACGCGGCGCATGTCGTCTCGGTCGTGCGCCACGAACGGGACAGGCTGGTGGAGGTCATCTCGGCCGATCTGCCGCAGAGCATGATCGTCGACCAGGATGATGTACCCGGCACCGGCCGCGCGGTCGAGCTCGCGGTGGCGGCGCTGCCGAGCGACTTCGACGGCGATGTGCTCGTGGTCAACGGCGACGTTCCGCTCCTGGACGCGGAGACGCTGCGCGGCCTCGTAGAGAAGCACCGGGCGGGTTCGGCGGCGGCGACCATCCTCTCCTCCTTCCCGGCGGATGCGACCGGCTACGGCCGCATCGTCCGCACCGCCTCCGGCCACCTCGACCGCATCGTGGAGCACAAGGACGCGACCGACGCCGAGCGGTCCATCGGCGAGATCAACGCCGGGATCTACCTGTTCGGTCTCGCCCAGCTCCGCGATCAGCTCGCCGCCCTCACGACCGACAACGTGCAGGGCGAGAAGTACCTGACCGATGTGATCGGGCTCCTGCGTCAGGCGGGCTTCGACGTGGATGCGCTGCCGGTGGCCGAGTCGTGGCTGGTCGAGGGCATCAACGACCGTGCCCAGCTGAGCGACGCAGCGGCCAAGCTCAACGCCCTGCTGGTCCGCACCTGGCAGCTCGCCGGCGTGACCGTTCAAGACCCGGCGACCACCTGGATCGACGTCAAGGCCAAGCTCGCCCCCGACGTGACGATCCTGCCGGGCACGCAGCTCCGCGGCGCGACGGTCGTCGAGACCGGCGCGGTCATCGGGCCGGACACGACGCTGCTCGACTGCGAGATCGGCGAGGGAGCGACGGTCAAGCGAACGGATGCGACCCTGTCGGTCATCGGCGCCGGCGCGACGGTCGGCCCCTTCGCCTACCTCCGCCCGGGAACGATCCTCGGGGCCGACGGCAAGATCGGAACCTTCGTCGAGACGAAGAACGCGAAGATCGGTGCCGGCACCAAGCTCGCGCACTTCAACTACGTGGGCGACTCCGAGGTCGGGGAGAAGTCGAACCTGGGCGCGGGCGTCATCACGGCCAACTACGACGGCGTGAACAAGCACCGCACCGAGATCGGCTCACATGTTCGGGTCAGCACGAACACCGTGTTCGTCGCGCCGGTTAGGATGGGTGACGGAGCGTACACCGGAGCCGGGACCGTCGTCCGCAAGGACGTCCCCGCAGGGGCTCTCGCCCTCACGGTCGCCCCGCAACGGAACATCGAGGGTTGGGTCGCGCAGAAGCGGCCGGGCACCGACGCCGCCAAAGCTGCGGAAGAGAGCGGAGAGTAAGTGTCAGGGATAACCACCACCGGACAGAAACGCCTGGTTCTGATTTCGGGGCGTGCGCATCCCGCCCTCGCCGAGCAGATCGCCGAGAACCTCGGCAGCGAGCTCGTTCCCACCGACTCCCGCACCTTCGCCAACGGGGAGATCTACGCCCGTTTCGACGAGAGCGTGCGCGGTTCGGATGCGTTCGTCATCCAGTCGCACACCTCGCCGATCAACGAATGGCTGATGGAACAGCTGATCATGGTCGACGCGCTGAAGCGTGCCTCCGCCAAGCGCATCACCGTCGTCGCCCCGTTCTACCCGTACGCCCGCCAAGACAAGAAGGGCCGCGGCCGCGAGCCGATCTCGGCCCGGCTGGTCGCCGATCTCTTCAAGGCCGCCGGTGCCGACCGCATCATGTCGGTCGACCTGCACGCCGCTCAGATCCAGGGCTTCTTCGACGGCCCGGTCGACCACCTGTTCGCCATGCCCGTCCTGCTCGAGCACATGCGCAAGGAACTCGACCCCGCAACCCTCACCGTGGTGTCTCCCGACATGGGCCGCGTACGCGTCGCCGACAACTGGAGCGACAAGCTCGGCGTCCCGCTGGCGATCATCCACAAGCGCCGTGACCCGCTCATCCCGAACCAGGTGTCTGTGCACGAGATCGTCGGGGATGTGCACGGTCGCGTCTGCCTGCTCGTCGACGACCTCATCGACACCGGTCGCACGATCGTGAAGGCTGCCGAGGCACTCAAGGCCAACGGCGCGCTCGGCGTCGTCGTCGCGGCGACGCACGCGGTGTTCAGCGACCCCGCCGTCGAGCTGCTGCAGAGCGACTTCATCGATTCCGTGGTCGTCACCGACACCCTGCCGCTGCCGGAGCACAAGCAGTTCGAGAAGCTCACGATCCTCCCGATCGCGCCGCTCCTGGCGAACGCGATCCAGCAGGTCTTCACCGACGGCTCGGTCACGTCGATGTTCGACGGGGCCGCTTAGGCGGTGACCGACCGGCGCACGCTCCTCGCGCCCGGGTACGCGCAGATCGTGCTCGACAACCTCGGGCGCGCGTATCCGTACGCCTCCCATCACGTCGCCTCGAACGACGCGGATTCGCGGCGGAGTCCACGCGAACTGCATCCCGCATTCGCGACGTCGTTCGACTGGCACTCCTGCGTGCACATGCACTGGCTCGGGGTGTCGCTGCTGGAGTTCGGCCTCGGAGAGCAGTCGTCCGCGCCGTTGCGCGCCGCGCTGGGCGCGAACCTGACGCCGGAGAAGCTCGCGGTCGAGGTCGAGTACCTGCGCGCGCATCCGGGCTGGGAGCGCCCGTACGGCTGGGCGTGGCTGGTTCGGCTGGCGGCCGTCTGCGTTGCGTCCGACGATGCGGGCATCCGGGGTTGGGGCGAGGCGTTGCGCCCGGCCGCCGACGCAGTCGCCGAGCTGGTCTCGGGGTGGGTGGAGCACGCGGAATGGCCCGTGCGACACGGGGTGCACACCAACTCGGCATTCGGCCTCGGGATGCTGCTGGACGCTTTTCGCGACCTGGGCCACGCATCCGGAGCAGCGACGTGCGAGACCGCCGCGATCCGTTGGTTCGGGAGCGATGCGGCGCTGGATCACGCGGGGGAGCGCAGTGGTCAGGACTTCCTGTCCGCCTCCCTCAGCGAGGCCGACCTGATGCGGCGGGTGCTGCCCGCCGCCGACTTCGCCGCCGCATTCGAGGCACTGCTTCCGGACGTGAACGCAGACTCGCTGGTGCTCACTCCTGCGGTGGTGCTCGACGAGACCGACGGATACCAGGTGCACCTGCACGGGCTGAACCTCTCGCGGGCCGGTCAGGTCGCGCGGATCGCCGCCGAGCTGGGGGACACCCCGGTCGCCGCGGTGCTTCGTCGATCGCACGGCCGGCTGCTCGAGGCGGGACTGGCGGCAGTCGTGACGCGCGAGTACCAGTCGTCGCACTGGCTGGCGTCGTTCGCGTGGGACGCTATGCGGCCTGTCGGAACTGGTGCGGAGTCGAGGGGATGAGCCCGAGCGGGGCGACGAAGGTCGCGTCGCCTTCCGTGTTCAGCGCGTAGCACTGCCAGCCCGGACCGACCGGCCCCAGGAGTTCGAAGCGCGCCGACGACGAGACGGCATCCGGTTCGTACTGCCTGACGTACACGGCACAGGTGTTCGTGGCGGTGTTCGTGGCGATGCTGATCGTGACGAGAACGCCCGGGAGGATGAGCGCCACCAGACCCATGACGACCACGACGCGGGTGGCGATGACCATCCGTCGTCCGCGGAGCGGCCGTTCGAGTGGCTCGTAGCCGTCGAGTTCGGGATGGTCGTCTAACGTCATTCTTCGAGTTTCGGCGTCCGGGGCTCGCTTCGCAACCGGCGACTCGCGTCAGATCGACCTTCCCAGCACTCCTGAAGGTCGATTCGCCGCGACTCGGCGGCGGAAACGGGCAGGTCAGTGCGCGACGAGGACCGAGGCGACCCCGGCCGCGCAGGCAAGGAGGGTGATCGCCGCCGTGAGCGCGATCGCGATCGTCGGCGCGGCCGGCGGTACGGCCTTCGTCTGCCCGGCCAGGGCACGACCGCGGTGAGTGCCGTAGATCATGGCGGCGATGGCGGCGAGCACGAGGATGACCCCGACCGCGATCAGCACCGGCTGGCCCGAGACCCACCCGGTGCGGAGGGAGAGCAGGGCGTTGACCACGATGACAAGCGCCGTGCGCGTCCACGAGAGGGCCGTGCGCTCGCCCTGCAGGCCGGGATCGCGAGCGGGAGGGGTGGTCATGGCTGCGCGCGCATCCGGTCAGTGCACGACGAACAGCACGGCGACGATCGCCGCGATCAGCAGCACGGCCGCCGACAGCAAGGGGATGGCGACGGTCGTCGGCAGGCGCCGGTGGTTGCGCATCGCGATCTCGTTCGCGCGCCAGCGCACGTAGGCGATGACGCTCAGCACAGCGGAGAGCACGCCGAGGCCGACCGCGAGGATCACGACGACGACA
Source organism: Leifsonia sp. NPDC058230 (assembly GCF_042882245.1). Lineage (NCBI taxonomy): Bacteria > Bacillati > Actinomycetota > Actinomycetes > Micrococcales > Microbacteriaceae > Leifsonia > Leifsonia sp. NPDC058230. The sequence continues at coordinate 479,830 of NZ_JBHVWM010000002.1, read as the reverse complement.
TGCGGGCCGAGCTGACTGGAGAACTGTTCGAGAACGACAGCGCCCGCCAGAAGGGCGAGCGCTGTGCGCACCCAGGCCAGGAAGGTGCGCTCGTTAGCGAGCGAGAACCGGTAGTCCGGCTCTTCACCTTCCTGGCGCCAGGCGGGTTCCCGCACGGTCAGTGACTCGAGCCTTCGGTCTCGATCTCGCTGCGGTCGCCCGACCACAGGGTGTGGAAGACGCCGTCGCGGTCGACGCGCTTGTAGGTGTGGGCGCCGAAGAAGTCGCGCTGGCCCTGGATGAGGGCGGCGGGCAGACGTTTGACGGCGAGCGAATCGTAGTAGCTCAGCGCTGCACCGAATCCGGGGATCGGAACACCCGAGAGCGCGGCCGTCGAGACGACACGACGCCAGGCCGCCTCGCCCTCGGCGATCGCGTCGGCGAAGTACGGCGCCTCGAGCAGCGTCGCGATGTCGGGGTTCTCGTCGTAGGCGTCGGCGATGCGGTTGAGGAACTGGGCGCGGATGATGCAGCCGCCGCGCCAGATCTTCGCGATCTTGTCTTTGTTGATGTCCCAGCCGTACTTCTCGGCTCCCGCGATGATCGCGTCGAAGCCCTGCGCGTACGCGACGATCTTCGAGGCGTACAGCGCCTTCGAGACGTCGTCGGCGAAGGAGGAGTCGACCTTCTGCACGTCGGGACGGGATGCGACGACCTTCTGCACGGCCTCGCGCTGAGCGGGCTTCGAGGAGACGGCCCTGGCGAACACGGCTTCGGCGATTCCGCCGACCGGCACGCCGAGGTCGAGTGCGTTCTGAACGGTCCAGACGCCGGTTCCCTTCGAGCCCGCCTCGTCGAGCACGATGTCGACGAACGGCTTGCCGGTCTCGGCATCCACGTGTCGCAGCACCTCGGCGGTGATCTCGATGAGGTACGACTCGAGGTAGCCCTTGTTCCACTCGGTGAAGACATCCGCGATCTCTGCCGGCTCGTGACCGCCGACCGTGCGGAGCAGGTCGTACGCCTCGGCGATGAGCTGCATGTCGGCGTACTCGATGCCGTTGTGGATCATCTTGACGAAGTGACCGGCACCGTCGGTGCCGACGTGGGTCACGCACGGCTCGCCCTCGGCGACGGCGGCGATCGACTCGAAGATGGGGCCGAGGGTCTTGTACGACTCGACCGAGCCGCCGGGCATGATCGACGGGCCCTTGAGGGCGCCCTCTTCGCCGCCCGAGATGCCCGTTCCGACGAAGTGGATGCCCGTGGGTGCGATGCGCTTCTCGCGCGCGATCGTGTCCTGGAAGTTCGCGTTGCCGCCGTCGACGATGATGTCGCCCGGCTCGAAGCGCTGGACGAGCTGCTCGATGACCGCATCCGTGCCTGCGCCGGCCTGCACCATGATGATCGCGGTGCGCGGCTTGGCGAGCGAGGCCACGAAGTCGTCGATCGACTCGCCGGGGATGAAGCCCGCCTCCGGATGCTCGGTCATGAGCTCGTCGGTGCGTGCCCAGGTGCGGTTGTAGACGGCGACCTGGTTGCCTTCGCGTGACGCGAGGTTGCGGGCGAGGTTCGAGCCCATCACCGCCAGACCGACGACGCCGATGTTGGCAGTTGCGTTGGTGTTTTCCGGCACGATCTCTCCTTCGAAACAGACTTTTCTCAAGCGTACCGGGCGGCGCAGCGCTGCCCCTTCACTATTGCGGGCGACGGAGGCGCGACGGCCTCAGCCGAGCCGGAACGTGGCGCGGGGGATGTCGGAGACGAGGCGGCCGGCGATGGTGAACGCATCCTCTTCGGCCAGCTGGTGAGTCGCGACCAGTGAGGCGAGGAAGGTGGAGTCGACGCGGCGGGACATGTCGTGCCGCGCCGGGATCGAGCAGAACGCGCGGGTGTCGTCGATGAAGCCGCTCGTCTTGGTGAACCCGGCGCTGTCGGTGATCGCCCGGCGGTAGCGCAGGATGGCGGCGGGCGTGTCGAGGAACCACCAGGGAGCTCCGGCATAGACCGACGGGTAGAAGCCCGCCAGCGGTGCGATCTCGCGCGAGAAGGTCGTCTCGTCCACCGTGAACAGCACCAGGCGGAAGGTCGGGTCGGTGCCGAAGTCGCGCAGGATGGGCGTGAGCGGCTTCGTGAAGGCGCCGACGGCCGGCAGGTCGTGGCCGGTGTCGGGGCCGAACGCGTCGAACGTCGGCTGGTGGTGGTTGCGGAGAACGCCCGGGTGCAGCTGCATGACGAGCCCGTCCTCGCTCGCCAGCTCCGCCAGTCGGTAGAGCATGTTGTTGCGGTAGGCGACGGCGTCGGCGGCGGTGAGGGTCCCGTCGATCGCGGAGCGGTGGATGCGCTCGGCGTCGGAGTGCGACAGCGGCTCGCTGCCCGCATCCCGCACCCCGGTGTCCGTCGAGGTGCCGCCTGCCTCGATGAAGGCCTGCCGGCGCACCCGCAGCGCCTCGAGCAGACCGGCGTAGCTGCCGGTGTCGACGCCCGAGCGTGCGGCCAGGGCGTCGAGCCTGCCGCGCCAGGTCGGCTCATCCGGGTGCATGTAGCGGTCGGCGCGGAAGGTCGGCAGAACGCGGCCGGCGAAGGTCGGTTCGTCGCGCAGAGCGAGGTGGGCCGAGAGATCGTCGGCGGGGTCGTCCGTCGTGGCGAGCACCGCGATGCGGAAGCGGTCGAACAGCGCGCGCGGGCGGAATTCGGGCCGGGCCATGGTCTCGCTCAGCTGGTCGTACAGGTCGTCGGCGTTGGCCGCCGTCGGCTGCTCGGTGAGCCCGAACACCTCGCTGAACTCCGACTCGAACCAGAACCGCACGGGAGTGCCGAGGAAGACGTCCCAGTTCTCGCAGAGCCGCCGCCAGATGGAGCGACCGGATGCGGTGGGGGCGGCGCCGTCGCGGCCGAGGCCGAGCTCCTCCAGCGGAACGCCGACGGCGTGCAGCATCCGGGTCACGTAGTGGTCGGGCGTGATGAGCAGCGCGGCCGGGTCGGGGAACGGTTCGTCGTCGAGCAGCATCCGCGCGTCGATGTGCCCGTGGGGGGAGTAGATCGGCGCGTCGGCCACGCTCGCGTGCAGCCGGCGCGCCAGCTCCCGCTCGCCCGGGTCTGCGGGGAACAGGCGGTCGGGGTGGGGTGCGAGCGCGGTCATGCGCATCCTTTCGGGTGAGGGCTAGCGCCGTACGGGGCCGGTCGAGGCCCGCACGGTGAGATGGGTGGGAAGGGTCGCGGTCTGTCGCGCGCCGACGGCGGTGGGCTCGTCGAGCCGGCCGAGGAGCATGGAGACGGCGGTGCGGCCGGCCTGCTCGATCGGTGCGGTGAGCGTGGTCAGCGGGGGGTTGCAGAAGTCGGCTCCGAAGATGTCGTCGCATCCGACGATGCTGATGTCGCCGGGGATGCTGACGCCGCGTTCCCGGAACCGGGCGAGCATCCCGATCGCCAGCAGGTCGTTGAACGCGATGCAGGCGGTGACGCCCGCGTGCAGGATGGCGTCGGCCGCGGCCGCACCGGCGTATTGCCGCGGCGCGAACGGACCGAGGCGCGTTGCGGTGACGCCGTAGCGCTGAGCCGCCCGGGCCATCGCCCGCCAGCGTCCCTCGTTGGGCCACGACGTCTCCGGACCGGAGACGTACGCGATGTCCTGGTGGCCGAGCGAGACGAGGTGGCCGACCGCCTGCTCGATGGCGCTCGGAGTGTCGATGAAGACGCTCGGAACGCCCCGGGTCTGGCGGTTGATGGCGACCAGGGGGATCTCGGCCGCGAGAGCGGTGAGCCGGCGATCGGTGAGGCGGGAGGCGGCGAGGATGGCGCCGTCGAAGGAACGGCGGAGCTTGTGCAGCATGCCGTCCTCGAGTTCGTCGGACTCTTCGGTGTCGACGAGGATCTGCGTGTAGCCGGCTGCCTTCAACTGCTGCTGCGTGCCGCGGATGATGCCGAAGTAGAAGGGGTTCGTCACATCCGAGACCAGCACCGCGATCGCACGGGTCTTGCCGCTGGTGAGGGCCCGGGCGTGGGAGTTCGGAACGTAGTTCAGCGCGCGTGCGGCTTCTTCGATGCGCTCGCGCGTGATCGGGTTCACCCGGCCCGGATTCGAGAGGGCGCGGGAGACCGTCGAGGTGGCGAGACCCGTCGCCGCGGCGACGTCCGCGAGGGTCGCGGGGCGCTCCGACCCCGCTCCAGCGAGAGGTTGCATGAGCACATCACACCACAGGATGGCAATTTTTGGCAATCGGTTGCCAACCCTTGCCACGCCGCATAGTGTCCTCACCAGTAATCCTCGCCTGCACCGTTGAGGGTGCCCACCTCACCTCCCGTCTCAAAGGAGAGTCACGATGAGATCACGAATCGCGCTCGGCGCGGTCGCGGGCCTCGCCGGCGGCCATCGTCGTCTCGGGCATCTTCGCCTTCATGCTCGGCTGGAACGACGTGCTGTTCGCCTCGGTTCTGACCAATCCGGAGACCCGCACGGCCGCTGTGACCCTGCAGGTGTTCGGAGCAACCGCTACCTCGTCGGTGGCCTGACCTCTGGAGGAGTCACGTGAGTGACGTCGAATGGGCACTGTCCGGTTTCGGAGATGAGATCGACCCCGATCCGGTCGTGCAGGTCGCGGTGCTCCAAGCACTCGGCGCCAACCACATCGAGGTCCGGAGCGCCTGGGGTGTGAACATCGTCGACCTCGACGGTGAGCGGCTCGACGGCTTGGCCGGCATCTTCAGGGAGCGGGGGATGGGCGTCTCGGCCATCGCCTCGCCGATCGGCAAGGTCGATGTGCAGCTCCCGGTCGAGCACGAGGTCGAGCGCCTGGGACGCGCGATCGCCGCGGCCAAGCGGCTGGGCGCTCCGTACATCCGGCTCTTCTCGTTCTACCGCGGCGACGGTGTGCCGGTGGAGAGCATCCGGGACGATGTGATGGTGCGGATGCGCGCCCTGGCCGATGCGGCCGAGGCCGCCGACGTGATCCTCCTCCACGAGAACGAGAAGGACATCTACGGAGACACCCCGGAGCGGTGCCTCGACATCGTCGAGTCGGTCGGCTCCGACCACCTCAGGCTCGCCTGGGACAGCGCGAACTTCGTGCAGGTCGGCGTCGCGCGTCCGTTCGACGACGGCTACGCCGCACTGCGACCGCACTTCGAGTACCTGCAGGTGAAGGATGCCCTGGCCGCGTCCGGCGAGGTCATCCCCGCCGGCGAGGGAGACGGCCAGCTGCTCGAGACGCTCACCGCACTGCGCGACGACGGGTACACCGGGTTCGCCTCGCTGGAACCCCACCTCACCGACGTGAACGCCCTCGGCGGCTTCTCCGGCCCCGAAGCCTTCGGCCGCGCCGGCCGCGCCCTCCGCCGCCTCACCGAAACGATTGGAGTCGAGCTCGTATGAGCGAAGCCACCACACCCCTGACCGTCGCCATCGTCGGCTGCGGCATCATCGGCCTCAACCACGCGCGCGCCATCGCCCGTCACCCGGAGCTGACCATCACAGCGCTGGTGGACGCGGTACCGGCCGCCGCGACCGCGCTCGCCGACCAGGTCGTCTCCGAACTGGGCATCCCGCGCCCCGCCGAATTCGTGACGCTCCCGGATGCGCTCGCCGCCGCACCGGTCGACCTCGTCGTCATCTGCACCCCGAGCGGACTGCACGTGCAGCTCGCCGAGGAGGCGCTCGCCGCAGGCACGCACGTGGTCATCGAGAAGCCGCTCGACGTATCGATGGACAGGGCCAGGCGCATCCTGGAGCTGGCGCGCGAGGCCGAGAAGCAGGGTCTCGTGGTGTCGGTCATCAGCCAGCACCGCTTCGACCCGTCGTCCGTCGTGGTGGCGCGGGCGGCCCACGACGGAACCTTCGGCCGGGTGACCAGCGGCCTCGCATCCGTCGCCTGGTGGCGCAGCCAGGAGTACTACGACTCCGGGCAGTGGCGCGGCACGTGGGAGCTCGACGGCGGCGGCGCCGTGATGAACCAGGGCGTCCACACCGTCGACCTGCTCGTCTGGTTCCTCGGAAAGCCGGTCGAGGTCTTCGCCCAGACAGCGCTGCTCGCGCACGATCGCGTCGAGATCGAGGACATCGCTGTCGCCACGGTGCAGTTCGAGTCCGGCGCTCTCGGGGTGATCCACGCCACCACGGCTGCCTACCCGGGTCTCTCCGTCCGTCTGCAGGTGCACGGCGACCGCGGCTCGGCGATCATCGACAACGACCAGCTCGAATACTTCGGCGCCGCCGATCCGGATGCCGTCGACCCGAGCGGTGCATCCGTCACGAACCGTGCTGCCGAGCTCGTGCCGGCCGGCGAGGTGCGCGGCGGCGACCGCGGACCCGACCGGTTCATCGAAGGCCATCTCCGCCAGTACCGGGACGTCGTCTCGGCCATCCGGGAGCAGCGCGCCCCCGGAGTAACCGTCGAGGATGCGTTCGGCTCCCTCGCCGTCGTGCGCGCCCTCTACCTCTCGGCGACGCTCGGCCGCGCGGTCGCGGTCGACGAGGTCATCTCCGGCGCGCTCGACTCCGTGACGGTCAGCACCGGCTGCGCGCAGAAAGAAGCAAGCAAATGAAGTTCTCCGTATTCACCGCATCCACCCCCGACTGGACTCCCGAGGAGGCCGCGCAGAACCTGGCCGCCCAAGGGTGGGACGGCATCGAGTGGCGGGTCACCGACCAGTCGGACGCTGCTTCGCCCGGCTTCTGGGCAGGCAACCGGGCGAACTGGCCTCTCACCGGCCTGGAGGATTCCCTCGACGAGATCGCGCGGATCACTCGTGACGCCGGCCTCGAGTACTCCGGACTCGGGGGCTACGCGCGCAGCGACGACCACGAGAACGTCGACCGGATGCTCGCAGCCACCGCCGCCCTCGGCGCACGCCAGGTGCGGGTCACCATGCCCCGCACCGACTCGGGCGAGTACCGCGAGCTCTTCGCCGCCGCCCGCCGCGATGTCGCCCGCGCGGCGTCCCGCGCCGCCGAGCTGGGCGTGAAGGCCCTCATCGAGTTGCACCACGAGACGATCACGCCCTCGGCCTCCGCGGCCTTCCGGCTGGTGGACGGCCTGGATCCGGAGCATGTCGGAGTCATCCACGACCTCGGCAACCTCGTCATCGAGGGGCAGGAGAGCCATCGAGCGGCCTTCCAGCTGCTCGGCCCGTACCTCGCGCACGTGCACGTCAAGAACGTGCGCTGGGTTCCGGGGGAGCCGGAGACCGACGGCACCGTGCGCTGGCACCACGAGTGGGCGCCGATGCGAACCGGGCAGGCGGACGTCGACGCCTACTTCACGGCGCTGCACGAGGTCGGCTACGACGGCTGGGTCACTTCCGAAGACTTCTCGACCGAGCTCCCGCTGCGGGAGCGCACGCTGGGCAACCTCGCCTACCTGCGGGAGGTCGAGTCCCGCACCCGCGGGTTCGTCCGCGAGAGCTCGTCATGACACCGCCCCGGCGCACGGTGCGTCATCCGGTCCGCATCGTGCACCTGGGGCTGGGTGCGTTCCACCGTGCGCACCAGGCCTGGTACACCCAGCAGGCGAATGAGGCGGCCGGCGGGTGGGGCTGGGGGATCGCGGCCTTCACCGGGCGCAGTCCCGAGGCCGCGCGCATCCTCGCGGCACAGGATGCGGTCTACACCCTGGTCGAGCGCGGCCCGGAGGCCGACACCGCGGCGATCGTCGAGAGTCTGAGCGTGGTCGCCGACGGCGCCGACGCGGACAGGTGGCGGAACGCCGTGGCGGATCGCGCCGTCGCGGTGCTGACACTGACTATCACCGAGGCGGGTTACCGGCCGACGTCCGCCGCGCTGGACGCCGACCTCGCATCCCTCAGCGCCGGCGGCGCAGCCACGACCGCGCCGGGCCGCCTCGTCGACGGCCTTCGCGCCCGGCGGAACTCCGGTGCCGGCGGGCTGGCCGTCGTGAGCTGCGACAACCTTCCCGACAACGGCCGGGTCACGCGCGAGGCGGTGCTCGGCCTGGCCGTCTCGCTCGATCCCTCGCTCGCCGAGTGGATCGACGCCGAGGTCTCGTTCGTGTCCACGATGGTCGATCGCATCACCCCGGCCACCACGCCGGACGACCGCGAGACCGTCCGCGAGCTGACCGGATACGACGACGCGGCACCGGTCGTGACCGAACCGTTCAGCGAGTGGGTGCTCAGCGGGGACTTCCCGGGCGGTCGTCCCGGATGGGAGTCCGGAGGAGCCCGGTTCGTCGCCGACATCGAGCCGTTCGAGCGCCGCAAGCTCTGGCTGCTGAACGCCGGCCACTCGCTGCTCGCGTATCTCGGACTGCTTCGCGGGCACCGGACCATCGCCGATGCCATGCACGATACCGTCTGCGTCGCCGCGCTCGAAGAGCTGTGGGAAGAGGCGCGCACCGAGCTCCCCTTCGACGACGACACGATGCAAGCGGCGACCGCCGCGCTGCGCACCCGCTTCTCCAACGCGCGCATCGAGCACCGGCTCGGCCAGATCGCAGCCGACGGCTCGCAGAAGCTCGGGCCGCGCATCCTGGACCCCGTGCGCTCACGGCTCGCTCACGGCAGTGCGCCCGGTCGTGCCGAGACCGGCGTGCTCGCCGCGTGGATCCTGCACCTCCTCGACGGTTCGTCCACCGACGCCGGAGCGATCGACCTCGTCGCCCGCCTGCTCGTGCACCCGGACGACGACGCCCGGCTCGCCGTCGAGGCCGTGCGTGCCCTCGCCCCCGACCTGGCCGACGATCCCAGCGTCACCGAACCCGTCCGTCACCATCTCGGCGCCCTCCGCGCCGACCGATCCTTCGCCACCGAACAACCATCACAAGGAGCCCTCTGACAATGCGTATCACTTCCGCCGATGTCCTCGTCTCGAGCCCCGGCCGCAATTTCGTCACGCTGCGCATCACCACCGAAGACGGCTTCGTCGGTCTCGGCGACGCGACGCTGAACGGTCGCGAGCTCGCGGTCGCCGCCTATCTGAGCGAGCACGTGGTGCCGTTGCTGATCGGCCGGGACGCGCACCAGATCGAAGACACCTGGCAGTACCTCTACCGCGGCGCGTACTGGCGGCGCGGCCCGGTGACGATGGCGTCGATCGCCGCTGTCGACACCGCCCTGTGGGACATCAAGGCCAAGGTCGCCGGTCTGCCGCTCTACCAGCTGCTCGGCGGTCGCAGCCGGCGCGGGTGCCTCGTCTACGGGCACGCCTCCGGTGCCGAGCTCCCCGAACTGTTCGACTCCATCCGGGACCACCTGGAGCAGGGCTACAGGGCGATCCGGGTGCAGACGGGCATCCCGGGCCTCGGTTCGGTGTACGGCGTCGCGTCGTCGGCGAACGCCGCGGCCGGGGCAGGCGGCACCACCGCCCGCTACGACCACGAGCCCGCCCGTCGCAGCGCGGTCCCGGTCGAGGAGGAGTGGGACACCCGCGCATACCTGCGTCACGCGCCGACCGTGTTCGAGGCCGTGCGCAACGAGTTCGGGCCCGAACTGCCGCTGCTGCACGATGCGCACCACCGGCTCACGCCCATCCAGGCCGCCAAGCTCGGCAAGTCCCTCGAACCGTACGACCTGTTCTGGCTGGAGGATGTGACCCCGGCCGAGAACCAGGCCGTGCTGCGCCGGGTGCGCGAGCACACCACGACTCCGCTGGCCATCGGCGAGGTCTTCAACACCATCTGGGACTACCGGGAACTGTTCGAGGAGCAGCTGATCGACTACGTGCGCAGCCCCGTCACCCACGCGGGCGGCATCACCGGCCTGCGGCGGATCTTCGACTACGCCGCGGTCTACCAGATCAAGTCGGGTGTGCACGGACCGACCGACGTCTCCCCGGTCGGCCTGGCCGCGGCGATCCACCTCGGCATCGCCATCCCGAACTTCGGCATCCAGGAGTACATGAAGCACAGCGCGGCGACCCACGAGGTCTTCCGCACCACGTACAGCTTCGAAGACGGGATGCTCATCCCCGGCGAAGCGCCCGGCCTCGGCGTCGACTACGACGAGGTGGTGGCGAACTCCTTCCCCTATCAGGCGGCATACTTGCCAGTGAATCGTCTGCTCGACGGTTCCATGCACGACTGGTGACCAGAAGGAGCAAGCCCCAGTGAGTCCGTCCGGTGCCGACGCCGCCCATCCAGTTCCCGGGCCCGGCGTCCCGCTCGTCGCGCCGCTCGTCGTCGTCATGGGCGTCTCCGGGTCGGGGAAGAGCACCGTCGGGGTGCTGCTGGCCGAGCGGCTCGGCGTGCCGTTCGTCGACGGCGACGACCTGCATCCCGACGCCAATGTCGCCAAGATGGCCTCGGGCATCCCGCTCGACGACGACGACCGCTGGCCGTGGCTGGCGAACGTCGGGCGCACGCTGGCGGCGGCTGCCGGCTCGGGGATGGTCGTGGCCTGCTCCGCTCTGAAGCGCGAGTACCGCGCGGCCATCCTCGCCGAGGCACCGGATGCGCTCTTCGTCGAACTCGACGGGGGCCGCGACCTGGTGCAGCAACGCATCGGATCCCGCCGCGACCACTTCATGCCGGCAGCGCTCCTCGACTCCCAGCTGGCCACCCTTCAGCCGCTCGCCTCCGACGAGCCGGGCGTCCGCGTCCCCATCGACGGCACCCCCGCCGAGATCGCCGCCGCCGCTGCGACCAGCCTCGCCGAGCGCGTCGCCTGACGGCTCCTTTTCTGCGTGCGTGAGCATGGCCGCGCATCCGGTAGACTGATCCACTGAACTTCGGCGAGGGATGCGCGCGGTCACGTGCGCAATCCGTTATCGACGCGGTGGAGCAGGGCTTCGCAGTCTTTCCTCACACGTCTTTCATCAGAACGATGCGTTCGAGTCGACACACAACCAGACACTGCGAGCACTGCTCGCCCGACAGCCGGCCACGCCGGTAAGGAGTTACTCATGGCTGACGAGTCCAACAAGGTCGTCGCGGAAGTTCGCGACAGCTTCGGCAAGGGTGCGGCGCGCAAGATCCGCGCGGCCGGCAAGATCCCCGCCGTCATCTACGGTCACGGCACCGAGCCCGTGCACGTCACGCTCCCTGCGCACCAGGTCGGCCTGCTTCTCCGCAAGGCGAACGCCGTGCTCGACATCGAGATCCAGGGCGGCAAGAACCAGCTGACCCTCGTCAAGGACGTGCAGAAGGACCCGGTGCTCCAGATCATCGAGCACCTCGACCTCATCATCGTCCGCAGCGGCGAGAAGGTCTCCGTCGAGGTGCCGGTCCACGTCCTCGGCGACACCTACCCGGGCACCATCGCGGTGCTCGACGTCAACACCCTCCGTCTCGAGGTCGAGGCGACCCACATCCCGGAGAACATCGTTCTCGATGTGACCGACGCTGTCGAGGGCACGCAGTTCCACGCCAAGGACTTCACGCTGCCGAAGGGCGCCGTGCTGGCTGAAGACGAAGACCTGCTGATCCTGAACGTCATGATCCCGGCCGCCGCGCGCGGTGAAGAGGAAGAGGCCGCTGAGGCCGCCGCGGTCGCCGAAGAGGCCTCCGCCGAAGCTGCCGAGTAACCTCCTCGATGGATTCGCCCTGGCTCGTGGTCGGGCTCGGCAACCCCGGGCCCGGCTACGCAGCCACGCGTCACAACGTGGGTCAGATGGTGCTCGACGAACTCGCCGACCGCGGGCGTCTCACCTTCAAGACCCACAAGACGAACGCGACCGTCGCCGAGGGGCGCCTGACCCCCGGCGGCGAGCGGTTCGTGCTGGCCAAGCCGAACACGTTCATGAACGTGTCCGGCGGGCCGGTCGCACAGCTGCTGCGCTTCTACTCGCTCGACCCCTCGCGCCTGATCGTCGTGCAGGACGAGCTCGACATCCCGTTCGACACCATGAAGCTCAAATTCGGTGGCGGGCACGGCGGCCACAACGGCGTCCGCGATGTCATCGCCGCCATCGGCACCGGTGACTTCACCCGGGTGCGCGTAGGCGTCGGCCGTCCGCCCGGTGCGCAGGGCGCAGCCGACCACGTGCTCAAGGGCTTCTCCACGACCGAGCGCAAAACCCTCCCCAACCTCATCTCCGACGCAGCGGATGCGGTCGAGCAGATCGCCTCGGAGGGCCTCACCGCCGCACAGCTCAGGTTCCACACCGGTCGTTGACCCGTTGAGGGCAATCGTGCGGCTGGCGCACAGCCGAGCGGCGGTACTGTTCGATTCATGGAGTTGTTCACGCGCGAATGGGGCAGCGGCGACCGCCACGCGGTGCTGGTGCACGGCGCGATGTCCGACTCGCGCAACTGGCGCACGGTCGGTCCCGCCCTCGCAGAGCGGGGATACCACGTCGTCGCCGTCGACCTGCGTGGCCACGGTCACAGCCCCCGTGCCGACGAGTACTCGGCCGAACTGCTCGCGCAGGACGTGGTCGACACGGTCCCCGCGAATCCGGAGCTCGTCATGGGCCACTCGCTCGGCGGACTCACCGTCAGCCTCGCGGTCGAACGACTCGAGCCGCAGCGGGCGATCTACGTCGACCCCGCGTTCTCCGGGCCGGCGCTCGCCCGGTGGCAGCGGATGCTCGCGCCCGCGTTCCTCCGCAACCTCACCCGTGCATCGGCCGCCCGGATCGCGAAGCGCAACCCGCGGTGGGATCCGGCCGACGTCGCCATCGAGGTGGAGACGTTCAAAGCGTTCGACCCCGCCGTCATCCCGGTGCTGATCACGCCGGGGTCGTTGCGGGCCCCCGAACGGATGCATGTGCCCTCGTTGGTCGTGCTCGCCGACAAGTCGCAGCTCGTGAAGCCCGCTCTCGCCGGCCGGCTCGCCGAGGCGGGGTTCGAGGTGCGCATCGTGCGCGGCAGCGGCCACGTGATCAACCGTGACGACTTCGCGGGCTTCATGACCGCGCTGGACGGCTGGATCTGACGCTTTCGGGTGCAGTGTCGGCGCGGGACCGTAGACTTGGGCGAGTGATACTGCAGGGCTTGATCGCAGCGCTTTCGCGCGCCTCCACGTTCGATGACGCCCTGGCGTCGGCTTCCCGAGACGCTGATTTCTCGTTGACCGACGGCCTGCGGGCGCCCCTCATCGCCGGGCTGCTGAAGAGGCGGGCCGAGGCGGATGCGTCACAGGCCCTGCTGGTCATCACCGCGACGGGTCGCGAATCCGAGTCGATCCGCGGTGCGCTCGGCGCGGTCGTCCCCGACGCCGAGGTGATCGAGTTCCCGGCCTGGGAGACCCTGCCGCACGAGCGCCTCAGTCCGAGCGCCGAGATCGTCGGCAAGCGCCTTCTCGCGCTGCGGCGGCTGGCGTCGTGGGAAGACGGCGATCGCGCGCATCCGATCATCGTCGTCGCCTCCGTGCGTGCGGCACTGCAGCCGCTGGCCGACAACCTCATCGACTATCAGGCGGTCGAGCTGGCCGCCGGCGACCGCGGCTTCGACCTCGGCCGGCTGGCCGCTGAGCTCGTCGACCTCGCCTACGGGCGCGTCGACATGGTTACGCGCCGCGGCGAGTTCGCAGTTCGCGGCGGCATCCTCGACGTCTTCCCGCCCACGGCGGAGCACCCGTATCGCGTCGACTTCTTCGGCGACGAGGTCGACCAGATCCGTGCATTCTCGGTGGCCGACCAGCGGTCGCTGCCCGAGCCCATCCCGTCGGTCACGCTGCCGCCGAGCCGCGAGCTTCTGCTGAGCGAGTCGGTGCGGCAGCGGGCGAGGGAGATGGAGCACGAGTTCCCGAGCCTGTCCCAGATGCTCGCGAAGATCGGCGAGGGCATCCCGGTCGAGGGCATGGAGTCACTGGCGCCCGCACTGGTCGACCGGCTCGTTCCACTCACGCACTACCTGCCCGACGGCGCCGCCGTCGCGGTGCTCTCGCCCGAGCGGGTCGCGAGCCGTGCGGTGAGTCTCGCCGAGACGAACCGCGAATTCCTCTCGGCCGCGTGGAGCGCGGCGACCGTGGGCGCTGCGGCGCCGATCGACCTGGCCGCCGGCGACTTCCTGACCCTTCAGCAGCTGAAGGACTCCACCACGTTCAGTGCGCCGGGGCAGAAGGCACCCACGCACCCGTGGTGGACCATGAGCGGGTTCCAGGCCGATGACATCCTCCCCGAGCACCGCGAGCTCGAGGAGCACCTGCAGGTGCGCATCGCCGCCGAGGCGGTGCCCAGTTTCCAGGGCAACGTTTCCGGCGCGATCGAGCACGTGGGCGCGCGGCTCCGCGACGGCTGGAAGGTCGCGATCGTGGCCGAGGGCGCCGGGCTCGTCGAGCGTGCAGCCGATGTGCTGGGCGAGGCAGGGTTGCCGGCGCGCCCGGTCGAGGAGTACCCGGCAGAACCCGAGCCGGGGATCGCGTACATCCTGAAGGCCACCGTCGAGCACGGCTTCGAGCTGGAGGGGGCCAAGCTGGCGCTCCTCAGCGAGAGCGAGTTCTACGGCCGCACGATCGGGTACGACTCCCGCCAGGTGAAGAAGCTGGCCACGCGCCGCAAGAACGTGGTCGACCCGATGCAGCTCAAGTCGGGCGATTACGTGGTGCACCAGACCCACGGCATCGGCAAGTTCGTCGAGCTCACCCAGCGTGAGGTCTCCAGCGGCGGCCGCCACCCCGTGAAGTCGAAGCGCGAGTACCTCGTGCTGGAGTACGCGCCGTCGAAGCGGGGGTATCCGGGAGACAAGCTCTACGTTCCGACCGACCAGCTCGACCTGCTGACCCGGTACGTCGGCGGGGAGGCTCCGGCGCTCAGCAAGATGGGCGGCAGCGACTGGTCGGCTGCGAAGGGACGCGCCCGCAAGGCCGTGCGCGACATCGCGGTCGAGCTCGTCAAGCTGTACTCGGCCCGCATGGCGAGCAAGGGCCACTCGTTCGGGCCCGACACCCCGTGGCAGCGCGAACTCGAGGAGGCGTTCCCGTTCGCGGAGACGCCCGACCAGTTGCAGACCATCGACGAGGTTAAGGCCGACATGGAGCGGCCGATCCCGATGGACCGCCTGATCTCCGGCGACGTCGGCTTCGGCAAGACCGAGATCGCCGTGCGCGCGGCGTTCAAGGCCGTGCAGGACGGCAAGCAGGTCGTCATGCTCGTGCCGACCACTCTGCTGGTCAAGCAGCACTTCGAGACGTTCCAGGAGCGGTTCGCCGGCTTCCCCATCCACCTGCGGGCGCTCAGCCGCTTCCAGTCGGACAGAGAAGCACGCGAGACCATCAACGGCATGGCGGACGGCACGGTGGATGTCGTGATCGGCACTCACCGACTCCTCGCCGACGGCATCGTGCTCAAAGACCTCGGCCTGGTCATCATCGACGAGGAGCAGCGCTTCGGTGTGGAGCACAAGGATGCGCTCAAGAAGCTGAAGACGAACGTCGACATCCTCGCGATGAGCGCCACGCCCATCCCGCGCACCCTGGAGATGGCGGTGACCGGCATCCGCGAGATGTCGACGCTCGCCACCCCGCCGGAGGAGCGCCACCCCATCCTCACGTTCGTCGGCGCGTACTCCGAGAAGCAGGTCGCCGCGGCGATCCGTCGCGAGCTGCTGCGCGAAGGCCAGGTGTTCTTCGTGCACAACCGGGTCGGCAGCATCTCGAGCGTGGCCGCGAAGCTGGCCGAGCTCGTTCCGGAGGCACGGATCGGTGTCGCGCACGGCAAGATGAACGAGACGGCGCTCGAACAGGTCGTCGTCGACTTCTGGGAGCGCAAGTTCGACGTGCTCGTCTCGACCACCATCATCGAGACCGGCCTCGACATCGCGAACGCGAACACGATCATCATCGACCGGGCCGACAAGTACGGCCTCAGCCAGCTTCACCAGCTGCGCGGTCGCGTCGGCCGTGGCCGCGAACGCGCGTACGCCTACTTCCTGTGGGACGAGAACAAGCCGCTCAGCGAGACGGCCCACGACCGGCTCTCCACGATCGCGGCGAACAACGAGCTCGGCAGCGGGATGCAGGTTGCGCTCAAAGACCTGGAGATCCGCGGCGCCGGAAACCTGCTGGGCGGCGAGCAGTCCGGCCACATCGCGGGCGTCGGCTTCGACCTCTACCTCCGGATGATCGGCGAGGCCGTGAGCACCTTCCGCGGCGACGTCGCCGAGGGGCAGACCGAGCTGCGGCTCGAGCTGCCGGTGGATGCGCACATCCCCGAGGAGTACGTCGACAGCGAGCGACTGCGCCTCGAGGCCTACCAGAAGCTCTCGACCGCCAGCTCGCCGAACGCGAAGGCCGGTCAGATCGACGCCGTGCTGGAAGAGCTCACCGACCGCTACGGCGAACCCCCGCTGCCCGTGCTGAACCTGATCGCCGTGTCGCGCCTGCGCCTCGCGGCCCAGAAGGCCGGACTCGGCGAGGTCGTCGCGATGGGCTCGAACCTGCGCCTGGCTCCGGCGATCCTGCCAGACTCGGTGCAGGTGCGCCTGCAGCGGATGTACCCGGGTTCGAAATACCACGCAGCGCCCAAGGTCGTGACGGTGCCCTTGCCGCGCGTCGACGGTGACGCTCCGGCGGACTCGGACCTCATCGCGTGGGTGTCGTCGCTTCTCGGCGCGATCTTCCCCGTGCCGGAGCCCGCCGAGCTGGAGGCGGAGGCCTCCGCCTAGAGCAGCGTCTCAATTCCGATCCTGACCACGTCCCCGAGGCCGACGCCTTCCTTCTTGCGCACGGATCCCTTGATCGCGAGCGTGTACGAGCCCTCGGCCGACTCCGGGAAGATCGAGGTCGACCACCGGGAGCTTCCGAGTGTGGCGACCACCTTCACCGACCCGAACCCGGCCGGCGGATGCGGCTGATCACGGATCTCCTCCGAGATGTCGAGCGGCAGCCGCGCGAACACCCACAGGTCGCGTCGCGCCTCCCAGCGCCACAGATCAGCCTCGAACTCGTACCGGATCCCTGCCATGAGTTCACTCTGCCTCAGATCAAGGCCGGGCGACAACGCCCGTTCCACCCGGCGGCTTCCATCCCGAGGCCGCCCACCTGAAAGAATGGTCTTCGCAGGGCGACGGCGTCTGGTCGCCCCGACCCGAGGAGACGGATGCGCTGGCCGAACTGGTTCCGCAGACGGGCTGACAAGCCCAGGATGCGGCCGTTCGACGAGAGCGCCCTCGTGGAGATCGCCACGCCCAGCCTCGACCAGTCGGTCGAGGAGGGACTGATGCTGGCCGACTACGCCACCCGCATGGCGGTGAAGAACCACATCGTCGTCGACACGATCCAGCAGGGGAACGCGTTCGACCCCGTCCGGCACACCGATCAAGCCGCCCGGATGCTGCGCGATCTCGCCGACGAGCAGGATCAAGCGGCCGCGCGCATCGCGGAATCCCGGGCGCAGGTCGACGGACGGGACGGCGAGGCGACCCACCCGCACGACTACCGTGACGTCGACGCCGGCAACCTCCGACGCCGGGAGAAGGCGGCCGGCGCTCTGGCAGCTGCCCTCCGCCACCGGGCGGACTCGGAGTCCGAGCTGCTCGCCATCGTCGAACGCGCCCGCGCCGACGCCTGGGACGAGGTCGGCCACGCCATCGAGAACTCGCTCGACGCGTTCTCCGGCGTCGAAGCACTCAAAGCCGACTACGAAGCGGAACGTCCGGCCCGGCTGAAGCTGCTGATCGGCCGCGACCTGGCCAAGCTGGAACAGGAGCGCGGCGGCTACTGAGGCCGCGCATCCGTCGAGCGGGGAAGAGCGACCGGGGGGATCAGCGTCCCCACCTCCACGCGAACCCAGCGGGCGCCCGTCTCGCGCTTCTCCGCGCGCGTCGCGAACCGGTAGAGGAAGGTGCGGGCGCGCACGGCTGTCGGCCGCTCACCGCCGAACGGGTCGATCCGGATGAGTCGCAGCGTGCGCGCATCCGCCTCCAGAAGGCGCAGCAGGAAGACCTCGAACCAGCGGGTGTCGCGCGAGCCCAGAGCGAGGAACCACATCAGCCAGTCGAGTCGCAGGTGGTACGGGGCGACCTGCGGCGGCATCCGCTTCACGTCGCCGGGTTTGCCCTTGAACTCGTACTCGCGCCACTCGGCCGCTCCCGAGGCGGGATCGTCGATCGTACCTTCGACGATGATCTCGTAGCGTTCCTTCGTCACGGTTCCGAAGGCGCCGTACGCGTTGACGAGGTGCCAGCGGTTGAAGCTGGCGTTCATGAGCTGGTGGCGCGAGAACAGGTTCACGAGTGGCTGCCAGCTGAGAACGACGAGGAGCAGGCTCACCAGGAGCGCGACCACCGCGAACCACACGGGCATCCCCGTCGGCCCGATCCCGCCGACCGGGATGCCGCCGAGCACGGCGGAGAGCACCGGATCGCTCACCGCTGAGAACGCGAGCACGATCGTGATCACGTTCAGCCAGGCGAAGTTGCCCGTCACGACGAGCCAGAGCTGGGTGAGGATCACCACCGCCGCCGCGATGCTTGCCACGGGTTGCGGCGCGAACAGGAACCACGGCACCACGAGTTGAGCGAAATGATTGCCGAGCACTTCGATGCGATGCCACCATTTCGGCAGCAGATGCGCCGAGCGGCTCAGCGGATTGGGCATCGGCTGGGTCTCGTGGTGGTAGAAGAGGGCCGTCAGGTCGCGCCAGGAGCGGTCGCCGCGCATCTTGATCATCCCCGCGCCGAACTCCAGCCGGAACACCAGCCAGCGCACGAGCAGGACGATCGTGATCGGCGCGGCTGTGTCGTGCGACCCGAGAAAGCCGACGGTGAACCCCGCCTCGAGCAGCAGACTCTCCCAGCCGAACGAGTAGAACGTCTGCCCGACGTTCACGATCGAGAGATAGAGCCCCCACAGCACGAGGAAGACCACGATCAGCGTCCACGAGGGCGCGAGCTGGGGGATGCCGGCGACCACGAGTGCGGACAGTGCGGCGCCGGTCCAGGCCACTGTGAGGAGCAGCCGATCGGTGTAGCGCCAGCGGAACAGGGTCGGCTGCCGCCGCGCGTACGCCAGCGTGAGAAAGCGCGGAACAGGAAGCAGCCCGTGCTCGCCGAGGAGGGCCGGAAACTGGTTGGCCGCGGAGATGAAGGCGATCAGGTAGAGGGCGCCGACCCCGCGCTGGAGAACCTCACGGGCAACGCTGTACTCGCTTGCCGCCAACCAGTCGAAGACGTCCATCTCGCACCGCCCGCCGTGAACTGCGCCCACGATACGCCGGCCCGGGGATGCGGACCAGGCCGGATGGGAGGCTCAGGCGGCGAGGCGGGCGTCGAGGCTGATCGCGCGGTGGTCGGAGGCCCCGGCGGGGAGAACGTCGACCTGGGTGATCTCGAAGCCGGTGGACGTCACGAAGTCGAAATAGCCGGTGAAGAACTTGTAGCGCAGGTAGGTCGGCTCGGTGCTGCGCATCAGGGCGTAGCCGGTCGTGGTGAGGCGACGCTCCAGTCCGCGGATGAACCAGGGGTAGTTGAAGTCGCCGACCATGACAGCGGGGATGTCGTCGGCGAGCGATCGCATCCCCTCGTGGGCTGCTGCGATCTGCTTGCGGCGGAGGGAGTTGGATGCGGTGAGCGGGGCGGCGTGGAACGAGCCGACCAGCACATCCTCGTCGGCCTCCCTGTCGTGCAGGTGGGCGGCGAGCAGCCGTTCGTGGGCGGGTGCGAGCACCCGGTCGTGCACCGACTTGTGCACGGCGAACACCTCGGTTCCGAGGATGTCGTAGCGGCTCTCCCGCACGTAGATGGCGAGACCGAGGCGGTTGGCCTTGGTGGCGTCGGCGAGGATCAGGTGGTGGAGGCGCTGCGGGAGCGCTTCGGCATCGCATTCCTGGAGGCAGAGAACGTCGACGTCGTGAACCGCCGCGATGTCGGCCAGTTCGTGACCGGCAGCGTGCTTTCGCAGGTTGTAGCTGACGATTCTCAGTTGGATCCCTCTTCTCGCGCATCCCGATCGAGAGGGGATGCGACAACATTCTTCACCAGAATCTTCACACGGAAAGCCGGTGCCGCACTTCGCACACGGAATTCACAAGAGAGTCATCGGCGAGACACGCTCGATATCCGGCGAGTACGGTGGTGCCATGGCGAGCGAAGCAGTTGTCATCACCGTCCCCGGTCCGAACGGCGACCGCGAGGTTCGCATCTCCAGCCCGACACGGGTGCTCTGGCCCGAGCTCGGCATCACCAAGCTCGATCTGGCGAACTACCTCATCGCCGTCGGGGACGCGTTCGTGCGGGCCAACGGCGATCGGCCGGTCTCGCTCGAACGGTTTCCGGAGGGGATCGGCGGCGAGCAGTTCTTCTCGAAGAACCCGCCCCGCGGTGCGCCGGAGTACGTGCGATCGGTGATGGTGGTCTACCCGAGCGCGCGCTCGCATCCGCAACTGGTGATCGACGAGCCGGCGGCGGCCGTGTGGGCCGCGCAGATGAACACGGTCGTGTTCCACCCGTGGCCGTCGCGCGCAGAGAACTCCGACAACCCCGACCAGCTGCGCATCGACCTCGACCCGCAGCCGGGCACCGACTTCTCCGACGCCGTCCCCGCCGCGATCGAGTTGCGCGCGGTCCTGGCCGAGGTCGGCCTCGACGCGTTCATCAAGACCTCCGGCAACCGGGGAGTCCACGTGTTCGCGCCGATCGAGGCGACCCACGAGTTCCAGGATGTGCGGCACGCCGTGATCGCGGCCGCGCGCGAACTCGAACGCCGGATGCCCGACAAGGTGACGACCGCGTGGTGGAAGGAGGAGCGCGGCGAGCGCATCTTCGTCGACTTCAACCAGGCCAACCGCGACCGCACCATGGCGGGGGCGTACAGTCCGCGTGCGCTCGCCCATGCGGCCGTCTCCACACCCATCACCTGGGACGAGCTGGAGAGGGTGAGCCCGCGCGATTTCACCGTGCTCACGGTTCCTGATCGGCTGAAGACCGTCGGCGATCCGTGGGAGTCCTTCGGAGACGAGCCGGGAACGATCGACCAGTTGCTCGGCTGGTGGCAGCGCGACCTGGATGCGGGACTCGGCGAGCTGCCGTTCCCGCCCGACTACCCGAAGATGCCGGGTGAGCCGCCGCGAGTGCAGCCGAGTCGAGCCAAGAAGAGTTGAACGGGCGTCAGCTGAGCACGTCGGCCAGGTCGTAGGCGACGGGCCGCTCGAGCTGCTCGAAGGTGCAGGACGCGGCCTCGCGGTCGGGGCGCCAGCGTTCGAACTGCGCGGTGTGGCGAAACCGCATCCCCTCCATCTGGTCGTAGCGCACTTCGAGGACCCGTTCGGGACGGAGCCGGATGAACGACACGTCCTTGCCCGACGAGAACCGGCTCCGTTCGGTTTCGCCCTTGGCGGCGTTGCCGCTCTCATCGCGCTCGACGACGGCCTCGAGCTCGTCGACGAGTTCGAGGCGACGGACGTCGCTGAAGGCGGAGACCCCGCCGACGTTGCGGAGCGTGCCGTCCGAGTCGTAGAGCCCGACGAGAAGAGATCCGACCCCTCGGCCGCTGGCGTGGATGCGGTAGCCCAGCGCGACGACGTCAGCGGTGCGATGGTGCTTGATCTTCAGCATCGTGCGCTTGTTCGGCGAGTACGGTGCCGCGAGGGGCTTGGCGACGACCCCATCGAGGCCGGCGCCCTCGAACTCCTCCAGCCATCGGCGCGCGAGGTCGACGTCGGTTGTAGTCCGGGTGATCTCGATCGGAGCGGGCAGTGGTCCCGCGAACCCCTCGAGGGCTGCCCGGCGTTCGGAGAAGGGCCGTTCGAGCAGGGATTCGCCGCGGAGGGCGAGCAGGTCGAAGGCGACGAACGTGGCGGGGGTCTCCTTCGAGAGGAGATCGACACGGCTCGCCGCCGGGTGGATGCGCTGCGACAGCGCCTCCCAGTCGAGGCGCTGGGTGCCGGGCTCCCCGGTGGGGACGACGATCTCGCCGTCGAGCACGCACGGCCCCGGCAGCAGGCGTTTGAATGCCTCCACCAGTTCGGGGAAGTACCGCGTGAGCATCTTGGAGCCGCGGCTGCCGATCTCGACCCGGTCGATCGCGTCGCCGGAACCTTCGGCGTACACGATCGCGCGGAAGCCGTCCCACTTCGGCTCGTAGCTGAGCCCGCCCTCTGCCGAGTCGGACTCGGGAACGGAGGGAACGGCTTTCGCCAGCATCGGCGCGACGGGGGACTCCGAGGAGGGGTTCATCCCTCGATCATGCTCTCCGGCGGCCCTGGGCGGAAGTCTTGCCTCCCCTGGGCATCCTCTTCGAACCGGTGGGGGTTAGGTAAGCCTGCCCTATACTCGAAATCACGATGTACCGACCCGATCACGCGAGCCACACCGCGACCACCGCCCACCACGACGACCGTGTGCAGTTCCTCGTCGTCGCCGATGAGTCGTCGTTGCCCCAGCTCGAAGCGGAACTCGCGCTTCTCCCGCTGTGCGCTCGCGGCCGGGTGTTCGTCGAGGTCGAGCGTCCCGAAGACGCGGTTCAGCTGTCGACGCCGATGCGCATGACGGTCACGTGGCTGGCGCGATCGCGCCGGAGCGGTCGGCCCGGAACGGGCGAGAGCTGCTCCCGCGGTGAGGCTGTGACGCGCGCAGTGCGCGCGTGGACCGCTGAGATGCTCTGCGACGGGCCCGGCGAGACCCGTGCCATCGTCCTCGGCGGATTCGAGCTGGCGACCGAGGTGCAGGAGCACCTCGTCGGCGAGGTCGGCATGGCGCCGGCCGCGGTCACCGCGCCGTCCTGGCGCTGACCGCTAGACCACGGCCTCGACCCCGGTGAACTCCGAGGTGAGCGTCCAGAGATCCCGGCCCAGCTGAGCATCGTTGGCCTGGTGTCGCACTCTGCCGTTCGCAGTGAGCCGATCGAAGTAGGTTCCGCTGGGAGCGCCGACGGGGGAGTCGGCGGTGAGGGCGATGAGCGGTGCCGCACCCTGTTCGACGCTGATGCCGTAGCCGCCGCGGGTGACCGCGGATCCGAAGCGGATCAGCGGCGACGACATGCCGAAGTTCGTGGCGATGGTCCCCGGGTGGAACGAGAACGCGTCGATGCCGGTGCCGGTGAGTCGTTCGGCGAGCTCGCGGATGAAGAGGATCGTCACCAGCTTGGCTGTGCCGTAGCCGCGCCAGCCGCCGAGCCAGGGGCGCTTCTCGAAGTCGAGGTCATCGAGACGCACGTGTCCGAAGAGGTTCGCCAGGCTCGCCGTGGAGACGACCCGCACGGGGTTGCCCGCCTCTGCCGTGGCGCGCATTCGGGGCAGGAGCAGGTTGGTCAGCAGGAACGGCGCCAAGTGGTTGGCCTGGATCGTGCGCTCGTGCCCGTCGATCGTCAGCTCGCGCTTGGCATAGAGGCCGCCGGCGTTGTTGGCCAGCACGTCGATGCGGTCGTAGCGATCGAGGAGGGCGTCGGCGAGCGAGCGCACGTCGTCCAGACGCTCGTAGTCCGCGAGGAACGGCGTCGCACCGATGCGCTCGGCGACGGCGCGGGTGCGCTCCGGGTTGCGGCCGACCACGGCGAGCTCGTTGCCCTGCGCGGCCAGCTGCTCCGCGGCGACCACCCCGATGCCGGAACTCGCTCCGGTGAGGATGATCGTGCGACGGCTCCCGGATTGTGCGCTCACAGGTATCCACCTTTCTCGAGGCCCGCCTCGATCTCGTATCGGTTCTTGAGCGGGTTGCGACCCGCAAGCAGGTAGAAGAACGGGAACAGCATGCCGTAACGCTGCCACTGCCGTTTGTGCACAGCCTCGTGTTCGAGCACATCGTCGGAGACGTTCTGGGCGGTGAGGTAGCAGCCGCCGACGCAGGACCCCCCGCGACCGAAGGTGCGCGGCGGCATACCGCGGAATACGAACAACCCATGCCGTCGCTCCACACGGCCGGTGCTCCACAGAAAGCCCCAGGCGAGCCCGACCGCGGTGGCGTAGAGGTAGCCGAGCCGGCTGATCGGCGAATCGAGGAACAGGCCTCGGAGCAGACGCATCCCCTAGTTCTCCGGCCGGCCGTACGCCTCGAGCAGCCGCAGCCACACCTCGCTGAGCGTCGGGTACGACGGGACCGCGTGCCACAGCCGGGAGAGTGGCACCTCGCCGACGACGGCGATGGTGGCCGAGTGCAGCAACTCGCCGACATCCTGGCCGACGAACGTCACGCCGAGGAGCACCTGGCGGTCCTCGTCGACGACCATGCGCGCTTGGCCGATGTAGTTGTCCGCCGCGATGCTCGCACCCGAGACATTGCTGATCGGGTAGTCGACGATGCTGATGCGGTAGCCCTCTTTGTCGGCCTTCGCTGCGGTCAGTCCGATCGAGGCGACCTCGGGGTCGGTGAACGTCACCTGGGGCACCGACCGGTGGTCGGCCGTCGCGACGTACGTGCCCCACGGCTCGATCCTCACGTCCTTGCCGTTCGCACGGGCGGCGATGGCGTCACCGGCTGCCCGGGCCTGGTACTTGCCCTGATGCGTGAGCAGTGCCCGGTGGTTGACGTCTCCCACACCGTAGAGCCAGCCGCCGTCGACGGGTTCGCCGTCGGCGCCGAGCACCCGCATGGTGTCGTCGACGTCGAGCCAGGCGCCCTCCTCCAAACCGAAGGCGTCGAGACCGATTCCGGCGGTGTTCGGGATGCGGCCGGCTGCGACGAGGAACTCCTCGGCCTCGATCGTGCCACCGTCGTCGAGCTGGATGCGGAAGCCGTCATCGGCCGTGCGCTCGACCGACACCACCGTCGTGTCGAGATGCACGGAGGCGCCGAGCTCGCGGAGGGAGTCCGTGACCATTTCGCCGGCGAACGGCTCGTTGGTGCCGAGCAGCCCGTGCCGGGCGATCAGGTCGACCTTCGTGCCGAAGCCCGCGTACGCGGTGGCCATCTCGACAGCCACGACGCCGCCACCGAGGATGGCGAGCGATGCGGGCACATGGTGAGCGCTCGTCGCATCGCGACTCGTCCACGGCTCGCTCTCGCGGAGACCGGGGATGTCGGGGAGCAGCGAGGCCGAGCCCGTCGACACCGCGACGGCGTGCGTAGCGGTCAGCACGGTGACCGTGCCGTCGTCCGCCGTGACCGTCACCTCCCGGGGCGCGGTGATGACCGCACGCCCGCGCACCAGTTCGATGCCGGCGCCGTTCAGCCATTTCACCTGTCCCGCGTCGTTCCAATCGCTCGTCATGTAGTCGCGGCGTTTGAGGACGGCGGCGACGTCGAGCTCGCCCGTGACCGCCTCGCGCGACCCGCCGACGCGCTGGGCCGCTCGCAGCAGAGCCCCGCTGCGCAGCAGCGCCTTGGAGGGCATGCAGGCCCAGTACGAGCACGCGCCGCCGACCAGTTCCGACTCGACGATCACCGTGCGCATCCCGCCCTGTTTGGCGCGGTCCGCGACGTTCTCTCCGACGGCACCCGCTCCGATCACGATGACGTCGTATTCGATGGCTGTCATGCTGTCTCCTGTCTTCTGGTGGCGCTCAGCGGCCGACGAACTCTGCTTCGGAGCGGGTGAGGAAGGCTTGCATGCCGATTGCGGCATCTTCGCTGGCGACCAGGCGCACGAGGGTCGGCTGCAATTCCGACTCGGCCGCCGCATCCCCCTCCCGGATCGCCCGCTTGGCATTGGCCAGGGCGGCCTGCACGGCGAGCGGCGCCTGCGCGGCGATGCGCTCGGCGATGGCGAGCGCGCGGTCGAACTGCTCGCCGTCTTCGACCACCTCCTGCACCAGACCGATCCGGTGCGCTTCGGCACTGCCGAACGTGTCGCCGGTGAGGATCCAGCGCATGGCGTTTCCCCATCCGACGGCTCGCGGAAAGCGCAGCGTCGCCCCGCCGAACGGCAGGATTCCGCGCGTCACTTCGATCTGACCGAATGTCGTCGAGCGCGCCGCGACCGTGACCTCAGAGGCGAGGAGGAGTTCGATGCCGAGCGTCAGGCAGGTTCCGTGCACCGCGACGACGACCGGTTTGCCCAGCTGCTCTCCGGACACCTGCCACGGGTCGATGCCGCCTTCTTCGGTGAAGGTCAGGCCGTCGGCGCCGATGCGCGGACCGAGGTCTGCGAGGTCGAGCCCCGCCGTGAAATGCTCGCCGATCGCGTAGACCAGGCCGACTCTGAGCTCCGGATCCCGGTGCAGCTCGCCGTAGGCGGCGGCCAGCTGACTGAGCAGCTCGTAGTCTGCTGCGTTGCGCTTCTCGGGGCGATTGAACGCAATGAGCAGGACGTGCCCGCGCCGCTCGGTCAGGATCTTGGGTTCGGTCATGTGTCCCAACGTACCTCGCGGGTCAGAGTGCGTCACCGGTGGTCCGGTCATCGGTGGAGAGGTGCCGTGCGCCGCCGCCCGTCGAGGAGCCGTTCGGCCCGGGCAGGGGTGCCGTGAGCGCTCCGAGGAGGCGGAGGATCACCGGCAGGTCGTGTTCCGCAGCCTCGGGGGACTCGGGCGCGAACTCGGTGATCGCAGCCCCCGCCAGCTCGAATCGGGAGCGAAGCGCCCGGATGGCGTCGGCGAGCTCTTCCGGTTGCACCCCGAACGGCTCCGGATAGCCGATGCCGCTCATCGTCGCCGGGTCGAGCACGTCGAGGTCGATGTGCAGGTAGACCGCTTCCGCGCCCGTGGCCGCGACCGCGTCCACCAGTTCGCGAGGGGACGCCAGCGACTCCGCCGTGAGCATCCGCACCCCGGCCTCGGTGACGTACGCGTCCTCGCCGTCGTCGAGCGCGCGGGTGCCGGCGAGCACCAGCTTGTCCGCAGCGAGGAGGGCCGCGCCGGTAGAAGCGAGGCCCTCCGGCCCCTCACCGAGCAGAGCCCGCAGGACCATGCCGTGGAATGCTCCCGAGGGCGATGACTCCGGCGTGTTGAGGTCGCCGTGCGCGTCGAACCACACCAGGGCGACGGATCCGGGCTCCCGCGACGCGACCACGTGCTGCACGCTCGCCAGGTCGGCCGCGCAGTCGCCGCCGACTGTCACGACCGGGGATTCGAGCACCATGAGCTCTGCAGCGGCGGCGTCCCGGATGCTCACCAGCGACGAGAACCGGTGCACCCCGGTGCCGAGGGAGTCGCCCGCCGACGCGGGCACGGCCAGCACGGTCGTCGCCGTCGACGGCAGGTCGCCCCGGATCGCCTCGGCCCCGTCGATGAGGCGCATGGCCCGGGATGACCCGGAGCCCTGCCACTGCGGGACGACGAGGAACGTCGCGCTGCTCAACAGCCCTCCTCGATGATCGCGCTCACTGACCCGGCGTGTACGGCGCCGACGGCGTCGCCTCGGCCGTGACGGCGGGCTGCGCCGGGGCGCCGCCTGTCTTGAGGGCGGCCAGCCGTGCCTCGACCTCGGTCATCTCGCCGAGATCGTCGAGCTGGTTGAACTGGGCATCGAGGCTCGACGCCGCCAGTTCCGAAGCTCCCCGCACGCGAGCCTCCTCGCGCCTGATCTTGTCTTCGAAGCGGCCGACCTCGCTGGTGGGGTCGAGGATGTCGACGCTCTTGACCGCATCCATCACCTGCGCCTGCGCCTGCGCCGTCTTGGCACGCGCGATCAGTTCGGAGCGCTTGGTCTTGAGCTGCTCGAGCTTGCCCTTCATGCCGTTGAGGCCCGACTTCAGCTTGTCGACGGTCTCGGTCTGCGAGGCGATCTGCGGCTCGGCCGCCTTCGCCTCGTTCTCCGCCGAGATCTGGCGCTGCAGGGCGACCTTGGCCAGGTTGTCGAACTTGTCCGCGTTGGCGGCATCGCCGCCGGTGCGGTACACGTCGGCCTGCTTGCTGGCGGCGAGAGCCTTCTGCCCCCACTCCGACGCGGCTTCGACGTCTTCGCGGTGGTCGTCTTCGAGCAGCCGCAGGTTGCCGATGGTCTCGGCGATGGCGCTCTCGGCGTCGGCGATGTTGTTGGTGAAGTCGCGGACCATCTGGTCGAGCATCTTCTCCGGGTCTTCAGCCTGGTCGATGAGGGCATTGACGTTCGCCTTCATCAGCTGGGAGATCCGGCCGAAAATCGACTGTTTTGCCATTGTGCTTCCTTTCGCTTGGGCCCCGAGGGGCCTTAGAACCTGCCACCCCCGCGGCGAGAGCGCGTGCCGCCCCCGCCGAAGCTTCCCGGGCTGAACCCGCCGCCGCCGCGGCCGCCGCCGCGACCGCCGCCGCCGCCGCCGAAGAGCCCGCCGCCTCCTCCGCCGCCGAGCACCGAGTTGATGAGGATACCGCCGAGGATCGCCCCCATCGCGCCGTTTCCGCCGCCTCCGCCGCTCGTGCCGCCGCCGAACATCCCGCCGAGCCCCCCTGCGTCCGGCTGGAAGCCGCCGACATCCCGCTGTGCGAACTGGATCGCTTCCTGCGCCAACCGGTCGGCTCGCTGCGCCTGGGCGAGAGCGGCCACGGGGTCGGCGGCAGCGTTCGCGTCGGCCTGGGCGACCAGTCGCCCGGCCTCGGCGAGCCGTGTGCGCGCTTCGGGTCCGACCGCTCCGCGACGAGCCGTGATGAAGTCTTCGCCGGCCGAGACCCGGCTCCTCGCCGAGAGGAGGGTCTGGTCGAGGGATGCCCGCGCGCGCTGGGACTGCTGGCGTGCATCCCGAACACCCTGCAGTACGCCGTCGATGCTCTGGTTTGCGGCCTCGAGGCGCTGAGCCAGCTCGAGTGGGTTGATCGTGCCGCCCGCGATCTTGGCCTTCACGTCTCCGAGGGTCTGCTCGGTGGCGGCGACGACGCCCGCGATGCTGCCCTGAGGGTCGTCGGCGGCTGCGAGAGCGCGCGCCTCGGCCAGATCGCGTTCGAGCTCGGCGATGGTCGCGTCGATGCTCTGCTGGGCCGTGCCCAGGTCGGCACCCAGCCGGTCCACCGCGTCGAGGAGGAGCTTGGCCTGGTCCACGGACTCTTCGGCCGCGCGCACGCCGATCGCGGCCGCGCTCGTGTCGCCGGCGTCGCTCTTCTGCGTGGCGCCGGCGAGCGCTGTCGTCACGAATTCCAGGCGGTCGGTGGCCTGCGCGATGTTGTCGTGCACGGTCGCCAGCGACGCATCGGTGTACCGCGCGGCGAGGGCGGCCAATGCGGCGCTCGACGGTGCGATGCGGGCGCGCTGCGCGTCGGCTGACGCCTGGATCTCGGCGCTCGCGTGCGGGATGCGCTTCTCCAGCGCGCGCAGCTCGTCGAAGGCGTCGGCCTGCTTGTCGAGCGCGTCGTTGGCGGCCGCGGTGAGCTGCACGATCTGGGCGTTCCAGTCGCGCGTCTGCTCCTCGGAGTCAGGCTCGGCGTCGTCGAGCTTCTGCTTGAGCTTGAAGGCGTCGCCGAGCTGAGCCCTGGCTGCATCGAGTGCAGCCTGGAACGGCACGACCGACTCCGCGCCGTACTGCGCGGTCGCGAAGCCGAGCTCTTCTTCGCTGGTGCGGATGGCGTCATCCGTCTGCACGAGCGCCGAGCCGGCCCGGCGCTCGAGATCCTTGAGCGGGATGGTCTGCAGTTCGTTCGGGGGCGGAACCTGGCTTCCAGCCTGTCCGCCGGCGGCGACCTTCTTCTTGGAGCGATTTCGCACGACGAAGAAGATGATGAGCCCGACGACCACGATGGCGATGAGGAAGAACCAGAAGAAGCCGGACCCCGCGCCACCGCCGCCCGTCGCATCCGCCAGCCCGTCGGCGGCCGCGACGGCGGCACCCGACCAGTCGCCGGCCTTCAGCTTGGGCTCGATGTCGTTCGTCTCGATCTGAGCGAGCTGGTCGTCGCTCACCGGGCCGGACGAATCGCCCGAGAGGTAGAAGGCGCGGCCCTCGGTCGCGACGGCGAGAAGGTAGTCGGTCGGTCCGAGGTTGTTGCGGGCCGCCGTCTCGTTGGCCCAGTCGGCGGCGGACGCCGGGTTCGTGAAGCGGTCGACGTAGACCACGAAGAGGTCGACGTCGTGGTCTTGGAAGAGCTGGGCGGCTGCATCTTCGATCTTCTGCTCGTCGCCTCCGACGACTCCGGCCTGATCGACGACGTGCGCGCTCCCGAGTTCCACCGGGTCTTCAGCGACCGCCCCCGTCGCCGAGCCCACGACCACACCGATCGCGAGAAGAACCCCACCCAGAACTGCTTTGACGCCCATCGACTCACTCTCTTGAGCTTCGCGGTACAGCCGAGTCTATTGTCGGCGCCTTCCACGGCGCCACATCCTGGGAGCCGGCTGCGAGCCGTTGCCGGTCCCGCGTGTTTCATCCTGTTACGGGAAGGATGCACGCATCGCGGGGCCCGCTCAGAATGGACGGGTCGGCACGCGAGCGGGAGAGGAGCATCCGGGATGAGCATCCAGCACCCGAACCGCGCCCGCCGCTCCGACAGCACCGGCCGCACGCTCGCGGTCGTGGAGGCCACCCGGTTCCGCGCGCACGACCCGGAGTACCACGCGTACGTTCAACTGCTGGTCGGTTCGGCCATGGCCGAGGCCGAAGCGCAGGGCTGGAACGTCATCCGCCTCGCCGCAGACGAGGGCCGGGATGCGCTCCTCGACCGAACCGCGCAGGCCGACGCCGTGCTCATCATGGGCGGCGAAGACATCGCGCCCGCCTTCTACGGCGGCGCCGAGGGCTACGAGGGCGAGAGCCGTCACCTCGAAGCGGCCGACGCTGCGCAGATCGCCCTCGTTCACCGGGCGATCGAACGCCGAATCCCGCTGCTCGGGATCTGCCGGGGACTCCAGATCATCAACGTCGCCCTCGGCGGCACCCTCGTGCAGCACCTCGGGGGCGAGAGTGTGCACAAGAACCACGACGTGCCGATCCGGGAGATCATGGCCTCCCATCCCGTCCACCTCACCGAGGGCAGTCTCGTCTCCGGCCTCCTGGAGAGCGGGACCGTCGACGTGCAGAGCGCCCATCACCAGGCGGTCGACGCGGTCGGAGGCGGACTCGTCGTCACCGGTCGCGCGTCCGACGGGCACATCGAGGCGCTTGAGCACGAGAGTGCGCCGGTGCTGGCGGTGCAGTGGCACCCCGAAGACCCCGGAGCCCCGGCCGGGCAGCTCGCCGGTCTACTCGCCTCGCTCGATCGCGTCGGCCTCGACGAGGCCGTCGCGGCGTAGCCGCCGTTCACACGCCGGGCTCGCCCGGCACCGGCCACGCCTGCTCGCCGAGGAGGGGCACGAAGGCGACGCCGCCCAGGTTCGTCTCTGCGAGCATCCCATCGTCTCCGCGCTCGAAAAGCGCGAGGTGCTGGGCTCCGCCGCTACGGCCGATCGGAACGACGATGCGACCGCCTTCGGCGAGCTGCTCCCGCCAGGCCTCGGGGACCGACGGGCTGGTGGCCGCGGCCAGGATCACGTCGTACGGCGCTCCTTCGGGCCAGCCGACCGAGCCGTCGCCGATCACCACCGCGACGTCGTAGCCGAGTGCCTCGAGGGTCGCCGCCGCGCCTGATGCGAGCGACGGATGCCGTTCGATGCTCACGACGCGGGCGGCCAGCTCCGCCGTGACCGCTGCCGCGTATCCGGAACCTGTCCCGACGTCGAGCACTGTGTCGGACGGCCGGATGCGCGCCTCCTGCAGCATGAGCGCGACGATGTACGGCTGCGAGATGGTCTGCCCGTCCCCGATCGGGAGCGGATGGTCGGCGTACGCGTAGGGGGCGACGTCCGGGGGCACGAAGAGGTGTCTCGGCACACGGCCCATCGCCTCGAGGACCCGCTCGTCCACGATTCCGCGGGGGACGAGCTGCTGCCCGACCATCCGCCTGCGCTCGACCTCAAAGTCCGTTCGCGTACCGGCCTCCCGCTGCCAGTGAACCACCGCAGGACGGGCGCGTCACCCTCCCGATGCCACCGGTGCGACCTGCCGCGACTCCAGCTGCGCCCTGGCCCGGCCGAGCGCCGCGTGCGCTCCCGCCGCCTCCAGTGCGAGCATGGCCGCGCCGAGGATCGGTGCCGCCGTCACCAGTTCGATGTGCGCCAGGGGTGCACGCTCGGCCAGTCCCCGCTCGATCGCGCCGAGAAGGCGCTCGTCGCGCGCTCCGATCACGCCGCCGCCGAGAACAACAGGCACTGCGCGGTCGAGCAGGTCGAGCCGTCGCAGCGTCGTGGCGGCGAAGGTGACGATCTCTGCGGCCTGCCGGTCGACGAGAGAGCCGGCGACAGCATCCCCGGCTCGGGCCGCGCCGAACACGCTCGGCGAGATCAGCGAGAGGTCGGCGTTCGGGATGCGCTCGAAATGCAGCGCCTCGATCACGGCCTGCAAGGATTCGAGCCCGTAGACCGCGGGAATCGTCGTGGCGAGCGAGGTCTCCGGGCCGCGACCGTCGACCGCGCGGGCCGCGTGCCACAGGGCCTGTTCGCCGAGGTGCCAGCCGCCGCCCCAGTCGCCGGAGATGATGCCGAGCGATGGGTACCGGATCACCAGGCCGTCGGCGCGGACGCCGACCGCGTTGATTCCGGTGCCGCAGACGACGGCCACCGCGTCCGCTTCGGCCGTGCCGGCGCGCAGGAGCGCGAAGAGGTCGTTGTCGACGACCGCGTCGCCCCATGCCGTGCCCGCGATCGCGGCGGTGAAGGCGGCGATCTCGGCCGGGAGGTCGAGTCCGGAGACGTAGACGTTCGTCTGCGTGATCGCGCGTGGGCCGGTCTGCGCCAGGATGTCCCCGATCAGCCGGTCGATCAGCTCGACGGATTCGGCCATCCCGATGATGTGCGGGCTGGAGGTCGTCCCGCGGGCGTTCGCGACGACCGTTCCGTCGAGGTCGATGGCGACCGCATCCGTCTTGGATCCGCCTCCGTCGACCGCGATCACGATCGGCAAGCCGTCGCTCGCGGTCACTTCGCCCACGCCAGGTGGTCGCGGTTTCCCGCGATAAGCAGGTCGGTCAGCTTCTCGGCCCGGTCGTACTGCCCGACCAGCGGATGCGCCAGCATCGCCCGCACGACGCGCTCACGTCCCCCGCGCACAGCGGCGTCCAGCGCGAGCCGTTCGTAGCCGGCGACGTGGGAGATGAGACCGCGGATGTCGTCGGCCACCGGTTCGATGGGCAGGGCCCGGACGCCCTCCACGCCGACGATCGCCGGCACCTCGATGACATGGTCGTCGGGCAGGAACGGCAGCGATCCGTTGTTGCGCAGGTTCACCACCTGGGTGTCGCGACGGTCGCTGCGGAGCGAGGCGATCAGGTCGACTGCCGCCTCGGAGTAGAAGGCGCCGCCGCGCTTCGCGAGCGCTTCGGGCTTGGTGTCGACCGTGGGGTCGGCGTACAGCGCGAGCAGGGCGCGCTCGACCTCCTGCACGGCTTCTGCACGGGTCGGCGAAGCGAGTTGTTCGCGGAGCACCTCGTCGTGGGCGTAGTAGTAGCGCAGGTAATACGAGGGCACGTTCCCGAGCATGGCGATGAGGGATGCCGGCAGTTCGATCTCCTCGGCGAGCTCGCCGAGATGGGCGTCGAGGAGCGCGGGCAGCGCGTCGCGCGTGCCGTCCGCATCCGTCACGTACGCGGCCCGCTCCCAGGTGAGGTGGTTGAGGCCGACGTGACCGAGCGTGATCGCCGTGTGGTCGACCCCGAGCAGGTTGGCGAACCTGCGCTGGAAGCCGATGGCGACGTTGCAGAGGCCGACGGCGCGGTGACCCTCCTGCAGGAGGGCGCGCGTGACGATGCCGACCGGGTTGGTGAAGTCTACGATCCAGGCGTCCGGCTTGGCGTGATCGCGGATGGTCTCGGCGACCCTCAGCACCACCGGGACGGTGCGCAGCGCCTTGGCGAAGCCGCCGGGCCCGGTCGTCTCCTGGCCGATGCACCCGCACTCGTGCGGGAAGGTCTCGTCGCCGTGCCGGGCGGCCTGACCGCCGACGCGCAACTGGATGAGCACCGCATCCGCGTCGGACACCCCGGCGACGAGATCGGTGGTCGGCACGATGCGGCCTGTGTGCCCGGCGGCGCGGAACATCCGGTCGCTCATGCCCCCGACGAGGCGGAGCCGCTCGGGGTCGGTGTCGACGAGCCACAGCTCCTCGATGGGGAGGATGTCCCGCATCCGGGCGAACCCGTCGATGAGTTCGGGGGTGTAGGTGGAACCTCCACCGACGACTGCGAGTTTCACGGCTATCCCTTCACGCCGGTCAGAGTGATGCCCTCCACGAACACGCGTTGGGCGAAGAAGAAGATGAGGACCACGGGGATGGTGACGAGCATCGTCATCGCCATCGTGAGCCCCCAGTCGGTGCCGTGCACGCCACGGAACGACGCGAGACCGTACGCGACGGGCCAGTTGTCCGGATTCTCCGACGTGTAGAGCAGGGGACCGTAGTAGTCGTTCCAGGAGTGGAAGAACATGAAGATCGCGGTCGCCGCGATGCCCGGCTTGGCCATCGGCAGCACGACGCGCCACAGCACTCCGAACTCTCCGTTGCCGTCGATGCGGGCCGCGTCCGCGTACTCGCTCGGGATCGTCAGGAAGAACTGCCGGAGCAGGAAGATGGAGAACGCGTCGCCGAGCAGGTTCGGCAGGATGAGCGGCCACAGCGTTCCGGTCAGGTTCAGCTGCGACCACATCACGTAGATCGGGATCGCCGTGACCTGCGGCGGCAGCAGCATCGCGATGATGATCACGGTGAACAGCACGTTGGCGCCGCGGAACTTGATCTTCGCGAGGGCGTACGCCGCCGGAACGCTGGAGACGAGCATGAACAGGGTCGCCAGCACGGCGTAGATCGCCGAGTTTCCGAACCATTGCAGCAGGGGAACCGTCGTGAACACCT
The DNA here is from genome assembly GCF_042882245.1 of Leifsonia sp. NPDC058230. Taxonomy (NCBI): domain Bacteria; kingdom Bacillati; phylum Actinomycetota; class Actinomycetes; order Micrococcales; family Microbacteriaceae; genus Leifsonia; species Leifsonia sp. NPDC058230. The sequence continues at coordinate 445,372 of NZ_JBHVWM010000002.1, read as the reverse complement.
TGACGTAGTTGTCCCACTCGAACGGCTGCGGCCAGAGCGATGCGGTCAGCGTCTGCTCGCTCGACATCAGCGACGTCAGGAAGACGAACACGATGGGTGCGACGAACAAGATGCCGAGGAGGATCAGTACCGCATGCTCGGCGACCCAGGCCAGCCAGCGTCGCGTGCGCAGTGAGCGGGGCGTCGGGATGCGGCTCTGCCCGCCCGTCGTCGGTGCCGCCTTCGGGGGCGTCAGGGTTGCGGAGGTCATTGTGCGCCTTCCGGGGTGAACGCCTTGAACCGGCGCAGCAGGAGGATGAGGATCGCAGCGGCGACCACGAACAGCAGCACCGCGAGGGCCGAGGCGTAGCCGAGCTGGTAGGTGCCGAATCCGCGGACGTACAGCCACTGCGTGTACGTGAGCAGCGAACCGTCGGGATAGCCGAGGTTGTTGCTGATGCCCTCGCCGATCACCGCCTTCCCGGAGGCGACCCCGGATGCGACGGCCGCCTCGGTGAAGTACTGGATCGCCGCGATGACGCCGGTCACCAGCGAGAAGAGGAGCACGGGGGTGATGCTCGGGAGGGTGACGTAGCGGGCCTTCTGGAGGCCGTTGGCCCCGTCGAGCGATGCCGCCTCGTACTGCTCTTTTGACACGTCGAGCAGGGCGGCCAGGAAGATGATCATGATGTCGCCCATGACCCAGACGCCGAGGAGCACGAGCGAGGGCTTCGACCAGGCGGGATCGTTGAACCAGAGCGGTCCCTCGATCCCGAAGAACTTCAGGATCTGGTTCACCGGACCGGTTCCCGGATTGAACAGGAACACGAAGGCGACGACCGATGCGACCGGCGGCACGAGCGCCGGCAGGTAGAACACCGTGCGCCAGAGCCCCGAAGCCCGCTTCGCGCGAGCGAGGAGGCCGGCGACGAGCAGGGCGAAAGCGATCTTCACCGGCACCCAGATCACGACGAACCACAGCGTGTTGAGCGTCGCCTGCACCACGTTCGGGTCCTGTGTGAACAGGTACTGGTAGTTGCGCAGGCCGATCCACTGCGGCTCCGAGACCAGGTCGAACCGGGTGAAGGAGTAGTAGACGGATGCGACCAGCGGGTACACGAAGAAGATCGCGAGCCCGAGCAGAGCCGGCGCGAGGAGCGCCAGGGTGACGAGCCTGCGCTTGGTGCGCTCCCGCGAGGGACGGACGGCGACCGCCCGCCCCTCGCGTACAGCAGTGCTCGTCATGGTCACGGACCGGTGGTGAGGGCGAGCGCGTCGTCGATCTGCTTGTCGACGTCCTTCAGGCCGGCCTGCAGGTCGCCGCCCTGGCTCTGGTACTTGTTCCAGAAGTCCTGGAACGACTGCTGGTACCCGGCGCCGAGGGGGCTGGCGGGCGTCGTCGCGACGTTCTTGTCCGACGCGATGTCGAGGAACGTCTTGAACTGCTCGGAGACCTCGAGGTCAGGCGAGGCGAGCGCGTCGGTCGTGGTCGGCACGTTCTTGAGGCCGTTGCCGAGCTTGACCAGCGCATCCGTGTCGGTGGTCAGGTACTTCAGCAGCGCCCACGCGAGCTCCGGCTGCTTGGAGCCCTTGGAGATGCCGATGATGTTTCCGGTCATGTACCCGCCGCCGTAGAGGTCGGTGTGGTTGTCGGCCGTCGGGAACGGTGCGGTGCCGTAGTTCAGGTCTTTGGCCTGGTCGGCGATGAACGCCGTGCGGTACTCACCGTCGAGGTTCATGGCGACCTGACCGGTCTGGAAGGCGTTGTCGGCCGAGAACTCCTGGCCGAGGCCCGACGTGAACTTGTTCAGCTTGTCCCAGCCGATCTTGTCGACGTAGGCCTTCTGCCACTCGATGAGGTCGGTCCAGCCCGGGCTCGAGCTGATCGCGCTGGTGCCGTCGGCCTTCAGCCATTCGGCGCCGGCCGCGGGTCCGTAGTGCGCAGCGGCGTTCTCGTACCAGCCCATTGTCGGGTTGAAGCCGAGCGTCTTGATCGAGCCGTCGCCGTTGAAGGTGGTCAGCTTGTCGGCCATCGTCTCCAGTTCGGAGAGCGTCTTCGGCGGCTCGGTGTAGCCGGCCGCGGCGAGCAGGTCCTTGTTGTAGTAAAGGCCGTACACGTCGGCGAGCATCGGCATGGCGCAGCGGGTGCCCTGGAACTCGGTGTACGACTTCACGGTCGGCGAGAACTGATCCATGTCGACGCCGTCGCGCTCGATCACCTTGTTGAGGCTGCGGAATGCGCCGTTCGAGCAGAAGTTGCCGACGATGTCGGTCGAGTACGAGAGCCCGACGTCGACCTTGCTGCCGGTGGCGATCGCTTTCTGCAGCTTCTCGTCGTCCTGGCCGGAGTGCACCTCGACCTTGATCTTCGGGTACTTCTTCTCGAAGTCGTCGACCACGGACTGGATGACCTTCGCCTCGCGGTCGGAGAAGAAGTGCCAGAACGAGACGGTGCCGGCGAGGTCCTTCGGTGTGCTCGCTTCGAAGGAGGCACTGCTGCCTCCGCCGGAGCATCCGGCGAGGGTCAGTGCCGCTGCTGCGGTGAACGCCGCGGCGGCGAGGATGCGATGGGAACGGTGTTTCACGGTGGTTTCCTCACTGATTCCGGTTCGTGATGGTGCTGAGGGATGTGTTGGGTCGAGCGTTCTCGGTGTTTCGGGTGGAGCAGTGCCGGGGGTCCGCTAGGCGGAGATCCTCGACACTTCGGCGAAGAGCGCAGTGCGCACCTCCGCGAGCAGGTGTTCGCGGGCGCCGCGGAGCACGGGATGCTCCGGAACGCCGGTCACGACGACTTTCGACGAGCCCCACGCCTTGCGCAGCTGTGCGCCGACCAGTTCGGCCAGCCGTGCGCCGCCCGCGCTGCCCGTCGGCCCGCCCAGCACGACCAGCTCCGGGTCGAGGAGGGCGAGAACGGGAACGACGCCGACGGCGACGCGGGGTGCGAGCTCGGCCAGCAGCGCCTCCCGGTCGGCGGCGGGGGCTGCAGCGACGGATTCGATCAATGCGGCGTAGCTCCGGCCGCGCATCCCGAGCCCGCGGGCCAGGCGTGCGACCGTCGGGCCGCCGATGAGGTCTTGCAGGTCGGCGGCGGCCGGATCGAGTTCGGCAGCGCCGCGGGGGATGGGGAGGTAGCCGATCTCGCCGGCTCCACCGGATGCGCCGCGGTGCACCGAGCCGCCCTGGTCGACCGAGAGGCCGAGACCTTCGCCCATCCACAGCAGCGCGAAGCCTCCGGTGTCGCGGCCGGCGCCGTCGGTGCGCTCGGCGATCGCGGCGAGATTGACGTCGTTGTCGATCTGCACCGACAGGCCGAGTTCGTCTTCGAGGTGCTTGCGGATGCCCTTCTTCGGCCAGCCAGGGAGCGTCTCGATGAAGCTCAGTTCGTCGGTTCGCGGGTCGAGCGCCCCCTGCACGCCGATGCAGACAGCGCTGACGGTCGCGCTCGCAATGCCTGCGGCCTCGCAGGCCGCGTCGATCGCCGTGCGCACGTCGGCTTCGGGGGAGCGTTCGCGTGCCGCTCGGGACAGGGGAGTGGTGGCGATCGGATGCTCGTGCCCGCTCGCATCCACGACCGTCGACCGCATCACGTGGTAGTCGATGTCGATCGCCACGCCGAGCATCCTGTCGGTGCGGACGGCGTAGCTGGCCGCGTTCGGACCACGGCCCGCGGACACTTCGCCGACCGCGTGGATGAGCCCGGCCGTCTCGAGGCGCGAGACCATCTGGGCAGCCGTCGGCTTCGACAGTCCGGAAAGCTGGCCGATGCGGTTGCGGGTCAGGACGCCGTGCTCCAGGAGGAGTGAGAGGGCTGTGCGGTCGTTGGTCTCGCGCAGCCAGGAGGGGGTTCCCGGTACCGGCTTGGGCGCCATCTCGCACATCCCTTCGTTGGAACGATCTTGATGGACGAATGTATCAGGAAAGTTTCTTAACAGTAAAGAGGCTGTTTCGTTTTTCGACCTCCACTCAGGATTGAACCGTTCGGGTGACACACCTCGTGGTGTCGGGGAAGGGCGGAACCCCGCCCCCATCGAGGAACGGAACGAATCATGAAGAAGAGAATCGGAATCGTGCTCGGAGCCGCGGCGGTGACATTGCTGGCGCTCGCCGGGTGTTCGAGCGGTGGAACCGGAACCGACGGCGGATCCCCGTCCTCCTCGGCATCCTCGGCGCCGGATGCGTCGGCCACGGTACTGAAGACCGCGACCACCTCACTCGGCACCGTCTTGGTCGACGGACAGGGAAAGACTGTCTACGTCTACGACTTGGACAAGGCGAACTCGGGCAAGAGCGCGTGCACGGGCGCGTGCATCGGACAGTGGCCGGCCGTGGCCGCAGGCTCCGCCACCCCCAAGGTGGACGGCGTGACCGGCATGGTCGGCTCCATCACCGGCACTGACGGCAAGCCGCAGGTGACCGTCAACGGCCTCCCGCTCTACACCTTCTCCGGCGACTCGTCGGCAGGGGATGTGACCGGCCAGGGCTTCGACAACATCTGGTGGGTGGTCGGCGCGAACGGGGACAAGATCAAGTCCGCAGCGCCCTCCGGTTCCGGGAGTGCGGGAACCGGGGGGTACTGAGACAAGGCCCTCACCCGAACGCTCTCACCCGAACGCGCGCGCGTGGTCGGCGAGGTGGTCGAACGCGGCATCCAGATCGCGGTCCACATGCTGACGTGACGCATCCGCGAGATACCATTCGACGATCTCGCCGGCGCCGTGCGCGAAGGGCACCCGTGCCTGGAACTCCGGGACGAGCGCCTTCACCTTGCTGTTGTCGAACACCATCGAGTTGGCCTTGTCGCCGACGAGGCCAGGGCCGAGCGACGGCACGACCGCGGCGATGGATTCACTGGCCACGTGCACGAGGTCGGCCTCGACCCCGAGGCCCTCGGCCAGGTAGCTGTAGATCTGGTTCCACGTCGGGGCTTCGTCGGAGGTGATGTGGAACGCGTCGCCGATGGCCGCCGGGAGGCCGAGCAGGCCGACGAACGCGACCGCGAAGTCGGTGTTGTGGGTGATCGTCCACTGGCTCGTGCCGTCGCCGTGAACGATGACGGGGGCGCCGCGCCGCATCCGGTCGAGGTCGGTCCAGTGGCCGCTCGTCGGGATGAGAGTGCGGTCGTAGGTGTGCGACGGGCGCACGATGGTGATCGGGAAGCCCCGCTCGCGGTACGCCTCGACGAGCAGGTCTTCGCAGGCGATCTTGTCGCGCGAGTACTGCCAGAACGGATTGCGCAGCGGGGTGGACTCGGTGACCGGCAGCCGCTCCGGCGGCGTCTGGTACGCCGACGCGGAGCTGATGAAGACGTACTGACCCACTCTGCCTTCGAAGAGGTCGAGGTCGTTGCGGATGTGCTCGGGCGTGAACGCGAGGAACTCGGCGGCGACGTCGAAGCTGCGCTCCCCGAGCGCGGCGTGCACGGACTGCGGCTCGCGGATGTCGGCGTGCAGCACCTCGACGCCCGAGGGCAGCGGGCGCGTGGTGGAGGTCCCGCGGTTGATCACCGTGACCTCGTGGCCCTTTTCGAGGGCCCGCTCCACGCACGCGGAGCTGATGACTCCCGTGCCGCCGATGAAGAGTGTCCGTGTCGCTGCCATCCTGGCTCCTTCTCTCGTGCCTCCGGGATCTCAGCGTAGCGACCGGACGTGGCGACGCGCACACGCGTACACTTCGCGGCACACCCCTCGACCCGAAGGAGCCTCCCCACCGTGTTCGTGTTGCGTTCCTGGCCGGGATTGGCAGTCGCCTGCATCGTCGCTGTCATCGCCGCCGTCGTCATCACCGCGATCGTGAGCATCCCCTTCCGCGCAGCCGCCCGGCGGCAGAACTGGGCCAAGCTGCTGATCAAGCGCGTGCGCATCCCGTTCCGCATCTTCCTGCTGGTCGTCGTGCTCTGGATCGCCGTGGCCGTGGCGATGCCGCCCGAGGTGGACGAGGGCTGGCGTCAGGCGATCCACCACGCCTTCCTGATCGCGGCGATCGCCACGGGGGTGTGGTTCGCGGCCGGACTGGCCGTGTACGTCGAAGACCTGGGGCTCGCCAGGTACCGGCTCGACGTTCCCGACAACCGGTACGCCCGCAAGATGCGCACCCAGGTCCTGATCATCCGTCGGTTGACGATCGTCGCGGCGGTCGTGATCGGGCTGGGGGCGGTGCTCCTGACCTTTCCCGCGCTGCAAGCGGCGGGGGCGAGTCTGCTGGCCTCCGCCGGCGTCATCGGCATCATCGCCGGTGTCGCCGCCCAGTCCTCGCTGGCCAATCTGTTCGCGGGCATCCAGATCGCCTTCAGCGACGCGATCCGGCTCGACGATGCGGTCGTCGTCGAGCAGGAGTGGGGGACCATCGAGGAGATCACGCTCACCTACGTGGTCGTGCACATCTGGGACGACCGGCGGCTGGTGCTGCCGTCCACGTACTTCACCACCAAGCCGTTCCAGAACTGGACGCGGCAGCACAGCGAACTGCTCGGCTCCGTCGAGTTCGACCTCGACTGGCGCGTCTCGACCGGCGGGATGCGCTCGGAGCTGAACCGGATCCTCGCAACGACCGATCTGTGGGACGGCCGCACCAGCGTGCTGCAGGTGACGGATGCCGTCGGCGGGTTCGTGCGCGTGCGCGTGCTCGTCACGGCCAAGGACGCGCCGACCCTGTTCGACCTGCGCTGCCTCGTGCGGGAGCGCCTGATCGACTGGATGCAGCGCTACAGCTCTCCGTCGCTCCCGCGTACCCGTGTCGAGGTGGTCGAGCCGCCGGAGCAGGGGACACCGCCGCCGCGGGCGCGCGACCAAGGCGACTCGCGACTCTTCAGCGGCACTCCCGAAGGCGATCAGCGAGCCGCTCAGTTCACCGATTCCATCCCAGTGCAGCACGACGACGAGGGCGAGGTGACATCGGGCCCGGAACGCGGAACTTAATCCGGCGACCCCTTGTTGTACATACCAGAGTGCGTCGCAGCCAGCGGCGCCGATCCGAGGAGGACAAGTGACTCAGGACTATCGCAAGGACCCGCAGGCTGTCTCCAAGCTGACGCCGAGGCAGTACGAGGTCACCCAGGAGGCGGCCACCGAGCCGGCGTTCCGCAACGAGTTCTGGAACAGCAAGGATGCGGGCATCTACGTGGACATCGTGTCCGGCGAGCCGCTCTTCGCATCCACCGACAAGTACGACAGCCGTTCGGGCTGGCCGAGCTTCACGGTTCCGATCGACCCGGCGAACATCGTCGAGAAGAAGGACCGGAGCTGGGGAATGACCCGCATCGAGGTGCGGTCGGCGCACGGTGACAGCCATCTCGGCCACCTGTTCGACGACGGCCCTGCCGAGGCCGGTGGGATGCGATACTGCATCAACTCCGCCGCTCTCCGTTTCATCCCGCTCGCCGACCTCGAGACCGAGGGATACGGCGACTACCGCACACTGTTCGAGGCCGAGGAGGCTACCCGATGACCACCACCACAGAGAAGGCGATCCTCGCCGGAGGATGTTTCTGGGGCGTTGAGGACCTGATCCGCAAGATGCCCGGCGTGCTCGACACACGCGTCGGCTATTCCGGCGGTGACGTTCAGAACGCCACCTACCGCAACCATGGAACCCATGCCGAGGCGGTCGAGATCACCTTCGACCCCGAGAAGATCAGCTACCGCGATCTGCTGGAGTTCTTCTTCCAGATCCACGACCCGTCCACGAAGAACCGTCAGGGCAACGACGTGGGCACCAGCTACCGTTCGGCGATCTTCTACGAGAACGACGAGCAGAAGCGCGTCGCGGAAGACACCATCGCCGACGTCGACGCGTCCGGTCTCTGGCCGGGCAAGGTCGTCACCGAGGTCACGGCGGCCGGCCCGTTCTGGGAGGCCGAGCCCGAGCACCAGGACTACCTGGAGCGCATCCCGTGGGGCTACACCTGCCACTACGTGCGTCCGAGCTGGAAGCTGCCCCGGCGTGAGCAGGTAGCCGGCTAGTTGGCCGAGTCCCGAGAGCTGTCGCCCGGCATCCGCGTCGTTCCGATGCCGATGCGGGGCGACGGTCTCCCGTACTCGCTCTCGTACCTGATCGACGACGACCGAGGCGGCGTTCACATCGTCGACCCCGGTTCGTCCACCGACGAGAACTGGGCGACGCTCGCGTCCGCTCTCCGCGCGATGGGGCGCGGGACCGAGTCGGTCGCGCAGGTCATCGTCACGCATCTGCACGCCGATCACCTGGGCCTGGCCGAGCGCGTCCGTGCCGCATCCGGAGCCGCCGTGGTGCTCCACGAGCGGGAGCGGGATGCGCCGATCGTGCCCGACGTCCTCGTCGCCGACGGCGACATCCTCGACATCCCCGGACGGGCGGTGCAGGTCGTCCACACCCCCGGCCATACGCCGGGCAGCATCTGTCTGGCCGTGCACGATGCGCGGCTCCTCTTCACAGGCGACCACGTGCTCCCGACCGTCAACCCCGGGCTCGGTCTCGGTGGCCCGACCGAGACGAATCCGATCGCCGACTACCTCGCCTCATTGGAGCGGATCGCCGCGTTCGACGACTATGAGGTCGGACCAGGGCACGAGTACGTGTTCCGGGGTCTCGCAGCGCGCTGTTCCGCCCTTCGCGAGCATCACCTGAAGCGCTCGCGTGAGGTCGCCGCCGCTCTCGCCGCGGACCCCGGCATGAGCGTCCCGAGCATCGCATCCCGTCTCACCTGGACCGACGGCTGGGAGAACCTCGACGGCTTCCGCCTCGATTCCGCGCTCGCCCAGACCGCGATGCACCGTGCATTCGTGGCCTCAGAGGCCGCCGGACGATACCTCGGCCGGTAACGGCAGCGGCCCTAGTGGTCCCCGCCCGGCCCCGGTCCGGGTGTCGCGATGGGCGGCAGGGCGGGGTCCGTCGGTTGCGGGGCCGGCGTGGGCCGGTCGCCGTGGTCGTTTCCGGCTCCGGGCGACGGAGTCGAGGTCGACCCGTCCGGACCGGACGAGCCGGACGACGAGCCGCCGCCGAGCATCGATGCGGGTGGCGCTGCGAACGTCGCGCCGGGGAAGGCCGTATCCAACGCCTTCAGAATCGGCTTGGCGATCGAGAATTTCACGTTCCCGCCCCCGACTCCGAGGAACGACTGCGCGCGCAGGGAGACGTGACCGGATACGTTGCCGACCCACAGCGCATTGGTGATCGTGGTCGACGACGTCACGAGCCAGTTCTGCTCGGAGCCGTCGGTCGTACCGGTCTTGCCCATGATCTGGGTGCCGTCGTTCGGGTTGGCGCTCGTCGCGGTCCCGTTCGTCAAGACCCGCTGCAGCGCGTAGTTCACTCCGGCCGCGATCTGCGGTGTGATCGCCTGGGTGCAGGTGGAGGCGGGCACAGTGTGATCCTTGCCGTCCGCCGTCACGACCCGGTCGATCGCCACCGGCGTGCACACCTTCCCGCCGTTCGCGATGCCGGCGTACGCCGTCGCCATCGTCAGCGGCGAGATCGTGTTGACACCGAGGATCATCGAGGGCAGCAATTGCCAGGCCTCCGACGGTGAGGCGGTGTGCAGGCCGAGGCTCTTCGCGGCGTCGGAGATATTGCACAGGTCGAGCTGGGTCGCCATGTTGGCGAATGCGGTGTTGACCGAGTCCGCCGTTGCCTTCAACACGCTCATCGTGCCCGACTCGTTGCTCTCGTCGTTGGTCACGTTCCAGGGCTTGCCGCCGAGACTCGTGCAGCTGGCGGGGAAGTCGGCGTAGTTGTAGAAGTGCTGGCTCGCGTTCACGGTCTCGTTGAGGGTGTGCCCGGCCTGAAGCCACGCGATCAGATCGAACGCCTTGAACGACGAGCCCGTCTGGAAGCCGCCGGATCCGCCGTAGGCGTAGTCGGTCGAGTAGTTGACCGCCGTCGCCCCCGGTACCGGTGTCGCGCTGTCGTTGAAGGCCCGGTTCTGCACCATGTCGACGATTCGTCCCGAGCCCGGTTGCATCGAGACGTCCGCAGCACCGAGGTCGAGCCGCGAGCTGGTGGCCGGGATGTACTTGCTCAGGGCGGTCTGCGCGGTGTTCTGCAGGTCGAGGTCGAGTGTCGTGTAGACCTTCAGGCCGCCCGTGCGGAAGAACGCCGACCGATCGTCGGCGGTCGCTCCGAACGTCGGGTCGCTGAGGATCACGTCCTGCACGTAGTCGCAGAAGAAGCCGGCGTCGTACTGGCTGGCGCTCTGGCATCCGGAGGTCACCGGTGTGATGGTCGGGGCGATCGGAGTCGCGATCGCGGCCGTGTACTGGGCCCGCGTGATCTTCTTCGTGGTCAGCATCCGCTGCAGCACGTAGTTGCGGCGATCGACTGTGGCCTTGTATTTGTTGTCGGCGTTGCTTCCGGGATTGGCCGCGGCCGACTGATCGATGCGCAGATTCGCCGGGTTGTTGAGGATCGCCACCAGGGTGGCCGACTGGTCGAGGGTGAGTTTGTCGGAGTCGACACCGAAGTAGTAGTGGGCGGCGGCCTGGATGCCGTAGACCTGTCCGCCGAAGCCGACGATGTTGAGGTAGCCGACCAGGATCTGCTGTTTGCTGTAGCTCTTGTCCAGTCCGATCGCGTACCGCAGCTCCTGCACCTTGCGCGCCACCGTCGGCCCTGCCGCGTCGTCGTAGCACTTCTGGTAGGCAGCCTGCTGCGCTTCGTAGACCTTCTTCGCCGCGGTCGGATCGACTCTCATCGTCGTCTCGCACCGCTGCACGAGCACGTTCTTCACATACTGCTGGGTGATGGACGACCCGCCCTGCGTATCGCCGCCGGCGGAGTTCGACACCAATGCCCGCACGGTGCCGGTGACATTGATCCCGCCCTCTTGGTAGAAGTTCGGGTCCTCGGTGGCGAGCAGGGCGTCGGTGAGCACCGACGGAATCTGCGCGGCGGTGACGTCGACCCTGTTCTGGTCGTAGAAGGTCGCGATCGGCACCTGCTGGCCGGCCTGGGTCGCATAGAACGTCGTGGTCTGGTCGAGCGGCTGGATCTTGAGATAGCTCGGCAGGTTGTTGAACGCCGCAGCGCCGGTGTCCGCGCCCAGTGACGTCATCGCGATCGACGGTGCGACTCCGGCGACGACCAGGATGGCCGCCACCACGCATCCTCCGATGAACGCCAGCCACGCCCCGAGCATCCCGGCACCACTCGCACTACTACCGCGCACTCCCAGCCCTTCTCTTGCGTCACGGCCCGACATGAACAGGCCAGAGGGAAGTGTCCGGGACCGGTCTCCGAGAAGCTTTGGAAAAAGATGTGCAAACCAGAAGGAACCCTCTCGCCCCCAGGCCTTGTGCTGGTTTGGCCGAGTGTACTAATTTTGGGCCGTGCGTACAAACAGCTCGGAATCCGACTCCTCGTTCATCGGGACGGCCCGTCGCGTGCAGATCACTCAGGCCACGATCGAGGTCCTCGCCGCGGAAGGCTATACCGGCACCACGATGGCCGTGATCGCCGGCAGGCTCGGCGTGAGCAAGGGCATCCTGTCGTACCACTTCGCCAGCAAGGCCGAGCTGCTTCAGGCGGTCGTGCGCTTCGTCCTGAGCGAGGCGGGGGAGTGGATGGAGCAGAGGATGCACGGCGCAGCATCGTTTCGCGGCGCACTGCACTCCTACATCTCGGCCAACCTCTCCTACCTCGACAGCCATCGCACCGAGATCCGTGCGCTGACCGAGGTGCTCGCCAACGCGCGGGCGACCGAGGGCGTTCCGGAGCTGTTCGCGGCGTCGCAAGCGCAAGCGGTGCACGCGTTGGAGGCTCTGTTCGACGGCGGGCGGCGAGCCGGCGAGTTCGGCGATGTCCCGTCGCGCATCCTCGCGGTGTCACTGCGGGCGACGATCGATTCGACGTCCGAGAGCCTCCGCTCCGACCCCGCGTTCGACCTGTCCGAGTTCGAACGCGAGCTGCTCCAGCTCTTCGACCGGGCTGCGGGCCAGTACGACCAGATCACACTCGAAGGAGCCTCGCATGAATGACCAGGAGACCGTCGCGTTCCGTTTCGACGGCCTGACGAAACGGTACGGCGAGCACACCGCGGTCGACGCGGTCGACCTCAGCATTCCCGAAGGATCGTTCTTCGGCCTCGTCGGACCGAACGGCGCCGGAAAGACCACACTCATCTCGCTCGCGGTTGGCCTGATCCGTCCGGACGGCGGAACCTCGACGGTGCTCGGGTCGGACGTCTGGCGTGAACCCGTCGTCGCCAAGACAGCTCTCGGAGTGCTGCCGGAGTCGGAGTTCCTGCCGCGCCGGCTCACCGGATCCGAGCTTCTCACCTATGTCGGCCTGCTGCGTGGGCTCGACGAGAGGGTCGTGAGCAGCCGCGCCGACGAACTCCTGCGCGTGCTCGACCTGACCGATGCGGCCGGCACGGTCGTCACCGACTACTCGACGGGGATGCGCAAGAAGATCGCACTGGCCGTCGCCCTTCTCCACGGTCCGCGGGTGCTGGTGCTCGACGAGCCGTTCGAATCCGTCGACCCGGTCTCCGGCGCGACCATCCGGTCGATCCTGCACGGCTTCATCGCCTCGGGCGGAACGATCCTCTTCTCCAGCCACGTCATGCCGCTCGTCGAGACCCTCTGCGACCGCGTGGCCGTGATGTCCGAGGGGCGGATCGTCTCGACCGGCACGATCGAGGAGGTTCGTGCGGGCAGAACCCTCGACGACGCCTTCGCCGAACTCGTCGGCGCCGATACTGCACCGGAGGCACTGTCATGGTTCGCATCCTGATCCGGCTGAGGGCTGCGTCCATCGGCAACGCGCGTCAGTCCCGGTTCGCCGCGGGTTCGCTGATCGCCGCGGGCGTCTTCGGGTTGCTCGTCGCCGGATCGACTCTGCTCCTCGGATTCACCGTCACCGGTTCGATCGCCGGCAGTGCCGACCAACTCGCCCTGGTGGTGCTGACCTGGGCCGTCGGCCGGGTGGGCTTCGTCGCCTTCTCGGGCGGGGATCCGGCGATCACCCTCGACCTCTTCCGCATCGTGCCCGTTCCCCGGCGAACGCTGGCGCGATCCCTGCTCGTCGTCGGGTTCGCCGACCCCGCGCTGTTCTTCATGGCGATCGCCTTCGCGGGCGTAGCGGTGTTCGGCTTCCGGCACGGACCGGAGGCGGGGATGGTCGGGGTGGTCGGCGTCGCAGGCACGCTGATCCTCCTCAGTTTCCTCAGCACGGTCGTCGGGGCGCTCGTGCCGTCGGGGTCGCGTCGGCGACAAGACCTCGGAACCATGCTCGCCGCCGTGCTGATCAGTGCCGTCGTCGTGGCGGGTACCCTCATCCAGTCCCTGCTCGCCCTGCTCGGCGCCGAGCAGGTGCCGCTGCTGAGCGTGATCCTGCGCATCCTGCCGACCGGCTGGGCATCCGATGCCGTTGCACTCACGGCTGTCGGAGACCTCCCGCTGGCGTTGCTCGTGCTCGTCGGGCTCGGCGCGGGATGCTGGCTGCTGGCGAGCTGGTGGCCGCACGTTCTCGACGCGCGCCTCGTCGCCGGTGGCGGAACCGGCGGGCGCGCCCGCGGCGGCCACCGGCGCCGGCTGCTGCCCGCGACCCCACTCGGCTCGGTGACCTCCCGGGAGGTGCGCCTCTGGATCCGCGACCCGACCCGGGCCGGTTTCCTCCTGATCGCGTTCATCGTCGGCATCGGAGTGTGCCTCGTGCCGCTCCTGACCCAGGGCACGGCTCTGCTGCTGCCCTTCGCCGGGCTCGGCACCGTGCTGATCGCCGCCGCCGTCGCCGGCAATCTCTACGGATTCGACGGGGCGGCGTTTGGGATCGTCCTGTCGGCACCGAACACGGCGCGCGCGGACGTCGGCGGTCGCCAGCTCGGCTGGCTGCTCCTCGTCGGTCCGTATTCGGTGCTGCTGAGCGTCGCCGGGGTTCTCGTCGGGGGCCAGGCCTGGGCTTGGCCGTGGGTGCTCGGCCTGCTTCCCGCTGTCTTGGGCGGGGCGGTGGGCGTGTTGCCGTTCCTGTCGGTCGTCGCTGTGCAGCCGCTCGACGACAACGGATCGCCGGGGGCGGCGTGGGTCGTGAAGGCTTACGCCACACTGCTGCTCACGGCTGTCACTGCGATCCCGGCGCTCGCTCTGCTGATTGTGGGCGGCGCATCCGGGCTCGCGTGGATCGGCTGGGCGGCCGTGCCGGTCGGTGTCGTGACGGGCGTGGCGCTCGCCGTGGCCCTCGGGAGAGTCGCCCGCGGCCGACTCGCCGCTCGCGGACCGGAGATCTTCGCAGTGCTGTCGGCCGCCGCCGGCGGACGATGACGCACGCCGAGGCCGAACGGCCGCCGCTCTTCCTGCTGGTCGCATCCCGGGTCGCCGAAGACATCCTGACCGGCAGATACCCCGAAGGGGCTCTCGTCCCCTCGACGAACGCAGCCGCCGGCGAACTCGGCCTCAACCCGGCGACCGTGCGGCACGGCTTCTCCGTGCTCGTCGAGTCGGGCCTTCTGGTGAAACGACGCGGCGTCGGGATGCTCGTGGCCGCGGGCGCGCGCGAGTCCCTGCTGGCGCGGCGCCGCTCCGAGTTCACCGCCCGCCACATCGAGCCGCTGCTTCGGGAGGCGAGGATTCTCGGGCTCGACCCGACGGAGGTCCGCTCCCTGCTCGAGCGGGGTGTTCAGCGGGAGCAGGGGGACACTGCGGCGCGTCAGCCTTCCAGCAGCCCGCGGATGTCGTCGGCCGTCAGCGCCGATCCGAACGCCGCAGCCGGATCGTCCATCAGGGCGTCGAACAGCCGCGCCTTCTGATCTTTGAGCGCCAGCACCTTCTCCTCGATGGTGTCGTTGGCGATCATCCGGTACACCATGACGTTCTTCGTCTGCCCGATGCGGTGTGTGCGGTCGATCGCCTGTGTCTCGGCGGCCGGGTTCCACCACGGGTCGAGCAGGAAGACGTAGTCGGCCTCGGTCAGGTTCAGGCCGAATCCGCCTGCCTTCAGGCTGATCAGGAAGACCGGAGCGTCGCCGGTTCGGAATCCGTCGATCACTTCGGCCCGCCGCCGTGTCGATCCGTCGAGCGAGGAGTACGCGATGCCGCGCTCGTCGAGTCGTGCCGCGAGCCGATCGAGCAGGGAGGTGAACTGACTGAAGATCAGCGCCCGGTGCCCACCCGCGATCACATCGTCGAGCTCCTCGAGCAGCACATCCAGCTTCGCCGACGCCACCCCGGCGTACTGCTCGTCGACGAGCGAGGCGTCGAGGGCGAGCATCCGCAGCAGGGTCAGCGAACGGAACACGATGAACCGGTTGCGGTCGAGGTCTTCGACGAGCCCGAGGAGCTTCTGCCGTTCCCGCTGGAGGTAGAGGTCGTACAACCGGCGATGCCGTGGCGACAGGTCGACGCGGAGCACCTGCTCCTGCTTCGCGGGCAGCTCCGCGGCGACGGCCTCTTTGGTGCGCCGCAGCATGAGGGGCCGGATGCGTCCCCGCAGCCGCGCGAGCACGTCCGGCCGCTCGCCCGCCGCCAGCGGCTTGAGATAGCGCTCCGTGAATCCGAGACGGGGTGGGAGCAGCCCGGGGGAGACGACCCGGAACAACGACCACACATCCAGCAGGTTGTTCTCCATCGGTGTGCCCGTGATGGCGAGTTTGAACGGTGCGTTCAGCTTCACCGCCGCCTCATGGGCCTTGGAGCTGCGGTTCTTGATCAGCTGGGCCTCGTCGAGGATCAGCCCGGCCCACTCTTCCGCCTGATACGCGGCGAAGTCGAGCCTGAACAAGGCGTAGGAGGTCACCACGACATCCGCACCGGCCGCCTGCGCCGTGAGCGCGGTGCGGCTCTTCGCCGCGGTCGCCGTGATGGTGCGCACGACCAGCCCCGGCGTGAACCGGGCGGCCTCGGTCTGCCAGTTCGACACGACCGACGTCGGCGCGACCACGAGGAACGGACGACGCTCGGCCTCGGGAGTGACGTCGCGCGCGTGCGCCAGCAGCGCGAGGGTCTGCAGCGTCTTTCCGAGCCCCATGTCGTCGGCGAGGATGCCGCCGAGACCGTGCTCCCAGAGGAAGGCGAGCCAGCGGAAGCCGTCGACCTGATACGGCCTCAGGCTCGCCCGCACCGCGGCCGGAACAGCGAGTGCCTCGAGCGAGTCGCCGTCGCGGATCCCGCGCAGGCCGTCGGCGGTTCGTCTCCAGGCCTCGGCCTGGTGCGCCTCATCGGCGAGTTCGACGAATTCCGACCACAGCGCCGTCTGGTACCGGCTGATGCGCAGGCCGCCGGGCTCCCACTCGTCGAGCTCCTGCGCTTCGTCGATCAGCCGCTTGAGCTCGTCGAACACCGGCTGCGTGAGCGACAGGTACGACTTGTCGACGAGCAGGAGCTTGGCCCGTCCCTTGGACAGAGCCGAGAACAGGGGGGTGAACGGGATCGTGCGCCCCGCGACCGTCACCATGACGCCGAGGTCGAACCAGTCGCGTTTGTCGGTCTCGACCGTGGTCACCACGAGCTTCGGTGTCTCGGTGAGCTCCCGGTAGTCCGGACGCTCGCCGACCACGTCGACCCGCAGATCGGTGCGCTGCTCGAGCACGGGCAGCACCTCCGCGGCGAACTCGGCGGCCGCCACCCCCGACAGCACGATGGCGCGCGGCTCGGCACCCAGCGCATCCAGCGCCTCCGCGAGCTCTGCCGGCACCGGATGCGCCGCCAGGGTCACCCGCGAACCCGAATGCTCCCAGTCCCACCCGAGCTCGAGCCGGTCGTCTGCGCCGAAGGTGGCCGTGAGCACGAGCAGCGGCGGGAGGATCTCGGGGAAGGCGACGGACGCATCCGTACTCACCACCTCCACGACGCTCTGCAGCCGCGGATAGTAGTCGCGCAGGAACTCGACCGTCTCGTGCGCCGGAACCTCGATCACCGCGGGCCCGGAGAGCAGCCGCCGCTGTTCCGCGGTGAGCGGCGCCGCGGTGCGGGCGAGCGTGAAACGCGGCTCGGGGATGAACTCCCACACGTACACCCCGTGCTCCGCGATCGTGCCGACCCGGGTTGCCGGATGCACCTGGTCGCCCAGCACCACGACGGTGCGCAGTAGCAGGTGCGCATCCGCGTCGGAGCTCGCATCCACCGTGACCCGTGCACTCTCGGTGAGGGCGACCTGCGTCTCCCGCTTGCCGGTCACGAACGCGATCCCGAGCCGTTCGGCCTCGGCGAGGAGCGGCCACAGGAGCGGCGAGGCGAACTCGTCGAGGTAGAGCCAGTCGGCCTCGCCCGGCACGTACACGTCCCGTCCCGACCGGTGGAGCGCGGCGAACTGCCCGAACCAATGATGCTGCTCGCGCGCGACCCCGAGCCGGTTGAGCAGGTGGGGGAGGGTCGTCCAGGTCAGGCTGCCGCGCACCCAGTTGTCGGTCCGGCTGAGGGTCACCGGCCGAACGCCGAGACGCAACGTCCCGCCCCTGTCGCCGGTGGTGCGGGCGGTCGCGGTGCGCGATCGGGGCGCATCCCATCGGCCGGTGGATGCGCGAGTCCGCTCCCGGAGCTCGAACTGCAGTCCCATCCGCGTCGTGCCGGCCGCCGCCGAGGGCGCCGACTGCGACAGAGCGGAGACGCTCGCCTTCCACCCGGTGGACGGCAGGGCATCAGGCATGGGTACACCCTCTCACGGGCAGCCGACACCCGGATCCGCGCCGCCGGGTGACGTGCGGAGGGGTGCGGAACGAGACGAGAAGCGGCAGACTCGGTCACGGAAGGGAGCGCACATGGACGACCTCACCGGAACGTCGGGCGAACGAGCCCGACAGCTCAGCCGACTCGAAGCCGAAGGACCGCTGCAGGCGGATTGGCTGCGTCGCCAGCTCGTACTGGTTCTCGAAGCCTGGGCGGAGGACCAGAAAGTCCTCGACATCGAGGCGGAAGGGCACGAAGACTTCTAGCGCGACAGAACGAGGGAAACGGTGCCCCCAGCAGGATTTGAACCTGCGGCCTTCTGCTCCGGAGGCAGACGCTCTATCCCCTGAGCTATGGGGGCCAGGAGTGCCCGTCAAGGCTAGCATCCTCGACGGGTGTTGTCGTGCCGTGCGCCCGCGTCAGCCCTTCGGCAGGTTCGACAGCACGTTCTCCATGAGAGGCGCGGCGTCACCGGGCTCGAAGAACGCCGTCGAGGTGGCGACGATCCAGTAGTCTCCGGTGAAGATCTGCACCTCACCGGCCGCCCCCGGCTTGAAGTAGCCCTCGACCTCCGGCGGAACGCCGTAGGTGGGCACAGGCTGGCTCGTCGTGACGGCCGCGTTCTTCAGTCCTTCGAGGGCGCTCGCCGGCGGCAGGCCGACGGCGATCTCGATCAGGTCGTTGCTGGTCTGGTTGGACCAGCCGCAGACGGCTCCCTTCCAGTCGGCGATCTGCTTCTGCAGGGTGCCGTCCTTCGGGGCGTAGCCGGGTGCCGCGCCGAAGTTCGGGTTGAACGCGTACAGCTGGTCGGGCGTGACGATCTGGTCGCAGGTCAGCGTGACCGGGGTGGGCGGGTCTGTCGGCGTAGGCGTAGGCGTCGGTGTGGCCGCGGCATCCGCCGTCTTCGTAGCCGAGGGGGTAGGGGTGGTCGCTGCGTTGCCGCCGACGCAACCGCTGAGAGCCAGGGTGCCGGCGAGCACGGCGACGATGGCCACACCGGCACGAAGGGCCGCTGCGGGACGGATGCGGGACGGTTCGACCATGGCGGTTTGTTCCTCTTGGTGCTGTGGGCGGATACGCGAAGCTGCGAGAGCGCTCCGGTGCGCGTCGCGATGACATTATCAAAGGGGAGTGGACGACCCGGTCGCGCAGGAGGGATTCGTTGCGCAATCGATGCCTGGCGCAGCCCCGGTAGAATCGGTGATCGTGACTCCTGCTGACCTCTCCGCCGCCCTGCTCGACATCGTGACCTCGATCGTCGACCGGCGACGCGCGGCCGATGAGACCATCGGCGAGGTCACCGTGACGATCGACGACGTGCCGCTGGAGCGTCCGAAGAACCGCGAGCATGGCGACTGGGCGTCGAACGTGGCGATGCGGCTGGCGAAGCGCATCGGCGCCAACCCCCGCGAGCTCGCGACCGAGATCGCCGAGGAGGCGGCCTCGATCGAAGGCGTCGCCTCGACCGAGGTTGCGGGGCCGGGCTTCATCAACTTCCGGCTCGATGCGGCCGCGGCCGGTCAGCTGGCCAAGACCATCGTCGATGCCGGCGACACCTACGGCGACGGCCACCTGTACGACGGCCTCCGGGTGAACCTCGAATTCGTCTCGGCGAACCCGACGGGTCCCATCCACATGGGCGGGGTGCGCTGGGCCGCGGTCGGCGACAGCCTGGCGCGCATCCTTCAGGCCGAGGGCGCCGAGGTGACCCGCGAGTACTACTTCAACGACCACGGATCCCAGATCGACCGGTTCGCCCGCAGCCTGCTCGCCGCGTACCTGGGCGAGCCCACGCCCGACGACGGCTACGGCGGAGCGTACATCGGAGACATCGCCGAACAGGTCGTGGCCGGATACGACGGCGACCTCGCCGAGCTGCCGCGCGATGAGCAGCAGGAGGTGTTCCGCTCGGCCGGAACCCAGCTGATGTTCGCCGAGATCAAGTCCAAGCTGCACGGCTTCGGCGTGGACTTCGACGTGTACTTCCACGAGGACTCCCTCCACGAGTCCGGCGCCGTCGAACGCGCGATCGAGCGGCTGCGCGAGCAGGGCCACATCTTCGAATCCGACGGCGCGATCTGGCTGCGTACCACCACGTTCGGCGACGATCGCGACCGCGTGATCATCCGCAGCAACGGCGAGCCGGCCTACATCTCGGGCGACCTCGGCTACTACCTCGACAAGCGCGAGCGCGGGTTCGAGCAGAACCTGATCATGCTCGGCGCCGACCACCACGGCTACGTCGGCCGCATGATGGCGATGGTCGAGGCCTTCGGGGATGTGCCGCACGACAACCTGCAGATCCTCATCGGCCAGATGGTCAACCTGGTGCGCGACGGGCAGCCGGTCAAGATGTCGAAGCGCGCCGGCACCATCGTCACCCTCGACGACCTGGTCGACGCGGTCGGCGTGGATGCGGGACGCTACGCCCTCGTGCGCTCGTCCAGCGACTCGCAGCTCGACATCGACCTCGACCTGCTGAGCAAGCGCAGCAACGAGAACCCCGTCTACTACGTGCAGTATGCGCACGCCCGCACCCGCTCTGTGGCGACGAACGCCGCGGCGGCGGGTGTCGACCGCAGCGCGTTCGCGCCCGAACTCCTCACCCACGAGAGCGAGTCCGCCCTGCTCGGCGGCCTCCAGGAGTTCCCGCGGGTGGTCGCGCAGGCGGCCGAGCTGCGCGAGCCCCACCGTGTCGCACGGTACCTCGAGGAGATCGCCGGGCTGTACCACACCTGGTACGCGGCGACCCGGGTGATCCCGCTGGGGGAGGAGCCGATCACCGATCTGCACCGCACCCGTCTCTGGCTGAACGACGCCACCGGCCAGGTCATCCGCAACGGACTCGGACTGCTCGGGGTCTCCGCCCCCGATCGCATGTGAGGTGACGGATGAGCGACGCCCAGCCGACTGAACCGTTGCCGACCGAACCCCAGCAGCCCGATCCGGCGCACGCCGGGCCCGCGCATCCGGATGCGGTCGCCCGGCCTCGCCCGAAGCGGCGCTGGCTGCGCATCCTCCTCTGGATCGTGATCCCGGTCGTCGCCCTGATCGCCCTGTTCTTCATCGCGGACGGGATCGTGCGCGCCTACGCGCAGGACCGCGTCGCCTCGGAGATCGAGAAGGGTCTTCCCGACAACGTCTCCGGCGACGTGTCCGTGCACATCGGCGGCGTCTCGGTGATCCAGCAGTACCTCAGCGGATCGTTCGACCGGGTGGAGCTCGATGCGCCCGAACTCACGGTGCAGGACGTGCCGATCAGCGCATCCATCGTCGCGACCGGCGTGCCCGCCGACTTCACGAAGCCGGTCGAGGCCATCGACGGCACCCTCGGGGTTTCGCAGGATTCGCTGAACAAGCTGATCTCGATCCCCGGCGTAACCGGCGATCTCACCCTCGACTCCGGTGTCGTGGAATACGACGGAACCGCGGACATTTTGGGCCTGCCGATCGGGTACCAGCTGAGCGTGCGGCCGGTGGCTGCCGGAGACACCGTGCTGCTTCAGCCGGTCGACGCCCAGGTGACGGCAGGCTCGGGCGCCATCGACCTCTCGACGCTCGTCAAGGCGCTGACCGACCGCGGGCCCATCCCCGTCTGCGTCGCACAGTACCTGCCCGAGGGCGTCGGGGTGAACGAGATCACCGTGACACCCGGCCACGCAACCGTGAAGCTCGACGCAGCGGACTTCGTGCTCAACGAGGCCACCCTCCGCAGCAAGGGCAGTTGCTGAGCCTCCGTTCGCAGCGGAATCGCCGGTGACAAGTGTCGGCGTAACGAAGTCGAGAGCCGGGAACGAACCTCGGTAGAATCGCGGTACCGCGCGCCTTTCGTCGCGTGCGCCGTTTTCTCTGTCGGCTTCAGGGGCCAATCCGGGTCCGCTCGCCCCGAGAGACCCCCACTCGTCTGATCCCGTGAGGTTTTCCTGTGGCACTAGATCCCGAGGTGAAGAACCCGGTGGCCGGCAATCCGCTCGCCCCCGGCTGGCTGCGCGTTCCCGCCGACGCCAACACCCTCGTTCCCGGTCTCTGGTCGCGCACCGTCACACGCACCGACGGCGAACTCGCTGTCGGAGGCGTCTCGGTGGGCGACCTCGCCTCCGATTACGGCACTCCTCTTTATGTGGTGGACGAGACGGCGGCGCGCGAACGCGCCGCCGAGGTGCGCCGGGCCTTCACCGAGGCCCTCGAGCGCGTCGGGTCCACGGCCCGGGTCTACTACGCAGGCAAAGCCTTCCTCAGCATCGAGGTCGCGCGGTGGATGGTCGAGGCCGGTCTCAACATCGACGTCTGCAGCGGAGGCGAACTGGCTGTCGCGCTCGCGGCCGGGGTGGATCCTGAGCGCATCGGCTTCCACGGCAACAACAAGTCGCTCGCCGAGATCGACCGCGCGGTGTCGCTGGGCGTCGGCGCCATCATCATCGACAGCGTGCAGGAGATCGAGCGCGTGGCCGACGCCGCCGCTCGCCACGGGCGCACTCAGCGCGTGCGGGTCCGCGTCAACAGCGGAGTCCACGCCCACACGCACGCCTTTCTGGCGACCGCCCACGAAGACCAGAAGTTCGGCATCACCCTCGGCGACGTTCCCGCGGCCGTCGCGCGCATCCGCGAACTCGACGGCATCGCATTCCTCGGACTGCACTGCCACATCGGCTCTCAGATCTTCGGCGCCGACGGGTTCGTCGAGTCGGCCGCGCGGCTGCTCGCCGTCCACGCCGAACTCCTCGCGGGCGGGCCCGTCCCCGAGTTGAACCTCGGCGGCGGCTTCGGGATCGCGTACACGGCCGCCGACGACCCGTCGCCGATCGACGAGCTCGCGACCCGCATCGCCGAGACGGTGGCCGCAGGATGCGCCGAGCTCGGCATCCCGATCCCCGTCGTCGCCTTCGAGCCCGGCCGGTCGATCATCGGCTCCGCCGGCCTCACCCTCTACACCGCCGGCACGACGAAGGACGTCACGGTCAGCTACCAGGACGACGGCGAGACCGCTGTGCGGCGCTACGTCAGTGTCGATGGCGGGATGAGCGACAACGCCCGGCCCGCCCTCTACGGCGCCGACTACTCGGTGCGCATCGCCAACCGGGTCTCGGATGCGCCTCCCGCGCTCGTGCGCATCGCCGGCAAACACTGCGAGAGCGGCGACATCGTGGTGGAGGCCGACTACCTCCCGGGCGACGTCGCCCCCGGCGACCTGCTGGCCGTTGCCGCGACCGGCGCCTATTGCTGGTCGCTGTCGAGCAACTACAACTATCTGGGCCGCCCGGCCGTGGTCGCCGTGCGCGACGGGGAGTCCCGGGTGATCGTCCGTGGCGAGACCGAAGCGGATCTGTTGGCGCGCGACGCCGCGTATGCCGGGAACGAGGAAGACAACGCATGATCGAATACCGCAGCCTGCGCGTGGCCCTGCTGGGCGCCGGATCCGTCGGCTCCCAGGTGGCGCGCCTCCTGCTCGACGAGGGTGAGGAGCTCGCGTCCCGCGTCGGCGCCAACCTCGAACTCGTCGGCATCGCCGTGCGCGACGTCGACGCCCCCCGCGACGCCGACCTGCCGCACCACCTCTTCACGACCGACGCGTCGTCGCTCATCCTGGGCGCCGACATCGTCGTCGAGCTGATGGGCGGCATCGAACCCGCTCGGGGATATGTGCTCCAGGCGCTCAACTCGGGCGCCGATGTCATCACCGCCAACAAGGCGCTCCTGGCCACCCACGGCCCGGAGCTGTTCGAGGCCGCGGAACAGGTCGGCGCGCAGCTCTACTACGAGGCCGCCGTCGGCGGAGCGATCCCGATCATCCGCCCGCTGCGCGACAGCCTTGCAGGCGACAAGGTCAACCGCATCCTGGGCATCGTCAACGGAACGACCAACTTCGTGCTCGACCGGATGGACGTCAACGGCGAGACCCTTCAGGACGCGCTGGCGATCGCCACCGACCGCGGCTACGCCGAGGCCGACCCGACTGCGGACATCGGCGGGTACGACGCTGCGCAGAAGGCGGCGATCCTCGCCAGCCTCGCCTTCCACACGACGGTTCCGCTCGAGTCCGTGTACCGCGAGGGGATCACGGGCGTGAGCAAGGTGCAGGTCGAGGCGGCCCGCGAGAACGGCTCCGTCATCAAGCTCCTCGCGATCTGCGAGCGCCTGACCGATCCCGAGACCGGGCAGGAGGGCGTCTCCGCCCGCGTCTACCCGGCGCTCATCCGTCGCGACCACCCGCTCGCGGCCGTGCACGGCGCACACAACGCCGTCTTCGTACAGGCGGCGGCGGCCGGCGACCTCATGTTCTACGGCGCAGGCGCCGGGGGTGTCGAGACGGCCTCGGCCGTCCTGGGCGATCTCGTCTCCGCGGCACGGCGGCACGTCGTCGGCGGACCGGGAGTCGCCGAGTCCACGCACGCGCAGCTGCCCGTGCTCGAGGTCGGCCGCGTCATCACCCGCTACCAGATCACGATGGATGTGGCCGACCAGCCGGGCGTGCTCGCCGCGGTCGCGCGCATCCTGAGCGATGGCGGGGTCAGCGTCGAGACCGTTCAGCAGTCCGTTGGAACGCGGACCGGAATCGTTACGTTGCCGGACGCCGCCCGTCATCTCGACAGCGCGCCCACCGCTACCCTGGTTATCGGAACCCACGAAGCCGAGGAGGCCGCACTGGCGGCCACCGTCGACTCGTTGGCAGCCAGCGATGTCGTGAAAGCAATCTCATCCGTTCTCCGAGTCGAAGGATCGTAATGCCCCAGAAGCCGAACAGTCGCCAGTGGCGGGGAGTGCTGCGTGAATACGCGGACCGTCTCAACATCAGCGACGCGACTCCGATCGTGACGCTCGGCGAGGGCGGAACACCCTTGCTGCCGGCCCCCGCCCTGTCCGCACGCACCGGAGCCAACGTCTTCGTCAAGTTCGAGGGCATGAACCCCACCGGCTCGTTCAAAGACCGCGGCATGACGATGGCGATCTCCAAGGCCGTCGAGCACGGAGCCAAGGCCGTCATCTGCGCCTCGACCGGAAACACCTCGGCCTCGGCCGCCGCCTACGCCACGCACGCGGGCATCCAGGCCGTCGTGCTGGTGCCCGAGGGCAAGATCGCGATGGGCAAGCTCAGCCAGGCGATCGCCCACAACGCGCAGCTCCTCCAGGTGCAGGGCAACTTCGACGACTGTCTCGAGATCGCCCGCGACCTCGCCACCCACTATCCGGTGCACCTGGTCAACTCGGTGAACCCCGACCGCATCGAGGGCCAGAAGACGGCCGCGTTCGAGGTCGTCGAGGTGCTCGGGGATGCGCCGGACTTCCACATCGTCCCGGTCGGCAATGCGGGCAATTACACCGCATACCACCGCGGCTACACCGAGGAGCTGCAGCGCGGCGAGGCCACCAGGCTGCCCCGGATGTTCGGCTTCCAGGCCGCAGGCAGCGCCCCGATCGTGCTCGGCCACCCGGTGAAGAACCCGGAGACCGTCGCTTCGGCCATCCGCATCGGAAACCCCGCCTCGTGGGAGCTCGCCCTCAACGCACGCGACGACAGCGACGGCTACTTCGGCGCGATCGAGGACGACGCGATCCTCGCCGCCCAGCGCATCCTGTCGGCCGAGGTCGGCATCTTCGTCGAGCCCGCCTCGGCGATCAGCGTCGCGGGCCTGCTCGAGCGGTCGGACGCCGGGGTCATCCCCGCAGGCGCGACCGTCGTGCTCACCGTCACCGGTCACGGCCTGAAGGACCCGCAGTGGGCACTCCGCACGGCTGACGGCTCCGACGTGCAGCCGACGGTGGTCGCCGTCGACACCGCAGCGATCGCCGACATCCTGGGGCTGAAGGCCACCGAGCCCGCCGGAGCGGGGGCGTGACCTTCTCGGCCGACGACCTGCGCGGACGCGCGGTCACGGTCAAGGTCCCCGCGACGAGCGCCAACCTCGGCCCGGGTTTCGACACACTCGGACTCGCCCTGGCGCAGTACGACGAGCTCCGCGTCACCGTGCGTGACGAACCGGGAGCGACCGTCGAGGTCATCGGGATCGGGGAGGGCGAGGTACCGACCGACGAGTCCAACCTCGTCGTGCAGGCGATCGCCCACACCTTCTCGGCGGTCGGCCACCCGATGCCGGGACTCGACCTCGTCGCACGGAACGCCATCCCGCACGGGCGGGGGCTGGGTTCCTCGGGCGCCGCGATCGTCTCCGGCATCATGGCCGCGAAGGGTCTGCTCGACGGCATCGTCGACATCGACGCTCAGGGACTGCTCGCCCTTGCCAACGACATGGAGGGTCATCCGGACAACGTGGCGCCCGCCCTGTTCGGCGGCCTGACGATCGCGTGGGTGACTCCCGAAGGTCCGCGGTTCAAGAAGCTGATCGTGCACCGCGGCGTCTCGCCGCTGGTGTTCGTGCCCGAGCACGTCATGTCGACGGCTCTGGCCCGCAGTCTGCAGCCCGAATCCGTGCCCCACGAGGACGCGGTGTTCAACCTCTCCCGCTCGGCTCTGCTGGTCGCGGCCCTCATCCAGAGCCCCGAACTGCTGCTCGCCGCCACCGAGGACAAGCTCCACCAGAGCTACCGCGCCTCGGCCATGCCCGAGACCGACCGCCTGATCACGCTGCTCCGCGACAACGGATTCGCCGCCGTCGTCTCCGGTGCGGGGCCGTCGATCCTCGTGCTCTGCAACGACCCGAGCCAGAGACTCGCCGCGGCGGAGCTCGTCGCACAGGAGGCCGACACCCGCTGGCAGCCGCTCATGCTCGCCGTCGACTTCAAGGGCGCCACGGTGGCGCCCGTCGCCGAAACCCAGTTGGACACACCAGCCGCCTAGCGTCAAGAACGCGTCCGCAAAGGTGGTAAACTGTGCCTGCACCCGCAAGAACCGCGTCACGAGCGAATCTGATCTTCGGGTGATTTCCAGCAATCATGCCGTCATTCCTGCCTGCGTATTCGATACCTAGTCGAGTACCGACGTCGAGCGGATCAGAACGCATCGCGTCAGCTCCATCAAGCACAGGCCAGTTCATATGACGAGCGCTTCAAACGACTGCGAAGATCGCATGTCGGGGGAAAGGAATCCTCTTCAGTGACTGATGTCAATCTCCGCGCCGGGGGCGCGGACACCAGCGACCTGACGTCCCTCAAGGTGGCAGAGCTTCAGGCTCTCGCTGCCGGCCTGGGCATTCAGGGCGCCAACAAGCTTCGTAAGGGCGAGCTCGTGGAGGCTGTCGCCTCCGCCCGTGCCGCCCAGACCGTGGGAACCGCAGACGAGCCGACCGCCGACGGTGGCTCTGCGCCGCTCGACGCCGAGCCGGCCGCCGCGGCAGCCTCCCAGGTGCTCATCGAGCCGCTCATCGCCGAGCCCCTGTCGGCCGAGCCGCACGTCGGCGAGGCCGTGCTGCCCGAGGCGGGTCAGCCCGAGGCCGCCACGCAGACCGCGACGTCCCGCAAGCGGGCCCCGCGCCGGGCCACCAGTGCCGATGCCATCGTGCCGGCGGCCACGCACGTCAATTCCGGTGTGACCGGTGTCGACTCGCTCATCCCGGACGTCGACGCCCTGCTCGACTCCGCCCTCGCCTCCCGCGAATCGGCCGCTCAGCGTGCCGGTGCCCAGAACGACGACGCGACCGGCGCCGACGTCCTGCAGGGTGACGTCCAGCAGGATGACGCACCGCGCGGCGGACGTCGCCGTGGCCGTGGTCAGGGTGCCGAAGACCGCAACCAGGGCGACCGCAACCAGGGCGACCGCTCGGGCCAGAACGAGCAGAACGCTCCGGCCGAGCAGTCCGACAACGCCGACTCCGCCGACGATGCTCAGAACGAGCAGAACGGCGAGCAGGGCCAGCAGCGCCAGGGCCGCAACCGCAACCGCAACCGCAACAAGAACAGTGGCGGCGACGGTCAGCAGAACCAGGGCCAGCAGAACCAGGGCCAGCAGAACCAGGGCCAGCAGAACCAGAACCAGCAGGGCCAGGGCCAGCAGGGCCAGGGCCAGAACGGCCGGGGCCAGCAGCGCGACCGCGACGAGTCGGTCCGCGGTCAGAACCAGCAGGGTCAGAACGGCCAGCAGAACCAGAACCGCAACAACGGTCCGGACAACGATGTGCAGCCGGACGGCGAGCGTTCGGGCCGCAGCCGCTACCGCGACCGCAAGCGCCGTGGCGGCACGGGAACCGACGAGCTCGATCCTGAGATCGCCGACGACGACGTGCTGATCCCGGTCGCGGGCATCCTGGATGTGCTCGACAACTACGCCTTCGTGCGCACCTCGGGCTACCTCCCGGGCACGAACGACGTGTACGTCTCCCTCGGTCAGGTCAAGAAGTACAACCTGCGCAAGGGTGACGCCGTTGTCGGCGCGATTCGCCAGCCGCGCGAGGGCGAGAACAACAGCCGCCAGAAGTACAACGCGATCGTCAAGGTCGACTCGATCAACGGCCAGTCGATGGAGGAGGCGGCCAACCGCGTCGAGTTCGGCAAGCTCACTCCGCTCTACCCGCAGGAGCGTCTGCGCCTCGAGACCGAGCCCACCAAGATCACGCAGCGCATCATCGACCTGGTCGCCCCGATCGGCAAGGGCCAGCGCGGACTCATCGTCGCGCCGCCGAAGGCCGGTAAGACCATCGTGATGCAGCAGATCGCGAACGCCATCACCACGAACAACCCCGAGGTCCACCTCATGGTCGTCCTGGTCGACGAGCGTCCAGAAGAAGTGACCGACATGCAGCGCACGGTGAAGGGTGAGGTCATCGCCTCCACCTTCGATCGTCCCGCCGAAGACCACACCACGGTCGCAGAGCTCGCCATTGAGCGTGCGAAGCGTCTCGTGGAGCTCGGCCACGACGTCGTCGTGCTGCTCGACTCGATCACCCGCCTGGGCCGGGCCTACAACCTGGCCGCGCCCGCATCCGGTCGCATCCTCTCCGGCGGTGTCGACGCCTCGGCGCTGTACCCGCCGAAGCGGTTCTTCGGTGCCGCCCGCAACATCGAGCACGGCGGATCGCTCACGATCCTCGCCTCGGCGCTCGTCGAGACCGGCTCCAAGATGGACGAGGTCATCTTCGAGGAGTTCAAGGGCACCGGCAACATGGAGCTCCGTCTGTCGCGTCAGCTGGCGGACAAGCGCATCTTCCCGGCCGTGGACGTGAACGCATCCGGTACTCGTCGCGAAGAGATGCTCATGGGCCCGGATGAGGTCAAGATCACCTGGAAGCTGCGTCGCGCCCTCGCCGGCCTCGACCAGCAGCAGGCGCTCGAGATCGTTCTCGGCCGTCTCAAGGAGACCTCGAGCAACGTCGAGTTCCTGATGCAGGTGCAGAAGTCGATGCCCGCGGCTCCGGTCAACGGCCACGGAACGGCGCACTCGCACAGCAGCGAGCACGACCACCGCTAGCTGTTGAAGTGCCCGTCGTCGTCGGTTCAGCCGACGGTCGGCGGGCACTTTGCTGTTGAAACGGGCAGGCCGGCCCACACGCGGAACTGAAGGAAGAAGAGACGATGTTCGAATCGGTGAACACCCTGATCGCCGAGCACGACGACCTGCAGGAGCAGCTCGCCGACCCGGAGCTGCACAGCGATCCCGTGCGCTCGAAGAAGGTGAACCGCCGGTACGCCGAGCTCAGCCGCATCGTCGCCTCGTACCACCAGTGGAAGCAACTCGAGGACGACCTGGCAGCCGCGCGTGAGCTCGCCGCGGAGGACGAGGCGTTCGCCGAGGAGATCCCGGGGCTCGAGACGAGCCTCGCCGAGTCGGGCGAAAAGCTGCGTCGCCTGCTCATCCCGCGTGACGAGAACGACAGCCGCGACGTCATCATGGAGATCAAGATGGGCGAGGGCGGCGCAGAGTCCGCCCTCTTCGCCGCCGACCTGCTGCGCATGTACCTCCACTACGCCGAGTCGAAGAAGTGGAAGACCGAGATCCTCGAGCAGACGTCGAGCGATCTGGGCGGTATCAAGGATGTGCAGCTCGCTATCAAGGGCCACTCGTCCGACCCCGCAGAGGGGGTCTGGGCGCACCTCAAGTACGAGGGCGGCGTGCACCGCGTGCAGCGCGTACCGGCCACGGAGTCGCAGGGGCGCATCCACACCTCCGCCGCCGGTGTGCTGGTGTTCCCGGAGGTCGACGAGCCCGAGGAGGTCGAGATCAGCCCCAACGATCTCAAGATCGACGTGTACCGGTCGAGCGGACCCGGCGGCCAGTCGGTGAACACGACGGACTCCGCCGTGCGCATCACCCACCTCCCCACCGGCATCGTCGTCGCCATGCAGAACGAGAAGAGCCAGCTGCAGAACCGCGAAGCCGGGATGCGCGTGCTGCGCGCCCGCGTGCTCGCGCGTCAGCAGGAGGAGCTGGATGCGGCGGCCTCGGCCGTGCGCAAGAGCCAGATCCGCACCATGGACCGTTCGGAGCGCATCCGCACTTACAACTTCCCCGAGAACCGGATCGCAGACCACCGCACCGGATACAAGGCCTACAACCTTGACGCCGTCATGAACGGTGCCCTCGATCCGGTCATCGAGTCGTGCATCCTGGCCGACGAGGAGTCCCGCCTGGCCGACCTCGCCACCGACTGACCCCCAAGCCTCTCGCTCCCATCCCTCTCGAGCCCGCGCAAACAAGCAGCCGAGTCCGCGCAAAGTGCGCCGAAAAGCGTCGAGTCCGCGGATTGTTCGTGGACTCGGCGGATTTGGGCGGCGGCGGAGGAGTGAGGCGGGGTCAGATGTAGATGGCGGGGTCGAGCCAGTCGTCGCCGGCGATCTGCTCGTGGCCCGACCGGTGTCTGGCTTTCGCGGGCACACCGGTGAGCACCGAGTCGGCGGGGGCGTCGTGCACGACCACAGCGTTCGCGCCGATCACCGAGCGCGCACCGATCGTGATGGCGCCGAGCACCTTCGCCCCGGCTCCGACGGTGACGCCGTTCTCGATGGTGGGATGCCGTTTGCCGTGACCGCTGCCTTTACCGCCCAGAGTGACGCCATGGTAGAGCATCACGTCGTCGCCCACCCAGGTGGTCTCGCCGATGACGACGCCCATCCCGTGGTCGATGAAGAAGCGGCGGCCGATCGTCGCCCCGGGGTGGATCTCGATCCCGGTGAGGAATCGCGTGAACTGGGAGAGCAGGCGGGCCGGCGTCTTGAAGCCGGCCCGCCACATCCGGTGGGTCACCCGATACGTCCACACGGCGTGCAGTCCCGAGTACGCCATGAACACCTCGAAGCCACTGCGCGCTGCGGGGTCGTGTTTGCGCGCGTTCGCGATGTCTTCGCGGGTGCGGGAGAGAAACGCCATGGAGATGGTCAGCCGGATGCGTCAGTCGAGCAGGTCGGCCCAGAGCGGGGTCGAGATGTACCGCTCACCTGTGTCGGCGACGATCGCGACAACGGTCTTGCCCGCGTTCTCCGGGCGCTTGGCGACCTGGAGCGCCGCCCAGACGATCGCGCCCGACGAGATGCCCGCGAGGATGCCCTCCTCGCTGGCCAGCTTCTTGGCCGTGTCGATCGAGTCGTCGAAGGACACGTCGATCACCTCGTCGTAGACGGTGGTGTCCAGGATCTCCGGTACGAAGTTGGCGCCGATGCCCTGGATCTTGTGGGGGCCCGGCTTGCCGCCGTTGAGGATCGGCGAGTCGATCGGCTCGACCGCGATGACTTGCACGCCGGGCTTGCGCTCCTTGAGCACCTGCCCGACACCGGTGATCGTTCCGCCGGTGCCGATGCCCGCGACGAAGATGTCCACGCCGCCGTCGGTGTCCGCCCAGATCTCCTCCGCGGTGGTGGCGCGGTGGATGGCCGGATTGGCCTCGTTCGCGAACTGCTGGGCCCAGATGGCGTTGTCGGTGGTCGCGACGATCTCTTTGGCCGTCTCGACGGCTCCGCGCATCCCGTCCGGCCCGGGCGTGAGCACGATCTCCGCACCGAACGCGCGCAGGAGCACCCGGCGCTCCTTGCTCATCGTCTCGGGCATGGTCAGGATCACCTTGTAGCCGCGGGCGGCGCCGACCATCGCCAGGGCGATTCCGGTGTTGCCGCTGGTGCCTTCGACGATGGTGCCGCCGGGCCGCAGTGCGCCCGACTTCTCGGCTGCGTCGATGATCGCGACGCCGATGCGGTCTTTGACACTCCCGGCCGGGTTGTAGAACTCGAGCTTGCCGAGAACCGTCGCGTCGATGCCTTCGGTGAGGCGGTTCAGCTTGACGAGCGGCGTCTTTCCGACCGCTTCGGCGATGTTGTCGTAAACGTGACCTGTCATGGCCTCTTCCTTGTGACGCGCGGTTTGTTGACTGAGCATCACCACTCTAATCTTCGGCGCCGTGCGAGCACGCTGTGTGACCGCCATGGATGCGCCCGGTGCCATGGCCCTCGACGGTGCCGCTAGGCTCGACGGGCGATGATCCCACCCGATTCCTCCCCGGACGACCGCCCGGCTCTGCCCGCCCCCACCGTCGACGCCCTTCGCGACGAAGTGATCGGCGTGCTCTCGCGTGCCGGGGTGCCTGATCCCGAGGTCGACGCCGAGCTGCTCATAGGGCACGTGCTCGGCGTGGGGCGTGGACGCCTCCAGGCACTCGTCCTGACGGGATCGACGATCAGCGACCCGGATGCGGCCCGCGTGCGTGACCTCGCCGAGCGGCGCGCGACTCGTGAGCCCTTGCAGCACATCACCGGGCGGGCACCGTTCCGATCGCTCGAACTCGCCGTCGGTCCGGGTGTCTTCGTGCCGCGACCGGAGACCGAGCAGGTCGCGCAGTTCGCGATCGACGCCTTGCGGGCCGTGCCGAGCGCAGAGCCGATCGGTGTCGACCTCGGCACCGGCAGCGGCGCGATCGCGCTGGCGATGGCGACAGAGGTGCCGCACGCGCGCATCCTCGCGGTCGAGAACTCGCCCGAGGCCTACATCTGGGCCCGACGCAACGTCGACGAGTCCGGGGCGTCGAACGCGCGCGTGGTCTTCGTGGATCTCGCCGACGCCCTGCCCGACCTGGACGGCCAGGTGGACGTCGTCATCTCGAATCCGCCGTACATTCCCGCGGAGGCCATCCCGCGCGACCCCGAAGTCCGTCTCTACGACCCGCCGGCGGCCCTCTACGGCGGAGAGGACGGCCTGGATGTCGTGCGCACCATCTCCCACGTCGCCCAGCGCCTGCTACACCCGGGCGGCACTCTCGTTCTCGAACACGGCGAACTGCAGGGCGCGCAGATCCGCGACATCCTCACCGCCGACGGCTGGCGCGCGGCCGCCACGCACCGCGACCTGACCACCCGCGACCGCACCACGACCGCGATCCGCTGACGCCGCCGGAGAGCGCCTAGCCTTTGGCGGCGCGCTCCTCGGCTTTCGCCTGACGCTCGCGTGCCTTCGAGATCGCCTCGCGTTCGCGCTTACGCGCTTCACGCAGGCGTCCTTCGGCCTCGCGGCGGGCTTTCGCCGCTTCGCGCACCGCCTTGTCGTGGGGCACGGGCTCGGGCCGGGGCATCGCCGCGACGATCGGCTCGCCCGCGCCGCGCGCGTCCACGTACCGCTGGATGCCGTCGAGGATGCGCTCGAGCCCCCAGGCGTAGTCGTCCTGGTCGTCGTCGCCTTCCGAATCCGCGTACACGCCCGAGCTCACGAGCGGCGCCAGGTAGGGGAACCGCTCCTCGGTGACGAGTTCGCTCAGCGCGGCCGAGAAGGCCTCGCCGCTCCGTCGTGGCTCGTCGGGCTGTGCGCGGGAGCGTTGCACGTCGCGCTCGACCACGCCGTTGGCACGCGCGTACGAGCTCAGTGTCAGCGCCGTCGACATCTTCTCGGGATCGCTGAGCGGAAGGTCCTTCATGATCCGCAGGCCCCAGTCGAGAACCGCCAGATTGTTGGGCATCAGCGGCATGCCCGAGATGGGGATGTCCGCGAACCACGGATGCGCGCGCATCACATCGATGGTCGCTCCGGCCCACAGACGCAGACCCGAACGCCAGTCGCCGTCCTCTTCCTCCGCCGGAATCGGGATCGCGCAGACTGCGTCCTGCATGAGGAGCAGCACATCGTCCTTGCTGGTCACGTACCGGTAGAGCGACATCGTCGTGAAGCCGAGCGTCGTGGCGATCTTGCTCATCGAGACGGCGCCGAGGCCTTCGTCGTCGGCGATCTGGATGGCGGTCTCGATGATCCGCTCGATGCTGAGTTCGCGCTTGGGTCCGCGTTGGGGGCGTTCCGCGACTCCCCAACTGAGCGCGACGGCACGGGGGAGTGCGTCTTCGACGGCGTCTGCCATGGTTCGCGCCCTTTCCGGTCGGTTGTTGACACTCATCCTAGAACTGTGTATACCTTAAACAAAACCGTATGCGACATAAACAGTTTACGCCGCACTCAGAAGAAGCCACCACACACCAGCACCAAGAAAGGAATCGGATCATGACGACAGCCGCCATCGAGGTCTCCGGCCTCCACAAGTCGTTCGGCGGGCAGTCCGTGCTCGACGGCATCGACCTGCGTGTGCAGGCCGGCACCGTCTTCGCCCTGCTCGGGCCGAACGGGGCGGGCAAGACCACGCTCATCAACATCCTCTCCACCCTCGTGCTCCCGGATGCCGGGACAGCGAGCGTCGGAGGTCACGACGTCGTCGCCGACAGCGAGGGCGTCAAGCGCTCCATCAGCCTCACCGGGCAGTCGGCCGCCGTGGACGAGGTGCTCACGGGGGAGGAGAACCTGCGCATGATGGCGCGGCTGTCGGGCTACACCGCCCCCGCGGCCAAGCAGCGTGCACGGGAGCTGCTCGAGCAGTTCGACCTCGTCGAGGCGTCGCGCAAGCGTGTCAAGACGTACTCGGGAGGCATGCGTCGCCGCCTCGATCTCGCCATCAGCCTCGTCGCGACGCCGCCCGTGATCTTCCTCGACGAGCCGACGACCGGTCTCGACGCCCGCAGCCGGCAGACGCTCTGGGCCATGATCCTCGACCTCGCGGCGCAGGGGATCACGATCTTCCTCACCACCCAGTACCTCGACGAGGCCGACCTGCTGGCGGACCGTATCGCGGTGATCGACCGCGGCGTCGTCGTCGCGGAGGGGACCGCCGCCGAGCTGAAGGCACGGGTCGGCGGAGAGGTGGTCGAACTGCGCGACGCGAACGACGAGATCGTGCGCGAACTCCCCACCGACGGCAGCGTGCACGGTCTGCGCCAAGCCATCGACCTGCTCGACGCGAGCGGCCTGGCCGGCTCGAGCGTCAGCATCCGGAAACCGAGCATGGACGATGTGTTCCTCGCCCTCACCGCGCGGACCACGACGAGCAGTGCCGCACCCCGAACAGCAGCCGACGCTGCACAGAACACGAACC
Source organism: Leifsonia sp. NPDC058230 (assembly GCF_042882245.1). NCBI lineage: Bacteria > Bacillati > Actinomycetota > Actinomycetes > Micrococcales > Microbacteriaceae > Leifsonia > Leifsonia sp. NPDC058230. Next base: position 410,553 of record NZ_JBHVWM010000002.1, on the reverse strand, counting down.
TGGAGGTCACCCGCTGATGTCTACCGCCCTTCTCCCCGAACGCGTCGTCCGCCTGACGACGCCCCCCGCGAGCCGCGCCGTCTCCGGCGCCACGAGCACCCTCGTCTTCATCGGGCGCAGCCTGCGCCACACTCTTCGGAACGTCGAAGTGCTGACGATGGCGATCGTGCTGCCGATCATGCTGATGCTGCTGTTCACCTACGTGTTCGGAGGCGCCATCGACAGCGGTGGCGACTACGTGAACTACGTTGTCCCAGGAATCATCCTGCTCTGCGCCGGCTTCGGGTCGTCGAGCACCGCCGTCGACGTCGCCGACGACATGACCAACGGGATCGTGGACCGGTTCCGCACGATGCCTCTGCGCAGCAACGGTGTCATCACCGGGCACGTGGTCGCGAGTCTCACCCGCAACCTGCTCGCAACCGGTGTCGTCATCGGTGTCGCGCTCCTGGTCGGCTTCCGTCCGACGGGCAACGCGTTGCAGTGGCTCGGAGCCATCGGGATGATCGCACTCTTCATCCTCGCCATCACCTGGCTCTACGCCGCCCTCGGTCTCGCTGCGCGCACGCCCGCGGCGGCCAGCGGGTACGGATTCGCCCTGCTGTTCCTGCCGTACCTCTCGAGCGCCTTCGTCCCGACCGACACCATGCCGACCTGGCTGCAGTGGATCGCGGACAACCAGCCGATCACGCCGGTGATCGAGACCATCCGCGGCCTCCTGTTCAACACCGACATCGGGGACCGTGCCTGGTGGGCGGTCGGCTGGTGCCTGGTCATCATCGTGGGCGCCTACATCTGGACGGCGATCCTCTTCCGTCGCAAGGCCGGCCGCCGCTGACCTGCTACGACGTCGAAGGCCTGGCGGATCTGTCGCGCTCAGCGAAAGCGTGCATGGCTCCGACCAGGCCTTCGGTGTCGAACGACCCGTCCTCGTTCTGCGTCAGCTGGTGGGCGTGCATCCCGGCCGCGCGAGCGCCCTCGACGTTCGCCGCGGAGTCGTCGAACAGGATGGCGTCGGAGGCGTCGACGCCGAACCGTCCGAGGGCGCGTGTGTAGATGCGCCGTTCGGGTTTGCGGGCGCCGAGCACAGCCGAGACGAGATCGTTACCTTGCAGCACATCGATGATCTCCGGCGTGAGCACCGGCAGCGAATCCTTGAACGGGATGGGGTTGTTCGAGAGCAGGGAGACCGTGCCGAGACCGGCGGCTTCGTGCAGGGCGGCGATGGACCCGAGGATCGGGGTCATCGCCGCTTTGCGCGCCCGCTGCCACTGCTCGATGGTCAGCTTGGCGCCCGTGACTTCGGCGAAAGCACGCAGATACTCGTCGGAGGTGGCGTACTCGCCGATCTCGGCTGCACGCTCGAAGCCACCGGCCCACCAGGTGGAGGCGAGCCTGTATTGGCTGACGCCGCTGAGCTCGGCGAGGAGCGGCAGCCGCTTATGGAAGTCGTAGTCGTAGAGGGTCTTGTCGCAGTCGAAGAAGTAGACGTCCATCGGCTCAAGTATCGTCCCCTCCGCAGGGAACGCGGTGATCGCTCAACTATCATTGTGGCGACATGGCTCCCATCTACGACTGCTCGGTCGACTCCGAACTCCTCACCGGCATGAGGCTCGCGCGCGCCGCCATCGGCCGCGGCGAGCTGGTGGTCCTCCCGACCGACACGGTCTACGGGGTCGCGGCCGACGCCTTCAACCCGGCCGCTGTGCAGCGGCTCCTGGATGCGAAGGGTCGCGGTCGCCAGTCGCCTCCGCCGGTGCTCATCCCCGGCATCCCGACGCTCGCCGCCCTCGCCGAAGACGTGCCGCAGGCGGTCACCGACCTCGTGCAGGAGTTCTGGCCCGGCGGCCTCACCGTGGTGCTTCCCGCACAACCCTCGCTCGCCTGGGATCTCGGCGAGACCCGCGGAACCGTTGCACTGCGAATGCCCAGTGACACGATCGCTCTCGAGCTCCTGTCCGAGACCGGACCGCTCGCGGTCTCGTCCGCCAACCTCACCGGCCGCCCGGCCGCCCGCACCGCCGCCGAGGCCGAAGGCATGCTCGGTGACTCGGTCGAGGTCTACCTCGACGGGGGAGAGGCCGGGGCCGGCTACAGCCGGGTCGAGGGGCGCGATTCGTCGTCCACGATCGTCGATGCCACGGCTCTTGCCGCGGGCACGGGCCCGCTGCGCATCCTGCGGCACGGTGTGATCTCCGAGGAGAGCATCCGCGCGATCGTCGGCGACCAGCTGGCGCACGACAGCGCCGAGACCGAGAAAGCCCCGGACGCCAGGCCGTGACCCTCCTCCTCGCGCTCGCCCTGATCTCGGCCGTCATCACGTTCGGGATGTCGCTGGTCGTCTACAAGCTCAGCCTGAAGTACCGGCTCTATCCGAAGATCCGGGCGCGGGATGTGCACACCACGCCGACGCCGCGCCTCGGCGGTATCGCGATGTTCCTGGGCATCCTCGTCGCCTTCGGGGTGGCCTACCTGCTCTCCGGGCAGTTCGGCGTGCTGAGTCTGATCTTCTCCGACTCGGGGCCGATCCTCGCCATCCTGGGGGCGTCACTGCTGATCGTCGTGATCGGCGTCGCCGACGACATCTGGGACCTCGACTGGATGACCAAACTGGCCGGACAGTTCGTGGCCGCGGGCCTCGTGGCCTGGCTCGGCGTGCAGATCTACTCGCTCCCGATCGGCGGGCTGACCGTGGGCTCGCCGGTGATGAGCATCGTGATCACGCTGTTCGCGATCGTGCTCGTGATGAACGCCATCAACTTCATCGACGGACTCGACGGGCTGGTGGCCGGGGTCGCGCTGATCGCGAACGGCGCATTCCTCGTCTACACCTATCTGCTGCAGCGCGAGATCAGCCCGCAGAACTACTTCAGCCTCGCAGGGGTGATCGCGGCCATCCTGGTCGGCGCCTGCGCAGGCTTCCTGCCGCTCAACTGGCACCCGGCGAAGATGTTCATGGGCGATGCGGGCGCGCTGCTGATCGGCCTGCTCATGGCGACGTCGGCGATCTCGGTCACGGGAACGATCAATCCCGAAGCGCTCCAGACCCTCGGCAAGTCGTCGCTCGTGCCCGCCTTCATTCCGATCATCTTGCCGTTCGCGGTGCTCGTCGTCCCGCTGCTCGACTTCGGTCTCGCCGTGATTCGCCGGCTGCGCGCGGGCAAGTCGCCGTTCAGCGCCGACCGCAAACACCTGCACCACCGCCTCCTCGACATGGGGCACAGCCATCTGCACGCTGTTCTCATCTTCTACGCATGGACGGCCGTGCTCTCCATCGGCTGCCTGCTGTTCTTCTTCGACCCGTACTGGATGGCGATCGTGTTCATCGCGATCGGCCTGGTGGTCTGCACGGCCTTCACACTCGCACCGCTGAGCCGTCGCAAGGCGAACGAGGCGGCCGCCGAGCTCGCACCGGCCGGCAGCGACGAAGCGGATGCGACGGCCCACTACGACCAGCTCGACGTCGCCAGCGAGTCGACCCCCGACACTCCGCGCATCCGGAAGACCACCCCGCTCACCAAGGAGACCCCATGACCGACCGCGAAAGCGACAAGCCTTCGGCCGGCCAGCCTGCACGACCCGTGCAGCCGAGCTCGACGCCGGTGTTCAAAGACGTGCTCAAGTACGGGGCGATCCTCGCCGTCGTGATCGCAGTGGTCGGAGCCGTGCTCGGCGGGATCTTCGCCGGCTGGATCGGTGTCACGAGCGCTCTCATCGGCACCCTGATGGCTGTGGTCTTTCTCAGCATCACGGCGCTCAGCATCCTCGTGGCGAACCGATTCATCGGCAGCGACCTCTTCGTCGGCCTGTTCTTCGGAATCGTCCTCGGCGGCTGGCTGCTCAAATTCGTGCTGTTCATCGTGCTCGCGGTCGTGCTCAAAGATCAGCCCTGGATCAACCCCGTCGTGCTGTTCCTCAGCCTGATCGCGGGGGTCGTCGGATCGCTCGTCGTCGACATGATCGTCGTCTTCCGGTCGCGTGTTCCCTATGTGAGCGACACGACTCTGCCGGGCGAGAAGCCGTGACCCGTATCCGATTCGTTACCCTGCGAAAACTCTTGTAGAGTTGAGGAAGTTCCCCCACCCAGCGCTCGCCAGAGTGTATTTCTTCCGGCGCGCAAGAGCGCAGGGTGTTCACATATTCGTCGTCGCGAGAGCTTATGCTCGACGCCCCGAAACAGGAGATAGCGCTGTTAGCTAACGCTGTGAACCTGCTGGTCCAGACCGCAAGCTCCGATGACGGCAGCTTCCACGGTCCGTCGATCGATGAGTTCTTCCCGCCCGCAATTTTCTCGATCGGTGACTTCCAGGTCAACCGGATCATGGTCATCCGCTTCATCGCGGTCCTCGCCATCATCCTGGTCTTCTGGCTGGGAACCCGCCGCATGAAGATCGTCCCCGGACGCTTCCAGTCGGTCGTGGAGATGGGACTCGACTTCGCACGAGTCAACATCGCCGAAGACCTGCTCGGCAAGAAAGACGGTCAGCGGTTCCTCCCGCTGATCACCACCATCTTCTTCATGGTGCTGTTCATGAACCTCACGGGTGTCATCCCGTTCCTGAACATCGCCGGAACTTCGGTGATCGGCGTCCCCCTGGTGCTCGCGGTCGTCGCGTACATCGCCTTCATCTACGCCGGCGTCAAGAAGAGCCCGGGCAACTTCTTCAAGAACGCCCTCTTCCCGCCCGGTGTCCCCAAGGCGCTCTACATCATCGTGACCCCGATCGAGTTCATCTCGACGTTCATCCTGCGCCCGATCACCCTGACGCTCCGACTCCTGATGAACATGGTCGTCGGGCACCTCCTGCTCGTGCTCTTCTTCAGCGCGACCGCGTTCTTCTTCTTCACGGCCGGAAGCTGGTGGTCGCTCTTCGGAATCGGCACCTTCGCCTTCGGCTTCGCATTCACCCTGTTCGAGATCCTGGTCGCAGTCCTCCAGGCCTACGTCTTCGCACTGCTGACCGCTGTCTACATTCAGCTCGCGGTCGCCGAGGAACACTAACAACGCTCCGCGCGCCCGCGCTGATCGCCATCACGGAAGGAAACACATAACGTGGACATCGCTGCTATCAACGGCAACATTGCCACCGTCGGATACGGCCTCGCGGCCATCGGCCCCGCCATCGGCGTCGGCATCGTGGTCGGCAAGACCATCGAGGGTGTTGCCCGCCAGCCCGAGCTGGCCGGTCGCCTCCAGGTCCTGATGTACATCGGTATCGCCTTCACCGAGGCGCTGGCGTTCATCGGTATCGCGACCTACTTCATCTTCGTCTAAGTCCTCTTTTCTCACTCAGCAAGGAGGAAGCATGATCCACTCCGTGGTGAAGGCTGCAACTGAAGCGCACAATCCGCTCATCCCCGAGTGGTACGACATCGTCGGTTCGCTGATCTGCTTCGTCATCATCCTGTTCTTCTTCTGGAAGCTCGTTCTTCCGCGCATGAAGAAGCTTCTGGATGAGCGTGCAGAAGCGATCGAAGGAAACATCGCGAAGGCCGACGAGGCGCAGCACAAGGCGGAGGCTCTTCTCGAGGAGTACACCGCCCAGCTCGCCGACGCGCGCAGCGAAGCGGCGAAGATCCGCGAGCAGGCACGTACCGACGGTCAGCGCATCGTCGCCGAGGCCAAGGAGAACGCGTCGACCGAGGCCGCTCGCATCTCCGCGAACGCTCAGGCGCAGATCGAGGCGGAGCGCCAGTCGGCGCTCGTATCGCTGCGCAACGACGTCGGCTCGCTCGCACTCGACCTGGCGTCGGGTGTCGTCGGTGAGGCGCTCAACGAAGACAAGAGGTCTCAGGCCATCGTCGACCGGTTCCTGGCCGACCTCGAGGCCAGCGAGAAGGCAGGGTCGAGCAAGTAATGGGAAGCGCCACCAGAGAAGCATTGGCCCGGTCCGTGTCGGCTCTCGCCGGCCTGGGGACCAAGGCCGATCTGGCGACGGCTGAAGACCTGTTCGCAGCGTCCAGGGTCCTCGCCGACTCCGCCCAGCTCCGCGCAGTCGTCAGCGATCCATCCGCCGACCCCGCGGGCAAGGCCGAGCTCGTCCGTCGCGTGTTCGGTCCTCAGCTCTCCATCACGTCGGTCGACGTGCTGATGGTCGTCGCGCGCGAGCGCTGGTCGAAGCCCAGAGACCTGCTCGGCGCGATCGAGGAGCTCGGCATCCGGGCCATCGCCCAGTCGGCGCCGAAAGACGTCGACATCGCCTCCGAACTGTTCACGTTCGGCACCGCCGTGACGTCCAATGCCGACCTCGAACTCGCGCTGCGCAGCAAACTCGCCGATCCGGATGCCAAGGGCGCCCTGGTCGACCGGCTTCTGGCGGGCCGCTTCTCGAAGCAGACCGTGGCCATCGTGCGCCAGCTGGTTGTTCAGTCCCGGGGCCGCAGCATCCGCGAGGCCCTGCGCGAAGCAGCGCGCACGGTCGCTGACCAGAGCGATCTCACCATCGCCACGGTCTACACGGCCAAGGCGCTCCCCGCGGAACAGCAGGAGCGTCTGCGCGGGGTGCTCTCGACCAAGTACGGCAAGCAACTGAAGATCAACCAGATCGTCGACCCCAGCATCCTCGGCGGAGTGCGGGTGCAGATCGGCGACGACGTGATCGACGGCAGCATCGCTTCACGCATCCACGAACTACGACTTCAGTTGGCGGGCTGACCGACAGGTCGCCGCCGCACACAGGCACTGAGGGACATCCAAGTCCCGCACAGAATAGGGAACAACGATGGCAGAACTAACGATCAGCCCCGATGAGATTCGGAACGCGCTGAAAGACTTCGTCACCAACTACGAGCCGGGCAAGGCAGACACCACCGAGATCGGTCACGTCATCGACGCGTCCGACGGTATCGCGCACGTCGAGGGTCTCCCCGGCGTCATGGCGAACGAGCTCATCCGCTTCTCCAACGGTGTCGCAGGCCTCGCCCAGAACCTCGACGAGAACGAGATCGGCGTCGTCATCCTCGGCGAGTTCGACGGCATCGTCGAAGGCATGGAGGTGACCCGCACCGGCGAGGTCCTCTCGGTGCCCGTCGGCGACGGCTACCTCGGCCGTGTCGTCGACCCGCTCGGCAACCCGATGGACGGGCTCGGCGAGGTCGCCTCCGAAGGCCGTCGCGAGCTCGAGCTCCAGGCGCCCGGCGTGATGCAGCGCAAGAGCGTGCACGAGCCGCTGCAGACCGGCATCAAGGCGATCGACGCCATGATCCCCGTCGGCCGTGGCCAGCGTCAGCTGATCATCGGTGACCGCCAGACCGGCAAGACGGCCATCGCGATCGACACGATCATCAACCAGAAGGCCAACTGGGAGTCCGGCGACGAGAACAAGCAGGTGCGCTGCATCTATGTCGCCATCGGCCAGAAGGGCTCGACCATCGCCTCGGTGAAGGGCGCGCTCGAAGACGCCGGCGCGATGGAGTACACCACCATCGTCGCGGCTCCCGCCTCCGACCCCGCCGGCTTCAAGTACCTGGCTCCGTACACCGGTTCGGCCATCGGCCAGCACTGGATGTACGCAGGCAAGCACGTCCTCATCATCTTCGACGACTTGTCGAAGCAGGCCGAGGCCTACCGCGCCGTGTCGCTTCTGCTGCGCCGCCCGCCGGGACGCGAAGCGTACCCCGGCGACGTCTTCTACCTGCACTCCCGCCTGCTGGAGCGTTGCGCGAAGCTCTCCGACGAGCTGGGCGCCGGCTCGATGACCGGTCTGCCGATCATCGAGACCAAGGCGAACGACGTCTCCGCGTACATCCCGACCAACGTGATCTCGATCACCGACGGCCAGATCTTCCTCCAGTCCGACCTCTTCAACGCCAACCAGCGTCCGGCGGTCGACGTGGGCATCTCGGTCTCCCGAGTCGGCGGTGACGCCCAGGTCAAGTCCATCAAGAAGGTCTCGGGAACGCTCAAGCTCGAGCTGGCGCAGTACCGCTCGCTCGAGGCGTTCGCGATGTTCGCCTCCGACCTCGACCAGGCCAGCCGTCGCCAGCTCGCCCGAGGCGCACGCCTCACCGAGCTCCTCAAGCAGCCGCAGTACTCGCCGTTCCCCGTGGAGGAGCAGGTCGTCTCGATCTGGGCCGGCACCAACGGCAAGCTCGACGAGGTCCCGGTCGAAGACATCCTGCGTTTCGAGGGTGAGCTTCTCGACTACCTGCGCCGCAACTCCGACGTTCTCGACGTGCTGCGGGAGACCAACGTGCTCTCCGACGAGACCGTCGAGAAGCTGGAGGCCGACGTCGAGAAGTTCAAGCTCGAGTTCCAGACCGGCGAGGGCAAGCCGCTCGCCTCGGTCGGCCGCGAAGAGTTCGAAGCGATCGCCCAGGAAGACGTCAACCAGGAGCAGATCGTCAAGGCGAAGCGCTGAGCGCGACGCACGAGCAGATAGGTACGTAGGAGACACATGGGAGCGCAACTTCGGGTCTACCGGCAGAAGATCAGGTCTGCCCAGACGACCAAGAAGATCACTCGGGCCATGGAGCTGATCTCCGCCTCACGCATTCAGAAAGCGCAGGCGCGAGTCGCTGCATCCACCCCGTACGCCCGCGCGATCACGCGCGCGGTGTCGGCGGTTGCGACGTACTCGAACGTCGAGCACGTTCTGACCACCGAGCCGGAGAAGATCGAGCGCGCAGCGATCGTCATCTTCACGTCCGACCGTGGTCTGGCCGGCGCGTTCAACTCGAACGTGCTCAAGGAATCGGAGCGTCTCGCCGAGCTGCTCCGCAGCCAGGGCAAGGATGTCGTCTACTTCCTCGTCGGACGCAAGGCGAGCTCGTACTTCAGCTTCCGCCGCCGCGGCTTCGAGCGAGTGTGGACAGGTGGAACGGACGCTCCGGAGTTCGCACAGGCGAAGGAGATCGGTGACGCGATCCTCGAATCCTTCCTCCGGGACGCCTCGGACGGCGGAGTCGACGAGATCCACGTGATCTACAACCGCTTCGTCAGCATGCTCGTGCAGGAGCCCCAGGTCATCCGCCTCCTCCCGCTCGAGGTCGTCGAGGGCGTCGAGGAGCCGGAGGACAACAAGGTCCTGCCGCTGTACGAGTTCGAGCCGGATGTCGAGACGGTCCTCGACTCGCTGCTCCCCGTGTACATCGAAAGCCGGATCTTCAACGCGATGCTGCAGTCGGCTGCTTCGAAGCACGCCGCCACGCAGAAGGCGATGAAGGCGGCGAGCGACAACGCCGACAAGCTCATCACCGACTACACCCGCCTGGCGAACAACGCTCGCCAATCCGAGATCACCCAGCAGATTTCCGAGATCGTCGGCGGTGCGGACGCACTCGCTACCACCGACTGACCCGGACGACATACGTTTACGTAGAACGAGAAGAGAAGACACATGACTACCGCAACCGCCGAAGCCCAGGCTTCGACCGCGCAGCCGGCCGGCGTGGGGCGTATCGCCCGCGTCACCGGCCCGGTCGTGGACATCGAGTTCCCCCACGACTCGATCCCGGGAATCTACAACGCACTCAAGACCACCATCACGATCGGTGAGCAGTCGACCGAGATCACCCTCGAGGTCGCCCAGCACCTCGGTGACGACCTGGTCCGCGCCATCGCGCTGAAGCCGACCGACGGCCTGGTCCGTGGCGGAGAGGTGCGCGACACCGGCGGCCCCATCACGGTTCCCGTCGGAGACGTGACCAAGGGCAAGGTCTTCAACGTCACCGGCGACATCCTCAACCTCGAGCCCGGCGAGAAGGTCGAGATCACCGAGCGCTGGGGCATCCACCGCGAGCCCCCGAAGTTCGACCAGCTCGAGTCGAAGACCCAGCTGTTCGAGACCGGCATCAAGGTCATCGACCTGCTCACCCCCTACGTGCAGGGTGGAAAGATCGGCCTCTTCGGAGGTGCCGGCGTCGGCAAGACCGTGCTCATCCAGGAGATGATCCAGCGCGTTGCCCAGGACCACGGTGGTGTGTCGGTGTTCGCCGGTGTCGGTGAGCGCACCCGTGAGGGCAACGACCTCATCCACGAGATGGAGGAGGCGGGCGTCTTCGACAAGACCGCGCTCGTCTTCGGCCAGATGGACGAGCCGCCGGGAACGCGTCTTCGCGTCGCCCTGTCGGCGCTGACCATGGCGGAGTACTTCCGCGATGTTCAGAAGCAGGACGTGCTGCTCTTCATCGACAACATCTTCCGGTTCACCCAGGCCGGCTCCGAGGTGTCGACCCTTCTCGGCCGCATGCCGTCCGCCGTGGGCTATCAGCCGAACCTCGCCGACGAGATGGGCGTTCTGCAGGAGCGCATCACCTCGACCCGTGGACACTCGATCACCTCGCTGCAGGCGATCTACGTTCCCGCCGACGACTACACCGACCCGGCGCCGGCGACCACCTTCGCCCACCTCGACGCCACCACCGAGCTGTCGCGTGAGATCGCGTCGAAGGGCCTGTACCCGGCCGTCGACCCGCTGACCTCGACCAGCCGCATCCTCGACCCGCGTTACCTGGGCGAGGACCACTACCGCGTGGCGACCACCGTCAAGCAGATCCTCCAGAAGAACAAGGAGCTGCAGGAGATCATCGCCATCCTCGGTGTCGACGAGCTCTCCGAAGAGGACAAGATCACGGTGTCGCGTGCGCGCCGCATCCAGCAGTTCCTCTCGCAGAACACCTACATGGCCAAGAAGTTCACCGGCGTCGAGGGTTCGACCGTTCCCCTCAAAGACACCATCGAGTCGTTCGACGCGATCGCCAAGGGCGAGTACGACCACGTGGCCGAGCAGGCGTTCTTCAACGTCGGTTCGATCTCCGACGTCGAAGAGAAGTGGGCTCAGATCCAGAAGGAGAACGGCTGACGATGGCTGTTCTCAACGTCAGCGTCGTCGCCGCCGACCACGAAGTGTGGTCGGGCGAGGCGAGCATGGTCGTCGCGAAGACGGTCGAGGGTGAGATCGGTATCCTCCCCGGCCACGAGCCGCTGCTGGCCATCCTCGCCTCGGGCGAGGTGCGCGTCACGGTCAATGGCTCGGAGTCCATCCGCGCCCAGGCCGACGACGGGTTCCTCTCGGTCGAGAACAATACGGTCACCATCGTGGCCCGTCAGGCGGAGCTGGTCTGAGTTTGGCTGAGCAGGCACCGATCGACCGGCAGTTCGGGGATGTTCGTGTTCCCGTTCTGATCGCGATGGCCGGACTGCCCGGGTCGGGCAAGTCCACCCTCGCCGAGATCATCGGCGCACGCCTCGGCGCGACCACCGTTTCGGTCGATCCGATCGAGGCCTCGATTCTGCGGGCTGGCATCGAGTCCGACCAGCCGACCGGGCTGGCCGCGTACCTCGTCGCCGAGACGATGGCCGAGCAGGTGCTGCTCGCGGGCCACTCGGTGATCGTGGACGCGGTCAACGCCGTGGAGCCCGCGCGCCTGCAATGGCGCGACCTCGCCGAGCGAGCCGATGTCAAGCTCCGGGTTATCGAGGTCGTCTGCTCCGATGACGAGCTGCACAAGGCGCGACTGGCCAAGCGAAGCCCGCTGCTCAGCGCGTATGCCGTCGAGCAGAGCATCGAGGAGTACACGGAGTGGAAGGGTGCGTGTGCGGCGATGCCGCGCGTCACCATCGACACCGTCGCCCCGCTCGGCGAGAACGTCGAGATCGCACTGGCCTTCCTGGAGGGCTAGCGTGCTCATCCTCCTTCCGCCCTCCGAGACCAAGCGGGACGGCGGCGCAGGAGACCCACTCGCGCTCGGCACACTGTCCTTCGGGCAGTTGACGCCGGTTCGGCGATCGGTGCTGCGCGCGGTCGCTGCGCTCTCCCGCAACCGGGAGGCGAGCATCCGGGCGCTCAAGCTGGGGCCGAAGCAGGCCGGCGAGGTCGACCGCAACCGTGCGATCTCGAAGGCTCCGACGATGGCGGCGCTTGAGCGGTACACCGGTGTGCTCTACGACGCACTGGATGCGCCCGCGCTCTCCGCCGGTCAGCGCGCGTTCGCCAACGAGAACGTCGCCGTCCATTCCGCACTGCTCGGCCTCGTCGCCGCGGGTGACGACATTCCCGCGTATCGGCTCTCGTTCGACTCGCGTCTCTCGCTCGCCGCGGGTGTGCCGACCCTGAAGAAGCAGTGGGCGCCCGCGGTCGCACAGGTACTGGCCGATCGCGTTGGGCTCATCCTCGACCTGCGGTCGGAAGGCTACGCGGCGCTCGGCCCCACGCCGGCGCGGGATCACGTGCACTACATTCGCGTGCTCGCCCGGGATGCGAGCGGCAATGTGCGCGCACTGAATCACTTCAACAAGCAGGCGAAGGGTCTCTTTACCCGGGCGATCATCGAAGCCGGGGTCGACTTCGCGACGACCGACGAACTGCTCGACTGGGCGCGTGATGAGGGTTACGACCTCAGCGTCGCTGCAGACGGCGGTGAGCTCGAGCTCGTCGTCCCCGAGGTCGCGGGGGAGCCCGGGAAGCTGATGGCAGTTCTCCGCTAGCCCGTCGCGCGATGCGGGCGCGGATCCTGCGAACGATGCCCACGGCGAGCCGGTTCCCCAGAAATTACTGCATCTACGCAATCTGTTGCGCAAATCAGTGGTGGACCTGAGGAAACTGAGATAAACTCATAGTAAGGTGAAGCTCAATCACAGCTTCGCATCGGGCAATGCGAGCAGGAGGAGGAGCAAGCAGCCGAGGTGGGTTGGCGCTCGCAATGTCGCGAATGCCCTTCCCCGCCGAATCTGTCGGGCCGACGTTACGGTAACCCGGCGTGATCCCCTCACGCCGACCTCGAACGTTCGGATTCGTGAGGTCACACAATTCCGCCCTGCGGTCGGGCACGTGCGGACCAGGCCTCACGAGCGAGAATCCGAACGCGAGAACCGAGTGCCGTCGTCGGCCCGACCCTTGCTGCCCCGCGGGAGGGCGGATCGCTCACCTCTCAGGCCGCGCGGAAGCAGCCGACGAAATGGTCGTCGACCATGCCGGTCGACTGCATGAGCGCGTACATCGTGGTCGGGCCGACGAATTTGAAACCGCGTTTGCGGAGCTCCTTGCTGAGCGCGGTGGATTCGGCGGTCACGGCGGGCACATCGCCCCAGGCCTGCGGCCGCGGGAGCTGACCGGGCTCGGGTGCGAAACTCCACATCAGGTCGGTGAGGCTGCCATCGAGTGCGAGCACGGCGCGTGCGTTCGAGATCGTCGCCTCGATTTTGCCTCGGTGGCGAATGATCCGCGCATCCTGGAGCAGGCGTTCGACGTCGGTCTCGTGCATGGCCGCGACCTCGGCGACCTCGAAATTGTGGAACACCTCGCGAAAGGCCGGTCGCCGGCGCAGGATCGTGATCCAGGAGAGCCCCGCTTGGAACCCTTCGAGGCAGAGCTTCTCGTAGAGGGCTCGGGGGTCGCGCTGCTCGGTTCCCCATTCGTCGTCGTGGTAGCGCCGATAGTCGGGGTCGGCTGCAGACCACGAGCATCGGACCAAACCGTCTTCTCCGGCGATGACTGCTTCGCTCATGCGGCCAGCATGATCCCCTCGTGGGTGAGCAGCCACAGCTTGGTGGGAACGCCCTCGCCACCGCTGTACCCCGTGATCTTGCCGTTCGAGGCCAGAACGCGGTGGCAGCCGATGAGGATCGGGATCGGATTGGCGCCGACCGCGCCGCCGATCGCCCGACCGGAGCCGGGGCGGCCGATCTCGGCCCCGAGTTCGCCGTACGACAGGAACTGGCCGTATTCGAGTTCGGACAGGCGCTGCCAGACGGCGCGCTGGAACTCCGTACCGGTCGGGTTGACCGGCACCTCGAAGTTCTCGCGGTCCCCGGCGAAGTACTCGGTGAGCTGCTGGACCGCGAGGTCGAGCACCGCGGTGCTGCGCTCGGGATGTTCTTCGAGCGGGAGGTGGCCGCCGCGCTCGATCGAGAGAGAAGTGATGGCCTGGCCGTCGCTGGTGATTTCGAGCCGCCCGATCGGGCTGCTCATGCGTGTGAGATAGGCAAAGGAAGTGCTCATGACTCGACTCTAGGGGCTGCCACCGACGGCCACTCGCGGAAATCGGACATTGGGGACAACCCCTCCGGACCCTCGGTTGGGGAGGAGCGTGAACCAGTGCAAATAGACTCGACGCATGGCAGAAATCGACTATCGCACACTCGGAAACTCGGGCCTCATCGTCTCGACCATCGGACTCGGCTGCAACAACTTCGGACGCGAGGGCACCGCATCCGAGAGCCAGGAAGGAACGGATGCGGTGATCGATGCGGCCATCGAAGCCGGCGTGACCTTCTTCGACACGGCCGACATCTACGGCGCCGAGCGCGGCCTCTCCGAGACGCTGATGGGCAACTCGCTCCGCGGCGGCAAGCGCGAGAAGATCGTGCTCGCCACGAAGTTCGGCATGGACATGGCCGGCGCCAACGGGCCCGACTGGGGCGTTCGCGCTTCTCGCCGCTACATCCGGCTCGCCGTCGAATCGTCGCTGCGTCGGCTGCAGACCGACTGGATCGACCTCTACCAGCTGCACCGGCCCGACCCGATCACGCCGATCGAGGAGACCCTCGAGACTCTCGACGACCTGATCACCGAGGGCAAGATCCGGTACATCGGCCACTCGAACCTGGCCGGCTGGCAGATCGCCGAGGCGGAGTTCACGGCTCAACTGAACGGCCACCCCAAGTTCATCTCGTCGCAGAACGAGTACAGCCTGCTCGTGCGCGATGCCGAGAAGGAGGTGCTGCCCGCCGTCAACCAGTACGGACTCGGCTTCCTCCCGTTCTTCCCGCTCTACAACGGTCTCTTCACCGGCAAGTTCACCCGCCAGGGCGGACCGGCCGACAGCCGCATCATGATGATCCGCAAGCACCTCGTCGACAACGCGCCGTGGGACGTCATCGAGAAGTACCAGGCGTTCTGCGATGAGCGCGGAGTCACGATGCTGGAGGCGACCTTCGCGTGGCTGCTCGCCCAGCCGGGACTCACCAGTGTGATCGCCGGAGCGACGAAACCCGAGCAGATTGTGCAGAACACAGCGGCCGCGACCGCCTGGCGTGCGACGCCGGAGGACATCGCCGTGATCACCGCCCTGTTCACGGAGGAACCCGCCGCCTGACCGGCGGAAGACGACCGGGCCCGTTCGCTGTCGGCGAACGGGCCCGTGCTTGTGAGTGAGCGCTCACTCCGGCTAGGCTCGCCGACGTGGAGAGCCAGGACAGACCAGCGCCCGGCCGGAGAGCCCAGGCGCTCTCGGTCGAGGAACGACAGGCGATGATCATCGACGCCGTCATCCCGCTGCTCATCGAGCACGGTCGGGCTGTGACGTCGAAACAGATCGCCGAGGCCGCCTGCATCGCCGAGGGCACGATCTTCCGCGCCTTCGGCGACAAAGAGACCCTCCTGCAGGCGGCGATCGAGAAGTACCTCGATCCCGAGCCTCTCCGCAACGCTCTTCGCTCGATCGACCCCGGGTTGCCGATCGAGCACAAGGTACGCGCGATCATGTACCTGCTTCGCGAGCGCTTCCTGCTCGTCATGCGCCTGATGGCGACCATCGGCCCCCAGCGGCCGCCGATCCCGCAGGAACGCCAGCAGTTCGTGGAGATCATCGCGCGCATCCTGGAGCCGGACATGCAACGGCTCAACTGGTCGGCCGAACGGATCGGCTACATTCTGCGCCTGATCAGTTTTGCCAGCGCGTTCCCCGCTCTCAACGAGGGGGTCGAGTTCAGCATCGACGAGCTGACCCGGATCGTCCTCTTCGGGATCGCCGGAGACACCCCCGACGATCTCGACCTCACGCCGCCGGCGGCCACAGCGTCCCGGCCCACGGCACGCCCGACCCCGGCATCCCCGACCACCGCACTCTAGGAGACCCCATGCTGCTCAAATTGCTCGGCCAGTTCTTGCGGCCGCACTGGCCGCTCCTGACGGGGGTGATCATCTTCCAGCTCGCGCAATCGCTGCTCTCGCTGTGGCTGCCGACGCTGAACGCCGACATCACCGACAACGGCATCGCGAAGGGCGACACCGCCTACATCATCATGGTCGGCGCCGAGATGCTCGGGGTGACGCTGCTGCAGGTGGCGTGCTCGATCACAGCCGTCTATTTCGGGGCCAAGGTCGCCATGCGCGTCGGCCGTGACCTGCGCGGCGCGATCTTCCACAAGGTCGGAGAGTTCTCCGAGCGAGAGGTGTCGAAGTTCGGCGCTCCCTCGCTGATCACGCGCAACACGAACGACGTGCAGCAGGTGCAGATGCTCGTGCTGATGACCTGCACGCTGCTCGTGTCGGCGCCCATCCTCGCGGTCGGCGGCATCATCCTGGCGATTCAGCAGGACATCCAGCTCTCGTGGCTGATCGCGGTCAGCGTTCCCATCCTGCTCGTGGCGGTCGGCCTGATCATCTCCCGGATGGTTCCGCTGTTCCGCAAGATGCAGGAGCGCATCGACCGGGTCAACCGGGTTCTTCGCGAGCAGCTCACCGGCATCCGCGTGGTTCGTGCGTTCGTGCGCGAGGACATCGAGACCGACCGGTTCAAGGGCGCCAACGAGGCCGTGACCGAGACCGCGCTGATGGCGGGGCGCCTGTTCGCGCTGATGTTCCCGATCGTCATGCTCGTGCTCAACGTGTCGAGCGTCGCGGTGATCTGGTTCGGCGGGTTCCGCATCCAGGACGGCTCGATGCAGATCGGAACCCTCACCGCGTTCCTGCAGTACCTCATGCAGATCCTGATGGCGGTCATGATGGCCACGTTCATGGCGGTCCTGGTCCCACGCGCCGCTGTGTGCGCCGACCGCATCTCCGAGGTCCTCGGCACCGAATCGTCGGTGCGAGCGGTCGAGAACCCCATCACGACCCTCGAAGGCCGGGGAACCCTCGAGTTCGTGGATGTCGGCTTCTCGTATCCGGGAGCCGAGCAGCCGGTGCTGAGCGACGTGACCCTGCTGGCCGAGACCGGCAAGACGACGGCGATCATCGGGAGCACGGGTGCCGGCAAGACGACCCTCGTGAACCTCATCCCACGACTCTTCGACGCCACGAGCGGCATCGTGCTGGTGGACGGCGTCGACGTCGCCGAACTCGACCCCGACCTCCTCTGGTCGCGCATCGGGCTCGTGCCGCAGAAGCCGTACCTGTTCTCGGGAACCGTGGCCAGCAACCTGCGCTACGGCAAGCCCGACGCCACGGACGATGAGCTCTGGCATGCGCTCGAGGTCGCTCAGGCGAAAGACTTCGTCGAGCAGATGGCCGAGCAGCTCGACGCTCCGATCGCGCAGGGCGGCACGAACGTCTCCGGCGGTCAGCGTCAGCGGCTGGCGATCGCCAGAGCGCTGGTCAAGCGTCCCGAGATCTATGTGTTCGACGACTCGTTCTCGGCGCTGGACACCGCGACGGATGCGCGTCTGCGCGCCGCCCTCGCCCGCGACGTCTCCGACGCCACGATGATCGTCGTCGCCCAGCGCGTGTCGACCATCGTCGACGCCGACCAGATCATCGTGCTCGACGACGGCCGGGTGGTCGGCCGGGGCACGCACGATGAACTCCTTCAGACGAACGAGACGTACGCAGAGATCGTCTCGTCCCAGCTCACCGCAGAGGAAGCAGCATGAGCGACACCGAGACCGAGCAGGAAACGCCCGTCCGTCCGCCCGCGAGGCGTGGCCCCGGGGGAGGAGGAGGTCCGTTCGGCGGCATGCAGGGACCGGTCGAGAAGTCGATGAACTTCGGTCCGTCGGCGAAGCGGCTGGCCGGCCGGCTGCGTCCCGAAGCCTGGGGCATGGTGTTCGTTACGCTGCTCGCCGTGGTGAGCGTGCTGTTCGCCGTGCTGGGGCCGAAGCTGCTCGGCAACGCGATCAACCTGGTCTTCGCCGGGGCGCTCTCGCTGCAGTTTCCGAAGGGCATGACGCAGGAACAGGTCATCGCTGGTTTGCGGGCGGCGAACCAGACCCAGTTCGCCGACCTGCTGAGCGGAACGACCTTCACGCCGGGTGCCGGAATCGACTTCACCGCGGTCGGGATGGTGCTCATGTGGGTGCTCGTCCTGTACGTGCTCTCGTCGGTGTTCAGCTATCTGCAGGCCTACGTGCTCAACGGCATCACCCAGCGCACGGTCTACCGCCTGCGCGAGGAGGTCGAGGCGAAGATCAACCGACTGCCCCTCAAGTACTTCGACGGGATGCAGCGCGGCGAGCTGCTCAGCCGCGTGACGAACGACATCGACAACATCTCGCAGACCCTTCAGCAGACGATGAGCCAGCTGCTCACGTCGCTGCTCACGGTCATCGGCGTGGTCGTGCTGATGTTCGTCATCTCGCCGCTGCTCGCAGTGATCGCGCTGGTCACCATTCCGTTGACGCTGCTGATCACCATGATCATCGCGAAACGCTCGCAGAAGCTGTTCGTCGCGCAGTGGAAGAACACCGGCGAGCTCAATGGTCAGATCGAGGAGGCGTTCACCGGTCACGCTCTGGTGAAGGTGTTCGGCCGTCACCGCGAGGTCGAGGAGCAGTTCCGGCGGAAGAACGACGAGATGTACGAGGCGAGCTTCGGGGCTCAGTTCATCTCCGGGATCATCATGCCCGCGATGATGTTCGTCGGAAACCTCATGTACGTCGTGATCGCCGTGGCCGGTGGCCTGCAGGTGGCGAGCGGTGCGATGCAGCTCGGTGACGTGACCGCGTTCATCCAGTACTCGCGTCAGTTCACCCAGCCGCTCACTCAGCTGGGCTCGATGGCCAACCTGCTGCAGTCGGGAGTCGCCTCGTCGGAGCGGGTGTTCGAGCTGCTGGATGCGGACGAGCAGTCACCGGATCCGGCGCAGCCGCACAGCCCGCAGGGAACCATGGGTCGCCTGGAGTTCGAGGACGTGTCGTTCCGGTACGTCGAGGACAAGCCCCTGATCGAGGACCTCTCGCTGGTGGCTCAGCCGGGTCAGACGGTCGCGATCGTGGGGCCGACCGGTGCGGGCAAGACCACTCTCGTCAATCTGATGATGCGCTTCTACGAACTCGATTCCGGCCGCATCACGCTCGACGGTGTCGACATCGCCTCGATGACCCGCCGCGATCTGCGCGGCCGGATGGGCATGGTGCTGCAGGACACCTGGCTGTTCAACGGGACGATCCGCGAGAACATCGCCTACGGGCGGCCGGATGCGACCGAGGAGGAGATCCTCGACGCTGCTCGCGCCACCTACGTCGACCGGTTCGTGCACTCGCTGCCCGACGGCTACGACACGGTGCTCGACGACGAAGGCGGCAACGTCTCCGCCGGCGAGAAGCAACTGCTGACGATCGCGCGGGCCTTCCTCGCCCGGCCGAGCGTGCTCATCCTCGACGAGGCGACGAGCTCGGTCGACACCCGCACCGAGGTGCTGGTGCAGAAGGCGATGGCGGCGCTGCGCACGGATCGCACGAGTTTCGTGATCGCGCACCGTCTCTCGACGATTCGGGATGCGGACCTCATCCTGGTCATGGAGTCGGGCCGGATCGTCGAACAGGGCACCCATGCCGAACTGCTCGCCGCCGGCGGTGCGTACTACACGCTGTACAACGCCCAGTTCGCTGCGCCGGTCGCCGACGAGTCGTAGCGCCCCTCGCGACCGCACGAGGGGTCGCAACGCGCCGTCCCGCCCGATGGCGAGACGGCGTGTTCCGACCCCTCGTCGCGTGCCTTGTGCCGGGTGTCAGTGGCCGGTGAGCGGGCCGAGCAGGCGGGCGATGACCGACGGGCGTCCGGTCACGCGCTCCTCGACGTCGGCGAACTGCATGCCGACGAGTCCCGCATTCGCGCCGGCGAAGCGCAGCGGCTCCGGCTCCCAGCGCGGTGAACGGTGGCCGACCCACGGGAGCCGGGTGAGCGGTGTGCTCGTCCCGGTGAGCAGGTCGGCGAGCGTGCGGCCGGCGAGGTTGGTCGTGCTCAGCCCGTCGCCGACGTAGCCGCCCGCCCAGGCCTCGCGGCGCGCGGTGTCGACGCCGACGCTCGCGTGCCAGTCGCGCGGGATTCCCAGCGGCCCTCCCCAGTGGTGGGTGATCCGGGCGCCTGCCGCCGCCGGGAAGAGATCGACGAGGGCGTGCCGCAGGTGCTCGCTCACCCGGGCGTCGTTCTCGTAGCCGGGCCGGATGGCACTGTTCAGGTGGTAGAAGGCTCCGCGGCCGCCGAATGCGATCCGGTTGTCGGCGGTGCGCTGCCCGTAGATGATCAGATGGCGGAAGTCGGCGAACGTCTGGCCGTGCTCGATGCCGATGCCCTCCCAGGTCTCGTCGCTGAGGGGCTCCGTGGCGATCATGAGCGAGTAGATCGGCAGGATGCGCCGGCCGACCTGGCCGATGGCCGAGCCGTACCCCTCGGTCGCGTTCACGACGGTGCCGGCGTGCACGGTTCGCGCGGTACCGCCGGACACGGCGGACACTGTGCCGTCGCGCCAGGACAGCACCTCCGTGTCCTCGTAGATCGTGGCTCCACGGCGCTCGACCACACGCGCGAGACCGCGCACCAGCTTGGCCGGATGCACGCGGGCGCAGGCCGGCGTGAATGTGGCGGCGACCGCATCCGGAACCCCGAACCGCGAGTGCACGGTCTCGGTTCCCAGTAGGGAGACATCGTCGACGCCGTAGCGCTCGGACTCGGCGAACTCGTCGCGCGCGGCGCCGAGTTGCACCCGGGTGCGGGCGAAGGTAACCGTTCCGCCGCGCACGAAGTCGCAGTCGATGCCCTCGGCCGCGGTGACCCTGCCGACCTCGCCGACCGTGTCCACCATGGCCCGGCGCTGGGCGACCGCAGCGTCGAAGCCGTAGCGGGCCTCGAGGGCGCGACCCGATTTCGGGAACAGGGCCGAGCACCACCCGCCGTTGCGACCGGAGGCGCCGAAACCGGCCACCTCCTTCTCGAGCAGGGCGATGCGCAGGGCGGGGTCGCGCTCCTGCAGGTAGTACGCGGTCCACAGGCCGGTGAGCCCCGCGCCGACGATCGCGACGTCGACGTGGAGGTCGCCGTCGAGACCGGGGCGCAGGGGGAACCCGTGCTCCGCCGCTCGGATCGAGTCGAACCAGAACCCGGTCTGTGTGTCACTCACGGTGAAGTCGACGGTCGTCAGAGGTGATTGGACGCCTCGGTGAGCACGGATTCGAGGATCTGGCGGATCTCCGTGAACTCCGCGGGGCCGACGGTGAGCGGAGGAGCGAGCTGCACGACGGGGTCGCCGCGGTCGTCGGCGCGGCAGTACAGGCCGGCCTCGAACAGAGCCTTCGAGAGGAAGCCGCGCAGCAGGCGCTCGGACTCGTCGTCGTCGAACGTCTCCTTGGTGGCCTTGTCCTTGACCAGCTCGATGCCGAAGAAGTAGCCGTCGCCGCGCACGTCGCCGACGATCGGAAGCGCCAGCAGCTTCTCCAGCTCGGCCCGGAACAGGGGAGAGTTCTCGCGAACGCGTTCGTTCAGCTTCTCCTCCTCGAAGATGTCGAGGTTGTCGAGCGCGACCGCGGCTGAGACGGGATGCCCGCCGAAGGTGTAGCCGTGGTAGAACGACGTGTTCCCGTGCTTGAACGGTTCGTAGAGCTTGTCGCTGATGATCGTGGCGCCGATGGGCGAGTACCCGCTGGTCATGCCCTTGGCACAGGTGATCATGTCGGGGACGTAGCCGTACTCGTCGCACGCGAACATGTGACCGATGCGGCCGAAGGCGCAGATCACCTCGTCGCTCACCATGAGCACGTCGTACTTGTCGCAGATCTCGCGCACGCGCTGGAAGTATCCGGGAGGCGGCGGGAAGCAGCCGCCCGAGTTCTGCACGGGCTCGAGGAAGATCGCCGCGACGGTCTCGGGACCTTCGAACTGGATCATCTCCTCGATGCGGTTGGCCGCCCAGACGCCGAAGGCCTCGATGTCGTCCGCCGGTGCGCCCATCTCTCCTGCGCGGTAGAAGTTGGTGTTCGGTACGCGGAAACCACCCGGGGTCAGCGGCTCGAACATCTCCTTCATGGCGGGGATGCCCGTGATCGCCAGGGCGCCCTGCGGGGTGCCGTGGTAGGCGACGGCGCGGGAGAGCACCTTGTGCTTGGTGGGACGACCCTGAAGCTTCCAGTAGTACTTGGCGAGCTTGAACGCGGTCTCGACCGCCTCACCGCCGCCGGTCGAGAAGAAGACGCGGTTCAGGTCGCCCGGCGCATAGTGGGCGAGGCGGTCGGCGAGTTCGATGGCATTCGGATGCGCGTACGACCAGATCGGAAAGAACGCCAGCTCCTCCGCCTGCTTGGCCGCCGTCTCGGCGAGGCGCTTGCGTCCGTGGCCGGCGTTGACCACGAAGAGCCCGGACAGCCCGTCGATGTACTTGCGGCCCTGAGAATCCCAGATGTGGTGACCGACGCCCTTGGTGATGATGGGGACGCCGTGGCCGTCTTCCATGACGGACTGTCGCGCGAAGTGCATCCACAGATGGTCCTTCGCTTTGGCCTGGAGGGCGGCTTCTGCCGCCGAGGCGTCGACTGCTGGCGTTTCTGTGGTGGTTGTCATCTTCTACCGTGTTCCCCAGTTGTAGAACTGCTTGTGGAGTTTGAGGTACACGAACGTCTCGGTCGACAGCACGCCGTCGAGCGTCCGGATCTCGGAGTTGAGCATGTTGATCAGATCGAGGTCGTTCTCGCAGACGACCTCGGCGAGGATGTCGAAGCTTCCCGCCGTGAGGACCACGTAGTCGACCGCCGACATGGCGGCGAGCTTGTCGGCCACAGCTCGCGTGTCGCCTGTCACGCGCACGCCGATCATGGCCTGACGGTAGAAGCCCAGCTGCATCGGGTCGGTGACGGCGACGATCTGCATCACCCCGGACTCGGTCAGCTTCTGCACGCGCTGCCGCACGGCCGCTTCGCTCAGACCGACCGCCTTGCCGATCTCGGCGTACGAACGGCGGCCGTCGACCTGGAGCTGCTCGATGATCGCCTTCGACACATCGTCGATCTGCCCGTGCTTGGCCGGGGTCGTGGCCCGAGGGGTGCTCATGGAGCGATTGTGTCAGCGCAGACGGCCTCCTGCAAGCGAATCCGCACATTTCTGTTCATTTTGCTGACGAAATCAGTAGACTCCCGCCATGACCACGCGCGAACTCCGCAATTTCGTCGACGGCGCCTTCTCCGACTCGCGCGCGACCGATCGCCTCCAGCTCGTCGATCCGACCACGGAGGAGGTCTATGCGACCTCGCCGGTCTCCACGAGCGAGGACGTGTCGGAGGCGTACACCGCGGCCCGGAACGCCTTCGAGGTGTGGGGCGAGACCACCCCCGCCGAACGTCAGCTCGCGCTGTTCCGCATCGCCGACGCCATGGAGAAGCGTGCGGAGGAGTTCGCCGACGCCGAGTCGCAAGACACCGGAAAGCCGCGCGCGAGACTCGTCGACGACGAGATCCTGCTCTCGGTCGACCAGATCCGCTTCTTCGCCGGAGCCGCCCGCAGCCTCGAAGGCCGCTCCGCGGGCGAGTACCTGAAAGACCACACCTCGTTCGTCCGTCGCGAGCCGATCGGCGTGGTCGGGCAGGTGACGCCGTGGAACTACCCCCTCAACATGGCCGTGTGGAAGTTCGCCCCGGCGCTCGCCGCGGGGAACACCACGGTGCTCAAGCCCTCGGACACGACCCCGCTCTCGACGTTGCTCCTCGCCGAGGTCGCCGCCGAGTTCCTGCCGCGGGGAGTGCTCAACGTCATCACCGGCGACCGTTCCACCGGCGCGGCGATGACCCAGGACCCCATCCCGCAGCTGATCTCGATCACGGGATCGGTGCGGGCCGGGATGGAGGTCGCTCGCGCAGCATCCCTCGACCTCAAGCGCGTGCACCTCGAGCTCGGCGGAAAGGCGCCGGTGATCGTGTTCGACGACGCCGACATCGAGACGGCCGTCGAGGGCATCGTCGCCGCCGGATACTTCAACGCCGGCCAGGACTGCACCGCCGCCACCCGGCTGCTCGTGCAGGAAGGGGTGCACGACGAGTTCGTCGCGGCTCTGACCGAGTACGCACGGGCGAACGCCCGCACCGGCGGACCGCGGGAGGACGGCATCCTGTTCGGTCCGGTGAACAATGCCGGCCAGCTGGCCCAGGTGAGCGGATTCGTCGACCGGCTCCCCGACCACGCCACCGTCGAACTGGGCGGTCACCGCCAGGGCGATCGTGGCTACTTCTACGAGGCGACGATCGTGTCGGGGCTGACCCAGACCGACGAGGCCGTGCAGAACGAGATCTTCGGACCGGTGCAGACCGTTCAGAAGTTCACCGACGAGGCCGAAGCGCTGCGCTGGGCGAACGACGTTCAGTACGGGCTGGCCTCGTCGGTGTGGACCAGGGACCACGGCCGGGCGATGCGCTTCGCCAAAGGCCTCGACTTCGGCTGCGTGTGGATCAACACGCACATCCCCATCGTCGCCGAGATGCCGCACGGCGGCTTCAAGCACTCGGGATACGGCAAGGATCTGTCGATGTACGGGTTCGAGGACTACACCCGTATCAAGCATGTGATGAGCTACATCGGGTAGCTTCTCCCGCAACAGACTGCAGGAGACCGCGAGAGCTGGAAGGGACTGCCATGAGCATCCGGGAACTGAAGAACTTCGTCGGCGGGGACTACGTTGAGTCGGCCGCGACGGAGCGGCTGGAGATCATCGACCCGGCGACCGAGGACGTGATCGCCACCACACCCGTCTCGACGGAAGCGGATGTGGCGGATGCGTACCGCGCGGCAGCGGGCGCGTTCGCGACGTGGAAGGACACCACGCCCGGAGAGCGCCAGCTCGCGCTCCTCCGGTTCGCCGACGCACTCGAAGAGCGGGCGGAGGAGCTGGCGGATGTGGAGGTCAGCAACACGGGCAAGCCGCGCGCGGGCGTCGTGCCCGACGAGGTCGACGTGATGGTCGACCAGGTGCGGTTCTTCGCGGGAGCTGCGCGCAACCTCGAAGGCAAGTCGGCGGGCGAGTACATGAAGGACCACACGTCGTTCGTGCGTCGCGAGCCGATCGGCGTGATCGGCCAGGTGACACCCTGGAACTACCCGATGATGATGGCCATCTGGAAGATCGCCCCCGCTCTCGCCGCCGGCAACACGGTGGTCCTCAAGCCGAGTGATTCGACGCCGTCGTCGTCGCTGCTGATGGCGGAGATCGCCTCCGAGTTCTTCCCGCCGGGGGCGTTCAACGTCGTCACCGGCAACCGGGACACCGGTCGGGCGCTGGTCGCCGACCGCATCCCGCAGATGGTGTCGATCACGGGATCGGTGCGTGCGGGCATGGAGGTGGCCGGCTCCGCGGCGCTCGACCTCAAGCGTGTGCACCTCGAGCTCGGCGGCAAGGCGCCCGTCGTCGTCTTCAACGACGCGGACATCGCGGCAGCGGCCGAGGGCATCGCCAATGCCGGCTTCTACAATGCCGGCCAGGACTGCACCGCCGCGACGCGGGTGCTCGTGCAGGAGGGTGTGCACGACGAGTTCGTGGCCGCGCTCGCCGAGTACGCCCGTGACAACGCCAGGACGGGAGCTCCGACGGAGGACGGCATCCTCTTCGGCGCCCTCTCCAGCGCAGCCCAGCTCTCCCGGGTGGAGGGCTTCATCGACCGTCTGCCGGACCACGCGACGCTCGCGCTCGGCGGTCACCGGCAGGGCGACCGCGGATACTTCCACGAGGCGACGATCGTCGCCGATCTCGTGCAGGACGACGAGGCCGTGCAGAACGAGATCTTCGGGCCGGTCATCACGGCGCAGAAGTTCGGCGACGAGTCCGAGGCGCTCCGCTTCGCGAACGGTGTGGAGTACGGTCTCGCCTCGTCGGTGTGGACGCAGAACCACTCCACTGCGATGCGGATGGCCAAGAATCTCGACTTCGGCTGCGTGTGGATCAACACGCACATCCCTCTCGTCGCGGAGATGCCGCACGGCGGATTCAAACACTCCGGCTACGGCAAGGATCTCTCGGCGTACGGCTTCGAAGATTACACTCGGATCAAGCACGTCATGAGTTACATCGGCTCCTAGGCCGAATCGAGGCTCACAGGCCGATCAGGGCGCCGACGCCGACAGGAAAGCGGGAGGATCGAGAGGTGACTCCCGGCTTCACCAGGTACGCACCGGCGAGCGGTGCGCGCGACTGGCTCCTCGTCGCCGGCAGGCGGTTCGTCGCCGCTTTCGAGAGCACGGTCTCCGACGAGATCCTCGACACCGTCTGGTGGCTGGCCGAGTCGGAGTTGGCGACCATCGAATCCGTCGTCGGCGCCTTCCCTCTCACCGGCACGGATGCGGTGCGGTCGTTCGCGGTTGCCGAGCTGGGTGAACCCAACGCGGCGGGCGAAGTGGTGGTCACCGCCGTCGTACGGGGGACCGCCGTCGTCGACGTCTTCTCGGTGGGCGGTTCCCGGCGCTTCTCGGCCGGTGGTGTGCAGCCGTGGGTGCTCGCCGAATTCCGCTCCGTGACGGGGCTGGTGATCGGCGGCGACGATCTCGCGACCGGGCCGGTGGCGCAGGCGACCGTCGGCTCCCTCCCGCTCGGCACCGGCATCGTCGACGGGGAGGTGCTGGTCTGGTCGTCCGCGGCGCTCAAACGCCTCCCTCGCGATGCTCCCGACGCTTCGCAGAACGAGAGCCACGGCTCTCCGGCGGAGAATACCGACGAGACGATCATCCGGCCGAGGGGCGGAGCGAGCCTCTTCGCGCATCCCGGAGCCGAGCCCGAGACCGACCCGGAATCCGATCCTGTTCCTCAGGGCGGTCAGCCTGCCGCACACGAGCTCCCCGGCGCCGTCGACATCGAGCCGCCCGCCGACACGCCGAAGCCGACCGGTGGAGCCGCCGACTCCGACGGCTTTCCGCCGACGCAGCCCGTGGCGATCGTCCCGGCAGCTCGCCGCTTCGCGATCCGGCTCGGCTCGGGGGACGCGTTCGCCTTGGACGTGCCCGTGCTGATCGGCCGGCGGCCCGCGCCGCTCCGGGTCGCATCCGGCCCGCAGCCGAGGCTGATCGCGGTCTCCTCACCCGACCAGCAGGTGTCGTCGACCCACCTGCAGATCGAGCAGGTGGGGGACGCCGTCGTCGTGACCGATCTCCGATCCACGAACGGCACCGTGGTGAGTCCGCTCGGCGGCCGAAGCTCCCGGCTGCGACCGGGACAGTCGATGGCGGTGCTGCCAGGTGCCATCGTGGAGATCGGCGACGGTAATATCATCGAGATCACTGCCGCTCCGGAGGAATCGTGAGAACCGATTCGTCTGTCACGACTAGAAGAGGACGCGAGTGACCCAGATCGGTCGCAGCAACAGACGCCACACCGTGGTCGTGCCTGGTGACTCAGACGCGCGCATCAGCCTGTCCTGGGCAGCGCTCAGCGACAAGGGGTACCGGAGATCGGTCAACGAGGACAGCCTCCTGGCACGATCCCCGATCTTCGCCGTCGCCGACGGCATGGGAGGCCACACCGCAGGCGACTTCGCCAGCACCGCGGTCGTCACCCGGCTCGCCGAACAGGTGGCCGTCGACTTCGTGGGCGAAGACGCTCTCACCGCGGCCCTGCGCTCGGCGGTCGACGACATGGGCCGCGGCGTCGGACACACCGACCTCGGAACCGGCACGACCGTGACGGGGATCGCCTTGACGCTGGTCGACGACGCCCCGTACTGGCTCGTCTTCAACATCGGCGACTCGCGGGTCTACAACTACCGCGACGGAACCCTGGAACAGCTCACCGTCGACCACTCCATCGTGCAGGAGCTGCTCGACGCCGGGGCGATCACGCCCGCCGAGGCGGAAGTGCATCCGCACAGCAACGTGATCACGCGCGCTGTGGGGTTCAACGAAGATCCGGTCCCCGACTTCTTCCTCTTCCCGATCGTCGCGGGGTCGCGGCTGCTGGTCTGCTCGGACGGTCTGACGAAGGAGCTGACCGAGCACGGCATCCGTCACTTCCTCGGCGAGGGCAGCTCCCCGCTCGACGCCGCCCAGCAGCTGATGGATGCGGCGCTCGGCAACGGAGGCCGCGACAACGTCACCGTCGTGGTCGTCGACGTGCTGGCCACGCCGGAGAGCGGGCTGCACCGCGAGGGAGTCGCCCGCCGGGCAGCACGCCGCCACTGAGCTGCCCCCGAAATTCGCCGAGTGGGGTACAAGCTGTCCCCCGAGTTGGGGGTGCTTGCGATGCCCCCAGTCCGGGCTCAGGGCCTCGGCAGCCGATCTGGCGCTGCCTACAATGGTGGAACGATTGCCGGAGGCCCGTGCGGCGTGCGCGGCGTAGTTGAGACCCACGTCCATCAGCATCGATCGGTGCACCAGTCCAACCGGGAGGGGATATGGCCCGGCGCTTGCCGTCACAGCCACCGAACCTCCCCGGGTTCTCGTACGTTCGAGTGCTCGGGTCGGGTGGTTTCGCCGACGTCTTCCTGTATGAGCAGAACCTTCCGCGCCGTCAGGTCGCCGTGAAAGTGATGCTGGCAGAGGTCGTCACGAGCCAGGTCAAGCAGATGTTCCAGGCCGAGGCCAACCTCATGGCGCAGCTGAGCACGCACCCGTCGATCCTCACGGTGTATCAGGCGAGTGTGTCCGCGGACGGCCGCCCGTATCTGGTCATGGAGCTCTGCTCGGCCGCGATCGGACAGCGCTACCGCGTGGAGCCGCTCCCCGTCGCCGACGTGCTCAGCATCGGGGTACGGATCGCGAGCGCCGTCGAGACGGCGCACCGCGCGGGAGTGCTGCACCGCGACATCAAGCCGTCGAACATCCTGACCACCGCATACGGGCATCCGGTGCTCAGCGACTTCGGGATCGCCGCGACACTGGGCGAGGCCGACGTCACCGAGGCGATCGGCCTGTCGATCCCGTGGTCGGCGCCCGAGGTGCTGCTCGATGAGACGAGCGGAACGATCGCGAGCGAGGTGTGGGCGCTGGGAGCGACGCTGTACTCGATGCTCGCCGGACGCTCGCCCTTCGAGCTCCCCGGGCGCGAGAATACGTCTTCGGAGCTGATCCAGCGCATCACGAAGGGACGACCGCAGCCGATCGGCCGCCCGGATGTGCCGCCGCGGCTCGAGCAGGTGCTGTTGCGGGCCATGTCGAAGAAGCCGTCCAACCGGCAGCGAAGCGTGCTCGAGTTCATCCGCGAGCTGCAGGCGGTCGAGACCGAGCTCGGGCTGCCCCAGACCCCGATCGAGGTGGCGATGGACGATTGGGCCCTCGCCACCGCCGACGACCCCGAAGATCGCACTCGAATCAAGGGTGTCGTCTCCATCGATCCCTCCGGTGCACGGCGACGACGGCGTCAAGCGGTCGCGCAGACAGGGCCGCGGGCGCACACGAGCACGGTCGTGCGGGAGAGCGTCGGAAGTCAGCCGAGTGCACCCAGCGCTGCTCGTCCCCGATGGTCTCGTCCGCTCGTGCTCGCAGTCTCCGCGTGCGCCGTGCTGGTCGCGGCGCTGGTGGTCACCGCGTCGCTCGTTCTCGTGAAGGTCTCCACCAGCAGTGAGATCCCGGCGGTGCGCGATCTCTCGGGCCGCGTCTCGAACAGCACGATCGTCTTCACCTGGAGCGATCCCGGCCTGCAGCCGGACGACACCTATCAGGTGGCGGTGGGCGATCAGCCGCCGAGCATCCAGCACGCCACCGAGTTCCGGGTGGATGCGAAGGCCGGCGAGACCGTGTGTGTGACGGTCACCGTGAACCGAGACGGCAAGACGGGGCAGCCGAGCGGTCAGAAGTGCGTGGAGAGGACGAACGGCTCGTGATCGGCCGGTGGCTCGCTGCCCACAAGTCGCTCGTCGCCACGGCGACGAGCGGTACGGCCGTGATCGCTCTGGTGACCACCCTCGCGGTGGTCTCGGGAGGCTACAGCGCCCAGCGGATGGAGCTCGGTGACGCCGCCGTCTGGGTCGCCAGCGACACGAAGAAGGCCCTCGGCCGGGCGAACACCGAGATCGACAAGCTGAACTCGGTCGTCTCGGGTACGGGCGAGGCGCTGGACGTCGTGCAGGACGGAGCGAATGTGCTCCTCATCGACAAAGAGGCGAACACCCTGGCGCTCGTCGACCCCGCCACGTCGGAAGCCGGCAAGACGGTCGCCCTGCCGCCGCGCGACCCCGCCGTGCAACTGGCCGGCGACCAGGTCTCGCTGCTGTCGCAGACGACCGGCCAGCTCTGGCTCACCACCGTCTCGCAGCTGGAGGACTTCAACGCCGGTTCGGCGCCCACCATCGACCTCGGCGGCCGGGCTGTCGCCTCGCTCGACCCGTCGGGCGTCCTCTACGCGTACCTGCCCGACACGCGCATGGTCACCCGTATCGACATCAGCGGCGCCGAGCCGGCGACCAGTTCGCAGAAGGTGGCCACGACCGGCGAGGGCCGGAACGCCGTGATGACCGTCGTCGGTGGCACCTGGGCGCTCTTCGATCCGGATGAGCGCAAGCTGTACACCGCGACCCGCACCATCGATCTCTCCGGCGAGCTCACGGCGGGCTCCGATCCCGTGCTGCAGCAGCCGAGCGCCACCGGGGATTCGGTGTCGATCGCTACCGCATCCGGACTGATCCGGGTACCGCTGGTCGACGGCGGGGCGACCCAGCCGGTCACCGGTCAGTCCGGCGCACCGGCCGCTCCGATCACGGTCGACGGATGCACGTACGCAGCGTGGAGCGGAGGCACCACCTGGCGGGATTGCCCGGACGGCGGGGGAGTGCAGCGCGGGACGCTGGGCGATGTCCCCTCCGGTGCCGCGCTCGCCTTCCGTGCGAACGGCGACCGCGTCGTGCTGAACGACACCAAGTCGGGCGTCTCGTGGGCGGTCCAGAGCGGAAACGCTCGCATCGACAACTGGGACGAGCTCGTGTCGAAGAAGGACACCCAGGAGCAGGTCGACCAGAACAAGCAGGACACCCCGCCGCAGTACGAGAAGCAGCAGCAGCAACCGGTGGCGGTCGACGACACGTTCGGGGCCCGGCCGGGTCGCGTTACCCCGCTGCCCGTTCTGCTCAACGACTACGACCCGAATGGCGACGTTCTCGTGATCGACTCGTTCACGAGCATCGCCGACACCCAGGGCACGCTCGAGCTCACCAACAGCAACCAGCAGCTGCAGATCACCCTGCCGCAGAGCGCGAGCGGATCGATCGCCTTCGACTACACCATCTCCGACGGACGCGGTGGCACGGCCAGCGCCCACGTGGTCGTCTCGGTACGGCAGCCGACCGAGAATTCTCCTCCGGTGTGCACCCGCACGGCGAAGGCCGTGGTGCAGACCGGCGGACGGGTGACCGCACAGGTGCTCGGCGACTGCTACGACCCTGACGGCGACTCGTTCTTCCTCGCGAGTGCAGCGGCCGTCGCGCCTGACACTGTGACGTACACCCCGCAGGGCAAGGTCGCGTTCTCCGACCACGCCGCAGGCGGCGACCTCAAGGATGTCTCCCTCGTCGTCTCCGACGCGCGGGCGCAGGGCACCGGAACATTGGCCGTCACCGTGCGCGCGCCCGGCCAGGTGCCGATCATCGCCGATCCGTTCGCGGTGCTCGCCTACCAGGATCAGGAGATCACGATCCAGCCGCTCGACCACGTGCGGGGAGGCTCGGGAACGGTACGGCTGAGCAATGTCCCTGCGAAGGCCGATGCGACCCTGACACCCGACTACCAGGGCGGCACCTTCCGGTTCGAGAGCGAGCAGGTCGGCACGCACAACATCGAGTACACGGTCACCGACGGGGTCATCACGACCACCGGAACCGTGCGGATCGACGTGAAGGCACCGCCCGGCGCGAAGACCAGCCCGATCGCCGTGCCGCACACCGCGTTCATCCGGGAGCAGAGCACGCAGGACGTGGACGTGCTCTCGACCGACATCGACCCCTCCGGCGGAGTTCTGCTCGTCACCGGTGCGACTGCTCCGCCTGCGTCGACCGGCTTGCGGGTGGAGATCCTCGGGCAGCGCACCCTGCGCGTGACGCTCGGCCGTCCGCTCGACGGGCCGATCGACTTCCACTACACCCTCAGCAACGGCCTCGCCGAGACCGAGGGCACGGTGACCGTCGTGCAGTTGCCGTCGCTGACCGTGCACCAGCCGCCGATCGCGGCTCCCGACTCCATCTCCGTGCGTGTCGGCGACGTGGTGGACATCCCGGTGCTGGCCAACGACATCCAGCCCGACGGCGACAAGCTCACGCTCGATCCCGCGCTCGCGACGCCGCTGCCCGCGGGGGCGGGTCTGCTCTTCGCGAGCGGGGACAGCCTTCGCTACCTGGCACCGTCGAAACCGGGCAACTTCACTGCGGCGTACCGCGTCGCGGGGGAGGACGGCCAGTGGGCGACGGCGGACGTGACGATCTCGGTCCGTGAGCGCGACGAGGCGACCAACAACCCGCCCGTGCCGAAGACCGTGACCGCCCGCGTGCTGGCGGGCGATACGGTCCGCATCACGATCCCGCTCTCCGGGATCGACCCCGATGGGGACTCGGTGCAGTTCATCGGGCAGGAGACGAACCCGCAGAAGGGCGCGGTCGTCGCATCCGGACCCGATTGGATGGACTTCCAGGCCGGCGAATACGCGGCGGGCACCGACACCTTCACGTACGCGGTGGTGGATGCGCTCGGCGCACGGGCCACCGGAACCGTCCGGATCGGCATCGCCGCCCGGGTGGACGGCGCTCGCAACCCGGTCGCGATCGAGGACGACGTGACCGTGCGGCCGGGCAAGACCCTGTTCATCCAGGTGCTCGCCAACGACAGCGATCCCGACGGGAGCCCGCTGAGCGTCGCGAAGATCAGCTCGCTCGACGGCAAAGCGAAGGCGAAGATCCAGGACGACCTCGTCGTCGTGACGGTGCCGAAGCAGGAGGGCGTGTACACGTTCCTCTACACGATCCAGAACGATCGTGGCGGAACGAGCGAGAACTTCGTGCGGGTCACCGTGTCCAGCAAGGCGCCGCTCGCGCGACCGATCGCCGACGACACCGTGCTCGGCCTCTCCGACATCCTCGGACGTCAGCACGTGAACGTGAACGTGCTCGCCAACGTGTTCTTCGCCGACGGCCCGGTGTCGAATCTCACCGTGCAGGTGGTCCCCGGATACTCGAGCACCGCGCAGGTGACGCCGGGCAAGCGCATCCGGGTCGCGGTGGGTCCGCACAGCCAGATCATCCCGTTCAAGGTCACCAACCCCGACGACGAGTCGCTCTCCGGGTACGCCTTCGTGCGTGTGCCGGGCTACGACGACGCGCTGCCGCAACTCAAGCGCGGCGCCCCGAAACTCTCTGTGTCGAGCGAGAAGACGCTGACGATCAAACTGAACGACTACATCGTCGCCGTCGGCAACCGCAAGGTCCGGCTCACCGACGCAGCCACGGTGCGCGCGACCCACGCGAACGGCGACGACCTGGTGGTCAGCAACGACACCCTGGAGTTCACCAGCAGCTCGCGTTATTTCGGCCCGGCGTCGATCTCGTTCCAGGTGACGGATGGGAGCTCCGCGACCGACCCGAAGGGCAACGTGGCCACGATCGTGCTGCCGATCACGGTCACCCCGCGCACGAACCAGCCGCCGTCCTTCAACGGTGCGCTGATCGACTTCGAGCCGGGGCAGTCGAAGACCGTCGACCTCACCAAGCTCACGAGCTACCCGTACGCGAAAGACCAGGGCGAACTCGAGTACTCCATCCAGGATCCGAGACCGCAGGGGGTCGGCCTGTCGCTCAAGGGGCAGAAACTGACGATCGACGTCGCGGAGGGAACGCCCAAGGGTGCGCAGCCGTCGATCGCGATCGGGGTGAAGGATGCGGTGAACACCGGTCAGGCGGGCCGCATCGACCTCAACGTCGTCCCGTCGACCCGGCCGCTCGCCTCGCCGCAGGCCGACAGCGTCATCGCCCCGCGCGGCAAGACCACGACGTACGACGTGCTCGCCAACGACGCGGCGACCAACCCGTTCCCCGGCAAACCGCTGAAGGTCGTCGGGGTGCGCGGTCTGGATTCGGCCAATCTGCCCGAGGGTGTGTTCATCACTCCCAGCGCGGACAAGTCGACGCTGAGCATCCAGGTCTCGGATACTGCGGCCGCCGCGGACACGACCCTGCAATACGAGGTGGCGGACGCGACCGGCGACAGCGACCGCTACACCTGGGGAACGGTCACGGTCTCGGTGCAGGACCGACCGGAACCGGTCTCGAACGTGCAGGTCACGTCCTTCGCCGACCGCACTCTCGGATTCTCCTGGATTCCCGGGGCATTCAACAATTCGCCGATCACCGGGTTCCAGGTGACCGTGAACCGCGCCGACAACGGACAGGTGGTCTCGACGACGACCTGCGCGACGACCTCGTGCACTGTTCCGACTCCGGGCAACGGGCCGTCGAACGCTGTCACCGTCGCGGTCGCCGCGCGCAATGCACTCGGGCTCTCCGATGCGACCGCGTACTCCGAGCCGGTGTGGTCGGATGTGGTGCCGAACGCCCCCTCGAACGTCTCGTGGACACCGCTCGACCACGGCCTGCGCCTGACGTGGACGAAGCCGGCCGATGTCGCCGGATCCAGCCCCATCACCTCCTACCTGGTCAGCGTCGGCGGCGCGACGGCATCGCTGGTCCCTCAGCGCAGTGACCCGGTCGGCACGTCGTACTCGCTGAACGTGGCCGACGGGAGCATCCCGAACGGTGCACCGGTCGGCTTCGCGATCGCGTCGCGCAACGACTTCTACGCCGGCCGTACGACGTGGAACCAGACCCAGGGGAGCGCCGTGCCTGCCGGAGGGCCGATCCTGACCGGCACAGCTCCCATCGTGACCCCGAGCGTCACCGACGGCCGGTCGGCGACGCTCAGCTGGTCGGGCGTCTTCGGCGACAACGGGCAGGGGATCAGCTCGTACTTCGCGGCCGTATTCGAGGGCGGCACGCCGCCGAGCTGTACCGTGACCGGCGTCGAGAACGGCAATCCGGTGCTGAACGTCGACCCCCGGAGCTCGCGGTTCAGGCAGACCGCGAACGGCCAGGTGTCGTTCGGCGGCCTGACGCCGGGCCGCGACTATTCGTTCATGGTCTACGCGTACAACGGGCAGGGATGCACTCCCAGCGGCGTCGTGACCGCCACCCCACGGCAGGCGCCCAGCACCCCGACGGGTGCGAGCTTCAGCAACGGTCCCGTCGACGGCGGGAACGGCCTGTGGGACTTCGCGCTGACCGACCTGGCGTACACGCCGGGCAGCGGCGGGGGCAGCACCGTCCTCACCTACCGGATCGACGGGGACAACGGGGTGTCGGAGACCGGGCAGCTGAACGGCACGACGGGCGTGCTCGTGGGCGCAGGGGGCAACCACTACGGAACCGGCTTGACGTTCACCGTGCTCAGCATCTGCGAGCAGTACGGGGGTGGAACTCAGATCTGCAACAGCGCGAGCGATCCGCTGTTCAGCAAACGGATCGGCGGCGTCGCGGTGAGCACGCAGCTCGGCGGCACGCACTACGACGCCCCCAGCAACACCTTCACCTGGACCAGCTGGCCGACGGGTTCATACACCTCCGTCACCTACAGCTGCGACGGAGTGACGCAGATCCCGATGCCCGCTCTCGGCCAGACAGCCAGCTGTGTGGCGACACAGGCCTCGCCGGTGCTCCGGGTCACCGTCGTCGCCAACGGGACGACATATGTCCGCAACTATGCGAGTGGCGACTTTGGATAGCCCGGGGAACGCCATACTGAATGGCGGCACCGCATTCGGCGGTGCCGCGGCTGAACCCATGACCCCGACGCCCCAGAGAGGCCAGAGCATGACGATGACCCCCGAGCAAGCGAGCTGGTTCTCGGGCGTCTTCGAGCGCATCGTGTCCAACATCGACAGCGTGCTGCTCGGCAAGGCTCACATCATCCGGCTGGCGCTGACGGCGCTGTTCAGCGAAGGTCATCTGCTGCTCGAGGACTATCCCGGCACCGGGAAGACCTCGCTGGCGCGGGCGATCGCAGAGAGCGTGCGGGGCACGAGCAACCGGGTGCAGTTCACTCCCGACCTTCTGCCGGGGGACATCACCGGCGTCAACATCTTCGACCAGCGCAGCGGCGCGTTCGAGTTCCACCGCGGCCCGATCTTCGCGAACATCGTGCTCGCCGACGAGATCAACCGCGCGAGCCCGAAGACCCAGTCCGCCCTGCTCGAGGTGATGGAGGAGGTGCAGGTCACCGTCGACGGTGTGCGGCATCCGGTCGGCACCCCGTTCATGGTGATCGCGACCCAGAACCCGATCGAGCAGGCGGGCACATACCGCCTGCCCGAGGCCCAGCTCGACCGATTCCTGATGAAGGCCTCGATCGGGTACCCCGACCATGAGGCGACGCTGCGCATCCTCGAGGGCTCGGAGCGCAAGGCGCACGAGGTGGTCGTTCCCGAGGTCATCTCCGCCGCGACCGTCGTCGAGATGGGCACGATGGCGCGCAGCGTGCACGTGGATGCGGCCATCAACGACTACGTCTCACGGCTCGTCGACGCCACCCGCAACGCAGACGAGGTCCGCCTCGGAGTGAGCGTGCGAGGCGCCCTCGCCCTGCTGCGTGCGTCGAAGACGCTCGCAGCTTCCGTCGGCCGCTACTACGTGACGCCCGACGATGTGAAAGCCCTCGCCGAGCCCGTGCTCGCCCACCGGCTGGTGCTCGACCCCGAAGCGGAGTTCGAGGGGGTCACCACCTCGAGCGTCATCGCGCAGCTCCTCATCGAGACGCCGCCGCCGATCGATCGGCCCGCCGTGTGACCACCACAGTCAGCCGAACCCAAGTAGAGCTCACCAACGCCAGAGCCAAGCTCGTCGGCAGCCGCGACGGCGTACTGGCGGATGCGATCGTCTGGCTCGTCCGGTCGACCAGGGTCGTCTGGTCGGCCGTCGCCGTCGCCTGGCGCTGGCTGACCGCGGTCATCACGCCCCTCGGCTGGTCGATGATCGCCGTCGCCTCGCTCGCCCTGGTCGGCGGGTACGTCTTCGGCTGGACCGAGGCGGTCGTCATCGGCTGGACCGCGCTCGCGATGCTGCTCGTCGCCACCGCGTACCTGGCCGGGCGCAATGCGTACCAGGTGCACCTGTCGCTGCCGGCGAACCGGGTGGTCGTCGGCGACAAGGCTCCCGGCGAAGTGCAGACGACCAACCCCACCCGGCGCAGGCTCGCGGGCGTTCGTGTCGAGGTTCCGGTCGGTCAGGGGCTCGCCGAGTTCGCGTCGCCGTCGCTGGCGGGCGGGGAGAGTCATTCCGACGTGTTCGTGGTGCCGACCGCCCGGCGCGGAATCGTGCCGATCGGGCCCGTACGCACCGTCCGGGCCGATCCGGTCGGGTTGCTGCGGCGCGAGATCGTCTGGGCGGAGTCGCTCGACCTGTTCGTGCATCCGCGCACCATCGCCATCCCGAGCATGAGCACCGGATTCGTGCGCGACCTCGAGGGCGCCCCGACCCGCGACCTGACGTCCAGCGACGTCGCCTTCCACGCGCTGCGCGAGTATGTGCCGGGGGATGAGCGGCGCAACATCCACTGGAAGAGCACGGCGAAGACCGGCAGCTACATGGTGCGCCAGTTCGAGCAGACCCGGCGCAGCCACCTCCTGGTGGCTCTGAGCCTCTCAGCCGCCGACTACGCGAATGGCGAGGAGTTCGAGCTCGCCGTGAGCGCGACCGGCTCGCTCGGCGTTCGGGCGATGCAGGACTCGCGCACGGTCGCCGTCGTCGCGAGCGCTCTCACCCCCGACTTCGCGAAGCGCGCCGTTCACAGCGTGCGCCGCATCAGCACGGTCAACCGCGGCCGGCTGCTCGACGACCTCTCGGGTGTCGAG
This sequence comes from Leifsonia sp. NPDC058230, assembly GCF_042882245.1. Classification (NCBI taxonomy): domain Bacteria; kingdom Bacillati; phylum Actinomycetota; class Actinomycetes; order Micrococcales; family Microbacteriaceae; genus Leifsonia; species Leifsonia sp. NPDC058230. The sequence continues at coordinate 372,849 of NZ_JBHVWM010000002.1, read as the reverse complement.
ACCGCGGAGACCGCACTGCGGATGCCGGAGCTCGCCCGGATCGCGTCCGAGGGGGCGGCCGGCACCTCGATCGCCTTCCTCATCTGCGGCTCCACGCTCGGCGCGGCTCAGCTGCGGTCCGCCGCGGCGCACTTCCCGCTGGGGGTGGATGTGGTCGCCATCGTCTGCGACGCGGGCGCCGTGCCGTCGCTGCGTCGGGTGACCGACCTGAGCGTTCTGACGATCGGCTTCCTCGAAGACCTCCAGAAGAGCCTCGCCAAGCGGATGGCCGCGTGAGATGACCACGAGACGCGGCGGCTTCGCCATCCTCAACACCCTGTTCGCCCTCGCGGCGACGGGGCTCGCAGCGTGGTCTTTCTGGGGCGTGTACCAATCGGCCGCCTTCGTCGTGATGGTGTCGGTCACGCTCGTCGTCGGCGCGGCAGTGGCCATCCTCGGAGCACTCTTCCGCTGGCCGAGCATCGTGATCGCGGCGCTCGTCGTGGTCGTCTTCCTCGGACTGGGCGTGCAGCTGGCCATCCCCGGCGAGGCGACGGCCGGGGGACTGCTTCCGACCGCCACAGGATTCTGGGAGCTGGTCCAGTCCACCTGGTTGAGCTGGAAGCAGCTCGTGACGATCTCCCTTCCGGTCGGCTCGTACCAGGCGCTGCTCGTTCCGGCGTTCATCCTGACGCTGCTCACGATCGTCGTGGCGCTGTCGATCGCGCTTCGGGCCAAGCGTGGGGAGCTCGCCGCCCTGCCGCCGGTGCTGTTGCTGGTCTCCGGCATCCTTCTCGGCTCAGGAGTGTCCGCCGTTCCCCTGTGGCTGCCTCTCACCCTGCTGGCCGTGCTGCTCGGGTGGATGATCTGCTTCCGCTGGCAGCGCCGATCCGCCGCGCTCCGCGGTCTGGCCGAGCAGAGCGGGATGGTCGTCGAGACTCCGCGCGAACGCCGCTTCCTCGGGGTGCGCACGGTGGCGGGCGCCGCCGTCATCCTGCTGGTGGCGGGCGTCGCAGGAACGGCCGCCAGCGTCATTCTGCCCGCCCGTTCCGAACGCCAAGTGATCCGCACAGCGGTGGAGCAGCCCTTCGACCCGCGCGCGTACCCGAGCCCGCTCAGCGGCTTCCGCTCCTACCTGCAACCGCCGCGCGCTGACGAGGCGATGCTCACGGTCACCGGACTGCCCGCGGACCACCGCATCCGGATCGCCACCCTCGACACCTACGATGGAGTCACATACTCGGTTGGCACCGACACGGTGACCAGCGCCTCCGGATCCTTCACCCGGATGCCGTACCGCCTCGACCAGACCGGTGTCGCCGGTCAGCGCGAGACGCTGTCCGTGACGATCCGCGGCTACCGCGGCCCCTGGGTGCCGGGAAGCGGCCAGCTGCAGGAGATCTCGTTCGGAGGCGACGAAGCCGCCGCGCTCACCGCATCGTTCTTCTACAACGACGTGACCGGCACGGCTGCCGTCACCGATGGTCTCCGCAGCGGCGACAGCTACACGCAGGACTCGGTGGTCAAGCCGCTCGTGTCGGCCGCGGCGCTCGAGCGGCTGCAACCGGGGAGCGCTCCGGTTCCCAAGCCGACCGTCATCCCCGACGAGCTGGCCCTGACCCTGCAGAAGTACACCGCCGGCGTGAGCGGCGCGGGCGCCAAACTCGCCGCCGCCCTCCGCGGTCTCGCCGAGAACGGCTACATCAGCCACGGGGTCGGCCCGGACGAGCCGGCCAGCCGTTCCGGGCACGGTGCCGACAGGATCACAGAACTGCTCACCGACATCCCGATGCTCGGCGACCAGGAGCAGTATGCGGTGACCGCGGCGCTCATGGCCGGGCAGCTGGGCTTCCCCGCGCGCGTGGTGGTGGGATTCGTCGCCCCCGACGACGCGAACCGCGAGCAGGCGGTCACGCTCACCGGCTCCGACATCTCCGCATGGATCGAGATTCAGACGGCCGACGCCGGGTGGGTGACCGTCGACCCCACCCCGCCCGTGCGACCCGTGCCGCCGAAGCAACCGGACGAGCCCACTCAGATCTCACGGCCGCAGACCAATGTGCAGCCGCCCGTCGACGAGAACCAGCAGCAGCGGGTCGAGCCGCCGCAGGCACAGGTCGACACCGCCGATCAGCCGCAGCCGAATCCGGTGCTGGATGCGATCCTCGGCATCATTGCGCTGATCGGCTGGGTGCTGCTCGTGCTGGCGATCATCGCCGCCCCGTTCCTCGCCGTCGTCGGCGCGAAGTGGCGCCGTCGTGCCCTGCGCAGGAGCGCGGCCACTTCGGTGGAGCGCATCGAGGGAGGCTGGCGCGAGTTCGCCGATGCAGCCATCGACCACGGCTACGAGCCGGCGCCGTCATCGACCCGCAAGGAGGTGGCGACCACCATCGGTGGTGCGCGGGCTGCTGCGCTCGCGTCGGTCGCCGACCGGGCGGTGTTCAGCCCGACCGCGCCGACGCCGGACGAGGCGGACTCGGTCTGGAAAGCGGTCGACGACCTGCGCCGAGCGCTCTCCCGACGGGAGACACGCTGGCGGCGCTTCGTCGCGGCGATCTCGCTTCGCTCGCTCGGCTACCGTGGGTGGGGAAGCAACAGAAAGAGGAGCAGGCAATGAACTGTCGGGTGTGTGGCAGCGAGTTGTCCGACGGGACGCTGTTCTGCGGGTCGTGCGGGAGTTCGGTGACGGCCACCCGTGTTCGGCCGCCGGCGGTCGCGGATGTGCGACCATCAGACACGACTGTCGTCGAGCGCCTCCCGAAGCCCGCCGTCGCCGGCCGGTTTCCGGGCGACGACCCGGCAGAGACCCAGGCGATGGTCGTCGAACCGATCGAGGCCGCTCCACTGGTCGAGACCCCGGTCGTTCGCTACACGCTGAGCTTCTCGACGGGGGAGACGGTGATCGTCGCCGGCTCGGGCCTCATCGGCCGCCGCCCCATCACCCAGCCCGGGGAGCAGGTCGACCAGCTGGTGGCGATCCAGGATCCCGCGCGCTCGGTGTCGAAGACGCATCTCGAGTTCGGCCTCGAGGCCGGCGAACTGTGGATCTGCGACCGCTACTCCGGCAACGGAACCGTCGCCCATCCACTCGGCGGCGTGCCCCGGCAGTGCGAGGCGGGGCGTCGCTACCGCGTCACCGCCGGAACGCGCGTCGAGATCGGCGACCAGTGGTTCGACGTGAGCTGATCAGGCGAGCGCCGCATCGATGCCGACCGCGGTGAGGCCGTGGGCGGCGGCGACCGCGGAGTTCGTGACGCTGCCGCCGTGCACGTTGAGGCCGAGGGCCAGCGAAGGGTCCGCTTGGAGCGCATCCCGCCAGCCGCGGTTGGCGATGGCCCGCGCGTAGGGGAGGGTCGCGTTCGTCAGCGCGTACGTCGAGGTGTGCGGCACCGCGCCCGGCATGTTCGCGACACAGTAGAACAGCGACTGGTGCACGGTGAAGGTGGGGTCCGCATGGGTCGTCGGATGCGAATCCTCGAAGCAGCCGCCCTGGTCGACAGCGATGTCGACGAGCACGCTGCCCGGGCGCATCCGGGAGACCAGTTCGTTGCTGACCAGCTTGGGGGCCTTGGCACCCGGAACGAGCACGGAACCGATCACGAGGTCGGACGCGACGACGGCCTTGTCGATCTCGAAGCTGTTCGAGGCGATGGTCTTGATGCGTCCGGCGTAGAGCGCGTCGAGTTCGCGCAAGCGCGCGATGTTCGTGTCGAGCACGGTGACCTCGGCGCCCAGTCCGACGGCGACGCCGATCGCATTGGTGCCGGCCACGCCGCCGCCCAGGACGGTGACGACTGCGGGATGCGTTCCCGGAACGCCGGGGATGAGCAGGCCCGGTCCGCCGTTCGGCTTGAGCATGGTGTTGGCGCCGACGATCGGCGCGAGCCGCCCGGCGACTTCGCTCATCGGCGCGAGGAGGGGGAGCGCACGGTTCGGCAGCTGTACGGTCTCGTAGGCGATCGCGGTGACCTGAGCGTCGATCAGCGCCTTCGTGAGCTTCTCCTCCGCGGCGAGATGCAGGTAGGCGAAGAGCACGAGACCCGACCGGAAGTATCCGTACTCGCTCTCGACCGGCTCCTTGACCTTCAGCACGAGGTCCGCGATGCGCCAGGTGCTGGCCGCGTCGGGCATGATCGTCGCGCCCGCCGACACGTAGTACTCGTCGGGAATCGACGACCCCGTCCCCGCGTCCGTCTCGACGAAGACCTCGTGACCGTTCGTCACCAGATCGTGCACGCCGGAGGGGGTGATCGCCACCCGGAACTCGTTGTTCTTGATCTCGCGGGGGATCGCGACCTTCATGAGGCTCCTAACACGTCGGCGATGAGCGGTTCAGCACCCTCACCCTAGTCGCAAGCACGGATGATTTCGACCGGATTCAGATCGCATTCGTGCTGATTTCGTAAATTCTGTGTGACGGAATGGTCGATTTCGCCAGCGGATGCGAATGGTCGTTTTCGAGCGGAACGACCTGTCGACCCCGCACCGACGGTTTCCGGCGTCGATCGGCCGAATCGAAACGGATTTCGTAAAGATTGTGTTACCAGATTGCCGATTTGCCCTTCAATTGGTGCGCATCGCTCCGGCTTATGCCAGTATCATCCCACCGCAAAGACGCGGCTACGTTGAGCGACCTAGTAGGCCTGTATGACCCTGAAGGAGCACCCGTGAATTCGAGACAGCTTCCGCAAGACCCGATGATCCAGAAGCTGATCCAGGCCTCCAGGCAGGCTCAGATGACGAGACGGGGTGTGCTCGCGGGCGTCGGCGCCAGCGCGGCGGCTCTGGCATTGGCCGCCTGCTCCACCGGCGGGGCGTCCGGCAAGCCGACTCCCGCCAAGGACGTGTCGGCCACCGACAAGACGCTCACCTGGGCGAACTGGCAGGCCTACCTCGACCAGGACGACGACGGCAACTATCCGACCCTCGAGGCGTTCGAGAAGCAGAGCGGCATCAAGGTCAAGTACGACGTCGCCGTCGACGACAACAACACCTACTACGCGAAGGTCAAGGACCAGCTGGCGCTCGGCAAGGACATCGGTGCCGACACGGTCTGTCTGACCGACTGGATGGTCGCCCGCCTCATCCGCTTCGGTTACGTGCAGAGCTTCGATGAGGCGAACATCCCGAACAAGAAGAACGTGTCGCCTGCTCTCGAGAACGCCGACTTCGACCCCGGCCGCAAGAAGTCGCTGCCCTGGCAGAGCGGATTCGCGGGAATCTGCTGGAACAAGTCGAAGGTTCCCGGTGGACTCAAGTCGGTCGACGACCTCTGGAAGCCGGAGCTCAAGGGCAAGGTCGGCGTGCTCAGCGAGATGCGCGACACCATGGGCCTGATCATGCTGCAGCAGGGCGTCGACATCTCGAAAGACTTCAGCGACGACGACTACAACAAGGCCATCGACAAGATCACCAAGGAGGTGAGCGACGGCCAGATCCGCAACATCAAGGGCAACTCGTACCTCAACGACCTGAAGAGCGGCGACACCCTCGCTGCCATCTGCTGGTCGGGTGACATCACCCAGCTGAACGCCGAGGCGGGCGACAACTGGGAGTTCATCCTTCCCGAGGCCGGCGGAACCCTCTGGAGCGACAACTTCGTCATCCCGATCGGATCGCCCCGCAAGGCGAACGCCGAGAAGCTCATCGACTACTACTACCAGCCGGAGGTCGCCGCGGAGGTGGCGGCCTGGGTGAACTACATCACCCCGGTCGTCGGCGCCAAGGAGGAAGCCGTGAAGATCGATCCCGAGCTCGCGGACAACCAGTTGATCTTCCCCGACGACGACACACTGGCGAAGGCGAAGATCTTCCGCACGCTCACGCCGGCCGAAGAGCAGAAGTATCAGGCCGCCTTCCAGAAGGTCATCCTGGGCGCCTGATGCCGAAGGGGACTTTCGCCGAGTCGGGCGCCGACCTGCAACTGGTCGGGATCAAGAAGCGCTTTCCCGGGTTCACCGCCATCGAGCAGCTGGACCTCACCATTCCAGCCGGGTCGTTCTTCGCCCTGCTCGGGCCCTCCGGATGCGGCAAGACCACGACCCTGCGCCTGGTCGCGGGCCTGGAGGAACCGACCGAGGGGCAGATCCTCATCGGCGGCAAGGACGTGACCACGACCAAGCCGTTCCAGCGTCCGGTGAACACCGTGTTCCAGAGCTATGCGCTGTTCCCGCACATGACCATCCTCGAGAACGTCGCGTTCGGTCTCCGGCGGCGGCGGATCAGTGACGCGGTGAGCAGAGCCCACGAGGCGCTTCGGCTGGTGGAGCTCGATCATCTCGCGGCCCGACGCCCCGCATCCCTCTCCGGTGGTCAGCAGCAGCGGGTCGCGCTCGCCAGGGCCATCGTCAATCGACCGGCCCTCCTGCTGCTCGATGAGCCGCTCGGTGCCCTCGACCTCAAGCTGCGCCGTCAGATGCAGCTCGAGCTCAAGTCGATCCAGACCGAGGTCGGACTCACGTTCGTGCACGTCACCCACGACCAGGAGGAGGCCATGACGATGGCCGACACCGTCGCCGTGATGAACAAGGGTGCGATCGAGCAGATGGGCGCTCCCGAGGTGCTCTACGAACTGCCTTCGACCGTGTTCGTCGCCAACTTCCTCGGCCAGTCGAACCTCTTCGTCGGACCGGTGCAGGATGCCGGCGGCGACACCCTCGGCGTCGAGGTCGCCGGTCAGCGGCTCATCGTGCCGAAGTCGCGCGCGCAGCGTCAGAGCGGAACCGTCACCGTCGGCGTACGGCCGGAGAAGCTGACGCTGCACTCGTCGCCGGATGCCATCCCGGCCGGCCGCAACGTGCTCGGCCCCGGCCGCGTCTTCGACGTCTCGTTCAGCGGGGTGAGCACGCAGTACCTGGTCGACGTCCCCGGCGTCGGCACCGTGATCGTGTTCGCCCAGAACCTCAGTGCGGGCCCCGCCATCACGCTCGGCGACGAGGTCTGGGCGGCATGGGACGCGGCGCACACCTTCGTGCTCGCGGACGACCTGCCCGCTGCGGGCCGCTTCGACGACGACACCGACACGCAGATGATCGCGGCCCAGGCGAAGTCGAGCCTGCTCACGGAGCTCGAGGAGGCGTAATGGCCCTCGCCGCCTTCTCCACGGCCGCGCCGCCTCAGCAACAGGATCAGGAGCCGGCGCAGCGCCGTCGCAGCGGCATCGCGTTGGTGCTCCTGCTTCCCGGGGTGCTCTACCTCGTGCTGTTCTTCCTGACGCCGCTGGTTTCGCTGATCATCACCTCGTTCCAGGCACCGGTGCCCGACGGCGACATCGGTCAATACCAGGCGGCCTTCCGCTGGGAGAACTACACGGAGTCGATCGCCGAGTACTGGCCGCAGATCATCCGGTCGTTCATCTACGCGCTCCTGGCGACGGCGGCCGCTCTGCTCATCAGCTACCCGCTGGCATACTTCATCGGCGTGAAGGTGCGGAAGTACCCACTGGTGCAGAACCTGCTGATGACCCTCGTCATCGCGCCGTTCTTCATCAGCTTCCTGCTGCGCACGCTCGCCTGGAAGCAGCTGCTCTCGGACGACTCCTGGTTCACGACCTCGCTGAAGGCGCTGTCGATCCTGCCACCGGACGCCCATGTCACGGGAACGGCGTTCTCGGTCGTGTTCGGCCTCACCTACAACTTCATCCCGTTCATGACCCTGCCGCTCTACGCCACCCTCGAGCGCCTGGATGTGCGCTATCTGGAAGCGGGAAGCGACCTGTACGCGAACGCCTTCACGACCTTCCGCAAGATCACGCTGCCGCTGTCGCTGCCGGGCATCGTCTCCGGAACGCTGCTGACCTTCATCCCCGCGGCCGGTGACTACATCAACGCCTCCCAGGACTTCCTCGGCGGGGCCGACACCTCGATGATCGGAAACGTCATCGAGAGCAACTTCCTGGTGCTGCAGAACTATCCGACGGCGGCAGCGATGTCCGTGGTGCTGATGGCGGTCATCCTCGTCATCGTCGGCGTCTACGTGAAGCGGAGCGGAACGGAGGACCTGCTGTGAAGTTCCGGTTCAAAGGCCTCGGACTCGGCGTCTACGCCTTTCTCGCGTTGGCGTTCCTGCTCATCCCCATCGTCTACACGTTCATCTACTCGTTCAACGACGCACTCAAGAACAACATCGCCTGGCGCGGCTTCACCCTGCACAACTGGACGAACGTCTGCGATGCGGCCGGCATCTGCGACGCGTTCATGGCCAGCATCATCATCGGCCTGATCTCGACCGTGATCGCGACCGTGCTCGGCACGATGATCGCCATCGCGCTCATGCGCTACCGGTTCCGCTTCCGCTCGCAGACGAGCCTGCTGCTGTTCCTGCCGATGGCGAGCCCCGAGGTCGTGCTCGGCGCCGGCCTCGCCGCTCAGTTCCTCAGCCTCAGCGTCAACAAGGGCTTCGGAACGATCATCATCGCTCACGTCATGTTCTGCATCAGCTTCGTCGTCGTAACGGTGAAGGCTCGTGTGGCGAGCCTCGATCCGGCACTCGAGGAAGCGGGACGCGACCTCTACGGGTCGCCGATCGCGGTCTTCTGGCGTATCACGTTCCCGCTGCTGCTGCCGGGCATCCTGTCGGCTGCTCTGCTGTCGTTCTCGCTCAGCTTCGACGACTTCATCATCACCAACTTCAACGCCGGTGCAGTGACGACGTTCCCGATGTACATCTACATCGCGGCCTCACGCGGCATCCCCGCCCAGGCCAACGTCATCGCCTCCGCGGTGTTCATCATCACGATCCTCGTGGTGCTGATCTCGCAGGTCACCGCCGCGGCACGAGCCAAACGGCTGGCCCGGATGTCGTAGCACCGCCCTCCCGCCGGCTCGCCGGCGCTCCAGACCCCCAAAAACCGTACGGCCCGACACCACCCAGGTGCCGGGCCGCTACGGTATGGCGGTTGCCGACCTTCCGGATGACCGGCGCCGGCTGTACCGGTCAGGCCGGATAGGAGGCGCGGATCTCGCCGACCGGGAGGCCGCGGCCCAGCACGGCCAGGTCGAGCTCCGGCACCAGCGCCTCGACGGCAGAGCGTTCGACCGCGCCCGCGTCGGCGAGCAGCGAGAGAGCCACGATCGTCGCGGCGCGCAGGCTGCCGTCGAGCACCTTGAGGGTCACGGTGGTGCCGTCGGGAGCGGCCATGACCATCACGCCCTCGGCACCGCCCTTGGTGAATACGCCAAGACGGTCGATGACGACGGTGTTCGCTCGTCCCGGGCCATCGATCGCCCAGCCGTTGGCGAGCACGGCGTTCTTCAGCGTGGCCGCATTGCGGTACAGGGCGAACGGAGAGCCGTCCGAGGCGGTCGCGATGCGCTGGATGCCGCGGGCGAGCGTGGTGAGGGCCATCGCGTGAACGGGAGCACCGCATCCGTCGACCCCGGTGGTCACGACCTTCTCGCCCGTGAGCCGTTCGATGGTGTCGCGGATCAGCAGCTGCAGGGGATGCTGCGGGTCCAGGTAGTGCTCGGTCGACCAGCCGTTCACCGTGCAGGCGAGCAGCATGGCCGCGTGCTTTCCCGAGCAGTTCATGAACAGGGGCTTCTTGGTGGCACCGCCTCGGATGAGGTCGTCCCGCGCGGATGAGTCGAGTGGCCAATCGGCAGGGCACTGCAGAGCATCCTCGGAGAGCTGGGCCTGCGCGAGCAGGCCGCGCACGACCGAGAGATGTGCGGGAGTGCCCCCGTGGCTGGCCGTCGCCAGCGCGGCGGCGGCGCCTTCGAGAGGAACGCCGGCACCCATGATCGCGATGGCCTGGAAGGGCTTCATGCTCGAACGGGGGAAGATCGGCGCGGTCGGCTCGCCGAGCGAGCGCACGACCGTTCCGTCGGGGCCGAGCACGACGGCCGAGCCGAGATGCCGCGACTCGACGAAGCCGCTGCGCTCGACGAGGGCGAGCTCGACGGCTTCGGCGCCGGTGAAGACCGCGGGGGTCACAGGGCTGCGAAGGCGTCGTCGAGCACCGAGACGGCGTCGGCGATCAGCTCGTCGGAGACGGCCAGACTCGGCAGAAAGCGCAGCACGTTGCCGTAGGTTCCTGCGGTGAGCACGAGAACGCCGTGCTCGGCCGCGTAGGCGGCGATCGCCGATACGGCCGCCGCGTTCGGCTCTTTGGTGGTGGATGCGGTGCCCGGCATCACGAGTTCGATCGCCAGCATCGCGCCGATGCCCCGCACATCCCCGATGATGTCGTACTTCTTCTGGAGCTCGAACAGGGCAGGCTTGAGCGCGAGCTCGATGCGCTTGCCCTCGGCGAGCAGGTCGTTCTTCTCGATCTGCTCGAACACCGCGATCGCGGCGGCCGCGGCGACCGGGTTGCCGCCGAAGGTTCCGCCGAGCCCGCCCGGCTGAGCCGAGTCCATGATTTCCGAGCGACCGGTGACGGCGGCGAGCGGCAGGCCGCCCGCGATGCCTTTCGCACTCAGCACGAGGTCGGGAACCAGGCCGAAGTGCTCGCTGGCGTAGTAGGCGCCGGTGCGGGCCATGCCGCTCTGGATCTCATCGGCGATGAAGACGACGCCGTTGGCGGTGCACCACTCCTGGAGCGCGACGAGGTAGCCCTCGGCCGGCACCATGAATCCGCCCTCGCCCTGGATCGGCTCGACGACTAGGCAGGCCAGGTCGGATGCGCCGACGATCTTCTCGAGGTAGCCGATCGTACGCGCGGCCGCCTCGGCGCCGCTGAGTCCGTCGTGGTACGGGTACGAGCTGGGTGCGTGGTACACGTCGCCTGCGAACGGACCGAATCCGGTGCCGTAGGGCATCGCCTTGAAGTTCATGGCCATCGTGAGGTTGGTGCGGCCGTGGTAGGCGTGGTCGAGCACGGCGACGGCACGGCGCCCGGTGTGCTTGCGGGCGATCTTCACGCCGTTCTCGACGGCCTCGGCGCCGGAGTTGACGAGCACCGTCTTCTTGGCGTGGTCGCCGGGGGTGTGCTCCGCGAGCAGCTCGGCGACGCGGACGTACTCCTCATACGGGGTGATGGTGAAAAGGGTGTGGATGACGTCCTGAAGCTGGGCGGCAGCGGCCTCGACGACGGCCGTCTCGGTGTGTCCGATGGTGGTCACGCCGATGCCGGCGCCGAAGTCCACGAACTGGTTGCCGTCGACGTCGACGAGGATCGCACCATTGGCCTTCGCGATGTAGACGGGGAGCGTCGAGGACACTCCGGTCGGCACGACGGCGAGCCGGCGCTGGTGCAGTTCCTGCGACTTCGGTCCGGGGATGGCGGTGACGATGCGGCGTTCTTGGGCCACGGTGTGGACGGATGCGTCCGTGGGCAAAGTGTCAGTCATGATGAAACGAGTTTAGCTGCGGTGCGAGAATCGAACCATGAACCTCGAGCACAGCTACGCGATCGACCTGGAGTGGACCGGCAATCGGGGTGAGGGCACATCCGGCTACAAGAGCTACGGACGCGACCACGTCGTGTCGGCCCCGGGCAAGGCGCCGATCGAGGGCTCTGCCGACAGGGTGTTCTTCGGCGACCGGGACCGCTGGAACCCCGAGGAGCTGCTGCTCGCCGCCCTCAGCCAGTGCCACATGCTCAGCTATCTCGCCGAGGCGGCCCAGGCGGGCGTGGTCGTCGTCGGCTACACGGATGCGGCCACCGGCGTCATGGAGCAGACTTCGAACGGCGGCGGACATTTCACCAGCGCCATGCTGCGGCCGCGGGTGACGCTGGCCGATCCCGCCCAGGCCGAGCTCGCCGCCTCCCTGCACGCCCCGGCGGCCGCCAAATGCTTCATCGCCGCCTCGATGAACTTCCCGGTCGAGCACGCCCCCGAGATCTACACCCTCGCCTGAGCCCCACGACCCGTAAACGCAATCGAGTACAGCCGAAATCCCCCTCTCACGCTGGTGAGAGGGGGATTTCGGCTGTACTCGATTGCGTTGCGGCTAGGCGCAGCCGAGGGCGGCCGTGCGGGCCGTCGCGGGAGCGGCCGACGGGGCGGACGATGGGGTCGGCGTCGCAGTCGTGGGTGCGGCAGCCGCGCGGCGGGACTGGTCGGCCAAGCGGTGCATTGTCGCGGCCCAGCGGCCGTCGCGCTGCAGCGGCGACTCTTCGCCGCGCGCCTCGCGCTGCTGGCGCAGAAGCGTGCGCTCCCTCTCCTTCTCACCCAGTTCGGCGATGCTCGTCAACCAGAGTGTCAGCGGATGCATGGTGTCCTCCCTCGGACGATAACCTGCTAATCGGTTTCACTGGTTAGAGCCTACCGTAACCCACTATAGGGTTACAATGGTTACATGCGTACGAATGCACCCGATCTGGGAGCCGAGCTGCTCGTCGACTTCCTCAACACGCTGGATGTCGAAGAGGGCACGGATGCCATCGACGATCCGGGCGAGTTCGGTGCCTGGGCGAGCCGTCACGGCGTCGCCGAGGGGGATCCGGCGGAGGCCAAGCGGGTTCGGGATGCGCTGCGGTCCGTCGTCGACGGGGAGGGCGCATCCCTGCCGTCGGTCGAACTCGTCACCGCGTGCGGCGACCGCAGCGTCGGCCTGACCGCCCGGACGGCCTCGGAGGCCGCGGTCGCCTCGTCGGTGATCCTGAGCATCCAGGGCAAGTTCGAACGCGTGAAGCTCTGCTCCGCCGACGACTGCCGCTGGGCCTTCTACGACCAGTCACGCAACGGTTCGCGTACCTGGTGCAGCATGGGCGTCTGCGGCAACCGGCAGAAGGCACGCACCTACCGCGCGAAGCAGGGCGACAGCGAGGACTAGAGGCGCTCGGGGCGTAGCGCGCGCTTGACCCGCTCGACAGCGCCGGCCGGGGGAGCCTCGTTGTACTTGTCGGCGAGCTCCTGCCCGGTGAGGCCGTGGATCGCCGCCATGATCTCGTCCGTCGCCTGGCGCCTGGCGCGTCCCGAGTCGGCACTGCCGTAGTGGCTGAGGTCGAGCGGCTCGCCGAATGCGATCGTGATGCGCTTGATGCGGGGGATCTTGGTGCCGATCGGTTGCAGCTTGTCGGTGCCGATCAACCCGACCGGAACCACTTTGGCTCCTGTGGTGAGCGCGAGCCAGCCCACGCCCGTGCGGCCCTTGTAGAGCCGGCCGTCGAGCGAACGCGTGCCCTCGGGATAGATGGCGAAGGCGGCGCCGGTGTCCAGGATGCGCTTGGACTGGTCGAGCGCATCCTGTGCGGCCTGTCCCGCCCCGCGTTTCACCCCGACCGCGCCGATCGAGGTGAAGAACGACCGCGACAGTGCGCCCTTGAAGCCCTTGCCCTCGAAATAGTGCGACTTGGCCAGGAACTGCACGCGGCGCGGCGCCATCAGCGGGATGACGATGCTGTCGATGAACGACAGGTGGTTGCTGGCGAGGATGATCGCGCCGGTGCGCGGAACGTTCTTGCGCCCGACGACCTTCGGCCGGTAGAGCAGCCGTGCGATGGGGACCATGACCAGGCGACCGAACAGGTAGAGAGCCCCGGGACGCTTCACTGCGTCGGGGCCGTCAGTGTCTGTCCCGTCATCGGGCACGGTCGTCGTCACTTAGATGAGCGTAGTCGCGTCTGTATTCCGTGGCGCGTATGTGCGCGCTCACATTCCGTCGAAGGGACGGATCGGCGCGCAGCCGAACCCGCCGGCGTAGTTGAGGCACTGGGGGATCCAGCCGACGAACCGCACAGTGAGGGGTGACCCGAACCATTGGTTGTACAGGCGGGAGAAGTTCAGGTTGCCGAAAGTGGAGCACGAGCCCGCCGGCCCCTTGGGGTTCGCCAGCGTCTCGTCGTTCGGCTGATAGGGCGTGTAGTTGTAGAGGTTGGCGGTCGCCTGGTTCACGATGTGCACCCTGCTGGTGCCACAGGCGATGTTCGGGTGGAACTGGATGTCGTTCGCACCGATCTGGTAGCGCCAGTCGTCCGGATGCACCGTGTACTCCCGGAACTGCCAGGCCGCGCGATAGACCTGATTGAAGAAGCCGAAGAACTTGCTGTCGCACGCGGCGGTGTCCGGGCACGCATATCCGGTCGCCTTCTGGTATCCGGATGCGCTCGGCGCGGTCAGCAGGGACTGCTCCTTCTGCAGCAGCACGAGCAGCACCCGCGGGCTGATCGTGCACGCCTGTGCCACCCGCGCGATGATGCTGCTCGCCGATTCGTCCCGTTGGCCGCGCATCGCGGTGCACCGCCCTTTCGAGGCTGCGACGGAGGGAGTGTCGACGCGGTACCGCGCGAGGCAGGGCGAATCGTCTTTGGGCTTGCACGTGCGGTCGTCCAGGAACTCCTGGATGTCCGCAGCGGTCATCGCGTTCGGGTTGAAGAAGCTGTCATCGCTGATGATGTCGCCGGGGTCGAAGGTCTGCTTCGGCTCCGCGACGACACCGACGGCCGGCACGAGGGTCAGGGCCACGGCGACCGCCGCGACCCCGGCCAGCGTGCGCCAGCGCATGATCCGCATCCCGCTGACGTCTCAGGCTCAGTTGAACCGCGCGAGCGCCTCTTCGAGCACCGTGGCGGCGTCGTCGATCAGTTCCTCGCTGATCACCACGGACGGGAGGAGACGGAGCACGCTGTCCCAGCTTCCGGCGTCGAGCGGGATGACCCCGTTGGCCGTCGCGTGCGCGAGCACGGCCTTGAGCGCCTCGGGGTGGGGCTTCTTCGTTCCCGGATGCACGAGCTCGACGCCGAACATCGCGCCCTTTCCGCGCACCTCCCCGACGATCGCGAACTTCTCCGCCCAGTCGCCGATCCGCGCCCAGAGGGCCTTCTCGACGCGCTGCGCCTCGGCGAGCAGGTTCTCGCTCTCGATCACCTCGAAGGTGGCGAGGGCGGCCGCGGTCGAGACCGGGTTTCCGCCGAAGGTGCCGCCGATTCCGCCGGGCTGGACCGCATCCATGATCTCCGCGCGCCCGGTGACGGCAGCGAGCGGGAAGCCGCCCGCGATGCCTTTGGCGCTGGTGACCAGGTCGGGCACGACGCCGTGGTGCTCGATCGAGTACCAGGTGCCGGTGCGTCCCATGCCGGCCTGGATCTCGTCGGCGACGAACACGATGCCGTTCTCGGTGCAGAACTCCGACAGGCGCTTGAAGTAGCCGGGCGCTGGGATGACGATGCCGCCGTCGCCCTGGATCGGCTCGACGAACAGGGCGGCGAGCTCGGTCGCGCCGATGTGGGTGTTGATGTAGTCGATGGTGCGCTCGGCGGCCTCTTCACCGGTCATGCCCTCGGGGTCGCGGAACGGGTAGCTGATCGGCACACTGTAGATCTCGCCGGGGAACGGTCCCATTCCGGCGCGCTCCGGCCACGGGCGGTAGGTCATCGCCATGGTGAGGTTCGTGCGGCCGTGGAAGGCGTGGTCGAGGGCTGCGATCGCTCGACGGCCGGTGTACTTGCGGGCGATCTTCACGGCGTTCTCGACCGCCTCGGCGCCCGAGTTCACGAGGATGCTGCGCTTCTCGAAGTCGCCGGGGGTGATCTCGGCCAGCTTCTCGGCGACGCGGACGTAGTTCTCGTACGGCGTGACGGTGAAGAGGGTGTGCGTCAGCTTGGAGGCCTGCTCGGCTGCGGCTGCGGCGACCGCCGGATGCGCGTGCCCGATCGTGGTGACGCCGATGCCGCAGCCGAGGTCGATCAGCCGGTTGCCGTCGACGTCGACCAGGATGGCGCCCGATCCGTGCTCCATGTAGATGTTCGCGAGCGTTCCGGCGCCGCGGCTGACGGATGCGACACGACGCTGCTGCAGTTCCACTGAGCGGGGGCCGGGGAGGGCGGTGACGAGCTGGCGGGTCTGCGGCACGGAGAATTCGCGAGTCATGCCTCCATCGTAGGTTGCCCGGCTGTCAGGTTCGGTCGCCCGGCTGTCCGCTCGCGCCGCGAAGATACCGCCGCGAAGCCCAGCCCGCGCAATGAAGGAAGATTCGCCCGATGCGGGTGAGATCTCCGTCACAACGGAAGGTCTGTCGGAGTGTCGTCCATTTCTTCCGACGTTGGGTTCTGCGCGCCCGGCCCGAAACCCCGGATGAGGGAGTAGCGGTCGCCGGCCGCGCCGCTGTCAGGTTGGACAAAGGCGGATGAGGCAGACTGGTGAGCCCGTGCCCGCAATCTGAAGGTGTCCACTGTGCGCAAAACCCTCTCCGTCCTCGCTGCCGGCCTCGTCGTCGCCGCGCTTGCCGCCTGCAGTTCGGGCGCTCCGACGGCCACTCCGACACCGACGACGTCTGCCGCGTCGCTCAAGTGCGAGAACGTCAAGCCCGGCTCGGTCTCCGACTCGGTCAAGGTCGCCAGCTCGTTCGGCGCCGACCCGAAGGCCACCTTCACCGCTCCGCTCAAGTCGACGAAACTCGAGCGCACCGTGATCTCGAAGGGCGACGGCGAAGAGGTGAAGGGCGGCGACTCGATCGACATCGCTCTCGCCGCGTACAACGGCACGACGGGCGAGTCCATCGCTGCCTCGGCCGGGTTCGACGGTCAGCCTGCTCAGACGGTCAAGGTCGACGCCAACGCCTTCGTCCCCGGCATCGTGCGCGGCGTCGAGTGCCTCCCGCTCAAGTCGCGCATCGCGATCGCGGGACCGGCCAAGGACATGTTCGGCAACGTCGACCTCACCCAGTTCAAGCTGAAGGACACCGACACCGTCGTGTTCGTCATGGACACCGTGAGCAAGGCCATCACGAAGGCGAACGGCGTCTCGGTCGCTCCGACCGCGGGCTTCCCGACGGTCAAGCTGGCATCGGACGGCGCGCCGACCATCACCATCCCGAAGGCCGACCCGCCCACGGAGACCAAGATCGCCCTGCTCAAGCAGGGCGACGGCGAGGTCGTCCAGCCCGGTGACACCGTGACCGTGCAGTACACGGGAGTCCTGTGGCGCAACGGCAAGGCCTTCGACTCGAGCTGGGCGAGCGGAGCTCCTGCCAGCTTCCAGACCACGGGCGTCGTCCCCGGCTTCAAGAAGGCGCTCGAAGGCCAGAAGGTCGGCTCGCAGGTGATCGCGATCGTCCCGCCCGCCGACGGCTACGGAAGCAAGGGCAATGGCGACGTCAAGGCGACCGACACCATGGTCTTCGTCATCGACATCCTGAAGACCACACGCTGACGCTGCGCGGCAAGCCCCATACGATGAGGGGATGCGCAGAGTAGTCATCCTCGGCTCCACCGGTTCGATCGGCACCCAGGCGCTCGACGTGATCGCGGCGAACCGCGACCGGTTCGAGGTCGTCGGGTTGGCGGCGGGAAGAAACAGCGACGAGTTGGCGGCGCAGGCCGAGAGGTTCGGGGTCGCCGACACGGCGCTGGGCGCCGACGACGCCGTGCGGCTGGTCCGCTCGGTGGAGGCGGATGTGGTGCTCAACGGCATCACCGGCTCCGTCGGTCTCGGCCCGACCCTCGCCGTGCTGGAAACGGGCACAACGCTCGCATTGGCGAACAAGGAGTCGTTGATCGTCGGCGGCGAGCTCGTGAAGCGAGCGGCCGCGCCGGGCCAGATCGTCCCGGTCGACTCCGAGCATTCGGCGCTCGCCCAGGCGCTGCGGTCGGGGACGGCCGGCGAGGTCCGCAGGCTCGTGCTGACCGCATCCGGGGGCCCGTTCCGTGGCCGCAACCGCGCATCGCTGCAGGATGTGACCCCTCAGGAGGCGCTCGCGCATCCCACCTGGGACATGGGCCTCGTAGTCACCACCAACTCGGCGACGCTCGTCAACAAGGGCCTCGAGATCATCGAGGCGAGCCTGCTGTTCGACGTGCCGTACGAGCGCATCGAGGTCACCGTGCATCCCCAGTCGGTCGTGCACTCCATGGTCGAATTCGTCGACGGCTCGACGATCGCCCAGGCATCGCCGCCCGACATGCGCCTTCCCATCTCGCTCGGGCTGGACTGGCCGAACCGGGTCGCCGGCGTCGGCGTCCCGCTCGACTGGACGGCGGCGCACAGTTGGACCTTCGAGCCGCTGGACGACGAAGCGTTCCCGGCGGTCGCGCTGGCCAAGCGCGTCGGTATGGACGGAGGCACCTATCCGGCTGTCTTCAACGCCGCGAACGAGCAGGCCGTCGAGGCGTTCCACGCGGGGGAGATCGGCTATCTCGACATCGTCGACACGATCGAGCTGGTCGTGGAAGCGCATCAGCCCTCGGGCGACCTGAGCCTCGAGACGCTCGCCGAAGCCGAGCGCTGGGCACGCGCCGAGGCGAACCGTCTGATCGCCCGCTGACCGCGCCTCCGCATAGCATTCGTGCGGCCCACTCCAAGGTGGGCGAAGCTACTGTTGACCCGTGGAAACCGTGCTCCTCTTCATTCTCGGCGTGCTCATCGTGCTGGTGGGTCTCGCCCTGTCCATCGGTTTGCACGAGATCGGGCACCTGGTTCCGGCGAAGCTGTTCGGCGTCAAGGTGACGCAGTACATGATCGGCTTCGGCAAGACACTTTTCTCGTTCCGCCGCGGTGAGACCCAGTACGGCGTCAAGGCTCTCCCGCTCGGCGGCTACATCTCGATGATCGGGATGTTCCCCCCGGCCAAGGGCGACGAGCACGGCCGCAACGCCACCACCGGGTTCATGCAGTCGATGGCTCAGGATGCGCGGGTCGCCAGCATGGAGACCGTCGCGGTCGGCGAGGAGCAGCGCTCCTTCTACAAGCTCGCGGTCTGGAAACGCATCATCGTCATGTTCGGCGGGCCGTTCATGAACCTGCTGATCGGTGTGCTGCTGTTCGGAGTGCTCCTGATGGGGTTCGGAACGCCGCAGGCATCGACCACGGTCGGCTCGGTCAGCCAGTGCGTGCTGCCGTCGACCAGTGCGCGGCAGACGTGCGAGCCGGGCGACCCCTCCGGTCCGGCCGCCGGTGCGGGCATCCAGCCCGGCGACAAGATCGTCAGCATCGACGGAACGACGATCGCCAGCTGGAACCAGTCGACCTCGATCATCCGCACCTCCGCCGATCGCACGCTGTCGATCGTGATCGAGCGCGACGGCGTCAAGCGCACCGTCGCGGTGACACCGAAGACGAACACCGTGGCGAAGACCGACGCCAACGGGGTGGTGCTGAAAGATGCCGACGGCACCGTCCAGACGCAGAGCGTCGGCTTCCTCGGGATCGGCACCGAGCAGCAGCTGGTGCCCCAGCCGGTCACGTCGGTTCTGCCCGCCGTCGGCGCACAGGTCGGAGCGGTCACCGGAGTCATCATCAACCTGCCCCAGCGTCTGGTCGACGTGTGGAACGCAGCCTTCGGTCCGGGGGAGCGCGATCCGAACGGACCGATGAGCATCGTCGGAGTCGGCCGGGTGGCCGGCGAGGTCACGGCGCTCAACGGCGTCCCCGTCGTCGACAAGGTGTACTCGATCCTCGGACTGCTCGCCTCGCTGAACATCGCCCTCTTCGTCTTCAACCTCATCCCGCTGCTGCCTCTCGATGGCGGCCACATCGCGGGCGCTCTGTGGGAGGGCATCCGTCGCACGTTCGCGAAGCTGTTCAAGCGGCGCGATCCCGGACCCGTCGACATGGCGAAGCTCATGCCGCTGACGATGGCCGTCGTCGTCGTGCTCGGCGGCATGAGCCTGCTGCTCGTCTACGCGGACATCGTGAAGCCTGTCGCGATCGGCTGATCCGCACATCCCACGCCCAGCCGGCTCTCAAACAGCCGCGTAGGATTGGGTTCGTGGCAGCAATCAACTTGGGGATGCCCAAAGTCCCCGAAACACTCGCCCCCCGACGCAAGTCCCGGCAAATCAAAGTGGGCAAGGTCCTGGTCGGCGGCGACGCCCCGATCAGTGTGCAGTCGATGACCACGACGCCCACCACCAACATCAACGCGACGCTCCAGCAGATCGCCGAGCTGACGGCCTCCGGATGCGACATCGTTCGTGTCGCGGTGCCGAGCCGTGACGACGCCGAGGCGTTGCCGATCATCGCCAAGAAGAGCCAGATCCCGGTGATCGCCGACATCCACTTCCAGCCGAACTACGTCTTCGCGGCCATCGACGCAGGTTGCGCGGCCGTTCGCGTGAATCCCGGCAACATCCGCAAGTTCGACGACCAGGTCGGCAAGATCGCCGCGGCCGCGAAAGCCGCAGGAGTCTCGCTGCGCATCGGCGTCAACGCCGGGTCCCTCGAGCCGAGTCTGCTCCAGAAGTACGGCAAGGCGACACCCGAGGCGCTCGTCGAGAGCGCTGTGTGGGAGGCGAGCCTGTTCGAGGAGCACGACTTCCACGACTTCAAGATCTCGGTGAAGCACAACGATCCCATCGTGATGGTGAAGGCCTACCGGCTGCTGGCCGAGCGCGGCGACTGGCCCCTGCATCTCGGTGTGACGGAGGCCGGCCCCGAGTTCCAGGGCACGATCAAGTCGGCCACGGCCTTCGGCATCCTGCTCGCCGAGGGAATCGGCGACACGATCCGCGTCTCCCTCTCGGCCCCGCCCGCGCAGGAGGTCAAGGTCGGCCTGCAGATCCTGCAGTCGCTCAACCTCCGCGAGCGCAAGCTCGAGATCGTCTCGTGCCCGAGCTGCGGCCGCGCGCAGGTCGATGTCTACAAGCTCGCCAACGATGTGACCAGCGGGCTCGAGGGCATGAGCGTTCCGCTTCGCGTCGCGGTCATGGGGTGTGTCGTGAACGGTCCGGGCGAGGCCCGCGAGGCCGACCTGGGTGTCGCATCCGGAAACGGCAAGGGCCAGATCTTCGTCAAGGGCGAGGTCATCAAGACGGTCCCCGAGTCCGAGATCGTGGAGACGCTCATCGCCGAGGCCAACCGCCTCGCCGCCGAGATGCCCGACGTCACCTCCGGCGAACCCACCGTCACGGTCGGCGCCCACTAGCCCGACTACTCGGCGGTGCGATCGCGGGCCGTCGTGAACGTGAGCCTGCCCGAGGCGATGTCGGCTGCGGTGAGGGTGAGGTGCACGACGGCGCCGGGGAGCTCCCAATCGGTTCGGGGGCAGGAAGCGACGACCGACGGCTCCGCCAGCTGAACCGTCATCCTGTCGCCGCGCACCGACAGCACGGTCGCGTCGAACTCGTCGCCAACCCGGTCGACCAGCAGGGCGGCCTCCACCCGGTCGACGGATGCGGCGTTCAGCCGTGAGGCGAGGCGTGAGGACGCGCCCATGATCGAGGGGAGCTCGCCCAGCGACTCGAGCGCCCATCCGGGAACCTCCGCACCCGCCGAGAGCGCCTCGCAGATCACGAGCACCCAGCGGTCGACCAATCGGCGCAGCGGCGCGGTCGTGTGCGCATACGGCGCGGCGACGGCGGACTGCAACGGGTCGGCCGGCGCCTCGCCGCGCATCACGACGTAGCCCGCTCCGCGGAAGAGCCCCGTGGCCGCCTGCATCACGGCGAGGGCGCGGGGATCCGAGTGGTCGAGACAGCGCAGATACTCGCCGTACGGCACATCCTCGGGCCAGGGGAGGCCCAACGCCGTCGACTGGGCGCGAAACGCCGCCACGGCCTCGTCGGTGGGCGGCGGCATGGTGCGCAGGATCCCCACGCGTGCATCGAGCATGAGGCGGGCAGCGGCCATCCCGGTCAGCAGTGAGAGCTGAGCGTTCCAGCCCTCGACCGGCAGCGGAGCGCGTCGTTCGAGGGTGTAGCCGCCCTCCCGCAGCACGACCTCCTCGTCGGGCGCGTCGAGGCTCGCGCCGCCGCGCTCGCGCTCGAGCTCGATCCGTGCGAGGCCGACCGTCGCCAGGAGCAGCAGTGTCCCGGGTGCGCTCCCGTCGTCGATCGCGGACTGCGCCTCCTGGTAGGTCCACTGCCGGCGGGATCGGATGCGCGCCCGCGCGACGGAGACGGACGTCTCGCGCCCCTGCGCATCCAATACCAGGTCCCAGACATACGCCCCTCGGACGACACCCGCCAGCAACGAGCCGGCGTGCTCGCCGATGGCGGCCGGATGCAACGGGATGCGGCCGTCGACCGCGTAGACCGTCTGGCCGCGCCTGCGGGCCTCGGCGTCGACGGCGCCGTCCGGCCGCACGAGCGCGGGGACGTCGGCGATCGCGTAACGCACGCGGAAGCCGTCTCCGGCCCTCTCGATGTGCATGGCCTGGTCGAGGTCGGTCGAACCCTCGGGGTCGATCGTCAGGAACTCGACGGCGGTGAGATCCGCATCGGGCAGGACGAGTCCCGCCGCGGCAGCTCCTGCCTCGCGCTCGACCGGCTCGGGGAATCCGTCGGGCAGGTCGAGGCCGGTGCGCAGTGCTGCGAGAGCGGCGGCGAGCTCACTCTGGGCGGCGGATGCGGTGACGTGGGTACGGCGATCCGGCATGCGGTCAGCCTAATCCGCGGCCGCCTCAGCATCGACGTGCCGCGTCTCGCGAAGCAAGTGCCCGACGAGTGCCAGGACGAGCGCGATCCCGCCGGCGACGCAGAGACCGAGGGGCACGCCGACCCGCACGAGGAGGGCGCCGACCAGGGCGCCGGCGAGCACGAGGATCACAGCGAGCGCTCGACGCCGCCACCGAGCTCCCGTGCCTCCGGCGATCCGCGAGTCGGCCGCGAACCCGGTCAGGGTCGACGTGACGACGACCGTGGTGATGTCGGCGACGGCCAGGCGCCTGGCGGTCGCGGCCTGCAGTCCCATGGTCACGGCGAGGATGGTGGTCAGGATGTACGTCCAGACCGTGCCGTGCACCGGCGGAACGAAGATGCTGATCACCCCGAGCGAGAGCGTTGTCGCCGCGGAGACGGTGAGGGCCGCGGTGGTGGCCCGTCCCCATCCGGTGCGCGACCTGGACAGGGACCGACCGCCGATCGCGGCGCCGAGCAGGAAGCCGCCGAGGGCGAGGGTCGGGCCGAGTACGGGAAGCCCCTCGGCGCCGGTGATGGCCATGCCGAGGATGACGACGTTGCCGGTCATGTTCGCGGTGAACACCTTGTCGAGACCGAGGTAGCCGACGGCGTCGATGATCCCGGTCGTGAAGGTGAGCCCGAGCATGAGGGCGAGGTGGAGGCGGGTGGAGTCCTTGGTGCGCATGAACCAAGTGTGCCGTGCCCTCTAACATGGAACGGTGCCTACACGCCTGACGAACTACTTCCTCCGCACTCTTCGCGAAGATCCCTCCGATGCCGAGGTCACCAGCCACCGGCTGCTCGTGCGCGCCGGCTACATCCGGCGCCAGGCGCCGGGCATCTTCGCCTGGCTGCCGCTGGGATTGCGTGTGAAGGGCAAGATCGAGGCGATCATCCGGGACGAAATGACGGCCGCGGGCGCCCACGAGGTGCACTTTCCCGCCCTGCTGCCCCGCGACGCCTACGAGGTCACGGGTCGCTGGGAGGAGTACGGCGACGGGCTGTTCCGCCTGAAAGACCGCAAGGGCGCCGACATGCTGCTCGCGCCGACGCACGAGGAAGCGTTCACGCTGCTGGTGAAAGACCTGTACTCCAGCTACAAGGATCTTCCGCTGGCGATCTACCAGATCCAGGACAAGTACCGCGACGAAGCGCGCCCCCGCGCCGGCCTTCTGCGCGGCCGCGAGTTCACGATGAAAGACGCGTACACGTTCGACTACACCGACGAAGGCCTCGATCGGAGCTACCAGTCGCAGCGCGACGCCTACGAGCGCATCTTCACCCGCCTCGGGCTCGAGTACGTGATCGTGAAAGCGGACGCCGGAGCCATGGGCGGGTCCCGCAGTGAAGAGTTCCTGCACCCCACCCCGATCGGCGAAGACACGTTCGTGCGATCGGCCGGGGGATACGCGGCCAATGTCGAGGCGTTCACCACGCTCGCGCCCCCCACCCGCTCGTACGAGAAGCTGACCCCCGCCGAGGTGCTCGACACGCCGGATGCGCCGACCATCCAGACCCTGGTCGACGTCGCGAACGAGAAGCACCCCCGTCCCGACGGCCGGCTGTGGACGGCGGCGGACACGCTCAAGAACGTCGTGCTCGCCCTCACCCACCTCGACGGCACCCGCGAGATCGTCGTCGTCGGACTGCCGGGCGACCGCGAGGTCGACACCAAGCGTGCCGAGGTGGCCTTCGCGCCCGCCGAGGTCGAACCCGCCACCGACGCCGACTTCCAGCGCAACCCCGGCCTCGTCAAGGGGTACATCGGACCATGGTCTCCCGACGGCCAGGTGCTCGGCGAAGACGGCACGACGCACCTCCGGTACGTGGTCGACCCCCGCATCGTCGACGGCTCCGGATGGATCACCGGCTCCAACATCGAGGGCAAGCACGTCTTCGGCCTGGTCGGAGGCCGCGACTTCAGCTGGGACGGCACTGTCGAGGTGGCCTCCGTCGTCGACGGCGACCCCGCCCCCGACGGCTCCGGTCCGGTGGAGCTCGCCCGTGGCATGGAGATCGGCCACGTCTTCCAGCTCGGCCGCAAGTACGCCGACGCGCTCGGCCTCAAGGTGCTCGACGAGAACGGCAAGCTCGTCACGGTGACGATGGGCTCGTACGGGATCGGCGTGACGCGCATCCTCGCGATCATCGCCGAACTCAACAACGACGACAAAGGCCTCATCTGGCCGGAGGCCGTCGCACCGTTCGACGTGCACGTCGTGGCAGCCGGACGCGACCAGGTCGCGTTCGACGTCGCAGAGCAGGTGACGGAGTCCCTCGAGGACGCGGGTCTCGACGTGCTGATCGACGACCGACCCAAGGTCTCGCCCGGCGTGAAGTTCGGCGACGCCGAGCTGATCGGCGTTCCGAAGATCGTCATCGTCGGCCGCGGTGCCGCCGACGGCGTCGTCGAGCTCTGGGACCGCCGCACCGGCGAACGCAGCTCGCTCACCATCGCCGAAGCGCTCGCCGCGCTCGCCTGACCTCGACTCGTGCCTAAAGTGCGGTCGGGCGCGTCCCGACCGCACTTTTCGCACGAGCACACAGGATGCGTTGTCCACAGGTGAGCGGACGTGCCCGTGCGCGTGGCGTGCAGGCACGAATCTGGGGCGATGGTATGTGCGAAAGAGCTTCCGGATCAGGTCGGCGATGCACCGTTCTCGACGGGGTGGGCACGGGCGAACGGAGTGGCGGCGCGGAGGTTGCGCGCACGTGACATCGTCCATCCGTTTCACGGGGTCGACGCGCGCGCGGTCCCAGCGACCGTCCCTCTTCACGTGAGCATGGTGTTCCCTCGCACGCCGCCACGGACCCCGGGTATCGCCGGGCACAGTCTCGCGGCCCTCGACATCTACGAGGTCGCTGGCGTGCCGGTGTGCTCGCCGGTGCAGGTGTGGCAGCAGCTCGCGGTGACGAGCGCGCGGGGGGAACTGGTCGCCATCGGCGACCATATCGTCGGTGCGCGCCGCCGCGGACCGCTAGCGAGCGTCGACCACCTCCGCGAAGCCGCCCGGGCGAGCGTAGCGAAGGGGGCGCCCGCGCTCCGCTGGGCGGCCGACCGCGTGCGCTGGGGAGCCGACTCGCGGCCGGAGTCGCTCCTCCGGCTGGCGCTCGTCGCGGCGGGCTTTCCGGAGCCGTCGGTGAATCCGCCGATCATGCTCCCTGCCGGTCGCGTCATCCATCCTGACCTCGCGTTCGTGCCGCAGCGGACGATCCTCGAGTACGAGGGCGACGGGCACCGCACGGACCCCGACCAGTGGATGCGCGACATCCGCCGTCACGACGAGACCACGGCTGCCGGGTGGAGGCTGATGCGGGTCACGCGTGCCGACCTCTTCGTCCATCGCCCTGAGTTCCTTCGTCGCCTCGGGAGAGCACTCGGTGCGAACGGTGCGGACGGGCGCGCCCCCTAAAGCCGGATGGCGACCGACCGGACGCACCAGAAGACGCCGTAGGCGATGAGGCCGAGGCCCATCGCAACGAGCAGAACGACGCCGAACGGAACCCGGGTCAGCGCCTTGAGCGCGCCGTCGAGGCCGCCGGCGAGCTCCGGGTCGTAGGTGAGGGCGCCCGCGACGACGAGGGCGCCGACGATCCCGAGGGCGATGCCTTTCGCGATGTAGCCGATGCGGCCGAGCGTGACCGTGACTGTGGCGAGGCGGTTCGCGGGGAGCGCGAGGCCGCGCTCGAAGGTCTTCCTGACCCCGCTGACGATGAAGCCGATGCCGATGCCCAGCACGACGAGACCGATCAGGCCGAGCACGAAGACGCCACCGGGCTGCGCCAGGAGGCCGGCGCTCGCCGACTTCTCCGTCGAGGAGGCGTCCTGACGGCTGCCGGCGGCGATGGTGATCGCCGTGACAGCCAGCACCGCGTAGACCACTCCTTTGGCGATCTCGAGGATGCGCTGACCGCCCTTGCGCGCGACCACCGACTGCAGGATCTGCCAGAGCGTGAGGGCGACCAGTCCGACGATCGCGGCCCAGACGACGAACAGGCCACCCGGGACGTCCACGAGAGCTTGCAGGGCCCCGGACTGGTCGGCGTCCCCGCCTGCGCCGAAGGCGACCGCGATCGCGATGCCTCCGATGAGGATGTGGAGCAGACCGATCGTCGCTGTTCCGACGCGGGCGAGGACACGGACGAGCGGGTTCCGCTCCGCCGTTCGGGCGACGGCCTTCGGGGTGGACATGCCGCACACGGTACCCCGTTCCAGGCGGGCTCAGGATCGGGTACCGTAGTTAGCTGAGTCCGTCGCGCAGTTTCGCGGCGGCAAGATCTGAATAGAGGAGGCCGGCATGGACATCGACCTCAGCGTCTTACGTCTCATGGAACGTGAGCGGGAGATTCCCTTCGACGAGCTGGTGCAGATTATCGAGCAGGCGATTCTGACCGCCTACCTGAAGCACACGAACCAGGCCGACCACCGTCACGGGCACACCGACGAGCCGCCCGCGGCCCGCGTGCACCTCGATCGCAAGACCGGTCACGTGTCCGTCTACGTGCCCGAGAAGGACGAGGAGGGCAACGTCGTCGGCGAAGCCGAGGACAGCCCGAGTGATTTCGGCCGGATCGCGGCGTTCGCCGCAAAACAGGTCATCAACCAGCGGCTCCGGGACATCGCAGACGATGCAGTGCTCGGAGAGTTCCGCGGACGCGAGGGCGACATCGTCGCCGGCGTGATCCAGCAGGGTCCGAACCCGCGCATGATCCACGTCGACCTCGGCAGTGTCGAGGCGATCCTCCCGCCCGAGGAGCAGGTGCCGGGCGAGGAGTACACGCACGGGTCGCGCATCCGGGTCTATGTCACGAGCGTGTCGAAGGGACTCAAGGGCCCGTCGATCACGGTGTCACGCACGCACCCCGCTCTCGTCCGCAAGCTGTTCGCGCTCGAGGTCCCCGAGATCGCGAGCGGTGTCGTCGAGATCGTGTCGCTGGCCCGCGAGGCAGGGCACCGCACCAAGATCGCCGTGCGGGCGACCGAGCCGGGCGTCAACGCCAAGGGCGCCTGCATCGGAGAGCTCGGGCAGCGGGTTCGCGCTGTCACCGCCGAGCTGAACAACGAGAAGATCGACATCGTCGACTACTCGCCCGACCTGGCCACCTTTGTCGCCAGCGCTCTCTCGCCCGCCAAGGTGACCAGCGCGTTCGTGATCGACGAGTCTCTCAAGGCCGTGCGGGCGCTCGTCCCCGACTACCAGCTTTCGCTCGCCATCGGCAAAGAGGGCCAGAACGCCCGTCTGGCCGCCAAGCTGACCGGCGCGAAGATCGACATCCAGCCGGATTCGATCCTCGACAAGGAGTGACCCTTCGACAAGGAGTAGGCGCGCCGAGCCCGGCTTGTGCGCGGGTGTAAGATGGAAGCTGTTAGAACGTGCGTCGGATGCCGTTCTCGCGCCCCCCGGTCCTCGCTTCTGAGGGTCGTCGCCCAGAATTCGGAAATCGTGGTGGACCCGTCTGCCACTCTTCCCGGGCGGGGCGCGTGGCTTCATCCGACTGGCGAGTGTCTCGACAAAGCCTTGCAAAGGCACGCCTTCGGGCGGGCGTTGCGGGTCGACGGGATGCTCTCGACCCAGGCCATCCAGGACGCACTACGAGAGAACAGGCTGAACGGCACAGTGAACTCAAATGAGTGACAACTAATGAGCGGCTCGAAATGAGACCCGTCCGTAACTAACGGTCTGCCCTGCTAGGGGTAGGCCCCCTAGACAGGAGAATTGTGGCTGCAAAACCACGCGTACACGAGGTCGCTAGCGAACTCGGAGTCGACAGCAAGATAGCTCTTGCGAAATTGAAGGAAATGGGCGAGTTCGTCAAGGGACCGTCCTCCAGCATCGAACCGCCGGTGGCGCGCAAGCTTCGCGCTGCCCTCGAGGCGGAAGGCTTCACGGCCGACAAGGCGGCAGCTTCCAGCACCGCCCAGGCTCCGAAGGCGGCGGCGCCGAGCGCTGCCCGCCCCGCGGCGCCTGCCCCGGCACCGGCCGCATCCGAGACCCCGGAGCCCGCGAAGGCGTCGGCTCCCGTTCCGGCGGCACCGCTCTCCGTCGCCGAGCGCCAGGCGCTCGCCGAGCAAAAGGCGGCCGCCGAGGCTGCTGAGGCCGCCGCTGCCAAGTCAGCGCAGACCAAGCCGGCAGAGTCGGCGCCCGGCACGGAGACCGCGACCGACGCGGTCAAGCCGTCGACGCCGCGTCCGGCTGGCACCAACAGCAGCATCCCGCGCCCGGGTGCGCCGCGTCCGGGTAACAACCCGTTCGCGTCGAACCAGGGTATGGGCCAGCGCCCGAGCACCCCGCGCCCCGGCAACAACCCGTTCGCGAGCTCGCAGGGCATGGGCCAGCGGCCCACGCCGGGCAACATCCCGCGTCCGACCCCGCCGCGTCCCGGTTCGCCGCGTCCCGGCACTCCGGGTCAGGGTGGCGCCGGAAACCGCCCGGCCCGTCCGGGTCAGGGTGGCGGCAGCCGTCCCGGCTTCCAGCAGCGCCCCGGTAGCGGCGGCGGTGCCGGAGCAGGTGCCGGTGCCGGCGGTGGCTTCCAGCGCCCCGGTGGCGGCTTCGGCGGTCCCCGTCCTGCCGGTGGTGGCGGTCGTGGTCGCGGTCCCGGCGGTGGAACCGCTGGCGCCTTCGGCCGCGGTGGCGGCAAGAGCAAGGCCCGCAAGTCGAAGCGCGCCAAGAGGCAGGAATTCGAGCTGAGGGAAGCTCCGTCGCTGGGCGGTGTGAGCGTTCCCCGCGGCGATGGCAACACCATCGTGCGGCTGCGCCGCGGCGCATCCATCTCGGACTTCGCCGACAAGATCGACGCCAGCCCCGGAAACCTCGTGACCGTGCTCTTCCACCTCGGTGAGATGGCGACGGCCACGGAGTCCCTCGACGAGGCGACCTTCGGAATCCTCGGCGACGAGCTGGGCTACAAGGTCCAGATCGTGTCTCCGGAGGACGAGGACCGCGAGCTGCTCGAAGGCTTCGACATCGACCTCGACCAGGAGCTCGAGGACGAGACCGACGAAGACCTGGAGATCCGCCCGCCGGTGGTCACAGTCATGGGTCACGTCGACCACGGTAAGACGCGCCTGCTCGACGCCATCCGCAAGGCCAATGTGGTCGAGGGCGAAGCCGGTGGCATCACCCAGCACATCGGTGCGTACCAGGTGTGGACCGAGCACGAGAACATCGAGCGCGCCATCACCTTCATCGACACCCCGGGCCACGAGGCGTTCACCGCCATGCGTGCCCGCGGCGCGCAGGTCACCGACATCGCGATCCTCGTGGTCGCGGCCGATGACGGCATCATGCCGCAGACCATCGAGGCGCTGAACCACGCGCAGGCCGCCAACGTGCCGATCGTGGTCGCAGTGAACAAGATCGACAAGCCGGAGGCGAACCCCGCCAAGGTGCGTCAGCAGCTCACCGAGTTCGGCCTCGTGGCCGAGGAATACGGTGGAGACGTCATGTTCGTCGACGTGTCGGCGCGCAACGACATCGGCATCCAGGATCTTCTGGATGCAGTGCTGCTCACCGCCGACGCCGGTCTCGACCTGCGCTCGAACCCCAACAAGGACGCCCGCGGTATTGCGATCGAGGCCAAGCTCGACAAGGGACGCGGCGCCGTGGCGACCGTGCTCATCCAGTCGGGAACGCTCCGCGTCGGAGACCCGATCGTCGCTGGAACGGCCTACGGCCGCGTTCGTGCGATGGTCGACGAGAACGGCGAAACCGTGCACGAGGCATACCCCTCGCGCCCGGTGCAGGTGCAGGGTCTGTCGAGTGTCCCGCGAGCCGGCGACACCTTCCTCGTCACCGAGGAGGACCGCACGGCCCGTCAGATCGCCGAGAAGCGCGAGGCTGCGGAGCGCAACGCCATGCTGGCCAAGTCCCGCAAGCGCATTTCGCTCGAGGACTTCACGCGTGCTCTGGAAGAGGGCAAGGTCGAGGCGCTCAACCTCATCATCAAGGGCGACGTGTCCGGTGCCGTCGAGGCGCTGGAGGAGTCGCTCATGAAGATCGAGGTCGACGACTCGGTGCAGTTGCGCATCCTTCACCGCGGTGTCGGTGCGATCACCGAGTCGGACATCGACCTGGCGACCATCGACAATGCGATCGTCATCGGCTTCAACGTCCGCCCCGACGTCAAGGCCCGTGAGCGCGCAGCCCGCGAGGGTGTGGATGTGCGGTTCTACTCGGTCATCTACAACGCGATCGACGACATCGAGAACTCCCTCAAGGGAATGCTCAAGCCGGAGTTCGAGGAGATCCAGTCGGGTGTCGCCGAGATCCGCGAGGTGTTCCGTTCCTCCAAGTTCGGCAACATCGCCGGTGTCATCGTGCGGTCGGGAACGATCACGCGAAACGCGAAGGCTCGCGTCATCCGCGACGGCGTCGTGGTGGGGGACAACCTCACCATCGAGTCGCTGCGTCGATTCAAGGACGACGTCACTGAGGTGCGCACGGACTTCGAAGCCGGTATCGGCCTCGGCAAGTTCAACGACATCCAGATCGGCGACGAGATCGAGACGACCGAGATGCGGGAGAAGCCCCGCGCGTAGGTCGAGTGGTCGCCGGGGGCTGTTGCGCCGGCGGCCCGGCCCGAAAGGGGAGTAAGTTGATGGGTGATCCGGGGCGCGCGGGAAAGCTCGCAGACAGAATAAAGGTGATG
>NZ_JBHVWM010000002.1:267640-341992 GCF_042882245.1 Leifsonia sp. NPDC058230 | reverse complement strand
TTTCTTCGTGTTTCGGCGCCTCCTAATAAAACCAAAAACCATGCGGGGCTCTTTCTCATCCCCCCGCGTGGGGGGCCCCCCCCCGGGGGGGTGGGGGGGGGGGCCCCGGGGGCCCCCCCCCCCGCCGACCCTGCCCGAAAGGAAAGACAGTTCATGGCTGATCCGGCTCGCGCGAGAAAGCTCGCAGACAGAATCAAGGTGATCATCGCCAAGCGCCTCGAGCGCGGCGTTCGAGACCCGCGTATGGGTTTCGTGACGATCACGGATGTGCAGGTGACGGGCGACCTCCAGCATGCGTCGGTCTTCTACACCGTCTACGGCACCGATGAGGAGCGTGCCGACACGGCAGCTGCACTCGCGGCCGCGACCGGGATGCTCCGCAGCGAGGTGGGCAAGAACATCACCGCCCGTCTGACGCCGTCGCTCGAGTTCATTCTCGACGCGATTCCGGAGAACGCCGCGCACATCGAGGACCTGCTCCGTGAGGCTCGGGAACGGGACACGCACGTGGCCGGTCTCGCTGCCGGCGCGCAGTACGCGGGCGACGAGGATCCTTACGTGAAGCCGCGCGAATTCGGCGACGACGACGATGAGGACGAGGCCGAGGCAGACGAGGCCGAGGAAGCCCAGAAGCAGGCACGCGAGGGCTGACCCGCGGCAGTATCCTGACGGCATGTACGCCGTCTCGTTCTACGATTCCGATCCGGATGCGACCCCCGAGCAGTTCCAGAGGCTGATCGACACGTATCCGCGCCATCGCGCCTATCTCGATGAGTTCGCGCTGAGCGGTGACGTGCTGATGATCGGCACGTTCGGCGATCCCGCCACCCAGGGTTCCATGGCGATCTTCCGGTCCAGGGAGGCGGCCGAACGGTTCCGCGAGTCCGACCCGTTCTGGACGGAGGGCCTCGTGTTCGGGTCGCGCATCCTCGACTGGGACCCGATCGTCTTCGCCGGGTCTTAGGACACGCGTCGCACGTCGAGTGGCGCCGTAACGGGCCTGCCCGAGTCGATAGGGTTGTGCCATGACTGTGAGAAATGTCGTCAGGTCGGGCCTCGAACCGATTCTCGGCCACGGCCGCGTCGACCGTCTGGTAGACGCGGAGAAGCGCGTGCGTCTTTCGATCGCGCGTCGCCTCGACCCCGCGCCCGTCACCCCTCCTGGCCCCGAGCTCGCGCCGAGCGGGTATCCGGTGTACCCGGTTCCCGAGGGCCGCTTTCCGGCATCCAGCCTCACACGTCACGAGCTCCTGAAGGGGCTTCACGAAGCGTTGCAGCCGCGGACCTATCTCGAGATCGGCATCGACGACGGCCGCTCGCTGACCCTCTCCCACGCGAGGACCATCGGCGTCGACCCGTCGTTCATGATCACCAACCCGGTGCGGGGGGACGTACTGCTCGCCCGGGCGACCAGCGATGACTTCTTCGCGGGCAAGGATGCGGCCGACTTCCTCGCCGGCACCCCCATCGACCTGGCCTTCATCGACGGGATGCACCTGGCGGAGTTCGCCTTCCGTGATTTCGTGAACGTCGAGAAACTCGCGGGGCAGGCCTCCGTCATCGTGCTCGACGACATGCTTCCGCGGATCGTGGACGAGGCGGCGCGAGATCGCTACACCGACTCCTGGGCCGGTGACGTCTTCAAGGTCATCGACATCCTGCGCACACGGCGGCCCGATCTGGTCGTCGTTCCCGTGAACACGTTCCCGACCGGCGTCGTCGTGGTGTTCGGAGCCGATCCGGCATCACGGGTCCTCGCCGACGCGTACGAGGAATTGCTCCCGGAACTGACCGCAGCAGACCCGCAGAAGGTGCCCGAGAGCATCCTCACCAGGACCGATGCCGTCGACGGCCGGGACCTGATCGCATGGTCGGGCTGGGACGAGGTCCGTGCTCTGCGCGAGAAGCGCAAGGCGCCCGCCCAGCGCAATCGCCTGGTGGAGCGATTCACCGAAGCATTCGTGCGCTGACGCCGCTCCCGCTCAGGGGAGCACGTAACCGGTCGGGGTCCGGATGGCGAGGCCGTCGGCCAGGAGACCGGCCACGGCGCGGTCGCGCTGGCGCGCATCCGGCCACACCCGCTCGATCTCCGCATCGGTCACCGGGACGTGGGAGGCGCGCAACTCGGCGAGGATGAGCCCGCGCACCTGGCGGTCGGATCCTTCGTACTTCTTCTGCACTGCCTTGCGTGGCCCGTCGTACGGCGGATAACCCGCACGGCGCCACGCGCACGCCTCGCGCACCGGGCAGACGTCGCAGCGGGGTACGCGGGCCACGCAGACGAGCGCGCCCAGTTCCATCATGCCGGCGTTGAAGGCGGCAGCGGCCGATCGATCGTGGGGGAGGAGCGCCTCCATCGACGCGAGGTCGCGCTTGGAGGGCGGGCCCGGCTCACCCTGTCCGTCGACGGCGCGTGCGATCACCCGGCGGATGTTCGTGTCGACGACCGGATGCCGCTCGCCGTAGGCGAAAACGGCGACAGCCCGCGCGGTGTAATCGCCGATACCGGGGAGCGCGAGCAGCGCCTCCACGTCTTCCGGAACGACCCCGTCATGCCGCTCGGTGATCGCGACAGCGCAGGCGTGCAGCCAGAGTGCACGGCGCGGATAGCCGAGCGACTGCCACGCGCGCACGGCCTCTCCTGGCGGTACGGCCGCGAGGTCGGCGGGCGTCGGCCATTGCGTCAACCACTCTTCGAGCCGCGGGATGACCCGGCTCACCGGCGTCTGCTGCAGCATGAACTCGCTCACCAGCGTTCCCCACGCCGTGAACCCGTCGCGGCGCCAGGGCAGATCGCGCCGGTTGGCGTGGTACCAATCGACGACGGCAGCGGCGAACGTCACGCGGGGCCCTTCTGGTGGGAGTCACCCGAGAGCCTAAGGCACGACGGATGCCGTCCGTCGCCGCTGAGCATAGGCTCGACTCATGCAACTTCCCCCGACTCCCCGCGTTCTGTTCCTCCGCGAACTGGTGGGGGAGATCGCCCACAATTACGGGCGCGGCCGTGCGATCGTCGCGGTCGACGGGATCGACGGCGCAGGCAAGTCCGCGTTCGCCGACGACCTCGCCGCTGTGTTCCGCGAAGCGGGTCACGACGCCTACCGGGCCTCGATGGAGGACTTCCACCGCCCTCGCGCCGACCGCTGGCGGGAGGGGCGCGAATCTCCGGAGAGCTTCTACCGGGACTCCTTCGATTACGGCACGTTTCGCCGGGTGCTGATCGATCCCTTCCGGATGGCGGGGAGCACCGGATTCCAGACGGCCGCGTTCGACGTGCGGCGGGATGCGCCGATCGAGAGCCGCTGGCAGACCGCGCCCGCCGACGCAGTGCTGATCGTCGACGGCGTGTTCCTGCTGCGTCCTGAGCTGGTGGGCATCTGGAACTTCAGCGTGCTGCTCGACGTGCCGTGGGACGAGGCGTACGCCAGGCTCGCGGCACGCGACGGTGTCGACCCGGATCCGGATGCGCTGTCGAACGCGCGCTACCGCGAGGGCCAGGAGCTCTACTACGCCGAGGCGAATCCGCGGCCCTGGGCAAGCGCCGTCGTCGACAATGCCGACCCGGAGCGACCGAAGCGCGTCTTCGCCGACAGCTGCTGATCAGATCAGCGCTCGCATCCGTTCGACGACCGTCTCCGCCGGCAGAAAGCGGCGCGTGCGCTCGACCTCGTGCACGAGCTCGGCGAGCGCCGCGTTGATCGGCGCAGTCGTTCCGAGCTGGCCGGCCTCGTCAACGATGGCCCCGTTGAGGTAGTCGATCTCGGTCGGCTGCCCGCGACGGATGCTCTGCAGCGTCGATCCGGGGTTCGGGGTGTCGCCCATCCGGCGTCGCATCATGAGCGGCACGAGCTGGGCAGCCCACAAGGGGGCCGACGCGACGAACCGCAGCAGCGTGTTGGTCAGCCCTTGGATGCTCCCGTAGCGCACACCCGCCTCGAACCCGACCCGCGTGGCCTCGCGCATGCTCGCCGTGATGATGTGGCGCAACCGTTGGTCGCCGAGCGTGTCCTGGGCGCTCAGTCCGGTGATCGCGGGCATGGCGTTGATCTGGTTGACGATGAGCTTGGTCCATTGGCTGCCCGAGAAGTTCTCGACGGCGACGGCGGGCATGGCGGCGTCGAGGATGCGCGTGGCGAACACCGCCGCCTCAGGCGGCTCTCCGCTGCCGGCGCCGAGGTACGTCGTCGCCGCGGTCGTGACGGTGACGGAACCCGGGGAGAGGTAGCTCGCCGCGTAGAGGGCGAGCGCACCGACGCAGTCGGAGTCGGGGAGGAGCGTGCGGGCCTGATCGAGACCGGCGAGGCCGTTCTGCACGATCACGACGGGGATGCCGGCGAGCTGAGCGCGGTTCTCGCGGATCGCGGCGGCCGCGTCCTGGGCCTTGGTGCAGACGAAGACCAGTTCGGGCCGGCTGTGGAGCGTCTCGGCGGCTTCGACTCTGGCGACGTGATCGCCCCACGCCCCGGAGAGGCGCAGACCGGAGGAGCGGATCTTCTCGAGATGCTCGCCGCGGGCGGTGACTTCGACCAGGTGGCCGACGCGGTCGAGCAGAGCGGCGATGGTGCCTCCGATGGCTCCCGCCCCGATCACCCCGATTCGCATCTCTTCAGCGTAGGGGGTGATCGGGGCGGATCGGACCGTCAGCGGGCCTGTACGGCCCCTTCGACGAGCGCTCCTGCATCGGCGGACCCCTCGGCCGCAGTGGACTCGGCGAGGTCTGTGGCGGCGTCGTGGCCCTCGGCCCGCCCGGCCCGGCGGATACCGGAGGGCAGTGCGAGCGAGATAACCGCGGCGAGCGCCAGCACACCGGCGGCGACCCAGACGGCGGGGATGGCGGCGTCGACGTAGCCGGTCGGTGTGAGCGTGCCGCCTGCGCCGGTGAAGACCGCGGTGAGCACGGCGATCCCGAGGGCGACGCCGATCTCGCGGAGAGTGGAGTTCGTGCCCGACGCCTTGGCGTGGTCGGCCGGCTTCATGTTGGCGAGGACGGCGGTCGAACTCGGAGCGAAGACCAGCCCCATCCCGATGCCGGCGAGCAGGAACGGCGGCCACATGCTCGAGTACGCCTCCGTCGCCGACAGGGTGAGCGCTATCCACGCCATCGAGACCGTGAGCAGCACGAGTCCGAGCAGGATGGGCAACCGTGTGCCCGTGCGCGGCGACAACAGGCCGGTGAGCGGAGCGATCACCATCGGCGCCAGCGTCCACGGCATCGTCATGACGCCGGCTTCGAGCGGGGTGTGCCCTTGGACCACCTGGAGGAACTGGATGAGGATGAAGACGGCCCCGAAGATCCCGAAGCTGAAGGTGACGCCGACGAGGTTGGCGGCGGTGAAGCTGCGGTCGCGGAAGAGCCGGAGCGGGAGGAGCGGAGCAGGCGTGCGCTGCTCCCAGACCACGAATGCCACGAGCAGCACGGCGCCGGCGACCAGGGAGGCGAGGACCTCGAAGCTGTCCCAGCCTGCAGGGTTGCCTCGCACGATCCCGAAGACCAGTCCGAGCACGCCCAGACCGGCCAGGAGCAAGCCGACGACGTCGGCCCGCACCCGCGCTCCGAAGCTGTTCGGGAGGGCGGCGAGCACCAGGGGCACCGCGATGACGCCGAGCGGAACATTCAGCCAGAAGATGGCCTGCCAGTTCCAGCCCTGCACCACCGCGCCGCCGATCAGGGGACCGGTCGCGACTCCGAGGCCGGCGACGCCGCCCCAGATGCCGATCGCGGCAGGGCGCAGCCTCTCGCTGACGCTCCCGGCGAGCAGAGTGAGCGAGAGCGGCATCAGGGCCGCAGCGCCGACACCCTGCACGGCTCGGGCGAGGATGAGCATCCACGGCTCGGTCGCCAGCGCACTGGCCGCGGAGGCGAGCGTGAAGATCGTGATGCCGGCGAGGAACACCGTGCGGCGGCCGAACCGGTCGCCGATGGCGACGGCCATGAGCATGAAGGCGGCGAAGCTGAGGGTGTACGCGTTGACGACCCACTGCAGTTCTTCGATCGAGGCGCCCAGGTCGGTGGAGATCACCGGCAGCGCGCTGGTAACGACCAGATTGTCGAGGGTGGCCATGAACATCGGCAGGGATGCGGCGACGATCGCGAGCCAGACGGGGATCCGTCGGGTGGTGGAGGTCATGGACCCCGTCCTCTCGTTGTTATCGGATGATTACAAGAGGTGACATTAGTAATCAACTGATAACCTGTCAAGCGTGACCGAGAAGATCAGTGAACGGATTCCCGCCGAAGCGCGACGCGAGCAGATCCTCGCCGCCGCCAGCCTGGTCTTCGGGGAGCGCGGATACTTCGGCGCCACGACCGACCAGATCGCCAAGGCGGCCGGAATCAGCCAGCCCTACGTCGTGCGCATGTTCGGCACGAAGGAGAACCTGTTCGTCGAGGTGCTCGGGCGCGCACTGGACAAGCTGCTGGTCGCGTTCCAGCAGACGATCGACGGCTGGAAGGCCGACGGATCGCCCGCAGACCAGTTGGGCCGGCTGCTAGGACTCGCATACGTGAACCTCGTCGAGGACCGCGGCATCCTGCTCTCCCTGATGCAGGCGTTCAGCATGGGCCACGACCCGGTGATCGGCGCGAAGGCGCGTGAGGGCTTCATGACGATCTACACGCTGCTCCGCGACGAGGCCGGCTTCGAACCGCAGATGGTCCGCAGCTTCCTGGCCGAGGGGATGCTCCTGAACACGCTCCTCGGGCTCCGGCTCCCCGAGCAGTACGGCCTCGACGAAGCGTCGACCGAACTCCTCGAATGCACGTTCCAGACCAAGCTGCAGCTGGTGCTCGACGTGGTCGGCGAGAAGAGCGCATGACCGGGAGCGGCATCCTGCTGGTCGACAAACCCGGAGGCTGGACGAGCCACGACGTCGTCGCGCGCACGCGGCGCCTGGCCGGCACGCGCAAAGTGGGGCACGCGGGAACGCTCGATCCGATGGCGACAGGGCTGCTCATCCTCGGGCTCAACTCGTCGACCCGGCTGCTCACCTACATCGTCGGCACCGACAAGGAGTACCTGGCGACCATCCGGCTCGGCTCATCGACCACTACCGACGACGCCGAGGGCGAGACGATCGAGCGAGCGCCCGCCGCATCCGTCGCTGCGCTCACGGAGGCCTCGATCCACGCGGCGATCGACGACCTCACGGGAGAGATCGAGCAGATTCCGAGCTCGGTGAGCGCGATCAAAGTCGACGGCAAGCGCGCCTACGCGCGCGTCCGTGCCGGCGAGCAGGTCGTGCTCGAGGCGCGCCCGGTGACGATCTCGGAGTTCGACGTGCTCGACCTGCGGCGTACGTCGGAGTCGGTCGACGTGGATGTGCGGGTCGTCTGCTCATCGGGAACCTACATCCGCTCGCTCGCCCGCGACCTCGGCTCGGCGGTCGGAGTGGGAGGCCACCTCACCGCGCTCAGGCGCACGAGGGTCGGCCCGTTCCGGGTCGAGGATGCGCGTCCGATCGAGGGCCTGGACGTCGCGTCGCGGCTCGTCCCGGCCGCCGACGCCGCGTCCATCCTGTTCGAACGGTTCGAGCTGAGCGAGCAGCAGGCGATCGATCTCACGCACGGGAAACCCATCCACGTTCCGGACAGGCAGAATGGAAGCGGTGTGCCCGTGGCGGCCATCGCGCCCACCGGCCATCTTGTGGGGCTCATCGAGTTCCGTGGAAAGGAAGCCAGAACCCTCGTGAACTTCCCGTCTGACGAGATCGCGACCGCATGATCGAGTGGTTCACGACGGTCCAGGTGATCGTCGCCTGCGCCGCCGGCGTGCTCTGCATCGTCCTCGGCCTCGCCAAGAAGCTGCCCGGCGACCTCAGCATGGGCGCGGTCGCGCTCGTGGAGCTGCTGCTCATCGCGCAGCTCGTGGTGGCCATCGTCGCGCCCGCGGTCGGCAACCAGCCCTCCGGCAGCCTCGCGGAGTTCTACATCTACCTGATCTCGGCACTCATCCTCCCCATCGCCGGCGCGTTCTGGGCGCTGATCGAGCGGAACCGCTGGAGCACGATCATCCTCGGCGGCGTCTGTCTGGCGATCGCCGTGATGGTCTACCGGATGGGCCAGATCTGGTTCGTGCAGGGCGTTTGACCAGCAACTCGCGAATAGAATAATCTGCGATGTCACACCACACCATGTCCGCGCGGGAGCACGGCACCAGCCCCGAACCCAAGCGCAGGATGACCGGCATCGGGCGGATCCTCGTCTTCGTCTACGGCGTGCTCGCACTCGCGGCCACCGGTCGCAGCGTGTTCCAGATCATCGACCGGTTCAGCGAGGCCCCCGTCGCGTTCTCGCTGTCTGCCGTCGCGGCCGTCGTCTACATCGTGGCGACCGTCGCGCTCATCGCGCCCGGTCGCGTCTGGTTCCGCGTGGCGTGGATCACCATCACCTTCGAGCTCGTCGGCGTGCTCGTCATCGGCTCGCTGAGCCTGTTCGCGCCCGCTGTGCTGGGGTTGCACGACATCGATCCGTTCGGCCGCGACGCGACGGTGTGGTCGGTCTACGGCATGGGGTACCTCTTCATCCCGCTCGCCCTGCCGATCCTCGGCCTGCTCTGGCTGCGCACGCACCGGCCCCGCGCCGCCGCGGAGGACCGGTCGTGAAGACCTTCCGCTCCCTCGACGAGGTGCCGGACGGATTCGGACCGAGCGCCGTCACCATCGGAAAGTTCGACGGCGTGCACACCGGGCACCGCGCGGTCATCGCGCGGCTCCGCGAAGTGGCCGCTGAACGCGGGCTCGTCTCGACGGTGATCACGTTCGACCGCAATCCGCTCGAAGTGCTCGCGCCTGAGAAATGCCCGGTCTCGCTCGTCAGCATCGAGCAGAAGCTCGACCTCCTCGCCGGTACGGGCGTCGAGGCGACACTCATGATCGCTTTCGACCGCGCGCTCGCTTCGCTGGATCCGGAGGAGTTCGTGAAGCGCATCCTGGTCGACCGGCTGCACGCCGCAGCCGTCCTGGTCGGCAGCGACTTCCGGTTCGGCGCGAAAGGCGCAGGGAACGTCGAGCTGCTCCGCGAGCTCGGCGCGAAGTACGGGTTCGCGGTTCACCTCATCGACGATGTACGCCCGGAACACGGCCGCCGCGTCTCGTCGACCTGGATCCGCGAGCTGCTGGCCGAGGGCGACGTCGGCCACGCCGGCGAGCTGCTCGGTCACGTGCCGACGCTCCGTGGCGTCGTGGTGCACGGCGCCAAGCGCGGGCGGGAGCTCGGCTTCCCGACGGCGAACCTGTCACCGGAGTCCGAGGGCCTCATCCCCGCCGACGGCGTCTACGCCGGCTGGCTGACGGATGCGGGCGAGCGGTACCCGGCGGCGATCTCGGTCGGCAACAACCCGACGTTCGAAGGTGTGCCGCAGAAGCAGGTCGAAGCGTATGTGCTCGATCGCGAGCTCGACCTCTACGACCACCACGTGGAGATCGCGTTCGTCGAGCGCATCCGGGGCATGGTGGCGTACTCGGGCATCGAGCCGCTGATCGCGCAGATCGCCGACGATGTGGCCGAGGCGCGGCGCGTCCTCGCTGCCGACGCCGACTGACCGGACTCGTCCGGGGCGGCTCCGCCCGCGCGATAAGGTCGAGTAATGCCACATTCCACGCCACGTCCACTCTGGCGTGGTCGAACCATCGCCCTGCTCGGCATTCTCCTCGTCGCCGCCAATCTGCGCACCGCGGTCGCAGCGCTCTCGCCGATCTTCGCCGAGATCCGCACCGACTTCGACGTCTCCAGTGTCGGCGTCGGGCTGCTCGGGATGCTGCCCCCGGTCTGTTTCGCGGTCTTCGGGATCGTCGCGCCCGCGTTCACCCGCCGCGCGAGCCTCGAGGCCGTGATGGTCGTCGCGCTCGTCGTGATGCTCGCCGGGCACCTGCTGAGGGCGACGGCCGGGTCATTCGCGGTGCTCGCCATCGGCTCGGCGATCACGTTCGCGGGCATGGGCGTCGGCAACGTGCTGCTGCCGCCGCTGGTGAAGCGGTACTTCCCCGACCGCATCGGACTGGTGACCTCGCTGTACGCGACGATCATGTCGGTGAGCACGCTGCTCCCGCCGCTCGTCGCGGTGCCGGTCGCCGACGCCACCAGCTGGCACGTCTCGGTGGGGATGTGGGCGGTCGTGAGCCTGGTGGCGATCCTGCCGTGGCTGCGCATCCTCGTCAGCCATCGGCCCGCGCATCCGGATCACGACGTCGAGGTCGAGGAGGCCGAGCCTGCGGTGCTGGGACGCGTGTGGCGCACATCCCTCGCGTGGTCCCTCGGCATCGTGTTCGCGGCGTCGTCGCTCAACGCGTACGCGATGTTCGCGTGGCTGCCCGAGATCCTCCAGGACGTCGCGGGGACGACGCAGGCGCAGGGCGGCCTGCTGCTGTCGTTGTACGCCGCGATGGGGATCCCTGCCGGGCTGCTCATCCCCGTGCTCACCTCCCGGATGAAGAACGTCGGGTGGCTCATCTATCTCGGGGTCGCGTGCTTCGTGATCGGCTACCTGGGGCTCATCCTCGTGCCGGCGACCGCGACCTGGCTGTGGGTGGTCTTCGCCGGCCTCGGACCGCTGCTCTTCCCGCTTTGCCTGGTGCTCATCAACCTGCGCACGCGAACGCACCAGGGATCGGTCGCGCTCAGCGGGTTCACTCAGGGCCTCGGCTACACCCTCGGCGCCCTCGGCCCGCTTGCAGTCGGAGTGCTGCACCAGCTGACGGGCGGCTGGACTGCTGCTCTCATCGTGCTCACCGCCACCGCCGTGGCCGCGGCAGCTGCCGGCGCCGTCGTCGCGCGCCCGCGCCTCCTCGAAGACTCGTTCCGCTGACCGCTGTCCGCGCTCCCGCGGCCCCGCCGAGCCGCCGAGTACGCACGAATTCGCCCGAAAAACGCCGAGTCCACGAACAATTCGTGGACTCGGGTGCTCAGGGGAGCAGGTGGGCGCGGTGGATGAGAGCGGCGGCGCCGATGAGGGGACCCTCGGAGGAGAGCGCGCTCGGTACGATGCGCACCTTGCGCACGTACGGGAAGTAGTGGTCGGCGATGACCTCGCGCATGCGGTCGAAGAGATCTGGCGTCGCGTGCGAGAACCCTCCGCCGATGGCGACCAGCTCGAGGTCGAGCAGCGCCGTGGCCGACGCGATGGCCCGTCCGACGGCCTCGCCCGTGCGCGCGATGGCGCGGCGGGCGATCTCGTCGTCCGCAGCGTACGCGGCGGCGAGCTCCTCGCCCGTCGTGCCGGTGAAGCCCTGGTGGCGCGCCCAGGCGACGGTGTGGGGCCCGGATGCGATGGCCTCCAGTGCGCTCGGGTTGCCGAACGTGTTCTCGCCGACGATGTCGCCGACCTCGATGTGGCCGATGTGCCCGGCGTTGCCCGTCGGACCGGTGATCACCCGGCCACCGACGATGAGCCCGCCGCCGATTCCGGTCG
Source organism: Leifsonia sp. NPDC058230 (assembly GCF_042882245.1). NCBI lineage: Bacteria > Bacillati > Actinomycetota > Actinomycetes > Micrococcales > Microbacteriaceae > Leifsonia > Leifsonia sp. NPDC058230. Next base: position 330,587 of record NZ_JBHVWM010000002.1, on the reverse strand, counting down.
ATACGACCATGCCCATCACGTTGTCCACACCCTGCGCCGCACCGACCCAGTGCTCGGCGAGTGTGATCGCGACTCCGTCCATCTCCAGGGTCACCGGAATGTCGAGTCCGCTGTCCGCCACGACGCTCGCGATGAAGTCCCGCAGCGGGTAGTCGCGCCAGTGCGGCACGTTGAGTGGGGAGACGAGGCCCCGGATGCGGTCGATCGGACCCGCGCATCCGATGCCGAGACCGACCAGTTCGGCCCCGTCGGGCAGGGCCGCGATGGCGTCGCGGACGACGCCGCCGACCGATGTCTCGAGCTCGGCGATGGTCGCGGTGCGACCGGTGGGCTGGCGGAAGCGGGAGCCTTCGACGAGGCGGCCGTCGTGATCGACGAGGGCGGCTTCGACCTTGGTTCCGCCGAAATCGACGGCGACAGCGAGGGGAGTGGGCACGACCTTTACCCTAAACGAATCCAGCACTGCTCATATGAGCGACCGACGCTCACACGTTGCTCAACCGCGTGGAGCTTCCTAAGCTGGAGGAGTGGCCCTGAACGACACTGATGAGATCCTCGCCGTCAAAGCCGCAGAACTCTATTACGAGGCGGGCAAGACGCAAGACGAGATAGGCCTGGCCCTCAGCGTGAGCCGCTGGAAGGTCGGCAGGCTGCTGGTCGCAGCGCGCGAGAACGGTTTCGTGCGCATCGAGATCGTGCATCCGAGCGCACGCCGATTCTCCCTGGAGCGCGAGCTCTGCGGCTTCTACGACCTGGCCGATGCCGTCGTGGTGCCCGCCACCGACAGCGAATCGGATGTGCAAGGCCGCGTCGCGCAGGCCGCCGCCGACTACCTCACCACGTACCGCCCCGTTCCCCGCACGCTCGGCGTCAGCTGGGGCCGCACCCTCCACGCCGTGGCTGCCCGACTCCGTCCGGGCTGGGCCGTCGGCGTGAATCCAGTGCAGATCAACGGAAGCGTCTCCAGCACCCGCCAGGCGACCGCCGCGGCCGATACCGCCGTCGTCATCGCCCGCAAGGCGCAGGGCACCGCGACACTGCTCCCGAGCCCGGCGATCTTCGAGCAGGCCGCGACGCGACGCGCGATCGAGGCCGACCGTTCGGTGCAGAGCGTGCTCGAACTCGCGCGCAACGCGTCCGCCTACCTCTTCAGCGCCGGCGTGGTCGACGACAGCTCGGTCCACGTCGACAGCGGCTATCTGACACCGGATGACGTGGCCAGCCTCGCCGCCAAGGGCGCGGTCGGCGACGTGGTCGGCCGGTTCATCACCGAGAGCGGTCAGGTCGCCGACGAGGAGCTCGACAACCGGACGCTCGGCATCTCCCTCGACGAACTGCGCGCGGCCCGCGCCAGCATCGCCGTGATCGCCGGGGCGACGAAGCATCGTGTGGCGCACGCCGTGGTGTCGAGTGGGCTCTGCACCACCCTCATCACCGACGAAGCGACGGCGAACCATCTCCTCGGCCGCAGCCAGCCTGCGCACCGAGACTATCCAGTCACCGAGACAACACCGTGAAGGAGTGACGTGACCATCGAAACGACGCCGCCCGTGCGAACCCTCGCACCGGCGGCCCGGGCAGTGGAAGTACTGGGGGGCGACCTCACGGAGGCCAGCCTGCGCCGGTACCTGAACGGCATCCCCGGAGTCGACGCCGTCGGCCTCGAGCAGCGGGCGGCGGGCCTCGGCACGCGCTCGATCAAGACCACCAGCAAGGCGTGGGCGCTCGACAAGATCATCGAGCTCATCGACCTGACCACGCTCGAGGGTGCCGACACGCCCGGCAAGGTGCGGTCGCTCGTCGCCAAGGCGCTCACGCCCGACCCCAGCGACCTCACGACCCCGCGTCCCGCGGCCGTCTGCGTGTACGGCGACATGGTCCCGTACGCGGTGCAGGCGCTCGGCGCAGCGCACGCGGGCACGACGCCGGGCGGCGTGAACGTCGCCGCAGTCGCCACCGCGTTCCCGAGCGGCCGCGCATCCCTCGCCGTCAAACTGGCGGACACGGCGGATGCGGTGGCCGCGGGGGCCGACGAGATCGACATGGTCATCGACCGCGGTGCCTTCCTCTCCGGCCGCTTCGGACTCGTGTTCGACGAGATCGTGGCCGTGAAGGAGGCCTGCCGCCGCGCGGACGGCAGCTACGCGCATCTCAAGGTCATCCTCGAGACCGGGGAGCTGAACACGTACGACAACGTGCGCAGGGCATCCTGGCTCGCCATCCTCGCCGGCGGCGACTTCATCAAGACCTCGACCGGCAAGGTGTCGCCCGCCGCGACCCTCCCGGTCACGCTGCTGATGCTCGAGGTCGTGCGCGACTGGCACAAGCTCACGGGCGAGGAGATCGGTGTGAAGCCGGCCGGTGGCATCCGCTCGTCGAAGGACGCCATCAAGTACCTCGTCACGGTCGCCGAGACCGCGGGCGAGCAGTGGCTGCAGCCGCACCTGTTCCGGTTCGGCGCCTCGAGCCTGCTGAACGACGTGCTCCTGCAGCGCCAGAAGCTGAAGACCGGACACTACTCCGGCGCCGACTACGTCACGATCGACTAACCGAAGGCACAGACAGATGAGTTTTCTCGAATACGCACCGGCCCCCGAGTCGCGGTCGATCCTGAACCTGCGCGACCAGTACGGCCTGTTCATCGACGGCGAGTTCGTCGACGGCAACGGCACCCCCTTCCAGACCATCTCGCCGGCCAGCGAGGAGCGCATCGCGACCATCGCGACCGCGAACACGGCCGACGTCGACAAGGCTGTGGCGGCCGCCCGCCGCGCCTACGAGCGCACCTGGTCCCGGATGAGCGGCAGCGATCGCGGCAAGTACCTGTTCCGCATCGCGCGGCTGGTCCAGGAGCGCGCCCGTGAGCTCGCCGTGGCCGAGAGCCTCGACAACGGCAAGCCGATCAAGGAGAGCCGCGACGTCGACGTGCCCCTCGTCGCCGCCTGGTTCTTCTACTACGCCGGATGGGCGGACAAGCTCGACCACGCAGGTCTCGGCCCGGCGCCCCGTGCGCTCGGCGTCGCCGCGCAGGTCATCCCGTGGAACTTCCCGCTGCTGATGCTGGCGTGGAAGATCGCGCCCGCCCTCGCCGCCGGCAACACGGTGGTGCTGAAGCCCGCGGAGACCACACCGCTCACGGCGCTGCTGTTCGCCGAGATCGTGCAGCAGGCCGGCGTGCCCGCCGGTGTCGTGAACATCGTCACCGGTGCCGGTGAGACCGGTCGCGACCTGGTGAACCACCCCGACGTGAACAAGGTCGCGTTCACCGGTTCCACCGCTGTCGGACGCGAGATCGCTCGTGCCGTGGCCGGAACCGACAAGAAGCTGACTCTCGAGCTCGGCGGCAAGGCCGCGAACATCGTGTTCGACGACGCTCCCATCGACCAGGCCGTCGAGGGGATCGTCAACGGCATCTTCTTCAACCAGGGCCACGTCTGCTGTGCCGGGTCGCGCCTGCTCGTGCAGGAGAGCATCCACGACGAGGTCGTCGACCGGCTGAAGACGCGCCTGTCGACGCTGCGCCTCGGCGATCCGCTCGACAAGAACACCGACATCGGCGCGATCAACAGCGCCGAGCAGCTGCAGCGCATCCGGGAGCTCTCCGACATCGGCGAGGCCGAGGGCGCCGAGCGCTGGACGGCGGACTGCGAGATCCCCGAGAACGGGTTCTGGTTCGCGCCGACCATCTTCGACAACGTCTCCACCAGTCACCGCATCGCCCGTGAGGAGATCTTCGGTCCGGTGCTCTCGGTGCTGACGTTCCGCACGCCGGCCGAGGCGATCGCCAAGGCGAACAACACGCCGTACGGGCTGTCGGCCGGCATCTGGTCGGACAAGGGGAGCCGCATCCTGGCTGTCGCCGACCAGCTTCGCGCCGGCGTCGTCTGGGCGAACACGTTCAACCGCTTCGACCCCTCCAGCCCGTTCGGCGGGTACAAGGAGTCCGGATACGGGCGCGAGGGAGGCCGTCACGGGCTCGCGGCGTACCTGAAGCCCGGGCGCGAGCTTCCTGCCGCGCTGCGCGGCGCATCCCCGTCAGCCACCAAGACCCGCAAGGGAGCCACGAAATGAGCCGCCTGACCGTGCCGAAGACCTACAAGCTGTACATCGGCGGCAAGTTCCCGCGCAGCGAATCGGGTCGTACCTACGAGGTCGTCTCGGCCAGGGGCGCCTTCCTGGCGAACGCGGCCAAAGGATCCCGCAAGGACGCCCGAGACGCCGTCGTGGCGGCGCGCGCCGCGCTCAGCGGATGGGCGGGTGCGACCGCATACAACCGCGGCCAGGTGCTCTACCGCATCGCCGAGCTGCTGGAGGGGCGTCGCGCTCAGTTCGTCGACGAGATCGTGCAGGCCGAGGGCGTCTCCGCAGCCGTCGCCGGCGCCCAGGTGGACGAGGCGATCGACCGCTGGGTCTGGTACGCCGGATGGACGGACAAATTCGCGCAGGTCGCCGGCAATGCCAACCCGGTCGCCGGACCGTACTTCAACATCTCGGTGCCCGAGCCGACCGGTGTCGTCGCGATCATCGCGCCGCAGGGCGACAGCCTGCTCGGATTCGTGAGCGCGGTGGCTCCGGCCCTCGTGGCGGGCAACACCGTGGTGGTGGTGGCCAGCGAGCGGTTCCCGCTCTCCGCGATCAGCCTCAGCGAGGTGCTCGCGACGAGCGATGTCCCGGGTGGCGTGGTCAACATCCTGACGGGTTCGCCCGCAGAGATCGCGCCGTGGCTCGCCTCGCACGCCGACGTCAACGCGCTCGACCTCGTCGGCGCCGGCGACCTCGAGTGGGTCGACCTCCAGATCGCGGCCGCGGACACGCTCAAGCGCGTGCTGACGCCCGAGAACGGCCCGGACGCGGCGGCACCCTCGCTCGACCGGATCGCGTTCTTCACCGAGACGAAGACCGTCTGGCACACGAAGTCGCTCATCTGACGCCGCCCCGCCGGGGGTCCGGAGCGCCACGCGGGGTCTGCGGGTGGCGCCGCCGGGCATCCCGGGGGAGGATGGGGTGAGGACTTTGGGAGGTGCGATGTCGGATCTGGCACCGACGGCTCTCGTCGGAGACAGTCTCGTGCAGGGCGGAGACTGGCAGGCGTGGCTACCGGGGGAGACCATCTACAACTTCGGCGTCGGTGGGGACACGACCGATGACGTGATCGCTCGGCTCGGGGATGTGATCAATTCCGAGCCGGCGATCGTGGCGGTGCTCATCGGCACGAACGATCTGGCCTGGCGGCGCTCCGTCGAGCATGTCGTGCGCAACGTGGAGACCATTCTCGTCACGCTGCGGCGGGAGTTGCCGGAGGCTCGCATCCTGCAGCAGTCCGTGCTCCCACGCGGTCACGAGTTCGCCGAGCAGATCCGGGACATCAATCGCCACCTGTGGCAGTTCTCGCCCACCGTGCACGCGCAGTGGCTCGACCTCTGGCCGGCCCTCGCCCTCGACGACGGCGAACTGAACCCGGTCTTCAGCGAGGATCGTCTGCACCTCAACCAAGACGGCTACCGTGCCTGGGTCGGCGAGCTGATCCCGGCCCTCGAGCGTCTGCGGCAGCAACCGCCGACGAGCCGCGCCATCACGCTGCCCGACCTCGGCTAGCTGCACAGCTAGCGGGTGCGCAGCAGGCTCTCGTAGAACGCGATTCCACTCAGCCAGGTGCGAACGTGGATGCGTTCGTTGCGCGCGTGCAGCGTGCCACGCTCCTCGCCGCTCATCTCGAACGGGGTGAACCGGTAGACGGCGTCGCTGATCGTGGTGAAGTGGCGGCTGTCACTCGCGCCGAGCATGACGTACGGCGTGACGACGGCCCCCGGATGCACGGCCGAGATGCTGTCCGCCACCGCGTGCCATTCGGGTCCGCTGGTGGGGGAGACGGGTGAGGGCTCGCTCGCGTCGACCGCCTCCACCGCCACGAGCGGGTCCCGCACGGCTTTCCGGATGTGCGCGAGCGTCTCGGCAACGCTCGACCCGACGGCGATGCGCACGTTCAGGATTGCCTCGGCCGTCTCGGGGAGGGCGTTCGCCGCGAGGCTGCCGCGGAGCTGGGTGACCGCGGTGGTGGTGCGCACGATGGCCCTGGTCTCGTCGCTGACACGCCCGAGCACCGCCACCAGCGCGGGTTTCAGTGCTCGCGCTCGCGTGAACACTGCGCGGAGCGGTCCCGTCGCGTGCGCGCCGAGGGTCTCGACCATCTGCAGGTTCGTCTCGCTGAGCCGAGCCGGGAACGGCTTGGCGTTGAGCCGGGTGATGGCTCTGGCGAGCCGCACGGTGGCCGTGAGCTTGGGCGGCGTCGAGGCGTGGCCGCCGTTCTGCTCGACCGTGAGCCGAACGCTCGTGATCCCCTTCTCGCTGACTCCGACGACCGCGATCGGCTTCGTCACCCCCGGGAAGATGCCTTCGACGACCGCACCGCCCTCGTCCACGACGAGCGCCGGTCGGATTGCGCGCTCGGTCAGCGCAGCGACGATCGCCCGGGCACCCGAGCCGACGGTCTCCTCGTCGTGGCCGAAGCTCAGATAGACGTCGCGCTGCGGGGTGAAGCCGTCGAGCACCAGCGTTTCGACGGCCTCGAGGATCGCGACCAGCGCGCCTTTGTCGTCGAGCGTTCCCCGGCCCCAGAGCACACGCGATTCGCCGTCGCCCGTCAGTTCGGCACCGAACGGGGGATGCTGCCAGCCCTCATCCGTTGCCGGCACGACGTCGTAGTGCGCCATGAGCACAGTGGGGGAGTCGTCGCGGCGTCCGGATGCGCTTGGCCAGCGGTAGAGCAGCGAGTGCCCGTGGAACTCGCGTTCGAGCACTCGGTGCAGCGCCGGATAGAGCTCGGGGAGGAGCGCGGTGAATCGGTCGAACGCGGCCCAGTCTGTGTCTTCGACGGCATTGCGCGACATGGTGGGAACGCGCAGCAGCGCACGGAAGCGGTCGAGGCAGGAGTCCTCGTCGAGAGCGGTCATCGCCCCCTATTCTCCGCTACTGACCGGCCGCGGAGCGGAACGCCGCGAGGGCCTCGTCGGAGAACAGCACGAACCGCACCGTCTCGACCGGGCCGACGGATGCGGCGAGGACCGCGCGTACGGTGCTCACCGCGATACGCGCCGCGTCTTCCATCGGCCAGCCGTAGACACCGGCGGAGATGGCCGGGAACGCCACGCGTGCAGCGCCGAGCTCACGCGCCACCCTCAGCGACGACCGGTAGGCGTTCTGGAGGAGTTCGGTGCGGTCTTCGGTGGCCGACCAGACCGGACCGACCGTGTGGATGACCCAGGTCGCGGGCAGGTCGCCTGCAGTGGTCGCCACGGCCTGGCCCGTCGGCAATCCGTCGGGCAGTGTCGTGGCCCGGAGTTCGCGTGTGGCCTCGAGGATGGCCGGGCCGCCCGCCCGGTGGATGGCCCCGTCGACCCCGCCGCCCCCGAGCAGTGAGTTGTTGGCCGCGTTGACGATCGCATCCACGTGCTCGTCGGTGATGTCGCCGCGGACGATCTCGATGACGTCGTCCACGTTCAGCCCCGGTTGTTGGAGAGTTCGTAGACCTTGAGAAGCTCGACGATCGCGTCGTCGCGCTCGCTGCCGCCCTCCTCGAACATCTCGGAGACGTGCGTCTTGAGGTGGTTCTCCACCAGCAGCTTGTTGAGGGAGCCGAGCGACTTCTGAATGGCGAGGGACTGCGTGATGATGTCGATGCAGTAGTCCTCGTTCTCGATCATCTTCTCCAGGCCCCGCAATTGGCCTTCGAGGATGCGCGTGCGGTGCATTGCGCGTTTCTTGATGTCTGCGATCACCTCCTCAGGATAAACCCTGAATGCCACATACCCCTATGGGGTACGGAGGTCACGATCCGTCACATTACCGACTCAAATCGGCGTCATTACCAGACAAAACCCCCCGCATGAGGGCGGTTTCCCGGCGCGTCCAGGCGATCACCCCAGAATGGGGGGTGGGGGAGGACATACTGGTGGGTCTATCCTCCACCTAGGGGTTGAGAAATATTCGTTTTACAGGAAAGGCCCGACTTTGCTGAAGAACCTCAGCCCGCTGCTGTCGGGCGCGCTCTTGAGTGCGCTCGATTCCATGCACGATGGCGACATGCTTACCCTTGTCGGCAGCGGCTACCCAGTTGAAGAGATAGTTTCACCCGTCATCCATCTAGGAGAGGTGACCACAGAGGCCGCGGCGGACGCGATCCTCAGTGTGCTGCCCCTCGCCAACGATGACCCGGCGCCGATCAAGTTCCTCGATCTCGCCGAGTCGCCCTACGATGTCCCCGATGTGGCATTCGCCGTGAACGGTATCGCGTCCGATGCCGAACTCCGCCGTATCGCAATGTCACGTCTGGAGCTCGACGATTTCGTCGCGCTCGCCCGCCGATCCGTGGTCACGGTGCGCGTGGGGTCGGACGCCCCGCCGTGCGCGTTCCTCCTGCGGAAAGGATCCTGTTAGCCGTCCGCCACACAGCCGTGTCACCGCGCCCGTGAATGGTCCCACACGGGCGCGGTGGTGCAGTGGCAGGGCGTTCAGCGGGTGCTGACGTAGACTCGACTCTCGTGTCCCGCCCAGCCTCCCAGCAGCCCGCGTTCAACCGCACGGCCCTTGCGCCCGGCATCCTCGGAGCGATCGTGCTCATCGCGGGCCTGGCTCTCGTCGGGGGCGAGTGGTACCTGTACGTGCGATACGCCGTGAGCGTTCTCGCCCTGATCCTGTGCGTCTTCGCGGGGCAGGCGAAGCAGTGGTGGTGGCTCGCCGGGCTCATCCCGATCGCGGTCATCTGGAACCCCGTCTGGCCGATCTCGATGGACGATCTGCTCTTCCGCGGGTTGCACATCGCCGGCGCTGTGCTGTTCATCGCGGTCGCCGTCAACGTGAAGGTTCCGACCGAGCAACGCCGGTAACACCGAAGTGTGGCCTCCGGGCCGGATCGTCGCGTAAACTGTCGGTGTGCCACGTTCTGTGGTGCGTACGTCGGCGTTCGCATCCGGATTCTGCATCCGGCCGCCGCGTCGAACTTCTCACGTCTACCGGCGTCCCGCCCCTTCCGGCAGCGGCGCACGCGGTCTCGGCGACCGCCCTCTCCCACTGGAGGACCATGTCTCGTTCCGGTCAGCGCACGTCTTCGACGCGCCCGCAGCAGCAGCGGCGCGCGCGCCACGCGAACAACGACGGGCTGATCCCCGTGCTCGCCCGCAAGGTGCGCGAAGTGGAGGCGAAGGCCGCGGACGGCAAGAAGCTCGGCCCCACCAACCGCACCAAGTTCCAGGTCATCGCGTTCCTCATGCGCGAGGAACGGGCACGGGCCAAGGCCGACACCGAGTTGAGCGACGCCGCCCGCGCTGAGCAGCTCAAGCGCCTCGACGGGATCGCGACCATCCTCGCCAAGACGGCCGCGCGCGACACCTCGCTGATCTCTTTGCTCGAGAGCGAGGCTCCGCCCACCGCGACGGCGCAGAAGATGCGACGCGACTGGCTCCTCGAATCCGGCACCGAACTGAGCCCGGACGATCTGATCATCACGATGGAGCGGCCGCCGGCCAAGCAGGAGAGCATGATCCCTGCCGAACTCGCCGAGAAGCAGGTCATCCCGCAGTCGGTTCGTGCCCGCCAGCTCTCCAACCCCTTCCTCGCCCCCGACTTCTCGAAGGCGGCCGCGGCGACACCGGCGCCGCGGCGGCGACTCGACTCGTGGGAGCTGCTCGGCCCTCTCTTCAAGTCGTTCGAGTACGGCGCGGGCGGACAGGCGGCCAGCATGGACCTGCCGCCGGCCCCGGCCATCGACCGGTATTCCCCTCCCGGCATGGAACTCATGCACCACCAGGCACGCTTCATCGAGAGCGCGCGACTCGGTCACCGGAGCTTTCTGCTCGCCGACGAGCCGGGCCTCGGAAAGACCGCGCAGTCGCTGCTCGCCGCGTCGGTCGCGGGGGCGTACCCGCTGCTTGCCGTCGTGCCCAACGTGGTCAAGATGAACTGGGCACGCGAGGTCGAGCTCTGGACTCCGCACCGCCGCGCGACGGTCATCCACGGCGACGGTGAGGGGCTGGATGCGTTCGCCGACGTCGTCATCGTCAACTACGAGGTGCTCGACCGGCACCTGGCCTGGCTGAGCACTCTCGGCTTCAAGGGCATGGTCGTCGACGAGGCGCACTTCATCAAGAACCTGCACTCGCAGCGTTCCAAGTACGTTCTCGGTCTCGCCGACGCGATCCGCGCATCCGGAGACCCGCTGCTGATCGCGCTCACCGGAACCCCGCTGATCAACGACATCGACGACTTCAAGGCGATCTGGCAGTTCCTCGGCTGGATCGACGGCAACAAGCCGACCCCCGAACTGATGCAGCGCCTCGAGGAGACCGAGCTGACCCCGGCCGACTTCGGCTTCTACAGTGCGGCGCGCGAATCCGTCATCGACATGGGCATCGTTCGCCGCCGCAAGCTCGACGTCGCCGCCGACCTGCCCAGCCGCCGGGTGGTCGACCTGCCGGTCGAGCTCGACGACGACCTCGGCCGCTCGGTGCGGCAGGCCGAGAAGGAGCTCGCCGCGCGTCTGGTCGCGAAGTTCCGACGCGCGTCGGCTGCCGGCCGGCCCGACAGCTTCGACGGCGACGATGAGGCGCACCGCAGGCACCTCATCCGTCTCGTCGCCCAGTCCGAGCTCGAGGAGTCGAAGTCGGCCAAGTCGGGCGACAACGTCTTCACGATGGTGCGCAAGATCGGCCAGGCGAAGGCGAACCTCGCCTCCGACTACGCCGCACAGCTCGCGCGCTCGGTGGGCAAGGTCGTGTTCTTCGCCAAGCACATCGACGTGATGGATGCTGCCGAAGACCACTTCGCCGCTCGCGACCTGAAGACGGTGTCGATCCGCGGAGATCAGAGCGCGCTGGCGCGTCAGAAGGAGATCGACGCGTTCAATAACGACCCGGAGGTGTCGGTGGCGGTGTGCTCGCTCACCGCGGCAGGCGTCGGCCTCAACCTGCAGGCCGCGTCGAACGTCGTGCTCGCCGAGCTCTCGTGGACCGCCGCCGAGCAGACGCAGGCGATCGACCGCGTGCACCGCATCGGCCAGGAGGAGCCGGTCACCGCGTGGCGGATCATCGCCGCGCAGACGATCGACTCCAAGATCGCGGAGCTCATCGACGCCAAGCAGGGTCTCGCCGCGCGTGCGCTCGACGGGTCGGACGTCGAGCCCGGCTCGGCCGACTCGGTGCAGCTGGACGCGCTCATCCACCTGCTCACCGAAGCGCTCGACTGATCCCGGCCGGTCGGCGGGCTCAGATCAGCCGGGCGAGACGGTCGGTCGACCGTCGCCGTCAGGAGATCTCGGCGTCGTCGGGATCGAGGGGAACGGGCCGGTCCTCGTCGGGCACGGGATCGTCTTCGTAGAGCTCGTCCAGGTTCACCGGGAAGTCGTCCTCGTCGTGGATCTGCGCCGCCGGCTCGTAGTCGGCGGCCTTCGCCTCGACGAAGGCGTCCAGGTCTTCGTCGCCATCGCGACGGGGGTCGCTCTCGCTCATGCTGCGAGGGTACGCCGGGCTCGCCGGTCAGGCCAGGGTGAAGACGAAATACGCTCCGCGGTCGTCGTGCAGGATGCGCGCCGGCCCGGCGAATTCCGCGAAGTCTCCGGTGCCGGTACCGGGGATGATGTAGCCGAACGCCGAGTCGTCGCTCGGATGCTGCAGGGCGCCGTGATGCACCGTGAACGACCCGCTTCGCCCGTCGCCGAGGGTTCCGGTGATCCGTTCGGCGGCCAGGTACCCGCGGCTCTCCTCGGTGCCGGAGGAGATGAAGTGGGCGACGGACTCTCCGGTCAGGCCCTCGGTGTACATCTTGCGCATGACGACGGCGCCGACCCAGTCGCCGTCGAGGCCGGCGAGGTCTGCCGGATCCCAGCCGGTCACGTCGAAGCGGGCGGTGATGGTCTCGGTCTCGGTCATTCTCCGACGATACGACCGCATAACGATCCGGTCTTGCAATTTCGCGACAGAGCCGCTTCTGCACTAAACAAGGGGGATGCACTCCCAGATCGAAATCGAACGAAAGTACGACGTCGATGACACCGCCGTCCCGCCGCGACTGATCGGAGCGGGGGCCGTCGCACTCGAGAGCGAGCCGTCGACGGACGAGCTCGTCGCACTCTACGTCGACACGGCTGATCTGGCCCTGGCGCAGCAGAAGGTCGCCGTTCGCATCAGGCGCGGCGGCTCGGACGAGGGCTGGCACGTCAAGTTGCCCGGCGACGAGGGTCGCATCGAACTCCACTGGCCGCTCGGCGAGGGCGACGAGCCCCCGGCCGAGCTGCTCGAGACGCTCCGCGAACGGGTGGGGGATGCGCACCTGCAGCCGATCGCCCGGGTCACCAATCGCCGCATCACGACCATCCTGCAAGACGCGGCAGGTTTCGCCGTTGCCGAGCTGTGCGACGATCATGTCGAGGCCGAGAACCTGCGCTCGGGCGGCACCAGCTCGTGGCGCGAGTGGGAGGTCGAGCTGCTCGGCGGCGCGCCCGACACCCGCCAGGCGCGCACCGCGCTGCTCGACGAGATCGAGCGTCGGCTCCTCGACGTCGGAGCCGAGGTCTCCGCGAGTTCGTCCAAACTGGCTCGCACACTCGGTCTCTGAGACGCGGGCTTCACGCGCGGCGACCGGGCGAGCGGCCGCTTTTGTGCTGCGGGCGAGCGTCAGGCATGATTCACACGTAGGAAAAACATCCCAGGGAGCAGTATGAAAATCGGCATTCTCACCAGCGGCGGCGACTGCCCGGGACTGAACGCGGTGATCCGTGGCGCTGTCCTCAAGGGCGATCGTGTGTTCGACTCTGAGTTCGCCGGTTTCCGCTACGGCTGGCGCGGCGTCGTCGACGGCGACATCATGCCGCTCGACCGGCACAGCGTGCGCGGTCTCTCCCGCCAGGGAGGCACCATTCTCGGCTCCAGCCGTACGAACCCGTTCGAGGGCGACAAGGGCGGGCCCGAGAACATCCAGCGAATGATGGACGAGAACGGGATCGACGCGATCATCGCGATCGGCGGCGAGGGGACACTCACCGCGGCACGGCGCCTCACCGACGCCGGCATCAAGATCGTCGGCGTTCCCAAGACCATCGACAACGACCTCGCGGCCACCGACTATTCATTCGGCTTCGACACCGCCGTCGAGATCGCGACCGAGGCCATCGACCGGCTGCGCACGACCGCCGAGTCGCACCAGCGCTGCATGGTCGTCGAGGTCATGGGCCGGAACGTCGGCTGGATCGCGCTGCACTCCGGGATGGCGGGGGGCGCACACGCCATCCTCATCCCCGAGCAGCCGCAGTCGATCGAGCAGGTCGTCGAGTGGGTCGAGTCGGTGCGGACCCGCGGCCGGGCCCCGGTTCTCGTCGTCTCCGAAGGCTTCCACCTGGACACGATGGAGGAGGCGCACTCCCACAAGGGACTCGACGCCTTCAACCGCCCCCGCCTCGGCGGAATCGGCGAGATGCTCGCCCCGATGATCGAGGAGCGCACCGGCATCGAGTCGCGCGCGACCGTTCTGGGTCACATGCAGCGCGGCGGCGTTCCGAGCGCCTTCGACCGGGTGCTCGCGACACGCCTCGGCATGGCCGCGATCGACGCCGTCTACGAGGGGCGCTGGGGCTCGATGGTGTCGCTGCGCGGCACCGATGTCGTCAACGTCTCGATCGCCGACGCGACCGGCGGCCTCAAGACGGTGCCGCAGGCCCGCTACGACGAAGCCGCTCTGCTGTTCGGCTGAGTCCCGAGGACTAAGCTCTCCGCACAGGCGGAAGGAGCTGATGTGCCCAGGTTCGTTCAGTTCGACGAGTTCGGTTCGCGCGAATATCTGAAGCTCGTGCACAAGGAACGGCCGTGGCCGGGACCCGGCCAGTTGCTGGTGCGCGTGATGGCGGCCGGTCTCAACCTGTTCGACTGCAAGGTGTACCGGGATGAGCGCGTCGCCGGGATGCTCGGGGTGACGCTTCCGAGCGGCATCGGCCACGACTTCTCGGGTTTCGTCGAGGGGATCGGCGAGGGTGTGACGAAGTTCCAGGTCGGTGATGCGGTGTTCGGCACGGCACCCTTCTCGTCTCTCGCCGACTTCACGATCGTCGCGGAGGACGGACAGGTCGTCGTGAAGCCGGCTCCGCTGACGTTCGAGGTCGCCGGCGCTCTGGCGACGGTCGGGCGCACGGCGATGGCGACCGTCGCATCCCTTCACCTGCGTGAGCACGACACGGTGCTCGTCAGTGCCGCGGCCGGAGGGGTCGGGGTGCTCGCCGCACAGTTGGCCGTGCGGGCGGGCGCCGAGGTGATCGGCACGGCGAGCGAAGCGAACCACGAGTATCTGGGCGGCCTCGGCGTGATCGGGGTCGAGTACGGCGACAGGCTGGTCGACAACGTGCTGGAGGTGCTGGACGACGGCGACCGGATCACCGCGGTGCTCGACAATCACGGCCCGGAGACGATCGATGCGGCACTCGAGCTCGGTGTTCCACCGGAGCGCATCAACACGATCGCGGCGTACGGGCCGGAGGCCCGCGGGGCCGCCACAGTCGGCGGATCGAGCGGGACGAACGAGGATCTCGTGGCGCTCGCGCAGCTGCTGGTCGAGAACGAACTGGTGCTGCCGCTCGACTCGATCTACCCCATCGAGCGGGTCGCGGAGGCGTACGAGCGCCTCGAGGTCGGGCACGTACGGGGCAAGATCGTGATGGTCACGGAGTGACGCTGCGCGCGCTCGCGTCGCGCGACGGCCTCCGACCAGCGGGCCGCTAGACTCCGAGCACGACAGAGGAGGACATCGTGGTTCCTGCCATCAACTACTGGGCGGTGCTGATCGCCACCGCATCCAGCATGGTCATCGGCTCGATCTGGTACGCGCGGGGAGTGTTCGGCAAGTACTGGATGAAGGCCGTCGGCCACGACGAGGAGTCGATGAGGCAGGGGGCGGTCTTCCCCATCATCATCACCGTCGTCGTCAGCTTCATCACCGCCTGGGTGCTCGCGGGCGCCACGGACATCGCGTTCAACTTCTACGGCGGCTCGTTCTTCTGGAACGCGCTCCTGACGGGTGTCATCCTCTGGGCGGGTTTCACGGCGGCACGGATGATCACGCACGATGCCTTCGACCGGCGGCCGAGCGGGCTCACCATCCTGAACCTGGCCCACGAACTCGTGACGATCGTCGTGATGGCGATCATCATCGGCGTGTGGCCGCCGGCCGGCGCATGATCAGCGACGACCTGGCCCGGGAGCTCCGCACGGCGGGGTTGCGCTGGCAGCCCGGAGCCGGAGACACGTTCGCGATCGACCGTGCCGAGCTCGCCGGCGACCGGTTCACCGTGAGCGACATGACCATCGAGCCGCACGAGTTCGACACGGGAACGATCCTCGGCTTCAACGGCACCACGGAGTGGGCGCTCGATTCGCTCGCGGTCGAGGACGCCCTCTGGATCCCGAGGGAGGATCAGCTGCGCGAGCTCCTCGGCGCCTCCTTCCGTCACCTCGCGCGAACGGCCGACGGCTACCGCGTGAGCATCGTGCTCACCGGCGAGGAGCGGATGTTCGAGGACGAAGACGCCGCGACGGCCTACGGGCAGGCGCTCCTCTCGCTGATCGGCGCGTCCGTCCCCTAGGACGGCTCCCCAGCGCGCAGTGGCGTCACCGCGGAGCGAGGACGTCCATCCCGAGGTCGGCGACGCTTCGCGCGCCGGCCAGACCGAGCGTGATGTCCAACTCGGCCACCGTGTTCCGCAGCAGTTCGCGCACGCCCGCTTCGCCGGCGACCGCGAGCGCGTAGACGTATGGCCGGCCGATGGCGACGGCGCTGGCGCCCAGGGCCAGCGCGATCACCGCATCCGCTCCACTGCGGACACCGCTGTCGAAGAGCACCGGAACGCGTCCGGCCACGCGGTCGACGATCGCGGGCAGCGCGTCGAGGCTGCCGATCTCCGCGTCGAGCTGTCGGCCGCCGTGGGTGGAGACCTGAACGGCATCCGCCCCTGCGTCGATGGCACGGTCGGCGTCGTCGGGGTGCAGGATGCCCTTCAGCACGATGGGCAGACGAGTGCGCTCGCGCAGGAAATCCAGGTTGTCCCAGGTGAGGGCGGGGTTCGCGAAGACGTCGAGGAAGGTCTCGATGGCCGCAAGCGGCTCGCTCGAACGCAGGTTGCCGAGCATCGTTCCGGGGTGGTGTCGCACGATGCTGACGAGGGATGCGATGGTGGCGGGCGTCACCGGCGTTCGGCCGCGGCGGTAGCCGGCTGCTAGGCGCTCGTGCACCAGGCGGCGGAAGACCGGATCGCTCGTGTACTGGGCGATTCCCCGGCCCCGGCTGAACGGCAGGTAGCCGAGATCGAGGTCACGCGGTCGCCAGCCGAGTACATGGGTGTCGAGCGTGACGACGATCGCCTCGCATCCGGATGCCTCGGCACGATCGATGAAGCTGGCCACGAGCTCCTCGGACGAGCTCCAGTAGAGCTGGAACCAGCGGCTCGCGCCCGGGCGCACGGTGTCCATCGCAGCGGAGACCTCCTCCATCGGCGTCGACGCCTGGTTGGAGAGCACAGCGGGGATGTCGAGTGCCGCGGCCGCGCGCGCTGCGGCCGAGTCGGCATCCGGATGCGCGAGATCGAGCACGCCGATCGGTGCGAGCAGCAGCGGAGTGGCCCTGCGCCTGCCGAAGAGGTCGATGCCGAGGTCGCGCTCGGAGACGTCGCGGAGGACGCGCGGCAGGATGCGGTGGCGACGGAACGCCGCGACGTTCGCCGCGTCCGTGCGCTCCAGGCCCGCGGAGCCCGCGACGTAGGCGAAGGCAGCGCGGGACATCGCGCGCCGGGCCGCGCGCTCGAGGTCCGGGAACGCGGTCGGGATGCGCGGCTTCCGGCCGGAGACGCCGGCACGGTAGATCTCCGACTGTGTGTCGCGTCCGGCGCTGGAGGGCATGCTGCTCATTCTGCACCGCCGGGCTCCCGGGGTGTGGGAGCATGATGCCATGTTCGGTCAGACGTTCTTCGAGACCATCTCGCTCGCGTTCGAGGTCGTCGGGGTGTCGGCGATGGCCATCGGGTTCGTCGTCGCGATCGGCATCGCCGTGCGCTCCTGGATCCGCACCCGCAGCGGAGCGACCGCGTTCCGCACATTGCGGGAGAGTTTCGGCGGGGTGATCCTGCTCGGACTCGAGGTGCTGGTCGCGGCCGACCTCGTCAAGACGGTGACCTCGGCCCCGTCGCTGACGGATGCTCTGGTGCTGGCTCTGATCGTGCTCATCCGCACGGTGCTCAGCTTCTCGCTGCAGATCGAGATCGACGGGGTCGCGCCGTGGCGCCGGGCATTGGTCACCGGGCCCGAGGTGCTCGCCCGGGCGGCCGCCGGCGCCGGCGAGGCGTCGCCCCGCGCATCCGGAACCCCCTGAGGCAGCGACGACAAGTGGGCGCGTGCCGCTAGCGCTGGGCGCGGGCGGCGCGTTCGGCGTTGCGGGCCTTGACGCGGGCGTTCTCGGCGTGCACCTCGGCCTGGGTGGCTCGCTCGGTGACGAGCCAGGCGGGCGGCGCCACGAGCAGCTCTTTGATCTGGGCGGTGGTCAGGGCCTCGTCGATGCCGGAACGGGCGAGGCCGCTGATCGAGATGCCGAGTTTCTGGGCGACGACCTCGCGGGGATGCGGGCCGTCGGCGCGCAGAGCGGCGAGCCACTCCGGCGGCTGGGCGGTCAGCTCGGCGAGCTCAGTACGGCTGATCTCGCGGTCGCGGAACTCCGCGGGCGCCGCCGGGAGGTAGATCCCGAGCTTCTTGGCCGCAGTGGCCGCTTTCATCGTCTGGGGTTTCTTCTCCGGGCTCATGGGTCCAGGGTATCGTCCGGCGGGGCCGGTACCCTTACGAGCATGGCGTCACCCTTCACGATCGCGTTCCCGCTCGGCGTCACGATCGGAAAATGGACCCGGGTGTTCGAACAGCGGCACCCGGATGTGGAGCTCCGGGTCGTGCGCATGGAGCTCGCCGACCAGCGCACCACCCTCGACGGCGCGGCGGACATGGCGTTCGTGCGCGAGCCGCTCGACACGGACGGGCTGCACGTCATTCCGCTGTACGAGGAGAACATCGTCGTGGTCATGCACCACGAGCACCTGCTCACCCTCGAGAAGGACCTGCATCTGGCCGACCTCGCCGACGAGACCCTCCTCGAAGGCGCCGACGCCGAAGCGGTGATCCGGCGGGTCGCGGCGGGTGAGGGGATCGCCGTGTTCCCGCAGTCCATCGCCAAGGCGTTCCGGCGCAAGGATGTCACGGCGATGAAGCTCGAGGACGCGGAGCCCAGCAGGGTCGCGCTGGCCTGGTCGCGTGGAGCGCAGCATCCGCTCGTCGACGAGTTCATCGGGATCGTGCGCGGACGCTCGGCCCACAGCTCACGCAATCCCGAGGTCGCGGCGGGAGAGGCCGCCAAGCGCCAGGAGGCCGAGCGCAAGAAGGCCGAGCGTCAGAAGGCCAAGCGTCAGGCGTCGGCGCGAGAAGCGGCGGCGAAGCGCAAGAAGCAGGGCGGTCAGATCAGGAAACGTGCACGGCGGGGCGGCGCTTGACGTCCTTCTCGGCTTCGCGGAGCACCTCACGGGTCACCGGCGCCACCTCGCCGACGCCCGTGATCAGGAAGCGGAACATGTTCGAGATCGGGTTGCCCTCGGTCCACTCGAAGTAGATCGACGGTACGACCCCGGTCACGTCGCGGATCTCCAGCAGCACGGCTGCGATCGTGTTGGGCACGTTGCCGCTCCTGACCTCCAGCACCCGGTAGCCGTGTTTGACGACGCCCCGCACCACCAGGTCCTCCTCGAAATCGGACGAGTCCGACGGGTACACCTCGAGGAAGATCGTGCGGGCGCGCTGAGGGATGTGGCTGAACTTGCGCTCGTCCTTGTTCTTCTGCGCGTACTCCTTGTCGGTGTCGACGTCGGGTTCGTGCGAGATGATGCGGATCTCGGCCTCCTCGGCGTCTTCGAGGACGAAGTCGAGCGCGGTGACGTCGAGGGTCACGGAGGTCGCCCGCAGCTGGAAGGAGCGGCCGATGCGGGAGACGATCGAGATGACCAGGATCCCGATGATGAACAGGCTGGCGATGCGCAGACCGTCCGGCCGTTCGATGATGTTGACGATGGTGGTGTAGACGAAGATCGCCGTGATGACGGCGAAGGCCCACATCCGCTTCGTCTGCCGTTTGCGGCGGGATGACAGGGTGACGGCCACGGAGGCGGATGTGATCAGCACCAGCACGCCGGTCGCGTACGCGCCGCCCTGCGCATCCACACTCGCCTCGAACACCAGCGTGATGATGAAAGCGATCGTGGTGAACACCAGCACGAGGGGCCGCACGGCTCTGGCCCATTGCGGCGCCATCCCGTAGCGCGGAAGGTAGCGCGGCACGAGGTTGAGCAGCCCGGCCATGGCCGACGCCCCGGCGAACCACAGGATGAGGATCGTGCTGATGTCGTAGACCGTGCCGAAGATGTTGCCGAGGTACTCGTGTGCGAGATACGCGAGGGCACGGCCGTTCGCCGCGCCGCCCGGCTCGAACTCCTGATGCGGGATGAGCAGGGTCGTCGTGAAACTGGAGGTGATCAGGAAGCCGCTCATGATCAGTGCGGCCGTGGTGAGCAGCCGTCCCGCACCACGGATGCGCCCCTTCGGGTAGTCGGGGTCGTCGTCCGGCGCGCCCTTGATCTGCGGCATGACCGCGACACCCGTCTCGAAGCCGGAGAGGCCGAGCGCGAGCTTGGGGAAGACGAGCAGGGCCAACCCGATGACCAGGGCGGGACTGCCGTGCTGGGTGTTGAGAGCGACCCACCAATCGTCGATGGCGGTCGGATGCTCGAACACCTGCACGATCGTCGTCGCGATCACGACCAGGTTGAGCGCGAGGTAGACGGCCACGAGCACGACGGCGATGCCGATCGCCTCGCGGAAGCCCTTGAGGAACACGGCGGCCAGGAGGGCGAGGAGCACCAGGGTGATGCCGACCTGGTTGCCCTGGAACCAGCTGGGTGCGTACGGGTTCTCGATCGCATGGGCCGAGGCGTCCGCCGCCGAGAGCGTGATCGTGATCATGAAGTCGGTCGCCGCGAATCCGAGCAGCACCAGCACGAACAGCTTGCCCGCCCACCACGGCAGCAGGCGCTCGAGCATGGCGATGGACCCCGACCCCCGGAAGCTCTCGCGGGCCACCCGGCGGTACACCGGAAGAGCGCCGAGCAGGGTCAGAGCGACGAGCACCAGCGTGGCGAACGGCGACACGACCCCGGCGGCGAGGGCCGCGATGGCGGGCTGGTAGCCGAGCGTGGAGAAGTAGTCGACACCGGTGAGGCACATCACCTGCCACCAGCTGTGGGTGCGCTGCGGGTTGCGTGCGTGCGGACCCTGATGGTCGCCGCGCTCATCGATGAGGCCCGAGAGCAGCCAGTGCCGCAGCCGACCGCCCTTCGCCGGTCGGGGAACCTGGTGAGCCTGACCCGGTTCCGTGCGTTCGGGCGCCTGCTCGGCAGGAGTGCTGGACATCGGGATCCTTCGTCTACCGGCTGCTACTACTGAGGATCACAGTACCCGTCACCACGTGGAGACGCGGTAGTCCTTGAGAAACACACCGTGCAGCTCTTCGCCGGCCTCGCCACGCACGATCGGGTCGTACACACGCGCCGCACCGTCGACCAGGTCGAGCGGGGCGTGGAAGCCCTCTTCGGCGAGTCGCACCTTCGTGTAGTGCGGCCGCTCGTCGGTGATCCAGCCGGTGTCGACACTGGTCATCAGGATGCCGTCGGTCTCGAACATCTCACGGGCGCTCGTGCGCGTGAGCATGTTGAGAGCGGCCTTCGCCATGTTGGTGTGCGGATGCCCCGGGCCCTTGTACTGCCGGCCGAACACACCCTCCATCGCGGAGACGTTCACGACGTAGGCCCGCCCGTCGGTCGCGGCCATGGAGGCGCGCAGACGGCTGATCAGCAGGAACGGAGCTGTGGTGTTGCAGAGCTGCACTTCCAGCATCTCCAGCGGGTCCACATCCTGAACGGCCTGGGTCCAGCTGTTGACCCGGTTAACGTCGGGCACCAGGCCGCCGGCGTCGATGGCGGTTCCGTCGGCGTGCTTGGCGAGCGAGGACGAGCCGGGCGCCATTGCGAGCCCGGCCAGCTCGTCCGCGGTCACGGCGACCGGATGCGCGAGGGCGCCGACGGTTCCGGCAAGACTCGCGACCGAGAGCAGCGGATGCGCGGCCACCGACGCCTCCAGGGCGTGCGGATGCGGGTCGTTGGTGTGCCCGAACGTCTCCATCTCGGGCAGCGGACCGTCGGGCAGCGGTTGCGATTCGGCCTCGGCGAGCAGCGAGTACGCACCGGGGGAGCGGCGCACGGTCTGCGCGGCGTTGTTGATGAGGATGTCGAGGGGGCCCTGGGCGGCGACGGACTCGGCCAGCGCGACGACCTGGGCCGGGTCGCGGAGGTCGATGCCGACCACGCGGAGACGGTGCAACCACTCCGAGGAGTCGGGCAGCGAGGAGAAGCGGCGCACCGCGTCCCGCGGAAAGCGGGTCGTGATCGTCAGGTGCGCGCCGTCGCGCAGCAGGCGGAGGGCGATGTGCATGCCGATCTTGGCGCGGCCGCCGGTGAGCAGTGCGCGCTTGCCGGTGAGGTCGGTCCGGGCGTTGCGCTTCGCGTGGCTGAAGGCCGCGCAGTCCGGGCACAGCTGGTGGTAGAACGCGTCGACCTGCGTGTAGTGCTGCTTGCAGATGTAGCACGCGCGCGATTTGAGCAGTGTGCCCGCGGTGGCGCCGGTGACGCTGGCGCTGAGATCGACACCGCGGGTCTCGTCGTCGATGCGGTCGGGGGCGCCGGTGGCCGTCGCGGCGACGACGGCGCGGTCGTTCTCGGCGACCGCGTCGCGGATGGCCTTGCGCCGCGCCTGCTTGACCGACTTGAACATGTGCGCGGTCGCCCGGCGCACGGTGATGAAGTCAGGGTGCTCCTCGTCGAGCTCGTGAAGGGTCTCGAGCACCCGCAGCGCAGCGGCGAGATCGTCGGGATCGATGGAGGGGGTATCGGGAAGCACCGGAGAATTCTAGGCGAGGATGCTGGACGCTCCTACTCGCGAGCGCTCGAGTCCTCCGTCGGCTCGTCGTCCGGCTCGCTGCCGGGTCCGTTCTCGACCGCGAGCTGCAGCCAGACCATACCCTGCAGGTCGATCGAGACTCGCCCCGGCTGCTCCACCACCATCGCCAGCACGTCGCCGCACGAGGAGCAGCGCAGGACCATTCCGTGATCGTTCGGGTAGACGCGTGCCCGGGCCACCACGGTCATGTCTCCGCAGTGGGCGCACATACCGCGAGCGCTGGTCACGTCGACCGAGAAGATCTCGGAGAGGACTCCGGCGGCCACATTGCCGTCGAGGTAGTTCAGATCGTTCATGACACGCCTCCGACGCCGCCGTAGCGCTCGGTCTTGATGCGGTCGGGGTCGTACCCGGCGGCGACGAGCCAATCGGAGACCGACTCGACGAACGCGGTCGCCCCGCAGATGAAGAACATCGCAGAGGCCTCGGGGGGCAGGATGTGCTCCTTCAGCGCCTGCGCCGTCAAGCGGCCTGCGGGCACCGGCCAGCCCGCCGGCGCGACGCGAGTGTAGACGTAGGTGATCTCGAGGGGTGCCGCGGCATCCTTCTCGAGCCTGTCGAACTCGTGCTGGTAGTAGATCGTGCCGGGCATCCGCACCGAGTAGAGCAGCCGGAAGCCGACCGCACTCCCGGCGGCAGCGTGCGCGCGCACCATCGACGCCAGCGGGACCACTCCCGATCCGCCGGCGATCAGCTGCACGGGGCCGTCGTCGCCCGGCCGCCAGACGAACCAGCCGCCGACGGGTCCACGCACCTCGAGCTTGTCGCCGACGGCGAGGCCGCGCACGAGATACGGCGACACTTCGCCGTCAGCGAGCTCCTCGACGGTCAGTTCCAGCTCATCCCCGGGGAGGGCCGAGGCGATCGAGTACGAGCGCACCGCCTGGTAGCCGTCGGGCGCCGTGAGCCGGATGTCCACGTGCTGCCCGGCGACGTGCCCGTGCAACCCGGGGATGCGGATCCTGAGCGTTCGTGCGGTGGGCGTCTCGAATGCGGCTCCGACCAGCTCGCCGACCCGCCAGGCACTGCTCACCCGTAACGCTCTTCGAGCCAGGGGTCTCCGTACATGTGGTACCCGTTCTGCTCCCAGAACCCGGGAGAGTCGCGGCGCATCATTTCGAGTCCGCTCACCCATTTCGCGCTCTTCCAGAAGTAGAGGTGGGGGACGAGCAGCCGGGCCGGTCCACCGTGCTCCGGCGCGAGGTCGGAGCCGTCGAAGGTGTGCGCGACCCAGGCCTTGCCGCCCAGCAGGTCGGCCAGGGGCACGTTGGTCGTGTACCCGCCGAACGAGTGCGCCATCGTGTACTCGCAGTCGGTCTGGACGCCCTGGAAGAGAGTGTCGAGCGTCACGCCCCGCCAGGAGGTGCCGAGCTTCGACCAGCTCGTGACGCAGTGGATGTCGGTCGCGACATCGTCTTGCGGTAGAGCCATGAACTCGTCCCAGCTCCAGCGGTGCACCACGCCCTTCTCGGTCGTGATCGTGAACGCCCACTGGTCTTTCGGAACTCGAGGCGTCGGGCCCGCGGACAGCACGGGGAACCCGTCGGTCTGGTATTGGCCTGGTGGCAGGCGGGGATCCTCGGTGCGGCGACGGCCGAGGAAACCTGAGGAGATGATTCCCATACGCGGAGCCTATTCCGTAACCAGCCGGCGGTCTACGGTCCAAGCCGGTCTAGTGTGAACAGGTGACCGCTGTCAATCTCGGACTCCCTGCCCGCCTCGCAGTGCAGAGCGCGCCGAGCCTGGCCGGCCGTCCGGATGTGCCCGGTCTGGTCGACAGGTTCGGCAGAGTCGCGCGCGACCTCCGCGTCTCGGTGACCGAGAAGTGCTCGCTGCGCTGCACGTACTGCATGCCCGCCGAGGGCCTGCCCGGCATCGCCCGCGAGCACCTGCTCACCCCGGCGGAGATCGGGCGTCTGGTCGGGATCGGGGCTCGCGACCTCGGGATCAGCGAGGTGCGGTTCACCGGAGGCGAGCCGCTGATGCGGGCCGACCTCGCCGAGATCGTCGCCCGTTCGGCGGATGCCGCGCCCGGTGTCGATCTCTCGCTGACGACGAACGGGATCGGGCTGGACCACCGCATCCGGGACCTGGTGGATGCCGGGCTCACGCGCGTCAACATCTCACTCGACACGGTCGACCGCCGCCACTTCGCGTCGCTCACGCGTCGCGACAGGCTGCCGGCGGTGCTGGCCGGCATCCGCGCCGCGCACGACGCCGGTCTCACCCCCCTGAAGGTCAATGCCGTGCTGATGCGCGAGACGCTCGCCGGCGCGCCCGAACTGCTCGCCTGGGCCATCGAGAACGACTGCCGACTGCGGTTCATCGAGCAGATGCCTCTCGACGCCGACCACAACTGGGCGCGTGACAACATGGTCACCGCCGCTTCGCTGCTCGACGTGCTTGGCACTCGGTTCATGCTCACCGAGAAGGGTCGCGACGACCCGTCCGCCCCGGCCGAGGAGTGGCTCGTGGACGGTGGGCCGGCGACCGTGGGGATCATCGCATCCGTCACCCGATCGTTCTGCGCCGCCTGCGACCGCACCAGGATCACGGCCGAGGGGACGGTGAGGTCGTGCCTGTTCGGCGACGACGAGACCGACTTGCGCGGGCTGTTGCGCGGGGGTGCCGACGACGCAGAGATCGCCCGCTGGTGGCGCGGGGCCATGTGGAACAAGCAGTCCGGACACGGCATCGACAGCCAGGGATTCGCGCCGCCGCAGCGCAGCATGGGGGCGATCGGTGGCTGAGACCGTTCTCGTGCGCTACTTCGCGGCAGCCGAAGAGGCGACCGGCCGGGCAGAGGAGCACATCGCCCTCGACGAGCCGACCCTGGGTGCGCTGCGCGAGGAACTGCTCGCGCGCTACGGATCCGGCATCGAGCGGGTGCTGCGATCGGGCTCGTTCCTCGTCGACGCTGTCGTCTCCCGAGACCCCGCGCGTCGGATCACCGCCACGGTCGACGTGCTCCCGCCCTTCGCGGGCGGCTGACCCGCCCCAGGCTGCACCCGCCGACTCGCGGCAGATCGACGTTCCGCGAGCGCGGGAAGGTCGATGTGCCGCGACTCGCGCGATCAGGCCCGGTAGAGGGAGACCGCGGTCGCGGGGAAGGTCAGGGTGACCGGGGTGCCTGGGCCGAGGGCCAGATCGGCGACGACGCCGGGCGTCGCGAGGGCTGCGTAGGAGTCGGTGCGCACGCGGACGAGGTCGCCGCGCGGTTCGAGGTCCAGCACGACGGCCGGCACGCGGTTGTCCGTGCCCGGGTCTGCGGCTGCGCCGAGCCGGCTCTCTGACGGCGCGAGACGCACCTCCGCGGGGCGGAGAGTGGCCGTGACCCGTGCATCCGTCTCGACGGGTTCGACGGCGACGGCCGTGATCGCGATGCCGCTGTCGGTGACGAGTCCGGATGCGGTGCGGCGGCCCGTGAGCAGGGTCACGCCGGTCAGTTCCGCGGTGAACTGCTCACGCGGCCGTTCCAGCACGGCTCGCGTCGGGCCCTGTTCGACGATGCGGCCGTCACGCAGCACGACGACCCGGTCGGCGAGCAGGTATGCGTCGAGCACGTCGTGGCTGACGATGACGGCGGTCCGTCCGTCGAGCACGCGCCCGAGCATCTGGCGTGCGGCCGAGGTTCCCGTCACATCCAGCGCCGAGAGCGGTTCGTCGAGCAGGAGCAGACTCGGCTCGGCCGCCAGGGCCCTGGCGATCGCGACCCGCTGCGCCTGACCCCCGGAGAGCTCCGACGGATGCCGGTCGGCGAACTCCGCGGCGTCCGCCTCGGCCAGCCAGTGTTCGCCCGTTCGGCGTGCCTCGGCACGCGAGAGGCCGGCGGTGCGCGGGCCGAACTCGACGTTGTGCCGAACCGTGAGGTGCGGGAAGAGCAGGGGCTCTTGGGCGAGCAGGGCGATCCCGCGCCGGTGGGGAGGCGTCCAGACCCGGGGGAGGTCGAAGAGGGTGCGGTCGCCCAGGGATGCGCTGCCGGCGTCCGGCCGCACGAGCCCGGCGAGCATCCCGAGCAGCGTCGACTTGCCGGCGCCGTTGGGGCCGAGGACGGCGACCGTCTCGCCCGTCGCAACGTCGAAGGACAGGTCGACGTTCCGCTCTGCGAGCGTGGCCTGCAGCTGCACGCTCACGGCGTGACCCTCCGGCGACGACGAGCGGGCTCGCCGGCTCCGTGTGCGACTGCGACGACGATGACCGCGACGACGATCAGCACGAGCGAGAGCGCCACGGCCGCATCCGGGTCGGTCTCGCGCTGGAGGTAGATCTCGAGGGGCAGGGTCCTGGTGACCCCCTGCAGGCTGCCGGCGAAGGTGAGCGTCGCGCCGAACTCGCCCAGCGCGCGGGCGAACGACAGGATGGCCCCAGACAGCAGAGCGGGCAGCACCAGCGGCATGGTCACCCGCAGCAGGACCGTGCTCGGCCGCGCTCCGAGAGTCGCGGCCACCGCCTCGTAGCGCGTTCCGGCCGTGCGCAGCGCGCCTTCCAGGCTGAGCACGAGGAACGGAAGGGCGACGAAGGTCTGCGCGAGGATGACCGCCGTGGTCGAGAATGCGACGTCGAGGACGCCCCCCAGCATCCCGCGTCGGCCGAACAGGTAGAGCAGCGCGAGACCGCCGACGACCGGCGGCAGCACGAGCGGAAGCAGCACCAGCGCTCGCAGCACACGCTGTCCCGGGAAGCGCACCCGGGCGAGCACCGCCGCCATCGGGACACCGAGCACGACGCACAGGATGGTCGCGGCGATCGAGGTGCGCAGGCTGAGCAGCAGCGCATCCACCGACGAGGGAGATGTGACCAGGGGCAGGAAGTGCGCCCAGTCGACGCGCGCGATCAGGGCGACGAGCGGAAGCAGGACGAACAGGCCGCCCAGCACAGCGAGAACGATGACCCAGCGAGGGACGCCCAACCCGTCCGAGGGGGAGGACCGCACGGCTTACGGCGCCCCGAAGCCGGCGGCTTCGAGCACCTTCCGGCCGTCGGGGCCGGTCACGAAGTCGACGAACGCGGTGGCCAGCGTGCCGTCCTTGGCGTCTTTCAGGGCGACGATCGGGTAGGTGTTGACCGTGCTCGCCGCCTCGGGGAACGGCACCGACTCGACCTTCGAGCCCGCACCCTTCACGTCGGTCACGTAGACGATTCCCGCATCCGCTTCGCCCGAGCTCACCTTGCCGAGTACGTCGGTGACCGAGGACTCCTGGCTCACCGGCGTCAGCGTCACCCCGCTCGATGCTTCGACCTTGGCCGTCGCCGCGCCGCAGGGGACCTGGGGGGCGCAGACCACGGTCTTCACGCCGGGCTTGGCGAGGTCGGCGAAGGACGTGATGTGAGCGGGGTTGCCCGGCGGCACCGCGATCGCCAGCACGTTGGTCGCGAAATCGACCGGATCTCCGGCGGTCGCTCCCGCATCGGTGGCCTTCTTCATGTTCGCCTCGTCGGCTGAGGCGAACACATCGGCGGGCGCGCCCTCGGTGATCTGAGTGACGAGGTCGGACGAGCCGGCGAAGCTGAACGACACCGTGGTCCCCGGATGCGCGGCCTCGAACTTCTTGCCGAGCTCGGTGAACGTCGCCGTCAGCGAGGCGGCGGCGAAGACGGTCGCGGTGCCGCTCAGCTCGTCGGACGCCGATGGGCTGGGCGAAGAGCTCGCCGAGCCCGCGCCCCCCGAGCAGCCGGTCGCGGCGAGGGCCAGAGCGATGGCCCCGGCGGCGGCGATGGTGACGGTGCGGATGCGCATCTTCAGTCCCTTCGAGGCGTTTCGACGATGACGGTGGTGGCTTTGACGACCGCGACGGCGACCGACCCGAGTTCGAGTCCGAGTTCGCGGACGGCCTCGGAGCTCATGAGCGAGACCACCCGATGCGGACCGCACTGCAACTCGACCTGCGCCATGACCTTGTCCACGACGATGTCGGTCACGATGCCGACGAAGCGGTTGCGGGCCGACCGCTCGACGTCCGACGGATCGACCGGAAGGACCGCATTCTGCTTGGCCAGCCGCGCGAGCTCGAGTCCGTCGACGACCGCACGGCCCGCGTCGTCTTTGGCGCTTTCGAGCATTCCGGCTTCGATCCAGCGGCGCACCGTGTCGTCACTGACCCCCAGGAACTGAGCAGCGTCCTTCACCCGAATCTGCGGCATGAATCAGATGCTACAGCCGCATCCGCGGATTGCTAAGTGTCAGCGGCTCACAGTCCGACCCATTCGGAGGCACCGTCGGCGAAATGCTGGCGCTTCCAGATCGGTACGCGCGCCTTGATGATCTCGACCAGCTCCGCGCAGGCGGCGAACGCTTCGGCGCGGTGCGGCGCAGCCACAGCCGCGATCAGAGCCAGGTCGCCGACCGTGAGCGAGCCGACGCGGTGCTCGGCGGCGACCCGCAAACCGGTGCGCTCGGCGACCGCCTCGCAGCACTCGAGCAAGAACCGCTCGGCATCCGGATGCGCGCGGTAGTCCAGGGAGACGACCCCGCGGCCGTCGTCGTGGTCGCGCACGATCCCCTGGAAGGCCACGACGGCGCCGGATTCGGCGCTCCAGACGAACTCGTCGACGGTCGATGTGTCGAGCGGGTCGGTGCTGACCCTGGCGAAGACGAAGCTCATGCGCTGTGCCCGGCGCTTCCGCGCACTTGATCGACCAGGTGGGGGAGCAGGTCGCCGAGTACGGCGAGGCCGTCGGCGACGCCGCCGCGCGAACCGGGCAGGTTGACCACGATCGTCTCGCCCGAGACACCGGCCAGCCCGCGGCTGAGCGCGGCCATGGGCGTGCTTGCGAGCCCGCGGGCGCGCAGGGCTTCCGCCACGCCGGGAAGCTCGCGGTCGAGCACCGCAGCGGTGGCCTCGGGAGTGCGGTCACCGGGCGCGACCCCGGTGCCGCCCGTGGTGATCACGACGGCGGGGTGCGCGGCGACCGCGTCGCGCACGGCTACGGCGATGTCCGCGTCTGCGACGACCCTGACGACGGGATCGGGGAAGCCGCTTCCGTCGAGCCAGGCAGCGATGACGGGTCCCGTCGTGTCCTCGCTCTCGCCGGCGGCGGCGCGGGTCGAGGAGACCAGGACGACCGCGCTGGGAGCCGGATGCACGGGCGCTATCGAATCCGCCGGAGCCGCCGCCGGGGCCGCCGCCTCGTCGTGGCGCCGCCACTCGCCGCGTTTGCCGCCGCTCTTGAACGCGAGCCGCACATCCGTGAGGCTCGCTGCAGGGTCGACCGCCTTGACCATGTCGTGCAGGGTCAGCCCTGCGACCGCGACGGCGGTGAGCGCCTCCATCTCGACACCGGTTCGGCCGGTCGTCTTAGCGGTGACCTCGATGTCGATCGTGCCGGCCTCCGCGTCGAGTTCGAAATCAATGCTCACCGCGTTCAGAGGCAGCGGATGGCACAGGGGGATGAGCTCAGAGGTGCGTTTCGCCCCGCCGATCCCGGCGATGCGCGCGGTGGCGAGCACGTCGGCTTTGGGAAGGTCGTCGGCGCGAACGAGCCGCACCACCTCGGGGGTGGTCACGAAACGACCGCGCGCCACGGCGATCCGGGCGGTCTCGGGTTTGCCGCCGACGTCGACCATCCTGGCCCGTCCGTCGCCGTCGAGGTGGGTGAGCTCGCTCATAGCGTCCAGACTGTCACGTCGGTGCCGGCCGTGAGGTCGACCGCGTCGGCCGGGACATCGATCAGCACGTCGGCCCGCGCCATTCCGGCGACGAGGTGCGAACTCGGCCCCGAGACCTGCTCGACGAGCGAGGGCTCCGTCAGCCGGCCCCGTAAGAACTGGCGCTTGCCGGCGATCGAGTGGATCGGTGCCGCCAGCGCTGCCTGCGCCGTCACTGCTGCGGGCAGGCCGGCCGCCTGGAGCAGGAGGCCGCGCACGAACACCGTGAACGACACCTGCGTGCTCACCGGGTTTCCCGGGAAGCAGACGACCGGCACGTCGTGCACCACCGCGGTCGCCTGCGGCCCGCCCGGCTGCATGGCGATCGTCGTCACCTCCGCTCCCAGCGGCTCGAGAACATCGCGCACCACCTCGAACGCGCCCTTCGAGATGCCTCCGGAGGTCAGGACCAGATCGCTCGCGGCGACCGCCGCATCCAGAACCTTCCGGAAGGCGGCCGGATCGTCGTCGCTGGTACCGCGGTAGGAGACGGATGCGCCGGCCTGTTCGACCAGCGCTGCCAGCGCGATCCCGTTCGCGTCGAAGATCTGCCCGAATTCGGCGGGGCGGTCGTCGCGAACGAGCTCGGATCCGGTCGTCAGGATCCCGACCCGCACCGGCTCCCGAACGGTCACCTGCGCGACTCCGGCGGCAGCGAGGGCCGCCAGATGCCGTGGTCCCAGCCGGGTTGCAGCCGGAACGATGACTTCGCCCTGCCGAAGGTCGCTCCCTCGCTCGCGCACGTACTCGCCGGGTAGCCGCGACCGTTTGATCTCGACCACGGCCCCGGTCAGGTCGTCGTCGCGGCCGAGTATCAGTTCGGTGTCCTCGACCGGAACGATCGCGTCGGCCCCCTCGGGCACGGGCGCACCGGTCATGATGCGGATGGCCGTTCCCGAGATCAGCACCACCGGGATCGTGTGCCCGGCGGGGATGTCGCCGCTCACCTCGAGGGCGACGGGCACGGTGGCGACGTCCGCCGCGCGCACCGCGAAGCCGTCCATCTGCGAGTTGCGGAAGAACGGGAGGTCGACGGGTGAAGGCACGTCGTCGGCGACGACCCGGCCGAGCGCGTTCTCGAGCGGGACGAGTTCGGTGGCACGAGCGGCGAGAGCCGGAGCCAGCAGCGCGGCGATATGGGCGGCGTGCTGGTCGACCGTGGTCCGGGAGGTCATGGGTTCAGTATCGCGCGAGGTCGTGGTCGATGTCCCGTGCCCAGGCGTCGATTCCACCGGTCAGCACCCGGCCGCTCACTCCCGCGGAGGCCAGCCGCTCGCGTGCCAGCTCGGCGCGCGGACCGTGGTGGCACACGATCACGAGCGGGTCGTCGCCGAGGCGTTCCGCGACCCCGAGCGGGTCGCGGAGAACGACTCCGAGCGGGACGAGCAGGGTACCCGGGATCTCGGCGACATCCGCCTCCCAGGGCTCCCTGACGTCGATCAACGTCACGGGCGCGTCGGCGAGGAGAAGGGCCTGCAACTCCGCCGGGGTGATGGCGGCCCGCGAGTCCGTGGCGAGCGAGTCCGTGGCGGGCGGCTCCACGGCCAGCGCCGTGACCGGCACGCCCTCGGGGTCACGTTCGTAGCGCAGTTCGCGGAAGCCGGCGCGGAGAGCGTCGTGGACCAGCACCCGGCCGAGCAGCGGATCCCCGACGCCGGTCACCAGCTTGATCGCCTCGCTCACCAACACCCCGCCGACGACCGCGCACACGGACGGAAGGGCGCCGGCCTCTGCGCAGCTGAGCACACTCCCGGGTTCGGGCGGGAGCGGAAACAGATCGCGGTAGTGCGGGCCGTGCTCCGCCCAGCTGACGCCGATCTGCCCGCCGAACTGATCGACCGCGCCCCAGACCACCGGGATCCCCGCGAGCACGGCCGCGTCGTTCACGAGGTAGCGGGTCTCGAAGTTGTCGCTGCCGTCGAGCACCAGGTCGAAGCCGTCCAGGATGTCCAGCGCGTTCCCGGCCGTCAGCATCGTCTCGAAGGTGCGGACCACGGTCTCGGCGTCGAGGGCTGTGACCGCCCTGGCGGCCGAGTCGACCTTGGCGTTGCCGACCTCGGCCGGCGTGTGGATGCTCTGCCTCGGCAGATTGCTCGTCTCCACCCGGTCGCCGTCGACGATGCCGATGGTGCCGAATCCTGCAGCGGCGAGCGCCGGGAGCACCGCGCTGCCGAGCCCGCCGGCGCCGACCACGAGCACGCGGGCGTTGCGGATGCGGCGCTGAGCGAGCATCCCGAAGCCGGGGAGGACAGCGGTGCGGGCGTAGCGTTCCTGCCGTTCGGGCGGGAGGTCCGGACCGGGCTCGACAAGGGGCGGAATGGCCATGCCTCCAGGCTAACGATTACGCGACGGTGACGGTGATCCGGTGCAGCCCGGTGGCGCCGTTGGGGACGACGTCGGCCACCTTCGAGGTCTGCACGAGCCCGTTCGCGTCGGTGGCGCGCACCCGGATGCTGTGCGTGCCCTTCGTGGCCGGCCACGCGTACTTCCACTGGCGCCAGGTGTCGATCGAGATCGCGTCGGCGAGGTCGGCCTGCTGCCACGGGCCATCGTCGATCTGCACGTGCACGGCGCTCACACCGACGTGCTGCGACCAGGCGACCCCGGCCACGGCGACGGTTCCCGCGGCGACCTGGCTGCCGGCGGACGGCACGTCGATGCGGGATTCGAGCTTGACGGGGCCGCGCTGCGACCAGCCGCGGTCGGTCCAGTACGAGGTCGCCTTGTCGAAGCGGGTGACATCGAGTTCGACGACCCACTTGGTGGCCGAGACGTAGCCGTAGAGCCCGGGCACGACCATCCGCACCGGGTACCCGTGCTCGAGCGGCAGGGGCTGCCCGTTCATCCCCACCGCGAGGATGGCGTTCCGTTCGTCGGTCAAGGCCTCGATCGGCGTTCCGGCGGTCCAGCCGTCCTGGCTCTTCGACAGCACCATGTCGGCGCCCGAGGTCGGCTTCGCCCGGGCGAGCAGATGCCGGATGGGGTAGCCCAGCCAGGTCGCATTGCTGATCAGGTTGCCGCCGACCTCGTTGGAGACGCACGCGAGGGTCGTGGTGCTCTCTTCGAGCGGCAGCTTCAGAAGCTCGGCGAAGGTCAGCTCGACCTCGTTCTCGACCATCCCGGTGATCTTGAGGCGCCAGTTCGCCGGGTCGATACCCGGGATCTGCAGCGCCGTGTCGATGCGGTAGAAGTCGGCGTTCGGCGTGATGACCGGCGAGAGGCCGGGGATGTCGAACGATGCGCCCGCCGGGATGGGCGGAGCCGTCACCGCGGGCGACGGAAGGTGGAAGGCGGCACGCGCAGCCGTGGCCGCGCGGTAACCGGATGCGACGACCTGCCCCACGATCACGGCGAGGACGCCGCCTGCCGCGGTCGCGCCCGTCGCCGTGACGAATCTGCGCCGGGTGACCGAACCGTTCGGGGCGACCCGGCTCGGGGTGGTGCCGCGCAGCATCCACGTCAGCGAGGCGAGCGTGAGGATGCCGACCACCGCGGTGATCACTGACGGAACGACGTCCAGCCAGTCGGCACCTGCGCGCGTCGACGCGGCCAGCACGCCGAGCGCGCCACCGACGCCGATCAGGATGCGCCCGAGCGGCGGCCTCCGCCACTCGAGCCATCCGGCCAGCCCCGCCCCGACGAGGATCACGACCCCGAGGCTGACGACCAGCACGACCTTGTCGCCCGTTCCGAACAGCGCGATGACCGCATCCTTCAACCACGCGGGCACCAGGTCGATGACCAGTGCGCCGACGACCAGTACCGGACTGCCGTTCTGCACGAAGAACGCACTGACGAGCTCTCCCGCCCCGACACCGGCGAGCACACTAGCGACGCCGGCCGCTGCCGAGCGCCAGAACGACGCGCGATCCAACCTCACCATGTCGTGAGGCTAGGACGGCAACCTGTGACTCAGGCGAAAGGCACGCGCGATGCGTGGGAGGCTTGGTGGACCATGCCAGACGCAGAACAGTCCGTCGCCGCTCGCCGCCTCCGGGTGCAGGACATCCCCGGATACGCGGGCCCAGGCTCCTTCGACGACGACGCGGTCTACGAGACCTTCGTCTCGTGGGCCGAGGCAGGCGGGATCAGCCTGTACCCGGCACAGGACGAGTCCGTCATCGAGATCGTTTCGGGTGCGAACCTCATCCTGAGCACACCCACAGGAACCGGCAAGTCGCTCGTCGCCGTCGCGGCGCATTTCGCCGCGTTGGCCCACGGGGAACGGAGCTTCTACACGGCTCCGATCAAGGCGCTCGTCTCGGAGAAGTTCTTCGCTCTCGTCGAGATCTTCGGCGCCGAGAACGTCGGCATGATGACGGGGGACTCGTCGGTCAACGCCGATGCGCCGATCATCTGCTGCACGGCTGAGATCCTGGCCAACCTGGCGCTGCGCCACGGCGAGGACACGCCGGTCGGCCAGGTGGTGATGGACGAGTTCCACTTCTACGCCGACCCTGACCGGGGCTGGGCCTGGCAGGTGCCACTGCTCACGCTGCCGCGGGTCCAGTTCATCCTCATGTCCGCCACGCTCGGCGACGTGAGCGACCTCGCCACCGATCTGAGCCGCAGGACCGCGCGCGAGACCGCGATCGTCACGGGCGTCGAGCGACCGGTTCCCCTGCACTTCTTCTACGAGGTCACCCCGGCGCACGAGACGGTCGAGGACCTCCTGAGCACCGGGCAGGCTCCGATCTACATCGTGCACTTCTCTCAGCTGGCCGCCCTGGAACGCGCGCAGGCCCTCTCGAGCGCGCGCATCGCATCCCGCGAGCAGAGGGATGCGATCGCCGAACTCATCGGGGAGTTCCGGTTCACGACCTCGTTCGGCAAGACCCTGTCGCGGCTGCTGCGCCAGGGTATCGGCGTGCACCACGCCGGCATGCTGCCCAAATACCGCAGGCTCGTCGAACAGCTCGCCCAGCGCGGGATGCTCCGGGTCATCTGCGGAACGGACACGCTCGGGGTCGGCATCAACGTGCCGATCCGCACGGTGATGTTCACCGCCCTGACCAAATTCGACGGCACCCGGATGCGCCAGCTCAACGCCCGCGAGTTCCACCAGATCGCGGGACGCGCCGGACGCGCCGGCTACGACACGGCGGGAACGGTCGTCGCCCAGGCGCCGGAGCACGAGAGCGACAACATCAAGGCGATCGAGAAGGCCGGCGACGATCCGAAGAAGCGCCGCAAGATCGTGCGCAAGAAGGCGCCGGAGGGTTTCGTCTCCTGGGGCGAGCCGTCGTTCCGCAAGCTGATCGACGCCGAGCCGGAGACGCTCACGTCGTCGATGCAGATCACGAGTGCGATGCTCATCAACATCGTCGGGCGCGGCGGCGATGTGTTCGAGCACGTCCGCTCGCTGGTGTTCGACAATCACGAGCCGTGGAAGCGTCAGCTGGCCCTCGCGCGCCGGGCACTCGGGCTGTACCGCTCGCTGCTGACGGCCGGGGTGGTGGAGAACGTGGGCGGTCGCATCCGGCTCACCGTCGACCTGCAGCCGAACTTCGCGCTCAATCAGCCGCTTTCCCCGTTCGCGCTCGCCGCATTCGAACTCTTCGACGTCGAATCGCCCGAGTACGCGCTCGACATCGTCTCGGTGGTCGAGGCGACGCTGGACGATCCGCGCCCCGTGCTGTCGGCGCAGCAGTTCCAGGCGCGCGGCGAGGCCGTCGCGGCCATGAAGGCCGAGGGGGTGGAGTACGACGACCGGATGGAGGCGCTCGAGGCGGTCACGCATCCGAAGCCCCACGACGAGCTGCTGCACGAGGCGTTCGTCACCTACGCGGGAAGCCAGCCGTGGGTCACCGACTTCGAGCTCAGCCCCAAAGCGGTCGTACGCGACCTGTACGAGCGGGCGATGACGTTCGGGGAGTACATCGCGTTCTACAAGCTCGCGCGCTCGGAAGGCGTCGTGCTGCGCTACCTGTCCGACGCGTACCGGGCGCTCGGACAGACGGTTCCGCTCGAACTGCGCACCGACGACCTCCGCGACCTCATCGAGTGGCTGGGCGAGCTGGTGCGCCAGGTCGACTCGAGCCTGCTGGACGAGTGGGAGGAGCTCATCCACCCGGATGCCGCCAGGCACGCCGCCGAGTCGACCGAGATCGCGCCCCCGGCGCCGCGCAACGTCACGACCAATCGGCGCGCGTTCTCCGTGCTCGTGCGCAATGAACTGTTCCGCCGGGTGCAACTCGCAGCGCTCGACAGAGTGGAGGAGCTCGGCGCGCTCGAAACCGAGGCGGCCGGGCTCGCCGGAGCGGCGGCCCCGTCGTTCACCGCGCTCGACTGGGATGAAGCGCTGGAGTCGTACTACGACGACCACGACGCCATCGGCACGGATGCCGCGGCCCGTTCCGCCGCCATGCTGGTCGTCGACGAGACCCCCGCAGCGGCGGACGGCGTGTGGCGGGTGCGGCAGATTCTCGCCGACCCGGCGGGAGACCACGACTGGGGGATCAGCGCCGATGTACTGCTCGGTGCTTCCGCGGAAGCGGGCGTCGCCGTGCTGCGGATCACAGCGGTCGACCGGTTCTGACGACCGGAGTGCGCCCGATCCCGAATTGACCTGCACGCGAGGGCGTGTGATTATCGTCGTGGTCGCGCATCAGCGCCAGGTCATTCGCATGAAATCCCGATGAATCGTTGGCGCGGGATGGACTGTGCTTCGAAACGACACTGCACCCTGGAAAGGCGCCGGTGGATCTCACCCTCATCGTCGTACTGGTCATCGCACTGGCCCTCTTCTTCGACTTCACCAACGGCTTCCACGACACCGCGAACGCGATGGCGACACCGATCGCGACCGGAGCCATGCGGCCGAAGGTGGCCGTTGCGCTCGCCGCGGTGCTGAATCTCGTCGGAGCCTTCCTCTCGACGGAGGTCGCCAAGACCATCTCGGGCGGCATCATCAACGAGGGCGAGGGCGGCGTGCAGATCACGCCCGAACTGATCTTCGCGGGTCTGGTCGGGGCGATCATCTGGAACATGGTCACCTGGCTGCTCGGTCTGCCGTCGTCGTCGAGTCACGCACTCTTCGGCGGCCTGATCGGCGCAGCGATCGTCGGCGTCGGGTTCGGGGCCGTCGACTTCCTCGTGGTGCTCGACAAGGTCATCCTGCCGGCCATCATCGCTCCCGTGACGGCGGGTGTGGTCGCGTACTCCGCCACCAAGCTGGCGTATTGGATCACGCGACGCTACGACGGGCGACCGGATGGGCGCGGCGGCTTCCGCTACGGCCAGATCTTCTCGTCGTCACTGGTGGCGCTCTCGCACGGCACCAACGACGCGCAGAAGACGATGGGCGTCATCACCCTCACCCTGATCTCCGCGGGTCTGCAGACGGCCGGCTCGGGCCCCGAGCCCTGGGTGGTCGTCTCGTGTGCGCTCGCCATCGCGATCGGAACGTACTCGGGCGGCTGGCGCATCATCCGCACCCTCGGTCGCGGCCTCACCGAGGTCAAGCCGGCGCAGGGCTTCGCCGCCGAGACCAGCACGGCCGCGACCATCCTCGCATCCAGCCATCTCGGCTTCGCACTGTCGACCACCCAGGTGGCCTCGGGATCGGTCATCGGCTCCGGACTCGGCCGCCGGGGAGCCTCCGTGCGGTGGGGGACGGCCGGCAGGATCGCGCTCGGCTGGCTGCTCACGCTGCCCGCGGCGGGGCTCGTGGGCGGGGTCGCCGCGTTCCTCGCGGGATTCGGTCCCCTCGGCATCCTGATCGACACCGTGCTCGCCGTGGCCGTCATCACGACGATCTTCGTGCTCTCGCGGCGCAGCAGTGTGCGCAGTGAGAACGCCGTCGCGCCCGTGCAGGGCGCCAGCGAGGTCGCCGCTTCGGGACGCGCCGTCCGGATCAAGAAGGTCAAGCCGCTGAAGAAGCCGCGCGACCCGAAGAAGGAGTCAGCATGATCGACTGGGGAGCCTTCTTCGTCGTCTTCGTCGCCTCTCTCGCAGGGTCCTGCGTCGTGGTGTCGTTCTACGCTCTCGGCACGCGTCTTCTCGCGGTCGCCGGCCGCGCACCATACGTGGAGCCGGTCGAGTTCACGGATGCGATCACCGTCATCTCCCCGGAGGAGGCGGCGCGCGCCGCCAAGAAGGCGCGCAAGGCCACGAAGAAGAACCCGCTCACCGATGGGCAGAAGCGCACGGCCGTCGCAGGCGCCTACGCGTGCTTCACGCTGTGCGGAGCCGCGGTGCTCTACGGCCTGTACCTGATCATCCCGTTCTTCCACCAGTAGCACCGACCCCCGGACACAACGGGGCCGCGCGGACAAAGGCGTCCACGCGACCCCGTTGTACGTGTCGCCCGAATTCTCCTGCCCGCCTTACACGTCGAGCAGCAGGGCGGCGACGGCCTCGGGTGCCTCTCGCATGGCGTTGTGGCCGGTGGGGAGGTCGTGGACCTGCCACTCGGGATCGGCGTCGAGTCGGGCGCGGAGCTCGGCGAACGGCGTGCGGTCCTCCCATCCGGAGCAGTAGACGAACTCACGGCGGGGGACCTCCGCGTGCGCGCCGGTGAGCCGGATCTTCTGCGAGAGCGAGGCGAAGGGATGCGGGCGGCGTCGGGGATCGCCGCCGTTCGGCGCACGGAACGGGGGTTCGACGGCGTAGCCGGTGGCCGCGGCGCCGGCGACGAAGTCCTGCCGGTACTGCTCGGACGTCGACGACCAGCACGACTCGCCGTCCCGCGGGACGTAGGCGTCGAGGTGAACCAGTCGTGAGACCCTGCCCTCTGCACGGTCGGCGGCAGCCGCGATCACCATTCCGGCGTAGCTGTGGCCGACCAGAGTCGCGCTGCTGATGCGAGCGCGATCGAGGAGCCCCAGGACGTCGTCTGCGTGGGTGTCGAGGTTGGCGGCCGCGACCGTCGCTGCGTCGTCGTTGGGCCGGAGACCGGTGAGGGTCAGGGCGTGGACGGTGTGGCCGGCGCGCTCCAGCAGGGGTACCACAGACTCGAAGGCCCAGCCGCCGTGCCACGCACCGGGCACGAGGACGAATGTCGCCATGTTTCTTGCTTCCTTTCCATTCGAGATCTCGATCTCGTTCTGATCGAAGACCGTTCGCGAAAATCAGTGTGACCGTGACCGGTCCTGGCTGGCGACCGATAGAATGCCAATCGATGCCCGCTCGCCGCCAATCTCCCCAGACCAGCGTGACCTCACACCTGTGGGCGTCCGGTGGGCGGCACCTCTGGCCGTCCGGGGGAACGAGCAGTCTGCAGTCTCACAGCCGTGGACACCTGGTCTACGCCGCGAGCGGCGTTCTGGCCGCGCACACCGAGGGCGGCACGTCGATCGTCCCCGCCAACCGCGTCGCGTGGATCCCCGCGGGTTTCACCCACTACCACCGAGCCCACGGCGACACCGACATGCGCATCGTCTTCCTCGCGCCGGACCTTGCCGGGCTCCTACCCGGTCGTCCCACGGTGTTCCTGGCCTCCGGACTCGCCCGCGAAGCCCTGCTCGCCCTGACCGGCCCCCGCAACGACGACCAGGCCGGGCCCGACGACAGTCGCCCCGCCCACGCCCGGCTCCTACGCGTGCTCGTCGACGAGCTCCGCGAAGCGCAGGAACAACCCCTGCACCTGCCCGAACCGCACGATGACCGACTGCAAGCCATCGCCCGGATGCTGCACGAAGACCCTGCGGACAACACCCCACTGGCCGAACTCGGACGCAGGATCGGAGCCAGCAGCCGCACGCTCAGCCGCCTGTTCCGCACCGAACTCGGCATGACCTTCTACGAGTGGCGCACCCAGCTGCGCATCTACCACGCGCTCATCTTCCTCGCCGATGGATGCGACACCACCCAGACCGCCTACGCCTGCGGATGGGCGAACCCCAGCAGCTTCATCACCGCGTTCACCGCGATCCTCGGCACGACCCCGGGACGCTACCGGACCGGTCGTCAGAACACCGCGCGCGTGCCGCAGCACCCGACCGGGCGCACCTCGCCGAGCTGACGCGCATCCGCCTCGTCAGTCGGTGCCGCGGAGGCGCGCGACCGTACGCATGAGGTGGTACACGACGATCGCTGCGATGGTGCCGAGGGCGATGCCGTTGAAGGTGAGCTGGCCGATGTTGAGCGTGAAGTCCGCGATTCCGACGATGAGCGCCGTTGCCGCCGTGAACTGGTTCACCGGCTTGGAGAAGTCGACTTTGTTGTCCATCCAGATCTTGACGCCGATGATGCCGATGAGTCCGTAGAGAGCCGTCGTCACACCGCCGAGCACGCCCGCGGGGATCGTGTTGATCACGGCACCGACCTTGGGGGAGAGCCCGAGCAGCACGGCGACGATGCCCGCCACCCAGTACGCGGCGGTGGAGTACACCTTCGTCGCGGCCATCACGCCGATGTTCTCGCCGTACGTCGTCGTTCCCGAGCCACCGAAGAGGCCGGCGATCGTGGTCGCCAGGCCGTCGGCGAAGAGAGCGCGGCCGGTGAGCTTGTTGACCGACGGGTCGGTGAGTTGTGCCACGCCCCGGATGTGTCCGACGTTCTCGGCGACCAGCACGAGCACCACGGGCAGGAAGGCGGGCAGGATGCCGAAGGTCTGGGCGGGGAACTGGAACGGGTTCGCGGCGAGGGTGAACTGAGGGAGACCGATCCAGTCGGCCTCTGCGACGGCCGAGAAGTCGACCTGGCCGGCGAACACGGCGAACACATAGCCGACCGCGACGCCGACGAAGATCGACAGACGCCCGAGCATGCCCTTGAACAGCACGGTGCACAGGATGACCGCGAGCAGGGTCACGAGGGCCGTCCAGGGCGCTTTGACGAAGTTGTCGCGGGCCGCGGGCGCCAGGTTGAAGCCGATCAGCGCGACGATCGCACCGGCCACGACCGGCGGCATGAGCGCGTCGATCCAGCCCGTGCCCGTGAGGATCACGATTCCGCCGACGATGGCGAGCAGCACGCCGACCGCCACGATCCCGAAGAGGGCGCTGCCCATCCCGTTGCTCGCCGTCGCCGCCGTGATGGGCGCGATGAACGCGAACGACGACCCGAGGTAGCTCGGCAGCTTGTTGCCGGTGATCAGCAGGAACAGGATCGTGCCGATTCCGGAGAACAGCAGCGTGGTGCTCGGCGGGAAGTGCGTGAGCACCGGCACGAGGAACGTCGCGCCGAACATGGCGACCACGTGCTGAGCTCCGAGACCGATCGTTCTCGGCCAGGTGAGCCGTTCGCCGGGCAGGACGATCTCCGACGCCCCCACGTTCTTGCCGTCACCGTGCAGTTTCCAGGGCAGTGCCATCGATGTCCTTCGTGTCGAGATGGGCTCTAGGCTTGTCCGGACGCGATCCGCGTGACAGCCCCTACGAGATACTACGGGAGACCATCATTTCCGCACCGGCCAGACCCGCCTCGCCCGCGCCGACCCTCAAGGGGCGGCTCGACGGCTTCTTCGAGATCACCAAACGCGGCACGACCTGGGCGACCGAGGTTCGCGGTGGGGTACTGACGTTCGTGACGATGGCGTACATCGTCATCCTCAACCCCCTCATCCTGGGCGGCACACCGGATGTGGCGGGGCACTCCCTGCAGGGGACCCAGGTCGCCGCGGTGACCGCGCTCAGCGCCGGTTTCATGACGGTGCTCTTCGGGCTGATCGCTCGTCTGCCCTTCGCGTTCGCGGCCGGCCTCGGCATCAACTCATTCCTCGCCGTCAGCGTGGTGCAGGTGCTCACCTGGCCGGAGGCGATGGGTCTGGTCGTGATCAACGGACTCATCATCGTGCTCCTCGCCGCGACCGGACTGCGCCGCCTGATCTTCAATGCCGTGCCCGCGCAGCTGAAGACGGCGATCACTGTCGGAATCGGCCTCTTCATCGCGTTCATCGGGTTCGTCGACAGCGGCTTCGTCCGGTCGACGAACCTCGCGTCACCGCCGGTGCAGCTCGGCGAGGCCGGCTCCATCGCCACGGTGCCGACCCTGATCTTCCTGCTCGCCTTGGTGATCATGGGAGTTCTGATGGCGCGCAAGGTCAAGGGCGCGCTGCTGATCGGGATCGTCGCTGCCACCGTCGTTGCGATCATCGTCGAGGCGATCGTCCACGTCGGTCCCTCGCTGGGGGGCAAGAACCCGGCCGGCTGGAACCTCACCGTGCCGCAGCTCCCGACGTCGCTCGTCTCCCTCCCGGATCTCAGCCTGGTCGGTCAGGTGGACCTCTTCGGCTCGTTCGGCCGGATCGGTGCGCTCGCCGCGGTGATGCTCATCTTCACGCTGGTCTTCACCAACTTCTTCGACGCGATGGGCTCGATGACCGGGCTCGCGCGTTCGGCCGGACTGGCGGCCGACGACGGCACTTTCCCGCGCCTGCAGTCCGCGCTGATCGTCGAGGGCGTCGGGGCTGTCGTCGGCGGTGCGACGTCCTCGTCGTCGAACACGGTGTTCGTCGAGTCCGCCTCCGGCATCGGTGAGGGCGCCAAGACCGGCTTCGCGAGCGTCATCACCGGTGTGCTCTTCCTGCTCGCGATGTTCTTCACCCCGCTGACCCAGGTGGTGCCGCTCGAGGTGGCGGCCGCCGCCCTGGTCGTCGTCGGCTCTCTGATGGTGGTGCAGATCCGTCACATCGACTTCAGCGAGTTCTCCAGTGTGCTGCCCGTGTTCCTCACGATCATCGTCATGCCGCTGACCTACTCGATCGCGAACGGCATCGGCGTCGGCTTCATCAGCTGGGTGATCATCCGCTCACTGGCAGGGAAGGCGCGCGAGATCAGCCCGCTGCTGTGGATCGTGGCCGCCGGATTCCTGGTCTACTTCGCCCGCGGACCGATCGAGGCGGTGTTGCCCCACTGAGGATTCGGGGGTTCCCCTGAGAGGAATCGGGGGATATCCCGATGGTGGTCCGAACGGCCCGCCGGTTGACTTGGGAGTACCAAAACAACCGAGGAGACCCGTCACCATGACAAACGTCGCAGACCACCAGGCACCGTATGCCGCCTATGCGGCACCCACCGCCACCCCGCAGCCCGAGAGCAAAACGCTCAGCATCACCAGCCTCGTGCTCGGACTCGCCTCCATCGTCTTCAGCTGGACCTTCATCGCGCCGATCGCCGGACTCGTGCTCGGCATCCTGGCCCTCAAGCAGGAGCCGGCGAGCAAGACCATGGCCGTCTGGGGCATCGTGCTCAACGCTGTGATGCTGGCGGGCGCCGTGTTCATCGCCCTGGCAGCCATCGTCGGCGCCGGCATCGGACTCGCGTTCCTGCCGTTCGCGTTCCTGTAGGCCCCACCCTTTCGACGCCCTCCGGACGGCTTCCCGGAGGGCGTCGATCTTTTGTCCCCGCCGGAACTGGGAGACTGGTCGGGTGGAGAATCCGACCCGCCCGCGCAGTTTCGTCACCCGTGGACGCAAGACCGAGGCCCAGCAACGCGCCCTCGACGAGCTCTGGCCGGTCTACGGGATCGACCACGGGAAGGGGCCGCTCGCTCTCGACGAGCTGTTCGGTCGTCACGCGGAGCGTGTCGTCGAGATCGGATTCGGCGACGGAGAGAACCTGCTCGCGCTCGCGGCCCTGCATCCGGAACGCGACTTCGTCGGAGTCGAAGTGCACGGCGCCGGGGTCGGCCGCACGCTCAACGAGGCGAACATCCGGGGCCTCACGAATCTGCGTGTGATCCGTCACGACGCGGTCGAGGTGCTCGAAGACGACCTCCCCGCGGCGAGCATCGACGAGGTGCTGATCTTCTTCCCCGACCCGTGGCCCAAATCCCGCCACCACCGGCGACGGCTTGTACAGCCGGCCTTCGCCGAGCTGCTCGCGCGAGTGCTCAAGCCGGCCGGTGTGCTGCGACTGGCCACCGACTGGGAGGACTACGCCGCGCACATGATCGGGGTGCTGGATGCGTGCGAGGGCCTCGTGAACGCCGCCGGCCCCGGCGGCTTCGTCGCGCGGCCGGAGGACCGCCCGGTCACCCGGTTCGAACGCCGCGGCGAACGCCTC
Source organism: Leifsonia sp. NPDC058230 (assembly GCF_042882245.1). Taxonomy (NCBI): domain Bacteria; kingdom Bacillati; phylum Actinomycetota; class Actinomycetes; order Micrococcales; family Microbacteriaceae; genus Leifsonia; species Leifsonia sp. NPDC058230. The sequence goes on along the minus strand of NZ_JBHVWM010000002.1, from coordinate 286,875 downwards.
GGACACGCGATCAAGGATTTGGAATACCGAGCCGTGGCTCGGCCCTAGGATTGCGGGATGACCCTGGCTCAGACCGTCGAAGCTCTCCGCCACACCTCCGTATCGGGCATCACCAAGCCGTTGTCGTGGCGGCTCGCCCAGCTGGCGTCCCTGCGCCGCATGCTCACCGAGCGCTCCGCCGAGTTCGAGGATGCCCTGCTCGCCGACCTCGCGAAGAACCCGACCGAGTCGCAGATCGCCGAGATCGGGTTCGTCGTCGGCGAGATCGACCATGTCGTGAGGCATCTGCGGCGGTGGCTGCGCCCGCGTCGTGTCGCGGTGCCGGGCGCACTGCTGCCTGCCCGCGCCTCCATCGTCAGGGAACCACTCGGCGTCGTCCTCGTGATCGCTCCTTGGAACTACCCGGTGCAGCTGCTGCTCGCGCCTGTCGTCGGCGCCATTGCAGCGGGCAATGCCGTCGTCCTAAAGCCCAGCGAGCTCGCTCCGGCGACGTCGGCCGTGATGGCCCGCCTGGTCCCCGAGTATCTGGACCCGCGTGCTGTCGCGGTCGTCGAGGGCGGCGTCGAGGAGACGACCGAGCTGCTGGAGCAACGGTTCGACCACATCTTCTATACGGGCAACGGACGGGTCGGGCGCATCGTCGCGGCCGCCGCCGCTCGCAACCTCACCCCGGTCACCCTGGAGCTCGGCGGCAAGTCGCCGGTGTACATCGACGACACGGTCGACATCGACGCCGCAGCACAGAGGATCGCCTGGGGCAAGTTCCTGAATGCCGGCCAGACCTGTGTGGCCCCGGACTACATCCTCGCGACGGCGGCCGTTGCCGACCGGCTCGCCCCCGCTCTGGAGCGTGCCGTGCGCGCGCTCTACGGCGAGGACCCCTCCACGAGCCCCGACTACGGCCGCATCGTCAACGAGCCGCATTTCGAGCGCCTCGCCGGGATGCTGGATGCGGGCACCGTCGTCACCGGCGCATCCACCGACCCGGCGTCCCGCTACGTTGCCCCGACCGTGCTCGCGGATGTGCCCCGCGACGCGCCCCTGATGCGTGAGGAGATCTTCGGTCCTATCCTGCCGATCGTGACCGTGTCGGGGCTCGACGACGCCATCTCGGTGATCACCTCCGGCGACAAGCCGCTCGCTCTCTACGTCTTCAGCGAGAGCACCAGGGTGCGCAAGCGCATCCTCACGGAGACCAGCTCGGGAGCGGTCGGCTTCGGCGTTCCGGCCGCCCATCTGGCCGTCGGAGGCCTGCCGTTCGGCGGCGTCGGCGACAGCGGCAGCGGCGCCTATCACGGCGAGAATTCGCTGCGCACGTTCAGCCACGAGAAGGCGGTGCTGACCAAGTCGCTGAAACCCGACACCCTGAAGCTCATCTATCCGCCGTACACCGAGGCGAAGGACAGGTTCGCGCGCGGTCTCCTCCGCAGACTCGGCTGACCCGGAATGCTCCCGCCACTGCCAGGGGAGCGCGGTAGCCTAGAGGTGTCGATGGCCACGAACCGTCGACGACAGCAGTCTGCCAACGCACAACGAGAGGCAATGGAGCCACCGTGATTTCCCCGAGCTCGACGATGGAAGAACCCAAGACCCGCCCGATTCCGGTCGTGGATGCCAGCGAGAACGTTTCGGACGTTCCCGCGCCCACACCCGACGGCGGGCCGGTCAGAACCGAGAGCGACTCGCTCGGAACGCGAGACATTCCCGCCCACGCATATTGGGGGGTCCACACCTCGAGGGCACTCGAGAACTTCCAGATCGCCAAGCGGCCGATCTCCGTCTATCCCGACCTCATCGTCGCCCTCGCCTGCGTGAAGCAGGCGGCCGCCCGCGCCAACCTCGAGATCGGGGTTCTGGATGCGCACAAGGCCGAACTCATCGACCGCGCCTGCCAGCTCATCATCGACGGCTCGTATCACGACCAGTTCGTGGTCGGCGTGATGCAGGGGGGTGCCGGAACCTCGACCAACATGAACGCGAACGAGGTCATCGCCAACGTCGCCCTCGAACTGGACGGCCACGACAAGGGCGACTACCAGTTCATCAGCCCGATCGACGACGTCAACCGCAGCCAGAGCACGAACGACACCTACCCCACGGCGATCAAGATCGCCCTGACCTTCGCGCTCTCGCACCTGCTCGACCAGCTCGCGCTGCTGCGCGACTCGTTCGCGGCGAAGGGCGAGGAGTTCCGTCACGTTCTCAAGGTCGGCCGCACGCAGCTCCAGGATGCGGTGCCCATGACGCTCGGCCAGGAGTTCCACGGGTTCGCGACAACACTCACCGAAGACCACGCCCGCCTCACGGAGACGAAGTGGCTGCTCGCCGAGATCAACCTGGGCGCAACCGCCATCGGAACGGGGATCACCGCCGACCCCGGATACGCCGCTGCCGCCGTGCGCCATCTGAACGCGATCACCGGGCTCAACCTCGAGACCGCTCCCGACCTCATCGAGTCGACCAGCGACGCCGGCGCGTTCATGTCGTTCTCCGGGTCGCTCAAGCGCAGTGCGATCAAGCTCTCCAAAATCTGCAACGACCTGCGTCTGCTCTCGAGCGGTCCGCAGGCGGGCTTCGGCGAGATCAACCTGCCGCCGCGCCAGGCGGGCTCCAGCATCATGCCCGGCAAGGTGAACCCGGTGATCCCGGAGGTCGTCAATCAGGTCGCCTTCTCGGTCGCCGGTGCCGACGTCACCGTGACGATGGCCGCGGAGGGCGGTCAGCTCCAACTGAACGCCTTCGAACCCGTCATCGCCCACTCCCTGCTGCAGAGCGTCACCTGGATGACCCAGGCCTTCCACACCCTCCGCGTCAACTGCGTCGACGGGATCACCGCCAACGAGGAGCGCCTCGGCGCCATGGTCGGCTCGTCGGTCGGGGTGATCACGGCACTCATGCCGCACATCGGCTACTCGGCGGCGGCGGCCCTCGCAAAGACGGCGCTGCTCACCGGAGCGAACGTGGCCGACATGGTCGTCGACGCCAAGCTGATGAGCCGCGAGGAGGTCACCAAGCTCCTGTCGCCCGCCCGCCTCAGCGGCATCGAGGTGATCACCAGCGCCGTCCCCATCGTGAAGGCGAACGACCTCACCGAGTGACCGGCGAGCGTGCCGCCTGTTCGACGGGACGCGAGCGCGGAGGGTGGTGCAGTGTCGGGGGCCGGCGCGATACTCGGGGGATATCCGACCGAAGGGATACCACCATGACCAGTCAGCCCACACCGGTCGACCCGCCGCAGCTGTATCAGAGCCCCGCCTTCGCTCAGGGCATGATCCTTCCCGCTGGGCCGACGCTCTACGTCGGCGGGCAGAACGGAACGGACAGTTCCGGCGCGCTGCTCGACGGACTCGGACCCCAGACGGAGCAGGCACTGCGCAACCTCCTCGCCGTGCTCGCCGAGGCCGGGAGCGGCCCCGAGCACGTCGCCAAACTGACGATCTATCTCGCCGCGGGAATCGACCCCACCGACGGCTACGCCGCGACCCAGTCGGTCTGGGGTGGCCGTCGCACCGCCGTCACGGTCCTCGCCGTCACGCCGGCGCGACCGGGCGCTCTCGTCGAGATCGACGCGGTGGCGATGATCCCCGAGCCCTGACGGCCGGGCGCGGATGGCCCGCGGTCTCCTCAGCGGCGCTGATCGGCGCGCTCGGCCCGGCGGAAGAGGGCGAGCATGTCGCGGGCGAGCTGGTGCGGCGCTGTCTCGCACGGGCTGTGGCCCGTCGTGTAGACGGCGAGGGTGGCGCGGAGGGCCTGGGCGTTCGCGGCGTGCAAGTGCGTCGGCCACAGGTCGTGGGTGCCGGTGGCCACCAGCACGGGCACCGCGCTCTGTGCGACGCGCTCGCGCACATCCGGAACCCGCTTCATCAGACCGACGATGTCGTCGACACTGGATCGGCGGGTCAGCGAGAACCGCGACTGCACGAAGGCGAGACGGCTCGCGGGCACCTTGTTCTTGTTCGTGACGATGCCCCAGATCATGAGACCCGCGCCCTGGTGGCCGTTCAGGAACCAGCTGAGCCAGCCGATGATGCGCACACCGCGGAATGCCTGGCCCGGCTCCGGCGGCGTCGTCAGCAGGGTGAGGCTGCGGAACAGCTCAGGATGCTCGGCCAGCGCCAGCTCGGAGAGCACCCCCGCGAACGAGTAGCCGAGCACGTGAGCCGGTTCGGCGGAACGCAGAAACGCCAGCACGTCCCCGACCAGGAGTTCGTAGGTGTAGTGACCGCCGGGAACGGGCCCGGCATCGGCCGATTCGTACTGCCCGGCGAGGTCGAAGCTCTGCACGAAATACCCGCCGGCGACGAGGATGGGCGCGAGCAGGTAGAAGTCCTCTTTCGAGCCCGTGACACCGGGGATGAGCACCACCCGGGGGTCGGACGGGTCGCCGAGCTCGACGACCGCGAGCTCGCCGCTGGGCGCGGGGAACCGCCAGAACCGTGCGCCGACAGGCGCGACGGACCAGTCGATGTCGGGAAGCCCGGCATCGAGACGTGCGGCTTCGTCGTCGCCTCCGGCGACTCCGGGCCGCCTTTCACCGATGGACACAGGACAACGCTAGCCGACACTCACGACCTTTGCAGGCACGGTGGGCGCGTCGCGATGCTCGAACAGTCGACCGTGGAAGATAGCCTTGACCGGTGAGATTCTCGCACCTCAGTTCCACAACAGACCCGACGCCGCGTCTGGCAGCGATCATCGGCGACGGCGCCCTCTTTCTCGACGAGGTGATGGACGGGGCGCCGCGCGATCTCCAGGAGCTCATCGAGCGGGGCGACGACGGTCTCGCGCACGTGCGTGCCGTGGTCGACAACGCGATCGCCCAGCACACCTCCCTGACGCCGGTGCGCGGGCTGCGTCACGCATCCGCGGTGCTGCGTCCCCCGCAGGTGATCGCGATCGGCGCCAACTATGCGGCACACGCATCCGAGCTCAAGCTGCGCAGCGAGAAGGCGGCGACCGTCTTCTCGCTCTGGCCCAACTCGCTCGCCGGCCACGAGGGGACCACGACCTGGCCGGAGGATCTCACCACCCAGGTCGACTACGAGGCCGAGCTCGGGGTGATCATCGGCAAGCCGGCCCGGGACGTGCAGGTGCGAGACGCCCTCGACCACGTCTGGGGCTACACCGTCGTGAACGACATCACCGCCCGCGACCTGCAGTTCTCGGAGGCGCAGTGGTCGCGCTGCAAGTCGTTCGACGGCTTCACGCCGAACGGCCCCGTCGTGGTCACGGCCGACGAGATCAGCGACCCTCAGGATCTGTGGCTCACGACGAACGTCGACGGCACGATCCTCCAGGATGCCTCGACGGCGGACATGGTGCGGTCCGTGGCCGAGATCATCGAGTTCCTCTCCCGCTCGGCGACGGTGCAGCCGGGCACTCTCATCTCCACGGGCAGCCCCGGTGGTGCCGGCTACTCCCGCACGCCCCCGGTGTTCCTGCGCGACCATTCCACCGTGACGGTGTCCATCGGGGGGATCGGATACCTCACCACGTACTGCCGCGTCACCTGAATCGCGGGCGGCCCCTCAGGCGACGGCGCCGGGGAGCTCCTGCGCGTGCTCCTCTTCCCAGCGGCGGCGTGCAGCACGCCGACGCCAGGGGGACTCCTCCGGCAGGTGCATCCGGAGCGTGGTGTACGCCCAGCCGAGCCGGCGTCCGAACCCGCGCCAGGTGGAGAACGGCCGTGCCGAGATCCCGACCGTGAGGCGTTCGTCGTAGCGCACGAGCTGGTCGGGGTCGAGGTGGATGGCGAGGTCGAGGTCGTCGTGGATCGCGCGCAGTCCGCGGTGCACGCGCCCGCGCATCCGGTCCCAGACCTCGCGGCGCATGGCGAAGTTCGAGCCGAAGATCGGGGGATGCCCGAGCCAGAGCTCCATCGACCAGAAGTAGCCGCCGATGTAGAGGGTCTGACCGAGCCCCGCGATGAGCGTGTTGCCGTCGTAGAAGATGCCCGGCCCGGTGAGCACGCTGATGTCGGGGGAGTCCACGAACTCCGCCTCGATGTGCAGCAGCCAGTCGACCGGCGGCCGCGAGTCGGCGTCGAGACGCGCGATGATCTCACCGCTCGCGGCGTCGTAGCCGGCCGAGGTCGCCGGCCAGATGCCGCGGGTGGGTTCGCCGATGACCCGGGCGCCGCCCGCCCGCGCGACGGCCGCGGTCTCGTCGGTGCTGCCGTTGTCGACGACGACGATCTCGTCGGCGGGGCGGAGCTGGGCGGCGAGATCGTCGAGGCAGCGCGCCAGCATCTCGGCATCGTTCAGGGCCGGGATGACTACGGTGATGGAGGGCACGTCGTCATCCCTCCTCACCGGTCCCACGGATTCGTCCGTCAGAAATCCTACGCCTGCGATGACCGCCAGAGATGCATTCCGGCGTAGCTGCGCCACGGCGCCCATCGCGCGCCGTACTCGGCGAGGCCGCGGGCTTCGCTCGGCAGCCCCAGCTTCGCTGCGCCCTGGCGGATGACGAGGTCGCTCGTGAGCAGGATGTCGGGACTGCCGAGCACCCGCATCGCGACATAGCCTGCGGTCCACGGTCCGATCCCGGGGAGTGCGAGGAGCCGCGCCTCCAGTTCTTCCCGCGACTCGCCGACGTCGATCACGAGTTCGCCGGTCGCCAGGGCCCGCGCGGTGTCGACGATCGCGTCGATGCGCTTCGCCGGACCGCGGAGGACCTCGCGCCCGTGCTCGGCGATCTGTCTCGCGGTCGGGAAGAGCCTCGTGAAGCCGCCGAGGTCGACCGGCTCGCCCAGCGCATCCGTCAGCCGGGCGAGCGCCGTTCGGGCTGCTGGCACCGAGACCTGCTGCCCGATCAGGGCCCGGAACAGGATCTCCTCGGCGTCGACGGCACCGGGAACACGACGGCCCGGCGCCGCGGCGACGCTCGGCGCGAGGGCGGGATCGGAGGCGAGTGCCTCATCGATGGCCTGCGCATCCGCATCCAGATCGAGGAGCCGGCGGATGCGCGCCACCAGCGGCGCGAGGTCGGCGACGTCGGAGAGGGTGGCCTCGCAGACGACGTGCGGTGACGCATCCGTGCCGCCCAGGCTCAGACTCACCACCGCCGGACCGTTCGGCAGCGCGAGTGCGCGAGCGTATGCGCCGTCTCCGCCGACCTCGACCCCGGTGACGGCGCGCGCAGCGAGGAAGCCGAGGACGGCGGCTCCGTCGAACGGCGCCCGCGCGGGCAGACGCAGGGTGAGGGATGCGGCACGCGACGCGCCGGGATGCGAGCGCACCGCAGGCCGCCCCTTGGCAGCCGCACGGATGTCGCCCGGTGTCGTGCGGTAGATGTCGGCCATGGTCTCGTTGAACTGGCGCACGCTGGTGAAGCCGGCCGCGAATGCGACATCCGTGATCGACAGCTCCGTGCCGGCGAGGAGGAGGCGGGCGGTCTGAGCCCGGTGGGCCCTGGCGAGGGCGAGCGGGCCGGCCCCGAGCTCGGCGACGAGCACGCGGCCGAGGTGGCGCGGCGTGTAGCCGAGCCGGTGTGCGAGTCCGGGCACGCCCTCGCGCTCCACGGTGCCGTCGGCGATGAGGCGCATCGCCCGAGCGGCGAGGTCGTCGCGCACGTTCCACTCGGGGGAGCCGGGAACCGCATCCGGGAGGCAGCGTTTGCAGGCGCGCAGCCCGGCCTCGTGGGCGGCGGCCGCGGTGAGGTAGAAGGTGACGTTGGTGGGTTTGGGGGAGACGGCGGGGCAGCTGGGGCGGCAGTAGATGCCGGTCGAGTGCACGCCGGTGATGAACTGGCCGTCGAAGCGAGCGTCGCGCGCACTCATGGCACGGTAGCGTTCGGCGAAGACCGGGTCGGCGAGCTTGTCGGTTTCTGGGGCCATGCAACAAGCCTGACACTGCGCACCGACATTCGTTAGCGGAATTCGGACATCACCCGCGGTGCAGACGGGCGACGCGCGACGGGATGCGCCGCCGATTCGGCCGGACGCCCCGGACATCCGTAAGGTGAACGACATGGACGTTCTCGACTGGCTAGCGGCCGCCCTCGGCGAAGAGGCGGTCGCCGCCGGAGTTCTCAGTGTCGACGAGGCCGATCTTGAGGCCGCCCGCACCGACAAGTCGGGTTGGGTCGCCGAGGGCCGCCCTCTGGCCGTGGTGAAGGCAACGACCGTCGCGCACGTGCAGGCCGCTGTGCAGGCCGCCAGCGAGTTCCGGGTGCCGGTGGTCCCGCGCGGAGCGGGGACCGGCCTCGCCGGGGGAGCGAACGGCACCGACGGGGCGATCGTGATCAGCGTCGCAGGCATGAACCGCATCCTCGAGATCTCGGTCGAAGACGAGCTCGCGGTCGTCGAGCCCGGCGTCATCAACGCCGACCTCAACGCCGCCCTCGAGCCGTTCGGCCTCTGGTTCGCGCCGGATCCCGCCAGCAAGGCCATCTCGACGGTCGGCGGCAACATCGCGACCAACGCCGGTGGGCTGCTCTGCGCGAAATACGGCGTGACCCGGGAGGCGGTCCTCGCGCTGGACGTCGTGCTCGCCGACGGCCGCCTGATCAGGACCGGCCACCGCACCGTGAAGGGCGTCACCGGGTTCGATCTGACCGCGTTGTTCGTCGGCTCGGAAGGGACGCTCGGCGTCATCGTCGGCGCGACCGTGCGCGTCCTCCCCGTCCCACCCGGCTCGGCGACGACGATCGGCGCCCCGTTCCCGGATGTGCGGACCGCGGCGGCAGCGGCGGCGCGCGTCACAGCATCCCGCCTCCGCCCGGCCGTCATGGAGCTGCTCGACGGCCCATCGCTGGAGCGCATCGCCGCCTACCTCGGCGAGCAGACCATCGCCGCCGCATTCGGCGCCACCGGGGGCGGGAGCTACCTGCTCGTCCAGTTCGACGGCCTCAACTCGGCGACGGACGCCGCTGCCGCCGCGGAGCTCGTCCGCGAGTCAGGCGGGACCGTCCGCGTCTCCGCCGACGCCGAGGAGGGCGAGCGGTTACTGGCGATCCGGCGGGCATTCCACCCCGCGCTCGAAGCGACCGGTGAAGTGCTGATCGAGGATGTGTCGGTGCCCCGTTCGAGGATGCCCGAGATGTTCGCGGCGATCGAGCGCATCAGCGAGCGCTACGGCATCCCGATCCCCACCGTCGCTCACGCCGGCGACGGCAACCTGCACCCGAACTTCGTGTACGCGGGCACGGAGGTTCCTCCCGAGGTCTGGGATGCGGCCAACGACCTCTTCCGCACGGCCATCGAACTCGGCGGCACCCTGACCGGCGAGCACGGCGTCGGCGTGCTCAAGCGCCGCTGGCTGGCCGACGAGCTCGGCCCCGACTCCTACGACCTCCAAGTCAAGCTCAAGTCGGTCTTCGACCCGCTCGGCATCCTCAACCCCGGCAAAGTCTTCGGCTGAGGCCCCGAGCGCGGTCAGGCCGACGTGCGCGCGACCGGGAGGAGCGCGGCCACGTCGGTGTAGCCGTCGGTCTCGGTGTGCGTCGGGACGTCGAACACCCGCGTGCTCCGGGTGGCCTCGTCGAACGGAGTCCAGCCCGGGTCGCCGGTGCTGACGAACGCCACCGCGGAACCGTGCACCTCGTCGGCGAGCTCCTGCGGCGGGTTCGGTCCGGCGAGGTACGCCACGCGCTCGGCGGCCAGGCAGTCGAAGAAGAATGGGACGTCGAGGCAGTGGCAGGAGTTGCCGATGGTCGGCGACGGCCACGCGAAGCGGTACAGCCAGGTCGGCGCGCCGCTGCGTGCGCGCTCTGCGGCGAGCGTGATGGCCGTGACCCGGAACATCCGGTCGGTCACGTATTGCCCGATCAGGTCGGCGGTGCCGCGCGACGGATGCGCGTCGATGTACGCGGCGACCGTCGCCTCCGGCAGGCCGAACGCCGAAAGGATCGCCGCCGCCGGAACCGCGGAGAGCGCCTCGGCCTGCGGGGCGAGGGCCATGACGAATTCGTTGTCGGTGGCGCCGAGCACGAGCTCCTTGTCGGCCCCCACTCCTCGGGACAGAGCGGCCGAGACGGACTCGGGCAGCACCTCGCCGTCGACGACGGGGCCCCAGGAGAGACCGCCCGTGGCGAACCGGACGAGAGGAGCCAGCGGATCGCCGGACTCGCCGGACTGGTCGGCCTCGACGGTGGGAGATGCGACCCGCCCCTGCAGCTCGAGAACGGTCCGCTCGTCGAGCGAGCCGAGACCGGAACGGGTGGGCGCCACGCCGCCGAGGGCAGCGAGCTCGCGGCCGAGCTTCTCCGCCTCATCGAGCGGCAGGTCGCTCGTGGCCCCCGACAGGCTGATCGCCCGGTGGAAGAGGGATGCGGCGGCAGGCACCGCGAGCAGGGAGAGCACGGCGCCGCCTCCCGCCGACTGCCCGGCGACGGTCACCCGCGCCGGGTCGCCGCCGAACGCGGCGATGTTGTCGCGCACCCATTCGAGCCCGAGCACCCAGTCGCGCACGCCGCGGTTGTGGGGCGCATCCTCGATCCAGCCGAATCCGTCGAAGCCCAGCCGGTAGGAGAGCGACACGGTGACGATCCCGTCGCGGTTGAAAGCGGCGCCGTCATACCAAGGGCTTGCGGGGGAGCCCGCGACGAACCCACCGCCGTGGATGTACACGAGCACCGGGAGCAGTGCATCCGGATCGCCGGCATCGGGGAGGGAGGGGGTGAACACGTTGACGTTGAGGGTCGAGTCGCCGGGGATCGACGGCTCGGGGATGAGCGTGATCTCTGCGAGCGTCTCGCGCTGTGCCGTGGCGCCGTACGCGGTCGCGTCGAGTGTGCCGGTCCAGGGCGCATGCGGCACCGGGGCGGCGAACCGCAACTCGCCGACGGGAGGTTCGGCGAAAGGGATGCCGAGGAAGGCGATCGATCCGTCGCGCTGCAGTCCGCGGACGCGGCCCGCTGTGGTGGTGACTTCGGGGGACACGGCACTCCTCATCGTCGAGTCGGTTGCGGCCCTCACGGAGCCGCGCGACAAAACCTACTGTTACTAGGTATCGAGTATGAGCGACGGACGCGGGGAACTCAATCCCCGGAGAACGGCCGTTAACAGACTCATCGTCCGGTGGTGCGGCGATGCCTGCGACTCTCCCGGACGACGAGTTGATCTGTTGATCTACCTCCAGGGTGCCGCGCTTCTCCGAGGAGCGCAAGAGCGAATTTCGGACAGCCCGGCGGGTCACGCGCTCAGCGAACGCCCTTTGACGCGTCACCCGAGACCCGGTTGGATGGATCCCATGTCAGAAAACACCAACCAGAAGCCCGAAGTCGACGCGCCCGAGGGGCCCGCCCCCGAGCAGCTCGAGATCGTCGACATCGTCGAGGGATCCGGCGACGCGGCGACCGCAGGCTCCAAGGTCGACGTGCACTACCTCGGCGTGGAGTACGAGACCGGCGAAGAGTTCGACTCGTCGTGGAGCCGTGGGCAGTCCATCAACTTCCCGCTGAACAACCTCATCAAGGGCTGGCAGGAGGGCATCCCCGGCATGAAGGTCGGCGGCCGTCGCAAGCTGACCGTCCCGCCCGCGCTCGCCTACGGTCCCGCCGGTGGCGGGCACCCCCTGTCGGGCAAGACCCTCATCTTCGTGATCGATCTCCTCGGCGTGAGCTGATCCGGTTCCGAGGCCCGAACAGGAGAATGCTCCTCCAGCGTTGCTGGGGGAGCATTCTCTCTGTGTGTCAGAGCGCCGGTGGACGCAGGTGGGTGGGGATCGCGATGCGGTTCCAGATGTTGATGAGGCCGATCGCCAGGATGAGGTCGGCGAGACCGGCTTCGCCGAACTCGGCGAGGGCGCGGGCGTAGAGGTCGTCGGAGACGCCGCCCTGGATCAGCGTGACGGCCTCCGTCAGTTCGAGCGCCACGCGCTCGCGGGGCGTGAACCACTCCGACTCGCGCCAGGTGATCACGGAGAAGGTCTTGCGCAGCGGGACGCCCGACGCCTGCAGGTCGACCGAGTGCATGTCGACGCAGAAGGTGCATCCGTTGAGCTGGGATGCGCGGAGCTTGATGAAGTTGCCGAGCGGCTCCTCGATCTGCCGGCCGATGTAGCCGTCGAGGTTGATGACCTTTCGGTAGCCTTCGGGAGCCAGGGAGGCGATGTCGATTCGTTCTGTCATGTCTTCGAGCGTAGAAGTGTCATTGGACGGTTGTAAGATCCAATTCGCACGGTTCTCACCAGACCATTCCGGGAGGCGCGAGTGGACGTCCACGTACAGATCGAAGGCCGCGGCGACCGCGCCGACCGCATCTACCGCCAGCTGCGCGACGCCATCCGGGACGGACGCCTGCGACACGGCGAACGCCTGCCGGCGACGCGCGACCTCGCCGCCCAGCTGTCGGTCTCGCGCACCACGGTCACCGTCGCCTACGAGCGGCTGACCGCCGAGGGCTATCTCGCATCGAGGGTCGGCTCCGGCACGTTCGTCGTCGCGCCTCCCGCCTCCGGCGCCGGTCGCGCCGGTCGCACGAGCAGCGTCCGGGACGCGCGCACAGCGGCCAGACCCACCGCGCGCTGGCGCGAGCTCCACGATCCGCTCTGGGCGGAGCCCGTTCCCATCGCCTACGACTTCAGCGTCGGCTCGCCCGATCCCGGTCTGTTCCCGCTCGAGCAGTGGCGGCGGCTGGTCGCCGCCGAACTGCGGGGCGGCATCCGGCGTTCGGGTCACTACTACCAGGACCCGGCGGGCCTCGAGCACCTGCGCCGGGCACTGGCCAGGCATCTCGGGGTCGCGCGGTCGGTGGATGCGGTGGCCGACGACATCCTGATCACCAGCGGCGCGCAGCAGGCGTTCGACCTGATCGGGCGCGTGCTCCTCGAGCCCGGCGACGTCGTGGCCGTCGAAGACCCGGGGTACCCGCCCGTTCGCCAGCTCTTCGAGTCGATGGGCGCCCGGATCGTCCCGGTGCCGGTGGACGAGCAGGGCATCCGGGTCGATGCGCTGCCGTCTCGCGCGGCGCTGATCTACACGACCCCGTCGCACCAGTTCCCGCTCGGCAGCGTTCTGTCGCTGGAGCGCCGTGCGGCCCTGCTCGCCTGGGCTTCGGCCCACGACGCGGTGATCATCGAAGACGACTACGACAGCGAGTTCCGGTTCGCCGACCGTCCGCTCGATCCGCTGCAGAGCCTCGATCGCGAGGGACGTGTCGTCTACGTCGGCACCTTCTCGAAGACGATGCTGCCGACGCTCCGGCTCGGCTTCCTCGTCTCGCCGCCCTCGCTGATGCCCGCATTGCGCGCCGCGAAACGGCTGACCGATTGGCACAACGACGGCGTCACCCAGTCGGCCATGGCCCGTTTCGTCGACACGGGCGGGTTCGCCCGGCACGTGCGCAGTGCCACGAAGGTGTACGGCGGCCGTCAGCAGCAGATCGTGGAGCACGTGGATGCGCTCCTCGGCGACCGCCTGAGGATCGTGCCGTCGGTCGCCGGCCTCCATCTCTGCCTGGTGCCGATCGACCCGACGGAGCCCTTCGACGCAGACCGGGTCTCCGCGGACGCTGCAGCGTCGGGTGTCGCGGTGCAGTCGCTCAGCCGGTTCATCGCGGGGGCGCGGACTCAGAGCGGACTGCTCCTGGGGTTCGGCGCCATCGCGCCGGAGGACGTGCCCGACGGTCTTCGATTGCTGGCGCGCGCGGTCGCGCGCTCCGCTCATCCGCAGCCCGCTCCGTGACCGATTTTCCGCTCGCGTGCCGTGCGGCCCCGGCGTATGGTGTGGCCATGCCGATCACCGACTCGTTTCCGCAGGGCACACCGATCTGGGTCGACCTCCAGAGCACGGACCAGGCCGGCGCCGCAGCGTTCTACCGACAGCTGTTCGAGTGGGACGTACCGCCGGCATCACCCGAGACCGGCGGGTACTCCGTCGCCATGATGCGGGGTGTCCCGGTGACCGCGATCGGCCCGCTGCCCGATTCCTTCGGTGAGAACGGCCGCTCGGTCTGGACCACCTACTTCGCGGTCGACGACATCGCCGCCTCGACCGCCGCAGCGACCGCCGGGGGCGGAAACGTGCTCCTCCCGCCCGGTGAGCTCGCACCCGGTGTGCAGCTCGCCATCGTCGCCGATCCGCTCGGCGCGGTCTTCGGCCTCTGGCAGAAGGAGAAGGACTCGCCCTGGTTGCGCGAGGAGCCGGGCGCCGTCGACTGGCTCGAACTCGTCGAGGCGGGATGCGAGAACTCCTTCGACTTCTACGAGAACGTCCTCGGCGTCGGCACCAGCCAGATGCCGATGGGCGACGGCGTCTACTCTCTCTTCGACGTCGGGGAGACCAGCGTGGCCGGCGCGATCGAGCCCGCGGCCGACATCCCTCCCCACTGGCTCGTCTACCTGAACGTGGCCGATCTGGACGCGGCCGTCGTGCGCCTCACAGAACTCGGCGGCGCGGTTCGCGGCGAGCGTGCGTCCGCCCCGGGCGTCGGCCGGTGGGTGAGCGTCGTCGACCCGTTCGGGGGCGCGTTCGCGCTGCTCGAACCGGAGCCCGAGGCCGCATGAGCGCGGGGCCGGGGCCGGGACGGGTCTGGTAAGCTTTCCAGGTTGCCGTTTGAACGGCCGCGGATAAAGAGAGCCCAGGCATACGGCCCAGGGCACCGCGCAACGAGAGAAAGGGGATCCCCTCTATGGCACTTGATGCAGACGTCAAGAAGGCGATCATCGAAGAGTACGCGACCCACCCCGGTGACACCGGATCCCCCGAGGTCCAGGTTGCAATCCTGACCAAGCGGATCAAGGACCTCACCGAGCACCTCAAGGAGCACAAGCACGACCACCACTCGCGTCGTGGCCTGCTCCTCCTGGTCGGCCAGCGTCGCCGCCTCCTCGGCTACCTGTCGGACATCGACATCAACCGGTACCGCTCGCTCATCGAGCGTCTCGGCCTGCGTCGATAACGTCGGGAGCCTGCGCGGCAGCTCTTCCCTGACACCGCGAGCTTCTTGCGAACGGGCCGTCACCTGCGGGTGGCGGCCCGTTTTCGTGTGAGCGGGCTCTAGAGTCTTCCCTGTGGCACTCCCGTTCCTGCCGTACACCGTCGTCGGCATCCTGCACCTGCTCGCCCTCTTCTTCGGCTCCGAGGCGGTGAGCACGATCACCAAGCCGCTGCTGATGCCGGCCCTGCTGCTCGCCCTGCTCTGGGCTCTGCCGCGGCGGCGTGGGGAGGTCGCACTGCTGGGATCGCTCGCCATCGTCTCGGGCTGGCTCGGCGACCTCTCGCTGATGGATGCCGGGATCGGCTTCCTGATCGGCCTCGCGTTCTTCCTGCTCGGCCACCTCGCCTACCTGGTGCTCTTCTGGCGGCGGATGCGCATCCGGCGACGTCCCCAATGGTGGGCGGCGATTTACCTGGTCTGGTGGGTCGCCCTCATCGGCATCCTCGCGCCGCACGCCGGCCCGCTGCTCGCCCCGCTCGCCGTCTACGGCCTGGTGCTCGGCGCCCTCGCTGTCTCCGGGTCAGCCTGCAACCGCTGGATCGCGATCGGCTCGGCCTCGTTCCTCGTCTCCGATTCGCTGCTCGGATTCGACCGCTTCCTCCCCGGTTTCGCGCTCTGGCAGGTCGACTTCCTGATCATGCTCACCTATCTGGCGGGCCAGGGGCTCATGGTCTGGGGGATCGTGCGGCACGTGAGGTCGGCATCCAGCACCGCCGAGCTGCCGCGTTTCGCCGTCCCCGGCGTGCGCTGACACAGGATCAGGGGTCAGGCGGCCGCCCGGGATGCACGCACCGCCAGGTCGATGAGCGTTGCGGCCACGAGCGCAGCCGTGACCAGCGCGATCCCGATGATCACTCCGCCCAGCCCGATGAGCCCGGCCGCCAGCGGCAGCAGCAGCACGAGGACGACTGCGATCACGGTCTTGACCGGCTGGATGACCACCTCCGGCACGAGCGGAGCGTGCAGCACCCAGAGCAGCACCAGGAACAACGCGACCGGGATCGCGACGGAGTAGCCGATCCCCGCCGCCGTGACCTCCGCGTGCGCCGTGCCGCGCTGCACCGCCACCTCGAGCCCGGCCCCGATCGCAGCGAGCGAGCCGAACACGAAATAGTGGCCGTATCCCCAGTAGAAGGAGCGGTTGCGCCGCTTGGTGAGCCCCGCCGCCGCCGGTTCGAGGAAGTAGAGCCACCACAGCGCGAAGAGCAGCACGAGCCCTGCCGCCGCGATGACCACCAGCTCGCCGCTGAAGCCGTCGTTCGCGAGCGCGCCTTGCACACCGATCGTCGCTGCGGAGACGGACTCCCCGAGCACGATGATCGTGAACAGGCCGTAGCGCTCGGCGATGTGGTGTGCGTGCCACGTGGTCATGCCCGTTCGTTCGGCCCAGAGGGGCACGGAGAGGTCGAGCAGTGCGAGAACGATGAAGGTCCACCCGCCCCACTCGGCGGGGAGCGCCAGCCGGCTCACCCAGCCGACCTGCACGACCGAGATGCCGACCGCATACCGGATCGCGGTCGTCCGGCCCTCAGGATGCTCGATCGCCGCCCGGATCCACTGGCTCACCAACCCGACACGCATGATCAGGTAGCCGATGACGATCGCCGTGAAGTTCTGATCCTCGAATGCGGAGGGCACCCCGGCGGCCAGCACGAGCACGCCGCCCATCTGCACCATGGTCGTCAGCCGGTACGGCACGTCGTCGGTGTCGTAGGCCGACGCGAACCAGGTGAAGTTCATCCACGCCCACCAGATCGCGAAGAAGACCATCAGATAGGGGCCGAGCGCATCGAGCGCGTGGCCTTCCTCGGTCTGGTGGGCGAGCTGGGCCGAAACCTGGGCGATCGCGACGACGAAGGTGAGGTCGAACAACAGCTCCAACGGACTGGAGACACGATGCGATTCGTCGATGGCGCGGCCGGTCATGCGGATGCGGAAGCCGGAGGTCATATGACATTGTTATCGACTCGCGGCCAGGTTGCGCCACGATGAGGGGATGACCCGCCGCCATCCCGTTCTCAGCGTCCTCACGCTGGTGTACGTGCTGTGCGTCGGCTGGCTCACTCTCGGCCCTCAGCCGGCGGATGCGGGACCGGATGGGTTCGTGCGTCAGCTGCTCGCCGTGCTCCGGCGGAGCGCCCTGCTGTCCTGGCTGACCTACGACGGCGTCGAGTTCACCGCGAATGTCGTGTTGTTCATCCCGATGGGCGTGATGTTCTCCCTGCTCTTCGGTCTACGGCGGTGGTGGCTCGCGTTGGCCGTCGGAGTCGCGGCGACCTGCCTGATCGAGGGCGCGCAGCTGTTCATCCCGACCAGGGTGAGCGACGTGCGGGACCTCATCGCCAACACGCTCGGAACGCTGCTCGGCATCGCCCTCGTGGCCGCGTTCTCCCTGGCGAGACGCCCGATCCCGAACCGGGAATACTCCGGACCCGATCCCCGTTGAAGCGGATATCCATGCAAACGCATTGAATTGGAGCAGTCACATGCAGTTCGGTATCTTCAGCGTCGGCGACATCACCACCGACCCCACCACCGGTCAGACCCCGACCGACGCGTCGCGGTTGCAGGATGTCCTGACCATCGCGCAGCACGCCGAGGAGGTCGGACTGGACGTGTTCGCAATGGGCGAGCACCACAACCCGCCGTTCTTCCCATCGAGCCCCGTCGCGATCAACAGCTACCTCGCGGCCAAGACCAACCGCATCATCCTGTCCACCGCCACGACGCTCATCACGACCAACGACCCCGTGCGCATCGCCGAGGAGTACTCGATGCTGCAGCACCTGTCGGGCGGCCGCATGGACCTCACGCTCGGGCGCGGGAACACCGGCCCGGTGTACCCGTGGTTCGGCGAGGACATCCGACAGGGCATCCCGCTGGCGATCGAGAAGTACGCGCTCCTGCGCAAGCTGTGGCGTGAGGACTTCGTCGACTGGGAGGGCAAATTCCGCACACCGCTGCAGGGCTTCCAGTCCACGCCGCGCCCCCTCGACGACGTTCCTCCGTTCGTCTGGCACGGCAGCATCCGGAGCCCCGAGATCGCGGAGCAGGCGGCGTTCTACGGCGACGGCTTCTTCGCCAACCACATCTTCTGGCCGGCGTCGCACACCCAGCAGATGATCGCGCTGTACCGTCAGCGGTTCGAGCACTACGGTCACGGCACCGCCGCGCAGGCGATCGTCGGCCTCGGCGGTCAGGTGTTCATGCGGAAGAACTCGCAGGACGCCGTCAGCGAGTTCCGGCCGTACTTCGACAATGCCCCGGTCTACGGACACGGTCCGTCGCTCGAGGAGTTCACGTCGCAGACCCCGCTCACCGTCGGGAGCCCGCAGGAGGTCATCGACCGCACGCTCGGCTTCCGCGACTACGTCGGCGACTACCAGCGCCAGCTCTGGCTGATGGACCACGCGGGCCTTCCGCTGAAGACCGTACTCGAGCAGCTGGACATCCTCGGTTCCGAGGTCGTGCCCGTGCTCCGCAAGGAGTTCGACGCGCTGCGTCCCGCCGGGGTTTCGGATGGGCCCACCCACGCCGCCCTGGTGGCGGAGCGCGACGCGGCCGAGCTGGCTGCAGCCGTCGAGCCCGCATCCGTGGAGTCCGCCGCTGTCGCCTCGGAGGTGAAGTGATGACCGCACGAAAGATCGCCGTCGTCTCCGGCGGCCTCAGCCAGCCGTCGTCGACCAGGCTCCTGGCCGACCGGCTCGCCGAAGCGACGGTGCGCCGGCTCACCGAGCAGGGGATCGAGACCGACGTGACGGTCGTCGAGCTCCGTGACGTCGCTCGCGACGTCACGAACAACCTCCTGGCCGGCTTCCCGAGCCCCGCTCTGGCCGACGTGATCGAGACCGTGACCGGGGCCGACGGCCTCATCGCGGTCAGCCCGATCTTCACCACGAGCTACAGCGGGCTGTTCAAGTCGTTCTTCGATGTGATCGACCCCACCGCGCTCGACGGGATGCCCGTGCTGCTGGGTGCGACCGGCGGCACCGAGCGCCACTCCCTGGCCCTCGAATACGCCATGCGACCCATGTTCACCTACCTCCACGGCGTCGTCGTTCCGACTTCGGTCTACGCGGCCTCGGCCGACTGGGGGAGCGGCGCCGACACGGTCAAGGCTCTGCCCGACCGCATCGACCGCGCTGCGGGGGAGTTCGCGGCGCTGGTCGCGGCCTCCGACCGCAGCTCGCGCGTCAAGGACCCGTTCGCGCTCGAGGGCGACTTCGCCTCGATCGGCGGATTCCAGGCCGAGTAGCCGCTGCGGTCCACCGAGTCGCGGGGGGGGGGGGGGGGGGGGGCGGGGGGGGGGGGGGGGGGCGGGGGGGGGGGGGCGGGGGGGGGGGGGGGGCTGGGC
>NZ_JBHVWM010000002.1:0-267631 GCF_042882245.1 Leifsonia sp. NPDC058230 | reverse complement strand
CCCCCCCGCCCCCCGCCCCCCCCCCCCCCCCCCCCCCCCCCCCCCCCCCCGCGACTCACTGCGTTCTGCCGCAATTCCGGGCCCACCTGTTAGGATTCATGAGGTTGGCTGTATGCCGACTCAAACTGAATACCGAGCAACAAACGGAGCAGGCTGGCAGGAGCTGGTCCTCGGTGGTGGTATCCGGATGCGCAATGAACGCAGCCGTGTATTTCTACTGATGGCCAGACGGGCACCAACCCTCGACGTTAGAACGTCGTCGGTGAGCCGCACGTACGCGCTGGAGAAGCGTGTCGATCTGCCTGTTCCCCTGCTCCGATGTACGAGTCGCCGCCCAAACGGGGTGGCGACGTAAAACAAAGGAGAAAGACCTCTTGGAAGGTCCCGAAATCAAATTCGCCGAAGCCGTTCTCGACAACGGACGCTTCGGCACTCGCACGGTCCGGTTCGAAACCGGCCGTCTCGCCCAGCAGGCTCAGGGCGCTGTCGCCGCATACCTCGACGAGGAGACCATGCTGCTGAGCGCGACCAGCGCCAGCAAGCACCCGAAGGACAACTTCGACTTCTTCCCGCTGACCGTCGACGTCGAGGAGCGGTCGTACGCGGCCGGCAAGATCCCCGGCTCGTTCTTCCGTCGTGAGGGCCGCCCCTCCACCGAGGCGATCCTCGTCTGCCGTCTGATCGACCGGCCCCTGCGCCCCTCGTTCGTCGAGGGTCTCCGCAACGAGGTTCAGATCGTCATCACCGTTCTGAGCATCGCTCCGGATGAGTTCTACGACGCTCTGGCCATCAACGCGGCCTCCGCATCCACCCAGATCTCCGGCCTGCCGTTCAGCGGCCCGATCGCCGGTGTGCGCCTCGCGCTCATCCCGGGCAACGGTGCTGCCGAAGACCAGTGGATCGCCTTCCCGAAGGCGTCGCAGCTCGAAGAGGCCGTGTTCGACCTCGTCGTGGCCGGCCGTGTCGTCACCGACGCGAACGGAAACGAAGACGTCGCCATCATGATGGTCGAGGCCGAAGCGACCGAGGGTAGCTGGAACCTCATCCAGGGCGGCGCCACCAAGCCGAACGAAGAGGTCGTGGCCCAGGGCCTCGAGGCTGCCAAGCCCTTCATCCGCCAGCTCGTCGGCGCGCAGGTCGTGCTCGCCGAGCAGGCCGCGAAGCCCATCGCCGCCTACCCCGTGTTCCTGCCGTACTCGCAGGAGACCTACGACAACGTCGCCGGCCTCGCGTACGACGACCTGGTGAACGTGTACCAGATCGCCGACAAGGTCGAGCGCCAGAACGCCGACGACGCGCTCAAGGAGCGCGTCAAGGTGGCGCTCACCGAGAAGGTCGAGGCCGGTGCTCTCGACCCCGAGGTGCTGAGCCAGTTCTCGGCGGCGTACAAGTCCGTCTCGAAGGTGGTCATGCGCGGCCGTGTGCTGCGCGAGGGCATCCGCATCGACGGCCGTGGGCTGAGCGACATCCGTCCGCTCGACGCCGAGGTGCAGGTCATCCCGCGCGTTCACGGTTCGGCGATCTTCCAGCGCGGCGAGACCCAGATCCTGGGCGTCACCACGCTGAACATGCTCAAGATGGAGCAGCAGATCGACTCGCTGTCGCCGGTCACCAAGAAGCGCTACCTGCACCACTACAACTTCCCGCCGTACTCGACCGGTGAGACCGGCCGCGTCGGTTCGCCGAAGCGTCGCGAGATCGGGCACGGCTTCCTCGCCGAGCGCGCGCTCGTTCCGGTTCTGCCGAGCCGCGAGGAGTTCCCGTACGCGATCCGTCAGGTGTCTGAGGCTCTCAGCTCCAACGGCTCGACGTCGATGGGTTCCGTGTGCGCCTCGACCCTGTCGCTGCTCAACGCCGGTGTGCCGCTGCGCGCGCCGGTCGCCGGCATCGCCATGGGCCTCATCTCCGACACCGTCGACGGTGAGACCCGCTACGCGGCTCTGACCGACATCCTGGGTGCCGAGGATGCGCTGGGCGACATGGACTTCAAGGTCGCCGGAACGAGCGAGTTCGTCACCGCGATCCAGCTCGACACCAAGCTCGACGGCATCCCCTCCGCCGTGCTCGCCGGTGCGCTGAAGCAGGCCAAGGATGCTCGTACGACCATCCTGAGCGTGCTGAACGCCGCCATCGACCAGCCCGACGAGATGGCCCCGACCGCGCCCCGCGTGATCTCGGTGCAGATCCCCGTCGACAAGATCGGTGAGCTGATCGGCCCGAAGGGCAAGACGATCAACGCCATCCAGGACGAGACCGGCGCCGACATCTCCATCGAGGAGGACGGCACCGTCTACATCGGCGCTGTCGACGGCCCGTCGGCCGAGGCCGCCCGCGCCCAGGTGAACGCGATCGCGAACCCGACGAACCCGGAGGTGGGCGAGCAGTTCCTCGGAACCGTCGTCAAGATCGCCGCGTTCGGTGCGTTCGTCTCGCTGCTGCCCGGCAAGGACGGACTGCTGCACATCTCGGAGGTGCGCAAGCTCGCCGGTGGCAAGCGCGTCGAGAACGTCGAAGACGTGCTCGGGGTCGGCCAGAAGATCCTGGTCGAGATCACCAAGATCGACGACCGCGGAAAGCTGTCGCTCGCTCCGGTGCTCGCCGAGGCCGATGAGGCAGACACGCACGGCCGCGATGCGGCCAGCGAGGGCCCCACGGCTCCCGCCGAAGGCGAGTAACCTCCCTTCCGCAACCGCACCACACGAAGCCCGCGCAGACCCCGTCTGCGCGGGCTTCGCGCATCCCGCCCCGCCCCGCCCCGCCCCGCCCCGCCCCCGCAACCGTCGAGTCCACGAATTCTCCGTGTACTCGGCGCTTTTCAAGCGACTTTTCGTGGACTCGGCGGGTACATAGCGCGGGTTCGCGGGGCGGGTGGGCGGGCTCGGGGCGGGAAGCGCGGGTCAGCGGAGGGCGTCGCGGGCGAGAAGGGGGTGGAGGCGGAAGGGGATGAGCTCGCCCATGTCGAGTGCAGTCTCGGCGCGTTCGACGCCGTCGCAGGCCTGGATCGCGCCGGTGATGCGGAAGAGGTCCTCGGCGTCGATGCAGACAACGCGCACGAGAAGGTCCGACGGGCCGCTCAGGCCGTGCGCCTGAACGATCTCGGGGATGGTCGCCAGCTGCTCCACGATCGACGACAGTTTCTGCTGCTGCACGTGCACCGTGACGAATGCGGCGAGAGGGTAGCCGGCGACGGCGGCGCTGATGCGCCGATCGAATGACAGGAACACCCCGGAGCGCTCCAATGCTGCCATCCTCGACTGCACCGTATTTCGGCTCAGCCCGAGCCGGTCGGCGAGGGTCACATTGGTCGAGCGCGGGTCCTCGGTGAGGGCGACGAGGATGCGCCGGTCGGTGCTGTCGATGCTGGGCATAGTGCGAAACGTAGCACGACGCGACACGCCGGGATAGTGCATCCGGCCCATCCGACACGCCGACAGTTGTGCTGGGTGACTGCTCGGCGTAGCGTTCCCGTTAATTCCGGCAAGGAGGCCGGAAGCCGGTTCGCCGTGCCACAAGCACGCGGCCGGGCTCGAGAGTGAAGGTTGCGTGAACCGTGACGATCGACAATCAGCCTGACATCCGACCCCGCGATGAGAACATCCGGATGGACGATGTGCGCCTGGGCGAGTTGAGCCTCGGCGAAATCGACACCGTGCAGCTCCTGACCCCTTCCGGGGAGCGGTTGAGCGACGTGCGCTACGACGCCTGGGTCTCCGACATCGGCGACGACCAGTTGCTCTCCCTGTACGAGGACATGGTTGTCGTCCGGCGGATCGACACCGAGGCGACCGCTCTGCAGCGCCAGGGGGAGCTCGGGCTGTGGCCGCCCCTCCTCGGCCAGGAGGCCTCCCAGATCGGCTCGGGGCGTGCCCTGCGCGCCGACGACTTCGTCTTCTCCAGCTACCGCGAGAACGGCGTCGCCTACTGCCGAGGCGCCGGCCTCACCGACCTCGTGCGGGTGTGGCGCGGCACCGCCCAGTCGGGCTGGAATCCGTACGACATCAACATGGCCACTCCGCAGGTGATCATCGGCGCCCAGACGCTGCACGCCACCGGCTACGCGCTCGGCATCCAGGCCGACGGCACGGATTCGGTCGCGGTCGCCTACTTCGGCGACGGCGCCACGAGCGAGGGCGACGTGAACGAGGCGATGATCTTCGCCGCCACGTACTCCGCGCCGGTGATCTTCTTCTGCCAGAACAACCAGTGGGCGATCTCCGAGCCCGTCGCCTTGCAGGCGCAGCGGCCGATCGCCGAGCGTGCGCCCGGGTTCGGCATTCCGAGCGTGCGGGTCGACGGCAACGACGTGCTCGCGGTGATGGCCGTGACCCGGTCAGCCCTGGATCGCGCGCGCAGCGGCGGCGGCCCGACGTTCATCGAGGCCGTGACCTACCGGATGGGCCCGCACACCACGGCCGACGATCCGACCCGGTACCGCGACCCCGCGGAACTCGAGCAGTGGAAGGGCAAGGATCCGATCGCCCGGGTCGAGGCCTATCTCTCGGCTCGTGGGATGCTGACCGCCGAGAGTGCGGAATCCGTCGCGGCAACCGCCGACCAGGTCGCCGCCGAGCTGCGAGCCGGCTGCGTCTCCCTTCCCGACCCCGATCCGATGACCGTCTTCGACAACGTCTACGCCGAGCCGCACACCGGTCTGATCCGGGAACGCGACCACTACAGCCGCTACCTGCGCACGTTCGTGGGAGGTGACAGTCGATGACGACACTGACGATGGCGAAGGCGATCAACGCCGGCCTCCGCAAGGCGCTGGCCGGCGACGACCGGGTCGTGCTCATGGGCGAGGACATCGGGGCTCTGGGCGGCGTCTATCGCGTCACCGACGGGTTGCAGACCGAATTCGGGCCGCGACGGGTGATGGATTCGCCGCTCGCGGAGTCGGGCATCCTGGGCACCGCGGTCGGCATGGCCTATCGCGGCTATCGGCCGGTCGTGGAGATCCAGTTCGACGGCTTCATCTATCCCGCTTTCGATCAGATCGTCAGCCAGGTCGCGCGGATGCACTACCGCACGCGCGGCGCGGTGACGATGCCGATCACGATCCGCGTACCGTTCGCGGGCGGGATCGGCGCGGCCGAGCACCACTCCGACTCCCCGGAGGCCTACTTCGCACACGCCGCCGGGTTGCGTGTCGTGAGTCCGTCGGATCCTGAGGACGCGTACACGCTCATCCAGCAGGCCATCGCCTCCGACGACCCCGTGCTCTACTTCGAGCCCAAGCGCCGCTACCACGTGAAGGGCGAGGTGGATGAGGATGCGCCCTTGGCCGACGCCCGCCCGATGGGGACGGCGCGCGTGATCACCCCGGGCACCGACGTCACGCTCGTCACCTACGGCGGCGTCGTGCAGATCGCGAAGGATGCGGCCGTCGCGGCCGGAGACGACGGCGTCTCGGTCGAGGTGATCGACCTCCGCTCGCTCTCCCCGCTCGACCTGGACACGGTGGTGGCTTCTGTGCGCAAGACCGGCCGACTGGTCGTCTCGCACGAGGCACCGCTCTCCGGCGGCATCGGCGCGGAGGTCGCGGCCGCCATCACCGAGCGGTGCTTCTACCATCTGGAGCACGCGCCGGTGCGGGTCACCGGCCACGACATCCCGTACCCCGCAGCGAAGCTGGAGAGCGCGCACCTGCCCGACCTCGACCGCATCCTCGACGGCATCGACCGCGCGCTCGACCGCCCCAACTCGCTCACCGGGGTGGAGGACTGATGGCCGCGATCAAGGAGTTCGCGCTGCCCGACCTCGGCGAGGGTCTCACCGAGTCCGAGTTGGTCTCGTGGCACGTCGCCGTCGGCGACACGGTCGTGCTGAATCAGATCATCGCCGAAGTCGAGACAGCGAAGGCGCTGGTCGAGCTTCCCGCGCCGTACGCGGGCGTGGTCTCCCGACTGTTCGTCGAGCCGGGGGTGACCATCTCGGTGGGTGACCCCATCGTCGCCTTCGAGGTGGCAGGGGCACAGGATGCTCCGCCTCCCGCGTCGGCCGACCCTGTCGACACCGACTCGGCACCCGAGCCGAACCTCGTCGGCTACGGCGCCAAAGCGGACTCCCGCGACCGCCCGCAGCGCCGCGCGCGTCCTGGACTCACCGGCACGACTCCCACGCCCGCGGCCTCGGAGACGGCGTCGAACGTGACGGCGCTTCGCTCCGCGTCGGCAGGACCGAAACTGCTCGAGCGGCCGCGCGCGACCCCTCCGGTGCGCAGACTCGCCCGCGAGCGCGGCATCGACCTCGCCGACGTCCCCGGCACGGGCGACCGGGGCGTGATCACCCGGCACGACGTCGAGGCCTACGACCCGGCCGCGGTCTCACGGACCGCGTCCGCGTCCGCCGCCGTGCCGGCCCCGCACCGCACGGGAGCCGAGCCCGGACGCCCGCGCGAGACGCGCATCCCGATCAAAGGCGTGCGCAAGTTCACCGCCGAGGCGATGGTCCGCAGTGCGTTCACCGCGCCGCACGCGACGGTGTTCCTCACGGTCGACGTGACGCCCACCATGGAGCTGCTCGAGCGGCTACGGGCGCAGCGCGAGTTCGCCGACAGTCGTCCGGGGCTCCTGGCGGTGGTGGCGAAGGCGCTCTGCCTGGCCGTCCTGCGCACTCCGGAGGTGAACGCCCGCTGGGACGAGCAGGCTCAGGAGATCGTCGAGTTCGGCTACGTGAACCTCGGCATCGCGGCTGCGACGCCACGGGGGCTCGTCGTGCCGACCATCCCGGATGCCGACACACTCGATCTCGCAGGCCTCGCGACGAGCATCCGGGAGCTCGCCGAGACCGCCCGGGCGGGCCGCACCGCGCCCGAGCGACTCAGCGGCGGAACCATCTCGATCACCAACGTCGGGGTGTTCGGAGTCGATGCGGGCACACCGATCCTCACGCCGGGCGAGGCCGCGATCCTCGCGATCGGGGCGGTGCGCCGTCAGCCGTGGGAGTACCGCGGCGAGGTGGCGCTGCGCCAGGTGATGACGCTGGCCGTCTCGTTCGACCACCGGCTGGTCGACGGTCAACAGGGGTCCCGCTTCATCGCCGATATCGGCCGGGTGCTGTCAGACCCCGCGAGCGCGCTCACGATGATCTGAGCTCATCCGGCGGGCGGCACGTTGTGGTTGCCCGCGAACAGGTTGTCCGGGTCGTAGCGGCGCTTGACGGCTGCGAGGCGCCGGTACGTCTCGGGCGGATAGATGGCGGCGACGTCCTCCTCGGTGGCGGACGCGAGGAAGTTCGCGTAGGCACCGCTGACGTGAGGTCCGAGCTTCGCCCAGGCCGCGTCCAGGGCGGGCCGGGCGGCCTCGACGACCGGCTCGGGACCCGCGACGGTCGTCACGAACATCAGCTCCGCCCCGCGGTGCGCGTACGCGGTGGCATCATCGGGGATCCGCGCGACCGCGCCGCCGACACTGCGCACGGCGATGAACGGCGACCCCTCGGACCCGCCGATCTCGGCAAGGATCCGCAGCACTTCGGGCACCGCTTCGGGGTCGACGAATCCGCTGCGAGTGACGAAACGGATGCCGGGCGGCGGTGTCGCGCCGTCCACGAGCGTGTCCGCGTACGGCTTCAGTTCGACGTCGTCCCTGATCACCGTTCCGAGCCGGCGGATCGGGTCGATCGCCTCAGCGGCGCGTTGCGGGTCGTCGCCGTCGAAGGCCACGGAGATCTCGATCGGCGCCTCGGGTCCGCCGGTGAACGGGTTGGACAGGCTCACCGCCGACGTGAGGTCCTCCGTGGCGGTGCGGAGGTGGGTCGCCCACCCGCGGAGCACGGTGGTGGCCTCCGAAGCCGGGAAGGCGATCGTGCCGAAGAAGACGTCCGTCGTCGGATGGGCGAGGAATTCGAAGGCGGTGACGATCCCGAGATTGCCGCCACCACCGCGAATCGCCCAGAACAGGTCCGCGTTCTGCGACGCGCTCGCGCGCACGACCGTACCGTCGGCGACGACCACCTCGGCCGCGACGACGCTGTCCAAGGCGAGACCGTACTTTCGTACCTTCCATCCGATACCGCCGGTCAGGGTGAGGCCGCCGACGCCGACGCTCTTCGTGTCGCCGGACGAGATCGCCAGTCCGAGAGGGGACAGTGCGGCCGCGACCTGACCCCACGTGGCGCCGCCGCCGATGCGCACCAGCCGGCGTTCGCGATCGATGAGCTCCACGCTCGCAAGACCACCGAGATCGATGACGATGCCGCCGTCGTTGGTGCCGAACCCCGCGAATCCATGGCCGCCGCCGCGGACCGACAAGGGGAGGCGTGCGGAGGCCGCGAATCGCACGTCGGCTTGAACGTCCTCGACGTTGCGGGGCCGCAGGACGTAGGCCGGACGACCCGAAGCGAAGACGGTACGACTGGCCGATTCGTAGTCCGGGCCGCCCGGTTCGATGATGTCGCCGCCGAAGTCCTGGCGAAGCGTTTCAAGCGCTGAATTCATGTGGGTATCCTTCCGAGCACGAGACGAGAATGAGTGAACGTGGCATTCATCAGACTCCGGGGCAGACGCGTCTGTGACATCCGGATGCCTCCGGTCCGGTGATCGGCGGATGTGTCACAGAACAGCGGGGTGCGGCGTCTGATGAGCGACGCAGTCGAGTGAGGGGAGCAGGGCATGACCGGAACATCGCAGACCGCACCGGACGACCCCGGTCGGGGGACGAGCCGCCGCGGCCGACCGGATCCCGGCACCGAGGCGTTCCTCGCACACCGCAACCTCCTCTTCACCGTCGCCTACGAGATCCTCGGCTCGGCGGCCGACGCGGAGGATGTCCTCCAGGAGACCTGGCTGCGGTGGTCGGGCGTCGGTATCGAGACCGTCGAGAACCAGCGGGCCTACCTGGTGCGGATCACGACCCGCCTGGCACTGACCCGTTTGCGGACGCTGGGCCGGCGCAAGGAGTCCTACGTCGGTCCCTGGCTCCCCGAGCCCCTGCTCACCACGCCGGACGTGGCAGAGGACGTCGAGTTGGCCGACAGCGTCTCGATTGCGATGCTGCTGGTGATGGAGACGCTCACCCCGATCGAGCGGGCGGTGTTCGTGCTGCGTGAGGTGTTCGACCTCGACTACGACGAGATCGCCGATGCCGTCGACAAGAAGCCTCCCGCCGTGCGTCAGATCGCGCACCGCGCCAAAGCGCACGTCGCCGCACGACGGCCCCGCACGGTCGTCTCCGCCGCCGATACCCGTCAGGCGCTCGAGGCGTTTCAGCGCGCGGTCGGAACCGGCGATCTGCAGGGCCTGCTCGACATCCTCGCGCCGGACGTCGTCCTGCTGGGCGACGGGGGAGGGATCGCGCCGGCCGCCATTGCGCCGGTCGTCGGAGTCGACGACGTGATGTCGGTGCTGAGCAGGATCGCCACCAGAGCCCCCGGACAGCTGGCGCAGGTCAACGGACATCCCGCCCTGGTCTTCCGGCTCGACGGCGGGATCGACACTGTCATGGCGGTGCGGATCGACGACGGACGCATCAGCGGACTGTATGCGGTGCGCAACCCGGAGAAACTGTCACGCATGGAGGAGGAGACGGCTCTCCACCGCTGAGCGCGGAGCCGAGCGTCAGGCGTGCAGCGCGGCGTTCAGCTCGATGCCGCCGCCGGATCGCTGCAGCACCTCGACCGCGCCGCTCACCGAATTGCGGCGGAAGAGCAGCCCCGCCACACCGGACAGCTCCACGGCCTTCACCGTCTGCGGGCGCCCGTCCGCCGTCGGAACGCCGCCGACCACGACGACCTTGGTCCCGGCGGTCACGTAGAGGCCGGCCTCGACGACGGTGTCGTCGCCGATGGAGATGCCGATGCCCGAGTTGGCGCCGAGGAGGGCGCGTTCGCCGATGGCGACGCGCTGCGTGCCGCCGCCCGAGAGGGTGCCCATGATGGATGCGCCGCCGCCGATGTCGGAGCCGTCTCCGACGACGACCCCCTGGGAGACACGGCCCTCGATCATGGAGTTGCCGAGGGTTCCGGCGTTGAAGTTCACGAAGCCCTCGTGCATCACGGTGGTGCCGGGGGCGAGGTGGGCCCCGAGGCGCACGCGGGACGCATCCGCGATCCGCACGCGCTCGGGGGTGACGTAGTCGAGCAGGCGCGGGAATTTGTCGATGCCGGTCACGTGGATGCCCGCGCGCTGCAGCTGGGGCCGCAGACGGTCGAAGTCGGCCGGATGCACGGGCCCGGCGTTCGTCCACGTCACGATCGGCAGGTGGCCGAAGATGCCGTCGAGATTGATGGTGTTCGGGGCCGCGAGCAGGTGCGAGAGCAGGTGCAGGCGCAGGTAGGCGTCGGGTGTGGACGCGGGGGGCGCATCCAGGTCGATGTCGACGGTCACGATGTCGACGCGCACATTGCGGCGCGCGTCCTCGCCCGCGAGGGCCTCGAGCTCGGCGGGAGCGATCCAGCGGTCGCGACCGGCCGGCAGACTTCCGAGCTTCGGTTCCGGAAACCAGGTGTCGAGCACGGTGCCGTCGCCGGCGACCGTTGCCAGTCCGTAGCCCCAGGCCTGGCGGGGGGCGGATGCGGGCGCGGCGGATTCGGAGGAAACGTCGGAGGGCATGCCTCTAGATTAGTAGGGTGCCTCTCGACCTCAGCGCTTCCTCGATCGACATCACCCGCCAGCTCTGCGACATCGAGTCGGTGTCCGGCAACGAGAGCGAGCTGGCCGACGCGATCGTTGCGGCGCTCGACGGCCTGGATCACCTCGAGATCATCCGCGACGGGGACACCGTGGTCGCCCGCACGAACCTGGGGCGCGAGCGCCGAGCGGTCATCGCCGGGCACATCGACACGGTTCCCGTGAACAACAACCTGCCGACGCGGTACGAGACCGAGAACGGCATCGAGTACCTCTGGGGGCGCGGCACGGTCGACATGAAGTCGGGCACGGCCGTTCAGCTCAAGCTCGCCGCCGAGCTCACCGACCCCGCCATCGACGTGACCTGGATGTGGTACGACCACGAGGAGGTCTCCAACGACCTCAACGGCCTCGGCCGGCTCGCCCGCAACCGTCCCGACCTGTTCACGGGCGACTTCGCGATCCTCGGAGAGCCCAGCAACGGCGTCGTCGAGGGCGGCTGCAACGGCAACCTCCGGGTGGAGGTGCGCACCTACGGCCTGCGCGCCCACTCGGCGCGCGGCTGGGTCGGCGAGAACGCCATCCACAAGGCGGCGTCCATCCTCGACACGCTGGCCGCGTACAAGGCGCGCGAGGTCGAGGTCGACGGGCTCGTGTACCGCGAGGGGCTGAACGCGGTCGGGATCTCCGGGGGAGTGGCCGGCAACATCATCCCAGACGAGTGCATGGTGCACATCAACTACCGCTTCGCACCGAGCCGCAGCTCGGAGGAGGCGATCGCGCACATGCGCGAGTTGTTCGGCGAGTACGACATCACCGTCGTCGACCGTGCCGACGGCGCTCGTCCGGGGCTCGACGCCCCGCTGGCCCAGGAGTTCCTGGCTGCCGTCGGCGGCGTCGCGAAGCCCAAGTACGGCTGGACGGATGTCGCGCGCTTCTCGGCCCTCGGCATCCCCGCCGTCAACTACGGCCCGGGCGACCCGCTCAAGGCGCACGCCGACGACGAGCGGGTCGAGGTCGAGCAGATCACCGCCGTCGAGGCCGGACTGAGGGCCTGGCTGACCGGTGTCGAGCGCAGCTGACGGCGGGACGACCGGCGACGTGACCGCGGCGCCCGCCGGTGTCGCGGCCGAGCGCGAGGCGCTCGACAGTCGCCGCGCATCCGGGACGCGGGCCGCGTGGTGGTCCCCTTGGTGGGTGCGCGTGCTCATCGTCTACGGCCTCAGCCGCGTCGTCACGACCACCATCCTCCTGATCCTGGCGAGTGTGCAGGGCGCCAACCCGTGGACGGCTGCGCGCCCGGGGTACTTCGACTTCGCGGCGATCTGGGACGGCCGCTGGTACAACATCGTCTCGATCGCCGGCTATCCGAGCGCTCTCCCCGTCGCCGACGGCCACGTGACCGAGAACGCCTGGGCCTTCCTGCCGGTCTATCCAGGCCTCGTGAACGCCGTCCAGTTCGTGACCCGGATGCCGTGGCAGGTGGCGGCGGTGCTGGTCTCGGTGGCGTTCGGAGCCGGGGCCGCACTGCTGTTCCACCGCCTGCTGATCCGCCTCGGGTTCTCCTCCTCGACGACCCTCTTCGCTGTCGTGCTCTTCTGCGTGGCTCCGGTCTCGCCGCTGTTCCAGCTCGCGTACGCCGAGTCGCTGTACATCTTCCTGCTGACGGCGGCCCTCCTCCTCCTGGTCGAACGGCGATACGGGATGCTGTTCCCCGTCGTCGCGATCATGGCGTTCACGCGGCCGAGCGGCCTGGCCTTCGCTCTCGCGGTCGGCCTGCACGTGATCTACCGCTTCGTCGTGCGCCGCTCGCAGCCGTTCCCCGTCAGGGAGCGTGTGCTCAGCGTGTCGCTGGCCGTGTTCAGCGGCATCGCGGGCCTCGCGTGGCCGGCCATAGCGGGACTCGTCACGGGCAACCTGATGGCGTACACGGACACCGAGCTCGCCTGGCGGTCCGTCTACATCGGCTGGATGCACCTGGTGCCGTTCGCACCCTGGTTCCAGGGCGCCGACTGGTGGTTCGTGAACGTGCTCGGCTTGCCGTCGTGGCTCGGCATCCTGACCGTCCTCATCGTCATCGCGCTGTTCGCCGTCGTGCTGTTCTCCCCGGCGGTACGACGGCTGGGCGTTGACGTGCGGTTCTGGCTGATCGCCTATTCCCTCTACTTGCTGGCCGTCTTCTTCCCGCAATCGAGCACGTTCCGGCTGCTGATGCCGCTCTTCCCGCTGCTCGCTGTGATCGCACTGCCGAAGAGCCGGGTGTACCGGATCGGAATGGTCCAGCTGTTCCTGGCACTCCAGGTCGGCTGGCTGCTGATCGCCTGGGGAGTCGACGGAGCCGACTGGACGCCCCCGTGATCGGCTCGCCACGCGGATGCGGGTAGACCCAGGATTTCCGCGCGCTGCCACGGATGACAGATAATAAGAGGACATCCACGAAAGGGGAGCTGCATGGCGGCCATGAAGCCGAGGACCGGGGACGGGCCAATGGAGGCTGTGAAGGAGGGTCGGCTCATCATCGTGCGAGTACCGCTCGAAGGTGGGGGAAGACTCGTCGTCTCTGTCAACGACGCGGAAGCGAAAGAGCTGCACGACGCCTTAGCCAGCGTCGTAGCCTCCTCCTAGAAGAAACGCGAAGAACGGGCCCCCACGGGGGCCCGTTCTGCACTCTCCGGAACTGCGAGTGGCGCTAGGGCGCGAGCTTCGTGATCTGCAGCAGGCCGTCGCCCGCGAGCGACAGCGCACTGACGACGGCCCCGGATGCGGCGGTCTCGGTGATGAGCGTGCGGAACCCGGTCGCGACGTCGTCGCGCTGGGCGGGGTCGGAGACGCGGCCCTTCCAGAGCGCGTGCGCGACGAGCACGGTGCCGCCCGGCCGCGCCAGCCGCAGTCCGTGCTCCACGTATTCGATCACCGACTGGGGGTCGGCGTCGATGAAGACGATGTCGTAGGAGTTCTCGTTCATTCGGGGGAGCACATCGAGCGCGCGACCGGTGATCAGTCGCACCCGGTTGGACGAGACGCCCGCCTCGGTGAAGAGGCCCCGGGCGTACTGCTGGTGTTCGAGCTCCGAGTCGATCGAGGTGAGCTGGGCGCGCGTTCCGCCGGTGAGCAGCCAGAGCCCGGAGACCCCGGCGCCGGTGCCGATCTCCACGATGTTCTCGGCGTCGGTCGCGGCGACCACGACCGCTGCCTGGGCGCCGACGCTGGGCGCGATGGGTTCGATCCCGAGCTCGAGCGACTGCTGCCGCGCGCGGGCGATGACCTCGCTCTCGACGATCACGTCGTCGGCGAATTTCCAGTTCGAATCTTTGTCTGACACAGTGCTCCCGGTTGTCTCGTGCCTCAGGATACGGCGAAGCCTCGCGGCTTTCGCGCAGGCGATCCGAGTTACGCTTATCTCGTGTTCGGATTGACCTTCGAGAAGCTGCTGATCATCGGTGTGATCGCTGCCTTTCTGATCGGCCCGGAACGCCTTCCGCTCTACGCGGGCAAGCTCCGTCAGTTCGTGCGTTCGATGCGCGACTTCGCCGATGGTGCGAAAGACCGGATGCGCGACGAGATGGGTCCGGAATTCGACGATGTCGACTGGAAGAAGCTCGACCCCCGTCAGTACGACCCGCGCCGCATCATCCGCGAGGCGCTGCTCGACGACGCTCCCGCATCCGGTGCCGCCGGCATCGCCGCCGCGACGGCGATCAAGCCCGTGACGGAGTCGGCGTATGCGCAGCACAAGCGCAAGCTGCAGGAGGGCGCTGTCCCTCCGTTCGACACGGAAGCGACCTGAGCGCGCGCAAACGCGACGAGCAGCCCCGCATCCAATAGCATTCGGGAATGATCGCAACGGAGCAGTTGCTCACCCGACGAACGATCGCGCAGTACGCGATAGGCTCCCTCGGCACCGGAGGCTTCGCCACCCTTCCCGGGCTCGTGCTCGTCTACTACCTCACGGACACCCTCGGCGTGGCCGCCCTGGTCGCCGGCGTCGTCGTCACGGTCGCCAAGATCTGGGACGTGATCATCGACCCGGTGATCGGTGCCCGGTCCGACCGGATGCTCGCGAGCCGTGGCACCCGGCGCTCGATGATGATGCTCGGCGCGATCGCTCTTCCGGTGTTCTTCATCGTCACGTTCGCCGTCCCGCCCGGCACGGCTGCCGCGCCGGCGGCGATCTGGGTGCTCGTGGCGTTCGTGCTCACCGCCACCGCGTTCAGCCTGTTCCAGGTGCCGTACATCGCGCTGCCGGCCGAACTCGCATCCGGATACGACCAGCGGACGCGCCTGCTCACCTGGCGTGTCGTGGTGCTGACCTTCGCGATCCTGCTCTTCGGCGCCGGGGGACCGGCGCTGCGATCGCTCGGAGGTGACAACGAGTTCGCGGGTTACCTGCTGATGGCAGTCGTCGCCGGAGTCGTCATCGGCGCGGGGATGCTCGTCTCCAGTTTCGTCGCGCCCCGCGGGCTGCCCGCCGCGGTGCTGCCGCCGAAGGAGAGCGTCCTCACGACGCTCCGCTCGAACTACGCCGCGGGGCTCAGAGTCCTCCGCGACAGCCAGCCGTTCCGGGTCCTCCTTCTCACCTTCCTGTTGCAGGGCCTGGCGACCGGCGCGATGCTCGCCGGCGCGAACTACGTGGCCACCTGGGTGCTGCACTCCGAGGACGCGGTCACCTTCCTCTTCGTGGCGCTGATCGGGCCCGCCCTGATCGTCACGCCGCTCTGGGGCGTCGTATCGCGGCGCATCGGCAAGGAGCGCGGATTCGTTCTTGCGAGCATCCTGTTCGGGCTCGCGGCGCTCTCGATGATCGTGCTGCTGTGGGCACCGGGACCGTGGGTGTATCTCCCTGTCGCGCTCGTCGGTGCCGGTTACGCCGGTATGCAGTCCCTGCCGATGGCGATGCTGCCCGATGTGATCTCGCACGACGCATCCGTCAACGGGGAAGGCCGAGCGGGCACCTTCGGCGGCATGTGGACCGCCGGGGAGACGACCGGGATGGCGCTCGGCGCGACCGTGCTCACGATCGTGCTCGCGGTCACCGGCTACGTCGCTCGCACGGCCACGCCGGCCGTCGTCGCGGCCGGGGAGACGCAGCCGGCGAGTGCCGTCGCGGGCATCGTGCTCAGTTTCAGTCTGGTGCCGGCCGGGATCGTGGCGCTGAGCCTCATCCCGCTCGCGCGGTACCGTCTACGCAAGGAGGACATCGATGGTCGCCTTTGACTCTGCAGCGATCCTGTCCCGGCTCGCCGCCCTTCGAGCCGGGGACGCCCCGACCCACGGCGGACGGGTTCTCAGCTATGTCTACGACTCGGGCGTTGCCGAGGTGGACGAGCTCGCGGCCCAGGCGGTGCGGCTGGTGCAGCCCGTCAACGGCCTCGATCCGACCACGTTCACGTCCGTCGCCGTCATGGAGCGCGAGGTGATCGGCTTCGCGCGGGAGCTGCTCCACGGGGCGGACGATGTCGTGGGATCCGTCACCACGGGCGGAACCGAATCCTGCCTCCTCGCCGTCAAGACCGCCCGAGACGTCTGGCGGGCGGCGGGCGGGACAGGTCGCGCCCGGCTGGTCGCGCCCGTCACGGCGCACGCGGCGTTCCACAAGGCCGCCCACTACTTCGACCTCGAACTCGACCTGGTGCCCGTGGATCCGGAGACCGGCGCGCTCGATGCCGACGCCTTGATCGACCGCCTCGGCCCGGATGTCGCGCTCGCGGTGGTCTCGGCGCCCTCGTACCCGTTCGCAACCCTCGACCCGGTGGAGGTGGTCGCCGCCGCGTGCGAGGAGGCCGGGATCGCCTGCCACGTCGACGCCTGCATCGGCGGCTGGATCCTTCCGTTCTGGCGTACCGCCGACGGGCTGCCGGTGCCGCTCTGGGACTTCCGGGTCGGCGGTGTGACGAGTGTCTCCGCCGACCTCCACAAGTTCGGGTATGCGCCCAAGGGGGCCAGTGTGCTCCTGCAGCGCGGCCGCGACCGTCAGCGCACGCAGTACTTCGCGACGACCGGCTGGCCGGGCTATCCGGTCGTCAACCCCACGATGCTGGGGTCGAAGTCGGCCGGCGCGCTCGCCGCATCCTGGGCCATCGTGCAAGCGCTCGGTGCGAGAGGGTTCGCCGAGCTCGCGGAGTCTTGCCGTCGGGCGACTGTGGCACTGGCCGACATCGTGGCCGACATCGATGGCTTGCGTATCGTGGGCGACCCCGCCGGGCCACTGCTCGCCGTGGCGACCGACGAGTCTGTGCCGGAGGATCGCCGCGTCGACCCGCACCATTGGGCCGATCGCGCCCACCGTCGTGGCTGGCAGCTGCAGCTGCAGCCCGGCCTCGTGCAGTCGGACGGGACGCGCCTGCCGCACACCACCCACCTCACCATCACCCCGGTCACAGAGCAGCGCGTCGACGAGCTCGAGGCTGCGCTCCGGGCCTCGGCCGACGAGGTGCGCGGCCTGCCGCGCGCCGACGCTTCGGGCGTTCTCGCCGCAGTACCCGCCGGGCTGACGGATGCGCCGCTCGACTCGGCCACGGCCGCGAGCATCCTCGAGGGCATTGGTCTCGCAGGCTCCGGGGACACGTCGGGCGCCTCCCTGCCGGACGAGCTCGCACCGTTCCTCGCGCTCGTCGAGGCCCTCCCGCATCCGCTCACCGAGCGCCTGCTCATCGAACTCCTCGCCCGCATCGTCGAGCCCCCCACCGACTGACCCGCGGCCCGAGCCCGAGCCGCCCGCCCATCCGCCGCGGCGAGATGCCGGTTTCTACCGTTTTGGAACGGTTCAAACGGTAGAAAGTGGCATCTCGGCGCCTGGGTGGGGACGTCAGGTGACGGTGAGGCCGAGTTTGCGGCCGGCGAGGCCGCGACCGCGGGTGGCGAGCTGGTCGGCGACCGCCCGGATGGCGGCGGCCGCCGGATCCGCCGGGTCGGTCACGACGATCGGGGCGCCCTGGTCGCCACCGGCGCGGAGCGGGATGCTGAGGGGCACGGATGCGAGGAGCGGCACGGGCGAGTCCTGGCCGACCGAGAGGCGGCGGGCGACCTCGGCCCCGCCTCCGGAGCCGAAGAGCTCCAGCACGGTCCCATCGGGCTGGGGGAGCCCGGACATGTTCTCGATGACCCCCACCACGCGCTGACCGGTCTGCCGCGCGACGACGCCGCTGCGCTCGGCGACGTCGGCAGCCGCGGGCTGCGGTGTGGTCACGACGAGGACCTCCGCGTTCGGCAGCAGCTGCCCGACCGAGATCGCGACGTCGCCGGTGCCGGGCGGAAGATCGAGGAGGAGGACATCCAGGTCACCGAAGTAGACGTCGCCGAGGAACTGCTGGATCGTGCGGTGCAGCATCGGCCCGCGCCAGGCGACAGCAGCCGAGGAGGAGTCGACGAACATCCCGATCGACACGACTTTCACGCCGTAGGCGATCGGGGGCAGGATCATGTCGTCCACCCGTGTCGGGCGAGGCGCGGCGCCCGAGGCGTCGACGAGTCCGAGGATGCCGGGGATGGAGAACCCGTGCACGTCGGCGTCCACGATCCCCACGCGCAGGCCGCGCTCCGCGAGTGCGACCGCGAGGTTCGCCGTGAGCGTTGACTTGCCGACGCCGCCTTTGCCGCTTGTGACCGCGTACACGGTCGTCAACGAGTCCGGCCCGAACTGCTGGGCTCTGGCCGCGCGTCCGCCTCGCAGCTTCTCGGTGAGAGCGGCCCGCTCCTCGCGCGTCATCACCGACACGTCGACGGTGACCCCGGAGACGCCGGGGACACTCGCGGTGGCGGTGCGCACATCCCGTTCGATGGTGTCGGCTGCGGGGCACCCCACGATCGTGAGCTTGACCGCCACCGTGGCGTGACCGGCAGGGTCGACGGTCACGCTCCCCACCATGTCGAGATCGGTGATGGGCTTGCGGATCTCCGGATCGAGCACGCCGCCGAGCGCACGCTCGACCCCGGCTGCGAGGTCGCCGGCTGCGAGGTCAGGCACGGGCGTGCTCGCCCTCCTCGTCGTCGCGCTTGTCGAGGTCTTCGAGCAGGGCCCGCAACTCCGCGCGGATGAAGTCCTTGGTGGCCATGTCTTTGACGGCCAGCCGCAGCGCGACGACCTCACGGGCGAGGTACTCGGTGTCGGCGAGGTTGCGCTCCGCGCGCTGCCTGTCCTGCTCGATCTGCACGCGGTCGCGGTCGTCCTGCCGGTTCTGGGCGAGAAGGATGAGCGGAGCGGCATACGACGCCTGCAACGACAGCACGAGCGTCAATGCGATGAAACCGAGGGCGATCGAGTCGAAACGCCACGCCACGGGAGCCAGCGTGTTCCAGGCCATCCAGAAGATCACGAAGATCGTCAGGCCGAGGATGAACCACGGCGTGCCCATCGCGCGCGCGATCCACTCGGTGAAGCGGCCGAACCGGTCGCTCGGCTCCACACCGCCGCGTCGGGGGAGGACGCTGGTGCGCAAGCCCTTGGGGGCGTCGAGTCTGGTGTCCTGCTTACCTCGGGCCATTGCCGCTCCTCCTTCCGTTCGCGATCGGGATGCTGCCGGTCTCGTCGCCCACGGCCGGGCGTTTCAGCAGGCGGCGGTCGTCTTCGTCGTCGCGACTTCGCCAGTCGTCTGGCAGCAGGTAGTCGAGGATGTCGTCAATGGTCACCACCCCGACCAGGCGGTGGTTGTCGTCGACAACGGGCAGCGAGACGAGGTTGTAGCTCGCGAGGATGCGGGACACCTCCGCGGCGCTGGTGTCCGCCTTGACCGGCTCGAGGCTGGGGTCGAGCAGCGTGCCGAGGCGCACGTGCGGCGGGTAGCGCAGCATCCGCTGGAAGTGCACGACGCCGAGGAACCGGCCAGTCGGTGCTTCGTAGGGCGGCAGGGTGACGCAGATGGCGGCTCCGAGGGCGGGGGCGAGCTCGTGGCGCCGGATGAGCGCCAGCCCCTCGGCGACGGTGGCGTCGGCCGACACGATGATCGGCTCGGTCGTCATCAAGCCGCCTGCGGTGTCGGGGGCGTAGGTCAGGAGCATCCTGACGTCTTCGGCCTCCTCGGGCTGCATGAGTTCGAGCAGGTGCTCGCCCCGCTCGTCGGACAGCTGGGCGATGAGATCGGCGGCGTCGTCGGGCTGCATCTGGTCGAGCACGTCGGCGGCCCGGTCGTCGTCGAGCCCGGCGAGGATCTGCACCTGCTCGCTCTCCGGCATCTCCTCCAGCACATCGGCCAGCCGGTCGTCGGGAAGCTCCCCGGCGACCTCGAGCATGCGCTGCTGGGGCAGGTCGAGCAGCGTGTTGGCCAGGTCGGCGGGCTTGAGCTCCGAGTACGTCGCGATCAGCTGCTCGGCGGACTGGGCTTCGCCTCCCGCCTGCTTCTCGCGCACTTCCTGCCACGTGACGAAGGTCGTCGGACCCTTGCCGAATGGCGATGAGCCCGTCTTCGGACGGCGAACGAAGAGCTGGCCGATCGCCCACTCGCCGGTCGGGGACTCTTCGATCGCGACATCCTCGATGGTCGCCTCGCCGCTGCCGTCGGTGAGGACGACACGTCGGCCGAGGAGCTCGGCGATGACGCGCACCTCTCCGCCACGCTGTTCGAAGCGGCGCACGTTGATCAACCCCGTCGTGATGATCTGTCCGCTTCCGATGCTGGTGACCCGGCCGATCGAGACGAACACGCGGCGTTTGCCGGGAATCTCGACGATGAGTCCGACGACGCTCGGCGGATCGCTCTTGCGGTAGACCACGAGGACGTCGCGCACCTTGCCGACCCGGTCTCCGGTGGGGTCGAAAACGGTGCTCCCGGCGAGACGGGCGACGAAAACTCGGGTTGCACTCACAGGTAATAACTTAAGCCCTCCCGGGCGCCCCGACGGGCTCGGGTGCCAGAATGGGGCGATGACCACACCGAGTCCGATGAACGGACGAACCCGCGGACTCTTCCCCACCCTGCCCAGGGGCGAGGTCGTCGCGAAGTACGAGACGTATCCCGAGGCGCAGCAGGCCGTCGACCTGCTCGCCCGTGCGGACTTCCCGGTCGACAAGGTGTCCATCGTCGGCAGTGACCTGAAGAGCGTCGAGCGCGTCACGGGCAAGCTCACGTGGGGGCGGGTGGCGGTGGCGGGAGCCGCATCCGGCGCCTGGCTCGGAATCTTCTTCGGCCTGCTGCTGGTGATCTTCTCGCCGGCGGTCAGCTACGCGTTCGTGATCGCCGCCGTGCTCATCGGTGCCGGCTTCGGGATGCTGTTCGGCATCGTCTCCTACGCCATCAACCGTCGTCGTCGCGACTACACCTCGGTGATGCAGGTCATCGCGTCCAGCTACTCGGTGGTCGTGGATCCCGACCTGGCGAACCGCGCACGCAACCTGGCGCAGGGCGGAGGTGCGCAGGATTCGGCGTACACGCATCCCTCGGATGTTCCGGTCGCGCCGCACCCGTCCGACCCGCCGCCGGCCCCGCCGGCCCCGCCCGCCGCCGCCCCGCAGCCGCCGTACGGTGAGCCCGCGCCACAGCCGCCGTTCGGTCAGCCGGAGCCGCCGCAGGCTCCTCCCGGCGCCGAGCCGTCGGACGGCCAGAACCGCCCGTAACCGTCCCGGCATTGTCCGACGGTGCCGTCTAGGCGCATGATGAAGGCGGCACGACTACCCGCAGACGTCACCGAGGACCGTCATGAAGGCCGAGAACCCGATCGAGCACTCCAGCGCGGAGAGCGTCCGCGCGCAATTCGACACGCTGGCAGCCATGGCCGGAGACCTCGCGGGCCATTTCGCGCTCGAGCCGTTGCTCGAACGCATCCTGCGCCACACACTGGAGCTGCTCGGCTGCGACCAGGGCTCGATCTGCACGGTCGATGAGGCGGCGGGGAGCTATCGCAAAGAGGTCGACCTCGGCGTCGGGTGCCAGTCGGGGCAGGTCTTCCCTCTCGACGAGGGGGTGACCGGCGAGGTGGTGCGGGCGCGCGGATCCGTGATCTTCGCCGAGTACGTGCAGGTGCGAGGCGGTCACATCGACGGACCGGAGCGCGCGCTCCTGCACGCGACGATCGGGGTGCCCATCCGGTGGAGCGGCTCGATCATCGGAGCCTGCGTGCTCTTCAGCCGGGATCCGGAGCGCCGCTTCACGCCGGCGGATGCGGTGCTCCTCGAACGCTTCGCTGCGCACGCGGCGATCGCCATCACGAACGCGCGGTTGCACGCGGTCGCCGAGGATCGCGCACGGGAGGCCGCCGTGGCCGCTGAACGCGAGCGGGTGGTCCGGGATGTGCACGACACCGTCGGGCGCGGACTCGCCGACATCCTGCTGAACGTCGACGAGGCCGACCGCAGAGTGGCGACAGGACGCGATCCTCGATCGGCACTCGCCCAGGCCAGAACCGCGGCCCGCTCCGCGCTCAGCGAGACACAGCGCACGGTGCTCGGGCTCGGGCCGGAACCGCTCGACAGCCACTCGCTCAGTGAGGCGATCGCCCTGGAGCTGGCCTGGGCGGAGTCCGCCGCGGGTCTGCAGACCCGTCTGGTCGTGGTCGGCGAGCCCGGCGCTCTCGCGGCGGAGACCGTGCGCCAGCTGTTCCGCATCGTGCAGGAGTCGCTGACGAACGTCGTCGAGCACGCCGCGGCGACGAGTGTGCGGGTCGGCCTCGTCTACGGCGACGGCGAAGTGACGGTTCTGGTCGACGACGACGGGCGCGGATTCGATGTGGCCAGCCTCTCGCAGGCGCCGCGCCGACCCCTGCGCGGGCTCGGTCTGCAGGGCCTCGCCGCCCGCGCCCAGCATCTCGGGGGTACGGTGCACATCGAGTCGACGCCGGAGTGGGGGACCAGGGTGCGGGCGGAGCTCCCCGTCGACCCGCCGGCACGGGATGAAGCGTCGCACGCCCGCTGGCGCGTTCTGGTCGTGCACTCGAGCGCGCTCATCCGGTCGGGGCTGGTGCGGATGCTCGGGCAGGCCGAGCCCGACATCCAGGTGGTCGGGGAGGTGCCGGATGCGGAGAGCGCCGTCGAGGCGTACGACCTCCTGCGCCCGAACGTTGTGCTCGCCGACCTCGACCTTCCCCACGTCGACGGGGTCCAGCTCACGGCCCACCTGCGCGCTGCCGACCCGAACGCGCGGATCGTGCTGCTGATCGGGTCGGTGACCGACGACCGCCTGCTCGGGGCGACGGGAGTGGGCGCTGCGGGCTTCATCGAGCAGGATTCGGATGCCGCGTCGATCGCCCGCAGCGTCGTGGCGGCTGCTCGCGGCGACCTCCTGCTCAGTCCCGATTTCCTCAGCCGCTTCACGGTGGCGCTCACCGGCAGCACGGCGGACACGCTCACGGCGCGGGAGCGCGAAGTGCGCGCCCTGGTCGAACTCGGGATGCCCGACAAATCGATCGCGAGCGAGCTGGGCATCTCGGTGAAGACCGTCGAGAAGCACGTCGGGTCGGTGTTGCGCAAGACCGGGGCAGCCAACCGAACGGCGCTGGCCGGGCGCTCCTCGCTGCACCGCTGACCGCCCACAGGCAGGGCCGTGCGGGGAATCCCTACCGCGGGGATGGGGGAACCTCCCGTGTCGCCGCGGCGACGGGTCTGCCTACTCTGGCGGAGGAGCAAGGAGGTTCCCATGCCCGTCGTGCCTCTGAAGGAGATCGTCGACCGCGCGTTCACCGCACGGTACGGCGTTCCTGCGATCAACATCGTCAACGACCTCACCCTCGAGGCCGTGCTCGCGGGTGCGGTGGAAGCCCGGTCGCCCGTGATCGTGCAGACCTCGGTCAAGACGGTCAAATCGATCGGCTCCGACGTTCTGTTCGCCATGTGGA
Organism: Leifsonia sp. NPDC058230; assembly: GCF_042882245.1. Classification (NCBI taxonomy): domain Bacteria; kingdom Bacillati; phylum Actinomycetota; class Actinomycetes; order Micrococcales; family Microbacteriaceae; genus Leifsonia; species Leifsonia sp. NPDC058230. The sequence goes on along the minus strand of NZ_JBHVWM010000002.1, from coordinate 244,305 downwards.
CGGCCATGACGAAGGACATCGAGGTTCCCGTCACCCTGCACCTCGACCACTGCCCCGATCGGTCGGTGATCACCGAGTGCCTCGAGCGCGGCTGGAACTCGGTGCTCTTCGACGCATCCACTCTCACCGTGGAGGAGAACCAGCGGCAGACCGTCGAGGTGGTTGCGGAGGCCCGCGGCTACGGCGCCAACGTCGAGGGGGAGATCGAGGCGATCAAGGGGGTGGAGGACGGGATCGGCAGCGAGACCGAGCCCGCTCGGCAGAGTCTCGAGACCGCGCTGACGTTCATCCGGACGACCGGGGTCGACGTCTTCGCGCCGTCGATCGGCAACGCCCACGGCGTCTATTCGGCGACGCCGGAGCTCGACTTCCAGCGCGTCACCGACCTCGTCGAGGCCTCCGGCGTGCCGATCGCGCTGCATGGCGGAAGCGGGATGACCGACGAGCAGTTCCACGACCTGATCGCGCGCGGCTGCGCCAAGATCAACATCTCCACCGCCCTGAAGATCGAGTACATGACCGCGAACCTCGCCTTCCTGAAGAAGGCGGAGGCCGCGAACAAGTGGGACCCGCCGTCGCTCTTCGCCGACGTGCGGTCGCACATCGTGTCGCTCACCACGGGCCTTGCCGAGACCTTCGGCAGCGCAGGAAAGGCCTGGTGAGCCGTGCCGACGCTGATCTTCGACTGCGACGGCGTTCTGGCGGACACGGAGCGGAACGGCCATCTCCCCGCCTTCAATCAGACGTTCGCCGAGGAGGGCGTTCCCGTGCACTGGAGCGATGACGACTATCGCGAGAAGGTGCTCATCGGGGGCGGCAAGGAGCGGATGGCGAGCATCCTGACGCCGGAATTCGTGGCAGCGAACGGACTCCCCGCCGACGAGGAGGGGCAGCGCGAGCTGCTCGCGAGATGGCACAAGCGCAAGACGGAGATCTACACCGAGCTGGTCGCATCCGGAGCGATGCCCGCCCGCCCGGGGATCGCCCGTCTGGCCGCAGCCGCGGATGCGGCCGGCTGGGGTCTCGCCGTCGCCTCGACCTCGGCCGAGCCCTCTGTGCGCGCAGTGCTCGAACACGCTGTCGGACCCGAGCTGGCCAAGAGCTTCGCCGTCTTCGCGGGGGACATCGTGCCGAGGAAGAAGCCGGCGCCAGACATCTATCTCCTCGCGCTCGACCGGCTCGGGCTCGGCGCCGACGACGCCCTCGTGATCGAAGACAGCAGCAACGGGATGCGCGCAGCGCTCGACGCCGGACTGCGCACGGTGGTCACCGTCAGCGCGTACACCGTCGACGAGGATTTCACCGGCGCCTCCCTCGTCGTGAGTTCACTCGGCGACCCGGACGAGCCAGCCGAGGAGCGCGCGGCGGCCGCCGGTGTGCATCCGGGACCGCTCGTGACGATCGACGATCTGACCGCTGTTCTTGCCCGGCCGAGACCCTGAACGACCGAACCCGATTCCGCAACCGCCCGAAGGAGCACCGATGACGACCCAGAGTTTCAGCGACACCGAGTTCGTGGTCCGCACCATTGCGCAGACGGCGGTCGACAATGAGAAGGCGTTCGGGGATCTCGATTCGGTCGTCGGCGACGGCGACTTCGGATTCTCGCTCGCGCGCGGTTTCGAGATCGTGCTGACCGACTGGGACAGCTACGACCGCAGCGACATCGGGGTCTTCCTGCAGAAGATCGCCATGGTCATCACCGGCCGCATCGGCGGGACCTCCGGCCCGATCTGGGGCACGGCGTTCCTGCGGGCGTCCACGGTGGCGAAGGGCCGCGACGAGCTGGCGGGACCGGATGTGGTCGCCATGCTCCATGCCGCGATGGACGGCATCAAAGCGCGCGGCAACGCAGAGCTCGGCGACAAGACCCTCCTCGACGCGCTGGCGCCGATGACGGACACGATCGACGAGAAGCTCGGGGAGGGGCAGCCGAGCGAAGAGGTGGTCTCCGCCGCCGCGACGACGGCCCGCGCGGCGGCGGATGCCACTGTCGGCATGCAGGCCCGGCGCGGTCGGGCGGCGTACACGGGTGAGCGCAGTATCGGCTCGCCCGATCCCGGCGCGGTGGCCGTGGCGGTCATCCTCGAACGGCTCGCGGCAGATTGGGCGAGCCGGCCCCGGCAACCGTGAACCGGCGGCCGTGAATGAGCGCCCCTCGACCAGCGATCCCCGACAAGCAGTCCCTCATCCGTCCTCGATAGAACCCGACGTGGAGAAGAAAATGAAGAAATTCGTCAATGACCCGCTGCAGTACGTTCCCGAGATGCTGGAAGGCATCGCCCTGGCGAACCCGGACACCCTGCGTTACGTGCCCGAGTACAACCTGATCATGAGGTCGGATGCGCCCCGCGACGACAAGGTGTCGATCATCCAGGGCTCCGGCTCCGGCCACGAACCGGCGCACGTCCTGACCGTCGGCAAGGGGATGCTCGACGGCGCGTGCCCCGGCGACGTTTTCGCAGCGCCCCCGATGGACTACGTGTACGAGACGACGAAGCTGCTGGCGACGCCGAAGGGCGTACTGCTGCTCGTCAACAACTACACCGGCGACCGGATGGCGTTCGACATGGCCGCGGAGATGTCTCAGGCCGACGGCGTGACCGTGAAGACCCTGTTCATCGACGACGACGTCTCCGTTCAGGACTCGACCTACACGGTCGGGCGGCGCGGAGTGGCGGGCAACTTCTTCGTCATGAAAGCTGTCGGTGCGGCCTCCGAGGCCGGCGCAGACCTCGACGAGGTCGTGCGGATCGGTGAGAAGGTCAACTCCGTCACGCGCACGATGGGGCTCGCGCTGACCGCGTGCACCCCGCCCGCCAAGGGTTCTCCGCTGTTCGAGCTCGGCCCGGACGAGATCGAGATCGGCGTCGGGATCCACGGCGAGCCCGGACGCCGCCGAGCGAAGATCGAACCCGCTGACGCTCTCGTCGACGAGCTTCTCGAGCCGGTGATCGCCGACCTGCCGTACGTGAGCGGAGACCGAGTGGCGCTGATGGTCAACGGGCTGGGCGGCACGCCGATCAGCGAGCTGTACATCGCCTACCGCCACGCCCACAAGCAGCTGGCCGCTCGCGGCATCACGGTCGGGCGTAGCTATGTGGGGGAGTACTGCACGTCGCTCGACATGGCCGGAGCATCCGTGACGCTGGTGCGTCTCGATGACGAGATCGAGCAGCTGCTGGCCGCCCCGGCAGAGATCGGCCTGCGGATCTTCTGACCCGCGGGCGCGGGCCGGGCCCGATTCGGCTGCGGGCGCTCTCCGGCCCGACTCGCGCGCCCGAACGAGGGGTCGCAACACGCCGCGCGCGGTGGTCGCCGCACGGCGTGTTGCGACCCCTCGTTCGGGCGAGCGGGCCGACGGGTCAGCTCAGTCGCTGCACCCACGCCTCGACGTCATCGGCCGTGCGCGGGATGGCGATCGAGAGGTTCTCGGCGCCGTCCTCCGTGACCAGGATGTTGTCCTCGATGCGAACACCGATGCCCCGGAACCGCTCGGGAACCGTCAGGTCGTCGGGCTGGAAGTAGAGACCGGGCTCGATGGTGAACGTCATCCCCGGCTGCAGGATGCCGTCGATGTAGAGCTCTTTGCGGGCCTGCGCGCAGTCGTGCACGTCGAGGCCGAGGTGGTGGCTCGTGCCGTGCACCATGTAGCGGCGGTGCTGCTGGTTGTCCGCTTCGAGGGCCTCCTCGGCCGTCACCGGGAGCAGGCCCCACTCCGCGGTGCGGCGAGCGATGACCTCCATCGCCGTCGCGTGGATCTCGCGGAACCGGATGCCCGGGCGCACGATCGCGAATGCCGCATCCGCAGCCTCGCGCACCGTCTCATACACCAGACGCTGCGTCTCGCTGAATGTGCCGTTGACCGGGAACGTGCGGGTGATGTCGGCCGTGTAGTAGCTGTCGACCTCGACGCCCGCATCCAGGAGGATCAGGTCGCCTGGAACCACGGGGCCGTCGTTGCGCGTCCAGTGCAGGATGCACGCGTGCGGCCCGCTCGCGGCGATCGTGTCGTAGCCGACCGCGTTCCCGTCGGCGCGCGCACGTCCGTAGAACACGCCCTCGACGAGACGCTCGCCCCGCGGGTGAGCCGTGATGCGATCCAGATCGCCGATCACGTCGTCGAAACCGCGCGCGGTCGCATCGACGGCCGCCCGCAGTTCCGCGACCTCGTACGAGTCCTTGACGAGACGCAGCTCGGACAGGTCGCGGGCGAGCCGGTCGTCGTCGTCGTGGTCCTCCGCGCTCGCGTCGTCGCCGGCCTCCACGAGGCGGAGGGCGTCGATCTGGTCGGTGAGCGCCGCATCCGCCTCACGGAGGATCACAGTGTTCGCGTCGGACGCGTCGATGACCCCGGTCAGCTCGGCGATGCCGCGGGTCGGGAGGGCGAGGTCGCCCGCGACCTGCGCGAGAGAGGGGCGCGGGCCGATCCAGAACTCGCCGATCTCGGGATTCGCGTAGAACTCGTCGGAGTCGCGCCCGGCCCGTTCGCGGAAGTAGAGGGTGGCATCGTGGCCTGCCGGCGTCGGTTCGAGCACGAGAACGGAGCCGGGCTCGGAGTCGGAACCCCATCCGGTGAGGTGCGCGAAAGCGGAGTGGGCGCGGAACGGGTAGTCGGTGTCGTTCGAGCGCTGCGCGAGCGAGCCCGCGGGGATGACGAGCCGCTTGCCCTGGTAGAGCTCGGAGATGCGCGCACGGCGGGCGGCCGCGAACGCAGCCTGCTCGCGAGCGACGGGGACGGGTTCCGCCCGGTCGGCCCAGCCGCTGGCGATGTACTCCTTGAACCCTTCGGAGCGCGGGGTGGTCGAGCGATTGCTCGTGGCCCGGGGCTCGTCGGTGGGCGTGGTCTGCTGGCTGGTCGACTGCGAAGACATGGCTCCCATTCTTCCACTCCTAGGATGGACTGCATGGCTGATGCGCGACGCTTCCGGGGTCCCATCGATCTGCACACCCATTCGAGCGTCTCCGACGGCACGGAGACGCCCGGCGAACTGGTTCGCGCTGCGGCGGCGGCCGGGCTCGGAACCGTCGCTATCACCGACCACGACTCGACGGCGGGGTGGCTGGATGCGGCTGCGGCCAGTGTCGAGGTCGGGGTCACCGTCATCCCGGGCATGGAGCTGAGCACCCGCATCGAATTCGCCAGCGTGCACATGCTCGGCTACCTGTTCGACCCGGCGAACGAGGCGCTCGTGGCTGAGACGGAGCGCATCCGCACGGGCAGGCTGAAACGCGCCGAGGACATGGTGCGCGCGATCTCCAAGGACTACGACATCACCTGGGACGACGTGATGGCCCAGGCGACGGACGGTGCGACCGTCGGCCGTCCGCACATCGCCGATGCCCTCGTCGCCCGGGGGCTCGCCCCCGACCGCAGCGCCGCCTTCGCGGGTATCCTGCACTGGCGGGCGGGCTACTACATCCCGCACTACGCACCGGATCCACTCACCGGGGTGCGGCTCATCCGCGGTGCCGGCGGCGTGCCGGTGCTCGCGCATCCGGGGACCGGTGGCCGGGGCCGGGTGATCCCGGAGGACAGGCTGGCCCGTCTCGTGAAGGGCGGCCTCTTCGGACTGGAGATCGATCACCGCGAGAACACCGAGGACGGCAAGGTGCGGCTGCACGAGCTCGCCGACCGTTTCGGCCTGGCGATCACGGGTTCCAGCGACTACCACGGCTCGGGCAAGCCCAACCGTCTGGGAGAGAACACCACCCGGCCTGAGGTGCTCGACCGCATCATCGAAGAAGCGACAGGCGCGGCGCCCTTCTACGCCTCGTGAGATTCCTCGCTAGCCTGAATCGGGGCGATAGAGCGAGGTGTGCGTGCGACGGATGACCTGGAGGGTCGGCGCGGTTGTGACGGTGCTCGCTGCCGCACTCGTGACGGCGGGCGTCGCCGGACCGGCCGCTGCGGCCACCTCGTACCCGTCGTGGGGCGACGTGCAAGCGGCCAAAGCGAACGCGGCCGCGACGCAGTCCCAAGTCGACCGGATCAATGGCCTCCTCGACGGACTCCAGGCCGCCTCCAATGCGGCAGCCGACCTCGCGGTCAAGCGCGCGGGCGAGTACGGGCTGGCCGAGCTCAGCCTGCAGAAGGCGACGGCCAAGGCCGCCGACCTGCGGACCCGGGCGGATGCGGCGAAAGCCGAAGCAGCGACGTTGCGTGCGCAGAGCGGCAGGCTGGCAGAGCAGCTGGGTCGTGCGGGCGGGTCCGACTACTCGCTGAGGCTCCTGCTCACCAGCGACGATTCTCAGTCCGCCGACACGCTGCTCTACCAACTGGGGGCGGTCGCCAAGCTCGGCGCCGACTCCAGCAAGCTGTTCGCCGCCGCAGACGAACAGAAGAACCTCGCCGACTCGTTGAGCGCTCAAGCGGCGTCGGCGCAGAGGGTCAGGGATCAGCTCGCCGCCAAGGCGAAGACCGCCCTCGACAGCGCGAAAGCCGCCGAGGTCGCCGCCGAGGCGGAGCTGGCCAGCCAGCAGGAGCACGCGACGACGCTGTATGCGCAGCTCGCGTCGCTGAAGAACACCGCGGCATCGGTGGAGCAGGCGTACGCCCAGGGGGTCGCCAAGGCGGCTGCCGACGCGCAGGCGTCCAACGGGGGCGGGGGAGCGGGCGCCGGCTGGGTGTCGGCGCCCACCGGTATGACCGTCAATCCTGCGGCGGCACAGGCGTATGCCTCGAGTCAGCTCCCCGCCTACGGCTGGGGTTCCGACCAGATGAGCTGCCTCGTGCGCCTCTGGAACAAGGAATCGGGATGGCGTGCGAACGCGGTCAACCCGTCGAGCGACGCGTACGGCATCGCGCAGGCCCTGCCGCCGAGCAAGATGTCGTCGGCCGGCCCTGATTGGCTGACGAACGCCGACACCCAGATCAACTGGGGACTCACCTACATCGAAGGCCGTTACGGTTCACCGTGCGGAGCCTGGGCGCACGAGGTCAGCCACAACTGGTACTGACCTCGCGCGGTACCGCGTGCGCGAGTCGGGCGCTCAGTTGGCGGGTGCCGCCGGGGCGCCACCGCGCGAGCGGCGACGACGGCGCGGCGCGCTGTTGCCGTCGTGGTGCTCGGAGCCGCCGCCGTCATGGGTTCCGGCAGCCTGTGTCGGCTCGCCCGCTGGCGCCGTGTCACCGCCGGCGGTTCCCGCCGGGCGGCCGCCGCGGGTGCGGCGACGGCGCTGACCGCTGCTGTCGTTCCCGCCTGACCGCGAGGAGTCGGAGGCGGGGTTCGTTCCCGAGCCGCCCTGACGACGCGGCGCACCGTCTGCGGCGGGCGCCTTGACGGTGGGCGTGCTCTTGAGGCGGCCCTTCGAGCCCGTGGGGATGTCGAGGTCGCTGAAGAGGTGCGGTGACGAGGAGTAGGTCTCGGTCGGCTCGGGCTGACCGAACTCGAGGGCACGGTTGATGAGCGCCCACTTGTGGAGGTCTTCCCAGTCCACGAAGGTGACGGCGATTCCGGTCTTGCCGGCGCGGCCCGTGCGGCCCGCGCGGTGCAGGTAGGTCTTCTCGTCGTCGGGGATGGTGTGGTTGATCACGTGGGTGACGTCGTCGACGTCGATACCGCGTGCCGCCACATCCGTCGCGATGAGGATGTCCTTCTTGCCGGCCTTGAAGGCGGCCATGGCGCGTTCGCGCTGCTCCTGGTTGAGGTCTCCGTGCACCGCAGCAGCGTTGAAGCCGCGGTCGTTGAGCTCTTCGACCAGTTTGGCCGCGGCGCGCTTGGTGCGGGTGAAGACGACGGTCTTGCCTCGCCCTTCGGCCTGCAGGATCCGCGCGACGACCTCGTCTTTGTCGAGCGAGTGAGCCCGGTAGACGAGGTGCTTGATGTTCGCCTGGATCTGGCCCTCATCGGGGTCGGTGGCGCGGATGTGGATCGGTCGCGTCATGAATCGGCGGGCCAGGGCGACGATCGGCCCCGGCATGGTCGCCGAGAAGAGCATCGTGTGGCGGGTGGCCGGGGTCTGCGCGAACAGCTTCTCGATGTCGGCGAGGAAGCCGAGGTCGAGCATCTTGTCGGCCTCGTCGAGCACCATCTCGCGAACGTTGCCGAGGTTCAGCAGGCGCTGGCTTGCGAGGTCGAGCAGTCGTCCGGGGGTGCCGACGACGATCTGAGCGCCGGACTTGAGCTGGGCGATCTGGCCTTCGTAGGCCTTTCCGCCGTAGATCGCCACGACACTGGTGTTGCGGTTCTCCGCCGCCTGCGAGAGGTCTTCGAAGACCTGCACGCACAGCTCGCGGGTGGGGACCACGACGAGCGCCTGCACGCCGGGCTCCGGGTGGAGGCCGAGACGCTGGATGATCGGGAGGCCGAAGCCGAAGGTCTTGCCGGTTCCCGTCTTGGCCTGGCCGATGATGTCTTGCCCGTCGAGTGCGAGCGGAATGGTCTGAGCCTGAATGGGGAACGGTTCGATGATGCCCTTGTTGGCGAGGGCGTCGACCATGTCCTGATCGATATTGAGTTCGGAAAAAGTCACGAAGATATGCCTGTCGATTGAGAAGCGGATGGGTCTACGCCCTGTTCTCTTCTCAGGCGTAGGGCCGTCGTTCCATCGCCGACGGCATATCAAGCTTACCGGACGCTCCCCGTTACACTGCTGTACGTGGCAACCTGGTTATCCCGACGCCGGCCTCCGGTCGAGCTTCCGCGTCTCACTTCGCGGGACACCCCGACGGCGGCGACGAGGGTCGACTTGGCCGAGGTGATGCCCGATCTGCTCCCGTATCTGGGGCAGGCCGCCTACCTTCAGCTCGAAGCGTTCCAGACCCTGTCCCGCGTGGTCGGCGAGGTCGACGACCTCGCCGCGAAGGAGAAGGTGTCGGCCAGCGCCGGCGCCTCGCTGTCGAAGCACCAGGGCATCGTCGCGGAGATCCGCCGGCGCGGTGACGATCCCGCCGACGTCATGCAGGCCTTCGCCGACGAGATCGAGGGGTTCACCGCGCTCACGACCGGAGTCGACTGGCAGGAGACGCTGCTCGCCGTCCTCGTGACGAGCGGGCTCCTCGACGACTTCTTCATCCGTCTCGCCGCCGGTCTGCCGGGCGATGTCGGGCCGCGGATAGCGCACCTGCTCGGGTCGGACGGCGGCCAGGAGGGCCTGATGGACGTCCTCCGCGACGCCATCGGCGCCGACCCGAAGCTCTCGTCCCGGCTGGCGCTGTGGGGGCGACGCCTCGTCGGCGACACTCTACTCGTGGCCCGTTCGGCACTGCACCTCTCGGGCAACGCCGCGACCGATGATCAGCGTATCGAGCCGATCTTCACCGAGCTGATCGCTGCGCACACGCGCCGGATGGACGCGCTGGGCCTCACCGCCTAGCGCCGGTCAGCGCGCGATCGCACCTTTGGTCAAGTTGGCGAGCATACGCTCGTCGCTGTGATTCCGGACGCGGCCGATCAGCAGGTCGATGACGACTACCGCCACGGCGGTGCCGCCGAGCGTGATCCACCAGATCCAGCCGCCGTTCCAGGCGAGGCCGGCCCAGGTGAGGGCGACCCAGAGGACGCTCGCCACGATGACTCCGATGGCGGGGACCAGAACCGCGCCGTGCGTGTGGCGCCCCGGCAGCAGGTAGCGTGCGCCGAGCCCGAGAATGGCGCCGCCGAGCGCGACGAAGAGGAGTTCCACGACGGAGCCCTAGCCGACGAAGCCGATGCGACGCGACTCGTCGCTGCCGATCTCGATGTAGGCGACACCTGCGACGGGAACGAGGTAGACCTTGCCCTTGTCGTCGGTCAGGCGGAGGAATCCGGTGCCGCTGGTGAGCGAGGCCTGCGCCTGCTCCGCGATCTCGTCGACCGTCTGGGTCGATTCGAAGCTGAGCTCGCGGGGAGCGTTGACGATTCCGATGCGGATCTCCACGTGTGGTGCCTTTCGACTCTGTACCGGCGGTGTGAGTTCAGACTACGACACTCGGCTCACGGCGCTGCGACACGTTCTCTGTCGGCGGACGCCGGTACCGTTCTAGTCATGACGATCCGTGGTTTCCTGCCTCGCCCGACGGCGGCCGGCGACCCGATCGACCTGGTGCTCGACGAGTCCCAGCAGCGCGTGCTGATGCTCTCCGACGGGCAGTCCGCGGCGGTGCTCGGTGCGCCGGGAACAGGGAAGACCACGGCGCTGGTGGAGGTGCTGGCGGAGCGGGTGCTGGGCCGCGGATACGCGACGGATGAGGTGCTCGCTCTCACCGCATCCCGCTCCTCGGCGACGCGCTTGCGCGACCGCATCGCCCTGCGAATCGCTGTGCCCACCGTCGGACCGCTGGCGCGCACCGCGACCTCCCTCGCCTTCCAGATCGTGGGCGAGCGGGCTCGCGCCACCGCGACGGAACCGCCACGGCTGCTGACGGGCGGCGAGCAGGATCAGATCATCGCCGAGCTGCTGGCCGGTCACATCGAAGACGGCACGGGGCCGGTCTGGCCCGATCCGCTCGGCGAAGAGGTGCGCACCCTCCGGGGCTTCAGAACCGAGCTGCGCGAGCTGATGGCCCGCTGCGTCGAGCACGGCGTGAGCCCCGGCAGGCTCTCCGAGCTCGGCGCGATCGCGGACCATCCCGAGTGGCGGGCCGCCGCGCGTTTCATCCGCGAGTACCGCGAGGTGGTGGCGAACTACCGCGACTCGTTCGTCGATTCGGCGGAGCTGATCGACAACGCTGTCACCATCGTCACCCGCGACGGGGCGCTGGGGCGGCTCCGGCTGATCCTCGTGGACGACCTGCAGGAGGCGACCGTCGCCACCCTCTCGCTCTTGCGGGCATTCGCCGCGCGCGGTGTCGCCGTGGTGGCGTTCGGCGACCCGGACGTCGCGTCGACGGCCTTCCGCGGTGCCGAAGCCTCGGCCCTCGGGCAGCTGGATGTGCGACTCGGCGTTCCCGTCACGCGCTTCGTGCTCGCCACGGCTCACCGGCAGTCGCCCGCACTGCGCGCACTGACGTCGGCCGTGACCGAGCGGATCGGTACTGCCGCGGCAGGCGTGCAGCGACTCGCCGAGGCGGGGCGACCGGGCCAGGAGGCCGGTGTGCCCCAGATCGTCTGCATCGAAGCGACCTCGGCCCCCGCGGAGTCGGCGCGTCTGGCGCGCAAACTTCGCGAACGGCACTTGCTCGACGGTGTCCCGTGGGGCCGGATGGCCGTTGTGGTGCGCTCCGGCGCCCGCGTGCCTCCGCTGGCCAGGGCGCTCGCGGTGGCCGAGGTTCCGACCAAGACCTCGGTCGCGGGGCGGGCCCTCCGCGACGACTTCGCCGCCCGTCAACTGCTCACCGTGATCGGCGTCGAACTGGGCTCGGTCGAGCTGACCGCTGCGCTGGCGGCCGACCTCCTCGTCGGGCCGTTCGGCGGCCTCGACGGCGTGAGTCTGCGCCGGTTGCGCCTCGCCCTGCGGCAAGAGGAGCTCGCCGGAGGGGGCAACCGCCCCGCCGACGAGTTGCTCGTGGAGGCTCTCGGCGCTCCCGGGCGGTTCGCGACCATCGACTCGTCTCCCGCCCGGCGTGCCGCGCGGCTTGCCGAGACCCTGCATTCGGGCAGCGAGAAGGCAGCCGAGGGCGCCACCGTGGAGGAACTGCTCTGGCAGGCCTGGGAGCGCAGCGGCTTGGCGAAGCGCTGGCTCGAGCAGTCCGAGCGCAGCGGCATCGTCGCCGACGAGGCGAACCGGCACCTCGACGGCGTCGTCGCGCTCTTCACGGCTGCCCGCCGTTTCGTGGAGCGTTACCCCGAAAAACCGGCCGCCCTGTTCGTGCGCGAACTCCTCGACGCCGAGGTGCCCGAAGACACCCTCGCGGCCCAGACGACCTCCGATGCGGTGCTGGTGTGCACGCCGAGCGCCACGATCGGTGCCGAGTTCGAAGTGGTCGCCGTCGCGGGTCTGCAGGAGAGCGTCTGGCCGAACCTGCGGCTTCGGGGATCGCTGCTGCACCCGCAGGAGCTGGGCGAGGTCGCCGCGGGCACAGCATCCGTGACCGGCGACGAGCGGGCCCAGGTGATGGGCGACGAGCTGAGGATGTTCGCGCTCGCCGTCTCGCGCGCCCGCGGACAGGTGATCCTCACCGCCACGGCGAACGACGACGAGCAGCCGTCGCCGTTCCTGCGGCTCGCGGGTGAGAACGCGGTGCACGACACCGACGACTCTGCGCATCCGCTCTCCCTGCGTGGGATGGTCGGTCGCTTGCGCCGGCGGCTGGTGACCGCCGGGTCCCCGGATGCGGCCGACGCCTTGGCGAGGCTCGCCGTGTCCGCGGTCGAAGGCGCCGATCCCGCCGAGTGGTACGGGCTGATCGAGCCCTCCACCGACGAACCTCTCGTCGATCTGACCGACCCGGAGGCACGCGTGCGGGTGTCGCCGTCTCGCCTCGAGACCTACGAGAAGTCCCCGCTCGCCTGGTTCGTGGATGCGATGGCGTCGTCGCCGAGCGGGCTGGCGGCCGGAATCGGCACGGTGGTGCATGCCGTGATGGAGCAGGTGAGCACCGAACCCGAGGGCGATCTCAGCGTCGAGCACATCTGGGAGGGCGTCGAACGGCGCTGGGGCGAGCTCCAGTTCGAATCGCCGTGGCTTGAGGAAAAGGAGCGGCGGCGCACCCGACGGCTGACGGAAGGGCTCTCCGAGTATCTGCGCGACTTCGATCGCGCCGGGGGCGTGCTGCTCGGTTCCGAGGGCCAGTTCCAGCTCGAGCTGGGGCAGGCGCTCGTCACCGGCACGATCGACCGTGTCGAGCGCACCCCGGAGGGAACCATCGTGATCGTCGACCTGAAGACGGGCAAGACGGTGCCGTCGGCGGCCAAGGTGGCCGAGCACGCTCAGCTCGGCGCATACCAGCTTGCGCTCGAACACGGCGCGATCGAGCGATCCGAGGATGCGCAGCTCCCCTCCGGAGGGGCCAAGCTGCTCTTCGTGAGCACGGGCACCCGCGGCAAGAACTATCGCGAGGTGGTGCAGGAGCGTCAGGACGACGACGGGCTCCAGCGGCTGCGCGAGCGCGTGGCCGCAGCGGCCGGCGGCATGGCCGACAGCACCTTCCTCGCGGTGCTGAACCTGGAGGAGCGCGACCCGCATGCCGCATACGAGTACCGCATCCACCTGGTGCCAGCGGTGAGCGCATGACCGAGGAGAACACCACTGACGAGGGTCTCGACGGTCTGCTCGACTGGGACGTTGAGGAGGCGTTCGACCTCGTGGAGCTCGCGCTGGCCCAGGAGCGCGCGCATCCGGAGCCCCGTGTCGGCGGCCGGCAGCTCAGCGCGGTGAGGATCGCCGAGGTTCTGGGACTGCCCTCGCCGACCGCGCAGCAGCAGGCGGTGATCGAGGCGCCTCTCGGACCGGCGATCGTCGTGGCCGGTGCCGGCAGCGGAAAGACCGAGACGATGGCCAACCGCGTGGTGTGGCTGCTGGCCAACGGGCACGTGCGGGTTCCGGAGATCCTCGGCCTGACCTTCACCCGAAAGGCCGCGGGGGAGCTGGCGCTGCGCATCCGCAAGCGCATCGAGCAGCTCGTGGCCTCCGGGCTCACCGACCTCGAGTTCGATCCCTTCGACGCGCCGACGGTCGCCACGTACAACGCGTTCGCGAACGCGATCTTCCGCGAGAACGCGCTGCTGATCGGTCGCGAACCCGAGTCGGCCGTGCTGAGCGAGGCCTCGGCCTGGCAGATCGCCCGGCGGCTGGTGGTCACGAGCACCGACGACCGGCTGGTCGAGTTGGAGAAGAGCGTCGACGTCGTGACGAGCGCGGTCATCGCACTCAGCAGGGCGCTCAGTGAGAACGTCGCCGAGCCCGCCGAGGTGGAGCGGATGATCCAGTCCTTCGCCGGCGTGGTCGACCTGCCGACCGGCAGTCGGCAGGTCAAGGAGGCGTACAAGTCCGTTCGCGATGCGATCGCAGTCGTCGGTTCGCTTCCGCCCCTCCTCGACCTGGCCGAGCAGTTCTCGTCCGAGAAGGTGCGCCGCGGGTTCGTCGAGTACTCCGATCAGGTCGCACTCGCACTGCGGGTGAGCGAGAAGCTGCCCGGCGTCGTCGACGACTATCGCCAGCGCTACCGGGTGATCCTCCTCGACGAATACCAGGACACGTCCGTGGTGCAGACGCTGCTGCTCTCCCGGCTCTTCGCCGGTCAGGCGGTGATGGCTGTCGGCGACCCGCACCAGTCGATCTACGGGTGGCGCGGTGCGAGCGCGGCCAACCTGGGGCGTTTCTCGCTCGACTTCACCGGGGCCCCGGACGGTGCCGCCGAGTATGCGCTCTCGACCAGCTGGCGCAATCCCACCCGGGTCCTGGATGCAGCGAATGCGCTCGTCGGGCCGCTCTCGGAGGGGTCCCCGGTTCACGTCGAGCGCCTCGAACCGCGCCCGGGCGCCGAGCCGGGGCGACTGGACACGCGCTTCGAGCAGACGGTCGCCGACGAAGCGGCCGTCGTCGCAGACTGGCTCGCCGAACGTCTTGCGCAGCGGGACGACGAGGGTCGTGGTCCGAGTGCCGCGCTGCTGTGCCGCTCGCTCAAGAAGATCGACCCGTTCACCGCCGCCCTGGCCGAACGCGGCATCCCGTTCCACGTGCTCGGGCTCGGGGGACTGCTCGAGCAGCCTGCGATCGCCGACCTCGTGAGTGCGATGCGGGTCATGCACGACCCGACTGCCGGATCCGAGCTGATCCGGGTTCTCACGGGCGCGCGCTGGCGGATCGGCCCGAAGGACATCGCCGCGCTCCGTGGCGTCGCCTCCTGGCTGGCGGCACGTGACCACCGCTTCCGAGAACTCGACCCGGCTGTGCGCGAACGGCTGCGGCAGTCGGTCGCGGGAGACGAATCCGCGTCGCTGGTGGATGCGCTCGACTTCGTGGTCGATGCGCCCGATGGCCACAGCCAGCTGGCCGGTTTCAGCACGATCGGGCTCGACCGGATGCGCGCCGCGGGCCGCCGCCTCGACTACCTGCGCTCCCGGGTCGGCCTCGACCTGCTCGATCTCGTCACTCTGGTGCAGCAGGAACTGCTGCTCGACATCGAGGTCGCGGCGAACGAGTCGGCCCAGCTCGGACAGGCCAGCCTCGACGCCTTCGCCGAGCAGGTCTCCTCCTATCTGGCGAGCGACGAACAGGCGACACTGGGCTCGTTCCTGTCCTGGCTGGCCGAGGCCGAGCGGCGCGACAACCTCGCGCCGCGAAGCGAGGAACCGGAGCCGGGGACCGTGCAGATCCTGACGATCCACGGTTCGAAGGGCCTCGAGTGGGACGTGGTGGCCGTACCCAGAATGGTGGAGGGCGAACTTCCCGGTGGCCCGCTCAGCAAGAAGGGCTGGCTGGCGTTCGGCGAGCTGCCGTACGAGTTCCGGGGCGACGCGATCGAGCTGCCCCTGCTCGCCTGGCGCACGGCCGAGACCCAGAAAGACGTCGACGAGGCCGTGAAAGCCTTCGAGCAGGAGGTCGTCGACCGCCACGCGGCCGAACAGCGGCGACTCGTCTACGTCGCGGTGACCCGGGCACGGCAGAGCCTGCTGTTGTCCGGATCGTACTGGTCGACGCAGACGAA
This sequence comes from Leifsonia sp. NPDC058230, assembly GCF_042882245.1. Classification (NCBI taxonomy): domain Bacteria; kingdom Bacillati; phylum Actinomycetota; class Actinomycetes; order Micrococcales; family Microbacteriaceae; genus Leifsonia; species Leifsonia sp. NPDC058230. The sequence goes on along the minus strand of NZ_JBHVWM010000002.1, from coordinate 228,794 downwards.
GCCGCGCGGCCCCGGCGCATTCCTGCTGGAGCTGCAGGCGGCGGGACTGCTGGCCGACGATGCGTTCCCCGCGTGCGACGAGCCCGACGAGAACCCGTATGCGCTCGCCACCCAGACGGTGTCGTGGCCGCTCGACCCGCTCGGTTCACGACGGGAGCGTGTCGTCGCCGCGGCCGCGGCCGTGCGTTCGGCCATGGATCGCGGGTCTCGCGGCGGCGGTGTGTACGCGGACGACATCGATCTGCTCCTCGCCGAGCGCGCGCGCCGGGCGGCGGAAGCACAGCTCGTGGAACTGCCGACGCGCATCCCGGCGTCCCGCTTCAAGGACTATGTCACCGACCCCGGTTCCGTCGCGTCGGCACTTCGCCGCCCGATGCCCGAGAGGCCGTATCGGCAGACGCGGTTGGGCACGCTCTTCCACGGCTGGGTCGAGCAGCGCTACGGTACCGTCGGCGGTGCGTCGGACGTGATCGACGCCACGGCGGCGGAGCTCGACGATCCGGCGGGGGAGCCGCTCGAGGCCGAGGCCCTCGCCGCCCTGCAGCGCACCTTCGCGGCGAGCGAGTGGGCCGACCGCCGTCCCGACGAGGTGGAGATCGAGATCCACATCACGCTCGCCGACCAGGTCGTGGTCTGCAAGCTCGACGCCGTCTATCCGGCCGACGATGGCATCCACTCGTATCAGATCGTCGACTGGAAGACGGGCAAGGCGCCACGGGATGCCGACGATCTCGAAAGCAAGCAGCTGCAGTTGGCGCTGTACCGGCTCGCGTTCGCGCGGTACAAGGGTGTGGATCCCGAGCTCATCGACGCCGTCTTCTACTTCGTTGCCGACGACCGGGTCGTGCGTCCGGAGCGCATCTACTCCGAGGAGGAGTTGCGCTCGCTCTGGTCGTCGACCACGGGCTTCATGCCGCCCGCGTGACCGTAATCGTCCGAGTTCCTGTCGCCGGGGGTGCGGTCGAGCATCGCCTCCACGTCGTCGATGGCCATGATCGGGCCGGTCGCGGTCGATAGAGGGGTCGCGGAGTTGGTGTGGACGCGATCCACGAGACCATCGAGCATGCTCACCGCGTCGTCGACGATCGACTGGTTGCGCACTTCGCGTCCGTGCAGCAGCCAGCGGGCGACCTCGAGCTCTGCGTAGAGCATCGCCCGCTGCGTGAACTGCCGGTCGGTGGCGACCTGGCGCGTCGACGCGTACGCCCCGAGGGCACCCTCGGTGGCGTCGGGGTTCATGGCGAGGAGCCAGTGCAGGTCGCGGGCCGGGTCGCCCACTCGCAGAGCCGACCAGCCCAGCACAGCGGTGACCGATTCCTCTTCGACGAGGAACGAATCGACCGTCAGTGCGCCGTTGATCACGGTCGGCTGGAACTGCCAGAGCGAGGTGTCGGCGGATGCGTCGCGCCAGCGGTCGCGCAGGGCGCTGGGGAGCAGGCCGGTCGATGCCGACTGCTCGATGAGCGATGTCGTCGCCGTGTGCGATTCGCTCGCACTCAGCACGGGAAGCCCGGCCTCGCCGACGAAGTTGGTGGGAAGCGTGTGGATGGCCGCGATCGCGTGACCGATGGAGCCGGCGAGTCCGTCACCGGGCGGAACGTCGTCGACCTCGATGTGGTGGCCGGGGAGGAATTCGTAGACCAGGGCACGGGTGCCGCCGATCGGTGTCTGACCCCGGTAGGCGGGCACGTCGAACGGCAGGCGGCTGCGGATGCCCGTGGTGAGCGCGCGCAGTGCGACGAGATCGGCGCTCTGCTCCGTCTCGGCGGCCTGAGAGGTGGGAACGCGGATGATGTACGTCTGCCCGTCACGCCCGTTCAGCAGCGCGGAGTCGTATTCGGCCGCCCCGCCCTGGCTGAAGCTGCGGGCACCGGAGACCTCGAGTCCAGCGACGGCCGAGGTGGCCAGCGCGGCTAGAGTGAGATGGGATCTGGCCATGCACCTAGGTTAAATGGCTTCCCCGCGTGGGTCTGTTCGCCACGCCTTGAAAGGACCCCTATGTCGAGCATCCCTCTCGCTTCCCTGCCTCTTTCCCGTCATTCTGTCGACCGGGACCACGTCGCGCGGTCGCGGCCGGCGCTGTTCGACGAGTTGTGGGAGGAGCCGGGAACACGCGTGCTGCCGCTCTGGAAGGGTCGCGCGCTGCTCACGCCGGACAGCGTCGAGGCGGCGACGCCCGCGGCCGACGGCTGGGGATCATCCGGCCCGGGCACCGCCGAATTGGAGCTGCTTCCCGTCGATGACGTATCGGCCGCGCTGGTGCGCGTCTATCTCGGGCGCACGCTGACGGCGACCGAGAAGGAGCCCGCAGGCACCGCAGTGGTGCTCGAGGTGCTCACGGATGCGGCTGCGATCGAACTCGAACCCGATGAGTCGCGCTGGGGCAACCTGCGCACCGTCGCCACTGCGCTGAGCGACCGCGACGCCGGTCTCTTCACGGAGGCGCTTGCGATCGCCAACTGGCACGCCTCGCACACGCACTGCCCGCGGTGCGGAACGCCGACCGTCGTCGAGGAGGCCGGGTGGGTGCGCAAGTGCTTCGAAGACGGCTCCCAGATCTTCCCCCGCACCGACCCGGCGGTAATCGTCACCGTGCTCGACGCGGACGACCGGCTGCTGCTCGGCTCGAACGCGATGTGGGAGAACTCGCGCTACTCGCTGCTCGCCGGTTTCGTCGAGCCGGGGGAGTCGTTCGAGTCCGCCGTCGAGCGTGAGATCTTCGAGGAGGCCGGCGTGCGGGTGGTGGATGCGCAATACAAGGGGTCGCAGCCCTGGCCGTTCCCCGCTTCGGTCATGGTCGGCTTCACGGCGCGACTCGCCGACGACCAGCCCGCGGACGCGCTCGATCCGGACGGCGAGGAGATCCTCGACCTCCGCTGGTTCAGCCGAGAAGAGCTCTGGGCGGCGCGGGAGCAGATCATCCTGCCCGGACGCTCCTCGATCGCCCGCGCCCTGATCGAGGACTGGTACGGCGGATCGCTCGACGAGGCACCGGTCGCACCGTGACGCCGGAGAGCCTCCTCGACGGCCTCGACGCCCAGCAGCGGGTCGCGGCAGAGGCGCTGCTCGGGCCGGTGTGCATCCTCGCCGGTGCGGGAACGGGCAAGACCAGAGCGATCACGCACCGCATCGCCTACGGTGTCGCCAGCGGGGCGTATGCGCCGAACCGCGTGATGGCTCTGACCTTCACCAACAGGTCGGCGGCCGAGCTTCGCGGCAGGCTGCGTCAGCTGGGCGCCGGGGGAGTCGCGGCACGCACGTTCCACGCCGCCGCGCTGTCGCAGCTCAACTTCTTCTGGCCACAGGTCGTCGGCGGCAACCTTCCGAGCGTGCTCGACAGCAAGGGGCGCATCCTCGGCCACGCGGCGGAGCGGCTGGGACTCAAGCTCGACACGGCCACCCTGCGCGACATCGCCGCCGAGGTGGAGTGGCGCAAGGTGTCGGGGTTGAGCATCGAGCAGTACGCGGGCCGGGTCCCCGCACGGACCATTCCCGGCACCCTGACCGCCGAACAGCTCCTGCTGATGCTGCAGACGTACGAAGACCTGAAAGACGAGCGCAAGCAGTTCGACTTCGAGGATGTGCTGCTCGCCTGCGCGGGAATGATCGAGATCGAGCCGGCGGTCGCCATGCAGGTGCGGGAGCAGTACCGGTTCTTCGTCGTCGACGAGTACCAGGATGTCTCGCCGCTGCAGCAGCAGCTCCTCGACCTCTGGCTCGGCGGGCGCCGCGATCTCTGCGTGGTGGGTGACGCGAGTCAGACCATCTACTCGTTCGCCGGCGCTCGCAGCGAGTACCTGCTCGATTTCGAGCGCGCGCATCCGGGAGCCACCGTCGTGCGGCTCGAACAGAACTACCGGTCGACCCCGGATGTCGTGGATGCCGCCAACCGGCTGATGCGCGGTCGCTCGGGTGCCCTCACCCTGCACTCGGCGGTCGAGCGCGCGCAGGAGGGATCGGCTGCATCCGATGTGCCGGAGCCGATCGCGTACCCCGACGATCGGGCCGAGGCACGCGGTGTCGCTCAGGCGGTCGCCGCAGAGCTCGCGGCGGGCGCCAAACCCGAGGACATCGCGGTGCTCTACCGCGTGAACGTGCAGGCCGCCGCGATCGAGCAGGCGCTCGGCGACCTCGGCATCAGCTACCAGATCCGCGGCGCCAAACGCTTCTTCGACCTCTCCGAGGTGCGCCAGGCGATCATGTCACTGCGCGCGGCGAGCGTCTCGATCGGCGACGAGCCGCTCTTCAAATCGGTCAGCGACGTGCTGCGCTCCCTCGGCTGGACACAGCAGGCGCCCGAAGCCCGCGGAGCGGTGCGCGACCGCTGGGAGTCGCTCAACGCGATCATGGGCCTCGTCGACCAAGCGCCGGAGGGCACGACCTTCCGCCGCTTCACCGACGAACTGCTCGTGCGCCAGGCCGGGCAGCACGAGCCGACGCTCTCGGCCGTGACCCTGGCGACCCTGCACTCCGCGAAGGGCCTGGAGTGGGAGTCCGTGCACCTCGTCGGACTCAACGAGGGTCTCGTGCCGATCAGCTACGCCAAGACCTTCGAGCAGATCGACGAGGAGCGCCGGCTGCTGTACGTGGGAATCACGCGCGCTCGGCGCCGGTTGCGCCTCAGCTGGTCCCAGGCCGGAAATCTGGGCGGCCGCGCAGCGGCACGTCAGCCGTCCCGGTTCCTGGCAGAGCTCGGCACCCGCACTCCTCGTGCGGCAGGTGCTCCCGCTCGGTCGTGACACCGGTCCCGTAGTCGACGGCGATGCTGCGGGCGCTGAGGCTCCGGGCATTGTCCAGCACCCGGTCGACCACCCGCCAGGCTGCGATGGATGCGATGGTGCTGCTGACGAGACTCGTCTCGTGTCGCACCGGGCGGGTGCTGAGCTGGCACGCCATCGCGGGCCAATCCGGGTCGTCATCGGTGCGCCGGCGGTCGACGCAGCCGAGGCACGGACTCTTTCCCGGTTCGACGAACGGTCCGATCGTCGCCGTGCGGTCGCCGAACACGATCGCGAGGTGCGGGATGTCGCGGCGGAGCCAGCGCTGGTGCCGCTCGGGATCGAGGGCGAAGGAGCCGACGATCACGGCAGCCTGCGCGTGCGCCAGCACGGGGTCGTTCCAGCGCAGGCCGGCACGGGCATCGAGGCCGCTCTCGGTGAGGACCTGTGCGAGACGCACGGCCGTCGCTCCCTGACCATCGAGCACCACGAGCGGGCTCGGCGACGGGGCTGGTGCAGCTCGGCCGCCGGCGGGAGCGAGCACCGGCTCCACCCGTTCCAGAAACGGCGCGATGCTCGACGGATCGCCGCCCGCGCGCTCGGAGACCAGCTCCAGCCCGCTCATGGTGACGCCCGCTTCGAGCGCGACGAGCATCCGCTCCTCGGCGTTGCTGAGGTCGTGGAGGGTGAGCACGGGCTGCTCGACCCCGAACTGCAGGATGTTCGGCGTGCGCCACACGCGGGGGATGTGCGGATCGAGTGCGATGGTCATCCCGGTATCCTGCCGTGAAACGAACGACCCCCGCAGAAGTTCTCCACAGGGGTCGCCAAATCGGTCGGTTCGGGCGGTGTCAGTCCTCTTTCGGGCGTTCCGTGTCGCCCCGGAGCAGGTCTTCGAGCGCCTGGTCGAGGGCGTCATACTCCGGTTCCTCGCCGTTCGCGGTCGCCGTCAGCCGGGAGACCAGCTTCGAGGGGTCGTCGAGGTCGGCCGACTGGGGGAGCAGATCGGGGTGCGACCACAGGTCGTCGCGGGCATCCGCCCCCACCGCATCGGTGACGGCGCGCCACATGGCCGCCGCATCGCGCAAGCGACGCGGGCGCAGCTCGAGGCCGACGAGGGTGGCGAACGCCGACTCGGCGGGGCCGCCCGATGCGCGACGGCGCCGAACGGTCTCGGCGACGGCGTCGGCCTTCGGAAGGAGCGTGGTGGCGTTCGCGGTGACGACGTCGACCCAGCCTTCGACGAGCGCGAGCGTCGTCTCGAGCCGGGCGAGAGCCTCCTGCTGCTCCTCCGACTTCGGCGGGATGAGGGCACCGCTCACCATCGCCTCACGGAGCTCCTCGGGATTCGACGGGTCGAATCCTTCTGCGAGTTCTTCAAGGCGATCGGTGTCGATGGTGATGCCCTTGGCGAACGCGGTGATCTGTGTGATCAGCTGCAGCCGCAGCCACTTCGCGTGGCGGAACAGCCGGGCGTGCGCCAACTCGCGCACGGCGAGGTACAGCTGAACCTGGTCGATGGGGATGTCGAGGCCGTCGCCGAACTCGTCGACGTTCTGGGGGATGAGCGCGGCCGTGCCGTCTTCCATCAGCGGGATGCCGATGTCGCCGCCGGACACGACCTCCTTGGCGAGCTGTCCGACCACCTGACCGAGCTGCATGGCGAAGAGTGCGCCGCCGATGGAGCGCATGACCTGGCCGGCGTTGGCGATCATCCCCTGCATCTCTTCGGGCGCCTGCTCGGTGAGCACCCGGGTCAGCGCGTCGGAGATGCTCAGGGCCACGGGCTCGGCGAGCTGCGACCAGATCGGCATGGTCTGGCGCGCCCACTCGGCGCGGCCGATCAGCAGCGGCGGGCTGGTGAGCTCGGCCACCGAGGTCACGTTGTCGAGCCAGAGGGCCGCGACGTTGAACGCCTGGTCGAGAGTGGCGCGCTCCGCCGGGGTGACCGTGTGCGCATCCTGGGCGGCGAGAGTACGGGCCTGCTCGAGGGCGAGATCCCAGTTGATGCCGCCGTCGCTCGAGCGGATGGCGTTCTGCAACTGGGAGAGGAGGGCCTGGATGCTCGCCGGATCGTTGGGCAGACCGGCGGCGCCCGCCAGCTGGCTCGCGTCGATCGAGGAGTTTCCGGAGAGGAACTCGTTCAGCATGTCGCGGAACTCGTCGTCAGGCTCCTTGTCGGGATCCCGGTTCGGTTCGTCGGCCATCGTCATGCCTCTTTCGTATGTTCGGCTTTCAGGCTTGGAATCTACGCTAGCCCGTGTACTCCGGCCCTTGGTGAGAATTGGCCTAGGCTCGGGGGTCGGGCTGTGCGCCCGTGGCGAACAAGCGAAAGGGACCCCTGTGAGCCTCTTCACCGACGACGACCTGCAGCCGCCGCTGGGGCAGCAGCCGGAGCGGATCGCTCCGTCGAAGCGCGTGATCGTCGGCTGGTCGATGATCGCCGTCGCCGTCGTGGTGACCCTCGTGCTGGCGGTGGTTCCCGCTCCCTATGTGATCGAGCAGCCCGGTCCGGCGTACAACACACTCGGCACCGACGAGCCCGTCGGTGCGAACTCAGACGGCGAGACCAAGCCGCTCATCAGCATCCCCGGTCAGAAGACGTACCCGACGAAAGGGTCGCTCGACCTGCTCACGGTCTCGGTCGTCGGCAACCCCGACACCCGGCCGAGCTGGTTCGAGATCGCGTCGGCCTGGTTCGATCCGTCCAAGGCGGTGCTCCCGGTCGACGACGTCTTCCCGCCCGGCACCACGACGGAGCAGTCGAACGCCGAGAACGCCGCGCTGATGGTCAACTCGCAGCAGGATGCTGTGGCCGCGGCCCTGAACAAGCTCGGCTACGAGTTCCCCGAGGCGGTCGCGGTGAAGCAGCTCATCAAGGGAACGCCTGCCGCCGACGTGCTCAAGGTGGGCGACGAGATCCTCAGCGTCAACGGCAAGGCCGTTCCCGGTGTCGCGACACTGCGCAAGCTCGTCACCGAGAACGGCACGGAGAAGGCGGCGCAGCTCGGGATCGTGCGCGACGGGGTCGCCTCGACCGTGCAGATCACGCCGACCCGGTCGGCCGGGCAGGTCGTGCTCGGCATCGGCGCCGGGATGGACTACACCTTCCCGTTCGACGTGAAGATCCAGCTCAACAACGTCGGCGGGCCGAGCGCGGGACAGATGTTCGCGCTCGGGATCATGGACAAGCTCACGCCCGGATACTTGAACGGCGGCAAGCGCGTCGCCGGGACCGGCACCATCGACAACGAGGGAAACGTCGGCGCCATCGGCGGTATCCGGCAGAAGATGTTCGGCGCCAGGGATGCGGGGGCCACCGTCTTCCTCGCACCCGCCTCCAACTGCGACGAGGTGACGGGGCACATCCCGAGCGGACTCGATGTGTTCGCGGTCAAGACGCTCGACGACTCGATCAAGGTGCTCGATGCCGTGAGCTCCGGGGGCAGCACCTCCGATCTCGCGCGGTGCCCCGCTTCATAGCGTTCGCATAGGCTCGCCGACGTTCAGCTCGGGTGCAGGGTTCTCCAAGCGAGCCGCGCCTAGGATGGTTGTCTGACCGTGCCGCGCAAGAGCAATGAGGGCCCAACACGTGAGTTCAACAGCCGCAGTCCGCCCCCCAGCGCGCCGTCGTGCCGCCATCTGGATCACTCTGGGTGCGATCGTCGCCCTGGTCATCCTGTTCTTCGTCTTCGCGGGACTGTACGCCGACATCCTGTGGTACCAGCAGCTCGGCTTCCTCAATGTGCTGACGACGCAGTGGCTCGCCGCCGGTGTGATGTTCTTCATCGGGTTCCTCGGCATGGCGGTGCCTCTCTGGCTGGCGATCCAGCTGGCTTACCGGCTCCGCCCGGTCTACGCCAAACTCAACAGCCAGCTCGACCGCTACCAGCAGGTCATCGAGCCGTTGCGGCGGCTGGCGATGTACGGCATCCCGATCGTCTTCGGCATCTTCGCGGGGGTGTCGGCCGGCAGCCGCTGGCAGACCGCCCTCATGTGGATCAACGGCACCGCGTACGGCAAGACGGATGCGCAGTTCCACCTCGACATCGGCTTCTACCTGTTCGACCTGCCGTTCCTGCGCAGCCTCGTCGGCTTCGCCTCCGCGGTCACCATCATCTCGCTCATCGCGACGCTGGCCACCTGCTACCTCTACGGATCCATCCGCATCAGCGGCCGTGAGGTGCGCATCTCCAAGGCCGCACGCGTTCAGATCGCGATCGTCGCCGCGCTCTACCTGCTGCTTCAGGCTGTGAGCATCTGGCTCGACCGCTACGCGACCGTCACCGACTCGAACGTCAACGACATGATCAACGGCGCTGCGTACACGGATGTGAACGCCACGATCCCCGGGCGCACGATCCTCGCAGGCAGTGCCATCTTCGTCGCGCTGCTCTTCCTGCTGACGGCGTTCATCGGACGCTGGCGCTTCCCGATCGTCGGAACCGCTCTCCTCATCGTCACCGCCCTCGTCGCCGGCGCGATCGTCCCCTGGGTCGTTCAGCGCTTCCAGGTCGAGCCGAGCCAGAAGACGCTCGAGACGCCATACATTCAACGAGGCATCGACGCCACCCGTGACGCGTACGGTCTGGGCGACATCGAGATGACCCCGTACAACGCCAAGACCACCGCCGAACAGGGCGCTCTGCGTCAGGATGCGCAGACGACGGCGCAGATCCGCATCATGGACCCGGCCGTCGTGAGCCCGTCGTTCCGGCAGCTGGAGCAGTTCAAGCAGTACTACGCCTTCCCGAACAACCTCGCCGTCGACCGCTACAACATCGACGGCAAAGACCAGGATGCGGTGGTCGCCGTGCGCGAACTGCAGCAGTCCGGCCTCGGCAGCGCCCAGAACTGGTACAACGACACGATCGTCTACACGCACGGCTACGGCCTCGTCGCCGCCTACGGCAACCAGCGTTCGAGCGACGGCCAGCCCGTGTTCCTCGAGTCGGGCATCCCGACGACCGGTTCGCTCGGCGAGTATCAGCCGCGCATCTACTTCGGACAGCAGTCGCCGACCTACTCGATCGTCGGCGCGCCCAAGGGCACCAAGGATGTCGAGCTCGACTACCCGGGAGGCACGAGCGACGCCCAGCAGACGGCCACGACGTTCCAGGGCAACGGCGGTCCGAAGCTCGACAACATCTTCAAGCGCCTGGTCTATGCGCTGAAGTTCCAGGACGAGCAGATCGTGCTCTCGGATGCGGTCAACAACAATTCGCAGATCCTCTACGACCGCGACCCGATCAAGCGTGTGCAGAAGGTGGCGCCGTACCTGACGCTCGACTCGCAGGCGTATCCGACCGTGGTCGACGGCCGCGTGAAGTGGGTCATCGACGGCTACACGACGAGCGACCAGTTCCCGTATTCGCACGTCGGCAGCCTGAGCGACGCGATCGCCGACACCGAGACGCCGAAGCCGGCATACGCGTTCGACAACATCAACTACATCCGCAACTCGGTCAAAGCGACGGTCGATGCCTACGACGGCTCGGTCACGCTCTACGCGTGGGATGACACCGACCCGGTGCTGAAGACGTGGGAGAAGATCTTCCCGACCACGGTCAAGCCGATGAGCGACATGAGCGCGCAGCTGATGAGCCACGTCCGCTACCCGGCCGACCTGTTCAAGGTGCAGCGCTCGGTGCTGGGTCAGTACCACGTGACCGACGCCGGCTCCTTCTACTCGCGCGACGACGCCTGGACGACGCCGAACGATCCGACAGCGGAGGCCGGAACCGCCACGCCGCAACAGCCTCCGTACTACCTGACTCTGCAGATGCCGGGCCAGACCCAGCCGGAGTTCTCGCTCTACACGACGTTCATCCCCTTGGCGTCCGGCGATTCGAGCAGATCGGTGCTGCGCGGCTACCTCGCCGTCGACTCGAATGCGGGGTCCACCAAGGGTAAACGGGCGGACAGTTACGGCAAGTTGAGACTCTTGACGTTGCCATCGAGCGACACCGTTCCCGGGCCAGGGCAGGTGCAGAACAGCTTCAACTCCGATCCGACGGTCTCGCAACAGCTCAACCTGTTGAGACAGGGCAAGACGGATGTGATCAACGGCAACCTGCTGACGCTGCCGGTCGGTGGCGGCCTGCTCTACGTGCAACCGGTGTACGTCAAGTCCACGGGTGAGACGAGCTACCCGCTGCTGCAGAAGGTGCTCGTCGCGTTCGGCGACAAGATCGCTTTCGAGGACACCCTCGACCAGGCGCTGGATGTGCTGTTCGGAGGTGATTCCGGAGCGAGCGCCGGTGACACCAACGTTCCGCCGACCACGGGGGAGACTCCGCCGACGACCGGGACCGGCGACGGCACGGAAACACCCTCGCCGACCGACAATGCTGCTCTGCAGGCGGCGTTGGCCGCTGCGCAGACCGCCATCAACGACAAGGAGGCCGCCCTCAAGGCCGGAGACTGGGCCGCATACGGTGCGGCGGACACCCGGCTCTCCCAGGCGATCGCAGACGCCCTGGCCGCCGAAGGCAAGTAGGCGCCCGCAGAACGCGGCCCGCACGGATTATCCGTGCGGGCCGCGTTGCGTTGACGGCACAGCAGGGGCGAATGTTCGGCTTCTATACAAAGTAAGGTTCCGTTGCTCGACGCGTACTCGCCGCAATCACGCCCGATCGCGCCGGAATGACGTCAACCTCTTGCCAAAACTTTGATTGTCGACTTTACTAACAAACATGCTGGTGGATGAGGGACGGCGTTCGACGCTGGGTGACCTGGGCCGGGTTCAGGCCGACCGGGGGATGCTCCCCGGCCGTGCATTGCGCCCCCGCACCAAGGTGCTCCCCGAGCACGCGCGCAACCACAATCGGTCGCTGGTGCTTCAGACTCTCTACCGTTCGGGTCAGGTCAGCCGTGCCGATCTCGCCAGAGCCACCGGCCTCACCCGGGTCACGATCTCCGACCTGGTGGCCGAGCTCATCGCCGAGGATCTGATCCTCGAGGTCGGTCAGCGCGACGATGCGCGACCGGGCAAACCCGCGGTCCTGCTCGACATGAATCGCGGCGCCACCCAGATCATCGGCGTCGACCTGAGCGAGCACTCCGTGTTCCGGGGCGCAGTCCTCGACATCGACGGTCGCGCCCTCGCGAGCGCGGAGATCGCCCTCGCCGGCAGCCGCGGAGACGAGGCGATGGCAAAGGTGCTCACCCTGGTCGACCGGCTGATCTCGCTCACGAGCGCGCCCATCCTCGGCATCGGCATCGGCTCGCCCGGCATCGTGGACGCGTCGGGCACCGTGAACTCCGCACCGAACCTCGGCTGGACCGACGAGCCGCTGCAGCGGCTGGTCGCAGAGCGCACCTCACTCCCGGTCTTCGTCGCGAACGACGCGAACGTCGCGGTGCTCGCCGAGCACGGCTTCGGCGGAGCTCACGGCGACATGATGCTCGTGAAGGTGGGCCACGGCGTCGGGTCGGGGTTGCTGGTCGCCGGCGCCCTCGTGCTCGGCAGCCGCTTCGCCGCAGGCGAGATCGGGCAGGTCATGGTCGGCACCGACGACGGAGCAGACACGCCCTATGACCGCGAGAAGTGCCTGGAAGCGTGGCTGGCCGTTCCCCGGCTCGAGTCAAGGGTCGCCGCTGCAGCGATTTCCGGCGAACCCGTCGCCCCTGTGCTCAGAGAGGCGGGGCAGCGCCTGGGAGTGGCGCTCGCTCCCATCGTCGGTGCCCTGAACCTCTCGGAAGTGGTCGTGAGCGGACCGGAGGAGCTCCTCGCCGGGCCGCTCCTCGAGGCCGTGGGAGAGACCCTGCGCAATCGCACGATGGCCGGTTTCCACTCGGATGCAACCCTCAGGATGACCAGTCAGGGGCGCGACATCGTCGTGCGCGGCTGCGTCGTGCTGGTGCTCTCGGCGCAGCTCGGGGTCTCCTGATGACCATGCTCCTGGAGCGTCCTGCATCCGCTGCCATCGCGGAGACCTTCGCGTTCGCGCCTGGAGCCAGGGATGCGCTCCCGGAGTTCCAGGAGCGCTGCACCGTCGTGCGTCTCGCGACGATCGACAACGAGGTGCTCGGCGTTCCGCGCTGGTCGACGCTCGCCGAGGCGTGGACGGATCCTGCCGCCCCCGTTCGGCGGCGTTGGCCCGACAACCCGGTCGTGACCGTCGGCCCTGCCGACGACCCGGATCTCGTCCTGGCGACGCTCATGCCGGCGATCGTCTTCGGAATCGACAACGAGGCTCACGGATACGCGACACGGCTCATCGATTCGGTGCGAGCATCCTGCGCCTCGGTCCTGGTGGTCGACATGGGAGTTCGCGTCACCGGTCATCGCTACGCGGACATCGCCACCTTCGGCTTCGACCGCCGACGGGGAGGCGCGCTGCTCGACCTCCTCACGCCGCAGGCCTGAGGCACGGCGCGGGCACCCGTCGGCGGGTTCAGAGCGCCCAGGAGACGCCGAGGGTGGACTGGAGGGCGTGCTGAGCCGCACCGCGGAAAGGCTGTTCGAGGGCGACCTTCGCATAGCGGAAGCTCAGCGGCATGGCCGCTCGAACCGTGTGGCGTGCCGCCTCGGCGCGCAGATGGGCGATGAACTCGTCACCCAGCTTCGGGGCCGTTCCGCCGAGCACGACGTTCGGCACGTCGAGGGCGGCGCCGGCGAGCAGGAGCGCTCGCGCGAGCACGCGGGCGCCGAAGGCGATCCGTTCGCGTGATTCGGGCATGGCTGCCAGGCTCTGCACATCCACCGACTCGAGGTCGGTGCCGTGGGGGAGACCCAGCAGCGACGTCACCGAGACGATCTCCTCGAGACACCCGCGGTTGCCACACGCGCAGAGCGGAGCATCCGGCCCGAAGAGCACCGGCACGTGGCCGATCTCGCCGGCGCGATGGGCAGCACCGACGAGGAGGCTGCCTTCGACGATGAAGGCCGCTCCGACTCCCGTGCTCAGCGACACGAACATCTGATTCGCGCCGAACTGGTCAGAGGTCGAGTAGTCGGCGAGCGCTTCGGCGTCCGCGTCGTTCACAAGGTGCACGGGAGCGTCGGCGACGTCGCTCAGGGCGTCGGCGAGGTTCAGGTCGCTCCAGCCGAGCTGCACGCTCTCGCGGACGAGGGGTCCGTCGACGATGCCGGGCACCTGCACGCCGACGGCGACGACGTCAGCGCTCGTGGCGGCGACCAGGCGGCGGGCGATGCTGCGCACATCCTCGATCTCCCCGGGAGATGTCGGGCGCTGTGACACGGCCGCGAGCTCGGCACCGAGGAGATTCACGACGGCTCCGCGGACGAGCCCCGGCTGCACGACGATGGAGAGCAGAACGTGCCGGGTGGAATCGACCTGGAGAGTCGTCGCCCGCTTTCCTCCCGTGCTCTCCGCCCGTTGGCCCTCGAGGACCAGACCCTCGGCCAGCAATCCGGCCAGCAGGGACGACACTGTCGCCGAGGTCAGGCCGGTGCGTCGGGCGATGCTCGCCCTGGTCGCCGTGCCGTTGCCCGACAGGACGAGCTGCAGCGCATTCGTGAGGTTGCGCTCACGGACAGCGGCCTGTGTCGCCTTGGTGTGATCGTCTGCCACTGCTGTCCGCTCCTCGACGCGCGTTCTCCCCGCCACGACCCTAGCGAATCCGCGAGGATCCGGTCCGGAGGCCGGGCCGGAGAGGTTCACGCCTGCTCGACCGACACGCTGGCGGATGTCGGCCGCGCAGCGCAGTATGGCCGTATGGGCAAGGGTCTGATGCTGGTGGACGTTCAGCGCAACATGCTGGACGGAGACGGTGCGATCGAGGGTGCCGTCGCTTTCCGCGAGGCGCTGGCCGGGGTGCTCGCGCGGGCGCGCGCGGCCGATGTGCCGGTGGTCCACGTCAAGAACGACGGCGCCGAGGGCGACCCGGACGAGCCGGGCACCAACGGCTGGGAGCTGGTCTTCCCGCCGCTCCCCGGCGAACCCGTCGTGCGCAAGAAAGTCGGCGACACGTTCCAGGCGAACCCTGCGCTTGCCGATGTGCTGCGGGCTATGGGGGTGGACTCGCTGGTGATCGTCGGGCTGCAGAGTGAGTACTGCATCCGGGACACGAGCCGCGGAGCTCTGCTGCACGGGCTGGACGTCGTGCTGCCGTCCGACGGGCACGCGACGTATGACACCGAGGAGCCTGCGGCCGCCATCTCGGCGAGAGTCACGGGGGAACTCGCCGACGACGGGGTGACGATCGTCGACCTCGCGTCGCTCGATTTCCGCGACTGATCGCGGCGGATGCGAGCACGATTCAAAAGAACAAGGCCCGGATTCCCAAGGGAATCCGGGCCTCTCTCGTTGCGGGGACAGGATTTGAACCTGCGACCTCTGGGTTATGAGCCCAGCGAGCTACCGAACTGCTCCACCCCGCGGCACAAGAATTGACTCTAGCACGGACTGACCATTCGCGAAAATCAGGGGCGGTTCCGCCGGCGCGATGGCCGCCGCGGCGCCCCACACGGGGTGTGCGAATACACGCATTGTCCACCCGTCCGCCGATAGAGTTCTCTGACAGGAGGGGGAGTCCATGCCGAACTCGACATCGAAGTACCGGGTGTGCGTCATCGAAGACGATCCCGACGTCGCGTTCTTCATGAAGACAGTGCTCGAAAAGCGAGCGGATGCTGTGGTCCTTGCGATCACGGCCCCCGCGACGGCCATGCAGCAGATCGCCGAGTTCGAGCCCGATCTGGTGCTCACCGACATCGAGATGCCCGGGATCTCCGGGCTCGATCTCCTCAAGCAGCTTCGCGTCGCTTATCCAGGGATGCCCGTGGTCGTCATGACCGCGCACGTCTCCGTTGACTACGCGGTCTCCGCGCTACGGTCGCAGGCCGACGAGTTCCTCACCAAGCCGGTCGCCTCCGCCGATCTGGTGTCCATCGTGACCAGGCTGGCCGAGGAGGGGCGCACCAAGAAAGCCGCGGCAGCGCCGCAGGTCGTGCTCGCGATCGGCGCGCATCCGGATGACGTGGAGATCGGAGTCGGCGGCATCCTCTCCGCGCATCGCGACGCGGGCAACCAGGTCGTCATCCTCACGATGTCCCGCGGCGCGCGCGGCGGGGATGCGCAGAACCGTCAGCACGAGTCGCTGGCCGCCGCCGAGCTGCTCGGCGCCCGCCTCTTCATGGAAGACCTCGAGGACACCCACATCTCGGCCGCCGATCCCACGGTGGGGATCATCGAGCGCGTCGTGGCCGAGGTGCGCCCGGACATCGTCTACACGCACTCGGCACACGACCGGCATCAGGACCATCGCGCTGTGCACGCCGCGACGCTGGTCGCCACCCGCAGCGTGCGAACGGTGTGCTGCTATCAGAGCCCGTCGGCCACCATCGACTACCGGCCGACCCGGTTCGTGCCGATCGACGGGTTCACGGATGCGAAGCTCGCGTTGATCGACTGCTTCCAGTCCCAGACGGAGCTGCGCACCTACCTCGATCCCGATTTCGTGTTGGCGACGGCTCGCTACTGGTCGCGCTTCGGCGGCGGTCAGAACTGCGAGCCGCTCGAAGTCATCAAGGACACCGCCGACATCTCCGTGCCCGTCTCCTCGATGACCCAGGGTGCCCGATTCAAAGGAAACTCCGCGTGACCAGAGTTCTCGTGACCGGTGCCGGCGGTCCGGCCGGTGTAGCGGTCATCCGCTCGCTGCTCGCCCGTGAAGACGTCGATGTCTTCGCCGCCGACATGGACGGCTGGGCGAGCGGGCTCTACCTCGTCCCCGCCGAGAACCGCAGGATAATTCCGGCCGGACGGTCCGAGACGTTCGTCGACGACGTCATCGCGCTGTGCGCTGCCGACTCGATCGAGGTGCTCTTCTCGACGGTCGACGTCGAGCTCCCCGCTCTCGCGGCTCGACGGGAGGAGCTTCTCGCCGCCGGGACTGCCCTGGCCGCACCGAGCCACGAGACGCTCATCGTCTGCCTGGACAAGTACAAACTGGCTGAGCGCTGTTCACCATCGACGGCCGTCCCCGAGACCCGTCTGCTCAACCGGGACGGGGTCGGTCACGATTGGGAGTTCCCCGTCATCGTGAAGCCACGAAGCGGCGCCGGTTCGCGCGGGGTCAAGCTGATCGCCGACCGCGGCGCACTCGAGACGCTCGGCACCGACGAGAGCATCCTCATCCAGGAGAACCTGCCGGGGGAGGAGTTCTCGGTCGACGTCCTCGCCGCCTTCGACGGCACGGTGATCGCCGCCGTCCCGCGATCGCGTGAGCGGGTCGACTCCGGTGTGTCGATCGCCGGGCGCACGGTTCGCCGTGACGAGTTGATCGAGACGGCCTCCGCTGTCGCCCGGGCCATCGGGCTGACCGGGGTGGCGAACGTGCAGCTCCGCTACAGCACAGCCGGCATCCCCGCGCTTCTCGAGGTGAATCCGCGCTTCCCGGGAGCGATGCCCCTGACCATCGCCGCGGGCGTCGACATGCCCTCGCTGCTGCTCGACCTGGTTCTGGGCCGGCCGGTGCCGAGCGCGGTCGACTTCATCGAGCTCGCCAACGTGCGGTACCTGGAAGACGTCTTCCTCGATCCGTCCAGCGTGCTCGTCTCCGAGAACGCCGCCCATGCCGAAGGGCCCGGCGAGGAATGACTCCGGCTGGTTCGGCGCCGACGCAGCGCGAGTTGCTGCTGGGTGACTACCACGTGCACTCCACCTTCTCCGACGACGCGCACAGCACACTCGCCGACAACCTTGCGGCGGCGGATGCGGCCGGGCTTCGAGCGATCCGCCTCACCGACCACGTGCGTGCGGCGACCACGTGGGTGCCCGAGTTCGTCGCTGCTGTGGCGGCCGAGCGAATCCCGAGCGGGCTGAGGGTGATCACCGGGGTCGAGACGAAACTGCTGGACGCGTCCGGTGCCGTCGACCTCCCCTCCGACCTCATCGTCGGCGCGCCCGGCGGAGTGGACGCGATCGTGATCGGCGACCACCAGTTCCCGGGGCCGGACGGCCCCTGGTCGCCGGGGGCGACCCGGGAGCGGCTGGCCTCCGGGCTGTCCGAGGAGGATGCTCTCGACCTGTTCGTCACGGCGAGCGTGCGCGTGATGGAACGCACCCCGCACGCGCAGCTGGCGCACTGGTTCTCGATTCTGCCCAAGGTCGGTCTCTCCGAGGACGGGCTGGGCGCATCCCGCCTCACCGCCTGGGCGGACACGGCGGCGCGCACCGGAACAATCGTCGAGGTCAACGAGAAGTGGGCCTGCCCGGGGCCGGCAGCCGTTGCGGCACTGGTGGCATCCGGTGCGCGGATCGTCGCCTCCACCGACAGCCATGCGGCGGCCGAGGTCGGCCGCTACGACCGCGTCGTCCGCATTCTCGACGAGGCCGGGATGCCCGCATGAACCGAACGACCGTACCGATCCGCACCAGGAGAGACCGATGAGCCCCGCTGAACTCTCTGGAGACCTGCGCGCCGAACTGCAGCAGGAGATCGACAACGACCGGCGTTCGGAGTTCCGGCTGCTGCCCTCTGCCGGTGTCGCCCTCATCGTGATCGCCGCGATCGTGGCGGTGCGCGTGGTGTTCTTCTCGTGAGCGGGGCCGACGCCAAGCGGGTGGTGATCGCCGACGACGATGCCGACATCCGGGCGCTGATGGTGATCGCGGCGAAACGGGCGGGCGTCGAGGTCGCGGCTGCCGTCGACAACGGTCGCGACGCGCTCGACGCCGTGCGTCGGGGCGGGATCGACCTCGCTGTGCTCGACATCTCCATGCCGGGGATGAACGGCGTCGAGGTTGCCAGCAGCATCCGTGAGGATGCGGCGACGAGCGGGACGCTCATCCTGATGATCTCGGCCTCGGTTCAGCTGCTGACCGATCACGGAATCGTCGCCGAACGCTCCGACTCGTTTTTGATCAAGCCGTTCAGTCCCCGGATGCTGTCCCTGCGCATCCGCGAGATGCTCGGACTGGAGGCGCCCGCATGACTCTCGACGGCTGGCTGAGACGGATCTCGCTCGATTCGCCGTCGCCGTTCCTCAAACAGCTTCCGACGATCGTCGCGTTCGCGCTGGCGATCGTGATCGCGCTGCTGCCGATCGGTGAGACGATCGCGGATCCCACCTACTTCGTGATCGCCGTCGGGCTGGTGGCGCTCGCGTCGATCCTGGCCCTCGCTCTGCCCTGGCGGCGCATCGGCGCCGAGTGGTCGATCATCGTCCCGGTGATCTCGCTGTTCGCTGTCGCGTTCTTCCGTATGGCGACGGGAGGGTCGAACTCGCCGTTCGCCGCACTCCTCCTCCTGCCGTTCGTCTGGATCGCGACAGAGGAGGGCCGCATCAATGTGCTGATCGCGGCACTCGGAACGTTTCTGGTGCTCTTCGCGCCCTTCATCGTCGACCCGGACTCCGCCGAGTCGGTCGGCGGGCTCCTGCGTGCGTTCTTCTCTCCTGTCGTCTACCTGATGGTCGCCGCCGTGATCAACGAGATCGCGCACCGGGTCAGGCAGCAGCTCG
The DNA here is from genome assembly GCF_042882245.1 of Leifsonia sp. NPDC058230. Taxonomy (NCBI): domain Bacteria; kingdom Bacillati; phylum Actinomycetota; class Actinomycetes; order Micrococcales; family Microbacteriaceae; genus Leifsonia; species Leifsonia sp. NPDC058230. The sequence continues at coordinate 209,642 of NZ_JBHVWM010000002.1, read as the reverse complement.
CTGCCGCCCGGGCAGCAGCCGCGCAGCGCAAGCAGCTGCTGGAAGAGGCCGTTCTGGCCAAGGACGAGCTGGCGCTCAACGAGGCCAGGCTCAAGACCGCGAACCGGCTCATCCAGAGCATCTGGAACGCCGTGACCGAGCAGTCCGTGATCGGAACCGACCTGGACGGCCTGATCGATGTCTGGAATCCGGGAGCCGAGAAGATGTTCGGCCTCACCGAGAAGCAGGTGCTCGACGCGAAACGGCACGTCGTCGACTTCCATCTGGTGTCCGAGCTCGAGCAGCGACTCCGCGACATGGATGCCACGATCACCACCGTCTCCAGCGCCGAAGACTTCTCCGCTCTCGTCGACGCCGTCAGGTCCGGCTTCGCGGATGTGCGCGACTGGACCTACGTGCGGCCCGACGGAAAGCTCGTCCCGGTGCAGGTGGCGGCGACGCCGCGCCTCGACGAGAACGGCCACCGCGTCGGGTTCATCTTCGTCGCGACCGACATGACCCAGGCCCGCGAGTTCGCACGTCTGAAGGACGAGTTCGTCGGCCTGATCTCGCACGAGCTCCGCACGCCCCTGAGCTCCATCCTCGGATACCTGGAGCTCATGAAAGACGACGAGGACGATCCGCTGTCCGAGGAGCAGCTCCAGTATCTCGCCGTCGCCGAGCGCAATGCCCACCGGCTCCTCCGGCTGGTCGGCGACCTGCTGTTCACGGCACAGGTCGAGTCCGGCCGGTTCCCGCTCACCCTCGGCGAGGTCGACCTCGGCAGCGTCATCGCCGCCTCCGTCGAGTCGGCGCGTCCCGTCTCCGATGCCGCAGCGGTCACGCTGGCGGTCGAGGCCCCTGGTCACCGGGTCGTCATACAGGGTGACGCCCTGCGCCTCGGACAGGCCGTGGACAACCTCATCTCCAACGCCGTCAAGTTCACGCCGGCGAACGGGCGCGTCACCGTGTCGCTCCGCGAGGAGCACGGCGAGGTCGTGATCGGTGTCGCCGACACCGGCATCGGGATCCCCGCGGTCGAGCTCAGCAAGCTCTCCACCCGCTTCTTCCGCGCTTCGACTGCGACACGCAACGCGGTACCCGGCGTCGGGCTCGGACTCACGATCACGAAGGCGATCGTGACCGCTCACGGCGGCAGCGTCGACATCACCAGCGAAGAGGGAGTCGGCACGACGATCAGTGTGCGGCTACCGTTGGAGGCGGCAGCAGCTCGGGCGGAACAGGCGGCCGTGCAGGCCGAAGGCAGAGCGTAGGGAGCGACCGATGGGCGAGAGGGCTTCGAGCATCCTGGTCGCCGTCGTGCAGTTCGCGCCGACCGACGACCGGATGCGCAACCGCGATCGGATCGCCGCTTTCGTCGCCGTCGCGGCGGCACGCGGTGCGCGGCTGGTCGTGTTCCCGGAGTACTCGTCGTACTTCGTGCATCCGCTCGGCGATGGATTCGTGCGAAACGCCGAGCCTCTCGACGGGGACTTCGTCGCGGCTCTCGGTGAGGCCGCGGGCGAGCACGGTGTCTTCGTCGTCGCCGGCCTTGTCGAGCAGACCGAGGACGCGCACCGATTCTCCAATACTCTGGTCGCCGTCGACCCGCTGGGCGATGTCGTCGCCACCTACCGCAAGCAGCACCTCTACGACGCGTTCGGCGCTCGCGAGTCGGACTGGGTCGTGCCCGGAGACCTCGACGCACCGCAGATCTTCGATGTCGAAGGCGTTCCGGTCGGACTCCAGACCTGTTACGACCTCCGGTTCCCCGAAGTCAGTCGACGACTGGTGGATGCGGGGGCCGAACTCATCCTCGTTCCGGCGGAGTGGGTGCGCGGTCCGCTCAAGGAGCACCACTGGCAGACCCTGGTGACGGCCCGAGCCATCGAGAACACCGTCTACGTCGCCGCCGCCGACCACACGCCGCCGATCGGCGTCGGCACGAGCCTCATCGTCGACCCGATGGGCGTCGCGGTGGCGGCACTGGGGGAGGCGACGGGCGTGGCCGTCGCCGAGGTGTCGCGAGCACGCGTCGCAGAGGTGCGGGAGTCGAATCCGAGTCTCGCCCTGCGCCGGTATCGTGTGGAGCCGATCGACTAGCCCTCGCTGTCAGTGTTTCAGCTCGGCAAGCTGCGCTGCGGCCCGCTCGAGCACGTCGATGCGCTTGCAGAATGCGAATCGCACCAGTGACGCCGTCCTCTCCGCGAAGTCGTCCTTGCAGAATGCCGACAATGGAACGGCGACCACTCCGGCGAGACCCGGGAGTGCTTTGCAGAACTCGACCGCATTGCGGTAGCCGAGCGGGGCGGCGTCCGCCACGACGAAATAGGTGCCGTCGGAGGGGGAGACCGCGAAACCGGCCTCGCGAAGACCGTCGCTGAGCACATCCCTCTTGTGGCGCAGGCTGTCGGCGATGCCGGTGAAGTATTCGCGTGGCAGTCGCAACCCCGTCGCGATCGCCGGCTGGAAGGGTGCACCGTTCACGTACGTCAGGAACTGCTTGACCGCGAGCACCGCGGTGACCAGCTCGGCGGGTGCCGTGATCCAGCCGATCTTCCAGCCGGTGGTGTTGAACGTCTTACCGCCGGAAGAGATGCTGACCGTGCGTTCCCGGGCACCCGGCACCGTGGCGATCGGAACGTGCCTCGGGCCGAACGTGAGGTGCTCGTACACCTCGTCGGTGACGATGATCGCGTCGTGCCGGTGCGCGAGGTCGACGATCGTCTCGAGCACCTCCCGCGTGAGGACCGTTCCCGTCGGGTTGTGCGGGCTGTTCACCAGGATGACCCTGGTGCGGTCCGTGACGGATGCGCGCAGCTCGTCGAGATCCGGCTGAAAGCCCGGCAGGCGTAGCGGCACAGTGCGATGGATGCCGTCGGCCAGCGCGATCAGTGCTCCGTACGCGTCGTAGAAGGGCTCGAACGTGACGACCTCGTCCCCCGGCTCCAGGAGTGCGAGCAGGGTCGCGGCGAGCGCCTCCGTCGCACCCGCGGTGACGAGCACCTCGCGGTCGGGATCGAACCGCAGCTCGTAGAACCGCTCCTGGTGCTCGGCGATGGCGTGCCGGAGGTCGGGGGTGCCGATGCCAGGCGGGTACTGGTTCTCTCCGCTGCGGATGGCCGACACGGCCGCGCTCAGCACTTCGGCCGGTCCGTCCTCATCGGGAAAGCCCTGTCCGAGGTTGATCGCACCCGTGCGGGCGGCGAGCGCGCTCATCTCCGCGAAGATCGTGGCGGCGACAGAACCGTCGTCGCCGAGCAGACCGGCGCCGCGTGCTGCGCGCCGCCAGGATCCGTTGACCGTCATGCCGTTCCTTCCGTCCTGTGACACCAACCTACTTCGGTCACTCCGGGCGGACGCATTCGCTACGTTAAGGAGAGTCATCGGGAGGCGGAAGGCCGTCCACAGGGTGCGCAAATAGAACGTCCAGGTTCGCAGCCCAAGCTTTGAGTGCTTGGAAGGAGCAACACCATGACCGACACCCCGAACACACCGGAGCCCGCGAAGGCCCAGCACGACGCCGCGACCGAGTCGGCCGTGGCTGGAGCAGCCGAGACCACCCCCGAGACCCCCGCGGCTGCGGCACCCGCCGCGCCGGCCGCACCCGAGCCGGCTGCGTCTGCAGCTCCGGCGGCCCCGGCGGCTCCGGCTGCCCCGGCGGCCGGCCAGGAGCCCGCGGCACCCGCCGCCCCTGAGGCGCCCGCCCAGACCGCTGCGCAGCCGACGGTTCCGCAGCCCGCGCCGGTCGCACCGGCCGCTGCAACCCAGCCCACCCAGCCCACTCAGCCGGTACCGCCGCAGCCCTACGGCCAGCAGCCGCAGCCGAACTACGGCCAGGGCGCGTTCGGGCAGCCGGCCCCGCAGCCGCACCAGGGCGTCCCGCAGCAGCCGTACGGCTCGCACGCCCAGCAGAACCCGTACGCGGCCCACAACGGAGCGCCGCTGCCCGCCAGCACGCAGAGCACGAAGAAGCGCGGAACGGGCATGATCGTCGCCACGCTGGCGATCGGCGCCCTCATCGGCGGCATCGCCGGGGCCGGCGCGGGAGTCGGCATCTACGCCGCGACCGGCGGGAACAACTCCGTCGTCAGCACGGCCACCGGCCCGCAGAACGTCACGGTCAACAACGCGAACGACGCCACCACCGTCACCGCGGTCGCCGCCAAGGCCTCCCCGAGCGTCGTCACCATCTCGGTGACCGGCGGCAGCTCGGGCGGCACGGGTTCCGGCATCGTCCTCACCTCGGACGGGTACATCCTCACCAACACGCACGTCGTCACCCTCGACGGCCAGGCGTCGGATGTGACCGTCTCCGTGCAGGACAACAACGGCAAGCTCTACAGCGCGAAGATCGTCGGAACCGACCCGACGACCGACCTCGCCGTCATCAAGCTCGACGGCGCATCCGGGCTCACCCCGATGGCCTTCGCCGACTCGAGCAAGCTGAACGTCGGTGACACGGCGGTCGCGATCGGCGCTCCGCTCGGCCTCGCCGGCACGGTGACCGACGGCATCGTCAGCGCCCTCAACCGCAGCATCAGCATCGCCTCCTCGGCGGCGCCGGACAGCAGTGACGGCAGCACGGGCGGCCAGACCCCGTTCAACTTCGACTTCCCGGGTCAGGGCGGCGGCGGAAGCCAGTCCCAGACCCAGTCGCAGGCGACGATCTCGCTGCCGGTCATCCAGACCGACGCTTCGATCAACCCGGGCAACTCGGGTGGCGCGCTGCTGAACGCCAAGGGCGAGCTGATCGGCGTGAACGTCGCCATTGCGAGCGCGGGCGGAACCTCGACCGACGGCACGCAGTCGGGCAGCATCGGCGTCGGATTCGCCATCCCGGCGAATCTCGCCAAGCGCGTCTCCGACGAGCTGATCGCGAACGGGAAGGCCACTCACGGTCTGCTCGGCGCCTCGGTCGTCGACTCGAGCTCCGACAGCAAGGCCACCACGGTCGGCGCCCTGATCAAGGAGATCACCGGCGGCGGGGCTGCATCCTCGGCCGGTCTGCAGGCAGGCGACATCGTCGTCGGCTTCAACGGCGTCCCGATCACCAGCGCGACCGACCTGACCGCACAGGTCCGGGCCCTCGCAGCCGGCGCGAAGGCCGACGTGACCTACATCCGCGGAGACCAGACGAAGACCGCGACGGTCACCCTCGGATCGCTTCCCGCGAACTGATCGCACCCGACCCCGTAGAGGCCGTCCCGCACCCGCGGGGCGGCCTCTGCTGTGTGCGCTCCAAGGGTCGGCGGGCCCTCGGCTGATAAGCTCGACCGACCCGAAAACGACGAATGGATCAGATGCCGGACGAAGCAACACAGAGCGCCCTCCCGGGAGTGTCGTATGTGATGCCCGTTCTGAACGAGGTCACACATGTGCGCGCCGCTGTCGACAGTCTGCTGAACCAGGACTACCCGGGACCCTTCGAGGTCACCCTGGCCCTGGGGCCGAGCATGGACGGCACGACCCAGCTCGTCGAAGAGCTCGCGTCGGTCGATCCGCGCATCCACGTGGTGGACAATGTGGTCGGTTCCACGCCCGCCGGCCTGAATCTGGCGATCCGTGCATCCCAATACCCCGTGGTGGTGCGGGTGGATGCGCACTCGGTGCTCCCTCCGGACTACGCCCGCATCGCGGTCGAGACCATTCTCGAGACCGGGGCCGACAACGTCGGCGGTTTGATGGATGCGCAGGGCACGACCCACTTCGAGCGAGCCGTCGCCCGCGCGTACGGCAGCCGAATCGGTCTCGGCGGCACGAAGCTCCACGTCGGCGGTGAGGCGGGTGCGTCGGAGACCGTCTACCTGGGTGTGTTCCGGCGTGACCGCCTGCTCGAAGTCGGACTCTTCGACGAAGGCATCAAGCGCGGTCAGGACTGGGAGCTGAACCGACGCCTGCGCTCCAGCGGCGGCACCGTCTGGTTCACCCCTCGGCTCAAAGTCACGTACCGTCCTCGACCGAACCTGTACCGACTCGCGCGGCAGTTCGTCTCCACCGGCGTCTGGCGCGGAGAACTCGCGCGCCGTTTTCCCGCGTCCAACGGCATCCGCTACTTCGTGCCGCCTGCCATGGTCGTCGGAGTGACCGTCGGGCTGATCCTCGGCATCGTCGGCATCGTGCAAGCGGCCGTCGGCGCCGCCCCCTGGCTGCTGATCGGCTTCGCCGCGCCGCTGTTCTACATCCTCATCGTCATCGTCTCGGCGCTGCTCTGGGGCCGGCGCGACGGCTTTCGCTCGTTCCTCTGGTTTCTCGTAGTCTTGCCGTGCATCCACTTCTGCTGGGGGATCGGGTTCCTGCTCGGCTTTCTCTCCCTCTCGCGGAACATCACCGCCCACACGGGAAGGTAGTCATGTCGTCCCCAGACAACGGAGCGAGCGTCGTTCCCGAACACGGCGCACGCCCGTCCTCCATCGCCGAGCTGCGTGCCGTCGCGCAGCCCCCGGAGGTGCGTGGGCGCCGCAATGCCGAGCACTGGACCGCGTCGCTGTATCTCCGCAAGCTCTCGCCCTACCTCACGTGGCTGTTGCTGAAGACCTCGATCTCGGCGAACGGTGTCACCGGACTGATGATCCTGACCGGATGGGCGACCGCAGCGGCGCTGCTCATCCCCGGATTCGGCGGGGCGGCCCTGGCCCTCATCCTCGGCCAGCTCCAGATGCTCGTCGACTGCTGCGACGGTGAAGTCGCGCGCTGGCGCAAGACCTCGTCGCCCGCGGGGATCTTCCTCGACAACGTCGGGCACTATTCCACCGAGACCTTGATCGCGATCGCCCTCGGCATCCGTGCCGCCGGCTACCCGTTCGAAACGCCGGAAGATCTCCTCTGGACGAATCTCGGCACGCTTCTCGCGCTCATCATCGTGCTCAACAAGGCCCTCAACGACATGGTTCGTGTCGCCCGCGCCAACGCGGGACTGCCCAAGCTGGCCGACACCCGGAGCGAATACGCACCCACCCACGGGCTCATCGCCCGGCTGAGACGCGTGGCGCACTTCGTGCCGTTCCACCGCCTGTACCACTCAGTGGAGCTGACCATCCTGATCTTCGTCTTCGCGATCGTCGGACTCTTCATCGGTGACGTGCTCGCAGACCGCATCCTGCTCCTCGCGCTCGTGCCCCTCGCCCTGCTCGCCCTGATCGGGCATTTCGTCGCCATCATGGCCTCGAAACGGGTCCGTGGCTGAGCCGCGGGTCGGCGTCGTCGTCCTCACCCAGGGAACGCGGCCGGAGGACCTGCACCGCGGCATCTCCTCGGTGCTCGCGCAGACCGGCGTCGTGACCGACGTCGTCGTCGTCGGCAACGGCTGGGACCCGGCCACGGCCGAACCACCGCTGCCCGCCGGTGTGCACACGCTGCACCTGCAGGAGAACCTCGGCATCCCCGCGGGCAGGAATCAGGGCGTGCCGCTCGTCTCGGGCGAGATCCTGCTCTTCCTGGACGACGATGCGAGCATCCCGTCGACCACCTTCCTCACCGACGCGATCGCGCTCCTTCAGCACGACGAGAGCGTCGGGATGATCCAGCCGCGCATCGTCGACCCGTCGGGCAAGATGTCGCCGCGGCGCTGGATCCCGCGCATCCGCAAGGGCGATCCCGGTCACTCGAGTGCGGTGTTCTCCGTGTGCGAGGCGGTCATCGTGATGCCGCGACGCGTCTTCGACGCAGCCGGCGGTTGGGCCGCCCCGTTCTTCTACGCCCACGAAGGCATCGACCTGGCGTGGAAGGTCTGGGACCAAGGTCTCCGCACCTGGTACGCGGGTGAGCTGATCGCCAACCACCCGGCGGTCTCCCCGACGCGGCACTCCTACTACTACCGCCTGAACGCCCGCAATCGGGTCTGGCTGGCGCGCCGAAACCTGCCGGCCGTGCTCATCCCGTTGTATGTCGGCTCCTGGACCGGCATCCAGCTCCTGCGCTGGTTCCGTCAGCCTGCCGTGCTGCGGGCCTGGTTCGGCGGCTGGTCGGAGGGCTGGCGAAGCGATCCGGGGGAGCGCCGTGCGCTGCGCTGGTCGACGGTGTGGCGGATGACGCGCGCAGGACGGCCGCCGATCGTCTAGCCTCCAGCAGGACGGGGTCGGTTCAGTCCTCTGGACGCTCGTCGAGGTCGGAGTCGACGTCGAAGGCATCATCGTGGGGCCCCGGCTGGGCGCTCTCGATGCGCTTGCGGGGGAGCGCCCTGCGAAGGGCGCGTCCGGCGTTGCCTGCGGCCTTTCCGGCCTTACCTGCCACGTTTCCGGCTCCGCTCCCGAGGCGGCGCGCGCCCTCTGCCGTCGCTTCGAGGGACCGTGTCGCGATCCCGCCCCCTTCCCGCTTCACGCGAACGGTGCGGGCGGTGAGGGTGAGGGCCGGCGCGAAGTCGTGCGGGGCCGCGCCGAACGCCAATCGGGAGTTCTGCACCACTCGACGGCCGAGGATGTTGTTTCCCGCACCGCCGATGACCGCTCCGACCCCGAACGGGATGGCGCGGCCGATCATGCTGGCGCCGCCGCGCACGGCGAACTGACGGAGGAACACGTTTTTGAGGCGATCGACCAGAGGGCCGACCACGACGGTGGGCAGGCTGGCGGTGACCAGCTCGCCCCAGTAGGCCGAGCGGGAGCTTCCGCCACCGGTCACCTGCCCGGCGAGCTGTCTGACGAGGTCTGAGCCTTCTCGGCCCAGCATCATCGTGAGCACGAGGGCACGGGCCCTCTCCGGATCGTCGACGGCGATGCCGTGGAGTTCACTGAGCGACTGCGCGTAGAGCGAGGTCGCCTCGAGGAATGCGAATGTCTCCACTCCCGAGAGTGCGAGGGTGACTCCTGTGCCGATCGCGGGGATGACCGCGGTCACGCCGACCGCGGCCCCGCCTGTGGTGACAGCCGCAAGATAGCGGCGCTGAAGAATGATCGTGAGGTCGGCCGGTGTGGCGTCGGGATGGCGGCGCCGGATGCTCCGCAGATGCGCGAGCACGACGGGTCGCTGGATCGCGAGGAATCTGTCGAGGGTCGTGTTGAGCACGCGTGGGGTATCGCCGCCTTTCGGCGGGCCGCCGGTGACCGATACGATCGGTTTCTCCTGTTTCGCCATCGTCTGACGAGTGTAGAGGTCGTCCCTGAATGCACGCATTTTCTGTACTCTGAACTGGAGGCCACCAGGCTAGAGGCGCCGTGGCTCTGGATGAGGAAGCGTGATACCCGTAGTTATGTTGTATGCCTGAACCACACTCGCTCGCTGCCCAGACATTCGGAGAACGCGTCCGGAGAGCGCGCGTCGATCTGGGCATCAGCCAGGAAAGCGTCGCCGACCTCGCGCAGATGCACGTCACCAACTTCGGAAAGATCGAGCGCGGCTGCGCCAACCCGAGTCTGCACACGATCATCCGAATCGCCAGCGTTCTCGGCGTGGATCCGGCGGCACTCCTCGGCGGCATCGGCGTGAACCAGCTCCCGTCCCACTTCCACGTTCTGACGGCCGCCGAATTCGTTCGCGAACGTCGCAGTCGGCGCTGAACCCGGGCGGCCGGCTCCGGGACCGTGCGGGCACGGTCCCGGAGCACCGCCTCAGAAGCTCACGTGCCAGAGATACTCCAAGCCATCCGGTTGGAACCAGCGGACGACCATGACGGTGTCACGCTCCAGCTCTGGGCCCGACACGGTGGCGGAGACAGCGTCTCCAGGCGCCACCGACGCCGGAGCGCTCACACGCAGGCGCGCCCGGCCGGACACGCTGACGCTCACGCCGCGGAGCACATCATGCCCCGTGTTCACGAGCCGATAGACCGGGGGAGCGCTCCGGTCGACGCGCCACGGCACCCGGTAGGCGAGCCCCCGATCGGGGCGAACGGACAATGGACGGCGAAGAACTCGAAAACGAACCATGCCAGAAAAATAACCACCCCGACCGACGCTTCAACCGGCCCCCGGCCCCGAACCGGGCATTCTCGGGGATAACTCCGAACACCCACGCCTTGTGGAGGAACGTTGCTGATGCGTCGTGGGGGTAACGGGTCAGGAACCGTAGTCGCGGTTGTACAGGTCGAGAACCTCGTCGATCGGACCGTCGAGCACCAGCGCACCCTTGTCGAGGTACAGTCCACGAGTGCAGAATCGTCTCAGGTCGCGCTCGTTGTGCGAGACGAAGAAGAGAGTGCGCCCGCCGTCGAGCAGCTCCTCGATGCGCCGGTAGCACTTCTCCCGGAACCCGCGGTCTCCCACGGCCAGCACCTCGTCGACGAGGATGATCGGCTCTTCGAGCTGCGAGATCACGGAGAACGCGATGCGCACCTTCATTCCGCTCGAGAGATGCTTGTAAGGCGTGTCCACGAAGTCTTCGATCTCCGCGAAACCGATGATGCTCTCGAAGCGTTCGTCGATCTGCGCTTTCGACATCCCGTGCAGGCCGGCAGTGAGGTAGACGTTGTCGCGAACCGTCAGATCGTCGACGAAACCGCCGGTGATCTCGATGAGCGGGGCGACCCCGTCGGCAACGCTCACGGTACCCTCGTCGGCGAGCATGACGCCGGCGACGAGCTTGAGCAGAGTCGACTTGCCCTGGCCGTTGCGGCCGACGACGCCGATCGACTCGCCGCGTTGCACGTCGAACGTCACATCGCGCAGCGCCCAGAAGTCACCGGGGCGCGAACGGCGCTGACGCGACGAGAAGAGGTCTTTGAAGAGACGGCGCCCACCGCGATTGCGGCGGAAGCGAATCCCGATCTTCTCGGCCGCGATGACGGGGGTGGTGGTGACGGTGGTCGACATCAGATCTCCTTGAGCACTGCGCGCTCGCAGCGCCGGAAGACGAGGAGGCCGACCACCAGCAGGATGACCGACACGAGGGCGCTCATCCCCACGAGGTACCAATCGAGCTCCTGCGGGAAGAACGTCGCGCGGTAGAGGCTGAACAGTCCGGTCAGCGGGTTGAACGCCGCAAGATCCCTCAGCACGTGCAAGTGCTCGAGGTCGCGTGCGCTGTAGATGATCGGGGAGGCGTAGAACAGGAATCGCAGGATCAGCTTGATCGCCCGCTCGAGGTCGCGGAAGAACACGACGAGCGGGGCGACGATGAGGCCGATGCCGACCAGGAGCACGGTCTGGATGACCACGGCGAGCGGGAAGAAGAGGATGTCGATGTTCACCTTCGCCCCGCTGATGATCGCGAAGAACGCCAGGACCGGCAACGACGCCAGGAATTCGATCCCCTTGGACATCACGATGCGATTCACCCAGATCGTGCGCGGGATCATCGTCGACCGGATGAGCTTCGACTCTTTCAGGAACGCCCGCGTCGCGTCGGACACGACCCCGTTGAACCACATCCAGGGGAGCAGCGCCGCCAGAAGGAACACGATATACGGGTCTTCGCCGACCGAACGCTTGAAGACCTGCGTGAAGACGAACCAGTAGATGCCGCTCATCACGAGCGGATCGAGGATCGACCACAGGTAGCCGAGCGCGCTCGTCGAGTACCTCACGCGGAGGTCGCGCTTGGTCAGCAACCAGAGGGAGTGGCGATACCGCGCGAACCTCGTTCGCTGGCCGGGGCGCACCTCGGAGAATGTACTGGTCACGGAACCCATCGTATTGATCGACGCCGCGTGCTAACCGACGCGGACGATACGACTATACGAAAAGATTCGCCCGCTCGAGGTCCTCCGCGAAGTCGACCTCGACCGCGTACAGGTCGGAGATGTCGATCGGCTCGACCAGCATCTTGTCCTGGTCGATCGCCAGCTCGATGCCGCGCTCGAAGTAGTCCTGGTCTCCGACCCGCTGCAACTGGCGCAGCAGAGCCGCCTTGTCTTTGCTGGAGATGTAGTTGATGCCCACTGCCTCGCCGAGCCCGTTCTTGACGGTCTTCGACAGTTCGTGGATGTAGCCCTCGGCGCTGGTGGTGTACTTGACCTCTTCGTCGGCGACCGACGATGTGTTGACGGTGACGAACGTCTGGTCGCGCTTGACCGACGCGGCCGCCCGCACGAGAACGGCGGGATCGAACACGACGTCGCCGTTCATCCACAGCACGCCGCCGGTGGCGGAGGCCTGAAGGGCGCGCATGAGGCTCTTCGACGTGTTGGTCTGGTCGTACTGCTCGTTGTAGACGAAGGAGGCGTCGGGGAAGGCCTCGATGATGTGCTCCAGCTTGTAACCGACGACGATCGTGACCTTGGCGTCTTTGCCGAAGGCCGCGTGGATGTTGTCGAACTGCTGCTGCATGATCGTGCGGCCGTCGCTCAGCTCGGTCAGCGGCTTGGGAAGGCTTCGTCCGAGGCGGCTGCCCATGCCGGCGGCCAGAATCACTACCTGGGTCGTCACAATTGTCTCCTTGTGTTCCGTGCGGACGGCGTTCCCGTGGTCTCGTTGCCACCGGTACGCCAGCCTGGAGGAGAGATTCGCCCAGGCCCGATAATCGAGCTCAGCCCGCACTTACGCGTATCGACACCCCTTTATGCCTCCCCCAGAGTACCCATGGCCCCTTTCGAGGGGCAGGGGTTGACGTGGGTCGTTGTGGGGTCGTTACGTTCTTCACAGGACATTCCTAGGCTCGGACTTCGCCGGATCGCGCCTTCTGTATCCCCGTCCGTGGGCGGCTTGGTACGGTAGCGGGGTGAGTTCCGAGCGTGCGTCGTCCGAGAGTCCAGAGTCCACCGAGGCCCTGGACACACCGGTGGCGGATGCGGAACAGGGTGCCGTGAAGAAGCCCACGCGCCGGCCGCGCACGACGGCTTCGAAGGCTGTGGGGACGGGGGAAGAGATGGCGGCAGACGCCAGTGAAGACGAGTCGGTGAAGCCGGCTGCGCCGGTGCGCGCGACGAAGCGCCGCCCGGCCAGCGGAACGGCGAAGACCGCCGCCGCCGCGGTCGGTACGAGCACCACGACCCGCGGCACCCGGTCGACGACCCCGAAATCGAGCGCACCCAAGTCGGCCGGTCCGACAACCAACTCCCGCGCGACCAAGGCGCCGACGCGTGCCCCGAAGACTGCTGCCGCATCGGTGGCGACACCGATGACCGTCGAGACGGCCGTGACGGTGGAGGCGGTCGATGTGATCCCCGAGGTCGCCGTCGCTCCCGATGTCGCCGTCGCTCCCGAGGTCATCCCCGCACCCGAGGTCACCCCCGCGCCGACGGCCGCTCCAGCGGCATCCCGGGCACCCAGCGTCCTTTCGCTCTACGGACTCCACAAGCGCTTCGGCGACACGGTCGCGGTCGACGGCGTTTCGCTCGAGGTCGCCGAGGGGTCGTTCTACGGCATCGTCGGCCCGAACGGCGCAGGCAAGACCACGACCCTGTCGATGGTGACGGGGCTGTTGCGTCCCGACGCCGGCCGCATCCTCGTCCACGGCGTCGACGTCTGGAACGACCCGGTCAAGGCCAAACGTGCCATCGGCGTGCTCCCGGACAAGCTGCGGATGTTCGATCGACTCACGGGCGCCCAGCTTCTGCACTACGCCGGTTCCCTGCGCGGACTCAGCGCGAAGACGGTGCGCAATCGCTCCGCCGATCTGGCCAAGGCGTTCGGCATCGAAGACGCCCTCGACCGCCTCGTCGCCGACTACTCGGCCGGCATGTCGAAGAAGATCGCCCTGGCTGCAGCGATGATCCACTCGCCACGTCTGCTCGTGCTCGACGAACCGTTCGAGTCCGTCGACCCGGTGTCGGCCGCGAACGTGATCGACATCCTGCAGCGCTATGTGGCGGCTGGTGGAACCGTCGTGCTCTCCAGTCATGGCATGGATCTCATCCAGCGGGTGTGCGACAGCGTCGCGATCATCGTGCGGGGAGAGGTGCTCGCCGCGGGGACGATCGACGAGGTGCGCGGAGAGCAGACCCTGGAGGAGCGCTTCGTCGAACTGGCCGGTGGACGCAAGGCTGCGGAAGGCATGGAGTGGTTGCACAGTTTCTCGGACTGAAGCTCCGGCTGATGGGGAACGCTTTCCGGCGCAGCCCCTGGCAGGTCTTCGGCCTGGTGGTCGGGCTGCTCTACGGTCTGGCGATGACGATCATCGTCGTCGGCGTTCTGATCGCTGCCCGCTCGAACCCCGACGTGTCCTCTCTGCACAGCGTGCTGGTCGTGATCGGTTCGATCGTCGTCGCCGGATTCGCCGTGCTCCCGTTGATCTTCGGTGTCGACGACACCCTCGACCCGCGCAAGTTCGCACTGTTCGGGATGCCGAACCGCCAGCTCTCGACGGGGCTCGCGCTCTCGGCGCTCATCGGCGTCCCCTCGATCGTGCTGATCGTGTGCACATTCGCGACCGTCGTCACCTGGTCGCGCGATCCCGGCACCGGTGTGCTCGCCGTGGTCTCGTTCGCGGTCATCGTCGCAACCTGCGTGCTCGTCTCCCGGGTCACGACCTCGGTGGCGTCGTTCACGCTGTCCACGCGCCGGTCGCGTGAGTTCGGCGGCATCATCGGCATCCTCGTGATCGTCCTGCTCGCTCCGGTCGCCTTCCTGCTGCTGACGGTCGACTGGGGTCGCGATGGACTCGGAACGATCACCGGATTCGCATCCTGGCTGGCATGGACGCCGCTCGGAGCCGCCTGGTCGGTGCCTGGCGAGGCAGCGGCCGGCAATGCCGGAGTCGCGGTCCTGCAGCTCCTGATCGCGCTGGGCACGGTCGGGCTGCTCTGGCTGGCCTGGACGGGTCTGGTCGCAAAGATTCTGGTCACGCCGTCCCGCGAGGCGGAGGCGAAGGCGTACTCCGGCCTCGGCTGGTTCGGCCGCCTCCACGGCGGCCCGACGGCCTCGATCGCAGCCCGCTCGATGACCTACTGGGCGAGGGACCCGCGGTACTGGGTGTCTCTGGTCCTGATCCCGCTGGTGCCCGCCTTCGTGATCGTCGCGCTGATGCTCGGCGGCATCCCTGCGCACTACGCCTCGCTCGTGCCGCTCCCGCTGGTGTGTCTCTTCCTCGGCTGGTCGATCCACAACGACATCGCCTACGACAACACCGCCATCTGGCTGCACATCGTCTCCGGCACCCGGGGAATCGCCGACAGGGTGGGCCGGATGTTCCCGCCGATCCTCATCGGCATCCCGGTCATCGCAGTCGGCTCGCTCGTGACGACGGCCGTGTACGGCGACTGGGTCATCCTGCCCACCGTGGCGTCGTTGAGCGGTGCCATCCTGCTCATCGGGATCGGCCTGTCGAGCATCGCATCGGTGCTCTTCCCGTATCCCGCGACCAAGCCGGGCGACAGCGCGTTCGCTCAACCTCAGACGTCGGGCGCGTCCGCCGCGCTGGTGCAGGCGCTGAGCTTCTTCGCGATCCTGCTGCTCGCGTCGCCGATCATCGTCTTCCTGGTACTGGGCATCACGGTCTCGCCGCTGTGGCTCGGCGTCGCGCCCGTGGCCGGTGTCGTACTCGGGTTCGGCTGCCTCTTCGGCGGACTGTATCTCGGCGCCTGGGCATACAACCGTCGGCAGCCGGAGCTGATGGCTTTCGCCAACCGCAACGACTGATCCGGCGTCGATCTACACTGGAAGCATGCACGAAGCGAGCATCTCCGAACCCGGTGGCATCCCAGACGGCGGCGGCACAGCGACGCTGGACCGCGAGCTCGAGGAGCTGCTGCAGAACCAGAACGTCGACCCGGGCGACCACGAGCGCTTCTCGCACTACGTCAAGAAGGAGCAGATCCTCGAGTCCGCCATGACGGGCAAGCCGGTCAAGGCGCTCTGCGGCAAGATGTGGACGCCGGGCCGCGACCCGGAGAAGTTCCCGGTCTGCCCGACCTGCAAAGAGATCTACGAGAAGCTTCGCGACGAGTAGGCCCCCGGCCGTAACCTCAGACGAAGACGGTCGGCAGGACGGGGTCGCCTCGGCCGACCCGGAACGCCTGATCCGGGAGTTCTGCCATCGCCTTGTCGCGGTGTTTTCGTGCGGCCGCGGTTCCCGCAGCACCGAGATGCTCGGGATGCACGACACCGTCCGTGATCAGCGGTACGAGGAGGTCGCGACCGTTGTCGTGGACCGTCGCACCGTGCTCGACGATGTGGATCGCCTCGGCCACGGCTCGACCGCTCTCATCGACCCGGCGCACCGGATGCTTGCGGCCCGCGACGCTCGCTTTGCCTTCGGATTTCTTGGCCACCGGAATCCACTCGCCGTCGCCGTCGTGGCTGCGGTGCGCGACGAGTTTGTACACCATGCCGGAGGCCGGGTATCCGGAGCCGGTCACGACCGAGGTACCGACGCCGTACGAGTCGACGGGCGACGCCGACAACGCGGCGATGGTGAACTCGTCGAGGTCGTTCGTGACCGTGATCTTCGTCGTGGACGCGCCCAGCCGGTCGAGCTGGTCGCGCACCCGGCGCACGAGGTTGGGCAGGTCGCCGGAGTCCAGACGCACGGCGCCGAGCCGGGGACCGGCGACTCTCACAGCCGTCTCGATGGCGCGCTCGACGTCGAAAGTGTCGACGAGCAGCGTCGTTCCCGGGCCGAGCGCATCCACCTGGGCACGGAACGCCTCTTCCTCGTTATCGAAGAGGAGGGTGAACGCGTGCGCGGCGGTGCCCATCGTGGGAACTCCCCAGCTGCGACCGGCCTCGAGATTGGAGGTTGCGCTGAAACCGGCGATGTACGCCGCCCTGGCAGCGGCGACGGCCGACCGTTCGCCGGTGCGGCGGGAGCCCATCTCGGCGATGGGGCGGCCGTTCGCGGCGGTGACCATTCTGGCCGCGGCACTGGCGACGGCCGAGTCGAAGTTGAAGACGCTGAGGATGAGGGTCTCGAGGATGACCCCCTGCGCGAACGGCGCATCCACGACGAGGAACGGCGAGCCGGGGAAGAAGACCTCCCCCTCGCGGTACCCGGAGATGGTGCCGCTGAACCTGAAGTCGGCGAGCCAGTCGAGGGTCGCGTCTCGAACCACGTGGTTCTCGCGCAGCCACTCGAGTTCCGCGTCGCCGAACCGGAAGCGTTCGATCAGTTCGAGGAGCCTGCCCGTTCCGGCGAGGATGCCGTATCGCCTGCCGGCCGGCAACCGCCTGGTGAACGCCTCGAAGACGCACTCGCGGTCGTGCGTGCCCGCGAGCAGTGCGGCGTCGAGCATGGTGAGCTCGTAACGGTCGGTCAGGAGAGCGGTTGAGCCGGTCACCCGTTCAGCCTAGCGTCGGCACCGGAGGCACAGTGCGTACGTTGTATGGTGGCTTCTTGTGACCGATGCACCGATTGGGATTTTCGACTCGGGGGTCGGCGGGCTCACCGTGGCACGCGCCATCCGCGACCAGCTCCCGAACGAGTCGATGCTGTACGTCGGCGATACCGCCCACTCTCCCTACGGCCCCAAGCCGATCGCCGACGTGCGCCGCTTCTCGCTCGAGGTGCTCGACCTCCTCGTCGAGCAGGGTGTCAAGATGCTGGTGATCGCCTGCAACACTGCGTCCTCGGCGATGCTGAGGGATGCGCGCGAGCGGTACTCCGTGCCGGTCATCGAGGTCATCCAGCCGGCCGTGCGCCGTGCCGTCGCCGCCACCCGCACGAACCGGGTCGGTGTGATCGGCACCCTCGGCACCATTAATTCGCGGGCCTACGAGGACGCCTTCGCCGCTGCACCCGATCTCGAGCTGTTCACGCAGGCGTGCCCCCGCTTCGTCGAGTTCGTCGAGGCAGGCGTCACCAGCGGCGACGAGGTCCTGCGGGTGACCGCCGAATACCTGCAGCCCCTGCGCGAGGCTGACATCGACACCCTGGTCCTCGGATGCACGCACTACCCGTTCCTCAAGGGTGCGATCTCGTACGTCATGGGGGAGGGCGTCTCTCTCGTATCGAGTGACACCGAGACGGCCAAGGATGTGTATCGCACCCTGGTGGGAAGCGGGCTCGAGCGAACCGCATCGACGTCGCCGACCATCCACTACGAGGCGACCGGCGACGACGCCGACGACTTCTTGCGGCTGGCGCACCGGTTCATCGGACCGGAGGTCTCGCGCGTCGACCTCGTCCAGACCGGTGTCATCGACCTTCCGCGACTCTGATCAGCATCACCACGACAAGGAGATCCTCCGTGACCGACATCCTCCGCGCCGACGGGCGCACCCCCGACCAGCTCCGCCCGGTCACGATCGAGCGCGGCTGGAGTAAGCAGGCCGAGGGGTCGGCACTCATCTCGTTCGGCAACACCAGGGTGCTCTGCACGGCTTCGTTCACCAACGGTGTGCCGCGCTGGATGGCGGGCAAGGGCAAGGGCTGGGTCACCGCCGAGTACTCGATGCTCCCTCGTTCGACCAACAGCCGCATGGACCGTGAATCGGTCAAGGGCAAGATCGGCGGGCGCACCCATGAGATCAGCCGTCTCGTGGGCCGCAGCCTGCGCGCGGTCGTGGACATGAAGGCCCTCGGCGAGAACACGATCGTGCTCGACTGCGACGTGCTGCAGGCCGACGGCGGAACGCGCACGGCCGCCATCACGGGCGCATACGTGGCATTGGCGGATGCGCTCGAGTGGGGTCGCGAGCACCGCTTCATCGCCCAGCGCGCCACTCCGCTGATCGACTCCGTCTCGGCCGTGTCGGTCGGGATCATCGACGGCGCCCCGATGCTCGACCTGGCGTACGTCGAGGATGTGCGAGCCGAGACCGACATGAATGTCGTCGTCACCGGTCGCGGGCTCTTCGTCGAGGTCCAGGGCACCGCAGAGGGCGCACCGTTCGACCGGCGCGAACTGGACTCGCTGCTCGATCTCGCGCTCGGCGGCGCGGAGTCGCTGAAAGACATCCAGAGCAAGGCGCTCGCAGGGGAGCTCTGATGGTCCGCGTCGTCCTGGCCACCCACAATCAGCACAAGGCCGCCGAGTTCCAGCAGATCCTCGGCGATGCGGTTCCCGGACTCGAGATCGTCGCCTACGACGGTCCCGAACCGGTCGAAGACGGTGTCACCTTCGAAGCGAACGCGCTCATCAAGGCGCGCGCCGCCGCCGCTCACACCGGGCTTCCCGCCCTCGCCGACGACTCCGGCATCTGCGTGGACGCGATGGGCGGAGCCCCAGGGATCTTCTCGGCGCGCTGGGCGGGCCGGCACGGCGATGCGGAGGCCAATCTGCGCCTGCTGCTCGATCAGCTCGCGGACCTGCCCGACGCATCCCGCACCGCGCACTTCACGGCGACGCTCGCACTGGTGACGCCCGACGGCGAGGAGACCCTGGTGCAGGGCGTCTGGCCCGGCAGGATAGCCCGTGAGGCCGCCGGGGAGCACGGCCATGGCTACGACCCGATCTTCATCCCCGAGGGCCACGACGAGACCGCTGCGCAGCTCGGTCCGGCAGTCAAGAACGCCGAGAGCCACCGCGCTCGGGCCTTCGCCGCGGCAGTTCCCGCGCTGACCGTGCTCGCCGCCCGCTGAGAATGAGAACGGCACTCATTCCTATCTAGCCCGATCGCCTGGCGGGGGAGCGTCGGCACGCCTACCGTTGGTGGTGATGAGTCACAACCACGGCCAAGCCGCCAATCGCAACCGCCTCCTGATCGCGATCGGGATCGTGGCGACCGTTCTGGTCGTCGAGGTGGTCGGCGCGTGGCTGAGCGACTCGCTGTCACTGCTCGCCGACGCCGGGCACATGCTCAGCGACCTCACCGGGCTCATCGTGGCGCTGATGGCGACGATCGTGGCGGCACGCCCGCCGAGCGACCGTCAGACCTTCGGGTACCAGCGCGCCGAGGTCTTCGGAGCGCTCATCAACGGGCTCATCCTGCTCGTGGTAGCCGTCAGCGTGAGCGTCGGGGCCGTCAACCGGCTGCTCAGCACGGTCGAGCCCGAGGTGCAGAGCACACCGATGCTGGTCGTGGCCGTCATCGGTCTGGTGGCCAACGCGGCAGCGCTCCTCCTGCTGCGACCAGCCGCCGGGCACTCGATCAACATGCGCGGCGCCTACCTCGAGGTGCTCGGCGACCTCGTCGGCTCGGTGACGGTGATCGTTGCGGCGGTGGTCATCCTCTTCACCGGCTTCGTTTCCGCCGACGCGATCGCTTCGCTGCTGATCGCCGTGCTGATCGTTCCCCGGGCGTTCGTGCTGCTGCGGGATGTGGTTCGCGTGCTCAGCGAGGCGGCGCCCGCTGACACCGACGTGGCGGAGATCCGGGACCACATCCGCGGCACCAAGGGAGTCGTAGCCGTACACGACGTGCACGTGTGGGCGATCACCTCGGGCGCGCCGGTCTTCACCGCGCACGTCGTGGTGGAGCCGGAGATCTTCAGCTCGGGCAAGACCGGGGAGCTGCTGGACGAGCTCTCCGGATGCCTGTCGAAGCATTTCGACGTCGAGCACTCGACCTTCCAACTGGAACCGGCGGAACACGCGGCCCACGAGGACGAGCTGCACCAATAGCGGCGGGAACGCTCAGCTCTCGGACGGTTTCTTCTCGAACACCTTCGGGTCGATGCTGACCTCGGCGTCGGTGGGGAGTGCGGCCTTGGCTTTCTTGGCCTTGCGGGTCGACTGGATGTAGTGGAACAGTGTCGGCACCAGCGTCACCACGACTGCACCGATGAGGATGACGTCGATGTACTTCTCCACGAACTCGGCCACCGGCGGGATGTAGCCGATGAGGAAGCCGAAGTACGTGAGCCCGGCACCCCAGATGAGTGCTCCGATGGCGTTGTACAGCGAGTACTTCTTGTAGTTCATGTGACCGACGCCCGCCGCGACGGGAGCAAAGGTGCGCACGATCGGAACGAAGCGGGCGAGGATGACCGCGAGCGCTCCGAAGCGCTCGAAGAACTTGTTGGTGCGGTTCACGTTCTCCATGCTGAACAGACCGGTCTCTTTGCGCTCGAAGACCCTCGGGCCGAGCTTGTGACCGATCAGATAGCCCACTTCGCCTCCCAGGAACGCGGCGAACGCGATCGCGAGGGCGACCCACCAGATGTCGACGCCGAAGACGAGCACGGTGTGCGTGAGGAGTCCGGAGATCACCAGCAGGGTATCGCCCGGCAGCAGGAATCCGACCAGCAGGCCGGTCTCGGAGAAGACGATGGCGCAGACCACGAGCAGCGCCCAGGGCCCGGCGCCGTGAATGATCACGTTCGGGTCGAGCCACGGGATGAGGGCAGCGTGATGGATCAAGGTTCTCCAGGGGAGTCAGTTCAGTGGATCACCTGAGTTTAGCGAGGGCGTCCTCCGGAAACCCTCAGAATCCTGCACGCGGCGGGAAAGATCATCCTCTGGTGCTACCCGTCGCCGCTCGCGCCGCTCGCCGCCTGCCGAGCACCGTCTCCCGAGTACGCGAATTGTCTGCGTACTCGACCGCTTTCAGGCGACTATCTCCGTACTCGACGGGTAGTTCGCGCGGACTCGGCGGGAGAAGGCGTCCGGGGCCGGAGGCCGGGGCCGGTGCGGGAGAAGGGACTTGAACCCTCACGCTCGAAAGCACAGGAACCTAAATCCTGCGTGTCTGCCAATTTCACCACTCCCGCGGTCGCGCCAGGCGCGGCTACGACAATAGCTCATCGACGCGCGGGGCGACCTCGGTTCCATACAGTTCGATGGCCTTCATGAGGTGGTCGTGCCCGAGCGTCCCGTTGCTGATCTTGAGGTCGAAGCGCTGGATCCCGAGCCCGTTCGCGGTGTAGGCGATCTTCTTCGCCACGGTCTCCGGCGAGCCGACGAAGAGTGCGCCATCGTCGCCCGCATCGTGCTCGAATCGCGCCCTCGTCGCCGGCGGCCAGCCCCGCTCGCGCCCGATCCGGTTCGTCATGGCTTCGTAGTGCGGCCAGAGGGTCTCTTTCGCCTCTTCGTCGGTCGCAGCGATGAATCCGGGGGAGTGCACCCCGATCGGCAGCGTCGCATCCTGCTCGAACTGCTCGAGTGCACGGTGGTAGAGGTCGGTGAGAGGCTGGAAGCGCATGGGGCCTCCACCGATGATCGCGAGCATGAGGGGCAGTCCGTAGTGCGCGGCCCGGATGACCGACTCCGGGCTGCCGCCGACGCCGATCCAGGTCTTGAGCGGGCCGTTCTCGAGGTGCGGGTACACCGACTGGTTCTCGAGGGAGGCGCGCAGTGAGCCGGACCAGGTCACCGGCTGCTCCTTGCGCAGCTCGGCGAAGAGGTTCAGCTTCTCATCGAAGAGCTCCTCGTACTGGGTGAGGTCGAAGCCGAACAGCGGGAACGACTCGATGAAAGACCCGCGGCCCAGGATGACCTCGGCTCGTCCGCCCGAGACGCCGTCGAGCGTGGCGAAGCGCTCGAAGACGCGCACGGGGTCGTCCGAGCTGAGCACGGTGACGGCGGTGCCCAGGTGGATGCGCTCCGTGCGCCCGGCGATCGCGCCCAGGACGACTTCGGGTGCCGACACGGCGAAGTCCTCCCGGTGGTGCTCGCCGATACCGATGAAGTCGAGTCCGACCTGGTCGGCGAGAACCCCTTCTTCGACTACGTTGCGCAGCACCTGCCCGAAGGGGAGCGGCTCACCGTCCGGGCCGTTCGTGACATCCCCGAAGGTGTCGATGCCGAGCTCGAGTGTGTGCGCCATGTTCGTCGTCCCGTCTCTATTCCATGCGTTTGCATGAAACCGAACCGCTGTCGATTCGACCTTATTCCAGGAGGGCGGGACGCGGGCGCCTCGGAACGTATCGGGGGATGTAGCGTGCGAGGATCCCCGCCCCGACAAGGCCGAGCACGCCGATGACACCGCTGGCGAACGCGATCGACACGAGGGCGGTGAGCAGTGAGACCAGCAGGGGAGCGGCCGCCTGCCCGGCGTCGCCCGCGAACCGCCACGCGCCGAGGAACGGAGCCGGCCGGTCCTTCGGTGCGAGATCGGCGCCCAGTGTCATGATGATCCCCGATCCGATGCCGTTCGCGACCGACAGGAACATCGAGACGCCGATGTACCATTCGACGTTCGTGGGAAGGTCGTGGGTGAAAGCGAGCACGAGGAAGCCGGCCGTGAGTCCGAGCATCGACGGGATGGCGCTCCACATCCGGCCCCAGCGGTCCATGATCTGACCGCTCGCGTAGAAGAGGGCGAAATCGATCGAGCCGGCGATGCCGATGATCAGCGCGGTGTTCGACTCGCTCAAGCCGATGCTGACGGCCCACAGCGGCAGCAGCACGGTGCGGGCCGAGCGGATGGCGCCGATGAGTGCGACACCGCTCCCCATCCGAGCGAGAACACCGCGGAACGACCAGATCGTGCGGAACAGACCCTTCGTGCGCTCCTCGGCCTCTTCTTCGCCGGCGCTGAGAAGTTCGCCGCTCTCGTCCAGCGCGACGGGCGTCGGACCGAACATCTTCTCCGGGTCGGGCAGGGCGATCAGCACGATCACCGACCCGAGGCAGCTGACGATGAAGATCCAGAACACCGACTGCGTCGATCCGGTGACGGCGATCACGGCGGCCGCGATCAGCGGCCCGATGAACCAGCCCGCGCGGAAGATGCCGCCGAGCGTCGACAGGGCCCGTGCGCGGTAGCGGGCAGGAACGTAGGAGGTCATGAACGCGTGACGTGCCAGGGCGAAGACGGCGGTGGCCAGCCCGACGACGAAGATCCCGATCATGAGCACCCAGTAGTTCGGCGCGACCAGGCAGACGATGACTCCGGCGATCGCGACTCCGGCGGCCGCGATCATCGAGGGGCGTTCGCCGAATCGCGATACGACCCAACCGCTCGGGATGTCGCCGACCAGCTCGCCGACCATCACCATCGACGAGATCAGGCCGGCGATCGCCAGAGTCGCGCCGAGGTTGCCGGCGGCGATCGGGATGATCGGGATGATCGCCCCCTCGCCGATCGAGAACAGCAGAGTGGGGAGGAATGCGGCTAGAGCCACGGAGCGGAAATTGAAGGGGCGCTCGGCAGAAGTCATGTCGTTAACACACTACAACTGTCGGCGCCGGCGTCTTCCGCCCACAGCCCGCGCGCGGCCTGCACCGGTAGGCTGGTGGGCGACATGATTGAACTCGATCTTTCGCAGCAGATCGCCGACCTGCGCTCAACGTTCTCCGACATCCGATCGGTGGTCGACGTGGATGCGCTGACCGCCGAGATCGCAGACCTCAGCGAGCAGGCCGGTGTGCCCGACCTCTGGGACGACACCGAACGGGCGCAGAAGGTGACCAGCGCGCTCAGCCACCGCCAGTCGGAGCTCGCACGCATCACCTCCATCGAACAGCGCCTCGACGACCTCGAGGTGCTCATCGAGATGGCCAACGACGGCGAAGGCGACGCGGAGACCGCAGCCGAGGCGCGCACCGAGCTCGAGTCCCTGCAGAAGAGCCTGGGCGAGCTCGAGGTGCAGACGCTCCTGAGCGGTGAATACGACCCGCGACCCGCCGTGGTGACGATCCGGGCCGGCGCGGGCGGCGTCGACGCGGCCGACTTCGCCGACATGCTGTTGCGCATGTACCTGCGCTGGGCGGAGCATCACAACTACCCGGTGACGGTGATGGACACCAGCTACGCGGAAGAGGCCGGCATCAAGTCGGCGACCTTCGAAGTGGATGCGCCATACGCCTTCGGCACGCTGAGCGTCGAAGCGGGAACCCACCGCCTGGTGCGGATGAGTCCCTTCAACTCTGCGGGCAAACGGCAGACCTCCTTCGCGGCGGTCGAGGTCATCCCGTTGATCGAGGAGACCGAGTCGATCGACATCCCCGACAACGACATCCGCGTCGACGTCTTCCGGTCATCCGGCCCTGGCGGCCAGTCGGTCAACACCACCGACTCCGCTGTGCGCATCACCCACCTCCCGACGGGAACCGTGGTCTCGATGCAGAACGAGAAGAGCCAGATCCAGAACCGCGCCGCCGCGATGCGCGTGCTGCAGAGCCGCCTGCTCCTCCTTCAGCGCGAGCAGGAGGCGGCGGCCAAGAAGGAGTTCGCCGGAACCATCACGGCGAGCTGGGGCGACCAGATGCGGAGCTACGTGCTCGCGCCGTACCAGATGGTGAAAGATCTTCGCACGGACTACGAGGTCAACAACCCGTCGAACGTCTTCGACGGAGACCTCGATGGCTTCATCGCCGCGGGCATCCGGTGGAAGGCCGGCGCGAAAGCCGGCGCCTAGAGTTCACTCGGTGGGCTATCAGGCTTGAGGAGTCGGGCATGTCGTTGCTGCGGATCGCCCGTGGGTTGCTTAGTCTCTAGAAGTCATGATCCGGTTCGAACACGTATCCAAACAGTACTCGGGCACTACGCGCCCGGCGCTCAACGCCATCAACCTCGAAGTGCTGCGTGGAGACTTCGTCTTCCTCGTCGGTGCGTCCGGCTCGGGAAAGTCGAGCTGCCTGCGGCTGATCCTCAAAGAGGAGAAGCCCACCAAGGGGAAGATCCACGTGCTCGGTCAAGACCTGGGCACGATCTCCAGCCGCAAGGTCCCGTACTTCCGTCGCAACATCGGCGTCGTCTTCCAGGACTTCCGCCTGCTGCCGAACAAGACCGTGTTCGAGAACGTCGCGTTCACGCTGCAGGTCATCGGCAAGTCGCGCGGTTTCATCCAGGAAGCCGTGCCGGATGTGCTCAAGATGGTCGGCCTCGACGGCAAGGCCCAGCGCCTCCCGCACGAGCTCTCCGGCGGCGAGCAGCAGCGTGTCGCCATCGCCCGTGCGGTCGTGAACAAGCCGCAGGTGCTGCTGGCCGACGAGCCGACCGGTAACCTCGACCCGGCCACGAGCGCCGGCATCATGGCGGTGCTGGAGCGGATCAACGCAGGCGGAACCACGGTTCTGATGGCGACGCACGAGGCCGCGATCGTCGACCAGATGAAACGCCGTGTGATCGAGCTCGTCAACGGCCAGATCGTGCGCGACGAGCGTCACGGCGGGTACGGCTTCACCGCCGCCATCCCGACCGCAGCGCCACTCGTCGCCGAGCCGAAGATCGCGGGCCAGTCGGATGCCGACGCCGCAGCCTCGAGGCCGTCCCAGTACTCCGCCGACCAGGGGTACACGCGCGTTCAGACCGGACCGATGACCCGCCCGCAGGTGCCGACGTCGCAGCCGCACGGCCCCGTGACGGTGCCGACGACTCAGGTGCCGATCAGCGAGGATGCGCCGGTCGTCGAGGCCGCACCCGTCGCGCAGGCGGCCCCCGTCCCCGAGCCCGTGCCCGCGCATCCGGCCGCCCAGGAACCCGTGGCGGTACCCGCCGCGCAGCAGAGCCCGCCGCCGGCGAGCGACGGCCTGCCCGATCACCTCAACTTCACCGCCAACCTCGACCTGCGCGGCCTCCGCGCCGAGGGCGAGCAGAGCGGCGAGCAGAATGTGGGACCGACCAAATGAGACTCGGCTTGATCCTCTCCGAGGCCGCGAGCGGACTGCGCCGCAATCTGTCGATGGTCGTGTCGGTGGTGCTCGTCACCTTCATCTCGCTGACCTTCGTCGGCGCCGCGATCCTGTTGCAGATGCAGATCGGTCAGATGAAGGACTACTGGTACGACCGAGCCCAGGTGGCGGTCTACCTCTGCATCGACTCCGACGCGTGCGAGGCCGGACCGGCCAACGATCAGACGATCGCGGCCGTGAAGTCACAGCTCGAGTCGCCCGAGCTCGCTCCGTACATCAAGAAGTTCTACTTCGAGAACCAGGAGCAGGGGTTCGCCCACTTCAAGCAGCAGTTCAAGGGCAACCAGATCTCCGACTTCGTGACCCCGCAGATGATCCAGCCGGCGTTCTGGGTCAATCTCAAGGATCCGAACAATTCCGCGGTGCTCTCCGAGACCCTCTCGAGCGCGGCCGGTGTGCAGAGCGTCGTGGATCAGCGAAGCTATCTCGACCAGATCTTCTCGATCCTCAATGCGGCGAGTTTCACCGCGATCGGCATCGCCGCACTGATGCTCGTGGCCGCCGCTCTCCTGATCGCCACGACCATCCGGCTCTCTGCGTTCTCGCGAAGACGTGAGCTCGGGATCATGCGACTCGTGGGAGCGTCGAACAGGTTCATCCAGACCCCGTTCATCCTCGAGGGGGTGTTCGCCGCCCTGATCGGGTCGGTGCTCGCCGCGGGGGCGATCTATGCCCTCGTGTCGGTCTTCGTCCGCGGTTACCTGAGCGAGCAGATCCGGTCGATCAATTTCGTCGGGACGGACAATGCGCTCCTCGTCGCGCCGATCCTGGTGCTCGTCGGCATCATACTTGCCGCCGTGTCCGCCAACTTCGCCATCAGTCGCTATCTGAAGGTCTAGTTCGTAATAGACTGGTCAGCTGCCCCGCGAGTGCGGGACATCCATCGACCGAATCCGTCAGGAGTGCGCTGTGCCCAGGGAACGTGGCCAGAAAGTGGTGGCCACCAATCGCCGAGCCCGCCACGACTACACCATCGAAGACACCTATGAGGCCGGCCTGGTCTTGACGGGAACCGAGGTGAAGTCGCTGCGGGCCGGTCGTGCATCCCTCGTCGACGGGTACGCCTTCGTCGACGGCGGGGAGGCGTGGCTGGATGCCGTCCACATCCCCGAGTACGCCGACGGCACCTGGAACAATCACGCGCCGCGCCGCAAGCGCAAGCTGCTGCTGCACAAGGCCCAGATCCTCAAGATCCACAACAAGGTGAAGGAGGGCGGATACACGATCGTGCCGCTCTCGATCTACTTCTCCGACGGCCGGGCCAAGGTGGAACTCGCAGTGGCGAAGGGCAAGCGCGAGTACGACAAGCGGCAGGCACTGCGCGAGCGGCAGGACAAGCGCGAAGCGGACCGCGCCATGTCGAGCCGCGCTCACCTCGGCGAGTGAGGCTTCGCTCCGAGCGCGGACGCCTCCCCGCTCGGAGATGACAGACTGGTGTCCATGACCAGCACGACCAACCTCATCCCCGTCGCAGGCACCTACAACTTCCGGGATGTCGGGGGTTACCCGGCTGCGGGCGGCACGATCCGATCCGGCAAGCTGTTCCGCTCAGACGGACTCCACTCGATCGGCGAGGCCGGCAAGGAGAAGCTGCGCGAGCTCGGCGTGAAGTACATCGTCGACCTGCGCGACGACTTCGAGATCGAAGCGGCCCCCGACGATCTCGACGGTCTCGATGTCGAGGTTCTGCACCTGCCGGTGTTCGAAGGTTCCGGCGCCTCCCAGGCGACGATCGGAGCGACCATCGCCGACCTGTACGCGAAGATCGTGCTGCAGCACACCGACGTCGTCGCGAAGGCCCTGCGCGAGATCGCGGACACCCGGGATGCGGGCGTCGTCGTGCACTGCACCGCGGGCAAGGATCGCACCGGCATCGTCGTCGCGCTCGCCCTGCTCGCGGTCGGCGTCGATCGCGAGACGGTCGTGGCCGACTACGCGCAGACCGAGGGGAACCTGCAGGGCCCGTGGCTCGAGAAGATGCTCGAGCTGGTGCGGAACCACGGCGTCGAGGTCACGCCCGACATCCGTGTGATCATGGGCGGGAGTCCGCCGGAGGCGCTCGAGGGCGTGCTCGATCTCATCGACAGTGAGCGCGGCGGCGTGCACCAGTACCTGCTCGACGCAGGAGTCGACGAGATCGAACTCGCAAAACTCCGTTCCGTCCTGGTCGACCCAGCCTGACCCCCCGGATTCATAACCACCTCACAGTGTGATCGACGCCTTTCGGTGCTTCGATGGGGATATGGATGGGAATCAGCCGGAGTACAGGCCGGCCCCGCAGCCGCCGCCGACGACGCCCGCGCAGCCGGAACCGTTCTATCGGCAGCACGGGCTCGCCTTCGCGATCGCGACGGGAGTGCTCGCCCTTGTCGTACTGCTGGGAGGAACCGCCGTCGGCACCGTCGCGGTGACCTCCCTGGTCCTGCACGCCGGTCACTCCCAGGCGTTCCGCGGCGGGGGCATCCCCAGGGCGCCTGAACCGCAGCAGCGCGAGGGTGACGTGATCCGCGGAACGATCGCCTCGGTCTCCGGGAGGAGCTGGAGAGTCGAGACGGTCCGCGATGGTGCGGTCACGGTGAAGCTCACTTCGTCGACGGTGTTCGGCGCGCCCGGTGCGCCGAAGAGCGCTGCCGACTTCTCGCCGGGCGACGAGGTGGCGGTGGCGGGGAGCCGCAACGGAGACACGATCACGGCGACACATGTGGTCGCCATACCGCACGAGCTCCAGAGGCCACCGTCGCGGCCGGGATCGCCGCAGACACCCGGCGACGGAGGCTGAGCCCGGTCAGGAAGCGGCGAACCGCGCGTGCACCTGCACGGCGATCGTGATGTCCTCCGGCTTGAGCGCGAGGGTGCCGCCCCCACCCAGGTCGGTGGATGCGGCCCGCGCGAACAGGGGCTGCGGCGGCTGGCCCGGCGAAGAACCGTCGCCGAGCATCCCGGGGTCGCTCAGCGCGAGCGGCTTGACGCTGCGGAGACCGAGGCTGGTCGCATAGACGGTGGCCTTGGCGACGGCGTTCTCGACCGCACGGCGTCTGGCCTCCTGTACGAGGGTCTGCTTGCGCGCTTCGGTAAGGGCCCAGACGACTCCGGCGATGCTCACGCCGTCGAGCAGCGACACGACCCCGACCCAGTCGGAGAGGGCGGCGAGGTCGCTGAACTTCGCATCGAGCCCGACCTGGGCGTGGAAGACGATCGGCAGCTGTTCGCCGCTCTGGTTCCAGGGCCGCTCGCCCCACACCCGGAGCTGGTCGGACGCCCACCATGTGACCGGACCCGACTGGGGGTTGTGGATGTCGCGCAGCTCGCTGACGAGGGAGGCGTGGCGCTGCGTCGCGAGCGCGAGGACCTCATCCCGCTGCTCGCCCTCATAGGAGATCGTGAGACGCACGGTGCCCCGCTCAGCCGGCTGGTGCAGTTCGTACTCGCCCTGGACTGTGATGATCGTGTCGGCCATTCCTCGATCGTGGCATAGAACGAACACCCGCGGTGTTGTATTATTGGAAGCTCGCCCTAGCGGCGATTGTAAAGAGAAAATTCAACAGCGCGTGACAGTGACCCGGCCTCTGAGGCCGTCGCATGGGGATGATCGGTTTCGACATTGACTGCGAGAGTGTGAGAAGCGGGTCGAGGATGCAGACTTATCTCGTAAACGATGTCTGCAAAACAATAAGTGCCAATTCAAACCGCACTGTCTCTGCCAAGGTAGACTTCGCCCTCGCGGCGTAAGTTCCTTCGCAACTTATAGAGACCGTCAGACCGGGAATGCTCTCTACCCGGATCCTGGCGTAATTTAGAGAGATTGCTTCTATGTTTCGTCTGAGGGCATAGAGGGACTTCAACTGAGACTGGGCTCGTCGGATTAGGTGCCAGTGGCAAATTCCGGAGCCGAGTAGAACGCCTGCACTGGCTACACCCGTAGAAGGCATATGACCACAGCAGTGGACGGGGGTTCAATTCCCCCCATCTCCACCATCAGGTCGCTGTCACGCGTTGCTTGAAAACCGCGGAATCACGCGGACGTCGGGGCCGTGCCCAGACTCTACTGGTGGCGCATCGCTGCGGCCAGCCACTCATCCGGGTCGAGGAGGTGGCTGTGGTCGTCGAGGCCGAGGTCGATCTCGGCCCAATCGATTCGTGCCGTGAAACGGCCTTGCGGCACCGTGTAGCCCTCATACGCCGGCATCCCGGTGTCGATCCCCACATCGAGTCCCTCGTCGAACGAGAAGTACATCGGGTGCGTGCGTTCGACCTCGGCGGTCCCGACCGCCGAGCCGTCGATATATATGGTCACCGTTCCGCCACGGCCGATTCCTCCGCCGGCGTAGGCGAACTCGGCGCGCACTTGGTGGGTGCCGGCGCCGATCGCCTGGTCGGACAGTGCAGTGCTCCGGAGAAGTCCGCAGAAGTTGTAGTGGAAGCCGAGCTTGCCGCCTTCGGCGAAGAACGACCATCCTCCGGTGCGGCCGCCCTGGGCGAGGATCGCGCCGTCGACATCACCGCTGTCGGGGACGACGAGCTGGGCGGTGGCCGACCAGGAGCGGTTCTTGACGTTGATCGCGACGTTCTCGTTGAGCCGCTTCATGCCTTCGTGCAGACGCAGCCTGGTGCCTGCGACGAGAGTCGGCCGCCCTGCGAACTCGGGGTTCATGCGCTGCGCAGCCCGGTCATCCATCGGGATCACGTTGTACCGGGTCGCCTCGATGAGGAACAGCTGCTGCAACTCGGCGAGCTTCTCCGGGTTGGATTTCGCGAGGTTGTTCGACTGGGTCCAGTCCACCGTTGTGTCGTAGAGCTCCCAGACGTCGTCCGAGAAATCGGGGGCCGCACCGACCACATCCCACGGCGTGCGGTGCTTCGTCTGCGCCGTCCAGCCCTTGTGATAGATGCCCCGGTTGCCCATGATCTCGAAGTACTGGGTGTGGTGTCGCTCGTCCGCCTTGCCGTCATCGAAGGTGTACTGCATCGAGACGCCGTGCATCGGCACCTGCGTCACCCCGTTGACAGTGTGCGGCTGCGCCAGACCGGCGAGATCCAGGATGGTCGGGGCGATGTCGATGACATGGTGCCACTGCTCGCGCACTTCTCCACGCGCCGCGATTCGGTTCGGCCAGTGCACGATCGTGGCATTCCTCGTGCCGCCGTAGTGGCTGGCGACCTGCTTGGTCCACTGGTACGGAGTGCACATCGCATGCGCCCAGCCCACCGCGTAGTGGTTGTAGGCCTCGGGGCCTCCGATTTTGTCGAGGTTCTCCTGCCAGAACTCGACACTCTCATACTCGGCTCCGCCGTTGGCCGCGGTCGAGAGCATGAACGCGCCTTCGAGGCCGCCTTCGGCTGAGGCGCCGTTGTCGCCGATGATGTAGATGACGAGGGTGTCGTCGAGGATGCCCAGGTTCTCGATGGCGTCGACGACCCGGCCGGTGTGGTGGTCGGCGTACTCGAGGAACGCCGCGTAGACCTCCATCTGATGGGCGAGGATCGGCTTGCGCTCATCCGGAACCTCGTCCCATGCGGGGATGCCCGCCGAGCGCTCCGTGAGCACAGCATCCGCCGGGATCACGCCGAGGGTCTTCTGACGTGCGAAAGTCTGCTCCCGCAGCGCATCCCACCCGTCGTCGAACTCGCCCTTGTGCTTGTCGATCCAATCCTTGGGGACGTGATGGGGAGCGTGGGTCGCACCCGGAGCGAAGTAGACGAAGAACGGCTTGTCCGGAGTCAACTCTTTTTGTTGGTTGATGTACTGGATCGTCTTGTCCGCGAGGTCGGGCATGAGGTGGTAGTCGGGGTCGAGCGGCGGTTCGATCAGCGAGACGCCGTCGACGAGAGCGGGAGTCCACTGGTTGGTCTCGCCGCCGATGAACCCGTAGAACTTCTCGAAACCGCTGAACGCGGGCCAGTGGTCGAACGGGCCGGTCGGGCCGCTCTCCCACACCGGAACCTCGTGGCATTTGCCGAACTGTGCCGTGTTGTACCCGGCCTGCCGCAGGATCTCGGGCAGCGGAACGCAGCTGTTCGGACGGGTGGAACGGTACCCGGGCGCGGGCGTCGCGGTCTCCGTGATCTGTCCCATCCCCACCTGGTGGTGGTTGCGGCCGCTCAGCAGTGCCGCCCTCGTCGGCGAGCAGATCGCGGTGGTGTGGAAGCGGGTGTACCGCAATCCTTCGCCGGCCAGTCGCTCGGCCGTCGGCATCGGCACCGGACCGCCGAACGCGCTCGACGCGCCGAACCCGACATCGTCGAGGAGCACCAGGAGCACGTTCGGTGCTTTCTGCGGTGGCCGCTTCACCTCGATCGGTGCTCGCTTGGAGTCGAGCTTCTTTTCATCCATTGTGATCGGGCCGACATAGACCTGATCAGGCAACGGAAGAACGGCACCCGGCAATACTTCTGACATAGCCCACCCCTAGCTTCAGAAACCAACCGCAGATGGAACGTCTTTGACCCACCCGCACGGTTTCGAGCCTTTCATACGAGCGTCACAGTGGCAAGAAGGCCACCCGTATCTGAAGGCGGGGTCGGTGACGCTTCGACTTAAAAATCTAGGATGTTTCGTCTAAGATACGTTGAAGGGCGAGTCACCGGAGCCGTGTCCGTTCAATGATGAAAGAAGATTCGAAGCGTGCAGTTTCGAAGAAGGTGGAGTTGCAGCGTGAAGAATCGAGTGAACACACCATCACCAATCCCGCGCCCGCTTTCAGCAACCCACTGATCCGCACATGATCGGATTCCTGCGCTTCGGCCTGCTTGCGTGCTGCATAGTGGGGAGTCTGATTGGCTGTAGTGGGTCGGCGGCTACGCCGGTCCACTCCACCATCGAGCCTTCGACTTCGGCACAGCAGAAGGATGCACTGCAAGACGGGGGCGTCAGCTGGGACGAATACCAGGCGGCATTCAATGCCTACCGGGCATGCTTGATGCGCGAAGGCTACGAGCTTGTAGATCCTCAGGTAAAGGGGGATCTGATGGACTTCGGGGTTCCGGGTGCTGCCGTAGATTCGGGTGCCGATGACCGGTGCTATGACTTCAACTGGGCGCACGTCGATCAGGTCTGGCAGATCGCTCACGAAGACACGTCAGAGTCCGCTCAGATAATTGCGAACTGTCTCCGAGAGCATCGAATCGAGCCCTCGAGTATGTACGGCGATAACCTCGAACTGCTCGAGAAGAACGGGATCGACATCGCTGATTGTCCCGTCAATCGCTGACTCCGCAGGACTCCGATGGCGCCCTTCTCGAGCAGCCACCTCGCAATCGGCATCGTCGCAGGCTGATGCCAACGACGAGATTCCCTTTGCCCGCCTCGTGCTACGGGTGGACGCCTGTCCACGTGTATGAGTGCCGCTGAGGTTCAGCCGGTCGGTCGAAGCTCGCGGATCATCTCTTTCAGCTCGATGAGTTCGCGACGCAGGTCTTCGACTTGTTGCTCGGTCGCGGCAGCCGTCAGCGTGTTCTGGTCGCTGACGCGCTCGACGATCCAGGAGGCAAGTGTGGCAGTGACGACGCCGATCAGGGCGATGCCGCCGATCATCAGTCCGACGGCGACAATTCGCCCGGTCAGCGTGACGGGGAAGAAGTCACCATAACCGACGGTGGTGATTGTGACGAACGCCCACCAGATCGCGTCTGGGAAGTTGTCGATTCCGCCGGCGCCGCTCTCCGCGTCATATACGGCAAGGGCACCAATGAAGATCGTCAGGAGTGTCGCTCCGACCGTGTAGATCACAACTCGTCCACGGAGCATGCTGCCAGCGCCGCGACCGATGATCGCGAGGACGGTGAGAAAGCGCATCAGGCGGAGGGGGCGCAACATAGGCAACACGACGATCGCAAGGTCGAGGAGATGTCGGTAGAACCACCGCCATCTGTTCTCGGCGATGACGAGCCGGGTGAGGTAGTCGGTGGCGAAAATCACCCAGGTCGCCCACAGGACGAACTCGCAGATGACATCGACGACCCCCTCTGGGTGGGCGATGATCTGGATGGCGTATGCAGAGAGGAAGAGCGTGGCGGCGATCGTGAGTGGCCATTCGACGGCCCCGTCCCACTTCGCGATGCGTGTCCCGTACATGTCGCGATTATCCCAGCGCAGCCGAGCCCTTGTGTTCGAGGCATGGCGCTCCGGCCCCTAGGCTGTCAGCGTGCCCGCCTCGCCG
The DNA here is from genome assembly GCF_042882245.1 of Leifsonia sp. NPDC058230. Classification (NCBI taxonomy): domain Bacteria; kingdom Bacillati; phylum Actinomycetota; class Actinomycetes; order Micrococcales; family Microbacteriaceae; genus Leifsonia; species Leifsonia sp. NPDC058230. Next base: position 175,241 of record NZ_JBHVWM010000002.1, on the reverse strand, counting down.
ACCTCACCCCGCATCGAGCTCACTCTGGTCAAGCCGTGGCTGGGCTGGTATCCGAAGCCGACCGTGGTGTTCGGCGGGCACGGGCATCCGGCGCAGTGGGGAACGGGCACCTGGCAGATCTCCGCTGACGAGCCGACGACGATCAGCGTGTACCTCTACAACCGGATGTGGAGGTTCGGCGCGGCGGAAGCGGTCGTGGGCCCGGAGGCGCCATTGAAGCTGGTGTATCGCGCGCCGTGGCTGCCGTTCCTCCGCGGGCGGCTGACCCCCGCCTAGGCCCGCCAGGCGTCGAGCTCTGCGAGCAACTCGGCCACGCGCTCTTCGGGCGCGAACGAGGCCGTCAGGGAATTGCGGGCGTATCGTCGCGCCTCCGCTTCGGTCATGCCCAGCGCATCCCGGACAGCGATGAAGTTGTCTCCGAGATAACCGCCGAAGTAGGCGGGGTCGTCGGAGTTGATCGTCACACGAACACCGGCGGCGTCCAATCGGCGGAGGGGATGCGCGGCGAGCTCGGGCACGGTGCGCAGGCGAACGTTCGACAACGGGCAGATCGTGAGCGGGATGCGGTCGCGGGCGAGTCGATCGACCAGCCCCGGGCTCTCGGCCGACCGGATCCCGTGGTCGATACGTTCGACCTCGAGGAGGTCGAGCGCCTCGAGCACGTACTCGGGCGGCCCCTCCTCGCCGGCGTGCGCCACCGCGTGGAGTCCGGCATCGCGTGCCCGCGCGAAGACCTTCTCGAACAGGGCGGGCGGATACCCCACCTCGGCCGAGTCGAGACCGACGGCGATGATGCGGTCCGACCTCTGCAGCGCCGCCGTGAGGGTCGCCTCGGCTTCCTCGACCGGCCGGTCACGGAGGAAACTGAGGATGATCCCGCTCGTCACACCGAGATCGCGCTCCGCCTCGTCGAGGGCCGCGGTCATACCGCCCAGCACCGTTTCGAGGGCGACACCGCGGCTCGTGTGGGCCTGGGGATCGAAGAACGGCTCCACGTGCCGAACACCCTGGGCGGCCGCGGTCGCGACGTACCGCCTCGTGAGCTCGGCGAAATCCGCCTCGGTGCGCAGCACATCCAGCGTCTCGTAGTAGAGGTCGAGGAACGACTGCAGGTCGCTGAAGTCGTACTGCCTGCGCAGGTCGTCGACCGTGTCGTATGGCAGGCGGATGCCGTTGCGCGCGGCCAGCTCGAACGCCAGGTCCGGCTCGAGCGTTCCCTCGATGTGGAGATGCAACTCGGCTTTGGGCAGCGCGTAGAGGGCAGCATCCGACGGGGTCGCGGGTGTATCGGTCATGCAACGATCCTCGCATCCGGCAGCCCCGTTGTCCGTCTCGAGGCGGATGCGGGCGTGCCGGCGCCTTCGTATCGTGGGAGAGCGCGAACCGGCGCGGAATGCGAGGGCGGATGAGCAGGCGGGCACGAGCGGCGATCGCGGCGGCGGGCATCCTGGTCGCCGGATTGCTCGTGCACGGTCTCGTCGGGGGATTCGTGGGTGGCTTCGCCGGCGATGCGCTCTATGCGGCCCTGATCTACACGCTGATCGTCGTGCTGGCTCCGCGGTCGCGGATCGTCGTGGTCGCGATCGTGGCGACGGTGTTCTGTGCGGCGATCGAGCTCCTGCAGCTCACCCCGCTGCCCGCCGCACTGTCGCGGTCGGTGCCGGGTGCCTCGCTCGTCGTCGGCTCCACATTCCAGTGGATCGATCTGGTCGCGTATGCGGTGGGGATCGCCATCGTGGCCGCGGTGGATGCGTGGGTCAGTGGAGCTGCAGCAGGATCTTCCCGAGGTGGATCGACGACTCCATCCGCAGGTGAGCCTGAGCCGCATCCTCCAGCGGGAACACCGAGTCGATGACCGGATGCAAGCGGCCCGCCTCGATCAGCGGCCAGACGTGTTCGCGCACGGCGGCGATGATGGCGACGCGCTCGTCCAGCGGTCGGGCACGCAGGGTCGTTCCCCAGATCCGCGCCCGCTTGCGCATGAGCACGCCCATGTCGATGGTGCTCGGCGCCGAGTCCCGATTGGCGATCGACATGATGCGACCTCCCGTCGCGAGCGCTTCCAAGTCGCGGGCGATGTAATCACCGCCGACGATGTCGAGCACGACGTCGACGCCGCGCCCTCCGGTGAAGTCGCGCACGACTGCCACGAAGTCGTCGACCCTGTAGTCGATAGCGGCTTCGGCCCCGAGCCCGCGGCAGAACGCCACCTTCTCAGGGCCACCGGCCGTCGCCAGCACGCGGGCGCCGAAGGCCGCGCCGAGCTGGATGGCCATCGAGCCGATTCCACTGGAGCCGCCGTGCGCGAGCAGGACCTCGCCCGGCTGCAGCTGGGCGAGTTGAAAGACGTTCGACCAGACCGTCGCCGTGACCTCGGGCAGGCCGGCCGCGTCGATCAGATCGACTCCGGGCGGGACGGGAAGAACGAGGCCGGCGTCCACGGTTGCGTACTCGGCGTATCCACCGCCCGGCAGAAGCGCGCACACCCGATCGCCGATGGCCCACTCGCTCACGGATGCGCCGACCTGAACGATCTCACCCGACACCTCGAGCCCGGGCCAGGGTGCTGCTCCCGGCGGCGGCGCATAGAAGCCTCGGCGCTGGGAGAGGTCGGCGCCGTTGAGGCCCGCGGCTTTGACGCGGATCAGGACCTCCCGCTCGGTCGGCACGGGTTCGGGAACTTCGACCAGCCTCAAGGCGTGGGCGTCTCCCGGCGTCGGTACGGCGATCGCTCGCATCATCGCTCCGTCTGCAGGTCGGCTGCGGGTCGGCGACCGAGCACATCCCGGATCTTGACCTTGTTCGTGTACTCGATCGAGCCGTAGCGGAACAGGCGAACCGCGAGTCGCAGCACGATCGCGGCGAGCACGAACAGCTCGAGGATGATGATGATCGCCTGCCAGACCGGCAGGCTCCCGAAGGCGTTCAGGATCAGTGCCGTGACGGGAGCCGTGTACGGGAAGTACGCGAGTACCTGCACGATCGGCGACTGCGGCGAGCTGATGGCGTAGCCGCCGGCGTAGAGGGGGATGACCAACGCGAAGATGACGACCGAGAACACTGGGGCCGCATCCTTCGCCGTCGGCATGATCGCGCCGATCGCGACCAGCGTGCCGGTGAACAGCGCGAATCCGCCGATGAGGATGAGCGCGCCGATGATCATCCGCGTCGGGTCGAACACCAGCCCGGACAGATCGAGTTCCGGGATGGCGAGCTGCGTTCGGAAGAACAGGTAGCCGGCGATGACGGGCAGGGAGAACACGATCATCTGGATGATCCCGATCAGGAACAGCGAGATGACCTTGCCGAGCAGCAGGCTCGTCGGATTGATCGTGGTCAGGATCATCTCGGTGACCCGGTTCTCCTTCTCCTCCAGCGTCGAGTTGAGCATCTGATTGCCGAGGAACACGAACACGACGAAGAAGATGACGACGAAGAAGAGCGGCGGGATGATCGCATCGAACCCACCGGACACCGCGCCGTTCTTGAACGTGGTCGTCGTGGTCGACACCTGGTCGCGAAGCACGGCCACGTAGGTCGCTGAATCGACGCGCTGCTCCACGCTGGACGAGAGGAGCGACTGGGCGACCGACGAGTACTTGCCGTTCTGGAAGAGTCCCGAGTCGGCGCCGTAGACCTCGACCGACTCCTTCGCGGGGTCGGCGGGATACGCGAAGAAGGCCTCGGTGCTGCCCGACTTGACGGCGTCGATGCCCGCGGCGTCGGAGGTGATGCGCTCGCCGCCGAACTCCGTGGCGATGCCCTGGTCGATCAGGCCCGACGCATCGGTGTACTGGAACGCGAAGCGGGCGTCCTTCTGCGCATCGGCGGTATTGGCCGTCGAGACGTTGGATGCGACGATGAGCGTGATCAGGCCCACCATCACGATCGGGATGAACAGCGTGATCGCCCAGAAGCGGCGCTTGCTGACGGTGCGCAGGAATTCGAAGGAGATGACGGTTCCGAGGTTGTGCTGGGACATGGTCAGACGAGCTCCCTGTTCTCGGCTCCGTACACTTCGACGAAGATGTCGTCGAGAGATTTGCGGGTGGGGGTGAACCGGGCGACATCGAGGCCCGCGTCCAGGAGCCCGCGCAGGATGCTGGCCGGGTCGGTGTCGTTCGCGACCTCCAGCACGGCGTGACCGCCCTCATCCTGAGCGACGGTGTAATCGGGGGAGCGCGGGATCGTGCCGTCGTGATCGACGAGCACGATGGTCCCGCCGAACTGCTCCTGCACCTCGGCGACGGTGCCGTAGGCCCGCGAGACGCCGTCTTTCAGCAGGATCACGCGGTCGCAGAGCCGCTCGACCTCTTCCATCTGGTGGGTGACCATCATCACGGTCGAGCCGGCGGCCTTCTGGTCGTCGATGATGTCCATGAGCAGGCGCCGGTTGACGGGATCGAAGCCCTTGGTGGGCTCGTCGAGGATGAGCAGCTCGGGGTCGTTCATGATCGTCACGCCCAGCTGCACCTTCTGCTGCTGGCCGCCGGAGAGCTTGTCGAGCCGCACCTTCTCCTTGTCGCCGATCCCGACGCGCTCGAGGTATTCGCGAGACCAGTGGCGGGCCGTCTCCGTCGCCATCCCCTTGAGCCTGCCGAAGTAGACCATGACGTCGATCACGGACTCCTTCTTGTACAGCCCGCGCTCTTCGGGGAGGTAGCCGAGCCGGATGCCCGCCTCGGGGCTGAACGGACGGCCGTCGATGTGAAGCGTGCCACCCGTCGGCTGGTAGATCCCGAGCAGGGCGCGGATGGTCGTGGTCTTGCCCGATCCGTTGCTGCCGAGGAAGCCGAAGGTCTCACCCCGCTCGATGTCGAAGGAGAGGTCGCGGATGACGGTCGTGCGGCCGAAATCCATGCGGAAGTGGTCGATGTGCACGAGGGGAGGCGCGGAAGGGGTGCTCACTGTCCCCAACCTATCGACAGCCGAGCCGGGCAGGAACCCTTGACACGAGCATCCGGTCGAACTAACGTATTCAACGCAAAGGTTGATAAAGGAATTGGTTGAACATGGATGAGGTCGGCGGGGTCGAAGATCGGCTCGACAGGGCGTTCCAGGCGCTCGGCGACCCGGTGCGGAGGGCGATCGTCGCCCGCCTCAGCCGGGGGCCGGCGACGGTGAACGAGCTCGCCGAACCGTTCGCGATCACCACACAGGCCGTGTCGCGGCACATCCACGTGCTCGAAGAAGCGCAGCTCGTCACCCGCACCAAGGAGGCTCAGCGTCGCCCGGTGCACCTGAACGCAGACGTGCTCGAAGAGCTCACCGCGTGGATCGACGAGTACCGGCTGATCCATGAACAACGATTCCGCTCGCTGGATGCAGTACTCGCCGAACTCGACGAACCCGGGCCCGGCGACCACGCCAAGGAAAAGGAATGAGGAAACGATCATGAGCAACGCACTCCGCGTCACCGCACCTGAGGGGCTCCCGTACGTCGAATTCGTCCGCGAGTTCGACGCACCCGTCGAGAAGGTCTTCCGTGCCCACAAGGACCCCGAGCTGTACAAGCGCTGGGTCGGTCCGCGCGGTTACGAGATGGACCTGCAGGAGTACGACTTCTCGACCGGCGGCGGCTACCGCTACGTGCACAAGGACGGGCAGGGCGGCGAGTACGCCTTCCGCGGCGTGTTCCACGTCGTGCGGGACAACGACTTCGCAATCCAGACCTTCGAGTTCGAGGGGTACCCGGATGTGGTCAGCATCGAGTCCATCAAATTCGAGGACCTCGGGAACGGCCGCACCCGTCTCACGGGAAAGGCCGTCTATCCGACGCTCGAGGCGCGCGACGGCATGGTCTCCTCCGGCATGGAGAAGGGCATGACCGACGGCTACGATCAGCTCGAGGAGCTCACAGCGACCCTGTGAGCCGCGCTCAGGCGAGCGCCGTCAGCAGCGCGTCGTGCAGAATGCCGTTGCTGGCGAGCGAGGACCCGTTGCCGGGGCCGGCTTCACCCGTCACAGAGGTGAACCGGCCCCCGGCCTCCTCCACGATCGGGATGAGCGCGGCGAGATCGTACGTCTTCACGCCGAACTCGCCCACAGCATCGAGGAGTCCCTCCGCCAGCATCATGTACGACCACATGTCGCCGTATGCGCGGTCCCGCCACACGGTGCGCGTCAGCGCGATGAGGCGATCGAGGTAGCCGGCCTCATCCCACTGCGCGACGCTCTGGAAGCTGAGGGATGCGTCGGAGAGCTCGGCGACGCCGGACACGCGCAATCGCCGTGGCTCGCCACCGTTCTCGGAGAGCCAGGCGCCCGCATCCCTCGCCGCCCACCACCGTTTGCCGAGGGCGGGCGAGGAGACGACCCCGAGGACGGGGACGCCGTCGACGGCCAGAGCGATGAGCGTGCCCCACACGGGGACCCCGCGGAGGTAGTTGGCTGTCCCGTCGATCGGGTCGATGATCCATTGCCGAGGGGAGTCGCCCTCGACGCCGTACTCCTCGCCGAGAATGCCGTCGGAGAGTCGCTCCTTCGAGAGTGTCTCCCGGATGGCCCGCTCAACCGACAGGTCGGCCTCGGTCACGTGCGTGCGGTCGGGCTTCACGTCGATGTGCAGTTCGCGGCTGCGGAATGTGCCGATGGAGATCGCGTCGGCGGCATCCGCCAGCCGGAGTGCGAGAGCGAGATCGTCGGCGAGAGAAGCGCTGCTGGCGCTGTCGAAAGTCACCCTCCGAGCCTATCGGGAGCCGACGGATGCTCGATTGGCGTAGGTCCCGAAACTGATGCTAATGTTGAGCCTCGGTTCGGGTGTCCGAATCGAATCGCACCTCTAGCTCAATCGGCAGAGCAACTGACTCTTAATCAGTGGGTTCTGGGTTCAAGTCCCAGGGGGTGCACCGAAAACCCCGGTAGATCTCGCCATCTACTGGGGTTTTTATTCGTTTCCGCTCCGGACTTGTGCAGCTTGCAAGCCCGGCAGGACGTGCTGGCACTCGGGTTACCTACCGAGACGGGCCATCCGGCAGTCGAGTCATGCGCAGCTCACGAACTCCGCCTTCGACTTTGCTCGTCCCATCGAAATCGAACCCGTGTTTACGATAGAACGCCTGCGCGCGAGGGTTCGGATCCGCAACCCACAACGCAACGGAGTCCCGCGGGTCAATCACTGCCGACAAGAGTTCAGCACCCGCGCCCTGACCGTGAACCGCGGCATACGTGTAAAGCACGTACAGCTGCTTCTCCCAGGCCGGGCCTTCAGGGGTTGCCGGTCCGGCCATCGCAACGCCTACGATTTCGCCGTCGAGGATCGCGGCCGCTACGGCATGCCGGGTGAAGCGCGCGTCTGTGAGTGCCGCCGTCCAGAACTGCTCGCGACGAATGATGAAGCTGGGATCGTCGAGGACCTCATCAGCCATCAATCCGCGATAGCTCTCGCGCCACGACTCGACGTGCACTCGTGCGAGTCCTAGCGCGTCGGCAGCGCTCGCGGGACGCACAGTGAACTTCATCGCAAGATCCTAAGCGCGGCAGAGTCTCGGCCGAGAGTCGATTGCATTGGTCCCGAACCACTTGAGTGATGCGTTACCTGTGTCGTCGAATGCCGATAACATTCCGCTAAACGAGGAGGAAACGTGGCTGGACTATTCACTCGATTGCTGGGCGGCGGCGACACGCTTCCGGCAACGCAGCAGGCCGTTGCCATCGGGAGTGGGTGGCCTGACATTGAGGTCGAAGGCGAAGCGTATCGCCGGGCCGAAGTGTCCCGCCTCTTCCTCGGAATTGGGAGGGCGGAAGGCGGCGTCACGATGCAGCAAGCGCAACTGGTGCCCGAACCAACGAACCAGTACGACCGTAACGCAGTGAAGGTAGTCATCCGCGGCGAGCACGTTGGGTACGTCCCGGCCGATTTCAGTGCTCGGGTCGCATCAGCCTGCAAGCGCCTCACTCGCGGATCCGTAGCTGTCGTTCCCGCTCGCGTTTGGGCACGCGTCGACGGGGGCACCTGGAGAGCGCGTGTCACTTTGGCCTTCACTGGAACGTCAGAGGATGAGCAGGACTACGCCGCGCAGCGCGTCGAGATGGAAGAGCGAGACGCCCAGAGAGCAGCAGACATCGCGCAGAAGGCAGCTGTGCGCGAGACTCGGGAGTCGGCGAAGCTCGCGCGCCGGGGAGCCGGCACCGTGCGGGGTGAGTACTGGACCACCTGGAAGCCGTCGATCGCGGAACTGAAGCGACAGCAGCGGTTGGAAGAAGCTCGAAGCTTTCTGGCCGAGTGTCGCGAGGCAGCGGCCCGTGAATCAGCGGTTACTGGCGAAGTGGCAGACCCATGGCCCACAGAACAGTTGGCTGCCGTTGTTCGTCGACTGGGGGACCGAGTTGGCGAGCTAGCGATTCTCGAGGAGTACATCGTTGAGTGCGGCGATCGTGCCGTGCCCGATTCGATTGTTGCGAAGGTAGCCAAGGCGCGACTGGCAAACCAGATTTCATCGTGATCCAGCTAGTTGACGCTGCGGCATAGGCACCGGTGTTGAACGGTCCTCGCCGGTACCGTGAGCCGTGCGCGTTGCCCGCTTACAGATCAAGAACTTCGGGAACCCGCCGAACTTGGACGTTGCCCTAGGAAGAAACTCCGTCGTTGTAGGCGAGAACAAGTCGGGTAAGAGCAGCCTGGTAAGAGCGCTCCGTCTGGTTCTCGATCCCACGCTTTCCGCGACTGAGCGACGTCTCACCGCCGCTGCGCGTCATCGCCACGGATCGACGGTCTCGTTGCCTGCAGCGCCTCGTGTGAAAAGTGCGGTTGTGCGCGCTGGAACCGCACGTTTCGCACGAGTCGATTCCGTCGCGCGCGTAGACGGCGGGAGGCGCTGAGCCATACGCTCGGCCCATGGATCTGGGACTCGCAGGCAAGCGCGCCGTCGTCACCGGCGCAAGCAAGGGCATCGGACTCGCGATCGTGCGCGGGCTCGTCGCTGAGGGCGCACACGTGGTCGCGGGGGCCCGGACGATCACGAGCGAGCTCTCCGAACTTATCGAAGAGGGAAGCGTCGAATTCGTCGCCGTCGACCTCTCCGATGCAGGAGGCGCCGAACTGCTGGCGGACGCTGCAGGGTCGGGCGTCGACATCCTCGTGAACAATGTCGGCCTCGCCAAGACCCGGGTGGGTGGCTTCCTCAGCGTGACGGACGAGCAGTGGTACGCATCCCTCGACCTCAATCTGATGGCCGCCGTGCGCACGACGCGGGCGCTTCTGCCGGGGATGCTCGAGGCCGGTCACGGCACGATCGTGAACACCAGCTCGGTCAATGCGTTTCTCGCCGACCCCGACGTCATCGACTACAGCGCGGCCAAGGCTGCGCTGACGAGTTTCGCCAAATCACTGTCGAAGGAGTTCGGAGCTCGCGGCATCCGGGTCAACAGTGTGTGCCCAGGACCGGTAGAGACGGCCTTGTGGCTGGGGGAGGGCGGCGTCGCTCAGACGGTCGCGAACGCCACCGGGCAGCAGCCGGAGGATGTCGCGCGCGGGGCAGCGGCGGCCTCCGTGACCGGCCGGTTCACGCATCCCGAGGAGGTCGCCGATGTGGTGCTCTGGCTGGCCGGGGAGCGCGCAACGAACATCACGGGCGTGACGGTGACCATCGACGGCGGGCTCATCTCGACGGTGTGACCGACGCCAGCAGCTCCGCGATCTGGCGGGGCACGGTCTCGTCCTGCAGCGAGGTGGTGTCGCCGAGCGGGCGGTGCTCGAAGAGATCGACAAGGAGACGGCGCATGATCTTGCCCGAACGGGTCTTCGGCAGGTCGGGAACGAGGATGATGTCGCGCGGCTTGGCGATCGGCCCGATCTCGTGGCTGACGTGGGCCCGCAGGATCGCGGCGAGCTCGTCGCGATCCGACTCTGCGACTTCGCGGGAGGGGATGACGAAGGCCGCGATCGCCTGACCGGTGGTCCCGTCGCTGACGCCGACCACCCCCGCCTCGCCGACTGCCGGATGCGAAACCAGCGCCGACTCGATCTCGATCGTGGAGAGACGGTGGCCGGAGACGTTGATGACGTCGTCGATGCGGCCGAGGAGCCAGATGTCCCCGTCATCGTCGTACTTCGCTCCGTCGCCGGCGAGGAAGTAGCCGCGGTCGGCGAAACGGCGCCAGTACGAGTCGAGGTAGCGCTGGGGATTGCCCCAGACCGTGCGCGCCATGGACGGCCAGGTGCCGTCGATCACGATGAGGCCGCCCGACCCGTTCGGAACCTGATCGCCGTTCCCGTCGACGATCCGCACGGTCACGCCGGGGATGGCGCGCGTCGCCGAGCCGGGCTTCAACGTCGAGAGACCGGGCAGGGGAGCGACGATCGCCGAGCCGCTCTCCGACTGCCACCAGGTGTCCACGATCGGGGCCCGGGATGCGCCCAGCTGCTCGCGGAACCACATCCAGGCCTCGGGGTTGATCGCCTCCCCGACGGTGCCGAGCAGGCGGATGCTGGAGAGGTCCCACTGCGGGGGCACCCCATCCGGGAACCAGGTCATGAAGGTGCGGATGAGCGTCGGCGCGGTGTAGTAGGTGGTGACGCCGTAGCGTTCGATGATCTCGAGGTGGCGAGCCTCGTGCGGTGTGTTGGGGGTGCCCTCGTAGATCACCGAGGTCGCGCCGTTGGCGAAGGGACCGTAGAGCACGTAGGTGTGGGCGGTGACCCAGGCCAGATCGGCGGTGCACCAGTAGACGTCGGAGTCTTTTGCGTCGAAGAGAGCCCAGTGGCTCCACGCCGCCTGGGTGAGATAGCCGCCGGTGGTGTGGACGACGCCCTTCGGCGTTCCGGTCGTGCCCGAGGTGTAGATGATGAAGAGCGGGGTCTCGCTGTCGAAGAACTCGGGCGTGTGCTCGGTGGATGCGGTCTCCACCGTTTCGTGCCACCAGACGTCGCGGCCCGGGGTCCACGGGATATCGGGGGTGAGGTCACCGGTGCGACGCACGACGAGCACGTGCTCGATCCGATTTGCGCCGGAGACCGCTTCGTCGGCAGCGGCTTTGACCGCGACGGCCTTTCCGCGGCGGAACTGGCCGTCCGACGTCACGAGCAGCTTGGCGCCGGTGTCCTCGACCCGGAATCGCAGCGCCTCGGCCGAGAAGCCGCCGAAGACGAGCGAGTGGATGGCGCCGAGCCGCGCGATGGCGAGGGTGACCACGACGGTCTCGGGGATCACCGGAAGGTAGACGACGACGCGGTCGCCCGCGCCGACGCCGAGGGCCTCCAGGGCGTTCGCGGCCTGGGCGACGCGACGCTGGAGGTCGGAGTAGGTGATGGTCTCCCGGTCGCCCGGCTCGCCCTCGAAGTGGATCGCGACGCGGTCGCCGTTGCCGGCCTCGACGTGCCGGTCGACGCAGTTGACGGCGGCGTTGAGCCGTCCGCCCTCGAACCAGGTCGCCTTCGGCACCGTGAGGAGCTGCTCCCCGTCGGCGTCCAGCTCGCCGGTGTCGCGCGCCGGCTCCCACGTGTGAGCCGTGGTCCAGCGTTCGGACCAGTCGAGCCTGTCGGCCTGCCGCTCCCAGAAGGCGACGGGATCGGCGGCCTGCTCCCAGACATCCGGCCCGACATTCGAGTCGGCGGCGAAGTCGGGATTCGGTGGGAAGACCCGGGTCTCCCGGGAGAGGTTCTCGATCGTCGACGTCACCGATCGGACGATACCGGGATGCGCGCGCGGGTGTCGGAGTCGACGTCTCATTACGAAACGAACGCCCGTCCAGCCGCGCGTGCCCGACCGCTCGGCGCGCAATACGCAAACTGCTTTACTTCTATCTGCGAATCGCTTGACCCTGTGAGCCCAGCCGTGCTTTACTGACCGCTAACAATTACGAAACGTAGTTGCTTTGTAACAGTGATGGAGCTGAACCGATGGCAGTCGTCGATCGCACCCAGGAGCCCGAGGCCCCGCGCCTGCGGGCCGGGAACGCCGCGCGGTGCGCGCTGGCGCTCCGGGACGGCGGCCGGGCGACGGTCGCGCAGGTCGCCACACGCACAGGACTGTCGCGGCCGACGGTCGAGGCCGCACTGCTCCAGATGAGCGAGCGGGGCATCGTCCTCGAGGTCGAGGAGCACACTCTCGGCGGCCGAGGGGCCGGACGGCCGGCTCGCATCTACGAGTTCGCGGGCAATGCCGGGTACGTGCTCGGCGTCGACGTCGGCATCCACCGCATCCGGGCCGCGCTGGCGGACCTCGCGGGCACGATCGTCGCCTGGACCGACGAGCCTGTCGACGAAGCCGTCGTCGGAGCGGGTCGCATGCTCGGCGTCAAACGCATCATCGACCGCTGCCTCGACGAGAGCGGAATCGACCGCACGCGACTCGTCTCGATGGCTGTCGCCGTCTCGGGTCTCGTCGGCGAAGACGGACGGCTCGTCGTGTCCCGCAATTTTCCCGACTGGGAGGGCGTCGACATCGCCGGACACCTGCGGGCCGAATTCGGCTGCGAAGTGACGGTCGAGAACGACATGCGGCTCGCCGCCCTCGCCGAGCACCGGATGGGGTCGGCCCGGCTCATGAACGACGTGCTCTACTTCTTCGCGGGGCACCGCATCTCCATGGGCCTGATCATCGGCGGACGGCTCCGCCGCGGCAGCCACAGCGCCGCCGGTGAGGTGGGCGATATCGTCTTCTCGAAGCAGGTGAACGAGCGGGGCCAGCTGCGCTGGTCGAGCGCCGAGTCGGGCGAGGACGTGTTCCGCCGCGCGGCCGAGGGGGATCCCGAGTCGACGGACGAGGTCGAGCGTTTCGTCGGCGGGCTGGCCACCGGCATCGCGACGGTCACGATGGCGATCGACCCCGACGTCGTCGTGATCGGTGGCGGCCTCTCCCGGGCGGGAGATGCGCTGCTCGGGCCGCTGCGCCGCGCTGTCTGGGCCGCGATCCCACTCCCCATCAGGCCGTCGATCATCGCGTCGGAGCTCGGCGCCGAATCGGTCGTGCTGGGTGCGGTGGCCCTCGCTTTTCTCGAGTCGGCGCACCGCGTCTACGGAATCGCCGACGTGGCGGAGCCGCACATCGATGTCGCCGGCGCGCGGGCGCTGGCAGAAAGGGTCGCCCAGGCATGAACCACGAGGAAACGAGCCGGACGCTGCAGCTCGCCGTCATCGGAGCGGGCGCGCGGTCGGGGATCGCGCAGCACGCCGTGAGGTCGGGAAGCGGCACGGTCGTCGCCGTCGCCGATCCCAGCGAGGCGTCGCGGGAACGGGCTCGCGCATCCTTCGGCGACCGGGTGGCCCTGTTCTCCGACCATCGAGAGCTGCTCGCGAGCGGGATGCGCATCGACGCGGCCTTCGTGACGTCACCCGATCACACGCACGCGGAGATCGCGATCGACCTGCTGGGCGCCGGGGTGGCGGTGTACCTCGAGAAGCCGCTGGCGATCACGGTCGAGGATGCGGACGCGATCCTGGAGGCGGCCGCCGAGAGCGGGAGCAGGCTGTACGTCGGGCACAACATGCGCCACATGGGCGTCGTGCGATTGATGCGGGACATCATCCAGCGCGGAGACATCGGCGAGGTCAAGGCCGTCTGGTGCCGGCACTTCGTCGGCAACGGCGGCGACTACTACTTCAAGGACTGGCACGCCGAACGGGCGAAGTCGAACGGTCTGCTGCTGCAGAAGGGTGCGCACGACATCGACGTGATCCACTGGCTGGCCGGTGGGTACACGACTCTCGTCACCGGGATGGGCGACCTCTCGGTCTACGGGGACATCGCCGACCGTCGCGACAACTCCGATCGCACGATGCCCGAGTGGTTCTCGTTCGACTCCTGGCCGCCGCTGAGCCAGACCGAGCTGAACCCGGTGATCGATGTCGAAGACCTGTCGATGGTGAGCATGCGCCTCGACAACGGCGTGCTCGCGTCGTACCAGCAATGCCATTTCACGCCGGACTACTGGCGCAACTACACCGTCATCGGAACCGAGGGGCGCCTGGAGAACTTCGGCGACTCGGAGGGTGGAGTGGTGCGGGTGTGGAACCGCCGCACCACCTACGACCCGGCGGGCGACGTGGAATACCGCGTGCGCGGAGACAACGGCGGCCACGGAGACGCAGACCGTCGCACCGTCGACGAGTTCGTCGACTTCGTGCTGAACGGATCCCCGACCGAGACGTCGGCGATCGCAGCCCGCAATGCGGTGGCGACAGCCGTCGCCGCGACCGAGTCCCTGCGTGACGGATCGAAGCCGCGGGCCGTGCCCGCAGTGAAGGAACGGGTCGCGCTGAAGCTGTAGCGACCAGGATTCCTGGGCCGGCGAAGGCAATCGCCGACCCAGGAGGCACCAGAAACACACCCCCACATTCAAAGGAGATCCAATGCGAAAAGCACTGCTTGCCGCCGGGGCCACGATCGCTGCCGCCGCCCTGTTAGCCGGCTGTTCATCCAACACTGGAAGCGGCTCAGATGCCACTGCCGATCCTAATCTGTCGGCAACAATCTCATACGCCTTCTGGGATTCGAACCAGAAGCCGGCCATGGACGCGCTGATCAAGGACTTCAACAAGGAGTACCCCAAGATCAAGGTCACCGAGCAGATCACGCCGTACCAGAACTTCTTCACCAAGCTGCAGACGCAGGGTTCGTCGAAGACGCTGCCCGACGTGTTCTGGATGAACGGGCCGAACTTTCAGCTCTACGCCTCGAACGGCCTGCTCGAGCCGGTGAGCTCCGCCGTCGAGCCGGCAAACTATCCGGATGCGCTGAACGAGCTCTACTCGTATGACGGCAAGCAGTACGGCGCCCCCAAGGACTTCGACACCATCGGTGTCTATTACAACAAGGCGCTGTTCGACAAGGCGGGTGTCGCGTATCCGACCGCCGACTGGACGTGGGACGACTTCCACCAGAAGGCCAAGGCGATCTCCGACACGCTGAAAGACGAGGGCGTCTTCGGTGTGGCCAGCGGTCTGGCCGGCGGCCAGGAGGTCTACTACAACACCATCCTGCAGGCCGGTGGCTCGATCATCTCGAAGGACGGCAAGAAGTCGGGCTACGACGACCCCAAGTCGATCGAGGGTCTCCAGTTCGTGCGCGACCTGATCGCCGACGGTTCCTCTCCGACGCCGTCGCAGCTCTCCGACACCCCGCAGGATCAGTGGTTCATCAACAGCAAGTCGGCGATGTTCTGGTCGGGCACCTGGTCGAACGCGGAGCTCCTGGCGTCGCCGATCAAGGACCAGATCGCGCTCGCGCCGCTCCCGAAGGGCGAACGCAGCGCAACGGTCATCCACGGTCTCGCGAACGTGGTCGCCAAGGACTCCAAGAACAAGGCAGCAGCCATCGCCTTCCAGAACTATCTGGCAGGTAAGAAGGCCGCAGAGATCCAGGCCGAGATGGGCGCCGCCAACCCGGCGTTCAACGACACTCAGGAGGCGTTCGTCAAGTCGGCACCGTGGGACCTGAACATCTTCCTGACCGAAGCGAACGACTCGTCCTACCCGTACCCGATCTCGAAGAACACGGCCGCGTGGAACAAGCTCGAGGGCGACCTGCTCCCCGACGCCTTCGACGGCAAGCGACCGGTGGCCGAGGTGGCCAAGGAGCTTGCGGACAAGATGAACGCGGCGCTCGCCAAAGAATAATGTCCACGCAAACGATCACCGAGAAGAGGGGTGCCGCCGCAAGGGCGGCGGCACCCGCCCGGGTGCAGCGCACCGGTGCCCGTGGCCCTGGCCGCACGACGAAGGCGAAGCGCAAGGAATGGCTGTGGGCGGCCCTGTTCGTTCTTCCGCTGCTGTTCGGCGTCGTCGTGTTCTACATCTGGCCGATCTTCCGCAACGCGTACTTCAGCTTCACCACCTGGGGTGTGTTCGGCGGCGCCACGTGGAGCGGTCTGAACAACTACGAGACGATGCTCTCCGATCCGATGTTCTGGCGTTCGATCCTGAACACGCTGATCTACGTCGGTTTCCTGCTGCTCGGCATCCCCCTGGCCGTGATCTTCGCCGCCCTGATCAATCGGCCGGGGCTCCGGTTCGCGAGTCTGTACCGCACCGCCTTCTTCCTCCCGTACGTGGCCATGCCTGCGGCGGTGTCGATGGTCTGGCGCATCATCTTCAACGGCGATTTCGGGATGCTCAACTACGTCCTCTCGCTCGTCGGCATCGAGGGCCCCAACTGGCTCTCCACCGAATGGCTGGCCCTGATCGCGGTGGGCGTCGTCGGGATGTGGATCTCGGTCGGGTTCAACCTGATCGTGCTCTCGGCCGGGATGAAGGGCATCCCGCCCGAGATGTACGAAGCGTCCTCGCTCGACGGGGCCAGCCGGCTGCGGCAGTTCTTCGCGATCACCGTGCCGCTGCTCAGCCCGTCGATCTTCTTCGTGTCCGTAATGACCGTGATCACCGGATTCCAGCTCTTCGACCTGCTCTACGCGCTCATGGGCACGCAGAACCCGGCGATCAACCAGACCCAGTCGATGGTCTACCTGTTCTTCGCTCACCAGCAGACAGGCGACAACGGATACGCGGCGGCGGTCGGGGTCGCGATCCTGCTCCTCGTCGGCGTCTTCACGATTCTCCAGTTCCGCATGCAGAAGAGGTGGGTCAACTATGTCTAGTGCCGTCGAGGTTCGCTCGACCGGGCGTGCCCGGATCGGAACAGGCCTGACTCATGCCGTTCTCATCATCGCCTCGCTGTTCATGATCTTCCCGTTCGTGTGGCAGATCCTGATGTCGCTGTCGACGAACGCGCAGGTCACCTCGGTGCCGCCGACCATCTGGCCTGGCACGCTGCAGTGGGACAACTTCGCCCACGTCTTCGACCAGCTGCCGTTCCTCAATCAGTTGTGGGTGTCGGTCGCCGTGACCGTCATCCGCACGGTGGGACAGCTGCTGCTCTGCTCGATGGCGGGCTATGCGTTTGCACGCATGGAGTTTCCGTTCAAGAGGACGATCTTCGCTCTCGTGCTGGCGATCCTCATGGTTCCGCCCCAGGTGTACCTGCTGCCCCAGTACCAGATCGTGCAGGGACTCGGCTGGCTGAACACCATCGCGGGCATCGCGGCGCCCGGCATCTTCAGCGCGTTCGGCACGTTTCTGATGCGGCAGTTCTTCCTCGGTCTGCCCGACGAACTTGCCGAAGCCGCACGACTCGACGGAGCCAACCACTTCCAGACCTTCTGGAAGGTGATGCTCCCACTGGCCAAGCCCGGACTGTCCGCGCTCGCGATCATCACGGTGCTCGCCTCCTGGAACGACCTGCTCTGGCCGCTCATCGTGGCGACCGACTCGACGCAGATGCCGCTCTCGGCGGGAATCGCGACACTCACCAGCCAGCGGTCGATCCCGGACTACCCGTTACTGCTCGCGGCGAGCCTCCTCGCGATGGCTCCCGTACTCATCCTGTTCCTGATCATGCAGAAGCGCGTCATCGACGGCATCGCATTCTCGGGCATGAAGTAGAAAGTCACTATGAACACACTTCGAGTCGGCCTCATCGGCGCCGGCGGAATCTCACACGTGCACGCGGCCGGCTGGCGCGAACTCGGGGCACACGTCACCGTGTACTCGCACGACGGTGCTGCGGCGCTCGCCGCGGCCTACGGGTTCGCCGTGGCCGACGACCTCGACGAACTGCTGGCCACCGTGGACGTCGTCGACATCGTCACGTCGAGCAGATCACATCGCGAACTCGCTCTCGCTGCGATCGCAGCGGGCAAGCACGTCGTGTGCGAGAAGCCGCTCGCGGCCACGTCCGAGGCGGCTCGCGAGATCGCCGAGGCGGCTGAGGAAGCGGGGGTGCAGGTGTTTCCGGCGCACGTCGTGCGGTTCTTCCCCGAGTACGCCAGGATCAAGCAGCAGGTGGATGCCGGACGTATCGGCGCACCCGCGGTGCTGCGTTTCGTGCGCGGCGGCGAGGCGCCCAGGCCCGGCTCGTGGTTCTTCGACGAGGCGGCGGGTGGCGGTATCGTGCTCGACCAGATGATCCACGACCTCGATCAGGCGCTCTGGCTCGCCGGCGACGTGAGCCAGGTGTACGCGGTGCAGAGCCCGCCCAGCGTCGACGGGATCGTGCCGCCGCAGGTCACAGCACACGTCGTGCTCACGCACACGGGCGGCGCGCTCAGCCACATCCAGGGCACCTGGGGAGCCACGGGGATGGCATTCCGCACCAGCGCCGACATCGCCGGCGCCACCGGTGTGCTCGCCATCGACTCCGCCATCGACACCGCCGTGATGGTCGATCTTCCTGCGAGCGGGCAGACCGACGGCTATCTGCCGCCCGCCGCCCATGCGGAGAGCCCGTACACGACGCAGCTGCGCGAGTTCGCGCGCGCGTTCGCCGGGGGCCCCGAGCCGCGGGTGTCCGCTGCCGACGGCATCCGGGCTGTGTTGCTGGCCGAGGCGGCGGCCGAATCCATCCGCACGGGACGCGCGATCGATGTCGACCTGGCTGCGGCCGCTGCAGTCGAGAGCGTGAGTGTGAACGCATGACCGAGACCCGAGGGACACAGATGACCGACCGACCGAAGCTCCGCATCGCCGTGCTGTCTTTCGCCCACACGCACGCTCTCGCCTATTGCCGGCTGCTCGCGGCGCGCGACGACGTCGAGCTGATCGTCACCGATCCCGACGGGGCCGGCGCACCCGACGCCGCGCCGCGCGGGGCGGAGCTGGCTGCGATTCTGGGCGTCCGCTACGTTGCGACCTACGACGACGCGCTGGCCTGGGGCCCGGATGCGGTGGTCGTCACCGCGGAGAACGCGCGCCATCGCGAGCTGGTCGAGCAGGCGGCGGCGGCCGGTGCCCACATCCTGTGCGAGAAGCCTCTTGCGACGACCGTCGAGGATGCGACCGCGATGGTCGCTGCCGCCGAGCGAGCCGGGGTGACGCTGATGACCGCGTATCCGGTGCGGTTCGCCTCGTCGTTCGGGGACGCCCTCGAGCGGGTACGCACCGGGCAGCTCGGAACCGTGATCGGAGTCAAAGGCACCAACAACGGCAAGCTGCCCATCGGGGACCGCTCCTGGTTCACCGACCCGGCGCTGTCGGGCGGTGGCGCCCTCGTCGATCACGTCGTGCACTGCGCCGACCTGCTCGACGAGCTCTTCGCCGGCGCCCTTCCCACGTCGGTGCGGGCGGTGACGAACCGGATGCTGCATCCCGGCTCCGGGATCGGGGTCGAGACCGGCGGTTTGGTCACCGCGATTTATCCGGGTGGGGTGGTCGCCACGATCGACTGCTCGTGGAGCGTGCCCGACAGTGCCGCCACCTGGGGCGGACTGACGTTGCAGGTCACCGGAACCCGCGGAACCGTCACGATCGCCCCCTTCGCGCAGCATGTGCGTGGCCACGACGCCGACGGCGAGGTCTGGGCGGGCGTCGGCGACGACCTCGACGCGGCGATGCTCGACGAGTTCCTCGCGGCGGTACGTGAGGGTCGACGGGCTACGCCCGGCGGCGACGTCGGTGTCCGCACACTGCGGGTGGTGGAGGCGGCACAGCGCTCCGCCGTGACCGGTCAGCCCGTGCTGCTCTGAAGTCGCCCGCGGTCGTCAGGCGCGGGCGATGACGGCGAGGTCCTTCTCGCCGTCTCCCGCCGCGATGACCCTGTCGAGGATGCCCGCCACGAGTTCGACGGCGGGGAGCGGCTGGGTGCTGGTCGCCAGCATCAGGTGCGTGTCCTTCGCGAGGAGGGCCGCAGAGAACTGGGTGTCGTCGAATTCGCCCGCGACGACGGTTTCGCCCTTCAAGGCTGCGATCGGCGCGATCGTGGTGATTCCGAGAGTGTCGAGCACCTCCTGAGGGGTGAGACTGCCGGACTCGCCGAGACGCAAGGACTCGACGAGTCCCTCCATCGAGACGGCGAGGGCCAGATTCGCCACGAGTTTGCCGGTGGCGGCCTTGGCGGGAAGGCCGAGGATCCGCAGCTTGTTCGGATCGGCCCAGAGGGCGACGATCTTGCGCGCCTCGCGGGCAGCATCCTGCTCGCCGCCGATCAAGACACCGAGGGCACCAGCGCGCGCCGGGGCCAGCGAGCCGATGACCGGGGAGTGGACGTACCGGATGTTCGCGCCTGACGCCCACGCCGCGAACTCGGTGGCGTCGGCGGGGGAGACAGTGGTGACGTCGATCCACAACGCGTCGGGCGCGAACGGGAGCGAGCCGCCGATGATGACGTCGCGCACCACATCCGGCCCGAAGAACGCCGAGATCACCGCCTCGGCGCCCTCGACCGCGGCGGCCGCGGATTCTGCGACGTGCGCGCCTCTGCGGCCGATCACGGCGGCGGGCTCGGGCGACCGGTTCCAGACGGTGACGTCGTGGCCGGCATCGATGAGGTGGACGACGAGCTCGCGGCCCATGCGGCCGAGGCCGAGAAATGCGATCTTCATGCCTCCACTGTGCGCCGATCGGGGCGGCTACGGAAGGGATGCGCGGGACCGCGTGAGAAATTCGCGTTCCGCCTCGTTGTCGGTGAGCGCGATGGACGCCTCGTAGGCGTGAGTCGCATCCACCGTGCGATCGAGGCGCCGGAGGAGGTCCGCCCGGATCGAGTGGAAGAGCGAGAGCCGGGTGAGGGTGGGTGCTGTCGCGCCCAGCTCGTCGACCAGGGCGAGACCGGCGGCGGGCCCGTCGACCTCCGCGACTGCGACGGCCCGGTTCAAGGTCACGACCGGACTCGGCTGCAGCCGCAGCAACTGGTCGTAGAGCACGACGATCTGCACCCAGTCCGTGCGGCCGTCGATGCGGGCATCGCTGTGCACGGCCTGGATCGCCGCCTGGACCTGGTACGGCCCGGGCCGATTGCGGCGCAGGCAGTGGCGCACGAGTTCCTGCCCTTCTGCGATGAGTGCCGCATCCCACTTCGAACGATCCTGGTCGGGAAGGAGTACCGGCTGCCCGTCGGCGCCCACCCGGGAGTCGCGCCGTGCGTCGATGAGCAGGAGCAGGGCGAGCAGACCGAGCACTTCCTCCTCGTCGGGCATCAGTGCGGCGAGCAGCCGCGCCAGCCGCACGGCCTCGGTGCAGAGTTCGCCGCGGAGGAGGCGGTCGCCGGCTGTGGCGCTGTAGCCCTCGTTGAAGATCAGGTAGACGACGGCGAGCACCGAACGCAGACGCTCGGGCAGGTCGGCGTCTCGGGGTACTCGATACGGGATGCGCGCATCCCGTATCTTCGCCTTCGACCGGGAGAGCCGCTGCGCCATCGTGGGTTCGGGAACCAGGAAGGCGTGGGCGATCTCCGTGGTCGTCAGTCCGCCGAGAAGGCGCAGCGTGAGCGCGACCCTGCTGGCCGGCGCGAGGGCGGGGTGGCAGCAGGTGAAGATCAGCCGGAGGCGGTCGTCGTCCACGGCAGACTCCTCGGGATCGGCTCCGGCAGCGAGCGGCTCGGAGGCGTTCTGCTCGTGAAGCAGTGCGGCCGCGGCAGAGCGGTCGTTCCGCTTCGCCTCGCGGCGCAGGCGGTCGATGGCTCGCCGCCGGGCGGTGGTGATGATCCAGCCGGCCGGGCTCGGCGGGATCCCGTCGGCCGGCCAGCGCTCGACCGCGGCCGTGAACGCATCCTGTACCGCGTCTTCGGCGATGTCGAGATCACCGAAGACGCGGTACAGCACGGCGACCGATCGGCCGTACTCGGCACGGAACACACGATCGATCTCTTTCGCGTCCACCGGTGCGGGTTCCGGGTCAGCCGGCGAAGGGCCGGACCTCGATGGGCAGGGTGGTCGCAGTGGCGAGCCGCTTGCCCCACGCGAGTGCCGCATCCAGGTCGGGCGCGTCGATGATCGTGAACCCGCCGAGGTGTTCCTTACCCTCGGCGAAGGGACCGTCGGCGATCAGCACGTCGCCCACCGACTCGGTTCGCGGCCTCAGCGTGGTGGCCGAGCTGGGCGGCAGCAGTCCGTTCGAGAAGACCCACACGCCCGCGGCGCGCATGTCGTCGTTGAGGGCGTCGAGGTCGGCACCGATCGTGGCGAGCGCCTCAGGCGACGGGATAGGGCCGTCGGGCTGATAGACGCTGAGCAGGTACTGGGTCATGATGTTCTCCGTTTCTCTCGCTCTCTACACGAACGGGAACCGCCATCCTCGACATCATTCCGCAGAAACGGATCTCCGATCCAGCCTGGCCACGCCGATCTTCGAGTCGGCCATGCCGTAGAACACGAAGGTCTGGCCGTCCACCTCCTCGATCGCGGTCGGGAACACCACGTTCGGCACGATGCCGCTGCGCTCATCCTCGGTCTCGGCCGACAGCAGGGGAGCGCTCGTGCGGTCGAGCACCCGCCACGGTTCCGCACCGTCGAGGATCATCGCGCCGGCGCCGTAGTTGACGTTCTGCTGCTGGGCCATGGAGTTGACGATGACTCCGGTCACGCCGTGGTGGAGCAGCAGCCAGCCCTCGGGAACCCGGATCGGTGCCGGTCCCGCGCCGATCTTGAGCTCCTCGAAGGGATGCTCGGGGCCGGCCAGAAATCGGTTCTGCCGCCAGCGTGCGAGTTCGCGATGGTCGGCGAGCACGGCATCCAGCGGCACGAAGGCCATCCAGATGCTCGGTCGCGGATCCGGCACGGTCGCGGGAGGACGGTTGCCTTCGCCGGGCCGTACCTCGCCGAGTTCCCAGACCGGGCGGTGGAGCACCGCGAGGCTCGGGGTGCCATCCGGTGCGGTGACGGGTTCGGGGAAGAAGACCGTGTCCTTGTTGTGGTAGAGCCCCAGATCGACGCCGAGCTCGTCGTCGTACTCGAACGACACCGGTCCGAGCCTCCGCCAGGTGCGCAGATCGGCCGACGTCGCCACCGCGGTGCGTGGGCCGAGAGGACCGAAGGCGACGTAGGTCATCACGTGCAGTCCAAGGGCAGGGATGAACGTGACCCGCGGGTCTTCGACTCCCGAGTTGTGCGCGCCCTTCTCCCATTCGCGCTCCGGCTCCAGCACGACGGCCTCGCGGGTGACGGATGCGGGCACACCGCCATCGACGTGGACGCGAGCGAGCCCGACCCGCGAGACATTGCCGTCGGCCACGAGACGGGGAAGCAGGTACAGCTCGCCGTCCGGTCCGCGGCCGCTCGCCGGGTTGAGCACGCCTTCGACCTCGAGGGGGTTGCCCGGTTCGGGCGTCATCACGACACCGGCGCGGGTCAGAGCGTATGGGAACATTTCGGGGGAGCTCATTGTGGTGCTTTCTGGTTCGATCGATAGAAGTACATCTCGCGGGACGACGGGGGTGCATCCCAGCCCTGAGCGAAGGCCCAGTCGCCGTCGAGCTTCTGGAGTCCGCCCCAGGCGAGCGAGCCGTCTCGGTGCACGGCCAGCTGGTGGAAGGGATCGTCGGGCGAGTAGAGGGCCTGGGCGGCGGCGAAGTCGCCGTTCTCGTCGGCGTAGAAGAAGTCGAGCACCAGGTCTCCGCCGTCGACGGCCGCGCACGCGACCTCGTGCAGGGATCCGCGGAGCGGCGCGAGGTCGAGGTACGGCTGCTCCTCGTACCGCCACGAGATCAGGTCGTCGGAGTGCCCGACCATCGGGCGCCCGCCGCATCCCTCGGACAGGAACATGAGGTACTCGCCACGGATGCGCACGGCGCCGCCCGATGCATCCCGCGGC
Source organism: Leifsonia sp. NPDC058230 (assembly GCF_042882245.1). Classification (NCBI taxonomy): domain Bacteria; kingdom Bacillati; phylum Actinomycetota; class Actinomycetes; order Micrococcales; family Microbacteriaceae; genus Leifsonia; species Leifsonia sp. NPDC058230. Next base: position 151,726 of record NZ_JBHVWM010000002.1, on the reverse strand, counting down.
ACCACTGCGCCTTTCGCCCAGAACTGCGACACGTCGTACGGCACGGCCAGGCCGAGCTTCTCCCAGCGCTCCAGGTCGTCGGAGACGGCGACCATGATGTCGCACGCGGTCTCGCCCGAGGGAGTGCGCCAGATCGCGTTGTAGAACAGCACGTAGCGTCCGTCGACCGCGTAGATCTTCGGGTCTTCGCATCCCAGGGCCTCGTTCTCGAGCGTGGGATAGATCACCGGATTCGCGGGGGAGTCGACCCACTCGCCGTTCCGCCGAACGGCGTGTCCGATCCGGCTGGCCGTCGACTCCTTTCGCGGGGACGCCCGGTAGAACAGGTGCAGTTCATCTCCGCGCTCGATCGTGGTCGGGTTGAAGATCGAGTCGCTCGTCCAGCCGATACCCGTGGGATCGTCCCACTGGCCCTCGAGGCGGAAGGTGAGCGATGCGTCCCTGGCGAACGGACCGATCGCCCAGTCCGGACGCTCGGGATACTCGGCCGAGAACTGATCGGTCGAGATGACATCGGTGAGCGCGTTCGTGTGCGTGAGCGCTTCTGCGTAGCTCGCCGCGAGGGCTTCGCGGTCGACGGGGTTCAGGTGGGTGGTCACAGGGTCCTATCCCTTCACCGACGAGCCGATGTCGGTCGACGTGAAGTAGCGCTGGAAGACGATGAACAGAACGACGACGGGCGCGGCCAGCACCACAGCGCCGGCCAGGATCGCGCCGTACGGGTTGGTCGTCGATGCGGCGACCGTGCTGATGTAGTTCGCCAGCGACACGGCCAGCGGCTGCATGCTCGCCTCCTTGGTGATCAGGAACGGCCAGAGGAACTCGTTCCACGGGCCGATGAACGTGAGGAGCAGCACGGTGACGAGGGCGGGCCGAACCAGCGGGAGGGCGATGCGGCGAAGGATTGCGAACTCGCCTGCCCCGTCGATCCTCGCGGCGTCGAACAGCTCTTTCGGGATCTGCAGGAAGTACTGCCGGAAGATCAGCACCGCCGTCGAGTTGATGGCGAACGGGAGGATCATCCCGAGGTAGTTGTCGGCGAGCCCGTAGTTGCGCGCGATGAGCACGTAGAGCGGAACCATCAGCAACTGGAACGGGATCACCTGCACCAGCAGCGCCAGCGCGAACGTCGTGCTGCGGCCGCGCCATTGCAGGATCGACAGCGCGTACCCGGCGAGCAGGCCGAACAGCACCGTGCAGAGGATCACGCCGCCGGTGAAGATCCCGGAACTGGCGAGGCCGCTCCACAGGTTGATGCGCGCGTCGATGTTGACGTAGTTGTTCAGGGTGATGTTCGCCGGATGGGGGAAGGCGCCGGCCAGCGTGGTGTCGGGAGCGGCCTGCAGCGATCCGATGACCATGTAGTAGAACGGGAAGAGGAACGCGACGGCCCCGATCGTGAGCACGATCCCCTGGAGGATCGCCTGACCGCGGCTGAGTGACCGGGGCGATCCGAGGTCGGTTTTGCGGCGACGCGTCGGCTTGGCGCCGGCACCGGATGCGCGTGCTGCTGTGGTCGTCATGAGTCTCGATCTCCTGCGAATCGGTTCTGGAGGAAGGCGATGATGAGCACGCCCACCACGAGCACGATGCCGATTGCGGCCGCGTACCCCGGGTGCCCCTGCTGGATGCCCTGCTGGTAGATCAGCAGCACCGGCGTGGTCGAGGCGCCGTTCGGCCCGCCTCCGCCGGTGAGCAGGTACGGCTCCGTGAAGAGGTTGGCCCCGATGATCGTCGACAGGAGGAGGACCAGGACGGTCGCCGGGCGCACCCCGGGCACGGTGACGGAGAAGAACTGACGGAGGCGACCGGCCCCATCCGTCGCCGCCGACTCATACAGTTCCGTCGGCACGTTCTGCAATGCCGCGAGGTACAGCAGGATGTAGAACCCGAGCTGCTTCCAGGTGACGTAGATCGCGATCATCGGCATCGCCAGCGTCGGATTCACGAACCAGCTCGGATTCGGAGCCAGCGGCCCGAGGATCTGGTTGACGAGCCCGTCCCCGTTGAAGAGGAAGAGCCACACGCCGATGATGGCGACGCTCGCCGTCACATACGGCACGTAGTAGCTGACGCGGAGGAAGGTGCGGAACCGCTTGATGCTGTTCAGCCCGCTGGCGAGCACCAGGCTGAGCACCACCGTCAGCGGCACGTTGATCACGAGGAAGATGCCGACGTTCACGAACGACTGCAGCACGGCCGGGTCGGTGAACGCGTTGACATAGTTGTCGAACCCGACGAACGGGCGGTCGACCACAGCGCCCGGTGCCGCGAAGAAGTAGTCGAAGAACGACATGTAGATCGCGAACAGCAGCGGGTAGGCGAAGATTACGATCACGAACACGAGGTACGGCGCGCTGAACAGCCAGCCGAGCGGGTTGCGGCCGAAGATGCGTATGCGCAGCGGATGCGGTGCCTGGTTCGGCCGCTTACCGCGTCGTGCGGGCTTCCCCCCGGCGGCCGAGGCTTTGCTGCCCCCGGTCGCCGGGTTCGTGCTGAGGGTCGACATGATCAGCCCTGTGTCTGCAGCTTGTCGATCTTGTCGGCGGCCGCCTTGAACGCATCGTCGACGCTGCCCGAACCGGAGATCACCGACTTCGTGTACGCGTCACGAAGAGCCTGGAGCTGCGCGACCGTGTTCGGTCCGGTCGGGTCGTCGACCGTCCGCTCGGACTGCGAGCCGAACACCTTGTAGGCCGGGTGCGCGGCGAAGTAGTCCGCGTAGACAGTGGCGAGATCCGCGCGGATCGGCATCTGACCGGTGACGTTCAGCAGTTTGTTGTCCTGGTCTTTGCTGGTCGCGAACTTGAGCACGTCCCAGGCCGTTCCCTGGTTCTTGCACGAGGTGTACATGCCGACGTTCTTCGCATCCGGGAACGTATAGGTCTTGTCGGCAGAAGTGCCGTCCTTGGTCGGAACGGGCACCGAGCCCCAGTTGACCTTGTCGCCGTAGAACGCAATCGCCCACGGGCCGACGATCGCCATGGCGGCCTTACCGTCGGCGAACGCGTCGCCCTGGTACTGCTCGTTGCCGGCGAGGCCGTCACTGTAGATGCTGCGCCAAAAGTTCGCGACCTCGAGGCCGTCGGCGCTGTCGATGGTCGCCTTGCCGTTCTCGATCATCCCCTTGCCGCCGGTCTGCGCTGCGAGGAGTGGCAGGTAGTCGAAGTTCGGCTGGAAGAACTCGCTCGTCGGCGCCGGGTAGATCGCGAACGGCGCTGCGCCGCTCGACTTGATCTGCTTGGCCGCTGCCAGGAACTTGTCATAGGTCGACAGGTCGGGGGCATCCGCATTGAGCCCGGCCTTGGCGAAGATGTCCTTGTTGTAGAAGATCATCACGGGGTTCTGCTTCCACGGCATCTGGTAGAAGTCGCCGTCCGCCGACTTGTACTGGTCGGCGCCGGCGCCGCTGCGCGCCTTGATGTACGAGTCGCCGTCGGAGAACTTCGACAGGTCGACCAGGCCGCCCTGCTTCTGGAACTGGCCGGTCACGGCGGGCAGGTTGTTGAACACGAGACACGGGGTCGTGCCGGCAGTGATCGCGGCGCCGAGCACCTCCTCGGTGCTCTTGCCGGCCGGGACCTCCTGAGCCTTGATCTGCTCGTCGGGATGCGCGGAGTTCCACGACGACACCATCGCCTTGCCCCACTGCACCTCCTGCTCGTTGTTCGAGTACCAGATGGTGATCGGGCCCTTCGCCTTCATGGCGTCGGTGGTGCCGCCGCCGCTCGAGCCGCAGGCCGCGAGAGTGCCGGCTATGGCTCCTGCGGTGAGGATACTGATGATGATTCTGCGTCTTTGCATGGTTCTTTCCCTTGTCTGCTTTCAGTGCTGGGTCTTGGCGAGGTTCGCCGGTGCGGCGGTCGAGCCGCGGACGACGAGCCCTGCGGGGGGCAGGGTGACATCGTCCGATTCGCCGAGCTCCACGAGGCGCAGGAGCGCTGTGGCGGCGGCGATGCCCCATTCGGTCGGGTCGTTGTCGAGGGTGGTCAGGGCGGGGTAGACGTAGGTGCCGATCTGGGATCCGTCGAGTCCGGTGATCGACAGGTCCCCGGGAAGGTTCAGTCCGCGTTCGTGGGCGACGCTCATCCCGGCGACCGCCATCGGGTCGTTGCCGTAGACGATCGCGCTCGGGCGGCGTGGACCGTCGAGGAGGCGTTTGGTGGCCTCCGCGCCCTGTTCGGGCGAGAAGTCGGTGGAGATCACGAGCGGCTCGAGCCCCGCCTCGCGCATCGCGTGCTCGTAGCGGTCGCGGCGATGGCGGCCGTGCAGCATCCGCTCGTCGCCCGAGATGTGGGCGATCTCGCGATGGCCGAGCGAGACCAGGTGCGCCATCAGGGCGTCGATGCCCTCGTCGTAGTCGCGTGTGATGACAGGGAACGAGCTCGTCGTGGTCGGAGCTCCGAGCGACACGGCGTGCGTGCCCAGCGATTCGAGAAGCCGGATGCGGTCGTCATCGGCGAGCAGGTCGGTGAGCAGGAACCCGTCGACGCGCTTGTCGGCCACGAGACGCGTGTACGCCTTGGCTTCGGACTCGTGGTCGCGCACGACGCTCAGCACGAGCACCTGCCCCTTCTCGGAGAGGACGGTCTCGACACCCGAGATGAATGCCGGGAAGAACGGGTCGACCTCGATCGTGCGAGGGTCGCGGCGCAGGATGAGGCCGAGCGCGTATGCGCGACGCGTCGTCAGCCCGCGGGCGCTCGGGTTCGGGTTCCAGCCCAGGTCTTGAGCCGCGGCGAGGATGCGGTCCCGCGTCTCGGGAGAGACCCCGCGGCGGCCGTTGAGCGCGAGCGAGACGAGACCCTTGCTCACGCCGGCCGCCCGGGCGACGTCGTTGATCGTGACGTGCGCGGCGTTCATCGAGGGGTCACCGTCGTGAAGCCGCCGGCTTCGATCGCGATCGCGGCGTTGCCGCCGGTGCGGGTCGGCGAGCCGAGCTGCCGGCCGTACCGGTCGAACCGGGTGACCACGACCGAGCCGTGGTCGGCCAGCTGACGGCGCGTCTGACGGTCGGTCCCGTTCACGTAGACGTCGAGCGCAGTGCCCGCGCCGGCGAGGCCGAGGTGCGAGACGACGGGCTGCACGAGCACGGCGTCCAGTTGCACCGAACCATGGACGGTCGCCGTCAGTGTGGTGGTGCCCGGGTTCGCGGTGCCGCGCAGGGTCTGCGGCAGCAGGAAGACGGTGGTCGGCGCGATTCCCTGTCGGGCCGGTCGGGCGTTGTCGGACGAGCCGAGCGACACCTTCTTGCCTCCGGACGCGACCGTCCAGTCGGTGCGCCCGCTCCCGCTGCCCAGGTTCGCGATCGGCAGGATGCTGACCGGGCCGGTCGTGGCCGGGATCGTGATCGTGACCGTATCGCCGGACTTCGCCTGCACGTACGCGCCACCCGACCAGTTGGCCGAGCCCGTCCACGCCGACGGCGGCGTCACGATCGCGGCAGAGCCGGTGAACGTGCCGCTCTCGGCCTCGGCGACCGTGAGCCCGTCGGTCGCCGTGGTCGAGGTGAGGGCTGTCGCGATCTTCGCGACGGCCGGATGCGCATCCAGCGCCAGCATCGAGAGCTCGGTGTGGATGACCGATTCGGCCCCGCAGTTGCGGTTGACGATCCCGTCCCCGCCGATGCCGTCGACGCAGACGCCTGTCGTGGGGTCGTAGACAGGCGCCCCGGCCGGATTGGCGCCGAAGTACCAGGCGGCCTGGACTCCGGCGAGCTGGGTGAGTCCGGCAGCACCCGTGGCGTCCGCGACGGCGAGGAGGCCCTGCACGCGCGAGTCGACGCCGTAGGCGATCTGCGTCTGATCGGCGGGCGTCGGGGTCCAGCCGTTGACGGGACCGCCGGTAGCAAGGAGTTGCGCGGTGAACTGCGCCGTATCGGCGGCCGCGATCCGCTGGAAATCGCTGCGGCGGAGCACAGTGGCCGCCGTCGAGAGCGCGGCCGGCTCCATCCCGCCCCACGCGTGCCAGAAGGTGGGCGAGTTCGCTTCCGGAAGGAGCGCGCCGAACGGCCATTGACCGATTCCGCCGCTCGCGAGACGCGCGATGCCCTCGCTGTAGCGCGACAGCGCGGTCGACGCCGTGCGGTCGCCCGGCGCCGCCTTCACGTAGGCGCTGAGCCCGAGGACGGCTTCGGACGTCGCACTCGCACTGCCAACGAGAAGCCAGGAGGGAACGCGAACGCCGTTGGCGACATCCGTTCGCCCGTATGCCGCGAGGGACTGCCTGTCGAGGGCGCCGAGTGCGAGGGTCATCCGCTGCTGGAGGAACGATGCGAATGCCGGGTCGCTGGCGCGGAATCCGGCATAGCCCTCTCCGAGAGCCCAGACCGTGCGCGCCAGCCAGAACGATTCGGCCGAATCGCTCGGGTCAGGCACCTCGACCGGAATCGCACTGGGGTTTAGCGTGCCGTCGGACTGCTGCCAGAGCACGACGTTTCCGGCGTTCGGTCCGGAGCTCGTCTGCAGGTACGTGAGCGAGCGGAGCAGATCGTAGGCGGCCTGCTTGCTCGTGGGGGTGCGGTTCTGCGCCCAGTCGCGCAGATACACGACGGCGGCGCGGGAGATGTCGTCGGCGTCGAAGGCGCCCTGCGCGTACCAGCCCTTCGCCGCATCCGTTATCGGGCCGCCGCCGACGCGCGTGAACGTGCCGTCGGCCTGCCGGTCGGCGTAGACCCACGGAGCCCGGGCGGTGGGCTCGGCGCTCTGCCGGTACGTGGTGTGACCCGCGACATCCGGCAGTAATGGCACGGTGTCGAGCAGGAAGTTCAGGTGCGCGAGGTTGGTGAGCTTCGGGGCGGCGGATGTGCTGGCCGACTGGGTGGACCCGGTGGCGGGCGTGCCGGCGGCAGCACCGAGGGGGACCGCTGTGACCGCCAGGATCGTGCCCACGACGAGCGCCGCGGACGCGGTTGCACGTCGCAGGACGGGGTGATGGGTGAGGCTTCGCATCGTTGCGCTCCTGTCGTCTAAACCGGTTTAGCTCACGGTAGGCGCGTTTTCGGGGGTTGTCAACGAGAGACGTACCGCAGGAGACTGGCGGGACCGGACACCGACGACCGAGGGAGCTGCTCATGGAATACAAAGACATCCCGACGAAGGCCGACATCGAGAGGATCTCGGCGTTCAAAGAGCCCGGGTCCGTCTCGATCTATCTGCCCACCGGTACGACCCCGGCCGAGGCCGATCGCGCGAGGATCGAGTTCAAGAACCACCTCGCGCTGGCCGTCAGGAATCTTGAGGAACACGACGTTCCGAAGCAGCGGATCGCCGCTATCCAGCGCGAAGGCGAGACCATCCTCGAGGACCGCGACTTCTGGAGGTACCAGTCACGCTCGCTGGCGGTGTTCCTCAACGGAGAGGTGAGTGAGACCTTCCGCCTGCCCAATCGCCTGACCTCGTCGTGCGACGTCGCCGACCGCTTCTACGTGAAGCCGCTACTGCGTGCGACGACGTTTCCGCAGACCGCGTTCATCCTCGCCCTCGCGGGCAATTCGGTGCGATTGATCACCGTCTCGCCCGAAGCGCCGGCGACGATCGTCGACGTCCCCGGACTGCCCACCGATGTCGCTTCGGTCGTCGGGAAGACCTCGGTGAGCCGCAACGGGGAGGGACGCATCCAGGGCTCGGAGGGGCAGAAGGTTCGGATGCTCGAATACGTGCAGGCGATCGATCGCGCCCTGCATCCGCTGCTGGCCAACTCGACCGAGCCGCTCATCCTCGCCGCCGCCGAACCCCTCATCGGCATCTTCCGCGGGGCGAACAGCTACCCGCACCTCGTCGACGAGGTCATCACGGGCAACCCGGAGGAGAAGACCGAAGAAGAGCTCGCCACGGCCGCCCGTCTGGTGCTCGACAAGGTCTACGCCGCCAAGATCGCAAAGCTGAAAGAGGATTTCGAGGCCCGCGTCGCCGCAGGGACAGCCCTCGTCGACCTGAGCGACATCGCCCGTGCCGCCACGTACGGTGCCGTGGAGATCCTCATCGTCGACATCGATCAACGGGTCCCAGGAACGATCGACGACGAGACAGGCGTGGTCACCTTCGCCGACGAGGACGAGCCGAGCAACTACGGTGTCATCGACGAGATCCTGCGCCGCTCGCTCGCCTCGAAGGCGAAGGTCTACGCCCTGCGCGCTGAAGACGTTCCGGGCGGGGGAGCCGTCGCCGCGGCGGTGCGGTTCCCGGTCTAGGCCGGTCGAGCGCGGCGGATATCGCCGATCAGACGCCTACTCGCGGCTGAGCGCGAGCACCAGCGAGTCCTGCACGTAGGCGAGCCAGTCGAAGACGGCGCGCATCAGCGCGGTCTCGTCGTCATGGATCTCGCCCTCGTCGCCGTCCTGCACGATACCGAGCCGGGCGCCGAGCACGAGACGGATGTCGGTGATGGCGCGCAGCCAGGCGGTGGCTCCCGCCTCGTCCAGCCGCACCTCGACCTCGGCGTCGCCGGGGCGGGCGAGGGACTCGACGACGAGTTGCGCGTTGAGGGTTTTGCGTTCCGCCAGGCCGCCCGTCGTGAAGCGGCGGAACTCGGCGGACGCTGCCGGATCGTCGGGGTAGGCGTCCGGGAGCAGGCGGATGAGCGCAGGGTCGGTCCGCAGCTCCGCTCCCTCCTGCGCCGACCGGGCGAGCGCGCCGCTCTCCGTGGCGAGCTGCACCACGATCTCGACCTCCTCCGGTTCGAAGACCGCGGAGACGCATCCGTCGTTCTCGCGCCGGAAGTCCCTCATGCGTCCGCCTTCGTCAGCGTCGCCCAGAGCCCGTAGTCGTGCATCGCCTCGACGTGCCGTTCCATCTCTTCGCGGGTGCCGGTGGCGACGACGGCGCGGCCGTCGCCGTGCACCATCAGCATCAGCCGTTGTGCCTCCGCGCGCGGGAAGCCGAAATACGTTTCGAAGACGTACGTCACGTACGACATGAGATTGACCGGATCGTTCCAGACGATGGTCACCCACGGTGAGCCAAGCTCGATCCGTTCGCTGAGCCCGGTGTCTTCGATGGTGTGCGGGTCGGACGTCGAGGCCATGGAGGTCACTCCCTGCCGGCCACTTCGGCGAGAGCATCGGCCGCGCGCACGAGCGTCAGATGCGTCAGGGCCTGAGGAGTGTTCCCGACGTGAGCGCCGCTCGAGACGTCGTATTCCTCAGAGAGCATACCGACGTCGTTGGCGAACCCGACCAGGCGATCCATCAAAGCGCAGGCGTCGTCCTGGCGACCCGACCGGGCGTACTGCTCGACCAGCCAGAACGAGCAGGCGAGAAACGGATGCTCGCCCGGCGGCAGCCCGTCGACGCCGGTCTCCGTGCGGTATCGCATCAGCAGCCCGTCTGTGAGGAGGTCCTCCTCGATGGCGCGGACCGTGCCGAGCATCCGGGGGTCGTCCCAGTCGCAGTAGCCCACCTGGGCGAGCTGGAGGAGGGAGGAGTCGACCTCGGTGCTGTGGAACGCCTGCACATAGGTGTTGCGCTCGGGGTCGAACCCGTTCGCCTCTACATCGGCGGCCACTTCTTCGCGCAGCTTGCGCCACCGGTCGACCGGTCCGTCGAGCCCGTGCTCCTCGACAGCCCGCACCGCCCGGTCGAACGCCGCCCACACCAGCACGCGGGAGTGGGTGAAGAACTTGGGCTCCCCGCGGATCTCCCAGATGCCGTGGTCCGGCTCGCGCCAGTGCTCCTCGAGATACCCCATCAACGCGCGCTGCAGTGCCCAGGAGAACCGTGTCTCCTCGACTCCGTTCAGCCGACCGTGGTCGAGCGCCAGCATCACCTCGCCGATGACGTCCGCCTGGAACTGGTTGGATGCGTCGTTACCGACGCGCACCGGTGCGGCGCCCTGATAGCCGGGCAGACTCGCGAGCACGTGCTCGGCGAGGTCGCGTTCCCCGGAGAGCCCGTACATGATCTGCACGTCGGCGGGGTCGCCCGCGATCGCCCGCAGCAGCCAGTTGCGCCAGTGGTCGACGTAGTCGTTGTAGCCGTGCGCGAGGAGCACGGAGATGGTGAGGGACGCATCCCGGAGCCAGACGTAGCGGTAGTCCCAGTTGCGCTCGCCGCCGAAACTCTCGGGGAGAGAGGTGGTGGCCGACGCCACGATGCCGCCGGTCTGGAAGTGGGTGAGGGCCCGCAGGATGAGGAGCGAGCGCACGACCTCGTCGCGGTACGGTCCCTCGTGCATGTCCTCCTTCGCCCATTTCAGCCACCAGGAGCGCGTGTTCTCGAGCGCCGCATCGACGTCGGGCGGCTTCGGAGTCGTGCGATGGGACCGGAACCAGGTGAGGCTGAGATCGATGGTCTCACCGGCTTCGATGTCGAACACGCCCGCGTGGCTGTGGTCGGTGGGGTGCAGTGCGGCGCCCCGGACCACGACCGCATCCGGCCCGGCCACGGCGATCAGCGAGGGCGGATGCTCCGAGTGGTCCTTGCGCACCCACGGGATGGCCGTCGCGTACCCGAACCGCAAGCGAAGGTCCTGCTGCATGCGCACGGTGCCGGTGATCCCGCGCACCCGGCGCAGCACATCCGCCCGCCCGTCGCCCATCGGCATCGCATCGGTCACCTCGACCTCGCCGGTCGGCGTCGTCCAGCGGGTGACGAGGATCATCGTGTCGCCCTCGTAGCTGCGCGTGGAGGTCGCCGCGGCGTCGGTCGGCGCAAGCAGCCAGCGGCCGTGGTCCTCCGTGCCGAGCAGACCGCCGAAGAGGGATTGCGAGTCGTAGCGCGGCAGGCACAGCCAGTCGATGCTGCCGTCTTTGCCGACGAGGGCCCCCGTGAAGCAATCACTGATCAGGGCATAGTCCTCTATCGGTAGTGACACTCCTCCAGTATGGACGTACTGTTGCGGGCATGACGCAAGCGGTGTCCACTCTCGTTATTCTCGGAGCTACCGGGGATCTCACGTCCAGGCTCCTCCTTCCCGCTCTCGGTCAGCTCCTCACCAGTGAACCGGACAGACGTCTGCACCTGATCGGCTCGGGCACGCACGAGTGGACGCGTGCGCACTGGCGCTCCATCGTTCGCGCGTCGTTCAAGACGGTGAAGGCGTCGGGCCCGGCGGTGGATGCGGTGCTGGAGAACGCCGAATACGTGCAGGCCGACGCGACCTCCGCTGTCGACCTCCAGCGCATCTTCGACGCGAGCACGGGAGTGACAGCGCTCTATTTCGCCCTCCCGCCCGCCGTCTCGGCGCAGGCCTGCACCGAACTGGGGAAGCTGGAGCTGCCGAAGGGAACGGTCCTCGTTCTCGAGAAGCCGTTCGGAACCGACGAGAAGAGCGCGATCGCGCTGAACGACAAGCTGACGAAACTGGTCCCGGAGTCGCAGATCCACCGCGTCGATCACTTCCTCGGACGCTCCACGGTGTTCAACCTGCTCGGACTGCGCTTCGCGAACCGCATCTTCGAACCGGTCTGGAATTCGGAGCACATCGAGCGCGTGGACATCGTCTACGACGAGACGCTCGCACTGGAGGGCCGCGCACGGTATTACGACCAGGCGGGAGCACTGGTCGACATGATCCAGAGCCACCTCCTGCAGGTGATGGCCGTGCTCGCCATGGAGCCTCCGTCGACCCTCGACGCACAGGACCTGTGGGATGCGAAGGCGCTGGTCCTGCGCGCCACCCACCTGGTCGACGACGATCCCGTTCGCTCGACCAGACGTGCTCGCTACACGGCCGGGACGATCGAGGGCGAAAAGATTCCGTCCTACGTCGACGAGGACGGGGTCGACCCGTCGCGCAACACCGAGACGCTCGCCGAGGCGACGTTCGCCGTGGACACCTGGCGCTGGGCGGGCGTGCCATTCACGCTGCGCTCGGGCAAGGCCCTGGGCCTTCGCCGCCGCGAGATCGTCATCACCTTCCGCCAGGCGTCGCATGTACCGACCGGGCTTCGGGGTGTGAAGGAGCCGACCAAGCTCCGTCTCATGCTCGCGCCCGACGTCATGGCGCTCGAGCTCAATGTCAACGGACCCGGTGATCCCTTCCACATCGATCGTGCCGCACTGACCGTCGACTTCGGCCCCGGTCAGCTGGAGGCGTACGGCGAGGTGATCGCGGGCATCCTCGACGGCGACTCGTCGCTCTCCGTTCGAGGCGACACGGCGGTGGAGTGCTGGCGGATCGTCGACCCGATCCTCGCGGCCTGGGCCGAGAACAAAGTGCCCCTCGATGAGTACCCTGCAGGATCGAGCGGGCCGACGGCGTGGCCGCCGCTCGGGTGAGCGCACGTCGACCGTCGGTTCGGGGTCGAAGGAACCGGGACGGCGAGGGTCAGGCGGCTGTGCGCTGGGGGAGGATCGCGGGGATCTCGCCGGTGACCGGCTTGCGCAGGTCGGTCCAGACCGTGATGGGTGCGGGTTCCCAGCCGAATGCGGCCGGCTCACCGGTCTCGGGCTCGCTGTCCTGGTCGTCGACGGATGCGGCCGGCTCGGCCTCGACTTCGGGTGCGAGGTGCTGCGGCGCGTTGACGATCTCGGGGACGGCGTCGTCGAGGACGGTCTCACCGGCTTCGAGTCGGCGCTGTGCGTCGAACAGGGCTGTGGCGATCGTGAGGGTCACGGATTTGGCCAGCACGGAGTGGAAGATCGTGTCGGTGTCGTCCTGGGAGCGGCGCGAAACGGTCCATTCGCCGCGCTCGCCGATGAGCTCGGCGACCTTGTCGTGCACCAGCTCGAGGATCTGCGCCTCGCTCAATTGAGGAACCGGAGCCGCCGGTACCGCGGCGGCGTGCCGCCTACGACCAAACATCGCGCATCCCTTCCAGGTTGTTCACACTACGTGCTAACAGTCTCCTGGACGTTCGGTGTGCGGAACGTGGGACACGCCGCGTGATCAGCGCGATTTGTCGTTGATTTCTGCTTCCTTCGACTCCTGGACGACCGTTCCGATCGCAATGGCGAGTGCAATGCCCGCATTCACCCAGCCGAGCACGATCCGCCAGTCGCGCGGGCCGGCCTTGGACGCCTGGATCGTCGACCACAGACCGAACACCGCGCTGATCACGGCGCCGTTGAAAATGAACTTGCGCATCCGCATCCTTTCGGTTCGTCCCCACCGTACCCCGCGGTCTAAAGTCGGACCAGCCGTCGAGAGAGGACCGGGATGCGTACAGCCCTCGTCGGCGCCGTGCTGCTCCTGCTCGGAGCCGTCGCCGTAGCCACGGGACTGCTGCCGCTGGCGGACGTGGGCGTGCTCTGGGATCGCGTGTGGCCCATCCTGCTGTTCGTCCTCGCCGTGACAGTGGTGACCGAGCTCGCCGCCGAAGCCGGAGTGTTCACGGCGCTCGCGCAGCAGACGGCCCGCTGGGGCCGGGGCCGTGCCTGGCTGCTCTGGCTGTTCGTGGTGCTGGTCGCGACGCTGAGCACGATCTTTCTCTCGCTCGACACGACGGCGGTGCTGCTCACTCCGGTGGTGATCGTGCTGGCGCGCCATGTCGGGCTGAGCCCGTTGCCGTTCGCGCTGACCACCGTGTGGCTGGCGAACACCGCATCCCTGCTGCTGCCGGTCTCGAACCTGACGAACCTGCTCGCTCAGCACGCCATGGGCAACCCGAGCCCGCTGGAGTTCGCGGCGCTCACGGTCGTTCCGGCCGCGGTGGCCATCGTGGTGCCGTCCATCGCTGTGTTCCTCGTCTTCCGCAAACCACTGATGCAGCGGTACACACCGGAGGCCCGCGATCCGATCGAAGACGACGTCCTGTTCTGGTGCAGCGCCGCCGTCGTGATCGCCCTACTGCCCGCACTCCTTTCGGGACTGCCCGTCTGGCTGCCGGCAAGCGCTGCCGCCATCGTGCTCGTCGTGCTTTTCGCGGTTCGCCGCCCGTCCGTTCTGCGGTTCGGGATGCTCCCCTGGCAGCTGATCGTGCTCGCCTCGGGTCTCTTCCTGTTCATCGAGGCCCTGCACTCGATCGGTTTGGCGACCGTGCTGGCGACCGTCTCCGGATCGGGGGAGTCGCCCGCAGCGCTCCTGAGGCTCGCGGGGACCGGGATGCTCGGCGCCAACGTCATCGACAACCTGCCCGCCTACCTCGCCCTCGAGCCCGTGGCCGACACCCCTGTGCGCCTGGTCGCCCTGCTGATCGGCGTGAACGCAGGCCCGCTCATCACGCCGTGGGCGTCGCTGGCGACCCTCCTCTGGCACCAGCGCCTGAGCGCTCTCGATGTGGAGATCTCCTGGCGGCGCTACATGCTGCTCGGGTTGGTCGTCGCCCCGCTCACCGTCGGCCTGGCCGCGACGGCGTTCGCGTTCGCGGTATAGCCGCGACCGGTCACTCGGCGGGGAGCAGCTGCGCGACCCGGACGATCCTCTTGCGGGCGACGGCGATCAGGGCGAGCAGGAACCCGAACGCCGCCCACAGCAGCAGTCCGCCGAGCCCCTGCCAGACCGCATCCGTCGACTCGACGACACCCCGGAAGGCCGTTATCGCCGCCGACGTCGGCAGCACCTGCATCGCGGAGTCGAAGAAGCCGGGGACGGTCGAGATGATGCCGGATGCGAGGGTGATGACGACGACGAGCATCGACAAGAACCGTCCTACCCCGCCGAGAAGCGCGACGAGACCGTGGTTGACCGCGGCGAACGCCACACCGCCCGCGACCGCGATGCCGGCGAAGCCGAACCAGTGTCCGAGATCGAGGTCGAGCGCGAACTGCATGATTCCAGCGACGAGCACGCCCTGCAGGGCGCCGATGACGGCGGCGGGAACGAATCCGTCGAGGGCGATACGCCCGGATGCCCGGGTCGTCAGGATCGCCCGCCGCGACACCGCCTGCAGCACGAGGAAGGTCGCGAGCGCGCCCAGCCACAGCGCGACCGCGGCGAACAGGGCGATGCTCGACTTTCCGAATCCGCTCGCCTGATCGGCTGCGGTCTTCTGGGTGACCGGCTCGGAGGCCACGGACGCCAGGTTCGAGCGGTCGCCGCTGGAGTAGCTCGGAAGCTTCTGGGTGGCGGTCTGCAGTCCCGAGGCGAGGGACGCGGCGCCGGCGCTGGTCTGGTCGGCGCCCGCGGCGAGTGGGGTGAGCCCCTGGCTCAGCTGCGTCACACCGGATGACAGCTGCGCCGCACCCGTCGCCGACTGGGCCGCTCCGCCCGCGAGCTGCGAGGCCGCGGATGCGCTCTGCGCGATTCCGCTCGTGAGCGCGGGCATCCCGGTCGCCAGCTGCGACGTGCCGGAGGCGACACCCTTGGCGTACGCGTCGGCGGTGTTGAGGTCGGTCAGCTGTGCCGCGAGCTTGGCGCAGACCGCTGCAGCCCCGGCGTCCGTCTGGCAGTCGGCCATGATCGCGTTGATCCCGGTGGTCGCGCGGTCCAGCGTCGTCGACGCTGTGCCGGCCGCCCCGGCCAGCTGCTGGGTCTGTGCGGGGAGTCCGCTGGTCTGCGAGCTCAGCTTCGACAGACCTCCCGAGAGCCCGGACACTCCTCCCGAGAGTTTCGTGATGCCCGAGGACAATCCCGACGTGCCGGTCGCGAGCTGGCCGCCCGCATCCGCGAGCTGGTGGAGGCCGCCGGCGAGCTGGGATGCTCCGCCGGAGAGCGCTGACGCGCCCGTCGCCGCCTGGGCGATCTGATCGTGCAGCGTGTTGAAGCCCACGTAGACGTTCTCGAGGTAGGTCGACGTGAGCTGTTTGTTGAGCACGCTCGTCGCGGTCGTCGTCACGGTCTGGCTGATCGCGGGGTCGACCAGCTTCGAGGAGTCGCTCGTCTGCACGTCGATCGTGGCCTGCGTCGCATCGGCAGCCGCGCCCGCGGGGGAGGTCGCCGCTTTCGAGAAGTCCTTCGGGATGGTGACCACGGCGACGTACGAGCCGTCGGAGAGACCGCTCGCCGCATCCTTCTGGTCTGTCAGCACCCAGGTGAAGTTGTCGTTCCTGCCGTCGAGGAGGCCGGCAGAGAGCTGGCGGCCGAGCGGAACGGTCTGACCGCTGACGGTCACGGGCTGGTCGAGGTTGACGACCGCGGCTTTCACATCGTTCAGCCGTTCGGTCGGATTCCACAGGGCCCAGACGAGCAAGCCGCCGATCACCAGGGGAACCATCAGGATGCCGACCAGGGTCAGCCAGGTCACGCGTCGCTCGGAGCGCATCCTCTCGAGCGAGAACAGCGAGCGGGGGCGGCGGAGCGGAGAGGGGGAGGTGGACATCAGACGCTGGCCTTCTCGGTCGAACGGTGGGCGTGGACAGGGGGAGCGGACGGTCCCGTGCCGGTCAGGTGCACAGAGCTCGGCTCGGTGCTCTCGGGCAGCAGGTCGTCCAGTCCGTCGGGCTCGACACAGCTGACGACGAGGGCGAACGGGCGCCCGTCGATCCGGGCCCGGCTCAGCGCATCGGCGAGCTCGTACCGGATGCGCCGGCGCTCGACAGGATCGGTGACGGCGTCGGCGGAGTCCAGCGCCAGCACCTGAGGCGTTCCCTGGAGCGCTCGCCGCACATCCTCGACCGGCGTCTCGGTGATGCCGAGACGCACGACCGCGGTGCGCGATCGGACCGCGGCGCTGCGAGTCGGCAGCACGTAGCCGGCGACCTTGAGGATGCCCGTCTCGGTCTTGGTGCGCCCGGTCACGGCCATCAGCAGCGCAGAGGTGGCCGTGCGGTCGTCGCCGTGCACCACGAGCACGTCGCCGTCACCGAGGCGGAAGGACACGTCGCCGAACACACGACGCTTCTTGGCGCTCAACCCCAGGCCCTCGGCAGCCGCGATGTACCGTCCGGCGGGTTCGGGCCAGTCGGCGAGGTCGAGCTCCTTCTGCAGGCCGTCGCCCTCCACATCGAACGAGGGCAGGATGCGGTCGAGCCACCGCGGCATCCACCACGCCTTCTCGCCGAGCAGCTGGAGCACAGCGGGAACGAGTGTCATGCGCACGATGAACGCGTCGACGAAGACGCCGACGGCGAGTCCGAGCGCGATGGGCTTGATCGAGTTGTCGCCCTCCGGCACGAAGGCCGCGAACACCGAGATCATGATGATCGCCGCAGCCGTGACGACCTTGGCCGAGCCGACGAATCCGCTCTCGACCGCCCGCCGGGCGTTCCCGCCGTGCACATAGTCCTCGCGGATGCGACTGACCAGGAACACCTCGTAGTCCATCGCCAGGCCGAACAGCACGCCCATCAGGATGATCGGCATGAAGCTGATCACCGGGCCCTCCTTGGCGACGTTGAGCGCATCCCCGAACCAGCCCCACTCGAACACCATCGTGACGACACCGAACGCGGCGCCGACCGAGAGCAGGTAGCCGAGCGCGGCCTTGATCGGCACCGCTATCGAGCGGAACACCATCGTCAGCAGCACGAGGGAGAGCCCGACGACGAGGAGGCCGAAGGGCAGCAATGCCCCGCCCAGCCGGCTCGACACGTCGATCTGCGCGGCCGTGTTGCCCGTGACCTTGAGGTCGACCCCGTATTCGTCGAGGAAGTGCTGGTGCTGAGCGCGGATCTCCGACACGAGCGCCGCCGTCTTCTCGGAGTCCGGGCCCGTGGTGGGGATGACCTGGATGATCCCCGTGTCGGCGGTCTGGTTCGGAGTGGCGAGGGGAACGGAGGCGACGCCCGGCATGGCGGCGATCTCATCGCCGATCTTCGTCATCAGTCCCACCGGGTCGGTGCTCTGGATGATCGAGCCCGTGACGATCAGCGGGCCGTTGTGGCCCGGCCCGAAGTGCTCGGAGACGAGGTCGTACGTCACCCGCGCCGGCTCGCCCGCCGCCTGTGAGCCTGCGTCGGGAAGCGCGAGCCGGAGCTGGGCCGCGGGGATGGCGACGATGCCCAGCACGGCGACGACTCCCACGATCGTGACGATCGGGAAGCGTGTGACGGCGCGCACCCAGCCGCGGAAGAACCCCGGGGGCACGTCGGCCTTGGCGGCGTGCGCGAGGGTGGGGGCGGCAGTGGTGCTCGGGCTCGGTGCCTCGAGCTCGCGACCTTCCGCCGCGGACGTTGCGGCCGCCTTGCGCGCGGCCCGCTTGGCTGCGCGTCGACCGGGAGTGATGCGCGAGCCCGCGAATCCGAGGAGGGCAGGGGTGAGCGTGAGCGAGATGAGCACAGCGATCGCCACCGCCGCCGAGGCCGCAATGCCCATCGTCGTCAGGAACGGGATGTTCGCGACCGACAATCCGACGAGCGCGATGATCACGGTGATGCCGGCGAAGAGAACCGCCGACCCGGCCGTCGCGACCGACCTGGCCGTCGACTCCTCTGGGTCGACTCCCGACTTCAGTTGGCTCTGATGCCGGGAGATGATGAACAGCGAGTAGTCGATGCCGACGGCGAGGCCCAGCATCAGGGCGAGCAGCGGTGTCGTCGACGAGATCGGTCCGAAGAGGGTCGCGATGAAGATCAGCGCCATCGACAGCCCGACGCCGAGTAGCGCCGTGAGCAGCGGCATCCCGGCGGCGATGAAGGATCCGAAGGTGAGGATGAGCACGACCAGCGCGATCCCGACGCCGAGCAACTCCGTCACGCTGAGGGTCGGCAGGCTCTGGGAGAAGAGTGCGCCGCCGACCGCGGCCTGCGACCCGTCGGGCAGCTGCTTCTGGAGCGCAGCCCCCGCATCCGTGAGCGCCGTCTTCGTTTCGGCCGGCACGGTCGTCATCTGACCTTTGAGCTGCACGGTGACGATCGCGGCCGACCCGTCGTCGGAGATCGAGCCTGTGACGGTGTCGTCGTACGGAGACGTGACCCCCGAGACGCCGTCGAGCCTCTTGAGTTCGGCCACGGTGTTCTCGACCGGCTGCTGGATGCCCGGCTCGGTGACCGTTTCGCCCTTCGGAGCGACCACCACGAGCTGTGCCGACGTGCCGCTGACCTGCGGAAATGTCCGACTGAGCGTGTCGAGCGCCTCCTGCGATTCCGTTCCCGGGATGCTGAAGGTATTGTCGGTGCCCTGGTTGAACAGCACGGCGCCGCCGCCGAGGGCGACGAGGAGGACGATCCAGAGCGATACGACCAGCTTGCGGGCGCGGAAGGCCCAGCGGCCGATCGAATACAGAATCGAAGACACGCGTACTCCTACGTATCGGTGACACAACAGCGTCAGGGAATTATTTCGATACACCGTCGTATCCGATACTCGAATGTATCGAATACACTGGTGTATGCGAAACGAACTCAGGAAGGTTTCAGCTTGGATACGTCAGCTCTCAGCACGGCCGCTCTCGGAGAAGACGCACCGACCGAATCGGCACGTCGGCAGAAGACCCGGACGCGCCTGCTGGACGCAGCCTTCGAGATCTTCGCCGAACACGGCGTTCACGCGGCCAGCGTCGAGATGATCACCGAAGCGGCCGGGTTCACCCGCGGCGCGTTCTACTCCAACTTCTCGACCAAAGAGGAGCTCTTCTTCGCGCTCATGGAGCGTGAGAAGACTCTGAGGATCGAGCAGCTCAATGCCGGCGTCGCTCAGTTCCTCACCCCGCTCGCCGGGCAGAGCGCAGAACTCGGCGACGGCGAGGTCGTCGAGATCATCACGAAAGTGCTCGAACTGCAGTCCGACGATCGCCGCTGGTGGCTGGTGCAGTCGGAGTTCCTGCTGCTCGCCCTGCGCGATCCAGCCATCGCGAACGCGTTCCTCGAGTATCAGGACGGCTTCTTCCGAGACCTCACCGAGATCGTCGTCGACGCTCTCCGGTCGGCGTCCCGTCGCTTCACGATCGACCCCGAAGAGGGTGTTCGGGTCATCGCCGAACTGTGCGCGAACGGCGAGGCGCGCGCACTGCTCGCAGGCGATGAGCGCAAGTTCTCCGAGCGCCTCAGCGCGAGCCTGCCCGCCGTCGTGCTCGCACTCACCGAACCGCTCTGAATCGCGCCGGCGACCGGCCGTCGGCATCGAGCCGGCGTCGAGCGCGCATCGAGCGGGCATCGAGCCGGCGTCAAGGATGCGGCGGTAAAGTATCGCGGATGCGACGCAGAACTCTTCTGATCCCGATCGTCGCCGTCGTCGCCGTCGGCGCGCTCGCGGGCGTCGGCGCCATCGCCTGGGCGGCGAGCACCGACACGCCCGAGCAGCCGCGCGCCGTCGCCACAGCGACACCGCAACCCACGGCGACCCTCCCACCGTTTCCGAAGCGGCCACTCACCGAGGCGACGCGCTACGTCGCACTCGGGGACAGTTTCGCCGCAGGGATGGGGGGCGGCGACGAACAGGGCAAATGCGTCATGAGCGACAACAGCTACCCCGACGTCTTCTCGGCCGTCGCCGGAGTGGATCTCATCACCAATGCCGCCTGCAGCGGTGCCACCACGGCCGATCTGCTCAAGCGGCAGCTGCTCCCGCTCGACGCGAACACCGATCTCGTCACGGTGAGCATCGGCGGCAACGACCTCGGGGTGGCCGCGATCGCAGGCGACTGCTCGGCGGGGCGGTCGGAGTCGTGCCGCAACGGCATCTCGTCCGCGCTCTCCCTGCTGAACGTCCTGCCCGGCCGGCTCGACCAGGTGTACAGCGCGATCGCGGATGCGGCGCCGAACGCGCGCATCGTGGTCACCGGGTACGCGATCCTCTACGACGCCTCCGACCCGTCTGCGAAAGACTTCGGCACGGCCGCGGCCATCAACGCTGCGACGATCGGCCTCAACGAGGTCATCAAGGCCGCGGTCGACAACCAGCGCGCCGATGGGGTGCCGATCACCTATGTCGGCGTCAACTTCGACGGCCATGGCATCGGGTCGGCCAAGCCCTGGGTGAACACCGTCGGAATCACGGCCTTCCACCCGACGGCCGCAGGGTACCGGGAGTATTCGGCCGAGCTCGTCCGGCTGCTCGGGCGCGCCGTCAACTAGGCGGGCGCGGAATCCGCTAGCCGCGCCGGACCGGCAGCATCGCAGCGAGTGCGCGCCGGGAGCGCGAGAACCGCGGGTGCCGGGCGACGCCGGCGTGCTCGCGGGCGAAGGCGAGCGTCTCGGTCAGCATCCCGAGCCGTTCCTCCTCGGTGCGCGCCTTGCGGGTGTTGACTTCGGCGATCACATTGCCCGACCAGCGCCGGTCGGCGAGCATCCGGAGCACCTCGGCCACCGGCTGACCGCCGTGGCCCGGCAGCAGATGCTCGTCGAAGATGCGTCCTTCGTCGACCGAGCGGGAGCCGTCGCAGAGGTGCACATGCCGCAGCCGGTCGCCGAGCGCCGTCGCCAGCTCCAGCGAGTCGTACCCGCTCAGAGCGGCGTGCGAGAAGTCGAGGGTGACCGCGTCACAGTCCATCTCCGCCGGATTCCAGCCGGGGGAGTACGCGGCGACCGAGCGGCCCGCAAGCTTCCAGGGGAACATGTTCTCCACGGCGATCTCGACCCGGCTGGCGGCGGCGGTCTGGCGCACGATGCCGAGGAAGTCCTCTGCGTACCCCGACTGCCAGCGGAAGGGGGGATGCACGACGACCGTCGACGCGCCGACGGCGGCGGCGAGGTCCGCGGCCCGCTCGAGCTTGATGCGCGGATCACGGCCCCACACGAAGTGCGTGAGCAGCAGAACCGGGGCGTGGATCGAGAGGATCGGCATGCCGTAGCGGGCGGACAACTCGAGCAGCGCATCCGGTGACTGGGTCACCTCGTCGCGCGTGACCATGACCTCGACACCGTCGAAGCCGGCCCGTCGCGCGAGGCGGAATCCGTGCTCCGTCGACAGCGGATACACGCAAGACGTACTCATTCCGATGCGCATCATCGCGGCAACTCTAGCCACGCGCGCTGAACACGGCATGGCCATTCGGGGAACGCCAAGCAGACGTTCAGATGAACGACGCTGGTACCCTGGGCAGCAGCGTGAAGACGCGACGCCAGCGACGGATAGGACTCACCATTTCAGCACAGCCGCACACCTCCCCGAGCCCGGGATCGACCTCGGAAGACAGCTACGATCTGGTGATCGTCTCGAACCGCCTTCCGGTCGACCGAGTGGTCGACGACGAGGGAAACGGCACCTGGCGGCCGTCTCCCGGGGGTCTTGTCGCAGCGCTCGAGCCGGTCATGCGCGCGGAGGACGGCATCTGGATCGGCTGGGCGGGCGTCGCCGACGAGGAGTTCGACCCGTTCGAGGCCGACGGCATCAGCATCCACCCCGTGCGTCTCTCCGAGCAGGAGCTGCAGGAGTACTACGAGGGCTTCTCGAACGACACGCTGTGGCCCCTCTATCACGACGTCATCGCACCGCCCACCTACCACCGCGAATGGTGGGACTCGTATGTGAAGGTCAACCAGCGGTTCGCGGATGCGGCCGCCGCGGTCTCCGCGAAGGGCGCCGTGGTCTGGGTGCACGACTACCAGTTGCAGCTGGTGCCGGCGATGCTGCGCGCCGTGCGCCCCGACCTGGTCATCGGCTTCTTCAACCACATCCCCTTTCCGCCGTACGGCATCTATTCGCAGCTGCCATGGCGCCGCCAGATCATCGACGGGCTGCTCGGTGCCGACGTCATCGGGTTTCAGCGTGTGGCGGATGCGGGCAACTTCTCGCGTGCGGTGCGCCGCCTCAAGGGGTACGAGACGCGCGGCCCGATCATCGAGGTCCCGATCGACACAGACGATCCCGAGGCGGGATCGCATCGGCACGTGACGACCAACCGGCACGGCGGCCTCGTGCGCACGGTGCTGGCGCGGCAGTTCCCCATCTCGATCGACGCCGAGAAGTACCAGGAGATGGCGCGGCGGGCGGAGATCCAGGCGCGGGCGAGAGAGATCCGCGAGGAGCTCGGAAACCCGAAGACCATCATGCTGGGCGTCGACAGACTCGACTACACGAAGGGCATCGGTCACCGCCTCAAGGCGTTCGGCGAGCTGCTGGCCGAGGGGTCGATCTCCGTCGAGGATGTGGCACTCATCCAGGTCGCGAGCCCCAGCCGCGAGCGGGTCGAGACCTACCGCCAGCTGCGCGATGAGATCGAGCTGACGGTCGGGCGCATCAACGGCGACTACGCCACGCTCGGCCATACCGCCGTCTCGTACCTGCACCACGGCTACCCCCGCGAGGAGATGGTGGCGCTCTACCTGGCGGCCGACGTCATGCTCGTCACCGCATTGCGCGACGGAATGAACCTGGTCGCGAAAGAGTACGTGGCTACGCGCGTGGACGATGACGGCATCCTCGTGCTCAGCGAGTTCGCGGGCGCGAGCGACGAGCTCCGCCAGGCGCTGCTCATCAACCCGCACGACATCGAGGGACTCAAAGAGACGATCCTGCAGGCCGTCGCCATGCCGAAACGCGAGCGGACCAGACGGATGCGCTCCCTGCGCAAGCGGGTTCTCACGAACGACGTCGCCCGGTGGTCCGCCTCGTTCCTCGACGCTCTCACGCGCAGCGCACACGGCGACCATCCCCTCCAGAACCCGCCCGTCAACCGGCGCTGAGGTCCGACCCGCCCTCCACCGACCGTTCCTACCACGTGAAAGCAGCATGACCGACACCGAACGTCCCGCATCCACCGAAGCCGCCGTCGCTCTCGCCCAGAGCCTGAAGAAGCTCGCCGAAGCCGATCGTCTGCTGCTGGCCCTCGACTTCGACGGCACCCTCGCCCCGTTCGTCGACAAACCGAAATCGGCCCGCGCGCTCCCCGAATCCAAGGCAGCGCTCGAACGCCTCGAGAAGCTGCCCGACACGTGGGTCGCCTACGTCTCGGGCCGCCCGCTGACGAGCCTCGAGATCGTCACCGAGGCCGACGAGGACGCACTGCTCATCGGCTCCCACGGTGTCGAGATCCGGTTCGGCCGCGACGGCGTCTCCCTCGACCTCAGCGTCGACGAGCTCGACACCCTCACCCGCCTCGGCGAGGTGCTCGGCGCGCTCGTCAAGGCCAACCCGGGAACGCGTCTCGAGGTCAAGCCGGTCGGGTTCGGGGTGCACTACCGCAAGCTCGAGCACGGCTCGGGTGCGGAGGTGGTCGCCGCGGCATACGAAGCGGCCGCGGCCGTGAGCGACCAGCTGACCATCCGCGACGGCAAGGACATCATCGAGTTCTCGGTGCGCGGCGCGAACAAGGGCGACGGAATCGAGCGCCTCCGTGAGTACACCCACGCGACGGCCGTGCTCTTCGCCGGCGACGACGTGACCGACGAAGACGGGTTCCTCGTGCTGCGTCCCGAAGACGGCGACGTCGGCATCAAGGTCGGCGAGGGAGACACCGCCGCCCAGTTCCGGGTCTCCGACGAGAAGGCCATCGCCACGCTCCTGACCCTCCTCGCGGGCGCCCGCGAAGCGCGCGGCTGAGGCCGTCCGGTCGCATGAACGGAACGGCATCCCAAGCGTTCTAGAGTTGTCCCATGCCTGACATCGATTGGAAGCCGCGCTCGCGCGTTGTCACCGACGGAATCGAAGCCACCACCAGCCGCGGGATGCTCCGTGCGGTCGGCATGGGCGACGCCGACTGGGAGAAGCCGCAGATCGGCATCGCGAGCTCCTGGAACGAGATCACGCCGTGCAACCTCTCGCTCGACCGCCTGGCGCAGGGCGCGAAAGAGGGCGTCCACTCCGGTGGCGGCTATCCGCTCCAGTTCGGCACGATCTCGGTGTCCGACGGCATCTCCATGGGCCACGAGGGGATGCACTTCTCGCTCGTGTCGCGTGAAGTGATCGCCGACTCGGTCGAGACCGTCATGATGGCCGAGCGCCTCGACGGCACCGTGCTTCTCGCGGGCTGCGACAAGTCGCTGCCCGGCATGCTCATGGCCGCAGCGCGCCTCGACCTCTCGGCCGTGTTCCTCTACGCCGGTTCGATCGCGCCCGGCTGGGTGAAGCTCTCGGACGGCACCGAGAAGGACGTCACGATCATCGACTCCTTCGAGGCGGTCGGCGCGTGCAAGGCCGGCAAGATGAGCGAAGAAGACCTCAAGCGCATCGAGTGCGCGATCGCCCCGGGCGAGGGTGCCTGCGGTGGCATGTACACCGCCAACACGATGGCATCCGTCGCCGAGGCTCTCGGGATGAGCCTCCCGGGCTCGGCCGCCCCGCCCTCGGCCGACCGCCGTCGGGACTACTTCGCGCACCGCAGCGGCGAGGCCGTCGTCAATCTGCTCAAGCTCGGCATCACTGCCCGTGACATCCTCACCAAGAAGGCGTTCGAGAACGCGATCGCAGTGGCGATGGCGTTCGGCGGCTCGACCAACGTGGTGCTGCACCTCCTGGCAATCGCACGCGAGGCCGAGGTCGACCTCACGATCGACGACTTCAACCGCATCGGCGACCGGGTGCCGCACATCGGCGACCTCAAGCCGTTCGGCAAGTACGTCATGAACGACGTCGATCGCCACGGCGGCGTCCCCGTCGTCATGAAGGCGCTGCTGGATGCGGGCCTCCTGCACGGCGACTGCCTCACCGTCACGGGCAAGACCGTCGCGGAGAACCTGGCCGAGATCAACCCGCCCGCGCCCGACGGCGAGGTGCTGCGCACGCTCGACAACCCCATCCACGCCACCGGCGGGATCACGATCCTCAAGGGCTCCTTCGCTCCCGAGGGCGCCGTCGTGAAGACCGCGGGCTTCGACGCCGAGGTCTTCGAGGGTCCCGCTCGCGTTTTCGAACGCGAGCGCGCAGCGATGGATGCGCTCACCGAGGGCACGATCTCGGCCGGAGACGTCGTCATCATCCGCTACGAGGGTCCGAAGGGCGGCCCGGGGATGCGCGAGATGCTCGCCATCACCGCCGCCATCAAGGGCGCAGGGCTCGGAAAGGATGTACTACTATTGACGGACGGACGATTCTCGGGCGGCACAACCGGCCTCTGCATCGGCCATATAGCACCCGAAGCGGTGGACGCAGGTCCCATCGCCTTCGTGCGCGATGGTGATCTGATACGGGTCGATATCGCGGCTCGCTCCCTCGACCTACTTGTCGACGAGTCTGAGCTGACCGCCCGCCGCGACGGCTGGGCTCCGCTGCCCCCGCGCTATACCCGTGGCGTTCTCGCAAAATACTCCAAGCTCGTGCACTCCGCTGCGGAGGGCGCGATCACGGGGTAGCTTGCGCTCTCCGCATCATCCGTTTCGTACCAAGGGACACTCCCACACATGTCTTCGGAACCAAGTACCGTGTTGCCATCCGCGACGCCCGCCGGTAAGGCGTCACCAGAAATCCTCACGGGCTCGCAGTCCGTGGTCCGCACGCTCGAACTGCTCGGCGTCCGGGACGTCTTCGGACTCCCCGGCGGTGCGATCCTCCCGATCTACGACGCGATCATGGACTCCACCAAGATCCGTCACGTGCTCGTGCGCCACGAGCAGGGCGCGGGTCACGCAGCAGAGGGCTACGCGTCGGCGAGCAACAAGGTCGGCGTGGCGATGGCCACGAGCGGCCCCGGCGCCACGAACCTCGTCACGGCGATCATGGATGCTCACATGGACTCGGTGCCGGTGGTCTTCATCACCGGACAGGTGTTCTCCACGCTGATGGGAACGGACGCCTTCCAGGAGGCGGACATCGTCGGCATCACCATGCCGATCACCAAGCACTCCTTCCTCGTGAAGGATGCCGCCGACATCCCGTCGACGATCGCGGCCGCGTACCACATCGCCGGAACGGGTCGCCCCGGCCCGGTTCTGGTCGACATCACCAAGGACGCGCAGCAGAACAAGGTGCCCTTCGTCTGGCCGCCGAAGATCGACCTGCCCGGCTACCGCCCGATCACCAAGGCGCACGGCAAGCAAATCCTCGCGGCGGCGCAGCTGCTCGTCGAGGCGAAGAAGCCGATCCTCTATGTCGGCGGCGGGGTCATCCGCTCGAAGGCGTCGAAGGAACTGCTCGAACTCGCCGAAGCGACCGGCGCGCCCGTCACCACGACGCTCATGGCGCGCGGGGCCTTCCCCGACTCCCACCCGCAGCACCTGGGCATGCCCGGGATGCACGGCACCGTGCCCGCGGTGCTCGCCCTGCAGGAGTCCGACCTCATCGTCTCGCTCGGTGCGCGGTTCGATGACCGCGTCACGGGCAACACCGCCCTGTTCGCACCCAACGCGAAAATCGTGCACGTCGATGTCGACCCTGCCGAGATCTCCAAGATCCGGGTCGCCGACGTCCCCATCGTCGGCGATGCCAAGGACGTCATCGTCGATCTGACCGCGGCCTTCCAGCAGGCGAGCCGGGAGACCACGCCCGACACCGTCGAATGGTGGACCTACCTGAACGGGCTCCGCGAGGAGTTCCCGCTCGGGTTCACCCAGCCGACCGACGGTTTGCTCTCCCCGCAGCACGTCATCAAGCGCATCGGCGAGCTCACCGGACCGGAAGGCATCTACACCGCCGGCGTCGGACAGCACCAGATGTGGGCGGCGCAGTTCATCAAGTATGAGCGACCCAACGCCTGGCTCAACTCGGGCGGCGCGGGCACGATGGGCTACTCGGTCCCGGCCGCGATGGGGGCCAAGGTGGCCGAACCCGACCGCATCGTCTGGTCGATCGACGGCGACGGATGCTTCCAGATGACCAATCAGGAGCTCGCCACCTGCACGATCAACCACATCCCGATCAAGGTCGCGATCATCAACAACTCGTCGCTCGGCATGGTGCGCCAGTGGCAGACGCTGTTCTACGACGGCCGCTACTCGAACACCGACCTCAACACCGGGCACGACACGGTGCGCATCCCGGACTTCGTGAAGCTGGCCGAGGCATACGGCGCCCTCGGCATCCGCGTCACCAAGGAAGAAGAGGTGGACGCCGCCATCAAGCTCGCCCTCGAGACGAACGACCGCCCCGTGGTCATCGACTTCGTGGTGAGCGCCGACGCGATGGTGTGGCCGATGGTGCCGCAGGGCGTCAGCAACAGCTACGTGCAGTACGCCCGTGACCACAGCCCCGCGTTCGAGGAGGAGTAACCGATGAGCACGCACGTCCTTTCCCTCCTCGTCGAGGACAAACCGGGTCTGCTGACCCGCGTGGCCGGCCTGTTCGCCCGTCGCGGCTTCAACATCGAGTCGCTCGCGGTGGGCACGAGCGAGGTGGACGGCCTCTCCCGCATCACCGTCGTGGTGGATGTGGAGGAGCTTCCCCTCGAGCAGGTCACCAAGCAGCTCAACAAGCTGATCAATGTGATCAAGATCGTCGAGCTCGACCCCGCGCAGTCCGTGCAGCGCGAGCACCTGCTCATCAAGGTGCGCGTGGACAACACCACGCGCTCACAGGTGCTCGAAGCCGTCAACCTGTTCCGCGCGCGCGTCGTCGACGTCGCCACCGACGCCCTCGTGATCGAGGTCACGGGCGACAGCGGCAAGACGCAGGCGCTGCTGAAGGTGCTCGAGCCGTACGGCATCAAGGAGATGGCGCAGTCGGGCCTGCTCGCGATCGGCCGCGGCTCGAAGTCCATCACCGAACGAGTGTTCAAGAACTGACTGAGCAAGACCACACGAACAAGGAGAAACATCAAGTGGCTGAGATCTTTTACGACAACGACGCTGACCTGTCCATCATCCAGGGCAAGAAGGTCGCCGTCATCGGTTACGGCTCGCAGGGACACGCGCACGCCCAGAACCTCCGCGACTCGGGCGTCGAGGTCGTCGTCGGCCTGAAGGAGGGCTCGAAGTCGAAGCCCAAGGCCGAAGAGGCCGGATTCCAGGTGCTGAGCGCCGCGGACGCCGCGAAGTGGGCCGACGTCATCGTCATCCTCGCCCCCGACCAGGTTCAGCGTCACCTCTACGCCGACGACGTCCAGCCCAACCTGAGCGAGGGCAACGCGCTCGTCTTCGGCCACGGCTTCAACATCCGCTTCGGCTACATCGAGGCTCCCGAGGGCGTCGACGTCATCATGGTCGCCCCTAAGGGCCCGGGTCACACCGTGCGCCGCGAGTACGAGGCCGGCCGTGGCGTTCCCGTGATCGTCGCCGTCGAGAAGGATGCGACAGGCAACGCGTGGCCGCTCGTCCTCAGCTACGCGAAGGGCATCGGCGGACTCCGCGCCGGCGGCATCAAGACGACCTTCACCGAAGAGACCGAGACCGACCTGTTCGGCGAGCAGGCTGTGCTCTGCGGCGGCGTGTCGCAGCTCGTCCAGTACGGCTTCGAGACCCTGACCGAGGCCGGCTACCAGCCGCAGGTCGCCTACTTCGAGGTGCTGCACGAGCTCAAGCTCATCGTCGACCTGATGTGGGAGGGCGGCATCGCCAAGCAGCGCTGGAGCGTCTCCGACACCGCCGAGTACGGAGACTACGTCTCCGGGCCGCGCGTCATCGACCCGCACGTGAAGGAGAACATGCAGGCCGTTCTCGCCGACATCCAGTCCGGCGCGTTCGCCGAGCGGTTCATCGCCGACCAGGACGCCGGCGCGCCGGAGTTCCTCGCGTTGCGCAAGAAGGGCGAGCAGCACCCGATCGAGGCCACCGGCCGCGAGCTGCGCAAGCTGTTCGCCTGGAACGCCTCGAACGACGACGACTACGTCGACGGCGAGGTCGCCCGCTAGTATCGGGCACCGTTGAGCGCGAAGAGCGCGGTTCGGCACGACCGGACCGCGCTTTTCGCACACCACACCACGACACGTACGAGATCGGGGAACGCATGCAGCAGGCGCTCGCGGTGGAGATCGCCGTCCAGGACCCGGCAGGCGTGCGTGTCGCGCTCGACGCCAGTGTCGACCGGATCGAGTTGTGCTCGGCCCTCAGCACCGGCGGCCTGACTCCCTCGGCCGGTTTGATCGCTGCAGCGGTCGCGCAGGCCGAGGCGGCTGAACGGCCCGGTTTCGTGCACGTGCTGGTGCGCCCCCGAGGGGGCGGTTTCGTCTACACGCCCGAAGAACTCGACGTGACCATCGCCGACATCCGCGGTGCTGTCGCGGTCGGAGCGGGCGGCGTCGTGATCGGTGCGCTCGACGCATCCGGAGCCATCGACGTCGATGCGACCGCGCGACTCATCGAGGCGGCCGACGGCGTCGACGTGACCTTCCACCGGGCGATGGATGCGGTGGCCGACCCGCTCGGCGCCCTCGAGACACTCGTCGGGCTCGGGATCACGCGCATCCTGAGCTCTGGTGGCGAAGCGCGCAGCGTCGACGGTGTCGGGATGCTCGCCGCCCTCGCCGCGGAAGCATCCGGCCGCATCCAGGTGATGGCCGGGGGAGGCGTGCGCGTGGTGGACCTGCAGGCCATCGCCGCGACCGGCG
Organism: Leifsonia sp. NPDC058230; assembly: GCF_042882245.1. NCBI lineage: Bacteria > Bacillati > Actinomycetota > Actinomycetes > Micrococcales > Microbacteriaceae > Leifsonia > Leifsonia sp. NPDC058230. The sequence goes on along the minus strand of NZ_JBHVWM010000002.1, from coordinate 121,678 downwards.
TCGACGCCGTCCACCTGTCGGCGCGCGCAACCGTGACCGGGACGATCAGCGGGCCGGGCGGCGGAGACGACTCCTACGACGTCACGTCACCCGATGTGGTGCGGGAGGCCGTCGCAGCGCTCCGGGTGTCCTGACGCCCGTCAGAGCGCGACGATGATGCACAGCGCGATCAGCACGAGCTGGCCGATGAGGCGCGGGACGAGCGGAGTAGCGAGCCTGCCGAAACCCTCTGGGTGGCGGGCGGCATAGGCGTTCGCGGGGAACACCGCGACCAAGAAGACGGCGAGCGCGATCGCAGCGGGCACCCGCGTCGCCGGGACGAGCAGGCCGATGCCGCCGGCGATCTCGCAGACGCCCGTGACGGCGACCAGCACAGACGGTCGCAGCATCCCATCCCTGCGCATCCGCGGCGGAATCATCCGGGCCATGACTCTGCGAGGTCGGGGCAGGAAGTGCACGACGCCCATCACGACGAAGACGCAGGCGAGCGCGATGCGCAGCACGAGCTGAACGATCTCGAAGACGGTCACCCTCCCCAGTCTGCCGCTACATCGGGCGTAACGCGGGCGAGGGCACCCCGCGTCAGCCGGTAGAGTGTGTGCTGATCGCGCCCCATAGATCGTGGCGCTCGCCTCCCAAGCCTGCTCCGATTCGAAGGAACCGCCACGTGACAAAGCCGGTCGTGCTGATCGCCGAAGAACTCTCGCCCGCCACCGTCGACGCCCTCGGGCCGGACTTCGAGATCCGCGCGGTCGACGGCACCGACCGTCCCGCGTTGCTCTCCGCCATCGTGGACGCGGACGCGATTCTGGTGCGTTCGGCCACGAAGGTCGACCAGGAGGTCATCGGCGCGGCGCCCAAGCTGCGCGTGATCGCCCGTGCGGGAGTCGGGCTCGACAATGTGGACATCAAGGCCGCGACGACCGCCGGTGTCATGGTCGTGAACGCGCCGACCTCGAACATCGTCTCGGCCGCCGAGCTGACCGTGGGGCACATCCTGAGCCTCGCCCGTCACATCCCCGCCGCCCACAATGCGCTCGCGCAGGGTCAGTGGAAGCGTTCGAAGTACACGGGCGTCGAGGTCTACGAGAAGACCGTCGGCATCATCGGCCTCGGCCGTATCGGTGCGCTCATCACCGCTCGTCTGCAGGCCTTCGGCACCAAGGTGATCGCCTTCGATCCGTACGTGACCTCGGCCCGCGCGCAGCAGCTGGGTGTGCAGCTGGTGACACTGGACGAGCTGCTCGCCGAAGCCGACTTCATCACGATCCACATGCCCAAGACCCCCGAGACCACCGGGATGATCAGCGACGACCAGCTCGCGCTGATGAAGCCCACCGCGTTCATTGTGAACGTCGCGCGCGGCGGGCTCATCGACGAAGACGCGCTGTACCGCGCCCTCTCGACCAAGTCCATCGCCGGTGCCGGCCTCGACGTCTTCGTCAGCGAGCCGCCCACCGACTCGCCGCTGCTCGCGCTCGAGAACGTCGTCGTCACCCCGCACCTCGGCGCTTCGACCGACGAGGCCCAGGAGAAGGCCGGTGTCTCCGTCGCCAAGTCGGTTCGCCTCGCGCTGTCGGGCGAGCTGGTTCCGGATGCGGTCAACGTCGCCGGCGGCGTCATCGATCCGTACGTGCGCCCGGGCATCCCGCTCGTGGAGAAGCTCGGCCAGGTGTTCTCCGGGCTGTCGCACAGCCCGCTGACCAGCGTCGACGTCGAGGTCCGCGGCGAGCTCGTCGACTACGACGTGAGCGTGCTCAAGCTGGCGGCGCTCAAGGGCATCTTCACCAATATCGTCAGTGAGACGGTCTCGTACGTGAATGCGCCGCTGCTCGCCGAGCAGCGCGGCATCGAGGTGCGCCTGCTCACCGATTCGGTGAGCGAGGAGTACCGCAATCTGATCACCCTGCGCGGCGCGCTCAGCGACGGCTCGCAGATCTCGGTCTCGGGAACGCTCACCGGCACCAAGCAGATCGAGAAGATCGTCGAGATCAACGGCTACGACGTCGAGGTCCCGATCGCGGAGCACCTCATCGTGATGATCTACGACGACCGTCCTGGCATCGTCGCCGTCTACGGCCACGAGTTCGGCGAGGCGGAGATCAACATCGCGGGTATGCAGATCGCCCGCACCGCAGCCGGAGGCAAGGCCCTCAGCGTGCTCACGGTCGATTCGCGCATCCCGGAGGGTCTGCTCGAGAAGGTGCGTGTGGCGATCGACGCCGACCTCATGCACGAGATCGACATCACCGAGTCCTGAAAAGATTTTCGGCCCGCCTGTCGATTTCTGCGGGAGGCTTACGTCGTACTGGTGTTCACATCAGAAAGCGCGATCAGCGCGAGACGTAGGGAGACATCATGTCCGAAGAGTATGTGGTCCTCATCCGCGAGCCCGACTGGAACCCGGGGGAGATGTCCGCAGAGGCCATCCAGGCCGGCATGGCCGGTCACGGGGCTTTCCAGGAGGCAGTGGCGGCGGCCGGCGAGAAGATCCTCGGCGGCAGCGCACTGCAGTCGGTCTCGGTGGCGACCAAGATCACTCCACGCGCGGGAGGCACTCCGGTCTTCACCGACGGTCCGTTCGGTGAGACGCGCGAAGTGGTGAGCGGCTTCTACAGCTTCACGGCTTCGAGCCCCGAGCAGGCCAGGGAACTGGCAGCGCTGGTACCGACCCACGGCTGGGTCGAGCTGTATCCGGTGCTCGTGCTTGAGCGGGTCAGCTGACCACGCCTGGAGGCCGCATCCCGTTCGCGACGGGCGCCGCCGGCGATTGTGCCGGCGAGTGCGCCACGATTGAATGGGCTGTGGCCTCCGGGATCGAGCAAGCCTTCCGTGCTGACGCTCCGCGCATCCTCGGCGCCGTCGCGCGGTACACCGGCGATCTGCTGACGGCCGAAGACGCCGTGCAGGAGGCTTTCGCCCGCGCCGTCGAACTGGCGGCGCGCGGCCACGCACCCGACAATCCGTCCGCGTGGATCACCACGGTGGCCAGGCGGATCGCGGTCGACACGATCCGCAAGGAACGCACGACCATGCGCTCGCTCCCCGCCATCGCGGCCGAGCTGCGCCGAACAGCGGATACCCCCATGCCCGAGACAGAGTTCGCCTTCACCGGCGACGAGCGGCTGGAGTTGATCCTGCTCCTCTGCCACCCCGAGGTGAGCGAGGAGGCCAGGGTCGCACTCGCCCTGCGCTTCGTCTGCGGCGTGCCGACCCGGGAGGTCGCCGCGGCCCTGCTCGTGCAGGAGGCGACGATGGCCGCGCGCCTCACCCGGGCGAAGAAGCGGATCCACGATTCGAGCATCCGGTTCGCGATCGACGACGAGGCCGACGTGGAGGCACGGTTTCCGGATGCGCTCACGACGATCTACCTGCTGTACACCGTCGGCCACGCGGCGCCGGACGACCGTGTGCGTGCCGACGCCGTGGTGCTCGCCCAGGATGCTCATCGCATCCGGCCGGACGATCGTGAGGCGGCCGGTCTGCTCGCGCTTCTCCTGCTCACCGAAGCGCGGCAGACGACCAGGCTGTCGCCCGACGGCGACTTCGTGACGCTCGCCGAGGCCGACCGCGGCAACTGGAACGCAGGGATGATCACCGAGGGGGAGCAGCTCGCGACGACGGCGCTGGGCGGTCGCGGGCGTTTCGCTCTGCAGGCGGGGATCGCCGGGCTGCACGCCATCGCCCCGAGCTGGGACGCCACCGATTGGCCGGCGATCGCCCGGCTCTACGACCGTCTCGTGGAGCTCTGGCCGTCACCGTCGGCCCGTCTGGGCCGGGTCGTCGCCCGCGGCTACAGCCCGGATGTGGGGCCGGAGGCGGCTCGCGACGAGCTGGACGCCGATCGTGAGCTCTTCACCGGGACGCTCGCGCCGCAGGCCTTCGCCGTGCGCGGCGATCTGGCCCGGTTGGCGGGGGATGCGCGCACCGCGGCGACCGCGTACGGCCGGGCGATCGAACTCGAGCCGAACGAACGGGTCCGACGATTTCTCGCGGTCAGGCGGGACGCGCTCGCACCGTGACAGGGCCGGCGTCGGGCGGCGCAACCCGCGGGCCGCCCGCCGGTAGGGTTGTCATCAAGACAATCGAGACCGCAGGAGTGCCATGTCGCAGACGATCAGACTCGCCGTCATCCCGGGAGACGGAATCGGACCGGAGGTCGTCGCCGAAGCGGTCAAGGTGCTCGATGCCGTCACGGCCGAAAGCGACCTGAGCTTCGAGAAGACGCCGTTCTCGCTCGGCGCCGAGCGCTACCTCGCGACGGGCGAGGTGCTCACGGATGCGGACCTCGCATCGATCAAGCAGCATGACGCCATCCTCCTCGGAGCGGTCGGCGGTGTGCCCGGCGACCCACGGCTGAAGGATGCGAACATCGAGCGTGGCCTGCTCCTCACGCTCCGCTTCTCGCTCGACCACTACGTGAACCTGCGCCCGACCACGCTGTTCCCGGGAATCGCGAGTCCGCTGGCCGACCCGGGCGACGTCGACTTCGTCGTCGTGCGCGAGGGCACGGAAGGCCCCTACGTCGGCAATGGCGGTGCCATCCGGCAGGGCACGCCGCACGAGATCGCCAATGAGGTCTCCGTGAATACGGCCTATGGCGTCGAGCGCGTCGTGCGGTACGCGTTCGAGCAGGCGGAGGCGCGGCGCAAGAGGCTGACCCTGGTGCACAAGACCAACGTGCTCACCTTCGCGGGGGGTCTCTGGAAGCGGATCGTGGATGCGGTCGCGGCCGAGCATCCCGAGGTCACGGTCGACTATCTGCACGTGGACGCCGCCACGATCTTCCTCGTCACGAACCCTGCTAGGTTTGACGTGATCGTCACAGACAACCTCTTCGGCGACATTCTCACCGACCTCGCGGCCGCAATCAGCGGTGGCATCGGACTGGCGGCCTCGGGCAACATCAACCCCGCAGGCGAATTCCCCAGCATGTTCGAGCCGGTTCACGGATCGGCCCCCGACATCGCAGGCCAGCAGAAGGCCGATCCCACCGCCGCGATCCTCTCCGTCGCACTCCTGCTCCGTCATCTCGGCAGCGTGGAGCTCGCGGAGCGGGTGGAGGGTGCGGTGACCGCCGATCTCGTCTCCCGTTCCTCCCTGCAGGGCGTCGCATCCCGCACCACCGCCGAAATCGGTGACGCGATCGCCGCACTGGTGGCGCAGAATTAGTTCAACCCCGCTCTGAATGAGTGCAGCGCAAAGGACTCTCATGAACGCTTCGACAAGCATCACCCTCACCGACGGCCCCACCGAGACCAGCGGCCTCCAGTTCGCCGTGACGCGCAACGACGCGTCACGAAGCGCAGAAGAGCGCGCGGAGATCCTCGCCGACCCCGGTTTCGGCAACTACTTCACCGACCACATGGTCGACATCTGCTGGTCGGCCAAGGGCGGCTGGCACCGGCCGCGGGTCTCGCCGTACGGGCCCATCCAGCTCGAGCCGTCGGCCGCCGTGCTGCACTACGCCCAGGAGATCTTCGAGGGCCTCAAGGCCTACCGCCACGCGGACGGTTCGATCTGGACATTCCGCCCCGAGGCGAACGCCGCGCGCATGCAGCGCTCGGCTTACCGGCTGGCCCTGCCCGAACTGCCGGTCGAATACTTCCTCGACTCGCTCCAGCAGCTCATCAAGGTCGATGCCGACTGGGTGCCGTCGGCGCCGGAGACCAGCCTCTACCTGCGTCCGTTCATGTTCGCCAAGGAGGCGTTCCTCGGTGTGCGCCCGGCGAACAAGGTCGCCTACTACCTGATCGCCAGCCCCGCTGGCGCATACTTCACCGGAGGCGTCGCCCCGGTCTCGATCTGGCTGTCCGACCGCTGGTCGCGCGCAGGTCAGGGCGGTACCGGTGCCGCGAAGACCGGCGGCAACTACGCGTCGAGCCTGCTGCCGCAGTCCGAGGCGTACGCGCACGGATGCGCTCAGGTGCTCTTCCTCGACTCGGTCGAGGGCAAGTACCTCGAAGAGCTCGGCGGGATGAACGTGGTGCTGGTCTACAAGGACGGAACCATCGTCACGCCCGAGTCGGACAGCATCCTCGAGGGCATCACGCTCGAGTCGGTGCTGCAGCTCGCCCGCGATCGCGGCCACAAGGTCGAGCAGCGCAAGGTCACGCTCGACGAGTGGCGCGTCGGCGTCGAGTCAGGGGACATCGTCGAGGTCTTCGCCTGCGGCACGGCCGCCGTGATCACGCCGATCGGCGAGCTCAAGTCGGACACCTTCACGGTCGGCGACATCACTGCGCCTCCCGGGGAGCTGACCATGTCGCTGCGCCAGGAGCTCACCGACATCCAGTACGGCCGCATCCCCGACCGTCACAACTGGATGACCAGGCTCGACGGCTGACACGCCGGCCGCCGAGTCCCTTAGGCTCATATCCGTGAAGATTGCACGATTCAGCCACGAAGGCGCCATCGATTACGGAATCGTCGACGAGGACGCGCTCGTCGTGCTCGCGGGCGACCCCATGTTCTCCGGATTCGACACCACCGGCGAGCGGGTGCCGCTCGGCAAGGTGGGGGCGCTGCTCGCTCCGGTCATCCCTCGCTCCAAGGTCGTCGCGGTCGGCAAGAACTACCGGGACCACGCCGCGGAGATGGGCGGGGAGGCCCCGGCCGAGCCGCTGCTCTTCCTCAAGCCGAACACGTCCGTGATCGGGCTGGGGGATGCGATCGTGCTGCCCCCGCAGTCGCAGCAGGTGGACTACGAGGGCGAACTCGCCGTGATCATCGGCACGATCGCCAAGAACGTGACGGTGGAGCGCGCGCTCGAGTACGTCTTCGGATACACCGTCGCCAACGACGTGACGGCCCGTGATCTGCAGAAGACCGACGGCCAGTGGACCCGCGCCAAGGGCTTCGACACTTTCTGCCCACTCGGACCGGTGATCGAGACCGAACTCGCACCGGATGCGTTCATCCGCACCCGCGTCAACGGCGAGCTCAAGCAAGACGGCAAGATCAGCGACATGGTGCACGACATCCCGTCGATCGTCGCCTACGCCTCGAGCGTGTTCACCTTGCTGCCCGGGGATGTGATCCTCACCGGAACGCCCTCGGGTGTCGGGCCGATCGTGGCCGGCGACACCGTCGAGGTCGAGATCGAGGGTGTCGGGTCGCTCGTGAACCCGGTGCGCGCCGCCAAGTAGGCTCCGCCGACCAGGCTCCGCCAACTACACTTGCACAGGTATGTCTGACAACGCCTCTCACCCCTTCTCCACGGCCACCGGCGCCGAGGTCCGCGTGCGGTTCTGCCCCTCGCCCACCGGAACGCCGCACGTCGGCCTGATCCGCACCGCCCTCTTCAACTGGGCCTACGCGCGTCACACGGGCGGCAAGCTCGTGTTCCGCATCGAAGACACGGATGCGGCCCGCGACAGCGAGGAGAGCTACGCGCAGATCGTCGAGGGTCTCACCTGGCTCAAGCTCGACTGGGACGAGGGCGTGAACGTCGGCGGACCGCACGCGCCGTACCGTCAGTCGCAGCGCTACGACATCTACGCCGAGGTCGTCGAGACGCTCAAGGCGTCGGGGCACATCTACGAGAGCTTCGCCACCGGCGAGGAGATCGAGGCCCGCAACGTCTCGCTCGGCCGCGACCCGAAACTCGGCTACGACAACTTCGAGCGCGACCTCACCGAAGAGCAGAAGGCCGCCTATCGCGCCGAGGGCCGTCAGCCCGCACTCCGCCTGCGCGTTCCCGACACCGATCTGAGCTTCGACGACCTGGTGCGCGGGCACATCACCTTCCCGGCCGGCTCGTTCAGCGACTTCGTCGTCGTGCGTCCCAACGGGCATCCGCTGTACCCGTTCGTGAACCCGGTCGACGACGCGCTCATGGGGATCACCCACGTGCTGCGCGGTGAGGACCTGCTGTCGTCGACGCCGCGCCAGATCGCGCTCTATCACGCGCTGATCGACGTGGGACTCACGACGTTCGTCCCGCGGTTCGGTCACCTTCCCTATGTCATGGGTGACGGAAACAAGAAGCTCTCGAAGCGCGACCCCGAGTCGAACCTGTTCCACCACCGCGACCGCGGATTCATCCCCGAGGGCCTGGTGAACTACCTGGCGCTTCTCGGCTGGTCCCTCACCCACGACCGCGACGTGTTCGGCATCGACGAGATGATCGCCGCGTTCGACGTCGTCGATGTGAACCCGAACCCGGCCAGGTTCGACCTGAAGAAGGCCGAGTCGATCAACGGCGACCACATCCGGATGCTCGAGACCTGGGATTTCGCGGAGCGTACCGTGCCATACCTGGTCGCCGCCGGCGTGCTCACCGAGCCCCTGACCGACGCACAGCACGCCATCCTCACCGAGGCCGCGCCGCTCGTGCAGGAGCGGGTGCAGCTGCTGGGGGAGACGCCGGGGATGCTCGGCTTCCTCTTCACCGACGCCGCATCCCTGGTCGTCGAGGACGATGCCCGCGCCTCGCTGCCGGCCGACGCCGGCGAGGTGCTCGCGGCATCCCTCGGTGCGCTGGAGCTCGTCCCGGAGTCCGACTGGACCCACGAGGCCATCGAGGCCGCACTGCGCGATGCCTTGATCGAGGGCCTCGGGCTCAAGCCGCGCGTCGCCTTCGGGCCACTCCGCGTCGCGATCTCGGGTCGACGGGTCTCGCCGCCGCTCTTCGAGTCGATGCAGATCCTTGGCAAGGCCGAGACCGTCGCGCGCCTCGACAAGCTCTCCGCCCTGCTCGGATAGGTCCGCGCGATGACAGGGGAGTCGTTCGAGGTCGTCGTGATCGGTGGCGGCCCCGCAGGCCTCTCGGCTGCGCTCAACCTCGTGCGTGCCCGCCGACGTGTGCTGGTGATCGACAGCAACCGGCCGCGCAATGCCGCGACTCTGAAGGCGCGCGGGTTCCTCACGCGCGACGGGATCCCGCCGCTGGAGCTGCGCAGACTGGGCCGCGACGAGGTCGAAGCGTACGACAACGGCGAGGTCGCGTTCGCGCAGGCCCAGTCTGTCGAGTTCTCGGACGCAGGGTTCCACATCCGGGCGAAGGGGGTGCGTGGCTCGGCCGACCTCGACGTGCTCGCCGAGACCCTGGTGATCGCCACCGGTCTCACGGAGACGCTGCCGGATGTGCCCAGCATCCGGGCCTACTACGGCACCCAGTTGCACAGCTGCGTCGAGTGCGACGGTTTCGAGAAGGCGGATGCGCCCCTCGCCCTGATCGGTGAGACGGACGATCTCGCCGAGCGTGCGCTGCTGCTCACCCAGTGGTCGAAGGATCTCATCGTCTTCACGAACCAAGCGGGCACGGTGACGGCCGACGAGGAGCGCACGCTCGCACGCCTCGGCGTGCAGGTCGAACGTCGTCAGATCGACGACCTCACGGGGGAGCGCGGCGTGATGACGGGCGTGCGGCTCGTCGACGGCACGGAGATCCCGAGGGTCGGCGGATTCGTGCGCCCGGTCTGGACGCCGTCGCTCGCGTTCGCAACGGGTCTCGATCTCGATGCCGACGACGACGGGTTCCTGCTCACGGACTCACAGGGGCGCACGTCGATTCCCGGCGTCTACGCGGCGGGGGAGTCGACGCCGCCGGGGCCGCAGCAACTGATCGTGGCCGCCGGAGCGGGAGCGGTCGTCGCTGCGGCCGTCAATCGCGACCTCATCGGGGTCGCGACCGATCAGGACGCAACGGTCTAAGCGGCGCTCACGTAGTTGTCGTCCGTCGCACTGTTCAGCAGCGTGTAAGTGACGGTCGAACCGAGGTCGTTCGTCTTGGTCCAGGTCCGCTCGAAGGTCTGGCCGTCCACCTGGTAGCCGACGGCGATCCGGTCGAACGCGTTCTCGTCCACGCGATCGAGGACGACAGAGGTCGCGGATCCGAGGCCGGGCTGAGGGAGCACGGCGACGAACTGGCGCGCGTCGCCGGCAGGGCTCGAGTCCGTTCCGAAGTCGTCGGCGGAGAGCCGGAGCACGAGAGTGTTCTCGACGGTGACGGGGGCGGTGATGCTCATTTCTCTTTCCTCCAGTTGAATATAACTAAACGTTTAGTTGTAGAGTACACCTCTAGAATCGATCTGGAAAGCGCGACGATGCAGGAGCGGACAATGGCGAAACGGTATGACAGCGCTGAGAGCGCCAACCTTCTCCTGGAGGCGAGCGCCGTCGAGTTCGCGCAGAAGGGGATCGGCGGAGCCCGCGTCGACAAGATCGCCGAGCGAGCCGGCGTGAACAAGGCGTCGATCTATACCTACTTCGGCAAGAAGGAGGACCTGTTCGGCGCAGCCCTCCAGAAGAAGCTCGGCGAGTTGGCGGAACACGTCGTCGTTCGCTCGGAAGACGTGCCCACCTATGTCGGTCAGCTCTTCGACTTCCTGTGCGCGCATCCGGACGTCGTGCGGCTCTACGAGCACGAAGGGATGCACTACGCGCCGGGTGAGGTGCCCGACTTCGACAAGCGCGAGCAGTACCACCACGACCGGGTCGCACTCATCCGCGAGGCGGCGGGCGGGCCCGATCCCGATGCCGAATCGATCTTCCTCAGCCTGATCGCCATGGCGTACTGGTTCGTCGCGGCACCCCAGGTGGTCCGGATGATCTACGGCGACCTCGACGAGGAGCAGATCCGCGATCGATACCGCTCACAGATCATGGAGACCGCACGCCGAGTGATCGCTCCGGCCTCGTGAAGGGCGGCGCGCCCGTTTTGTGATTGGGGCTCCCGGTAGGCTAAAGTTGACTCTCGGTGCCGGTCTCCGGATTGGCGCGGTGGGGTATGGTGTAATTGGCAACACGGCTGATTCTGGTTCAGTTGTTCTTGGTTCGAGTCCAGGTACCCCAGCAGTTCTGAAGTGAAATTGGGCCCGGTTTTTCCGGGCTTTTTTCTTGCGTAGATCCGCGGAAGTCTGCCCTTGCTCGGTTCCTGGCTCGTCGCCAGGCTCTTCACGAAGACTCATTTGAGACCTGAGACTAGCGCCTGGACGGCGTGACGATGGCGGTACAGCTTCGACTCTCTGGTTAGTCGAGCAGGCGACTGGGAAGCTCGACACTCACCTCGACGATCACATCTTCCCCGCTGACCTGACGTGTCTCGCCGTAGCGAACAATGTCGCTGCAATAGAGCGGAACGTCTGCGTCACGGTACACGTAAATCTGTAAACGATCGTCTGCGTTGAGGGCCTCGTCGGGTACCGGTGACGGATCGCTCTCGAAGGCCATCGGCTTGAGCGAATACCCTTCCGCAACGGCGGTCTGCCTGAGGGAATCGGAGATGCCGCCTGCATGAGGGACGAGGTAGTACACCGTCGACCAAGGAATGAGGTTGTCCGGGCCATTGCCCCCATCCCCGTTTGTGCAGAGCTTTCGGCCGCCCAGTTCATCGAGAGCCGCATTGAAGGGTTGGATCTGTGCATCGGCCGGGTTCGAGAAGGCCGCGTGCAACCAGCCGCTGACCGTGACGACAAGCACGGTTCCCGCACCAATCACGAGGACGGACGCGACGATCACCGACCAAATGATCAGTGCCCTCGTCCGCTTGCTGTTCTGCTCGCGGACATGCCCCTGCTGTTCCCCCATGGGTCGAGCGTAGGAGGCCGTGCCGCGGTCGGGGCATCCCCAGTACGGGCGGTCGGAAACGACACGCGGCCGAGGTCGCTGAGCTCATCGGCAAGTCAATTCGAGCTGCGTAGGACTCTCGGGTCCTGAGCGAGTGCCTCGCTTACCGTGGCGAGCTCACTGCGCGCCGATGCCGCTGTCGATCATCGAGTTTCCGCCGACCGGGTTCTGAGACGGCTGCGGCTCGTGAAACCGCGGGTTCGCTTTTCCGCGCTCCGCCACCACCGTCACGCGACGGCGGAACGCCGCAACCGAGGCCATCACAGTGACCGCGAGCAGGGCCGCACCCAGAGCGATGAGCCACCAGCCGGCCGCCTCGCCCGACATGACCGCGATGACGCCGAGAGGTACGGTGAGCCAGACGCCGACAGCGGATGCGATCGCAACGACCACCCGTGCCCGGGTGCCCCTCGTCCGACGCTGCGCCCGCTCGTAGTCTTCCATCAGTCCGCTCATGCCGTTCCCCCTCCGTTGAGCTGAGCATAGTGGGTGGGGGCTGGGACGCTAGAGGCTGTTCGGGTCGAGGTTCAGCGTCGTGGATTCGTAGAGGTATTGGTTGCCGCCGTCGCCCGGCAGATCCGGGTTCAGCCAGATGAGATCTTGCACGTGGATTCCGAACCGCGACGCGACCATCGCAGTGGTGTCGCCCTGCGCCACGAGGTACCGCTTCGGCGCACCGCTCGCGGTCTTCGCTGTGACGGTCCCGTCGGCGTACGGGCGGGCGCCCCCGTCGATCGGATGCACGTTCGACTGTCGAACGGGGACCGACCAGTGCATCGCATTGACGGCGAGCACCTTGCCCGGTCCCAGTTCCACCGGGACCCCGTTGGCCGAGGTCACCGAGGAGTAGGTCACGAGCGTACCCAGATACGACGGCTGGCTGACGTTCAGGGGTGCCGTGGATGCTGGGGCGGCCGTCGTGGTCGGTCCGCCGAGCGAGTGATCTCCGACGCCGTGGTAGGTCAGTCCATCGCCGACCCTCGGCGGGACGTCGATCAGCGTGACGGACACCGGAACCGGCACCGTCGAGGTGAAGCGCGAGTATTCGGCGGTGTAGGTGTTGTCACCGTCGGCGATCATCCGGTAGTGGAAGTGGATGCTGCCCTTCGGGGAGGCGACATCGCCCTCGGCGACGACCGTGCCCCGCGGGACCGGCGTGATCGTCGGGATCGGCGCCGGAGTGGGGGTGGGGCTCGGAGTGGGCGTGGCCAGCGGCGTCGGGGTCGCCGAGCCGATGACGATCCCAGAGATCGTGGAGGTCGGCGACGGGGATGCTGTCGGGGCCGCATGCCGGGTGTGCGCCGATGAGGGGTCGCCGGTCCCGCTGAAGAGGGCGCATCCGGAGACAGCGGTGAGCAGCGCGATGGCGACGCCGACGGCCGATGCGAATCGGCGCCGGCGCGTTCGGCGCTGGTTGTCCGTGCGAGTCATGATCCCCCCTCGCGGGATCCTACCGGTGGTGGGACACTCGGGACGCAGAGATTGGAAGATTCTCATGGCCCTCGTGATCAGCGATATGTCCATGTCCCTCGACGGCTACGTAACCGGCCCCAACGACAGTCGGGAGAATCCTTTCGGCGACGGCGCCGGGATGCTGCACGACTGGATGTTCGACGCGGCGACCGACGAAGACAGCGCCATGCTGCAGGAGATGATCGACGGCGTCGGCGCCATCGTGATGGGGCGGACATCGTTCGACAAGAACGAGGGTGACGGAGGCTGGGGCGACAGCGGCCCCGTCGGCGATACTCCGTGCTTCGTCGTGACTCACACGCTGCCGACGACGACGTACCCGCCGGTCTTCACGTTCGTGACCGACGGCGTGGCGAGTGCGATCGAGCAGGCCGTCGTTGCGGCGGGGGACAAAGTCGTCGGCCTGCACGGTGCGACCGTGATGCAGCAGGCGCTCCCGCTCGGCCTCGTCGACCAGATCCGCGTTCATGTCGTCCCCGTGCTGCTCGGCGGCGGGACGCCGCTGTTCGGCGCGCTCGGAGAGGCGATCTCCCTCGAACGCACGAGCGTCACGATGACGCCGGCCGCCACACATCTCGCGTTCCGCGTCATCCGGTAGGTGGGTGGGCCGAGGCTCTGCCCATCCCCGGTCTCATTCGCTAGCCTTGCGTCACAGCGATCCGGCCGAGAGGACTGGAGATGACGGACGGCGTGATGCCCCGGTTGGTCGGTCTCGATATCGCACGCTTCGTCGCGATTCTCGGGATGATGTCGGCCCATGTGACGGAGCGCGGCGAGAGCTGGTTCTTCGCCGTCTCCGACGGGAACGCATCCACCCTGTTCGCGGTGATCGGCGGTCTGAGCATCGTGCTGGCCACCCGACGGTACCTGGATGCGGGCGCCGCGGTCGCCGCCTGCTGGGCGCTGGCCGCGCGTGGCGTAGCCGTGATCGGGATCGGCCTGACGCTCGGCCTGCTGGGCAGCCCTGCGATCGTCGTGCTGGTCTACTTCGGCGCATCCATGATCTGCACCGTCCCGTTCCTGTTCGCACCCACCTGGGTTCTCGTGCTGAGCGCCACCGTGCTCGCCGTCGTCGGGCCTTTGGTGAACGGTTCGGTCAGGGCGCAGCTGGGGGCACCGGATGAGGGCGGCTCGCTCGCATGGACCGCGCTCGAGCATCCGGTCACCCTGCTTCGCGCCACCTTCGTCACCGGAACGTACCCGGTCATCACGTGGCTCGTGTACATGCTCGTCGGGATGACCGTCGCCCGGTTGCTGTTCATCGCCCAGCAGAAGGGGACCCATCGACGTTTCGCGATCGTGCTCGCCGGGATCGGTGCGGCGGGACTGGCGGCGACGCTCGGGTTCGTCGCGCTCCTCTTCCGGCTGCTCGGCCGCGAATCGGAACTCTCGAGCGCCGCGGTCGACCTCGGCGCTCCGGGCAGCGGCTGGTGGTCGTATCTTCTGCACACACCACACACCGGATCGTTCTTCGACATCACCCGCGGGGTCGGTGTCGCCTTCATCGTGATCGGGGTGTGCCTGCTCCTCGCCTGGTCGCTTCCTTCGGTCTGGCTTGTCGTCCTCCACCCGGTGAGCGCCGCCGGTGCGGCCCCGCTGACGGTCTACGTCGCCCACATCTTCGCGTACTCGTTCGCGACCGCGTACTACCAGGAGAGCGGCGCGGCGGAATTCCCCTGGTGGTTCTCCGGCCCGAGCGCCCTCGCGCTCCACGCCGCGCTGGCACTCGTCATCGGTGCCATTCTCGCTCTCCTCCGGCGACGGGGTCCGCTCGAGACATTCGTCAGCCGCTTCTCCGAGCAGATCGCGGAGGCACTGAGTCCGCGAACGCCCACCCCGGCCCGGTGACCCGGCCCGCCCGGTGACTGCCTGTGGTCCGCTCCCTAGAATGAAGAGCGGGTGGAATCAGCTGAGGGCGGCGGACAGATGCAGATACGACGGGTTCTCGCGGCGAGTGTCGTCACGGTCGGACTGACGCTGCTCGCGATCGTCGGCGCTTCGCCGGCTCAGGCACAGGAACCCGTGGTGCTCGGCCCCGGGCACGTGGTCGACGATGCAGGCGTTCTGGGTTCGCGCACGGATGAGGTGGAGAGCGCCACCACGAAACTCGCCAGCGACCACGAGATCGGCCTTTTCGTGGTCTACGTCGACACCTTCACCTCGCCGTCCGATGCGAAGTCGTGGGCGATCGCCACGGCACGTCAGAACAACCTCTCGCCCACCGACTACCTGCTCGCGGTCGCCGTGCAGGGGCGCTCGTACTACCTCTCCGCCGACACCGCCGGTCCGCTCAGCCAGTCCGAGCTGAGCGACATCCAGAAGAACCAGATCGAGCCTCGGCTCCGCAACGATGAGTGGGCGGATGCCGCCATCGCGGCCGCGACCGGCATCGGGAACGCCGTGAGCGGCAGCAGCGACGGAGGCACAGCGGGTGGCGACGCGGCGGGCCGTGGAGGGGCCTCGGCGGGCACCATCGCGGCGGTCGTCGTCTCCATCGTGATCGTCCTCGTCATCATCGGGGTCATCGTGCTGCTGGTGGTGCGCACGAGAAACCGCAACCGCATCCGCGCGAAGGCTGCGCGCGATGCGGCCTCGCAGGCGGACGAGCTTCAGGCGATCCCGCTGCCCGATCTCGAGCGCCGCGCGGCGACCGCTCTCGTGCGCACCGACGATGCTCTGCAAGCCAGCTCGCAGGAGCTCGGATTCGTCGTCGCACAGTATGGGGACGAGGCTGCGCGTCCGTTCGCGGCGGCGGTCGACTCCGCCGACGCCAAGCTCCGTGCGGCCTTCTCGCTGAAACAGAAACTCGACGATGCGGAGCCGGACACCGAGCAGGAGCGCCGCGAGTGGAACGCGACGATCATCCGCGAGACCGCTGAGGCCAATCGACTGCTGGATCAGCAGACGGCGGCGTTCGCCGAACTGCGCTCGCTCGCCAAAGACATCCCCGGCAAGGTCACCGAGCTGCGGTCGGACGTCGTGACCGCCCAACTGCGCGTCAACGCGACGCGGACGACCCTCGCCCAGCTGGCTTCCGAGTACAGCGACTCGGCGTTGACCACCGTGCAGGACAACATCGTGCAAGCCGGCGAGAGGCTCACGTTCGCCGCCACGGCGCTCGCCGATGCGGAGCTGAAGGCCGACTCGGGTTCCGCCACGCAGGCGGCCGTGAGCGTTCGCGCCGCCGAAGCCGCCCTCGACCAGTCCCGGCAGCTGCTGGAGGCGGTCGACAGGGTCGGCACCGATCTGACGACCGCGCGTGGCCAGCTCGACGCGCTGGTCGTCAACCTGCAGCAGGACATCGCGGACGCCAGAGCGCTCGCCGCGTCGGGCGACCCGAGCGGAGCGATCATGGCGGCGGAGGCTTCGACGCAGGCCGCCGTCGCTGACGTGCAGTCGCGCCTCCGCGGCGGCACGGTGAACCCGCGCGAACTGCTGCAGAAGCTCGAACTCGCCAACCGCGAGATCGACGGGGTGGTGAACGCGGTGCGGACGCGCCAGGCTCAGGAGCAGCGCGCCGCCGCGTCGCTCGGCCAGACACTCGGATCGGCACAGAGCCGCATCACCGCCGCATCGGACTTCATCGCCGCACGGCGCGGCGCGGTCGGGGCGGAAGCGCGTACGCGGCTGGCTGAAGCGTCGCGCCTGCTGAGCCTCGCGCAGTCGACCGCGGCGACCGACACCGTCAGCGCCGTCGCGCACGCTCAGCGCGCCGACGAGCTCGCGGCCCAGGCCATCCAGTTCGCCGAGTCCGACGTGAACGGGTTCACCTCGAATGCAGGCGGCGGCGGGATGTACGGGACGCCCGGTCAGTACGGCGGCCGAGGCGGTGGGGGTGGTGGCCTCTTCGGAGCCGTGCTCGGCGGCATCCTGATCGACAGCGTCCTGCGCGGAAGCGGCGGCGGGTTCTTCGGCGGAGGCGGCGGTGACGGTGGGGGCGGAGACTTCTTCAGCGGAGGATTCGGCGGTGGCGACGGACGCGACGGCGGTGGCGGAGGCGGCTTCTTCGGCGGAGACGGCGGCGGGGGAGACGGTGGAGGCGGCGGCGACTTCTGATCGCGGTCTTCGTCCCACCCGGCCGCGTCGATGGACACGGCCCGTGTGGAGCGATAGCGTTCGGTCATCCAGCGAAAGGATCGTCTGATGTCCAATTCACAACCTTCGATGTTCGCCTCTTTCTCGCTCGACGCCAAAGACATGACGGCATCGGTGATCAACACCGTTCGCGTTTCGCTCGGCATCAGCGGTGCGGTCGCACTGATCATCGGGATCATCATCGTGTTCTGGCCGAAAACGGCCGCCGCCGGATTGACGATCCTGATCGCCATCTCGCTCCTGGTCTCCGGCCTGTCGTATCTGGGCATCGGGATCTTCGCGAAGGGCCTCAGCGGCGGAGCGCGAGCGCTCGACATCGTCTTCGGGGTCATCTTGGTCGTCGCCGCGATCCTGGCGTTCGCGAACCTTTCCGGGACGACCGCGTTCCTGGCGGTGTTCCTCGGCATTCTGGTGGGCATCATCTGGATCGTCGAAGGCGCGACCACGTTCGCGCAGCTCGGCGACGCACCCTCGCGCGGCTGGGCCATCTTCTTCGCCATCCTGAGCATCGTGGCGGGAATCGTGCTGCTCTTCTCGCCGCTGTGGGGCTTCGTCGTGCTGTTCATCCTGCTCGGGATCAGCCTCATCGTGCTCGGTATCGTTCAGATCATCCGGGCCTTCACGTTCGGCCGGGGTGCGGGCAAGGCGGCCTCCGCGACCGCCTGACCGATCGTTCGACCGCATCCGTCGGCCGCGTCGGTGCTCGCGGGTAGAGTGCCGGCATGGTCGACGGGTGCGGAATCCTTCTGGGCAGCGGGCGTCTCTGCGCCGAACCCGTTACCGCAGACACGCCCCTCAACCTCTGCACCGCTCACCTGCTGGCGGCCTACGACTGGGTGGCGCGCGACGCAGGTGTGACGGATGTGCTGCCGTCGCCGTGCGCGGCGTGCGGCTCCCGGCTGGGAGTGCGTTACCCCTCCGGGTGGCTCTGCGCGATCTGCGAGTGGCGGGTGGGGGAGGCCCCCGACGAGCCGGGCACGGAGGTCAGGGTCGACGTCGTGTACTACATCCGGTACCAGGACCGGGTGAAGATCGGTACGTCGGCGAATCCGCGTCGGCGCCTCGCGAGTCTGCCGCACGACGAGGTGCTGGCGTTCGAGCTGGGCGGCCGGAAGCTGGAGCAACGGCGGCACGAGCAGTTCGCCGCGCACCGGATTCCGAGAACGGAGTGGTTCGAGTTGCACGACGAGCTCGCCGCTCACCTCGCCGAGCTCCGCGAGGGCGCCGAGGACCCGTGGGACCTGTACGCCTATTGGCGGAGCCGCCGCATCGCGCTGACCTAGATCGGCACGCCGACGATTGCCCCGCACCAGACCGTGCGGCAGAGTGAGGGCCATGCAGTTCGATCCGAGTAAGCGTGCCATCGACCTTCCTGCGCCGCCGACGGTCGACGAGGCGATCGCTCGGTTCGGAGGCTCGGCGTTCACACTCGAACCGCACGAATCCGCCGAGGAGGCCGGAGCGAGCGTCTGGAGCTCCACCCGCAACGGGCGGGAGACCCCGTCGGCGCTGACGCTGTCGTACACGCTCTGGCGGCATCCGGAGAACCGTGAAGACCCGCGCAATCTCGCCGAGCTGGCGCCCGAGACCGCGGCCGCGTTGGATGAGTTGCCGCCCTGGCCTCTCCCGGAGTGGATTCTCGAGACGCGCGCCCGGATGCGTTACCCGCTCGTCTGGGATGCCGTGCGAACCACGCTCCCCGGCTCCGAGAGCCGATCGCTGACCCAGACGCTGAACGAGCATGCCGATTACATCGTGCAGAACCTCTTCCGCGACGAGAGGACTCGGGGAGACTTCCCGGGAACACTGATCGACCCGGTGTCGGAGCAGCACACCATCGAGGGAACAGTCGTCGTCGACGGTGCCGCATTGCGCGCCCTCTGGATCGAGAGCGATCCGCACATCGTCGCGGTGGCCGCGCAGGTCGGCGACCGGATGCTCAGCGCCGTCGTTGCGCGGGAGCACCTTCCCTTCCTGCGCCTCGACTTCGCGACCCGGACGGCGGTGGTGTGATGCCGACGACCGACCCGTACCGCTGGTTCGTTTACCTGGAGATCGCGCTGGCCGTCGTCACCTTCGTGGCCCTCTGCTTCATCGTCGCGCCGTACGGGCGGCACGGGCGCGGCGGATGGGGTCCCACTGTTCCCGCGCGCGTCGGCTGGGTGGTGATGGAGTCCCCGGCGTCGGTGCTGTTCCTGATCTTCTTCCTCCTGGGCGAGCATCGCTTCGAGGTGGTGCCGTTGGTCTTCCTCGGGCTGTGGCAGCTGCACTACATCCAGCGGGCGTTCGTCTATCCGTTCCTGATGCGCGGAGGGGGACGGATGCCGGTGTCGGTCATGGCGATGGCGATGCTGTTCAACACCCTCAACACCTGGATCAACGCGCGCTGGATCTCGGAGTACGGCTCGTATGCGGTCTCATGGCTGACGGATCCGCGCTTCGTGATCGGTGTGCTCGTGTTCCTGGGCGGGTTCGTACTCAACCTGAGCTCGGATCGCATCCTGAGACGGCTGCGTGGGCGGGGATCGGACGGGTACAGGATTCCGCACGGCGGGGGATACCGCTTCGTGTCGAGCCCCAACTACCTGGGGGAGATCGTGGAGTGGACGGGGTGGGCGATCGCGACCTGGTCGCTGGCCGGCTTCGCGTTCGCGCTGTACACGGTGGCGAACCTCGCGCCGCGGGCGATGGCGAACCACCGCTGGTACCGGGAGACGTTCGACGACTATCCCCGGTCGCGCAAGGCGCTCATCCCGTATCTGATCTAGAGCTCCCGGCCGCGCGACGCGGTCAGGCGGATGGCGCGGTAGGCGAATCCGCAGAGCAGCACTGCAGCGCCGACGGCGATGCTCATCGGCGGCAGTGTTGCCACGAGGGCGACGCAGCCGATCATTCCGAGAACCTGGAGCCAGCGTGGATACCGGCGGCGCTCGGCGCTCTGCCGGAAGGCGGCGAGGTTGGCGACGAGGTAGTACAGCAGCACGCCGAACGAGGAGAAGCCGATCGCGCTGCGGAGGTCGACGGTCGCGACGAGCACGACCACCACGACCGCCAGTGCGATTTCGGCGTGGTGCGGAACGGAACGGCGCGGATGCACGGCCGCGAGCGAACGCGGCAGGTCGGCATTCCGTGCCATCGCCAGCACGGTTCGGCCGATGCCTGCGATCAGAGCCAGCAGAGCCCCGAGCGAGGCGAGGGCGGCTCCCGCCTGAACGATCGGAAGCGCCCACGCCCATCCGGCCGCCGCGGTCACATCTTCGAGCGGGGCATCGGACAGCGCCAACCGGTCCGGTCCGATCGCCGCGAGGGACACGACCGCGACCGCGAGGTAGAGCACCACGGTCAGAGCGAGGGCGACGGTGATGGCCCGCGGGATCGTGCGCGCGGGGGAGCGCACCTCCTCGCCGAGCGTGGCGATGCGCGCGTAGCCGGCGAAAGCGAAGAAGGTGAGCCCGGCGGACTGCAGGATCCCGTAGAGCGATCCGGGGGCGGAGAATCCACTCGCGAGTGCGCCCGAAGGTGCGGCGACCGCACCCGCCGCGAGCACGACTCCCAGGACGGCGAGTACGAGGACGACGATGATCCGGGTCAGCTGTGCGGTGCGGGTCACTCCGGCGTAGTTGACGGCAGTGAGCAGGACGACCGCGCCGATCGCGACGGGTCGCTCCCATCCCGCCGGGGCCGCATAGGTGGCGAAGGTCAGAGCCATCGCCGCGCAGCTGGCCGTCTTGCCGATCACGAAGCTCCACCCGGCGGCGAAACCCCACCAGGGGCCGAGCTCCTCGCGTCCGTACAGATAGGTGCCGCCGGAGGCGGGATAGGCGGCCGCGAGCTGTGCTGAGGATGTGGCGTTGCAGAAGGCCACGACGGCAGCGATGGCCAGTCCCGCGAGAAGCCAGCTTCCGGCGGCAGCCGCGGCCGGGGCGAACACGGAGAAGATGCCGGCGCCGATCATCGAGCCCAGACCGATGAAGACGGCGTCGCCCAGTCCGAGACGGCGCGCGAGGATGCCCGAAGTGGCCATTCCTGAAGCGTAGGCCGGGGAGATGACCTCCCGGTGAACGGAGGCGCCCTGTCAGCGGGCGAGCTCGGTGATCCGGGATGCGTGGGTGACGAGGGTCCGACCGACCTCTTGATAGCCCAGGTGCTCGAGGTCGGCGCGACCGTAGGAGTCGACGGTCGCGCCGTCGGCGAGTTCGATGAGCCAGACGTGCCGAATGCCGTCGAAACGGCCAGCCCTCTCGGCCTGCGGCACGGTCATCGCCGAGTCGTGCCAGGTCCGACTGCTGGCGAACGGAGTGCGCACGGCGACATCCACGAGGCCCCGGAAGCCGGCCGGGTAGGTGAGCATCGCGAGTCGGGGGCGTTTGGAGGGTTTGGTCGACTCGTCGAACACGACACCGTCGCCCGGTCGCGCATTCGCGCCGATCGTGGAGCTCACCTCCGCCCAGTCGCTCCCGTTCTTCGCGTACGGCGTCCGCTGCGCCGCGTACACCGGGACGATCGCTGCGAGCAGAATCGTCCCGGCGACTAAGGGCGCCCACCGTCGGACTCGCGAGAGCCGGGTCAACCCGAGAGCGATCACGAGCGCGGCTGCCGGCGCGCAGAACGACAGATAGCGGGGCGTGAAGTCCGGGGTGATGGAGTGGCCGCCGACGAGGATGATCGTCGGGATCGCCAGCCACGCCGCGCCCGTTGCGGCAAGCGACGGGAGAGGGCGATCGATTCCTGCCGCACCCTGATGGGTTCCCGCGCTCGCTGCCCGGCCGCGCTCCCGCCAGGCGCCGCCCAGCGCGAACAGGATGAGCCCCCACCCGACGACCGCGACCGTCCAGGTGCTGAACCACAGCGTGCTGAAGACGGCGTTGCCGGTGATCTGGTTCGTCGTGGCGAGATACGCGATCTGACGCCGTTCGAGGAAGGCGACCACCACGAGTGGGAAACTTGCGACTGCTGCCGCGCCTGCCGCGATCGCCCAGGGCACGAGGACCCGACGCCCCGGGCGGGCGACGAGAAGGAGCACGGCGTGGACGACTGCGAAGAGAGCGACATAGAGGAACAGGTACGTCCCGGCGGTCAGCAGGATGCCGTAGACCACCCACCAGCGTCGCCGCACGCGGGGACGGGCGAGGATCTCCAGCAGGACGACGGTGAGCCAGACGGCGAAGGCCGCGCTGAAGGCGTAGGAGCGGGCTTCCTCGCCCATGTACGTCACCCGCGGGAGTACGGCGCAGACGAGTCCGGCGATGACGGCCACGCGCCGGCCCGCGAGCCTCCAGGCGATCGCGACGGTGCCCGCGACCGCGAACCCCACGGCGACGGCGCTCGGAAACCGCAGAGCGAACGGCGAAGTGCCGAAGACCCTGATCCACCAGTGCAGGCCCAGATAGTAGGTGCCGTGAACGGCGTCGACGTGGCCGAGCATCCGGAACAGCGAGGGCACCGGCCGTTCGGCCGACAGGAGGCTCGCCGCTTCGTCGCCCCAGAGGGACGGGATCCAGGATCCCTCGGCGGCGAGGAGGATCGCGAGTGTGCCGAGGGCGGCTGCGACCTTCCATCTGCTGGTGACGGCGACGGAGAGAGTGAATCTCAGTACCGAGCTGCGCGGTGCCTGCGCGAGAACCATCTGAGTACCCTCCTGGTGGGACCGATGCGGCACTGGGGTGCCGTGCACCAGTCCACCCGATCAGGTCTCAGAAACGACCAAGAGTCCCGACGGTGAAGGTTCGGAGTCTCGAAGGTCGGGTGTTCAACGCACACTCAGTTCGAGCGCACCTCGGGCAGAACCAGTTCGAGAACCGTTCCGCGTGCGCTCGTCTCTGCGACGCGAACGCTGCCACCGTACCTCGCCGCGACCTCGCGCACGAGTGCCAGCCCGATCCCGAAACCGGGCCTGGTCGAGGTGGTGGCAGACTGTTGTGCTCGCGCAAAGCGGTCGAAGATCCGCTCGGGGTCGATGTCGACGATGCCTGGTCCGGAGTCGGCGACTGCGAGGATGACGTGGTTACGCTCTGCTCGAACTCTCACGCTGACCACCGACCCGTCCGGAGCGTGGGTCACCGCATTGTCGAGGAGGGCGGTGATGCAGCGCTGGATGCTCGTCGAGGGCACCGGGGTCGCCGGCGACCCGTCCGCGTCGAGCGCGATCGAGATCCCCCGCTCGGAGGCCAGCACCCGCATCCCTTCGACTGCGCGTTCGACGGCGGGCACCACGGGCGCCGGATGTTCGCCCACGCCGCCAGGGGTGTCGGCCGCGGCGAGCAGGAGGTCGTTCACGACGTCGATGAGTGTACGGGCGTCGGTGCGCAACTCCGAGACGAGCCCGGAAGACGGGTCACCCTGCGGCAGGGAGCGCTGAAGTATCTGGAGTCGCGCATCCAGCACCGCGAGAGGGGTGCTGAGCTCGTGGCTGGCGTCCTGCACGAAGGTTCGCTGAATCGACAGCGCGCGCCCGAGCGGACTGACCGCGCGACGTGTGATCACCAGGCTCAGCGTTCCGGCCACGGCGACAGCGAGAACGCCGACGATTACGAACGCGATCATGGCCTCGGTGCTGTCGATGTAGATCTTGTGCTCGCCCGGTGCGGGCTTCTCGAGCAGTTCGGACGGCCGCAGCTGGTCGAGCACGAAGAAGAACGCGACCCCGATCGCTGCGAAGACCAGAGCGCCCGAGGCGATTGTGATCTGGAGTCCGACGATACGGGATGCACGCCGGACGGCGAGAGCATCGACGTCGCTCTCCGGTCGGTTCCTCACAGTTCACCCAGCCGATAGCCCTCGCCCCGCACCGTTGCGATCAGGTCTTTGTCTGTCTTGCGGCGCACGTAATGGACGTAGGTGTCGACGGTGCCCGGTTGCTCATCGCTCTCGAACACCGCGTGCAGGATCGCGCCGCGGCTGTACGTGCGCAGCGGGTTCTCGGCGAGCAGCCGCAGCAGCGCGCTCTCGCGCACCGTGAGCTGGATGCGCCCCTCGTACGGCGAATAGATGCAGCGACTTTCGGGGTAGAACTCCCAGCTGCCGATCGAGACCGCGGCGCCCTCGCCGGAGAAGGTCCGGGTGAGCGCACGTAGTCTGGCCAGCAGCTCGTCGAACTCGAACGGCTTCACGAGGTAGTCGTTCGCGCCGGCGTCGAGCCCGTTCACCCGGTCGGCGACCGCGCCGAGTGCGGTGAGCACCAGGATGGGCGCGACCACCCGGCCGGAGCGCAGCCGCTCGATCATCGTGAGACCGTCGATGCCCGGCAGCCGGCGATCGACGACCATCGCGTCGAAAGGCTCGCCGAGTCCGAGGCGCAGCCCTGTCTCGCCGTCGGGAGCGAGCGTCACCTCGTAGGTCTCCGCCAGCACCCGCTGGATGATCGGCCCGAGCTGAGGATCGTCCTCGACCAGGAGGATGCGATGCCGTTCACTCTCCATGTCGGTCAACCCTAGCGAGGATCATCCTGCCCAGAACGGTGACTGCGGCAGCGGCCGCGGCCGTGTAGGCAAGGCTGGCGAGCACATCCGTCGGGTAGTGCACGCCGAGATATATCCGCGAGAGGCCGGTCGTCACCGGGATGACGACGGAGATGGCGATGAGGAATGGCCTCGCTCTCGTCGACCACGCCACGGTCAGCAGCGCGAGGCACAGTGCGAGCGCGAAACAGGTGTGCCCGCTCGGAAAGCTGAAAGACGGCGGGCTGGCGAGAAGTGGATGCGCGAGTGACGCCGGATCGGGCCGCGGCCGGCGCACGATCAGCTTCACCACCTCGCTTCCGAGCCAGGGGAGGACGGCGACGCCGACGAACAGGACCACGGCGCGCAGCCTTCTCGTCACAATCCAGACCCCGGCACCGGCGAGCACCACGATGACCGCTGCTATCGGAGGCGAGAACACCCAGTCGACTCCGAATGCGATGGCGGTGAGCGCGGTGTTCTGGATGGCGGCAAACGCGTTCAGGACCCGGAGGTCGACCAAGGTCGCTCCCGAGGTCACCCGGATGACCAGGCCGGCGAGAATGACGACGACGATGACAGCGCCGGAGGCGGCCACCTGGACGACGGCGACGGGGGTGGGCGTCTGCGCCCGAGGGGTGCGCAGGGACGAGGCGAGCATGGCGGAGCCCTTCTTTTCGATCTCCCGAGTCTCCGAGACGCCAGCTCAGATCACGCTAAGAAAGGGCAGCGCGGGGAATGCGAGCGCTCCCGAGCAACTTGCACCGAAGGGACCTAAAGTTGTTCCCGAGAAGACTCTTGGACATGATGCAAACTGACACGCTCGATCTGACCCGCATCCGCGCGGACTTCCCCATCCTTTCCCGCGAGGTGAACGGTCACCCCTTCGTCTACCTCGACTCGGGCGCGACCTCCCAGAAACCTCGTCAGGTGCTGGATGCGGAACGCACGTTCGTCGAGAACTACACCTCCGCGGTGCATCGGGGTGCGCACACCGTCGCCGGTGAGGCCACCGAGCTCTTCGAGGAGGCGCGGGCGACCCTCGCCCGCTTCGTCGGGGTCGACGCTGACGAGATCGTCTGGACCTCGAATGCCACCGAGGGCATCAACCTCCTCGCCTACAGCATGTCGAACGCCTCGCTCGGCCGCGGAGGTGCCGCAGCCGAGCGATTCCAGCTCACCGCGGGCGACGAGATCGTCGTCACCGAGGCGGAGCACCACGCCAATCTCGTCCCGTGGCAGGAGCTCGCCGCTCGCACGGGGGCGACACTCCGCGTGATCGGCCTGCACGACGACGGGCAGCTGCGGCTCGACGAGGCGGCGTCGATCATCGGCCCACGCACCAAGGTCGTGGCTTTCGCGCACGTCTCGAACGTACTGGGAGCGATCAACCCGGTCGAGACCCTCGTCCGGCTCGCACACGCGGCGGGGGCGCTCGTCGTGCTCGACGCCTGTCAGTCGGCGCCGCATCTCGCTCTCGACCTGAGGGCGCTCGATGTGGACTTCGCCGTCTTCTCCGGGCACAAGATGCTCGGCCCGACCGGCGTCGGCGTGCTCTACGGACGCAAAGACCTCCTCGATGCGCTGCCGCCTTTCCTGACCGGTGGGTCGATGATCACCACGGTGACGCTCACGGAGACCGAGTACCTTCCCGCGCCGCAGCGCTTCGAGGCGGGCACGCAGCGGGTGTCCCAGGCGATCGCTCTCGCGAGGGCGACCGAGTACCTGAGCGAGGTCGGGATGCCGGCGATCGAGGCGCACGAGGCGGCGCTCGGTGAGCGCCTGCTCGACGGGCTGGCACAGATTCCCGGGGTGCGCATCCTCGGACCCGGACGCGATGTGGAACGGGTGGGGCTCGCCAGTTTCGTGGTCGACGGGATCCACTCCCACGACGTCGGTCAGTTCCTCGACGATCGGGGCATCGCCGTGCGTGTCGGCCACCACTGCGCCCAGCCCGTGCATCGCCGCTTCGGCGCGACGGCGAGCACGCGGATCAGCACCTACCTCTACAACACCGCGGACGAGGTCGACCAGGCGGTTCAGGCCGTCGCCGACTCCCGCGCGTTCTTCGGAGTCGACCGATGAGTTCCTCAGAGCTCCAGAGCCTCTATCAGCAGGTCATCCTCGATCATGCGAAGGAGAAGCACGGCTTCGGCTTGCGCGACGGAGCCGCGGCGTCGTCCCACCAGCTGAATCCGACGTGCGGCGACGAGGTCACGGTGAACGTGCATCCCGCGGCCGACGGCGGTGTCGCGTCGATCAGCTGGGAAGGTCACGGCTGCTCGATCTCGACCGCGTCGGCGTCGTTGCTCAGCGACATCGTCGACGACGACTCGCGCGAGAGCCTGGCGACCAAGATCGCCGCCTTCCGCGAGCTCATGCAGTCGAAGGGTCAGCTCGAGGGCGACGACGAGCTGCTCGGCGACGCGGTCGCACTCGCCGGAGTCTCCCGCTACGTGACCCGCATCAAGTGCGCGATGCTCCCGTGGGTCGCGCTCGAGGACGCTCTGAGGCACTAGCCTCAGCCCGTCATCGCTCGAACCGGGCCAGCCACCGGCCGAGGATCTCCTCGAGCCGTCGGGCGTCGTCGGCCCCGAGCTGATCGACCAGTCTGCGCTCGTTGGCCATGTGGGCGGTGAACGCGTCATCGATGGTCTCCCGGCCGCGCGGCGTGAGCGCGACGACCCGGCTGCGCCTGTCGCCGGAACCCGCGCGTCGCGCCACCAGTCCGGCCTTCTCCAGGCGGTCGATGCGTTTGGTCATGCCGCCCGTCGTGACCATCGTGTGCTCGGCGAGCTCTCCGGGGGTCCGCTCGAAGGGCTCTCCTGCACGGCGGAGCGCCGCGAGCACGTCGAAGTCGCCCTCGCCGAGCCCGAATTCCGCATAGACGATCCGGAGCTCGTCGGTGAGGTGCCCAGCGACCCTGTGCAGGCGGCCGATGACGCCCTGAGGGCTCACGTCGAGGTCAGGGCGCTCGAGGGCCCACTCGGCCTGAATCCGGGAGATGCGGTCGGGTCCGTCGGCTGTTGTGCTCACCCTTCCATAATAGCTTCCATGGAAGGTAAAATAGCTTCCATGGAAGCTAAGTGGTTCTGGATGCTCGTCACGGCCGTGGCGCCGATCGCCTGGGGATCGACGTACGTCGTCACGAACGCCGTGCTGCCGCCGGGGGAGCCGCTGTGGGGCGCCGCGATCCGGGCGCTTCCCGCCGGCCTCCTGCTCTTCCTGGTGCGCCGTCGCCGACCGCGCGGCGCGTGGTGGTGGCGGTCCGCCGTGCTGGGGGTGCTGAACACGGGCGGCTTCTTCGCACTCGTCTACGCGGCGGCGCAGCTGCTGCCGTCGAGCATCGCGGCGACGCTCATGGCGACGTCGCCGTTGGCCATGATGGGCTTCGGCTGGTTGCTCCTCGCCGAGCGTCCGCGGATGATCGCGGTCGCGGGCGCCGTCGTGGGCGTGGCCGGGGTGTGCGTGATGCTGCTCGACGGCGGGGCCGGCGTGCATCCCCTCGGGGTCGCCGCTTCGCTCGCGGCCATGCTGCTGTCGTCGGTCGGGTACGTGCTCGCCACTCGCTGGAGCGACGGCACGGACGTGTTCTCGTCGACGTCGTGGCAGCTGATCGCCGGCGGTCTTCTCGCAGTGCCGTTCGCGGTGGCCTTCGAGGGCGCGCCACCGCGGCTGGACGGCCCAGCGATCGCCGGCTTCGCGTTCGTGACCGTGGTCGCGACGGCGTTGGCATTCGTCGCCTGGTTCTCGGGCTTGCGACACCTCGGTGCCGGGACCGTCGGCGTGCTGGGTCTCCTCAACCCCGTCGCCGGTGTGCTCCTCGGCACGATGGTCGCGGGCGAGGTGCTGACGCTGCGTCAAGCGCTCGGTCTCGCCATCGTGCTGGCAGGCATTCTGCTCGGTCAGTCCGCCAGGGCGTCGAGAACGCCACTGGCCGGGGCGAAGAAGGTGGTGCCGGTCGCGGCGGTGGAGAAGTCGAGGATCCGGTCGTAGCTGCCTTCCGGGTCTCCGACGAACATCCGCTGCAGCATCCGCTCGATCACCCAGAGCCGCCCGGAGTACCCGATGAAGTAGGTGCCGAACTCGCCGTGGCCCGGTCGTCCGAACGGCATGTTGTCGCGCAGGATGTCGTACTCCACGCCGTTCTCGTCCGTGATCGTCGCGAGCGTCTTGTGCGATTTCTGGCCGTGCTCGGCGTCGCCCAGTTCGACGTTCTCCAGCTTGGTGCGCCCGATCACGCCCTCTTGGGCGGGCACCGGCAGCGAACCCCACTTGTCGAGATCGTGGAGGTACTTCTGCACGACCACGTAGCTACCCCCGGTGTACTCCGGGTCCTCGTCGCCTACGAGCGCCGCACCCATCATCTCGCTGCCGGCGGGGTTCGCCGTCCCGTCGACGAAGCCGAGCAGGTCGCGGGAGTCGAAGTAGCGGAAACCCACCACCTCGTCGATCACCTGCACAGCGTCGCCGAGCGCGCCGAGCAGCAGCCGTTCGAATTCGAAGCAGAAGTCGTCGCGTTCCGCGCGGATGTGGAACAGCAGGTCGCCGGGCGTCGAGACCGCCGTGTGCACCGGGCCGGCGATGACCGGGAACGGATGAAGCTCTCGGGGGAGCGGTCGGCCGG
Source organism: Leifsonia sp. NPDC058230 (assembly GCF_042882245.1). Classification (NCBI taxonomy): domain Bacteria; kingdom Bacillati; phylum Actinomycetota; class Actinomycetes; order Micrococcales; family Microbacteriaceae; genus Leifsonia; species Leifsonia sp. NPDC058230. The sequence goes on along the minus strand of NZ_JBHVWM010000002.1, from coordinate 92,476 downwards.
TCAGCCGGGGCCACGAGGCCGCCCCGATCGCGACGTTGCACGAGAGGTGGGCGTTGAGGTCGCGGAAGCCGACCGTCTTGACCAGGTCGGAGAGCCCGGAGAGCGCATCCCGCACGGCCGCATACGCTTCGTCGGCGTCGGCGATCGCCACCACGAGGAACACTGCCGAGCCGGAGAGCGGAGCATCGACGCTCTGCGCCTCGATGGGGACGCGTTGCCAGCCATGGTCTCCCGGATCGGTCTGCATGCTCAGAGTCTGCCGTAGCCGGGACGCATCGGCCAGAGGCGATCGACGTGACCCGTCAGTCCTGCACGGTCGCACCCGCCCGGTTGGCCGGAAGCCACTCGAACAGATCGTGCAGTGCACGAAGGGCGACCAGCCCGTGCCCGGTGTCGGGGATGCGCAAGAAGCTGACCCGCGTGCCGATCGCGCGCTCGTGCTCGACGAACGCAGCCGTCGCCTGCGGTCGCACGAGTTGGTCGGTGTCGCCTTGGGCTAAGAACAGCGGCACCGGGATCGGCACGGCGCCGGGAGTGTTCTGCGACAGCAGCGTGGCCCACGGCTCAGTGGTCTCCGGATCCGCGGCGAGGAACTTCCCGACCAGCGGCTCGCCGATCGCGTGGAGGGCCTTGTTCTGGCCGATCAGGCAGAGTCTCGCCATGGACGGCAGCGCCGCGATGGCGGCGGGGGTCAGGATCCTGTCGAGCGTGGCCCCGGGAGTGGACGGTCCGTAGACCTCCTCGAACGCCGTGAAGGCGTACGAGGAGATGCTCACGCCCGAGATGTCCCCGATATCGGCCTCGATGAGGTCGCCGAGATCAGCAGCCGGCGCGGCGACGGCGACGGCCCGCAGGTCGAGCTCGGGTGCGTAGCCGGCCGCGAGCTGGCCCGCGAACAGTGCGGCCTGGCCGCCCTGGGAGTGGCCCCAGAGCACCAGTCGGTTGCTCGCCTCCGCCCCCAGCAGTTCGCGGGTGGCGCGCGCGGTATCGAGCATGTTCTTGCCCTCGGTGTCGCCGATCAGGTACGAGTTCGGACCGGACGTGCCCATACCGGTGTAATCCGTGTACGACACGATGTATCCGCGTTGCAGAAACCCGGTCAGACCCTCGACGAGGTCGAACGGATCGATACCGGCCGACGGCGCGCAGCGCTGGGCGCTTCCCGTGGTCGGGTGGCCCCAGGAGACGACCGTCCGTCCACCCGCCGGAGCGGCGGAGGCGGGAGCCACGACGATGCCGGAGTTGACGACCGGGTGGCCGAGCACATCCGTCGACCGGAAGAGGATGCGCCAGGCCTTGGCTCCGTTCGGCGCTCCCAGGATGCGCTGCGACCGGATGAGGGTGCCGGGCTCGCCGGCCGGCACCGGGTGGGGCTGCTGGTAGAAGGCGGGGACGGTCCACTGCTCGGCGACGTCTTCGCCGGCGCGCTCGACCTGCTCCGGGGTGCAGCCGCTGAGCGCCGCGGCCGCCGCGAGCGCGACCGCGACCAGCCCGGCCGCGAGGCGGTGTCGGGAGCGCGGGAGCGTCATCGGCACAGCGTATCGCCGACCTCGTAACCTGGACGGATGAGCCTCTCCACGCCGATCGTCACGGACACCCTCGTCAGCTATCCGGACGGTGCACTCGTATCGTCCGGAACGGTCCTGCACGTCGAGCCGCTTCCGGACGGGCGCGCCGCCGTCGTCCTCGACCGCACGGCGTTCCACCCGGTCGACCCGGTGTGGCCGGACCAGCCCGCCGACCAGGGCACGCTGACCGTCGCAGGGGTGTCGCATCCGGTGCTCGACGCCGTGGTGGGCGCCACGGACGGCACCTCCCTGTTCGTCGGCGACGCGCCGGTGCGCACCGGAACGGACGGCTGGGTCTTCGTGGTCTGCCACCTCGTCGCCGACGCGACAGGCATCGAGCCGGGGAGCGCAGCCGAGATCGCGGTCGAACCGGATGGGCGCCGCGCCCTGTCCGCCGGCCACACCGCCTGCCACCTCGCGTCTCTGGCGCTCAACGAGTCCCTCGCCGCGCTCTGGACGAAGGAGGTACCGCGCGACGGGCGCGGCAATCCGAACTTCGACCAGCTTGCGATCGAGGAGTCGCGCATCCTGCCGAACGGCTCACTCGACACCTACCGCATCGGCAAGAGCCTGCGGAAGAAGGGCTTCGCGGCCGCCGAACTCCCCGGCGTGCTCGATGAGGTGACGGCCACCGCGAACGCCCTGCTCGCCGGCTGGGTCGCCTCCAGCGCTCCGGTCGCCATCGCCCGCACCGGTGAGGGGCTGGGGGAGCGCCGCACCTGGCGGTGCGAGCTGCCCGATGCGGTCGTTGAATTCCCGTGCGGAGGCACCCACCTCACGTCGCTCGGCGAGCTGAGCGGCGCGCGCGTATCGCTCGAGCTGGAGACCGTCGACGGCGCCCTCGAGCTGCGGATGCGCACGACCGCATCCTGAGCCGGCGAACGGCCCGCACGATCGGTGAGATCAGTGCGGGAGCAGCGCCAGCCCGACCGCGACGAGCGCGAGCGCGCCGGCGAGCACCCAGCCACGGCGCACGAACGTCGCCGAGCGGACGTCGCGGGCGATCGCTTCGAACCGTCCGACCGTGTCGACGCCCGGCGCGTCGGCACGCCAAGTCAACGGATGGTCGAACAGGTCCACGATGGCGGCGATGGTCGGCGCGTCGACGACGTTCGCTCGCCGCCGGATCGATCGCAGAAGGTCGGACGACTGGACGATCGATACCCGGGGAGGCTGGTGGGCGACCGAGAACTTCGCCGCCCCGACCACCGCGACCACGGCGTGCACCGGCGCGTGCAGGCCCCGCTCGGCCAGCAGCCCGCGGATCCGCGATGCCTCGAACTCGGAGTTGCGGATGTACGGCTGGTGGACGCCGTCGACCATCACAGCCTTCGTGCCGACCCACACCTTCTTGCCGCGGTGGTGTTTCGTGTTGACCGAGAAGACGCCGCCCGGGCCGACCACGAGATGGTCGATGTCGGACTCGTCGCGGCCGACCGGCACGGCGTGGAACGCGGTCCATCCTTCGGGCAGCCTCGACAGCACAGCTCCGACTTCGCGCTCGCCGGTCGCGCCGGCGAACCAGGGCTCGGCCTCCTCGGTCAGCGGACTCACCCCGAGTGCACGGGCGAGAGCCGACCGTCGCGGGGCCGCATCCTGCAAGCGGACGACCTGTTCCATCACCGAGAGGCCGGCCGCGCGCTCGCGCATGCCCGTCTTTTCACCCATCCGGTCAACCTAACGGCCGGGTGCGACCGGGTGCACGCCCCAGTGCAGGGCTGGCCGGGGCTGTTTGCCCCCGATGAGGGCAGAGCGACCGGCCACCCAGCATCGGCGTCAGACCTCGACCGTCACCTCGTAGACCTGATCGGTCGGATGCCCGGCGCGCTCGTGGATGCGCATGACCGCCTCCTTCGACGGGCCCTCCGACAGGCAGAACACCTTGCCGCTCTCCGGATCGAGCCAGGCCTGCTCGAAGTGCACCCCCTCGTCGGCCTCGATCGCGAGATCGAACTCGTGCGCCTCCGCGAGCTGCTCCTTGGTGACGCCGACGAATCCGTCGTGAACGTCCATGAATCGTGCCATTGTCCTGCTCCTCTCTCGTCCCGCCAGCCTCGCCGGTGCGGAGGGCACGAGCATCGGTCGTCTGACCGATCATGGCTCCGGGATGCGCTCAGAGCCTGTCGATCGCGGCCGACCGCTCCTAGACTGTGCCCATGATCGCGGCGTACTCGACGCCAGGTGGTCGCGCCCGTGTCTGTCCCGAGTTCGTGGGCCGCGAGGATCTCCTCGCGCTCGCGGAGCGGCGGTGGGCCGAGAGCGCCGAGGGCTCGGGACAGCTGCTCGTCCTCGCGGGCGAGGCAGGAATCGGCAAGTCGCGCCTCCTCGACGAGATGGTGGCGCGGATCGCTGCGCCCCGAACGATCGAGGTGGGCGCCTTCCCGAGCGACCGGGAGACACCCGGAGTCCTCCTGCTGGGACTGTCGGCGGAGCTGCGGCGGGCCGGCGAGTCCGAGCTCGCCGACCGCATCCGCTCGCTCGTCATCGAGGACGGCATGGCGGGCGACCCGCTGCGACGCCGGCGGCTGATGGTCGCCGAGCTGACGGGCGCTGTCGAGGACGCGTTGGCGACTCCCACCCTGCTGCGGCTCGAGGACATCCACTGGGCCGATGAGCTCAGCCTCGAGGTGCTGGAGCGCGTCGCAGGGGCGCTGCGCTCCTCGCCGAGCATGGCGCTGGTGACGTACCGCACCGAGGAGCTGTTCCCGCAGACCGAGTTCCAGCTCTGGCGCACCCGCCTGCTCGCTCAGCGTCGCGCGGAGGAGGTACGGCTGTCCCGGCTCGACGCCGACGGCACCGCCCGGATGTTCGCGTCGATTCTCGGCCGTGAGGCGGCTGAGGACGAGCGGGACAGGCTGCTCGCGGCGAGCGACGGCATCCCGCTGCACATCGAGGAACTCGTCGCCGGCGGATTCGAGCACGTTCCCGACACGATCGCGGAGGCCGTGATCGACCGCACCCGGCGACTGCGTCCGCGCACCCGGGAGGCACTGTCCGCCGCGGCGGTGATCGGCCGCAGCTTCGACGCTGCGCTGCTCGCACGCATCACCGGTGACAGCGCGATCGAGGTCGAGATCATGCTCGACGAACTGATGGTCGAGCATTTCGTCGTGCGCCGTTCGGACGATCGCTTCGACTTCCGGCACGCCCTGATCCGCGACGCCGTCTACGAAGACACCGGAGCGGCGCACCGGCGTTCGCTGCATGCGGCTGTCGCCTGGGCCACGGATGCGGCCCGGTTCCCGGCAGCGTGGGTCTCCGACCACTTCGAGCGCGCGGGGCTGGCCGACGAGGCGTACGGTCGCGCTCTCGCAGCGGCGGACCGCGCTTCGCACGTCTCGGCGCATCGTGAGGCGGCGGAGCTCTTCGAGCGCGCTGAACGCACGATGCCGGCCGATGCGAGCATGGCCGAGCAAGCAAACCTGCACCGGCTTCTGGCGGCGGAGCAGGTCGCCGTCGACGACAACGAGGCCGCTGAGACCGAGTACCTCCAGGCCATCGACCTGCTGCGCGCCGAGGGCGACGAGGTGGCCGCCGCCGAGCTCGTTCCCTCGCTCGTCGCCGTGCGGCATCTGCTGGGCGCCGACCTGGAATCGAGGATGCGCGATCTCGACGACGCGCTCGCCCGCCTCGACGGCCTGCCGGAGAACGAGACCCGGCACGCCCGCGCGCAGCTGCTCGCATCGCTCGCCGCCGCGAACATGCTCGACCGGCGGCTGGAGGACGCCGAGGGCTACGGCCAGCGCGCTGCAGCCCTGATCGCCGCCGACGACCTCGAATCCCGGTCCGGCGTCGACGCGACGATCGGCTCGGTGTTCGTCTTCGCCGGCCGTCTCGACGAGGGCTGGGCGCTTCTGGAGTCCACGATCGAACGCTCGGTCGAGGCCGGCCTGGAGGCATCGGCCGCCCGCGCGTACCGGATGCTCGGCACCAGCGCGTCCGTGCTGGTCGCGTACGCGCGCGCCGAGCGCTGGCTGACCGACGGCATCCGGTACACGCGGTCGGTCGAGCGCTGGAACGACGCCCACTACCTCACGGCACACCTCGCGCATGTGCGCTGGGCGACCGGTGACTGGGTCGACGCCACCGAACTCGCCTCCCGCGCACTGGCCGACGGGCGCTGCGCGATCACGACGAGGGTGACCGCTCTGCATGTGCTCGGCTATCTCGCGCTCGGTCGTGCTGATTTCGAGGGAGCCCGTACGATCCTGAACGAGGCCCGTGCGATCGGGGAGGGGATGCGCGAACTCCAGCGCCTCTCGCCCGCTCTCTGGGGCCTCGCCGAGCTCGCCCTCCGCGAGGAGCGGTTCGGGGATGCGGTGGAGCTGTGCGAGGCCGGCTTCGAGGCCTCCGCGCGAGTGACCGACGCCGCCTACCTGTTCCCGTTCGTCGTCACGGGCACCCGCGCGATTCTGGCAGGCGGTGCGCCGGGCGCGGCCCCGACGGATACGGCCCGTGCGTGGATCGACAAGTGCGCGGTCCTCCTTCGCCGGCGCGGCATACCGGGGACCCTCTCCGCGATCAGTCACGCGGAGGGCCTGCTGGAGCTGGCGAGCGGACGTCCGGGCCAGGCGCGCATCCTGCTCGAGACGGCCTCGGCGGGCTGGGACGCGAACAGCCGCTGGTGGGAGGGGACGGAGGCACTGATCGACCGTGCGGTCTGCGCGACGAGGTCGAGGAGTCCGGCGGCGGCCTCCGAGCTCATCGCAGAGGCGATGGACCGTGCGACGAGTACCGGTGCGGCGGCGCTGGTCGCGCAGGCGGAGCGCGCAGGCCGGGGTGTGCCACGGGACGACGGGACCTTCCCGCTCACCGCCCGCGAGGTAGAGGTGGCGCGACTGGTCGCGACGGGATCCACGAACCGGCAGATCGCCGCATCGCTCTCCATCGCTCCCAAGACGGTCGGCTCGCACGTCGAGCACATCCTCGCCAAGCTCGGTGCCGCCCGGCGGGCCGAGATCGCGGCGTGGGCGGCTGAGCATCCTCGGGCACGCGCGAACTAGGGGTCGCAACACGCCGCCCGACGCTCCCGGCGGGCGGCGTGTTGCGACCCCTCACGTTCGACGATCGCGGGGTTACACTTCCGGCATGAGCCGAATCGAGACCGGAATCGTGTCGTACACCCTCTCTGCCGACTACTACGCGAGCGTGGGAGCCGATTTCGACACCGAAGCGGTCGACGACGCCATCCTCGCGCAGCTGAACAGGATGGTCCCCGTCGGCGTCACCGTCGAACGGAGCGGACGCGTGCTCGCCGACGAAGACATCGCGGAGGTCGCCCGTCAGCTCGACTGGCCCGCGCTGCTCAAGCAGATCGACGTGGACCAGATCTTGGCCGATCACGCGCGCTGAGCCGCTGACAGCGGGATTTAGAGGTCGAGAGTGTCGCCAGGCTCGAGCGGGAAGAACTCGCCACCGCCCTGCTCGGTCGCCCACTTGATGCGTCCGTTGGACATGTCCTTTCCCGCGCGTGCGAGCACCATCTCGTGGGTCGGGAAGCTGCGCTTCGGCTTCACGGCCAGAACGTAGTCGATCGTCTCGGCGATCTTGAGCCACGGCGCTCCCGCAGGAACCGCGAGCACGTCGACCTCGACCCCTTCGGGAATCGTGAATGAGTCGCCCGCGTAGTAGAGCTCGTCGTTGATGAGGACGCCGAGGTTGTCGACGACCGGGATGCTCGAGTGGATGACCGCGTGCGTGCCTCCGAAGAAGCGCAACGTGAAGGGTCCGGCCTCGACGGTGTCACCGGCGTGCACGACGGTGATGGCGAAGTCGGGCGCGGCGGCGGCGACGCCCTGCGGGGCGTAGATCGGCACCTCCGGGTTGAGCTCGAGCACACGGTTCAGCTGCTCGGGCGTCCAGTGATCGGCGTGCTCGTGGGTGATGACGACGGCGGAGGTGTTCGACGTGTCGGTCAGCGGCGACGTGAACGAGCCGGGGTCGAGGAACAGCTTCTTTCCGGAGTCTTCGAGGAGGAGGGCAGCGTGTTCGAACTTCGTCAGTCTCATGGCTCCAGGAAATACCCATTCACGGTGCGACTGCAAACTCTCCGAACCGCCCGGACGGGTACGCGTGTCATCGGGACCCCGGGGACTCGGCCATAATCGTGAACCATGGCCGGTTCCACCCTCACCGTCGTCGTCGCGGTCAACCCGATGGCGTCGTTCGGGCACCGTGCAGAGGTCGGCCCGTTGGCGATCCGGCGGCTGAGGGATGCTGGACACAACGTGATCGATATCGATCAGGCGAACATCGAGCTCCTGCGCCGGGAGACGATCCGCGCGGTCGAAGCGGGTGCGGATGCGCTCGTCGTGGTCGGCGGCGACGGCATGGCCAACCTCGGCGCCAACATCGTGGCGCAGACCGACATCCCCCTGGGCATCGTGCCGAGCGGGACCGGAAACGACCTCGCCGACGGCCTCGGCATCCCGATCGATGACACCGAAGCGGCCATCGCGCGTCTGCTGGACGCGCTCGGCCGACCACCGCGCGTGATCGACGCGGCCACGGTGCGCCACGGTGAGCTCACCACGTGGTTCGCCGGCGTGCTCTCCGCAGGCTTCGACGCGATCGTGAACGAGCGCGCCAATCTGATGACGCGCCCGAGGGGCCGAAGCCGCTACGTCTTCGCGCTCCTGCGCGAACTCGCCACGCTCAAGCCCATTCCTTACGAGATCGTGGCTGACGGAGTTCCGTCCTCGACCGGGGCGCTGCTCATCTCGGTGGCCAACAACCGTGCCCTCGGCGGCGGGATGCGCATCGTTCCGCACGCCGACCTCGAAGATGGGATGCTCGACCTCTTCGTCGTCACGCCGATGTCGCGCCTCGCATTCCTCCGTGTCTTTCCGAAGGTCTTCTCCGGTGCCCACACCGAGCTCCCGGTGGTGTCGTTCCAGCGGGTGCGCTCGGTGACACTGACCGCACCCGGGGTGATCGCCTACGCCGACGGAGAGCGGATCGGCCCACTGCCCGTCGAGATCACCGTGGTTCCCGGCGCCCTCAAAGTGCTCGCCTGAGACCGGCCGACGCGCCACGCCCGGAGGCCGGCCCCGTTTTGGAGCCAGTGGCGGGTCTGTGGCATACTCATTGAGTTGCAAAACGGCCCCATCGTTTAGCGGCCTAGGACGTCGCCCTCTCACGGCGGTAACGCGGGTTCAAATCCCGCTGGGGTCACCAACAGCCCGGATACCAGTCATTCACTGGTGTCCGGGCTTTTTCGTTTCGCTCGCTGACCCCCGATCGAGGACTCGAGTTGTTGCCCCGCCGACCGCTACCGTGAAGCGAATTGCCGACGAGCGAAGGCCGACGGTATCAGGCAACGGCTGGGCGACGGTGGTGGGACGGACCTGGGGGATCGATGAGGGGCTCACCAATCCATGTCGAGATCGAGATCCACAGTCCGATGGAGCGGGTCTGGCAGCTCACCCAGGAACCCTCGGAGCATCCGCGCTGGGATCTTCGCTTCAGCTCGATAACGCCGACTGAAGCCCTCTCTGGCGGTGGGTACCGGTTCCGATATGAACGCCGGCTGCCGCTCCACACCATCGTTGGCACAGGGACTTCCCTGGGGGAGCGAAGCAGGCCGGACGGATCGCGGACATCGGCATTGCGATTCACGACGTCCGACCCTCTGTCGCCGCTCGGCGACGGGCGCGGCTACTGGCGTTACGTTCCCACTGCCACTGGTGTCACATTCATAACCGGATATGACTACGAGCCGGGTTGGGGCACCACGTTGGATGTGCTCTTCCTCCGCCGGTTCATCGGTTGGATGACGGCGTGGAGTTTCGATCGGCTGCGCATCTGGGCGGAGACAGGCGTCGAGCCCGAAACGTGGACGTTGTGGTCTGTCATTCAATTCTGGAGGCAGGATCGACCGCGCGCGGCTCGCTGTCGCCGGACGCCCCGCCACGGACGCGCAATGGACGACCCTCCGACGGCACTCGCGACGCTGGAGGCGCCATGAGCTCGATTTTCGAACGTGCACTGGGCGAGGAGTTCACTCGACTCTCTCCGATGATGCAGAAGAGATTCGGCGTCGGCCTTGAATCGGGCTACGCGTGCATCGGAACCGGGGTCATGTCGCGCATCCGTCGTGGGCCCTGGTGGGTGTTGCCGTTTCTGTACATCGGTAAACTCCGGAACATTCTCATACCTGACGTGGGTGACCACGTCCCGTTCACGATCGAGAACTTCCCGTATCGCGACCCGCTGGGGCGCGAAACCGTCACTTTCGTCCGCGAGTACCGCGTGCACAAAAAGCCGAGCCGCTTCGACGCGACCATGATTCTCAACGACGGCCGCGTTCTCGACTACCTCGGCACGCATCAGCACCTGGCTGTGGACCTGGATCTCACGGTCGGTGACGATGGTTCGCTGCACCTCACCTCCGATGAGCAGCGATTCTACGAGGGACGATTCGTCGCCTTCCGCTTTCCGATGCTGTTCAGCGGTCGCGCCGAGTTGCATGAGAGCTACGACGATGCCGCTGAGGTGTACCGCATCCGCATGGAGGTGCGGAACCCCGTATTCGGCTTTCTGTTCGGCTACGAAGGGGAGTTCCACTGCGAGTTCCCGCCCGCCACGGATGCGCCCGAGCGGCTGAAGCCGATCCGCCACGAGAGCCGGGTATGAATTGGATCGCGAACCGGACTGTCCGCGAATCAAGACCGCGCCCGTCTGAAAAGAACGGGTACCTTGTGCAGTGTGTCGATGCGGAAGCGTCTCAACGGTGTTCTCTCCCGACTGACCGGGTATGAACTGCGGAGCGCTCGCGGCGGCACAGGTGGCGACACGTCGGCCGGGCGGATTCCCGCGGACATCGACGGGGAGGCCGCCGCGATCATCCGCCTGGTGCAGCCGTACACGATGACGAACGTCGAGAAGCTGTACGCAGGTATCACGGCTGCCCGCTATGTCACCCGGTACGGCATCCCCGGTGCGGTCGTCGAATGCGGCGTGTGGCGCGGCGGGAGCATCCACGCGATCGCCCGGGCGCTCGATGCAGCAGGTGCACACGATCGCGACCTGTACCTGTTCGACACGTACGAGGGCATGACCGCTCCCGGCCCGCGCGACCGGCGCGGCGACGGACGGACCGCAGAGGACCTGATGGCCTCCTACGGCAAGGCCTCCCGCGTGTGGGCGTACGCCTCGCTGGAGGACGTGAAGGAGGGTTTCCGTCAGGTCCCGTACCCGGAGGAGAAGCTGCATTTCGTCAAGGGGCCGGTCGAGCAGACCATCCCCGACCAGGCCCCCGAACGCATCGCCGTGCTGCGTCTGGACACGGATTGGTACGAATCCACCGCGCACGAACTGGCCCACCTGTACGGCCGGCTGACGCCGGGCGGCGTTCTGCTGCTCGATGACTACGGCTGGTGGCAAGGCTCCCGCGACGCTGTGGACGAGTTCCTCGCCCGCAGTGGCGCCCGCCTGTACCTGGCTCGCACCGGCAGCGGACGCGTCGCCATCAAGCCCGCTGACTGAGCCCCGTTCGGTCCTCGACAGGCGGGGACGCCTGCGAGAGACTCGGACAGTGGCTGACGATCGGCGCGACCTGCGAACCCGTTTTGATTCCACAGCCGATCTGTACCAGGTGGCGCGGCCCGACTATCCAGAGCAGCTGTACGACACCCTTGTCGACGTCACTGGCCTCGAGCGCGGCGCCTCTGTCCTGGAGGTGGGATGCGCGACGGGGAAGGCCACGATTCCGTTGGCTCGTCGAGGAATGCAGCTGACGTGCGTCGAGATCGGCGTCAATCTGGCCGCGGCCGCGCGGCGCAACCTCGTCGCGTACCCGAACGTCAGGGTTGTCACCGGGGCATTCGAGACCGCCCGGGTGGGCGCCGACCGTTTCGACCTGGTGTTCGCCGCGACGGCCTGGCACTGGATCGATCCCGGCATCCGCTACGGGCGGGCCTGGGAGCTTCTGAACGACGATGGGCACCTGGCGTTCTGGAGTGCGACGCATGTCTTTCCCGAGGGAGGCGACCCCTTCTTCGCCGAACTCCAGGAGATCTACGAGGAGATCGGCGAAGGCAAGGGCGACGAGGCGAAGCCCCGGCCCGGCGAATTGCCTGATTCGCGCGAGGAGATCGCGCAGAGCGGTCTCTTCGAAGTCGCGGCGATCGTCCCATTCGACTGGGAGGTCAGCTACACCGCAGAGGAGTACCTGCACCTGCTCGATACCTTTTCGAACCACATCGCGATGGACCGATGGAAGCGCGATCGCCTTGACGGCGAGATTCGGAGGAGGCTCGACCTGCGCGCCGACGGTCGGCTGCGCCGGCACTGGGGCGCAGTCCTCCACATCGCCCGCAGGCGCGGTCGGGATTGATCGGACGTGCCGGCTCACAGCTTCTCGGTGGGATAGCGATCCCGGATGCTCGTCGCGAAGTAGTGGCCGGCGCTGTCGGCCTCGAGCAACTCCCGCCAGGCGCGTGCGGGCACGACCCAGTAGCGGTAGACGTCGCCGTCGACGAACTCGAGTTCCAGGATCCGGCGCTCGGCGTCGTAACCCGCCGAGGCGAGCACGGTGCTGTCGAGCGGCCGTCGTCTCACGCTCCGCGGCCGCCGTACCGCCGTTCGGCCTCCTCCGCCGCCGCAGCCAGACGTTCGCGATAGGCGCTCCACTGGTCGTCCGACTGGTCGGGCAGGTTGCCGTCGTTGTTGCCGGCGCTCCCGTCGATGAGCTCACGGACGATGTCGGCGTGACCGGCGTGCCTGGCGATCTCGGCCAGCATCCGGGTCAGTACGAGGCCGAGGGTCACGGCTCGCCGCTCCTGCGGCCACCAGGGCACCGATCCGGGGGAGTCGAGGTCGAGCATCCGGATCGTTTCGTCGGAATGCTCCGCGGAGTACTGCCAGAACTCGAAGATCTGCTGCGACGTCTCGTCGGGGGTCGCCCACATGTCAGCGTTGACGTCCGCATCGTCGGCCAGCCACGGCATCTCGACCGCGGTGGGCCTGCCGAAAGTCTCCCCGAAGTACCCGAGCTGCACGCTCGCGACGTGCTTCACGAGGCCGAGCAGGTTGGTGCCGGTTCGGGTGAGGGGGCGCCGGAGGTCGCGTTCGCCGAGGCCGTCGAGCTTCGCGAGAAGCTCAGTGCGATTGCTTCGCAGATAGTCGTGGAGACTCTCCTTGACGGCCTGTGCGCGAAGATCCTCGGTCATGCAGGTCACAGTAGACCGCGCGATCCGCGGCTGCGAGACTTGGCCCCATGGTGCAGGCCACCTGGCGGGAGTTCACCCACGGTCTCAGCGAGGAAGACCTCGCACTGCTCGGCGCCTACCGCGAGATCGCGGCGGCCTTTCCCACGACGAAGAAGGTCGTGACGCATCGCTTCACGATCCACAGTCGCGACGAGCTCGAAGCCGTCGCCGACCTCATCCGTGAAGCACACGAAACCGTCGGCCCGGGTACGTCGTGAGGGATGGGCTCCGGTAGGATGATGCAAGCGAAGGGGAGTATCCCGGACGACCCACAGCGGGTCGGCGTCGTGAACGTCAACACGGATCGGTGTCATCGATCCCGGACACGGCGGCACCCGAGTGAGTGGGTGCGGGAGAGACTTTCGGCTGTCTTTTTGGCACCCTTCGAAAGGTAATCCCTGTGGAACTTGCTCTTCCCGCGTGGTTCGAGATCGGATCGTTCGTCGTCCTGCTGCTGATCCTGGCGTTCGACCTGCTGATCGTCTTCAAGCGGCCGCACATCCCGAGTCCGAAGGAATCGACGCTCTGGGTGTCGTTCTACGTGGCGCTCGCCCTGCTGTTCGCCCTGTTGATGCTCACGATCGGGGATGCGGAGCACGCCGGCCAGTTCCTCGCCGGCTGGCTCACGGAGTACAGCCTGAGCATCGACAACCTGTTCGTGTTCGTGCTGATCATGAGCCGTTTCGCTGTGCCGAAGAAGTACCAGCAGGAAGTGCTGATGGTGGGCATCATCATCGCGCTCGTCCTGCGCGGGATCTTCATCGTGCTCGGCGCCCAGCTGATCGCGAGCTTCAGCTGGATCTTCTACATCTTCGGTGCGTTCCTGCTGTACACGGCCATCCACCAGGCCTTCAGCAAGCACGACGACACCGACGACAATGAGAACCGCATGGTCGGTTTCATGCGCAAGCACCTGAAGATCTCCGACCAGTACGAGGGCTTCAAGCTGCGCACGCTGGTCGACGGGAACAAGATGTTCACCCCGCTGATCATCGTGTTCATCGCGCTCGGAACGACCGACCTGCTGTTCGCGCTCGACTCGATCCCGGCGATCTTCGGAATCACGCAGAGCCCGTTCATCGTCTTCGCCGCGAACGTGTTCGCGCTGATGGGTCTGCGGCAGCTCTACTTCCTGCTCGGCCACCTGCTCGACAAGCTCGAGTACCTCAAATACGGCATCGCGTTCATCCTCGGCTTCATCGGCGTCAAGCTGGTCTTCCACGCGATGCATGAGAACGAGCTCCCCTTCATCAACGGGGGCCACCCCATCGAGTGGGCGCCCGAGATCAGCACATGGACCTCGCTCGCGGTGATCATCCTGTCGATGGCAGTCGCTACGATTGCAAGTCTGGTGAAGCTGAAGCGCAGCGGCACCTCCGTGTCCGAGGCCATGCATGGCGACGACGAGGAGGAGCCGGACGACTCGGGCACCGCCGAGACGACCGACCGTCCGGCCAAGACCACACGGGAGGATGCCGGGTAATGACGTCAATCGTCGACGTGAGCGCACGAAGCGATGTAGGGGCCGTGCGGCACGTCAACGAAGACAGCATGATCACGGCCGATCCCGTTTTCGCCGTCGCCGACGGCATGGGCGGCCATGCCCGGGGCGACGCGGCGAGCACGACCGCTGTGGAGACGCTCGCGAACGCGCTGCCCGGCGGGTCGCTTCCCAGCCCCGACGACGTCATCGCGGCCATCGATCGCGCCAACGTTGCTGTGCGGGCCCTCTCCGGCGCCGACGAGTCCGGGATCGCCGTCGCCGGCACGACACTGACCGGCGTCATCCGGGTGCGTCTGCCCGAGACCGGCGAAGAGCAGTGGATGGTCGTCAACGTCGGCGACTCGCGCGTGTACCGGTGGGACGGCAGCGCCCTCGTCCAGCTGAGCATCGACCACTCCGCCGTCCAGGAGTTGGTGGATGCGGGACTGATCACGAACGAGCAGGCGGCCGTGCATCCGGAACGCAACGTCATCACACGCGCGCTCGGTGCGGAGGACTACGTCGACACCGACGCGCTGTTCCTGCCGATCGAGGGGCATCAGACTTTCCTGATCTGCTCCGACGGCCTCACGAAGGAGCTCGGGGATGCTCAGATCGCGGGCATCCTCGCCGACCCGCACGACGGGAGCCTCGCCGACGCGCTCGTGGAGGCGGCGATCGAGGCAGGCGGACGGGACAACGTGACCGTCGTCGTGATCGAGTCGGAGACGGGCGAAGGGCACTCCGAACGGGCGTGAAAGGTGCAGAAGTGAACCGGTGCTACCCTGAAAACGTGCTTTACGGTGTGCTTCTCCTTAGCTGCCGCGACGGGTCCTAGTTTCCAGGCCTCCCTCGTCGCGGAGTTCGTCGTTGGCTGATCACCGAAGCAAGCAAGGAGTTCACGAGCCCCATGAGTAACGATTCTGAGCGCACCGCACTCACCCTGGCCGAGAAGGTCTGGCGTGACCACCTGGTCGTCAAAGGCGAGGACGGTTCGCCCGATCTGATCTATATCGACCTGCACCTGGTGCACGAGGTGACCAGCCCGCAGGCGTTCGACGGCCTGCGGATGGCAGGCCGCCCGGTTCGCCGCCCCGACCTCACGATCGCGACGGAAGACCACAACACCCCGACCATCGGCATTGACAGGCCGATCGCCGACCTGACCAGCCGCACCCAGATCGAGACCCTGCGCAAGAACGCCGAGGAGTTCGGTATCCGCCTCCACTCTCTCGGCGACATCGAGCAGGGCATCGTCCACGTCGTCGGACCGCAGCTCGGACTCACCATGCCGGGCATCACTGTCGTCTGCGGCGACTCGCACACCTCCACCCACGGCGCGTTCGGTGCGATGGCGTTCGGCATCGGCACCAGCGAGGTCGAGCACGTCATGGCGACGCAGACGCTGCCGCTCAAGGCGTTCAAGACGATGGCGATCACGGTGGAGGGCGACTTGCGCCCCGGTGTGACGGCCAAGGACATCATCCTGGCGGTCATCGCCAAGATCGGCACCGGCGGCGGCCAGGGCTATGTGCTCGAATACCGCGGCAGTGCGATCCGCGCGCTCTCGATGGAGGGCCGCATGACGATCTGCAACATGTCGATCGAAGCGGGCGCCCGGGCGGGGATGGTCGCACCGGACGAGACCACGTACGCCTACCTGAAGGGCCGTCCTCACGCGCCGGCGGGTCAGGACTGGGACGAGGCCGTCGAATACTGGAACACGCTCGTCACCGACGATGACGCCGTGTTCGACGCCGAGGTCTACCTCGACGCCGCCGACATCGAGCCCTTCGTCACCTGGGGCACGAACCCGGGCCAGGGCGTGTCCCTGAGCGAATCCGTGCCGAACCCGGCCGACATCGTCGACGCCAACCAGCGCGCCGCTGCCGAACGCGCCCTCGAATACATGGACCTCGCGGCGGGAACCCCGATGAAGAGCATCCCGGTGGATGCGGTCTTCATGGGCTCGTGCACCAACAGCCGTATCGAAGACCTCCGCGCGTTCGCCTCGATCATCAAGGGCCGCAAGAAGGCCGACGGCGTTCGGGTCATGGTCGTGCCGGGAAGCGCCCGTGTGCGTATCGAGGCCGAGGCCGAGGGCATCGACAAGATCGTCGAGGAGTTCGGCGCCGAGTGGCGCTTCGCGGGCTGCTCGATGTGCCTCGGGATGAACCCCGACCAGCTCGCTCCGGGGGAGCGTTGCGCCTCCACCTCCAACCGCAACTTCGAGGGACGGCAGGGCAAAGGCGGGCGCACCCACCTGGTCTCACCGCTGGTCGCGGCGGCGACGGCCGTGCGCGGAACACTCTCCAGTCCCTGGGACCTCGAGGGCGTCGAAGGCGGCGACACGCCGGGTGATGGCGTGACGGATACGCGCAGCGGAGAGAAGGTGGGCGCCTGATGGAAAAGATCTCGACCGTCTCCGGCGTAGCCGTCCCATTCCGCCGCTCCGATGTCGACACCGACCAGATCATCCCGGCGGTGTTCCTCAAGCGCGTCACGAAGACGGGCTTCGACGACGCCCTGTTCTTCGCCTGGCGGCAGGACCCCGACTTCATCCTCAATCAGGAGCCGTACAAGGCAGGCAAGATCCTCATCGCCGGCAACGACTTCGGCACGGGATCCTCGCGGGAACACGCCGTCTGGGCGCTGCGCGACTACGGTTTCAGCGCTGTGCTGAGCCCACGGTTCGGTGACATCTTCCGCGGGAACGCGGGCAAGCAGGGTCTCCTCGCCGGTCAGATCACCCCGGAGGATGCCGAGCGTCTCTGGCAGGCCGTCGAAGCCAGTCCGGGAATAGAGGCGACCGTGGATCTGGTTGCCAAGACTGCAAGCGTCGGTGAACTCACAGTCTCATTCGAGATCGACGATTACACTAGATGGCGTTTGCTCGAAGGGCTGGACGATATCGGTCTGACCCTGCGTGACGAGGCGCACATCACAGAATTCGAAGCCCGCCGCGAAAGCTGGCGGCCTAAGACGTTACCGGTGAAACTTTGAACTCACTTCTTCAGGACGCCCAGGCAGCAGGAGCCAGCGTAGGCCTCAAAGGCGATCGCATCGCGATCAACGGAGGCATCCCGCTCCGCGGCAGGATCGAACTGAAGGGCGCCAAGAACCTCGTCACCAAAGCGATGGTCGCCGCCCTCCTCGGAGAGGGGCCGAGCGTGCTGCGCGACGTGCCCGACATCAGCGATGTCCGGGTCGTCCGCGGGCTGCTGGAGATCCACGGCGTCAAGGTCACCGACGGCGCCGACGAGGGCGAGCTGCTGCTCGACCCGAGCGCCGTCGAGAGCGCCCACATGGCCGACATCGACGCGCACGCCGGCTCCAGCCGCATCCCGATCCTGTTCTGCGGGCCGCTGCTGCACCGTCTCGGTGAGGCGTTCATCCCCGATCTCGGCGGCTGCCGCATCGGCGACCGCCCGATCGACTACCACCTCGAGGTGCTTCGCAAGTTCGGCGCGATCGTCGACAAGCTGCCGACGGGCATCCGGATGACCGCCCCCAACGGCCTGCACGGCGCGAAGCTCGAGCTGCCGTACCCGAGTGTCGGCGCCACCGAGCAGGTGCTTCTCACCGCCGTGCGCGCCGAGGGCATCACCGAGCTCAAGGGCGCGGCGATCGAGCCCGAGATCATGGACCTGATCAACATCCTCCAGAAGATGGGTGCGATCATCACGGTCGACACCGACCGGGTGATCCGGATCGAGGGCGTGGACAAGCTCGTCGGTTACAGCCACACGGCGCTGTTCGACCGCAACGAGGCTGCGAGCTGGGCTGCCGCCGCGCTCGCGACCGGTGGCGACATCTACGTCGGCGGCGCCCGTCAGCCCGAGATGCTCACCTTCCTCAACGTCTTCCGCAAGGTGGGCGGGGCGTTCGAGATCCACGACGACGGCATCCGCTTCTTCCACCCCGGCGGCGAGCTCAAGCCTGTCGTGATCGAGACGGATGTGCACCCCGGCTTCATGACCGATTGGCAGCAGCCGCTCGTGGTCGCCCTCACGAAGGCGAACGGTGTCTCGATCGTGCACGAGACGGTGTACGAGCAGCGCTTCGGATTCGTGGACGCGCTCGTCGAGATGGGCGCGACCATCCAGATCCACAAGGACTGCCTCGGCGGCCACCCGTGCCGCTTCGGTCAGCGCAACTTCAACCACTCGGCCGTCATCTCCGGTCCCACGCCGCTGCACGGCGCCGACATCGTCGTTCCCGACCTTCGTGGCGGCTTCAGCCACCTGATCGCCGCGCTCAGCGCGGAGGGACGCTCGACCGTCAGCAACGTCGGGATCATCAGCCGGGGGTACGAGAACTTCATCACCAAGCTCGAACTGCTGGGAGCCGACTTCGTTCTCGAAGGATAATAGGGACGTGTCCCGACCTTCTTCAGAGCAGAAGCCTGCCTCCGCACCCGTCAAACTGCCCCGCAAGGAGACGAGCAAGCCCTCGATCTTCTGGGTGCTCGCCGGGATCATCATCCCGATCATGAGCATCGCCGTGCGCTTCAAGGTCGTCGACGGCGACAAGCTGCCGCGGCGCGGCGCCTTCGTGGTGGCTCCGAACCACTACACCGAGATCGATCCCGTCATGATCGGGATGGTCAGCTGGCACCTCGGCCGGATGCCGCGCTTCCTGGCGAAGGGCAGCCTCTTCAAGATTCCCGTGGTCGGCTGGCTGCTGCGCAAATCGGGGCAGGTGCCGGTGGAACGCGCCGGATCGGCACGCGGTTCCGCACCGCTGCAGTCCGCTCAGCAGATCGTGGACGACGGTCGCATCGTGATCATCTACCCGGAGGGCTCGCTGACGCGCGACCCCGACATGTGGCCGATGCGCGGCAAGACCGGCGCGGCCCGCATGGCGCTCGAACACGACATCCCCGTGATCCCGGTCGCCCATTGGGGCGCCCAGCAGGTGATGGCGCGCTACGGCAAGAAGATCAGCTTCTTCCCGCGCAAGACGGTCACGGTGAAGGTCGGCGACCCGGTCGACCTCTCGGCCTTCCGCGGCCGCAATCTGGACTCGGCGACTCTCAACGAAGCAACGGCCGCCATCATGGAAGCCATCACCTCTCTGTTGGAAGACCTCCGCGGCGAGAAGGCTCCGGAGACCCGGTGGAACCCCGCCGAGCACGACCAGAAGGAGACGGGCCGCTTTGAGAGCTAGCTCGAGAAAAGCACCCGTCATCGCGCCCCGCAGGGTGGCCGTTCTCGGCGCGGGCAGCTGGGGGACGACCTTCGCCAAGATCCTCGCCGACGGAGGTGCCGACGTCACCCTCTGGGCGCGGCGTCCCGAACTCGCTCGCGAGATCAACGAGGTGAAGCGCAACAGCGATTATCTCGAGGGCATCAACCTGCCCCGCAACCTGCGGGCCACCAGCAAGCTGGGCGAAGCGATGCGCGACGCCGAACAGGTCTTCGTCTCGATCCCGAGTCAGACTCTGCGCTCCAACCTGGAGGCTGTCGCTCCGTTCCTCTCCCCGTCGATGGTGGTCGTGAGCCTGATGAAGGGTGTCGAGAAGGGCACCGGGTTGCGGATGAGCGAGGTGATCGCCCAGGGGCTGCCGATCGAGCCGGAGCGTATCGCCGTCGCATCCGGGCCCAACCTCGCCCTGGAGATCGCGCGCGAGCAGCCGACCGCCGCCGTGGTCTCGTCGGTGAGCCTCGAGACCGCCCAGGCCGTGGCGATGGCCGCGACCAACCGGTACTTCCGCAGCTTCGTCAACACCGATGTGATCGGCACAGAGTTCGGCGGCGTGCTGAAGAACCTCATCGCGGTCGCCATCGGCATCGTCGACGGTGTCGGGTACGGCGAGAACACGAAGGCGTCGATCATCACCCGCGGGCTGGTCGAAATGACCGACTTCGCCGTGGCATACGGAGCGGAGGCCGTCACGCTGTCCGGTCTCGCCGGGCTCGGCGACCTCATCGCGACCTGCGAGTCGTCGCTGAGCCGCAACAACACGGCCGGCCGGCTGCTCGGCCAGGGCTACAGCTTCAACGACGTCGTGAAGCAGATGAACCAGACCGCGGAGGGGCTGGCCTCGGTGGCGCCGATCCTCAGGCTGGCCGAGGCCCGCGGCGTCGAGATGCCGATCGTGCGCCAGGTCAGCCAGGTGCTGGACGGTACGCTCGACCCGAAGGACATCGCCCCGCACCTCACCACCGACTCAGACGAGCCTCAGGGCGAAAGGACACTGGATGACGGACAAACTCGTGGTCGCTCTTCTCTTCGGGGGGCGTTCAAGCGAGCATTCGATCAGCTGCGCAACGGCGGCGGGAGTGCTGACCGCAATTGATCGCGACCGGTACGACGTCATCCCCGTCGGCATCACGCGCGACGGTACGTTCACCCTCCAGCCCGACGACGCTTCGCTGTTCGCGCTGAACGCGGAGAAGCTGCCGACCGTCGAGGACAACGGCTCGCGCATCCGGTGGCCGGAGAA
Source organism: Leifsonia sp. NPDC058230 (assembly GCF_042882245.1). Taxonomy (NCBI): domain Bacteria; kingdom Bacillati; phylum Actinomycetota; class Actinomycetes; order Micrococcales; family Microbacteriaceae; genus Leifsonia; species Leifsonia sp. NPDC058230. The sequence goes on along the minus strand of NZ_JBHVWM010000002.1, from coordinate 71,767 downwards.
CGCCCGGTCGCACGAGCTCTCGGTCACCGAGAACGGTGTGACGCGTTCCCTCGGCACGGTCGATGTCGTGTTCCCGATCCTGCACGGACCGTGGGGCGAAGACGGCACGGTGCAGGGGATGCTCGAACTCGTCGACCTCCCGTACGTGGGCAGCGGAGTGCTCGCCAGCGCTCTCGGCATGGACAAGCACTTCACGAAGACCGTGCTGCAGCAGTCGGGCATCCCGGTGGCGCCCTGGCGCACGGTCACCGCATTCGAATGGCGAACGAGCCCGGATGCGGTGCGCACCGCCGCCGCGGAGCTCGGCCTTCCCGCCTTCGTGAAGCCCGCACGCGCGGGTTCGAGCGTCGGCGTGAGCAAGGTGAAGCAGGCGTCCGAGCTGGACGCGGCCATCGAGACCGCCCTCGCCGAAGACGACCGCGTGCTGATCGAGTCGTCGGTCGCGGGTCGTGAGGTCGAGATCGCCGTGCTCGGCGGCCGCCCGGGCGAAGCGACCCGCGCATCCGTCGCCGGAGAGATCGTCGTCACGGGGCGTGACTTCTACGACTTCGCAGCCAAATACCTCGATGCTCCAGGGATCGACCTCGTCTGCCCTGCCGACCTGACCGCTGACGAGCTCGCCACCATGCAGGCGCTCGGCGTGCAGGCGTTCGACGCCATCGGGGGAGAGGGACTCGCCAGGGTCGACTTCTTCCTGACGGCCGACGGGTTCGTCATCAACGAGATCAACACGATGCCGGGTTTCACCCCGATCTCGATGTTCCCGCGTTGCTGGCAGGAGTCGGGTCTGTCCTATCCGGCACTCATCGACGAGCTCATCTCCGTGGCTCTCGCCCGCGCCGCCGGCTGACCGTCGCGACGGACGTTTCACCGGTCAGTCGGGCGGGCTCTCCGACTCAGGCTCCCGGATCGGTGTCCAGCGTCGAGAGGCACTTCTCGGTCTGTTTGACGGTGGCGATGGCACCCGAGAACTCGGGCAGCACCGCCGAGTCGGACACGCCCGAGACATGGTCGATGATCAGCTCGGTCGCCGGGACGCGCCCGAAGGTCTGGTAGACGATCGTCTTCGCGGCCGGATCGGTCATCAGCACCCAGTCGATGCCGTTCACGTTGACGCACGGCTGCGTGGTCGGTCCGATCGGCTTCACGCCGCACCGGAGCAGCACCGCGGTGGGCGTTCCCCAGGCGCCCGTCGCCTGAGCGTTCGTCTCGCGCTTGGCCTTGCCCGCGACGGAATCGGGCAGCCGCACGCTGATCTCGGCGCAGCCGGGGTCGTTCGAGCCCGGCGCGGCGTCGAGGGCGACGATGGGGGCGCATCCCGTGAGGGCGAGAAGGGCGGCGGCGAGGATCACCGCGAGGGCGGTGTGGCGTCTGGGCATCGCTTTCAGGCTACCGTTTGATGCATGACGATGTCTGGGAGCGCCACCGCCGGAACGACGCTGGGCGAGGCCTCCGAGCGCGAGACCCTCAAGCAGATCTTCCCGCGCCTGCCGCGGTCGTTCGCCACGATCGTCGGCCCCGGCGATGACGCCGCCGTGCTCGCCGCGCCTGACGGCCGCTATGTCGTCACCACCGACATGATGGTGCACGGCCCGGATTTCCGCTGGGCGTGGTCGGCGCCGTACGACCTCGGCTGGAAGGCCGCCGCGACGAACCTCTCGGACGTGGCCGCGATGGGCGCCGTCCCCACAGCGCTGGTCGTCGCCATCGCGGCCCCCAGCGACACTCCGGTCGCCGATTTGCTCTCCCTGGCCGACGGGCTTCGGGATGCGTGTGCTGCGCTCGCCCCCGACTGCGGCGTCGTCGGCGGCGACCTCTCGGTCTCCGGCACGTTCACGATCGCCGTGACGGCGTTCGGCGACCTGCAGGGCCGTCGGCCGGTGCTCCGGAGCGGTGCGCGGGCCGGGGACGTCGTCGCGGTGTCCGGAGCCCTCGGCGTGGCGGCGACGGGCCTCCGGCTGCTCTTCGAGCGGGCGGTGGATGAGAACGGAGAGCCCGACCGGGCGCGGTTCGAGGAGGTGCTGCGCGAGCATCCGGAGACCGTCGGCGCTCAGTTGCGGCCCAACCCGCCGATCGCCGACGGACCGCTCGCGGCTCTGGCCGGCGCGACGGCCATGCTCGATCTGAGCGACGGCCTCGCGCTCGACGCGCGGCGCGTCGCCGAGGACAGCGGCGTCGCCGTCGACCTGGAGTCGTCTGCCCTCGGCGACGACGTGCGCACCGCACTCACGGGCGGTGAGGACCACGGCCTGTTGGCGACCTTCCCGCGGGGAACGGCACTGCCCGGTGGCTTCCGGCCGATCGGTCACGTCGCAGCGGGGTCCGGATTGCTGGTGGACGGACGCCTCTTCGAGGAGCGTGGCGGTTGGGATCCGTATGTCGGCTGGAACGGGCACGCCGGCTGACGGACGATCCCACGCAGCCCCGGGTCAGGCGGGGGTGATCCAGTACAGCGCGGTGTCGCCGTAGTCCTTGCGCCGGTCGAGTGTGAGGCCGGGCGGCAGGAGCGGCTCGGGCGAGCGGGTGCTGCGCTCGAGGCAGATCGTCGCGTGAGGGCCGAGGCGGTGTTCCAGGGTCAGGAGGGCGTCGCGCAGGTCGTCCTCGCCGAGGTCGTACGGCGGGTCCATGAAGACCAGGTCGTAGGTGGACCCCGAGCCGGCGAGGAAGGTCTGCACGGCCGTCGAGCGCACCTCGATCTTGGGTTTCGCATCCTTCGGCGCGGCCTTGAGCAGCGCGGAGATGTTCTTGCGCACGACGGCGGCCGCTTCGGAGTCTCTCTCGACGAGCATCACGGTGACGGCGCCCCGGCTCGCGGCCTCGAGGCCGAGCGCGCCAGACCCGGCGTAGAGGTCGAGCACGCGGGCGCCGTGGAGCTCGTCACGGGCGTCGAGGGCCGAGAAGATCGCCTCCCGCACCCGGTCGCTGGTGGGTCGCGTCCCGCTTTTCGGCACCTGGAGGGCGAGCGAGCCGGCGAAACCGGCGACGATTCGAGTCATAGTGGATTCGAGCCTAGCGGCCGGGACCTCTCGCCGAGCAAGATGGTGTCGTGGACGAACGACTCGACCAGTCCGAGCTCGACGCCCTGTGGAACTTCGACGACCCGATCGCCTCTGCGGAACGTTTCGCGCAGGCGGCAGCCGAATCCGACCGTGCCGAACTGGTGCGGGCCGAGTTGGAGACCCAGCGCGCACGGGCACTCGGCCTGCAGCAACGCTTCGACGAGGCGGATGCCCTGCTCGACTCCCTGGAGCCGGCGCTGGGGGTGCTCGCGGTGCGCATCTCGCTCGAGCGTGGCCGCCTGCGCACTTCGTCCGGGCGCAAAGAGGAGGCCATCCCGCTCTTCGAGGAGGCGCTGTCCCGCGCCCGCCGGGACGGCGATGTGTTCCTCGCCGTCGACGCCGCCCACATGCTCGCCATCGCCGATCACACCCGCTCGGCGCATTGGACGGCCGAAGCGCTGACCGAGCTGCAGGCCGCCACCGACGTCCGCACCCGCCGCTGGGCCGTGACCCTGCACAACAATCGCGGACTCGCTCTGCTCGACGACGGGCACCCGTCCGCGGCGCTCGAGGAGTTCGCGACGGCCTTCTCTGCTGCGCGCGAGGTCGGCACCGATACGCAGCTCTTCTGGGCCGAGTGGGCGCTTGCGCACTGCCTGCGGCTGCTCGGCCGCACCGACGAGGCCCTCGCCATCCAGCAGCGGCTCTCCGCCGAGCGGCCCGAGGACCCCGACGTGGTGGCCGAGCTCGCCGCCCTGACGGACGCGGCCCGTACGATCGAACCATGAGTTCCGCGTCTTCCCCGGCCGTCGAGAGCGCGATCAGCCTCGACGCCAAGCTGAGCGGCGTGCTCGGCGGCCGCACCGCCAGCGCCTTCGAGAAGGCGTTCGGGATGCGCACCGTCGCCGATCTGCTCAGTCACTACCCGCGCCGCTACGCGAAGCGCGGTGAGCTGACGGCGCTGGCCAACCTGCCGATCGACGAGAACGTCACGATCGTCGCCGAGGTGCTGCGCGTGCAGGAGCGGCCGATGCGGGCGCGACGCGGCTCGATCCTCGAGGTGAAGATCTCCGACGGCGAGGGGATCCTCACACTCACCTTCTTCAACCAGGCCTGGCGTGCCAAAGACCTCGTGCCGGGCGTGCGCGGCATCTTCGCCGGCAAGGTCTCCGACTACCGGGGTGCGCTGCAGCTCGCGCATCCCGACTACGAGTTGTTCGAACCGGATGAGGGCGGCGAGGTCGGCACGAACAGCGCGGCAGCGAAGAACTGGGCGCAGACGCCGATCCCGATCTATCCCGCGACCGGCACCGTGGCGAGTTGGCAGGTGCAGAAGGCGACCGCTCTGGTGCTTGACGGACTCGGTCCCGTCGACGATCCGGTTCCGGGTGGGGTCTCGCGGGAGCGGGGGCTGCTGCCGTTCCGAGAAGCGCTCGAGCTCGTCCACCGGCCGGAGAAGGATGCGCAGTGGCAGCGTGCCAGGGATGCGCTTCGCTTCCAGGAGGCCTTCGTACTCCAGGCCGCCCTCCTGCAGCAACGGGCAGCGGCGCGCGCCATCGCCGCGACCCCGCGTCGGCCGTCGCCGGGCGGCTTCCTCGAGCGCTTCGATGCGGCGCTCCCGTTCGCCCTGACCGACGATCAGGCGACCGTCGGCGGCGAGATCGCCCGCGACCTCGCCGACACGGCGCCGATGAATCGGCTCGTGCAGGGCGAAGTCGGTTCGGGCAAGACCCTGGTGGCGCTGCGGGCGATGCTCGCTGTCGCGGATTCCGGCGGCCAGGCGGCCCTCCTCGCGCCGACGGAGGTTCTGGCGGCGCAGCACCTGCGTTCGATCGTCCGAGTGCTCGGGCCCGATCTGGCGGCACAACTCATGCCGACGATGCTCACCGGTCAGCTGTCGACGGCGGAGCGCAAGAAGGCCCTGCTGCGCACCGTGTCGGGGCAGGCGCGCATCGTCGTGGGAACCCACGCACTCCTCGGGGACGCGGTCACCTTCTTCGACCTCGGCCTGGTCGTGGTCGACGAACAGCACCGCTTCGGCGTCGAGCAGCGTGAGGCTTTGCGGGCGAAGGGCGGAACGCCGCCGCACGTCCTGGTGCTCACGGCGACGCCGATCCCGCGAACCGTCGCCATGACCGTCTTCGGAGACCTGGACGTCTCGACGATCGCGCAGCTGCCGGCAGGCCGGCAGGGGATCGAGAGCTTCGTCGTGCCGTTGGCCGACCGGCCCGGCTGGGAGAGGCGCATCTGGGAGCGCGCATCCGAGGAGATCTCGAAGGGCAGGCAGGTCTTCGTCGTCTGCCCGGCGATCACGGGAAAGGACGCCGAAGACGACGGCGAAGAGAGTCCTCCCGATGAGGGCCCCGCCCGTCCCGTTGCGAATGTCGAGGCGGTGGCGGCACAGGTGCGTGCTGATCCGCTGTTCGCCGAGGCGCGCATCGGCGTCCTCCACGGAAAGCTGTCGTCCGACGTCAAAGACGAGGTGATGCGTTCGTTCGCCGCGGGCGCGCTCGACCTCATCGTCGCCACGACGGTGATCGAGGTGGGGGTCGACGTGCCGAACGCGTCGGCGATGGTGATCCTCGACGCCGACCGGTTCGGCGTGTCCCAGCTCCATCAGCTGCGCGGTCGTGTCGGGCGAGGCGGTGTCCCGGGGCTCTGTCTCATGGTCACCTCCGCCGAGCCGGAGACGCTCGCGCGAGAGCGCGTGGAGGCGGTCGCTGCGACGCTCGACGGCTTCGAGCTGGCGAACATCGACCTGGAGCTGCGCCGCGAGGGCGATGTGCTCGGCAGCCGGCAATCCGGCGGCCGATCGTCGCTGCGGCTGCTGCGCGTCGCGAAGGACGGGGAGCTCATCTCGGAAGCGCGGACGGCCGCGCAGGAGACGCTCGAATCGGGCGACGGGCTGGGGGCGCATCCCGCCCTCGCCGCCGCTCTGGCACGACGCCTCGACGAGAGCGAGCGCGCGTTCCTCGCCAAATCCTGAGTGAGTCCGGGCCACTGAGACCCGGCCGCCGGTTCGGTAACGGATTCACAACGAAATGCCGGGAACGTCGAGATAGTCTGATGCTCTATGAACAGGATCGCCGTTGTCCCTGGATCGTTCGACCCGGTCACTCTCGGGCACCTCGATGTGATCGAACGTGCCGCCGGCATTTTCGACGAGGTGCACGTTCTCGTGGTGCACAACCCCGACAAGTCGGCCCTCCTGCCCATCGCGCAGCGGGTGTCGTTGCTCGAGCGGTCGATCGAGGACGCGGGCATCTTCGGCAACATCGTGGTCGCATCCTGGAGCGTGGGCCTTCTGGTCGACTACTGCACCGATGTCGGCGCACACGTGCTCGTCAAGGGCATCCGCTCACAGGTCGACGTCGCCTACGAGACGCCGATGGCGATCGTCAACCGGCACCTGGCCGCTGTCGAGACGGTCTTCCTGTTGCCGAACCCGGCCAACGCCCACCTGTCCAGCTCCCTCGTGCGCCAGGTCTCCGCGCTCGGGGGAGATGTCAGCCCGTACGTTCCCACCGCCGTCTACGAGTACTTGCAGGAGACATGAACAGTTACGCGACCCGCCAGCCGACGGAATCGTCCGTCGCCCCCTCCGAGCCCGCGGGGGATGCCGCCGCAGGCATGGACCTGGAAGAGCTGCGCCGCCGGGCCGAGCAGATCACGGTCAATGTCGAGTCGGTGATCGACGGCAAGCACGACGCCGTCCGAACCGCGCTGACCGTCCTCCTCGCCGAAGGCCATCTCCTCATCGAGGATGTGCCGGGCGTGGGCAAGACGATGCTCGCCAAAGCGCTGGCCAAGTCGGTCGATTGCACCGTCAGCCGCATCCAGTTCACCCCCGACCTGCTTCCGAGCGATGTGACGGGCGTGTCGGTCTACAACCAGGCCGAGCGCCGGTTCGAGTTCAAGCCGGGCGCGGTGTTCGCGAACATCGTCATCGGCGACGAGATCAACCGCGCGAGTCCGAAGACGCAGTCCGCCCTGCTGGAGTGCATGGAGGAGCGCCAGGTCACCGTCGACGGGTCGACCTATCCGCTCTCCGCGCCGTTCATCGTCGTCGCGACGCAGAACCCGGTCGAGATGGAGGGCACGTACGCCCTTCCCGAGGCACAGCGCGACCGCTTCATGGCGCGGATCGCCATGGGCTATCCCGACGACGACTCCGAGATGGCGATGCTGACGGGACGCGACACCTCGAGCCCGCTTTCCCGGATCGGACCGGTGGTGACCTCGGCGGAGTTGCGGGCCATGATGACGACGGCTCGGAGCGTGTTCGCGTCCACTCCGGTGAAGCAGTACGCCGTCGACCTCGTCCGGGCCACCCGCGAGGATCGGGACCTGAGGCTCGGCGCGAGCCCGCGCGCGACCCTCCAGCTGGTGCGAGCAGCCAAGGCGAAGGCGGCACTCGACGGCCGTGACTTCGTGCTGCCCGACGACATCGACACGCTCGCCGTTCCCGTGCTCGGGCACCGCCTGCTGCCGACGAGTCGGGCGCTCGGGCATCACCACGAGAGCGCACCGGTGATCGCCGACATCGTGCGGCGGATCGTGGCGTCGACCCCGGTCCCGGTGGGATCGGGTGCGATCGGGTCCGGTTCGGGTGCGGCGCGGCCGGGCTCGGCCAGGTCCGGCTCGGCGGGCTGAGCCATGCCCCGGCGCGCTCGTTCCTCGTCGCCGGTCCGCAAGCCGCGGCCGACGGGTCGGGGCTGGGTGCTGTTCGGGATCGGCGTCGTCGCCCTGGTCGTCTCGGCGGCGTTCGGCCGCACCGATGTTCTCTTCGTCGGCTTGTTCCTCACCGTGCTCCCGCTGGCGGGCATGATCTCGGTGACGATGGACCGGCCGCGTCTGACCGTCACCCGCAGTTTCCACCCCGACATCGTCGGTGTGGGCGAGACGGCGAGCGTCGTCACGACGGCGCGCAACGAGTCCCCTCGTCCCAGCCCGCCCGCGCGCTGGCGGGAGTACGCGCCTCCGGCGGTCGGCGTCCAACCCTCGGCGCCGTTCCCGCGGCTGGGCGCGCACCAGTCGAACGTCGCACACGGGCGCGACACGATCGTGCTGCGGCAGGAGGTGCGCGCGATGCACCGGGGATCGCATCCGGTCGGCCCGCTGATCGTCAGCCGCACCGATCCCTTCGGGCTCGCCTTCGCCGAATACGCCCTCGGGCAGCCCCGTCAGTTCGTGGTCACCCCGCGGGTGCAGGCGTTGAGCACGGGGGACCTCGACATCGCCCGCAGCGAGGGCACCGAGCACGAGCTGCTGCGTCACAGCATCCCGAGTGCCGACGAGCTGATCGCCCGCGAGTACCGGCAGGGCGACCCGCTGCGACGCGTTCACTGGCGGGCGACGGCACGCCACGACAAGCTGATGGTGCGCCAAGAGGAGCAGCGCAGCAATCCCGAGGCGTGGATGCTGTTCGACACTCGAACCGGCGCCGGCACGGATGCGGAATTCGAGACCCTCGTCGAGTTGGTCGCCTCGATCGGGGTGCATCTGCTCGACCAGGGATTCGTGGTGAGCGTCGTGGAGACCGGTTCGCGCCAGCTCTCCGGCCGGAGCGGGGCGGGACGAACAGGCACCCTCGGATCGGCGACGCCCACCTACGATGTCGGAAGCGCCGATCGGCTGCTCCTCGCCGATCTGGCGGCGGTGGACCAGGACGCCGCCGGCCGTGACGACGCCGTCGCCGAACTCGCCGCAGGGCTACGGCGCTCCGGCCGGGCGGTCCCGGTGTTCGCGGTGCTCTCCGGCGGAACGCTCGACGAGCTGGGCGCGCTGGCGGCACTCCGCTCCATGTGCGATCCGGCGGTCGCCTTCGTCGCCCAGTCCGCGCCCCCGGACGTGAGCGAGGTGCTCGTCGACGCGGGCTGGCTGTGCGTGCCGTTCGCGGCCGGCGACGAACCGGCCGACTGCTGGCAGCGCGCCATGCACGGGCAGAGGGCGGCGATGCTCGGTGGCTAGCGAGACCGCTGTCGGCTCTGCCGCCATCGCGGGCGTGCGCACCCGCCGCCCGGGATACTGGCGGCTGACCGGTGCCCTGCTGCTGCAGGTGCTCGCGCTCAGTTTCGCTCTGTTCGGGCTGATCGAGGGCGCAGGCTGGTGGTTCGCCCTGCTGCTGTCGGCATCCGTGATCCTTGTCACCGGTGCCGGGCTCAGGATGCTCGGCGTGCACCGTCGCTGGGTGCCTCTTCTGCTCCTGGTCGAGTTCGCGATGATCATGACCCTCGTCTTCGGCCGGGGGACGGGGCTGATCGGCCTCCTGCCGACACCGGCGACCTTCGTTCGGTTCGAAGATCTGGCGAACCAGGCCATGCTGTCGATCTATCAGCAGGGAACACCGGCGGAAGCCCTGCCCGAGTTCATGTTCCTGGTGGTTGGGGGCGGCTGCCTGATCGCGATCCTGCTCGATGCGTCCGCGATAGCCTTCCGGATCCCGGCACTCACGGCACTGTGGATCGCCGGCGTGCTGGTCGTGCCCGCCGCGCTGCTCGGCGACGGACTCGATCCGTTCGCCCTCGCCGCCTCGGCGGCCGCGTTCCTCTGGCTGCTGCGGTGCGATGTCCGCACGCGGAGGCCGGGAACGACCCGGCCCACGGCGTCTCTGTCGGTCGCGGCTTCGTCGATCGCCGTCGCCCTCATCCTCTCGGGCACGGCTCCCGGATTCGACCGGGGCGGTGCGACCTCCTTCACCGCGGGCGGCGTCTCCATCGGCGGAACCGTCACCCCGCTCATCGACCTGGGCCGCGATCTCCGCCGTCCAGCGGCCGTGCGCACCCTGACGTACACCACCACGGCGGCGAGCGGTCAGTATCTGAAGCTGGCCTCCCTCGACCAGTTCACCGGCTCCGTGTGGAAGCACCGGGAACGCGACACCAAGCGCCTTCCGCCCGGAAACACGATCGGACCAGTGTTCGGCCTCTCCGACAGCGTGGCGACCACGAAGATCACGACGAACATCGAGATCGACAACATGCAGAGCCGCTGGCTTCCCGTTCCATATCCGGTGCAGGGCATCAAGGGCCTGAACGGCACGTGGTCGTGGGATCCCGACGACCTCACGATCGGCGGGGTGAACAGCTCCACCCAGGGTCAGAAGTACACGGCGACGAGCCTCGTCATCCAGCCGACCGCCGAGCAGCTGAAGAACGCCGGGGGATTCGTCCCCACGTCCATCGAACGCGACCTGTTCCTCCCGTCGAGCCTGCCGCCGATCATCGCGTCCACGGCGATCGCAGCGACCCAAGGGGCCGAGTCCGAGTACGACAAGGCCGTCGCCCTGCAGGACTACTTCCGGGACAACAACTTCGTCTACTCGACCCAGACCCCGCTCCGCCAAGGCTACGACGGCGACGGCGCCCGGGTGATCGCGAGGTTCCTCGAGGTGAAGAGCGGGTACTGCGTGCACTTCGCTTCGGCGATGGCGCTCATGGCACGCACGCTCGGCATCCCGTCGCGGGTGGCAGAGGGCTACCTGCCTGGCGCCACAAGCGGCGGAACCGCAAACAACCCCGGTCTGTACACGGTGACCAGCGACGACCTGCACGCCTGGCCGGAGCTCTACTTCGCCGGGGTCGGCTGGGTGCCGTTCGAGCCGACGGTCGGCCGGGGCACCATCCCGAGCTACACGCGCCCTGACGTCGGCGCGACGCCGATCGGTCCTCTCCCGACGTCGACATCGACCTCCGCAGCGCAGCGACTCGTGCCCACCGATCCGGCCAACCTCTCGAGTCCCACCGGCGCCACTGCCACCTCGCCGCTCCAGCCGATCGCATCCGGATTCGGTGTGGCCGTTCTCGTCATCGCGCTTCTTCTCGTTCCCGCCGTCTTCCGGCGGGTGCGGCGGCGCCAGCGGCTGAGACGGCTCACCGACGAGTGGGGCGGTGCGGGGATCGCCTGGGACGAGCTGCGCGACACCGCGCGTGACCTCGGCTGGGCGGTGCCGGACACCGAGACCCCGCGGGCGTTCGCCTCCCGGATAGCGGCCGCCGTCGCCGGCACACCGGGCGAGGACGCCATAGCGAGACTTCTCACCGTGCGCGAGCGGGATGCGTACGGGCCGCCGTCGCGCGCAGTAGCCGTCGGTCTCGCCGACGACCTCCATCGCGTGCTCGACGCACTCGAAGCGCAGGCCGGAGCGGCGCTGAGAGCCAAGGCGACGCTGCTGCCGGTGTCGCTCATTCCGCCAGGGTGGTCTGTCGGGTCAACTGTCAGGAGCTGAGGCGTAAAATGGTCGATCGTGACCAAGTTCAAGACCACTCCGTACACCGTCAATGTGTACGACCTCATCCATCGTCCCGGGGAGATGCGCGAGTCGCGAATCAGCCTGCCCGTCGACGAGAAGCTGGGCGAGGGACTGGTGAGCGTCCCGGTGGGCGCGACCATCGATCTCGACCTGCGTCTCGAGTCGATGCACGAGGGCGTCCTCGTCTCTGCTGAGGCCGATTCGATCGCTGTCGGCGTCTGCGGGCGTTGCCTGATCGACATCGAACAGCCTGTCCAAGTCGATTTCCAGGAACTTTTCGCGTATTCTTCTGACGAAGCTTTTGATTATGAGGTTCACGACGACCACGTGGATCTTGAACCTCTGATCAGGGATGCGGTCGTGCTTGCACTTCCGTTTCAGCCGGTGTGCCGGCCAGATTGCCCCGGACTCGACCCCGAGACGGGCGAGAGGCTGGCGGAAATGCCGGACCGCAAACCCCAGGAGAACACCGATTCGCGGTGGTCTGCGCTTGCGGCCTTCCAGGCTTCCGACAACGTGACGCAGGATGTTCCTGCCGACAACGACAACGACAGAACCAGAGAAGAGAGTTAGTCATGGCTGTTCCGAAGCGGAAGCAATCGCGCGCCAACACCCACGCCCGCCGTTCGCAGTGGAAGGCTGAGGTCCCCACGCTCGTCAAGACGATCGAGAACGGCAAGGTCACCTACAGCCTCCCGCACCGCGCCAAGGTCGTCGAGGACTCCGCAGGCACCGCCCTGTTCCTCGAATACAAGGGCCGCAAGGTCGCCGACGTCTGATTTCCGGCGTCTCTGATTTCAGCGGCATGGCCGGACATTCGACCGACCGCTCTGCGCTCGTCGAGAAGCTCGGGGTCGATATCGACCCCGAGCTTCTCGAGCTTGCGCTGACCCACCGCTCGTATGCCTACGAGCACGGCGGCATCCCGAACAACGAGCGCCTCGAGTTCCTCGGCGATTCGATTCTGGGACAGGCCGTCACGGTCAAGCTCTTTCGCGAGAACCCCCTCCTCGATGAGGGCGATCTCGCCAAGCGGCGAGCCAGTCTCGTGAGCTCTGTCGCCCTTGCCGAGGTGGCCCGCAGCATCGGACTGGGGGAGTTCCTGCTGCTCGGCCGTGGTGAGAACCAGAGTGGCGGCCGCGACAAAGCGTCCATCCTCGCCGACACGGTGGAGGCCATCATCGGCGCCGCCTACCTCGACGTTGGCGGCGAGCAGGCCACTGCGCTCGTGCTGCGACTCGTCGAGCCGCTCCTCGACGATCCGGACCGGTTCGGCGCCGCGATGGATCCGAAGACCAGCCTGCAGGAGGCTGCCGCTCATCGCGGAGCCGGGCTGCCTATCTACTCGGTGACCAACACCGGTCCCGATCACAGCAAGACGTTCCACGCCACCGTCGAGGTGCCCGGTCTGGTCACCGCCACCGGCGAGGGGACGAGCAAGAAGCAGGCCGAGATGTCGGCCGCCCTCGTCGCCTGGACCGAACTCACGAAACGTCGTGCCCGAGCTTCCCGAGGTTGAGGTCGTGCGCGCCGGGCTCGCTCCGGCGGTGACGGACGCGACCATTCTCGGTGTCGAGGTCTTCGAACCACGATCGCTGCGCCGCCACGATTCGCTGGCCGGCGCTTTCGAGGAACTCACCACCGGTCGTGTCATGGCGACGCCGGCGCGGCGCGGCAAGTTCCTCTGGATCCCGCTCCAAGGCACCGACGAGGCGATTGTCGCGCATCTCGGGATGAGCGGCCAGATCCTGGTGCGGGAGCCCGGTGCCATCGAGAAAGGCCTGTTGCGCATCCGGTTGCACATCGAGACCCCGCGGTCGGAGTCCGGCGATCGCCGCGAGCTCTGGATCGACTTCGTCGACCAGCGCATCTTCGGCTCGATGGCCGTCGACACGCTCGTTCCGACCGTCGACGGCGCTCCGGGAGGTCGCGGCACCGAGGAGCCCCTCGTGCCGGCACAGGTGTCCCACATCGCCCGCGATCCGCTCGACCCGGCGTTCGACGACGCCGCCTTCGCGCGCGCTCTCGGCCGCAAGAACACCGGCATCAAGCGCGCGCTGCTCGACCAGACGCTCATCAGCGGCATCGGCAACATCTACGCCGACGAAGCACTCTGGGCCGCCAAGCTGCACTATGCGCAGCCGGCGAACAGCCTCAGCCGCGCGCGCATCCGGACCCTTCTGAACGAAGTCCGCCTGGTGCTGGCCAAGGCGCTGGCCGAGGGCGGCACGAGCTTCGACGCGCAGTACGTGAACGTCAATGGCGCCTCGGGCTACTTCTCGCACAGCCTCAACGTGTACGGCCAGCAGGGCAAACCGTGCCCGCGCTGCGGAACCCCGATCGTCCGCGAGCAGTTCATGAACCGCTCGTCGCACTTCTGCCCGCACTGTCAGCGGCTACGCGCCGCCTAGGCCAGTGTCTTCTGCCAGGTGCCGGTGAGGCCGCGCAGCTCGAAGCCGAAGGCATCGTTGACGGCGAGCATCGGCGCGTTCTCGTCGGCGTTCCAGGTGAGAATCCGCCGGATGTGCGGCGCATGCGCGGCGAGGCGCCTCAGGTTCTCGAGCTTCACCAGGGCTCCCAGGCGGTGCCCCCGGTGTGCCACCGCGACGAGCGTGTCGTACTGCTCGGCCTTGTCGCCGTCGTCGGGAACGGTGATCTCGGTGTAGGCCACGAGGTGACCGCTCGGGATGTGCTGGGCGACGGTGGTGAGCAGCGGCTCGCCGCGCGCGTCGAGCTCGTTCTCGTGCTCCCTCACCCGCGCGGCGGTCCACTGCTCGTCGTCGAGGGCGATGCCGCTCTGCGGGATGTCGACGGTCATCCGCTCCTTGAGGGCGGCGAACTCGTCGACGAGCTCGTCGGGCGCCGCGCGCCACCAGCTGACCGTGCGGTAGTCGCGCGAGTGTGCCACGGCATCCGCGAGCAGGGCATTCTTGCGCTCGTCGGGCATCGGAAGGTCGAGGCAGCTGAACCGCTCGACCTGCCCGAGTCGGTAGCCGTGGTGCTGCGCGAAGCGGACGTCCGGGGCATCCGCGGGCAGCCCGCTCGGCCCCACCTCCGCCCGCACCACCGGGCCGTCGTGCAGCGTGGCGACCGGATGCTCGGTGTACGCCGCGATGATGGTGCGTCCGCCGTCGGCGACGATGTCCTCACCCTTCGCGAGAAGCGCCGAGCCGATGCCGCGGCCACGGAGGGCGGGCACGACATCGACGAGCAGCGTGGCCGTCACCGCATCCTGTTCGAGCGGGAAATCGGCGATGACACGCCCGACGATCACGCCGTCGACCACCGCGATGAACACGATCTTCTCGTGGAACTCCTGGGCGCGCAGTGAGGCGAGCTCCGCCTCGGCCGAGTACACGAAGTCGTCGTTGTTCCACAGGGAGACCTGGACGCCGTTCATCACGGCGACCATTGCTTCGAACGCAGCCGACTCCGGGACGCCCACGCTGGTGGGGATGGTCAGCTCTGCGATGGTCGGCGCGGGGGTCTCGCGCATCCTCCGGCACCTCCTCGTGCTCCCGGAGCCACCAGCCTATCGAGGAGCCCCAGCTGTGAACAGGGCGGGTCGTTTTGGTTGCAATCGTGTAAATCTGCGTCGAAAAGTGCGTTGCGAATAGTTGCATTGGCTGTAGTCTCGGCACACATATTCGTGGTGCGAAGCGGCGACCACGCCGTTTCATAACGGATTCACGTCGAGAGGCAGAATCAGATGTTACGAAAGAAAGTCATCGTAGGAGCCGCCGTTGCAGCGTCGGTCGCTCTTTTCCTGGCTGGGTGCGCCAATCAGGCGTCCACGGGGGATTCGACGAGTTCGGGGTCGAAAATCGACATTCCCGCGATCACGTCGATCGAGACCCCGGCGGATGCGGTGCTCCCCGCCGGCGACGGAAAGGCGACCTGTCCGGCCGGCCTGACCATCGGCTACGTCGGAGCGGAGACCGGCGCCAACGCCCAGCTGGGTATCAACATCTACAACGGTGTCCAGCTCGCGATCGACCAGCACAACCAGGCCAACGCCGGGTGCCAGGTGGCGTTCAAGAAGTTCGACACCGAGGGTGACCCGAACAAGGCGACGGGCCCGGTCACGCAGGCCGTGAACGAGGCCGACATCATCGGCGTCATCGGCCTCCCGTTCTCGGGCGAGTCGAAGGCGACCGGCAACATCTTCGAGCAGCAGGGTCTGGTGCACATCACGCCGTCGGCGACCAACCCCGACCTGACGAAGAACGGCTGGACGACCTTCTTCCGCGGCCTCGGCAATGACGCCGTTCAGGGCCCGGCGGCGGCGAAGTTCCTCACCGACAAGCTGGAGGCCAAGAAGGTCTACCTGGTGCAGGACGACTCCGACTACGGAATCGGCCTCGCCACGACCACCTCGAAGGCTCTCGGCGACGCGCTCGTCGGAACCGACAAGGTGACCACCGGTCAGAAGGACTTCTCGGCCGTGATCTCCAAGATCATCAACGCGAAGCCGGATGCGGTCTACTACTCGGGCTACTACGCCGAGGGTGCTCCGTTCGACCAGCAGCTGGTGGCGAAGGGCTACACGGGAACGTTCGTGGGACCGGATGGCGTGAAGGACGACCAGTTCATCAAGCTGGCCGGCGACGCATCCAGCAACGCGTACTTCACCTGCCCCTGCATCCCGGGCGAACTGATCCCGGACTTCGAGAAGGCATACAAGACGCTCGCGAGCGCCGAGCCCGGCACGTACTCCATCGAGGGTTACGACGCCGCGACCGTGCTGCTCTCGGGCATCGACCAGGGCAAGACGACCCGGGCCGACCTGAAGGAGTTCGTCAAGTCATACGACAAGGACGGACTGAGCAAGCACTACAAGTGGGACTCCGAAGGCGAGCTCCAGGCGCCGACCGTCTACGGCTACAAGGTCGAGGGCGGAAAGATCGTCCCGATCGGAACCATCGGATAGCGCGACACCTCGAGGATGCCGCGGGTCGCCACCGCGCGACCCGCGGCATCCCTGCGTTCTACCTGTCCGCTCCCGATCGGATCGACCTGATCCCTTCCCCATCGATCTGGATGCTTGAATGCTCGAACTGCTCGTCCTCCACCCGGTCCTCGAAAACTCGTGGATCAACTTCGATGTCCCTTCCCTCATACAGAACTTCTGGAGCGCCACGTTCGACGGCCTCACGTTCGGCGCCATCTACGGCCTGATCGCCGTCGGCTATACGCTCGTCTACGGTGTGCTCAACCTCATCAACTTCGCGCACTCCGAGGTGTTCATCGTCGGCGCGTACGGCGTCGTCATCACGCTCACCTCGCTCGGTTTCGGGCCGTCGGCTCCGAACCTCTCGCTGGCGGCGATCATCGGCGACATACTGCTCGCGCTCATCGTCGGCATGCTCGCCTCCGCCGTCACAGCCTTCCTCCTGGAACGGATCGCATACAGGCCGTTGCGAAGACGCAACGCACCTCGCCTGGCGTTCCTCATCACGGCCATCGGTGCGTCGTTCGCGATCCAGTCGCTGATCTTCGTGATCCGGGGCGCGAACGCTGAGCCCGCTGTCACGATGTACCGCGCGATCCCGGTGTTCGACGTGTTCGGCACGATCATCAACACCACGTCGATCATCATCGTGGTCGCCGCGGTCGTCCTCATGGTCCTCACGGACATGTTCATCCGGCGCACCCGCACCGGCCGCGGCATCCGCGCGGTGGCGCAGGACCCGGACACGGCGACCCTGATGGGCGTCAACAAGGAGCGGATCATCGTGATCACGTTCGTGCTCGGCGGCCTCCTGGCCGGCGCCGCGGCGTTGTTCTACGTGATGCTCGTGCCTTCCGGTGTCATCTACACCGGCGGATTCGTGCTCGGCATCAAGGCGTTCGCCGCCGCGGTGCTCGGCGGCATCGGCAACGTCCGAGGAGCACTTTTGGGTGGACTTCTGCTCGGATTGATCGGAAACTACGGACAGATCCTCTTGGGTGACTCGCAGTGGACGGACGTCATCGCCTTCGTGGTGCTGGTGCTCGTTCTGCTGGTCAAGCCCACGGGCATCCTCGGTACCTCACTGGGGAGGAGCAGAGCATGAGCACGACAGAAGGACCCAAGGTCCTGCCCGACGCGAGAAGCGAACAGGCGGCGGATGCGGCGGAGGCACGGCGCAAGCGGGGCGGCCCGTTCCTGGCCTTCCGTGACCGCTGGAACGGCCTTCCCCGCCAGATTCAGTGGCTGTGGATGCTCATCGTGGTGGCGGCCGCTGTCGCGCTGCCCTACCTGAACTTCTTCCCGCTGACCACTGAACCCGGCAACGACTGGCCGCTGGCCTGCTTCAGCATGGCGGTCTACGCGCTGATCGCGGTCGGCCTGAACGTCGTGGTCGGCTACGCCGGACTCCTCGACCTCGGCTACGTGGCCTTCTTCGCCGTCGGCTCGTACACGGCGGCCATGCTGACCAGCCCGGACTCGCCGTTCGTGAAGATCCCGTACCTGTGGACCATCCCGGCCGCGATGGCCGTCGCGATGATCTTCGGAGTCGTGCTCGGCGTGCCGACGCTGCGCCTGCGCGGTGACTACCTGGCCATCGTGACGCTCGGCTTCGGTGAGATCGTGCGCATCCTGGCCACCATCATCCCGGCGCTGAAGGGGCAGGTCGGCTTCCAGAACGTGGGGCACCCGCCCGGCGAGGATGCGAACGGCATTCCGATCTTCTCGAACTCGAACGGCGTGCCCTGGTATTGGCTGACCCTGGCGGTCATCATCGTCATCCTGCTGCTGGTCGGAAACCTGGAGCGGAGCCGCGTCGGTCGTGCCTGGATCGCGATCCGGGAGGACGAGGACGCGGCCGAGATCATGGGCGTTCCCACCTTCAAGTACAAGGTGTGGGCGTTCGCGATCGGCGCTGCCGTCGGCGGGCTCTCCGGCGCACTGTTCGCCGGGCAGGTCGGCTTCGTGAACAACCAGAAGTTCGACGTGCAGACCTCGATCCTGTTCCTCGCGGCGGTCGTGCTCGGCGGCACAGGCAACAAGGTCGGCGCTCTGCTGGGTGGCGCGATCGTGGCGTACATCCCGCTCCGCTTCACGGCCATCGCCGACTACAAGTACCTGATCTTCGGGGTCGCCCTGGTGGTGCTGATGATCTTCCGGGCGAAGGGTCTCGTCCCGGCCAAGCAGCGCCTGCTCGCCTACGGGCGGACCTGGTACAAGTATTTGGTCGACAAACCGAAGTCGCCGCCACCATCGGCGAGCACCGGCGCGACACCGGCCCCGAACCCGACCCCGACGCCGAAGGGAGACCCGTCATGACCGACCCGAAGGACAACGTTCCCGAAGGCCTCGCGCCGGGCGCAGACCCGGACGCCCTCGCGGAGCTCGACGTCGACCTCGAGGTCGCCGCGGCCGCGGCGCCCGATCGCGAGATCGCGGTCGAGGTCGGCGACAGCATCGTCGAGGTGAAGAACCTCACGGTCAAGTTCGGCGGCCTGCTGGCCCTCGACGACGTGAGCTTCGACATCAAGCGCGGGGAGATCCTCGGCCTGATCGGCCCGAACGGCGCCGGCAAGACCACGTGCTTCAACGCGATGACCGGGGTCTACCGGCCGACCAGCGGCGACGTGCTGCTGGAGGGCAAGTCGATCAAGGGTCAGAAGCAGCACCAGATCACGCGTCTCGGGCTGGCGCGCACGTTCCAGAACATCCGCCTGTTCGGCGAGATGAGCGCCCTCGAGAACGTCGTGGTGGGGCTGGATGCGCGGCACAAGACCAGCGTCCCCGGCGCCCTGGTGCGCACCCCGCGCCACACCCGCGAGGAGAAGTCCGCCATCGAGCGCGGAATGGCGCTGCTCGAGTTCGTCGGCATCGCCGACCTGGCGACCACCGCATCCCGGCAGCTGCCGTACGGTTACCAGCGGAGGCTGGAGATCGCGCGAGCGCTGGCGACCGATCCCAAGGTGCTCTGCCTGGACGAGCCGGCCGCCGGCTTCAACCCGGCGGAGAAAGAGGACCTGATGGACCTCATCCGCACCATCCGGGCCGACGGGTACACCGTGCTGCTGATCGAGCACGACATGCGGCTGGTGATGGGTGTCACCGACCGTATCGTCGTACTGGAATTCGGCCGCAAACTCGCCGACGACGTTCCGGCCGTGATTCGCAACGACCAGCGCGTGATCGCCGCCTACCTGGGGGAGCCTGAAGATGACGTTGCTTGAGCTGAAGAACGTGAGCGTCTCCTACGGGCGCATCGAGGCCATCCACGACATGACCTTCTCCGTCGAGGAGGGCGAGATCGTCAGCCTGATCGGGGCGAACGGGGCCGGCAAGTCGACCACGATGAAGACGATCTCCGGGCTGCTGAACCCGTCGAAGGGATCGATCTTCTTCGACGGTCAGGACATCACGAAGATGAAGGCGCACATCCGTGTCGTCCGCGGCATCTCGCAGGCGCCGGAGGGCCGGGGGATCTTCCCCGGCATGACGGTCTACGAGAACCTCGACATGGGTGCGTTCGGCCGTAAGGACCGCAGCGGGATGGACGCCGACTTCGAGCGGGTGTTCTCGCTGTTCCCGAGGCTGGCCGAACGGAAGACCCAGGTGGGTGGAACGATGTCCGGTGGTGAGCAGCAGATGCTCGCGATCGGACGCGCGCTCATGTCGGCGCCGCGCCTGCTCCTCCTCGACGAGCCCTCCATGGGTCTCGCCCCGCAGTTCATCAAGCAGATCTTCTCGATCATCAGCGAGATCAACAATCAGGGCACGACCATCCTCCTCGTCGAGCAGAACGCCAACCAGGCGCTCGCGCGCGCCGACCGGGGCTTCGTGCTCGAAACGGGCTCGATCACCCAGTCGGGCACGGGCAAGGAGCTCCTCGCCAACCCCGCGATCAAAGAGGCGTACCTCGGCGTCGGGTAGCCCTGGCACAGTGTCGGTCCGGTACCTGGGGCGGTGTTCCGGTAAATTTGCCCCAGGTATCGGCGACAACTTCCAGGAAAGGGCGGTCAGGTGTATCTGAAGAGCCTGACGCTCAAGGGCTTCAAGTCCTTCGCACAACCGACCACATTCGCGTTCGAACAGGGCGTGACCTGTGTCGTCGGGCCGAACGGCTCCGGCAAGTCGAACGTGGTGGATGCGCTCGCCTGGGTCATGGGCGAGCAGGGCGCGAAGACCCTCCGCGGCGGAAAGATGGAAGACGTCATCTTCGCCGGAACCTCCACCCGCGGCCCGCTCGGCCGTGCCGAGGTGACGCTGACGATCGACAACTCCGACGGCGCTCTGCCGATCGAGTACTCCGAGGTGACGATCTCGCGCACGCTCTTCCGAAACGGCGGGAGCGAGTACGCGATCAACGGTTCCGCGTGCCGGCTGCTCGACGTGCAGGAGCTGCTCAGCGACTCCGGACTCGGCCGCGAGATGCACGTCATCGTCGGCCAGGGGCAACTGGATGCGGTGCTGCGCGCCAGCCCGGAAGAACGGCGCGGCTTCATCGAAGAGGCTGCGGGCATCCTGAAGCACCGTCGCCGCAAGGAGAAGACCCTCCGCAAGCTGGAGGCGATGCAGACCAACCTGACCCGCTTGAGCGACCTGGCGGGCGAGATCCGCCGCCAGCTGAAGCCGTTGGGGCACCAGGCCGAGATCGCCAGGGAGGCGCAGTCGATCGCCGCCGTCGTCCGCGACGCGAGGGCGCGCCTTCTCGCGGACGAGGTCGTCACCCTCCGCACGGCTCTCGACGATCACGGCCGAACCGAGTCGGAGCGCCACAGCGAACGCATCGTCCTGCAGGAGCAGCTCGAGCAGAAGCAGCTCCGTGTGGGCAGGCTCGAGCAGGCTCAGGTGGGTGACGAGGTGGATGTGGCGCGCCGCACCGCCTTCGGGCTCGAGTCGGTGCAGGAGCGGCTCCGCAACCTCTACACGATGGCCAACCAGCGGCTCGCTCTCCTCGGCAGTCAGGCGGATGCGCCCGACTCCGGTCCGAGCGTGAGCCCGCAGATGGTTCAGGATGCGCGCGACGAGGTCGATCGTCTGCGTACGGTCGTGACCGGCGCCGAGAAGGCCTGGACCGACGCCCAGGCGGCGACCCGGTCGGCGAGGTCCCGGC
Source organism: Leifsonia sp. NPDC058230 (assembly GCF_042882245.1). Taxonomy (NCBI): domain Bacteria; kingdom Bacillati; phylum Actinomycetota; class Actinomycetes; order Micrococcales; family Microbacteriaceae; genus Leifsonia; species Leifsonia sp. NPDC058230. The sequence continues at coordinate 50,459 of NZ_JBHVWM010000002.1, read as the reverse complement.
TCGACTCCGTCGATGAGGAGATCGCGGCCCAGAGCGCGCTGGTCTCCCGCCATGACCTCGAGATCTCGAAGCTGGGCGGGCAGGCGGACGCGGCCGCCCAGCGGCTGGCGGCCGTCCGCGGGGAGGTGCTGCGGCAGCAGAACGCACACGATGCCGCGACCGAGCGGCGCGAGAAGGCCCGTGCCGATTTCGCCGCGAGGGAGGCTGAGGCGGCGACGGCGGACATCGGCGAGGGAAACCTCGATGAGGCGTATGAGCTTGCCCAGGCCGACGTGTTCGAAGCGGAAGGCGAGATCGAGCGTCTCCGCGAGGAACTGCACACCCTGGAGCGCGAACGCGACGCCCTCGCCGCGCGCACGAGCGCGCTGTCCCTCGCCCTCGACCAGAAGGACGGCTCCGCAGCCCTCGTCGCCGCGCGGCTGCCCGGAGTCCGCGGGCTGGTCGCGGAGCACATCCGCGTGCATCCGGGCTTCGAGGCGTCGATCGCTGCCGCCCTTGGTTCGCTCGCGGATGCCGTGCTCGCCGAAGACCGCGACCGCGCCTTCGAGGCGGTCGCCCATGCTTCCACCGACGATCTGGGCCGGGTCGAGGTCATCATCGCCGACGCGGACGCCGCCGTCGTCGATCTCGGAGGCGTCGCCGGGGTCGTGGCCGCCCGTTCGGTGGTCGAGGCGCCCGCCGGAGTGCTCGGCATCCTCGCTCTCACGGCGATCGCCGACGACCTCGATGCCGCCCGGGCCGCTCACGCCGCCTACGCGAAACGCGCGCTCGGCGGACCGGTGACGATCATCACGAAGAGCGGTGACGTGCTGACCGACTACGTGCTGCGTGGTGGATCCGGCGCGAAACAGAGCCGCATCGAGCTGATCGCCGATCGGGATGCTGCGGAGGACCGCCTCGGCGAGGTCACCTCGCTGATCGACCGGGCCAGGTTCGCACTCGCCGAGCAGCGAGGGGTGCTGCAGGTGGCCAAGGAGCAGTCCCAGTCCGCGCTGGGCGCGCTTCGCGAGCTCGACGCCAAGCTCGCGGCGCAGACCGAGCAGTTGAACCGGCTGAAGGTGCAGCTCGAGGCCTCCCAGGCCGAGTACGAGCGGCTGAGCTCGGCTCTCGCCCTGGCGGGCGATCGGGTGGCCGAGGCCGAAGCGGCCTCCGATAAGGCGAAATCGGAACTGGAGACCGCTCGCTCGCGGCCGCGGCCGATGCTCGACGTGAGCGCGCGCGACACGCTGTCCGCCGAACTGGATGCTGCGCGCGAGGCCGAGGTCGAAGCCAGACTCACCGTGGAGACGGCCAAGGAGCGCGTACGGGCCGAGCAGGCCAGGGGAGAGGCGCTGGCCCGTCAGCTGGACTCGGAGCGCGCTGCCGCCGAGGAGGCCGCTCGCCGGGCGGTCATCCGCCGCCGCCAGGTCGACGCCGCCACCCGGGTGATCGAAGCGTTGCCTGCCGTGCTCGACTCGGCAGACCGGTCCGTGGCGCAGGCACGGGTCGAACTCGCTGCCGCCGAGGCGCGGCGAGCCAGCCAGAACGAGGAGCTCTCCACGCTGCGCCGCGAGGAGAACGCCCTCCGCGAACGTCTGCAGACCATCACCGAGAGCGTCCACGGTCTCGAGCTGCAGATCTACGAGAAGAAGCTGCATCTCTCGACCCTGCTGGAACGGGCAGGAAGCGAGCTCGGACTCGTCGAGGACGTCCTCGTCGCCGAGTACGGCCCCGAGGTCCCTGTTCCCGTGGATGTCGCTCTGCGCGCCGAGCCGGACGACGTCGACGAGGAGGCCGCGCATCCGGAGACCGGAGGAGCCGGCGAAGGCCCCGAGGCGGCCCAGGTCGAGACCACGCCGTTCGACCGCGAGCGCCAGCAGAAGCGCCTGGCGACCGCCGAGCGCAAGCTCGCCCAGCTCGGCCGGGTGAACCCGTTGGCGCTCGAGGAGTTCGCCGCGCTCGAGCAGCGCCACAAATTCCTCACCGAACAGCTCACCGACCTCAGCAACACGCGCAAGGACCTCCTGACGATCATCGAGGAGATCGACGAGAAGATGCAGACCATCTTCGAGTCGGCGTTCGAGGACACGAAGGCCGCGTTCGGGTACGTGTTCCCGATCCTGTTCCCGGGGGGAACCGGCAGCATCTCGCTCACCGACCCCGACGACATGCTCACGACGGGCATCGAGGTCTCGGTGAAGCCGGCAGGCAAGAAGATCGAGCGACTCTCACTGCTCTCCGGCGGCGAACGGTCGCTGGCCGCGGTCGCGCTGCTGATCGCGATCTTCAAGGCTCGCCCCAGTCCGTTCTACATCATGGACGAGGTCGAGGCGGCCCTCGACGACGCGAACCTCGGTCGCCTTCTCACGATCTTCGAAGACCTGCGCGAATCGAGTCAGCTCATCGTGATCACGCACCAGAAGCGCACGATGGAGATCGCGGACGCGCTCTACGGCGTCTCGATGCGGCAGGACGGCGTCTCCGCCGTCGTCGGCCAGCGGATCGCCCAGGAGCAGGCCTCCTAGACCTCGCGCAGGGCGCGCAGGGCGGGGTCGGCGTCGCTGAGGCGCTCGGCCGCGGCCGTTTCGGTGACGAGGGCGAGGCGGGCGATTCCGGCGGTCGCGGATGCGCTGAGCTCGGTCGCCGAGGCGCGCTCGCGCAAATGGCGGGCCAGCAGGATGAGGTCGCGATTGTCCCCGAACGCATCCTGCACGTCTTCGGCCGCCGCCGCGACCTCCGACACGTCGCGCGTGTCGGAGACGGCCTCCGCGGCGTAGCGGAGCCTGCGCGCGGCCTTGCGCAGCTGGTGTCGTTCCTCCAGCGTGTCCGAACCGCCGTGGCGGACGCGGTCGAGAGCGTTGTCCAGGGCCGTCTCGATCAGGTCGTCCGGATGCTTCGTCGCCCGTTTCCGAAGCGGCGGCACCGCGGCGAACTCCTGCAGGTCCGCCAGCAGGATGCGGTGGGGCCGAGCGCGGAGATGCGCCAGCAGCGAGCGTTCCGCCGCTTCGTAGCCCCGGTGCGCCTCTTCCGCGAAGCCGAGCACCGCATCCACGACGTCCGGCGCGGTCTCGGCCGCGAGCAGATCCTCGAGGGACCTGGCACGCACCTCGAGGTCGCGAGCGTCGCCGAGGGCATGGCCGAGTGAGCGGAGCCGGTGGCGCAGGTCGTTCGCTGCGGCCTTGTTGAACGCCCGCCGGTAGACACTCAGCACGCTGCGCAGGCGGCGCACCCGCGTGCGGGCCTGGTGCACCGCATCCTCACCCCCCAACTCGACCGCGATCAACTGTTCGGACAGCTCGGCGGAGAGGCGGATGAGAGCGAACATGCTTCACCGTAACAACTAGGCTCGTGCTTATGGCAGAACGCACCCCGTGGTCACTGTCGAACGCCCTCCGGGGGATGTTCGCCAAGAAGACCATCGACGATACGACCTGGGACGATCTCGAGACTGCGCTCATCACCGCCGACTTCGGACCGGACGTGACGGAGGCGATCGTCGACGACCTGCGTGCGAAAGTCGAGCGCTACCGCACGACCGATCCGGCCGACCTGCAGCGGATGCTCCGCGAGAGTCTCGAGGAGCGCCTCTCCAAGCTCGATCCCACGCTGAAGCTCAGCGAGCGCCCTGCCATCGTGCTCGTCGTCGGTGTCAACGGCGTCGGCAAGACGACCACGATCGGCAAGTTCGCCAAGTTCCTCCGCACCTACGACCGCACGGTGGTCGTCGGGGCCGCCGACACGTTCCGCGCCGCCGCCGTCGAGCAGCTGGCGACCTGGGCCGAGCGTGCCGGGGCGCAGATCGTGCGTCCGCAGCAGCCGGGGCAGGATCCCGCCTCGGTCGCGTTCCAGACGGTCGAGCTGGCCAAGCAGAACGGCACCGAGATCGTCATCATCGACACCGCCGGCCGACTGCAGACCAAGGGCGGCCTGATGGACGAGCTGTCCAAGATCAGGCGCGTCGTCGAGAAGCAGGCTCCCATCTCCGAGGTTCTGCTGGTGCTCGACGCGACCACGGGTCAGAACGGGCTCGCACAGGCGGAGGCCTTCATCGAGCACGCGGGCGTGACCGGGCTGGTGCTCACCAAACTCGACGGGTCGGCCAAAGGCGGGTTCGTGCTCGCCGTGCAGGAGAAGACGGGGATTCCGATCAAGCTCGTCGGCCAGGGCGAGGGCATCAACGACCTCACCGGATTCACGCCGCACGTCTTCGCGCAGCAGCTGGTCGGATAGGGGAACCGCATGGCGATCGAACACGATTATTTCGGCATCATCGACGAGACCGCGAGCGGTGGCCTCGCCTGGGCAGATTCCGCCGACCTCTCGGAGCAGGTGGTCGAGGTCGAGCTGCAGGCCGACAGCGAGTCGGCGGTGACCGAATACGCGCTGGATGCGGCAGCGGCGCTCATCCAGGCGCTGGAGGGATTCGATTCACGGGCACGGGATGCTCTGATCGCGGAGTTGAGCTCGCAGGCGTCGGCGACCACGACCTACATCGACGAGAACGTGGAGAAACTCGGCGACAGCCTGGTCGACCTGCTGGTGTACAGCTCGGGCGACATCGCCATCGACGTGCTCCGTTCGCTGCAGCTGCTGCGGGTGGTCATCCAGCCCGACAACTCGAACGAAGACGAGGTGTTCGCCACCTTCGACTACTCGATCAGCCCCGACGAGACGGATGCTCTGCTCACGGTGAGCTTCGACATCCGGGGCGACGTCGTCAACATCGACACGCACGACTCGTGACGCCGGGCGCGAAATCGCGCGAGCTCACAGCATCCGCCCGTTAAACTGGGTCGATCATGGCTACTTTCGGAACGCTGTCTGACCGTCTGGCAGATACCTTCAAGAACCTCCGCACCAAGGGCAAGCTCTCGGCGGCCGATGTCGACGGCACGGTGCGCGAGATCCGGCGCGCCCTCCTCGACGCCGACGTCGCGCTCGACGTGGTCAAGGACTTCACCGGCAAGGTGCGCGAACGCGCCCTGAGCGACGAGGTCAACAAGGCGCTCAACCCCGCTCAGCAGGTCGTGCAGATCGTCAACGAGGAGCTCGTGGCCATTCTGGGCGGCCAGCAGCGTCGTCTGCAGTTCGCCAAGAAGCCGCCGACGGTGATCATGCTCGCCGGCCTCCAGGGTGCAGGCAAGACGACGCTCGCCGGCAAGCTGGCCAAGTGGCTGGTCAAAGACGGGCACACCCCTGTTCTCGTCGCGGCCGACCTCCAGCGACCCAACGCGGTCACGCAGCTGCAGATCGTCGGCGAGCAGGCCGGCGTGCCGGTCTTCGCCCCCGAGCCCGGAAACGGCGTCGGCAATCCGGTCAAGGTCGCCAAAGACGCCCTGAAGTTCGCCGAGACCAAGCAGTACGACACGGTCATCGTCGACACGGCCGGCCGTCTCGGCGTCGACGCGGAGCTCATGAAGCAGGCCGGCGACATCCGCAAGGCCGTCGACCCCGACGAGGTGCTCTTCGTCATCGACGCCATGATCGGTCAAGACGCGGTCGCCACGGCCAAGGCCTTCCAAGACGGCGTCGATTTCACGGGCGTCGTGCTCTCGAAGCTCGACGGCGACGCACGTGGCGGTGCCGCCCTGTCGGTCGCCTCAGTCACTGGTCGTCCGATCATCTTCGCGTCGACGGGTGAGGGTCTCGACGATTTCGAGCCGTTCCACCCCGATCGCATGGCCAGCCGCATCCTCGACCTGGGTGACATCCTCACCCTGATCGAGCAGGCGCAGGAGGCCTTCGACGAAGACGAGGCGCGCAAGGTCGCCGAGAAGTTCGCGACCGACACGTTCACTCTCGACGACTTCCTCAAGCAGATGCAGCAGCTGCGCAACATGGGCTCCATCAAGAAGATGATGGGGATGCTCCCGGGTGCGGGCGCGATGAAGCAGCAGCTCGACAACTTCGACGAGAAGGAGATCGTGCGCACCGAGGCGATCATCCAGTCGATGACGAAGACCGAGCGCACCACGCCCAAGCTGCTCAACGGTTCGCGCCGTCTGCGCATCGCGAGGGGCTCCGGAACCACGGTCACCGAGGTGAACCAGCTCGTGAACCGCTTCGAGCAGGCCGCCAAGATGATGAAGACCGTCGCCAAGGGCGGCGTTCCGAACGTTCCCGGCATGGGTCCGATCCCGGGTGCCGGATTCAGTGGCGGCCGCGGCAAGCAGCAGCCCAAGAAGAAGGGCTCCAAGTCTGGCAACCCGGCCAAGCGCGCCGCCGAGAACGCGGCTCTGGCATCGGGCGTCAAGCCGACGGGCGCCGCAGCGGGTTCGGGCTTCGGTCTGGGAGCCCAGGGCGGTAAGCCCGGCGGTCCTTCGGCAGAAGAGCTGGCATCGCTCCAGAAGTTCCTCGGCCGCTAGAGCGCGAGGTTCAGCGGCGCCAGCTTCTCCTCGATGGTCTTGGCGACCACTTCCTGCCCGGATGCGTTGGGGTGGATCTGATCCGCCTGTAGCCAGGCGGTGTGACCGACGAGCGGAAAGCCGATGTCGAGGAACGTGCCGTCGACGGCGGTCACGGACGCGCGCACGATCTCGTTGACGCGCTCCATCGTCGCCGGCGGCTCATCCGAGCCCCAGACAGCGGTGATGCCGATGATCCGCGCTTTCGGGAAGGCCTCGCGGAGAGTGTCGAGCATCTCACTGCTCTTCTGCTTCACCAGCGCCGGGTTCTGATCGCGGTCGTTGCGCGTGGCGGCGATGAGGATGCAGTCGGGCTTCAGCGTCAGAGCACGGTCGACCTGTTGCTGATACGTCGTTCCGTTCCAGCCCGGTTTGACGAACCCGGAGCCGGAGACTGCCAGGTCGGTCAGCTTCCAGTGGTGGTCGGCGGCGACGCGCGCGGGCCAGGCCTCGTCGGGCAGCACCCCCTTGCCGAAGGCGATGGAATCGCCGATGGCGACGGCCAGGATTTGATGTTCCGGTGCCGGGGCGGCGACCGGCGTATCCACGCCGGCCACGGGCCGCTGGACGGGGGCCGACGAGCATCCGGTGAGGAGCGCTGCCGCCACGGCCGCCGCGATGAGGGCCGCCAGGCGGAGACTTCGGGTCGTCGTGCGCACGAGCTGAGAGTAGACCCGTGAAACTGCGTGAACGCTGTGGACAGACAGGTGTGTCTCGGGGGTCCGCGAGGCGGACGGCGGAGGGACGCTCCGCGCCGCCCAGCTCACCGAGGCAGTCCGTCGCGCAGTTCGTGGGTGAGCGAGCTGACGACCGCCTGCAGGCTTCCCCCGTTCGCTTCGGCGACAACGAGCTGCCGCTGGTAGCTCGCCCCCGCTTTCAGGATGGCGTCGACGGTCTCGAGCTCGGCCAGGCAGCCGAGTCGTTCGGCCACCGGCGAGAGGTCGACGACGAGGTCGCACAGTGCATCCGAGACGAGGCGCTCCTTGCCGTCCGGCGCGACGATGATCTCGGCATCGAGCCCGTAGCGGGCGGCGCGCCACTTGTTCTCCCGCACGAACCAGGGCTGCAGGGTGACCGGCTCCACTCCGTCGTCGAGCTGCCCGGACATCCGGTCGGTCAGGCAGTGGATGATCGCGGCGACGGCGCCGACCTCGTCCGCCGTCGACAGACCGTCGCACGCCCGCATCTCGACGGTTCCCCACTTCGGGGACGGGCGGATGTCCCAGCGCACCTCGGAGTGGTCGGTGACGACGCCGGTGGTCACCAGATCCTGCACGTACTCCTCGTAGTTCGCCCAGCTGCCGAACTGCCAGGGGAGACCTGCGGTCGGGAGCTGCTGGAACATCAGGGCCCGGTTCGACGCGTATCCCGTCCTCGCGCCACCCCAGTAGGGACTGGAGGCGCTCAGCGCCTGCAGGTGCGGGTAGTAGGTGAGCAGGCCGTTGACGATCGGAAGAGCCTTGTCCCGGTCGTCGATCCCGACGTGGACGTGGATGCCCCAGATCATCATCTGCCGTCCCCACCACTGCGTGCGGTCGAGCAGCCGGTCGTATCGCTCGTTCGGCGTGATTCGCTGGTCGTACCACTGAGCGAATGGATGCGTGCCCGCGCACATGAGCTCGACGCCGAGCGGATCGGTCACCGCGCGCACCAGGCCGATGAGCTCGCGCAGATCGGTGATGGCCGCCGGGACCGTGTGATGCACCCGGCTGACGAGCTCGATGGTGTTCTGCAGCAATTCGTGGGTGATCTGAGGATGTTCGCGGCCGTCGGGAGTGCCGAGCTCGCGCAGGACGTCGGCGGCGATGTTCACGAGGTCGCCGGTCGATCCGTCGACGAGTGCGAGTTCCCACTCGACACCGACGGTCGAGCGCTCGGATTCCGCGAATTCGATCTGCATGCTGGTCGTCCCCGTTCATCCGATTATTCAAGGGCGGCGATATCTGACAGAATAGCTAGTTGAGTTCCATGCTTGCCCGACCCTCTAATCAGGTTCGCACGGAAACCCTTAGACCTCCTGCCGAGTGTGCCCCCACGCTCACGGCAGTCAGTTCGTCAAACACCTCATACAACACAGGAGAATTGTGGCTGTCAAAATCCGTCTGAAGCGCCTCGGCAAGATCCGCGCTCCGTACTACCGCATCGTCGTCGCCGACTCGCGCACCAAGCGCGACGGTCGCGTCATCGAAGAGATCGGCCTCTACCACCCGACCGAGGAGCCCTCGGTCATCCAGGTCGACTCGGAGCGTGCTCAGTACTGGCTCGGCGTCGGCGCCCAGCCGAGCGAGCAGGTTCTCGCGCTGCTCAAGCTCACGGGCGACTGGGGCAAGTTCAAGGGCGACAAGAACGCCGTCAGCACCGTCAAGACCAAGGAAGCCAAGGCTGAGTTCCAGGTCGACGAGAAGAAGAAGCCGGTTTTGAAGCCCAAGGCCGAGAAGCCGGCCGAGGTCGCTGCTGAGGCAGAGGCCGTCGTCGAGGCAGAGGTCGAGGCCGAAGAAGCTGCTGAGGCCGAGGTCGTCGACGCCGCCGAAGAGATCACCGAAGCCGCTTCCGACGGCGAGAAGGCATAGCCTTGCTCGCACCCGCACTGGCGCACCTCGTCAAGGGGATCGTGGATCATCCCGACGACGTGCACGTCGTTGCAAAGAGTTCGCCCCGCGGCGAGGTCCTCGAGGTTCGTGTGAACCCCGAGGACCTCGGCCGGGTCATCGGCCGAGCCGGTCGCACCGCCAAGGCGCTGCGCACGCTCGTCGCCGCGCTGGCCGACGGGCGTCGCGTTCGCGTCGACGTCGTCGACACCGACGACTGAGGTGGCCGACCACAAGCTTCCCCCGGCTGACGGTCCACGGTCCGATCAGACCCAGCTCCGCGTCGGCCGGCTGGTCAAGGCGCACGGTCTCAAGGGCGCCATCAAGGTGGAGCTCTACACCGACGAGCCGGAGAAGCGATTCGTTCCGGGTGCGGTCTTCACCTTGCAGGTGCCGACCGCTTCGAAGTGGCACGGCAAGACGCTCGAGCTGACCGAGCTGCGCTGGTACAACGCGCACGCGGTCGGCTTCTTCAAGGGCGTCGACGACCGCTCGGAGGCGGAGACCCTGATCAAGGCGATCCTCTGGGTCAGTCAGGATCCGAAACAGCTCCCCGAAGAGGAGGACGCCTGGTACGACCACCAGCTGGTCGGCTTGGACGCCGTGCGCGACGGGGTCAAGGTGGGCCTGGTCGCCCGCGTCGATCACCTGCCCGCACAGGACCTGCTGGCGATCAAGACCGCAGACGGCGAGGTTCTCGTGCCGTTCGTCAAGGCGATCGTGCCGGAGGTCGATCTGGCCGCCGGAACACTGACACTGACGCCCCCGATCGGACTGTTCGAGGAGCTGCCCGACGACGATGACGACGAGCCCGTCGCGGAGAGCGACGGTGAGCCGCAGACCGAACCCGAGCCCGAGCCCGAGCCGCAGTCCGGGTCGGCGGACGGCGACGAGACGCCCGCGCGATAGACGACAGACGAAGAGCCCCGCCCATCCGGTCGGGGCTCTTCGCTTTCGCGGTGGTCAGCTGACGATCGCGAGGCCTCTCGCGCGGAGCGATCGCGTGTCCGCATCCAGGGCGGCGAGAAGCCGCTCGTGGGTGGCCACGATGTGCCGGTGGATGCAGTCGGCTGCGGCGTCCGCATCCCGCCTGGCGATGAGCTCCACGATCTCGCGGTGCTCCTCCCACGCCGTGCGCTTCGCCTGCTCCGTGCGTACTTCGAGCCAACGCGTCCGCGCCAGGCGTGTCATGGCCGAGTCGACGGCGTCAGCGAAGAAGTGGTTTCCCGACAGGCTCGCCAGCTCGACGTGGAAATGCGTTCCCGCGCTGACGCTCTGCTCGCGCGGGGCATCCACCTGGAACGCGCCGAGCCGGCCTCGCAGTGCTGCCACGTCCTCGTCGCTCGCCCGCGCGCAGCTGAGACGTGCGCCGGCTGTCTCGACCGCATCCCGCAACTCGCTGAGCCGCGAGATCTCGCCGAGGTCGATGGGGGAGACCTGCCAGGCACGGCCGTCGCGCTCGACCAGGCCGTCGGCCTCCAGGCGCATGAGCGCCGCGCGCAGCGGGGTTCGGGATGCTCCGAGCTCGGTCTCGAGGCCGCGCTCGGTGAGCCGCGCGCCCGGCGTCCTGTCGAGGTCGAGGATCTGACCGCGCAGGCGATCGTAGACATGCGATTGTTCGGCCACGGTGGTCCTTCGAATTGGTATACCAAACGGGTATACCGCTAAGGTATACCGCGTGAGAGCTACTCTAACGCGAACGCCCCGGCCCTGGTTGATGCTGAGCTTCGGCGTGGTCGCCCAGGCGAGCGCGACGGTCTTCGTGAGTACTCCCGCGTTCCTCATCCCGCTGCTCCACACCGAGCGGGGTCTCTCGCTTGCTCAGGCGGGCCTGCTCGCGTCCGCACCGACCCTCGGGCTCGTCATCACCCTCATCGCTTGGGGGGCTCTCAGCGACCGGATCGGGGAGCGGTGGGTCATCGCATCCGGTCTCGCCATCACCGCTGCGGCGGGTTTCGCCGCCATGTTCGCGAGCGACTACGTCAGCCTGGGTGCGCTGTTCCTGATCGGCGGCATGGCGTCGGCCAGTCCCAACGCTGCAAGCGGCCGGGTCGTGATCGGCTGGTTCCCGAAGGAACGCCGAGGGCTGGCGATGGGCATCCGCCAGATGTGCCAGCCGCTGGGCGTGGCCATCGCCGCACTGACCGTGCCTCAGCTCGCCGCCTCGGGCGGGATTGCGGCCGCTCTTGTCGTGCCTACGGTCCTTTGTGCGGTCTCGGCAGTGCTCTGCGCCGTGTGGATCGTCGACCCACCGAGACCACCGCGCCAGGCGGAGGGCGCGGATGCGCACCCCCAGGCACTGTGGCGGCCGTACCGCGAGACATCGCTGCTGTGGCGCATCCACGGTGTGTCGATGCTGCTCGTGATACCGCAGTTCACCGTGTCGACGTTCGGGCTGGTCTGGCTGGTGACGCAGCTGCACTTCTCCTCCCTCGCGGCCGGTGTGGTGATCGGCGTGAGCCAGTTCGCGGGGGCGCTGGGCCGGATCGGCGTCGGCGTGCTGAGCGACCGCGTCGGCAGCCACCTGCTCCCGCTGCGCTGGGTGTCCATCGCCGCGATCGCCGTCATGCTGTCGATGGCCGCCGCATCTTCGCTCGGTGCTGTCTGGGCCGCGGTGATCCTGATCGTCGCCGCCATCGTCACAGTCGCCGACAACGGACTCGCGTACACGTCGGTCGCCGAGATCGCCGGGCCGTTCTGGTCGGGCCGTGCGCTCGGAGCGCAGAACACCGGGCAGTTCCTGGCGGCGTCGATCGTCGGGCCGGCTGTAGGTGGGCTGATCACCCTGGTCGGCTATCCGTTCGCTTTCGCAGCCGTCGCGCTGTGCCCGGCCATCGCCACGCCCTTGGTGCCGCGCGATCGCGAACTCGAGGTGGTGCCGGCCGACGCCGTGACCGTCTGAGACGAACGCCGCCCATAGAATTCCAGTCATGCGCATCGACATCGTGACGATCTTCCCCGAGTTCTTCGATGTGCTCGACATCTCTCTGCTCGGCCGGGCGCGCCAGTCCGGGATCATCGAACTCGGCGTGCACGATCTTCGCGACCACGCCCACGACCGGCACCGCACTGTCGACGACACGCCGTACGGCGGCGGGGCGGGCATGGTCATGAAGCCGGAGCCGTGGGGGGAGTCGCTCGACGGCATCCTGGAGCAGAGTCCGGGCGACCCGCTCGTCATCTTCCCGTCGCCCGCGGGCGAGGTCTTCACGCAGGCGACTGCCAGGGAGCTCTCCGGGGAACAGCACCTGGTCTTCGGATGCGGGCGCTACGAGGGCATCGACCAGCGCGTCTTCGACGACACCGCATCCCGCGCCCGCGTTCGTCTCATGAGTATCGGCGACTACGTGCTCAACGGGGGAGAGGTCGCGACGATGGCCATGATCGAGGCGATCGGCCGGCTGATCCCCGGCGTCGTGGGCAACCCGGAGAGTCTGGTGCAGGAGTCTCATGAGGACGGCCTGCTCGAATATCCGAGCTACACCAAGCCGGCCGTCTGGCGCGAGCGTGAGGTGCCTCCGATCCTGGTCTCCGGCAACCACGGCGCGATCGCCGCCTGGCGCCGCCAGCAGCAACTCGACCGCACCGCCCGCGTGCGCCCGGACCTCCTGCCCCCTGCCTGAAGGCGCTCGCGCCGCGCTGCTGCGCCCGAACGCAATCGAGTACAGCCGAAATTCCGCCATACACTCCGGCGAAAGGGGCCTTCGGCTGGACTCGATTGCGTCGCGCTGCAGGCGCGGGTCAGTCGAGGGTGGTCAAGACGATCGGGCCGGATTCGGTGATCGCGATGGTGTGCTCGGAGTGGGCGCCGCGCGAGCCGTCGGCACTACGGAGGGTCCAGCCGTCGGGGTCGGTGAAGATCTGGTCGGTCGTCGCGAGGAACCACGGCTCGATCGCGATCACGAGACCGGGGCGGAGGGGGTAGCCCCGGCCTGCCCTGCCGTCATTCGGAACGTGCGGGTCACCGTGCATGGTGCGCCCGACCCCGTGGCCGCCGAACTGCGTGTTGATCGAGTAGCCCTCCGCGTGTGCGACCGCGGCGATCGCAGCCGAGATGTCGCCGATCTTGCCGCCGGGCTGCGCCGCTTCGATGCCGGCCGTGAGCGCACGGCGCGTCGTCTCGATGAGCCGCAGGTCTTCGTCGCGCGCCTCGCCGACGACGATGCTGACAGCGGAGTCGGCCACCCACCCGTCGACGCCGGCCGCGAAGTCCAGGCTGAGCAGGTCCCCGTCGCGCAGACGGTAGTCGTGCGGAAGGCCGTGCAGCACCGCATCGTTGACCGAGGTGCAGATGACCTTGCCGAACGGGCTCGCGCCGAACGACGGGTGGTAGTCGAGGTAGCTCGATTCGGCGCCGGCCGCACGGATGAGGTCGTGAGCGATCCTGTCGAGCTCCAGCAGGTTCGTACCTACCTTCGCCGCCGCGGCCGTCTGGCGCAGCACATCCGCCACGAATCGTCCCGCCGGGCGCATCTGCTCGATCTCGGCAGGGGTTCTCAGTTCGATCACGCAATCTCCTCTGGTGTCCAGAACAGTTTTTCACGCCCAGGGCGAACCCGCAGCCGCCGCACAGCCGAGCGCGGATACGCTGGTCGCGTGTTCATCCGCAAGGCGTTCTATTGGTGGCTCTTCCCGTCCGCCGTCGTCCTGCCCGTCTGGTTGCTGATCGGCTGGGCCGTCTTCCACCCGAGCGGCTGGGCGTTCGTCGGCCTGCTCGTGCTCTGCCCGATCCTGTTCCTCGCGTTGGTCGCCGTCGGCGGCATCATCTCGGCCCGCAAGACAGTGCGCGACGCCAAGGCGGTGTCCTGGTACGACGTCGGCCTGCTCACGGCCTGGCACGCGGCGATCGTCGTCTTCGGATGCTTCCTCCCCGGTGCCACCGGCTGGCTCGCCGTCCTCGGCATCCTCCTCGGCCTGGCGGCGTTCTGGGTCTCGCTCTGGGAGCTCGTCACCGAGGCTCGGATGCGCGTCAAGCAGACGTTCGAGGCCTACGAGCGTGCCGCGCAACAGCAGCAGGTCAATCGTCCGCCGGCCGGATTCACCGATGGCGGCGAGTACATCGTCATCGAGGAACGCCGCGACGACCACTGATCCCGTAGGCGGCACTTTGGCAAACGCCCCTGGTTCATGGCAGAATTGTTGTTTGTGCCGCGGCCAGGCTCTGCCACAGGGGAGCCAGCAATTCGCGCGGACGCCCCTTAACCGATAACCCGGACTCTGCCGGCGCGGAATGCCGCGCGACAGAAGTCCCCAAAGTCCGTCCTCGACCTGTGGCGGGTACAGAGAGCGAACGAGCAATGCATATTCTCGACCAGGTGGATGCTGCTTCACTGAAGCAGGACATCCCGGCCTTCCGCGCCGGAGACACCGTCAAGGTTCACGTCAACATCATCGAGGGAACCCGCTCTCGTATCCAGGTCTTCCAGGGCGTCGTCATCGGCCGCTCGGGCGAAGGCGTCCGCGAGACCTTCACGGTTCGCAAGGTCAGCTTCCAGGTCGGCGTCGAGCGTACCTTCCCGGTGCACTCGCCCGTCATCGACCACATCGAGGTCGTCACCCGCGGCGACGTGCGTCGCGCGAAGCTGTACTACCTTCGCGAGCTGCGTGGCAAGAAGGCGAAGATCAAAGAGAAGCGCTCCTAGAGCCTCGCGCTTCGGCGCGACGCCTCGACGCGCGGCTCTGACAGAGCCGTTCCTGAGCTCCCGGTCCTCTACACTGGACCGGGAGCTCAGGCGGTTAAATGACGGAAGAATCTGCGCCCACCCGGTCCGACCGCGTGGCGAGGGAGAGACGCGGCAGACGTCGCAGCACGAAACTCTTCGTGCGGGACATCCTCATCATCTTCGTGGTGGCCGTCCTCGTCTCCTTCCTCATCAAGACCTTCGTGGTGCGGTCGTTCTACATTCCCTCGGCGTCGATGGAGAACACGCTTCAGATCAACGACCGGATCGTCGTGAACGAGCTGGAGCCCGGTCTGGTCCCGATCAGCCACGGCGACGTCGTCGTGTTCCGGGACCCGGGCGGCTGGTTGCCGCCGGAGCCTCCGAGCACCCGAAATCCGATCGCCGCCGCGATCGATTCGGCCCTCACCTTCATCGGGCTGTCGGCCGCCGACAGCAACGACCACCTCATCAAGCGGGTCATCGGTCTGCCGGGGGACCACGTCACCTGCTGCAATGCGCTCGGGCAGATCTCGGTGAACGGCACTCCCCTCAAGGAGCCGTACATCCTCGTCCCGCCGGGCCAGACCAAGGCAGCGACCGTGGATTTCGATGTGACCGTGCCTGCGGGCGAACTCTGGGTGATGGGCGATAATCGTTACAACTCGCAAGACTCGTCGCGCAACCAGAACCTGCCGGGCAAGGGTTTCGTGCCGATCGATCACGTCGTCGGGCGTGCGTTCGTGATCAGCTGGCCCATCCCCCGCTGGGCGTGGCTCGACAATTATCCCGAGGTTTTCCAAGGAGTGGAGGACGGCAAGTGATGACGCCGATCAGCCCGACGCTCCGGTTCGAGAAGTCCTTGTACCGCGACGGCGTCACCTCGATCATCGCCTGCGACGAGGTGGGCCGTGGCGCTCTCGCCGGTCCGGTCGCCGTCGGGATGGTGATGATCGACACCGCGGTGAAACGGATGCCCACCGGGCTCCGTGACTCCAAGCTGCTCCCCGAGCCGACGCGTGAGGCGCTCGAGCCGCTCTGTCGCAAGTGGGTCCTGCACTCCGCCGTCGGTCTGGCCTCTGCGGCCGAGGTCGACTCGCTCGGGATCATGCGCTGCCTGGGTCTCGCCGGCGCGCGCGCTCTCGCTCTGCTGGAAGCGGGCGGGGTCGACGTTTCGACGAGCACGCTCATTCTCGACGGCAACTACGACTACCTCAACCCGGCACTGTACCGGCCCGCCCGCGTGGTCACGCGGATCAAGGCCGACAGGGATTGCGCATCCGTCGCCGCAGCATCCGTCATTGCAAAGGTGCATCGCGATCGCATGATGATCGCGCACGATGCCGACTACCCCGGATACGGCTGGGTGACGAACAAGGGTTACTCGAGCCGGGAGCATTTCGATGCCATCGCCGAGCTCGGGCCGAGCTCGCTGCACCGCCTGACCTGGCTCAAAGAGGCAGCGACGCTCGCCATGCCAACATAAGGCACAGTCCGGCATAGACTTGACGGACGATGGATGATGACGAGTTCGACGACTACGACCGCGAGGTCGAGTTGGCTTTGTACCGCGAGTATCGGGACGTCGTCTCGCAGTTCAAGTATGTGATCGAGACCGAGCGGCGGTTCTACCTCGCCAACGAGGTGGAGTTCGTGCGCCGGGACACCGAGCACGACTTCTACTTCGAGTTGACGATGAACGACGTCTGGGTCTGGGATGTCTATCGTTCCGATCGCTTCGTGAAGTCTGTGCGCGTGCTGACGTTCAAGGACGTCAACATCGAGGAGCTCTCCAGCAAGGAGTTCGAGCTTCCGAAGGAACTCGCACTCGACGAGTAGCTCCTCCACAAGCATCCGCCCGGTTGAGTTCTCCACCGATGTCGTGCGCATCGGCCGCCACCGTCTCCCGCCCCCGAAGCTGGGTTCGGGAGGCAGAAAATGGCAGCGAAAGACGAGCTCGGCAGGCGCGGCGAAGACGTAGCGGCACGGTGGTTCGAACAGCACGGGTACACGATCGTGGAGCGCAATTGGCGTTGCCGCATCGGTGAACTCGATCTGGTGCTCACGCACGGCGAGATGACCGTGTTCGCGGAGGTGAAGACGCGCACATCGGTGGCCTACGGCCATCCGTTTGAAGCGATCACTCCGCAGAAGACTCGGCGATTGCGACAGCTCGCCGCGGAGTGGTGCCGGCAGAACGAGCCGGGCACGGGCGGAATCCGCGTGGACGCGGTCGCGGTCGTGGATGCGTGGAGCGCAGCACCGCAGGTCGAGCACGTGAGCGGAATCGCCTGATGACGCTCGGGCGCACGTACGCGATCGCATTGAACGGGATCCGGGGCGAACTCGTCGAAGTCGAGGCCGACATCGCCGCGGGTCTGCCGATGTTCGTACTGATCGGGTTGCCAGACACTGCTCTCGGAGAATCGCGCAAGCGAGTGGTCGCTGCGGCTGTGAACGCCGGTTGCCCGCTCACGCAGCGCAAGCTCACGATCAACCTGTCGCCGGCGGCTCTGCGCAAGCAGGGCTCGGCGTTCGATCTCGCCATTGCGATTGCGGCACTGGCTGCCGCGGGAGACGTCTCGGGGGAGTCGACGGCGCGAGTGGTGCATCTCGGCGAGCTGGGACTCGATGGGAGGTTGCGCCCGGTGCCGGGCATTCTTCCGTCAGTCGTCGCCGCTCGGGCCGCTGGATTCGAGCGGGTGATGGTGCCGGCGGCGAATCGCGACGAGGCAGCGCTCGTCGATGGG
Organism: Leifsonia sp. NPDC058230; assembly: GCF_042882245.1. Classification (NCBI taxonomy): domain Bacteria; kingdom Bacillati; phylum Actinomycetota; class Actinomycetes; order Micrococcales; family Microbacteriaceae; genus Leifsonia; species Leifsonia sp. NPDC058230. The sequence goes on along the minus strand of NZ_JBHVWM010000002.1, from coordinate 33,078 downwards.
ATCGAGGTGACGGGCGTTGCCTCGCTTCGTGAAGCCGCGATCTGGCACGGCAGCGATCTCGAGCCCGTCGAGTCGGTGGAGCCGGCCGTGGTCGTCGCCTCGGAGGGCCCATCCGAGCCCGCGTCCGAACTGGACATGACCGAGGTGATCGGCAACGACGAGGTCGTCGATGCGCTCGTCGTCGCTGCCGCCGGAGGCCATCATGTCTCGATGATCGGGCCGCCCGGAGCAGGCAAGACGATGCTCGCCGCCCGCCTGCCGAGCATCCTCCCCGACCTGACCGACCAGCAGGCACTCGAGGTGAGTTCGATCCGTTCGCTCGCCGGTGGCGGAATCGGTCGTGAGCTCGTGCGCAGACCGCCCTTCGAGGCACCGCACCACACCGCATCGCCCGCTTCGCTGGTGAGCGGGGGAACGAGTCGCATCGTTCCGGGAGCGATCGTTCGTGCCTCGCACGGTGTCCTCCTACTCGACGAGGCAGCCGAGTTCCGCGCGGGCGTGCTCGATGCGCTGCGCCAGCCACTCGAATCCGGATCGATCACGATTCACCGGATGGTCGGTACCGCCGTGTTCCCGGCGCGGTTCCAGCTCGTGCTCGCAGCGAATCCGTGCCCGTGCGGGCTGTACGGCTCACCGGACGAGGAATGCACCTGCACGCCGATCGTGCGCCGACGCTACCTGGCGAAGCTGTCCGGTCCATTGCTCGACCGGATCGACATCCGTCTGACCGTGCGACGGCTGGGCCTCGCAGCGCTGCGTGCGACAGCGGACAGCGCCGACAGCACCGAGAGTGCTCCCGAAGCGGGAGGGGCCTCCGCTCCTTCACGGAGCAGCATCGGGTTGCGCAATCAGGTCGTGCATGCCCGTGCGGTGGCGGCCGAGCGACTGGCAGGCACATCCTGGACGCGCAATGCGGATGTGCCAGGAAGCTGGATGCGTGCTCGCGGCCGTCGGCTTCCCCCGACGGCGACGGCCGCTCTCGACCGCGCGCTCGAACGCGGCGCACTGACGATGCGCGGCTACGACCGCACACTGAGGCTCGCCTGGACGCTCGCGGATCTCGATACCGCAGCCGCCCCGACGTCGCATCATCTCGGGGCGGCACTCTTCCTGCGCCGGGGTATCGCATGACCCGCCTGTTGGAGCTCGACAATCGCGAGCTCCATCGCATTCTCGCGCCGGTCACTCCGCCCGCCCTGGGGGTCGACCTCTCGGATGCGACCGGGCTGACGAATCGCTTCGCGACCGCGGCCCTCTCCACACTCGTCGAGCCTGGCGACACGGACGCGGCCCTGGTGATCGCCACTCTCGGGGCATCGACCGCGCTGACGGCGATCGTGGAGCGGTGGGCGACCGACCGCATCCTCCGGACCGTCGCTGAGATCGATGAGGGCGCGGCGGCCGTGCTCGGGGGTCGGTCCCGTGCTCGGGGTCCTCGTGACGTCGCACCGCCGACAGAGGAGGTCGGCCCCGTCACCCGACTCGACGAGGCGCTCGAACGGTGGCTGCCGCGCCTCTCACTGCGAGCATCCGTCCGGTCCCTCGAAGCGGCCGCCAACGTGGGGGCGGTGTTCGTGATCCCCGACGACGAACTCTGGCCGACTGGATTCGGAGACCTCGGCGAAGGTGCCCCGATCGGTCTGTGGGTGCGAGGCCGAGTCGAGTCGCTGACTGCGTGCGATCGATCCATTGCGCTCGTCGGCGCTCGGGCGGCCACCGGATACGGTGAGCACGTTGCGATGGAGTCAGCTGCCGGCCTCGCCGACCGTGGCTTCGCCGTCGTGTCCGGCGGCGCCTACGGAATCGACGGGGCGGCGCACCGCGCCGCGCTGGCCAGCGATCAGACGACCATTGCGTTCCTCGCCGGCGGGGTGGACCGCCTCTACCCGGCAGGGCACACGGCCCTCCTCACCAGGATCGCAGAACACGGTCTCCTGGTCGGTGAACTCCCGTGTGGTTCCTCGCCGACGAAATGGCGCTTCCTCCAGCGGAATCGACTGATCGCAGCGGCGAGCCGCGCGACGGTCGTCGTCGAAGCCGGCCGCCGGTCGGGATCGCTGAACACTGCCGGGCACGCTGCAGCGATCGGCCGTCCGCTCGGTGCCGTTCCCGGCCCGGTCACCTCGCCGGCGTCAGCAGGCTGCCACCGGCTGATTCAGGAATACGGCGCTGCTTGCGTCACCTCTGCGGCCGAGATGGCTGAATTGACAGGCATCGCCGAGCCTCTCGGGGACGTCGCCGGGGCCGGGTCGGTCGACGGCGTGCGCCTCCGGGTGCTCGACGCGCTGAGTCCTCGCACGCCGCGGACGGTGCGGGAGGTGGCGACACGAGCGGGCATGTCCGAGCGCGACGCGATCTCCACGCTCGGGCTGCTCGACGTCGAATCGCTGGCCAGCGAACGTGAGGCAGGCTGGATCAAGGCGCCGCCGCAGCGAGAGCGGTGACGGCGTCCGCGCACGGTTGGGTGCGTCGCTCCGCGGAAACGCCGACGGACGGGGGAGCCTAGACAGGTGGAGCTTGAGCGCGCGATCGAGGACTACACCGTGCACCTCGCGGTCGAACGGGGGTATTCGGCGCAAACCGTGCGCGCCTACCGGTCCGACCTGCAGGCGTTGGCCGGGTTCGCCAGGGGACGCGACAAGCACACTACGTCCGACATCACCCTCGACCTCCTCCGAGACTGGCTCTGGACCGCCGCCCAGGAAGGCCGCTCGAAGGCCACCCTCGCAAGGCGTTCGGCCTCCGCCCGCGGATTCACCGCCTGGCTCACCCGGACCGGAAATGAAGCAGTCGATCCTGCCCTGCGGCTGCGCTCCCCGAAACCCGACAAGACGCTGCCCCGGGTGGTGAACCGCTCCCAGATGGCGGGGATGCTCGACGCCCTGGCGGCCCAGGCGGCCGACGGGGAACCGGGCGCCGTGCGAGATCAGGCCGTGATCGAGCTCCTGTACGCGTCCGGCATCCGGGTGTCGGAATTGACCGGGCTCGACGTGGACGATGTCGACCTGGAGCGCCTCACTGTGCGGGTGCTCGGAAAAGGGTCGAAGGAGCGCGTCGTGCCATTCGGTGTTCCCGCACGGAATGCGCTGGTCGGCTACATCGGAACCGCCCGCCGAGCGCTGGCCGTCCCGGGCTCCGGCCCGGCGCTCTTCCTCGGTGCACGCGGCGGAAGGCTCGGGACCCGCGCCGTGTACGACCTGGTGGCGGGACTCCTCGTCGAGATACCCGGTGGCGGACCCGCCGGCCCGCACGCTCTCCGCCACACGGCCGCGACCCACCTGCTCGACGGCGGCGCCGACCTGCGGGCCGTGCAGGAGCTGCTCGGGCACGCGAGCCTCGGTACCACCCAGATCTACACGCATGTATCGACCGAGCGGCTGAAAGAGAGCTACCGGATTGCCCACCCCCGTGCGTGAGCCGGACCCCCTGTGCTCGCGACCGCGCGCTGCAGGGGGAGGAGCACCGCCCGAGGTATCCGGTCGAAGAACAGCAAGGGCGAAACATACGCCCCGTCGATCCTGACCCCGACGTGCAGGCAGCGCGCATCGCAATGCCCACCGGATGCAACCACACCGATGGACTCACCGGCAGGAACGGTCGCCCCGACCTCCAGCGCAGAGGCGCGCGAGCCGGCCCCCGCAACCGGCTCGTAGCTCGAGAGCACACCGCCGCCGTGATCGAGCGTCACCACCGGGCGGTCCACCACGGTCCCGACGAAGTACACGATCCCATCCGCGGGCGCGTACACCGGCGTACCGGATCCTGCCGCGAGGTCGAGCCCGCGATGACCGGCCGCATACGGTGTCGGGGGAGCCTCGAACCCGCGAACGACCGACACCGGATGCAGCGGCCAGGCCCACCGCGGTGTCTGCGCCAGGGCGACCGGTTCAGCGGAGACCCCGCCCGAACCGAGGGTGACAACCGCCACCGTCACCATCGCGGCCACGACCGCTTTCAGCGCCCTGGTCCTCACGACCGACCACCCCCTTCATCCGACCACCAGCCTGCCGAGCGGCGCTCGCAGGTGCGCGTTCGGTCGCGCAACCGGTGGAGAACTCACCTCCTCGAGGGTGTGTGGAGAAGGCGCGTCAAGACGGGATCTCGGATGCTGCGATGTGCGAGCATCCGGGGACTTGTCTGGAAGATGGTGCGGAGTAGCTTGGAAATGCCGGTCGTCCGTGGCACCCACCAGGAGCACACTCGGAGCGGCACACGAGCGCAAAAGGGGTCTTCATGTCTGACGAGCAGAGCAACACCTCCGCCTCCTCTCAAGAGAACATTCCACAACCCACCGGGGCGATGCGGCGCAAGGTGGTCGGGCTGGCCATCGCGGCCGCCGTCGGCGGCTTCCTCTTCGGGTTCGATTCCTCCGTCGTGAACGGCGCCGTCGACTCGATCCAGACGCACTTCGCGCTGAACGCCCTCGTCACCGGTTTCATCGTCGCGATCGCATTGCTCGGCTGCGCCGTCGGCGCCTACATCGCCGGGCGGCTCGCCGACCGCTGGGGTCGTTTGAAAGTCATGCTGCTCGGTGCCGTGATGTTCTTCGTGAGCTCCATCGGTGCTGGGCTCGCGTTCTCCGCCTGGGACCTCGGACTCTGGCGTGTCGTCGGCGGCCTCGGGATCGGGATCGCCTCGGTCGTCGCTCCCGCCTACATCGCCGAGATCGCGCCCAAGCAATCGCGCGGCGGACTGGCGTCGCTGCAGCAGCTCGCGATCACGATCGGTATCTTCGTCGCGCTCCTCTCCGACGCGCTCCTCGCCGGTATCGCAGGTTCCGCCTCCAACGAGCTCTGGCTGGGTCTCGAGGCCTGGCGCTGGATGTTCCTCGTCGGTGTGATCCCGTCGATCGTCTACGGGATCATCGCGCTGACGCTGCCCGAGTCGCCGCGATATCTTCTGGCGATCGGCAAGCACGACGAAGCGCGCAAGATCTTCGAGACGCTGGTCCCGGAGAGCGATGTCGACCGTCAGGTCAAGGACATCGAGGACTCGATCGCCCAAGACAAAGAAGGCCTCAAGGCGACACTGCGCGGCGACCGGTTCGGTTTGAAACCGATCGTCTGGATCGGCATCATCCTGTCGATCTTCCAGCAGTTCGTCGGGATCAACGTGATCTTCTACTACTCGACCACTCTGTGGCGCGCGGTCGGCTTCACGGAGAGCAACTCGCTCCTCATCACAGTGATCACCTCGGTGACGAACGTGCTCGTGACGATCGTGGCCATCCTCCTGGTCGACCGGGTCGGGCGTCGTCCGATCCTGATGACGGGTTCGATCGGCATGGCGGTCTCGCTCGCGACGATGGCGCTGGCGTTCTCCTTCGCGGAGAAGGAGAACGGTGTCGTGAGCCTGCCCGGCGGGTGGGGGCCGATCGCGCTCATCGCTGCGAACCTCTTCGTCGTCTGCTTCGGCGCATCCTGGGGCCCGCTCGTGTGGGTGCTGCTGGGGGAGATCTTCCCGACGAAGATCCGTGCGAAGGCGCTCGGTGTCGCCGCAGCCGCGCAGTGGATCGCGAACTTCCTGGTCACGGTCAGTTTCCCGCCCCTGGCGGACTTCTCATTGACCTTCACGTACGGGATGTACGCGGCCTTCGCCCTGCTCTCCTTCCTGTTCGTGTTCTTCAAGATCCCGGAGACCAAGGGAATGGCACTCGAGAACGCCGAATCGGTGTTCGCGAATTCGGGGAGGACCCGCGCTGCCCGGGTGCACTCCGGAGACTCGGCATAGCCGCGTTCCTGATAGGATGACTGCAGCACTCCGCTCGTCGGGGTGACTACGCGTGCCCACTCGGGCTAACGCCATCCATCGGTCTTCACAATTCTCGCAGGTCATCCTGTCGCGGAGCGGGGAGCGGATGTGCGTCCCGGGCACCAGGAGTGGCGGCCGTCCGGTCGTCGCAGTCAACCGCAACAGCATCCGTGCGCCGAGGCTCACGGATGCGAGAAAAGGAGAACGGCAAATGGCCGTTGTAACCATGCGCCAGCTGCTCGACAGCGGCGTCCACTTCGGACACCAGACCCGTCGCTGGAACCCGAAGATGAAGCGATTCATCCTCACCGAGCGCTCGGGCAGCTACATCATCGACCTGCAGCAGTCGCTCGCGTACATCGACAAGACCTACGAGTTCGTCCGCGAGACCGTCGCCCACGGCGGCACCATCCTCTTCGTCGGCACGAAGAAGCAGGCCCAGAACGCGATCGCCGAGCAGGCGACCCGCGTCGGCCAGCCCTACGTCAACCAGCGCTGGCTCGGTGGCCTCCTCACCAACTTCCAGACGGTGTCGAAGCGTCTCGCCCGCATGAAGGAGCTCGAGGAGCTCGACTTCGAAGGCACCACGAGTGGCTTCACCAAGAAGGAACTCCTCATCAAGAAGCGCGAGCTCGACAAGCTGCACAAGTCGCTCGGCGGAATCCGCAACCTCGCCAAGACGCCGAGTGCGCTCTGGGTCGTGGACACCAAAAAGGAGCACCTCGCGATCGACGAGGCCAAGAAGCTGGGCATCCCGGTCATCGGTATCCTCGACACCAACTGCGACCCCGATGAGGTGCAGTACCCGATCCCGGGCAACGACGACGCGATCCGTTCCGTCGGCCTGCTCACGCGCATCGTCGCAGACGCCGCCGCCGAGGGCCTGATCCAGCGCCACCAGAAGCCCGAAGAGGGCGCCGAGCCGGCCGAGCCGCTCGCCGAGTGGGAGCAGGAGCTCCTGGGTGCCTCCGGCGAAGAGTTCCAGGCCAGCGCCGAGACCGAGAAGGCCGCTGACGCCGACCTCGCCGAGGCCAAGGCGGATTCCGCCGAGGTCGTCGCCGAGGGCGAGACCGTCGCCGAAGCCATCGCCGAGACCGAAGCCGCCGACGAGGCTGCCGCGGTCGCGACCGACGACGCCACCGAGGCTGTCGTCGAGGCTGAGACCGAAGCCAAGTAGTCCCGGCTCACACAACGTACATTTCGACAGAAGGTTCTTAGACGAACATGGCAAACATCAGCATCGCTGACATCAAGGCCCTGCGCGAGCAGCTCGGCACGGGCATGGTCGACACCAAGAAGGCGCTCGAGGAGGCCGATGGCGACATCGAGAAGGCCACCGAGATCCTGCGCCTGAAGGGTGCGAAGGGCAACGCCAAGCGCGCCGACCGCTCCACGAGCGAAGGTCTCGTCGCCGCCAAGGAGAACAGCACCACTGCAACGATGATCGAACTCGCGTGCGAGACCGACTTCGTCGCCAAGGGTGACAAGTTCATCGCCCTCTCCGAGAAGGTGCTCGACGCGGTGACCGCTGCGGGCGCCACCACGGTCGAGGAGGGCCTCGCGGCTCCCGCCGGCAGCAAGACCGTCGCCGAGCTCATCGGTGACGAGGCCGCCATCCTCGGCGAGAAGGTGGAGCTGCGCCGCATCGCCGTCGTCTCCGGCGAGCACTTCGCGATCTACCTGCACAAGACCTCCAAGGACCTGCCCCCGCAGGTCGGTGTCGTTCTCGGCTACGCCGGCGACGACGCGGAGACCGCGCGCAGCATTGCGCAGCACATCTCGTTCGCCAACCCGGAGTACCTCACGCGTGAGGACGTTCCGGCTGACGCCGTCGAGAACGAACGGCGCATCGTCGAGGAGATCTCCCGCAACGAGGGCAAGCCCGAGGCCGCCCTGCCGAAGATCATCGAGGGTCGCCTCGGTGCCTACTTCAAGCAGGTCGCTCTTCTCGAGCAGGACTACGCCAAAGACAACAAGCTGAGCATCAGCCAGGTCGTCAAGGATGCGGGCATCACCATCTCGGGCTTCGCCCGTTTCAAGGTCGGCGCCTAACAGCCTCATGAAGGAGTCCGGATCGTTTTCCACGATCCGGACTCCTTTTCTGTGCGCCCCTGAACTTCGGGTTCGCCGGTCGGGCACGCACCCAGTAACTTTGAACGAGATCACCAACGGAAGGGCTCAGTGACGCATGTCGGAATCTACTAAGAGGCGCAGGGTCCTTCTCAAACTCTCCGGAGAGGCTTTCGGTGGCGGTCAGCTGGGCGTGAACCCCGACGTCGTCAGTTCCATCGCCCGCGAGATCGCCGAGGCCGCCCAGGACGTCGAGGTCGCCATCGTGGTCGGCGGGGGCAACTTCTTCCGTGGCGCCGAGCTGTCGCAGCGAGGTATGGACCGCGGTCGTGCAGACTACATGGGCATGCTCGGCACGGTGATGAACGCGCTCGCCCTTCAGGACTTCCTCGAGCAGGCCGGCGCCGAGACGCGCGTGCAGTCGGCGATCGCCATGACCCAGGTGGCGGAGCCGTACATCCCGCGTCGGGCCGAACGTCACCTGGAGAAGGGGCGCGTCGTGATCTTCGGCGCCGGAGCAGGCCTCCCGTACTTCTCGACCGACACCGTCGCCGCCCAGCGTGCGCTCGAGATCGAGGCGGATGTGGTGCTCGTCGCCAAGAACGGCGTCGACGGCATGTACGACGACGACCCCCGCACCAACCCGGATGCGCGCAAGATCGATCAGATCAGCCACCAGCAGGCCCTACAGCAGAACCTGCGGGCCGTCGATTCCACAGCGCTGAGCCTCTGCATGGACAACGGGATGCCGATGCGCATCTTCGGCATCGAGCCCGCCGGTAATGTCACGGCGGCCATCCTCGGTGCCGAGATCGGCACCCTGCTCGGCTAGCCGAGAGGGCGGCGGAGGCCGCGGGCTCTAGACTAGACACCGATTCACCGACTGAAGGAGAGACCGTGATCGCGGATGTTATTTCCGACGCCACCGAGCGCATGAGCAAGACCGTGGAGGCGGCGAAGGACGACTTCAGCACCGTGAGCGCGGGCCGCGCCAACCCGGCGCTTTTCCTGAAGGTCCTCGTGGACTACTACGGCTCTCCCACGCCTCTCGCGCAGCTCGCCGGACTGCAGAATCCGGAAGCCCGGGTGCTCCTCGTCACGCCGTACGACAAGTCGGCGCTGAAGGAGATCGAGAAGGCCATCGTCAACATGCCGAACCTGTCGGCCAACGTCGGCAACGACGGCGACATCGTGCGCGTGACCCTTCCCGAGCTGACCGAGGACCGTCGCAAAGAATTCGTCAAGCTCGTGCGCGGCAAAGGCGAAGACGCGAAGGTCGCGATCCGCAACATCCGCCGCAAGGCCAAGGACGACCTCGACGCCCTCAAGAGCGAGGTCGGAGACGACGATGTCGCACGCGGCGAGAAGGAGCTGGAGAACGTGACCCGCTCGCACGTCGATGCCATCGACGACGCGTTGAAGCGCAAGGAAGCCGAACTCCTCGAGGTCTAGGCACACCGATGACCAACGGGAGTTCCGGCGACCCGGAGACCCCGGCACAGCCGAAACGGGGCCGGGCAGGTTCCAAGGCTGAATTCAAGGCCCAAGTGCAGGCCACACGGGCTGATCTGGAGCGCCAGGTACAGGCGCGCAAGGCGCAGCTGGATGCGACCAACGAGCGCATCGAGGCGCGCACCGGGCGCAACCTCATCCTCGCGATCCTGATCGGGCTGGCCTTCGGTCTGCTCATGCTCTTCAGCCTCATCTTCGTCAAAGAGCTGTTCATGCTGGTGGGCGTCGCTGCGGCGGGTTTCGCTGCACTCGAACTGACCCAGGCTTTCCGCGGGGCGGGACGGCTCGTTCCGCGGGTCCCCACCGTGGTGGCCGCCGTAGCGATCGTGCCGTCCGCGTACTACTTCCATTCCGGCGGCCAGCTCGTCTCGCTGGCCGGGGGCATCCTGCTCGTCTGGGTCTGGCGCCTGATCGAAGAGGCCGTGCGACCAGTGAAGGTCGGTGGCGTGCAGCTCCTTCGCGACCTGGGCTCCGGGGCACTCGTGCAGCTCTACGTGGTGCTGCTCGCGAGTTTCGCCGTGCTCCTGCTCGCCGAGGACGGTGGCGAGTGGTGGGTGCTGGCGTTCATCATCCTGGTGGTCGCGGTGGACACGGGCGCGTACGTCAGCGGGCTCTCGTTCGGCAAGCACCCGATGGCACCGACGATCAGCCCCAAGAAGACCTGGGAGGGCTTCGCGGGCGCCGCCCTCGTCAGCATGGTGGCAGGTGTTCTCCTCGCGATCTTCATGCTCGGGGAGCAGTGGTGGTTCGGCATCGTCTTCGGGCTCGTGGTGCTGCTCACGGCGACCGTGGGTGACCTGGCCGAATCCCTCATCAAGCGGGATCTCGGTATCAAGGACATGAGCTCCTGGCTGCCAGGGCACGGGGGCTTCCTCGACCGGCTCGACTCGATCCTGCCGTCGGCGGCGGCCGCTTACGCGCTGTTCCTCATCTTCGGATGACAGAATGGGGGAGTGAGCACCTTCCCCCTTACTCGAAAGTCGAAGCTCGGCTACGACACCGAGCAGGTCGACGAGTTCCTGCAGACCGCGCGCCGCGCCTATGACGGCGAGCCTTCCGCTGCGGGCACTCTCACAGCCGCGGACATCCGACACACCGCCTTCGCGATGCACAAGGGCGGCTACTCGACGACCCATGTGGATGCAGCGCTCGAGCGACTCGAAGACGCCTTCTCAGCGCGGGAGCGCGAGATCGTGCGAGCGCAGAAGGGCGATACGGTCTGGTTCGAGGAGGCTCGCACGACCGCGCAGGTCATTCTGAACCGCCTGGCCCGCCCGCTCGGCCACCGTTTCGACCGGGTGAGCGTCTTCACCTACGGCTACAATCGCGCCGACGTGGACAGGTTCGCAGCGCGTCTGGTGCGCTATTTCCAGGATGCGAAGCCGATGAGTGTCGACGAGGTTCGCACGGCGACGTTCCGCCCGCAGCGCGGCGGATACAAGGAGCTTCAGGTCGATCTGCTGCTCGACAGCGTGACGGATGTGATGCTGGCTGTTCGCTGAATGTGGAGGGCCCGTGTTGGCAGTTCGCGAATTGTTCGTTATGGTTCTGTGATCGTGGGTAGACGCGTAGCAGAGATTGTCCCGCTGTCTCCGACCAACCCGGTCGGCGTCGGCGTCAGGCGACCCCATGTTCGCTCGAGGGCGACGCTTCTGGGCTTCGCGTTCACCGCAGCGGTCGGCTTCACCCTCGTCAATGTCGTCGATCCGTATTCGGGTTCGGCCGCGACTCCGGCATACGCGGACACGGTGCAGACCACCTCCCGCTTCGGCGATGCCCCCGTGCAGTCGCTGACCGCGCCGGGCTCGTACACCATGGACATCACGCGCGAGGCCGTGAGCGTCAAAGAGAAGCCGAAGCCGGTGATCGTGCCGCCGGCACCCAAGGCTGCTGCGAAGAAGGCTTCGGGCGGCGCACCGGCGGCAGGCACTCCTGATCCCGGTTCGGCTCAGGCCGCGGGCTACGCGGCCGTCAAGGCTCGAGGCTGGGGCGACGACCAGTACAACTGCCTGGTCGCCCTCTGGAACAAGGAATCCCACTGGAACGTGTACGCCTACAACGCGGGCAGTGGGGCGTACGGCATCCCGCAGGCGCTTCCCGGAAGCAAGATGGCTTCGGCCGGTCCGGACTGGCAGACCAACGCGGCCACGCAGATCGCCTGGGGCCTCGGTTACATCACGGGCCGCTACCAGACGCCCTGCGGCGCGTGGGCGAAGTCGCAGGCCTCCGGCTGGTACTGATCCGCTGATCACCTGATCATCTGATTCGTCGGCCCGGTCGCCCGGCACGGTGGTGGCGCCACGATAGCGTTTGAAGATGGAATTCGCGCTGATCGGTGTCATCGGGATCGTCGTGCTCGTGGTGGTCTCAGCGTTCTCGAAACAGCTGGGAATCGCCGCACCGCTCGTCCTCCTGGTGCTCGGCGTCGCGATCTCGTATCTGCCCCTCGTGCCCTCGGACTTCGTGGTGCCGTCGTGGGTCATCCTCTCGGCCGTGCTGCCGCCCCTGCTGTACGCCGCGGCGATCCAGGTTCCCCTGATGGATTTCAGGCGGAATCTTGGTGTGATCTCTGCCCTCTCCGTCGTGCTCGTGATCGTGACGGCGCTGATCATCGGCTTCGTGCTGTACATGGTGTTCCCCGATCTCGATCTCGCGGCAGGCATCGCTCTGGGCGCGGTGGTGAGCCCGACGGATGCGGTCGCCGCCACCGCGGTGGCCAAGCGTCTCGGCCTTCCCAGCCGGCTCGTGACCGTCCTCGAGGGGGAGAGCCTCGTGAACGACGCGTCGGCCCTCGTGCTGCTCAAGTCGGCGCTGGCTGCGACGGCCGCGACGGTCGCGACGGTGAACATCGGGGAGGTCGTCGGTCACTTCGCCCTGTCGGTGGTGATCGCCATCGTTGTCGGCCTCGTCGTCGGCGTCGTCACGGTCTTCGTGCGTTCCCGCCTCAACGATCCTGTTCTCGAGACCGCGATGTCGTTCGCCGTGCCCTTCATCGCCTACATTCCTGCGGAGAGCTTGGAGGCATCCGGAGTGCTCTCCGTCGTCGTCGCCGGGCTCTACACCGGCCACAATGCGGCGCGGAAGTTCAGCGCCCAGGCGAGGATCGCTGAGCGGTTGAACTGGCGCACGGCCCAGTTCGTGCTGGAGAACGGCGTCTTCCTGCTGATGGGCATCCAACTGAAGTCGATCATCGCGGGGGTGGAGTCCCATCCGGCCGGGTACGACGTGTGGGGGTGCATCCTGCTCGGCCTGCTGTTGTGCCTTCTCCTGCTGCTCATCCGCGGTCTGTTCATCGTGCCGATCGTGCTCCGGCTGCGTTCCGTCCAGCGCAGGGCTGCCGGACTGCGGGGCCGCTTCGACGACGGCATCGACCGGTTGAAGGAGAGACCGGTGCCCGAGACCGAGCAGGGCCAGCGCCGATTCAGCCGGGTCACGCGGTACCTCGAGCGGCGCTCGGCGGACATCACCGACATGCAGGACTCGTCGATCGGCTGGCGAGGCGGCGCGGTTCTCACCTGGGCGGGGATGCGCGGGGTCGTCACGCTGGCCGCGGCTCAGACGATTCCCCGCGAGACGCCGTACTCCTACCAGCTGATCTTCATCGCGTTCGTCGTCGCGGTGGTCACACTGCTGGGACAGGGCGGCACTCTGCCCCTGCTCATCCGGTGGCTGAAGGTGTCCGGCTCGGATGCCGTGGCCGATCGGCGCGAGCTCGCGACCCTGCTGGAGGAGCTGAGCGAGGCGGGACTTGCCGCACTCGAGAAGCCGGAGATCCCGCTCGCCGATGGCCAGGACGTGGACGAGGCCGTCGTGGAGCGGGTGCGCAAGGACACCCTGCTGCGTGTGGAAGCCGAGTGGGAGCGCGCCGAGTTCGACGAATCCGAGGAGGAGACCGTCGGCCCGCACCTGCAGTACCGTGCGCTGCGCTCGCTCGTGCTCGATGCGGAACGGGAGGCGCTGCTCGAGGCACGCAGCCGCGGCAACTACTCGTCGCGCATCCTGACCAAGGCGCAGTCGATGCTCGACTTCGACGAGTCGCGTATGGCGCAGCGTGAGGGTGACGTCTAGCACCGATCTAGACTTGAACCATGCCGCGCAGCAATCGTCCCAGGGGTCGCCAGGGCCGCGACGCACGCGACGAGGAGGAAGCGCTCGATCTGTCGCGTCTCATGACCGGCTGGCGGCGCACCGAGGTGCGGCGAGGTGTTCTGTGGAACGTCCAGCCCGTATCGGCCGCACAGGCGCAGAAGAGCTACGTGTGTCCCGGATGCGGTCAGGAGATCGCGGCCGGCGTCGCCCACCTCGTAGCCTGGCGCGCCGACGGCGTGATGGGGGATGCCGCCGACATCGCGGCGCGGAGACACTGGCACGAACACTGCTGGAAGATCAGCTGAGGAGAATGACTGTCGTGACGAGCGAGACGACCGAGCCCATCGAGATCCGCGGTGGCGTGGAGCTGCCGGCCAAGCGGGAGGACGTCGAGCTCCACACCCGCGACGGCCTCACCCTGGTGGGAGAGCTCGCCAGCCCGCTCGAGAGACCTCCGGTCGCGACACTGGTCACTCTGCATCCTCTGCCGACCGGCGGTGGGTTCATGGACTCGCACATCCTGCGCAAGGCGGCAGGGCGCCTGCCCGCCCTGGCCGACATCGCGGTGCTCCGCTTCAACACACGGGGCACCAAGTCGCCACGGGGCACGAGCGAGGGCCAGTTCTCTCAGGGAGTGGACGAACGCTACGACGTCGAGGCCGCGATGGCCTTCGTCGCAGAACGCGGGCTGCCGCATCCGTGGCTCGTAGGCTGGTCGTTCGGTACCGAACTCGCGCTCATGTACGGTCGGCAGTGCCCGGTGGACGGCGTCATCCTCTTGTCGCCGCCTCTGCACAGGGCGAAGCCCGAGCACCTTTCGGCGTGGGCGGGGGACACCCGGCCGATCGTCGCCCTCATTCCCGAGCACGACGATTATCTGAAGCCGGATGCGGCGGCCGTGGCCTTCGCGCCGCTGCCCCAGATCGAGTTGGTCGACGTCGCCGGAGGGAAGCACCTGTGGGTGGGGGAGACCCAGACGCGGCGCGTGCTCGACGAGATCGTCTCGCGCGTGAATCCGTCGGCTCTGCCGCTGCCGACGACGTGGCCGGCCGTCTGACGGCTGCTGAGGCGCTCTAGAGCTCGTTCTGGCGCGGAATGACGACCTGCTTGATGACGAGCAGGAGAGACGCCGCGAACGGGATGGCGATGAGCGCTCCGAGGATCCCGAGAAGAGTGCCGCCGGCAAGAGCGGCGACTACCACCAGCGCGCCCGGCACCGACACGGCTCGGTTCATGATGCGCGGGCTGAGCACGTATGCCTCGACCTGCATGTAGATGATGTAGTAGATCGCCGCTGCGATGGCGGTCGGCGGTCCCGAGAGCAGACAGACCGCCACGATGATCACCGAGCCGGTGATGGTGCCGACCAGGGGGATCAACGAGAAGAAGAAGGCCACCGACGCGAGCAGGATCGGGAACTTGGCGCCGATGATGCTGAGGAAGATCAGGCTGAGGACGCCGTTGACGAGAGCGAGGGAGACCTGACCCATGACGTACTTGCCGACGGAGTCGGTGATCTGGTCGCCCAGGTCGGAGAACCGCGCTCGCTTGGAAGCGGGCACCAGCTGGTACGTCGCGCGCTTCAAGCTCGGCAGCGAGGCGGTGAAGTAGATGGTCAGAATGACGACGATGATCCCGCCGAACACGCCGCTGACGATCCCGACACCGGTCTGAACGATCTGTCCGGTGATGTTCGGCAGGTTCTTCTGCAGCCAGTCGGTCAGCGCGTTGATGTTCGTGTCGTTGATGATTCCGGGCATCTGGCGCTGGAGATCGGTGAACCACTTCTCGGCTCCACCGTTCTGGACCCAGCTGATGATCCCGTTGATCAGCTGAGTCAGCTGGTCGACCGCCACGGGGACGATGGCCCAGATCAGGCCGGCGAACACACCGAGGATGACGACCAGGGCGAGCACGAGCGCCGCCCAGCGGGGGAACTTGTGTCGCTCGAGGAACGAGATCAGCGGCTCGATGCCGAGGGCGAGGAACAGCGCAGCACCGATGTAGGTGATGATGGTCGCGAGATTGACGATCGATGTGAGGATCAGGATCCCGAGCCCGACGCCGAGGGTACCGATGAGGCCGACGCGGAACGGGTTCAGGATCTTCATGCGGCCCCCTACTTGTGAAACGATTATCCGTTGCTGTCGGCGGAGACCCGCTCCGCCTGCTGCAGCACACCCCGAAGGTTTTCGATGTATCCGGCGACAGCCTCGCGCTCAATCCTAATCTGCGCCAGTCGCTCTTCTGCGTCAGCCACCAGGCGTTGCGTACGCTCTTCGGCCTCCGCGATGAGAGCGGCGGCGCGATCCTCGGCGGACGTCACGATGTCGGCTGCAGTGGATTCGGCCTCCTTGCGCGCCTTCTTGACCGAGGAGCGGGCCTCGGCCTCGAACGCGTCGGCCTCGGTTCTCGCCTGGGTGGTGCGCTTGATCGCCTCGGCAAGCTGCTGGTTGGCTTCGTCGAGGTACTTCTGCGTCTGTGCGACAGCCTCCTGGTGCCGACCGAGATAGTCCTTCTCGGCCTCGTCACGGCGAGCCTTGAGCTCGACATCGAGGTCCATCCGGGCCTGCTCGACCTCGCGGGTCTTGGCCTCGACCTCTTCGAGGGCCTGGCGGCGGAGGGCGGTGAGCTCCGTATCCAGGGCAGAACGTGCCTGTACGCTCTCCTGCTCGAAGCCGCTCCGGAGTTCGGCGAGTTCGGTCTCCAGTGCGGTGCGGGCCTCTGCGACCTCGCGGGCCAGCGTCGCGCGTGCTTCGGCCGTGTCGCGCTCGAAGACGACACGCGCCTGCTCGGTCTCGTTGGCGAGTGCAACGCGAATGGCCTCTGCTTCGGACTCGAGAGCGATGCGCTGCTGCTCGCGGTCGTTCGCGAGCGCGTTCGCTGTCGATTCTCGCTGGTCGGCCAGATCGACGGCCGTGCGCCGCACGTCTTCGGCGAGGGTGCCCTGGATGCGCTCGGTCTCCTCGGCGAGCGACGACTTCGTCTGTTCGACCTCGGCGGCGAGAGCGGATTTGGTCTGTTCGACCTCGGCGGCGAGGGCGGATTTGGTCTGTTCGACCTCGGCGGCGAGAGCGGACGTGGTCTGTTCGACGTCGGCCGCAAGGGCGGATCGGGCCTGTTCGACCTCGGCGGCGAGAGCGGACCTGGTTTGCTCGACGTCGGCGGCGAGAGCGGACCTGGTCTGTTCCACCTCGGCCGCGAGAGCCGCCTTGGTCGCCGTCGTCTCGGCCTCGAGTTCCGATCTGGCATTCTCGATCTCCGCCGCGGCTGCGCTGCGTTCGCGTGCCAACTCGTCCGCGAGAGAGCTGCGAGCGCTGTCGACCTCGGCGGCGAGCTCGGCACGCACCTGGGCCGCCTCAGCGTCGAGTTCGCGGCGCTGCCGGTCGGCGTCGGCAGCAAGCGCGGCTCGCGTCTGCTCGACCTCCGCGGCGAGACTGCTTGCTGTCTGTTCACGGTCGGCAGCCAAGGAGGCGGCTGTGGTGGCGCGGTCGGACTCGAGTCTCGCCGTCGTCTGCGCGACGTCGGCCTCGAGAGCGGTCGTCGTCTGCAGCACCTTGTCGGCGAGCTCGCTCTCTGTGCGTTCGACTGTGGCCGCGAGTTCGCTCTTCGTGCGGGTGACTTCTTCGGCGAGGGCGCTCTTGGTGCGGGTGACCTCTTCGGCGAGGGCGCTCTTGGTGCGGGTGACCTCTTCGGCGAGGGCGCTCTTCGTGCGCGTCACTTCGTCGCCCAATTCGCTCTTGGTGCGGGTGACCTCGTCGGCGAGGGCGGACTTCGTCTGCTCGACATCCGCGTCGAGCTCCCGGCGTGCCTGCTCGACCTCGAGGGCGAGGGCCTTCTGGGTCTGCTCGACCTCGGTCTTCAGGGCGAGACGCGTGGAGGTCGACTCGTTCTCGAGGTCGGCCCGCGTCTGCGCCGCTTCGGTGGCGAGGGATGAGCGCTGTCGCTCCACTTCGTCGGCGAGGTCGGCACGAGCCTGCGCGGCCTCGGCGGCGAGCGCGTTGCGGGTCTCAGTCTGCTCGGCCTCGAGGGTGTTCCTGCTCTCGGCGAGCCGGCGGGCGAGGTCGAGCCGGGTCTGCTCGGACTCGTGCTCGAAGGCGGCGCGATCCGCGGCGAACTCGGCTGTCAACTCGGCGCGACGGGTGTCGATCTCGTGGCCGAGCTGGGCCGCCTCTGCGCGTGCAGCCTCGGCTTCGCGACTGGCGACCACCTTCAGCTCGGCGGCCTCGCGATCGGCTTCGGCACGCACGGCGGCCGATTCGCGCTTGCTCGTCGCCCGCAGTTCGGCAGCCTCGGTGGCGACCGCACCGCGAATGGCCGCCGCCTCACGGAGCGCGTCGGTGACGAGAGTCTCCCGGTCCGCGTTCGCCTTTGCGAGCATCTCGGCCGACTCGATCTGTGCATCCTCGATGGCCGTCGTGGCACGGGCCCGGGCGTCGGCGAGGACGCGTTCGGCCTGCTGTGCAGCGGTCGTCTTGATCTTGTCGACTTCGGCGGCGACACCGTTGCGGAGCTTCTCTGCGTCGATGTCCGCTTGCGCGATGAGCCGGGTGGACTGTTCCTCGGCGACACGGAGGGTGTTCTCCAGCTTGGTGCCGAGGCCCGAGAACGTCGGACTGCCGACCTCTTCGATCTCGGCGTTGAGTTCGTCGACACGTGCCTGGAGCCGCTTGTTCTCCTTGACGGAGTCGGCCGACTGCGTGTTTGACTTGATGAGCTCGCGCCGAAGCTCCTGAATGGCTTTGTCGACTTCATCCTTGTCATACCCGCGGAAGACCTGGGTGAAGTTCGATTCGTCTGTTGCCACTGTTGTTTCTCCTGAAGTCCGAAGGCGCGCAGCAGGGCTACGGCACCCGTCGATCTTACATTTCGCGGCTGAGAGGCGCACGGTCGGCGACGGATGCGTGCAGGCAACAGTTAGGAGCCTCCCAGGCACAGCAAGTATCGTTTACTGACTGTGCCCGCCCGTCGTCCGGGGGCAACACAGAAGGAGCTTGTTTGCGTTTTGTACTCGCTATCGTCGCGTTCGTCGTGGCGGCCGTCATGATCGCTGTGGGAATCGCCCAGCGGACGGTGTTCGCACCCCCGTCGCAGGTGGCCGTCTCGGCGACCGTCAAAGGCGACCCCAGGTACATCGTCATCGACGGTGCTGTGCTGAACGCGCATCCCGGGCAGCAGACGCTCGCGATCTCCGGATCGACGTCCAAGACCCAGGTGGTCGCCTATGGCCGAACAGCCGATGTGAAGGCGTGGCTCGGCGACCAGACATACTCGCGGCTGACCTACGACACTGCGGACGACGTCCTCAAAGCCACCACCGTCAAACCCTCCGACAGCGAGTCCGATGGAGGGGACGGCGATTCCACGTCCACTCCGGCTCCCACCGCCTCGACGCCGGCGACGACCGACCCGTCGACCACCGCGCCCCCCAACCCCGATGCCGCCGGACCGAATCCCACCGGATCGGACCTCTGGCTGGAGGAGTTCGACGGTGACGACGCCAAGCTCACCCGGATGAACGTGCCCGACAGCGTCAGTGTCATCGTCGCGTCCGACGGCACGAAGCCCGCCCCCAACCAGATCCGCCTCGTCTGGCCGCTCGACACGAGCACGCCGTGGTCCGCTCCGCTCATCATCGGCGGACTCGGCCTGCTCCTCGTCGGCCTCGGGCTGTATCTCTGGGGGCTCTACACCCTGCGCAAATCGCGCGGACCCCGCCGGAAGGGCGGACCCAAGATGCCCAAACTCCCGAAAGCACCCAAGTACAAGCCGTCCAAGGCCGTCGAGGCCACGCCGAAGGGACGCCGGTCGAGCCGGCGCGCCATGGTCGCCGTGCCGGTTCTCATCGGCGCGCTCGCACTCACCGGATGCACATCCGATCTCCTCGGTCAGCCGAAGGAGTCCGCGGCAGCGGCCACGCCGATCGCGACCGACCTTCCGAAGGCGAAGGACGTCATGCCGCCCGCGGTCACCGTTCCGCAGCTGGAGCGCATCATGAAGCGTGTCTCCGCCGTGGCGTCGAGCGCAGACGCCAAGGCCGACGCGACGCTCGCCGCCACGCGGCTCGCCGGTCCGGCGCTCGAGCTGCGGCAGGCCAACTACATCATCCGTTCGCGCAAGGCCGACGAGCCCGCACTGCCGACCATCAACTCCGGACCGCTCGAGATCACGCTGCCTCAGGCCACTGACACGTGGCCGCGCGTTGTGACGACGGTGCTCGAATCCACCGACAAGGGCCAAGCGCCGACGGCCCTCGCCCTCGTGCAGGAGACGCCGCGCGACAACTACACGGTTCAGTACGCCGTCTCCCTCGAGCCTGATGTCAAGGTGCCCGGCCTGGCGCCGGCGAGCATCGGCGCCTCGGTGGTGCCGCCGGATTCCAAGCTGCTCAAGATGGCTCCCGAAGATGTCGCCGCGGCCTACGGTGACGTCCTGTTGAACGGGGATGCGAGCAAGTACGCATCGATGTTCGAAGCGAAGGGCGACACCCTGCGGCCGGCCGTCGGAGCCGAGTACAAGGCCAAGACCAAGGCGAACCTGTCGGCCACGGCATCCCTCGCGTACACGAACGAGGTGCCGAAGGACAGGACGATCGCCATGGCGACGAACGACTCCGGTGCCATCGTCTGGACGAACTTGAACGAGTTCGAGACCACGAAGGTGGTCGAGGCCGGTGCCGAGATCACTTTGACGGCCGGTGGCGCCGCTGAGGCGCTGCTGGGCGCGAACGCCAGCAAGACCGGCATCCAGATCACCTACGGATATCAGCTCGCGTTCTTCGTACCGCCGGCCGGTTCCGACCAGAAGATCATGCTCCTGGGCTTCGCCCAGGGACTCATCGGCGCAAAGGAAGTGCAATGAGCGATCTCCCGCCCAACCCCACGAGCCTGCGTGGCGCCGTCGACCTCAGTTCCCTTGTGAACCGGGCGATGACGGCGGGTCAGACCCCACCCGCCGGCGCTGCCGGCGGCCCCGGGAACGGAAACGCCGGCGTCGTCGAGCTGCCGAGTCTCTACTTCGAGGGCACTGACGCCAACTTCAACGACTTCCTCGACCTGTCGATGACGGTTCCCGTGGTGGTCGACCTGTGGGCTGACTGGTGCGAGCCGTGCAAGCAGCTCTCGCCCATCCTCGACCGGGTCGTCAAGGACTACGAAGGCAGGGTCGTGCTCGTCAAGGTGGATGTGGATGCGAATCCTCAGCTCACCCAGGCGTTCCAGGCGCAGTCGATCCCAGCCGTCGCTGCGGTGATCGGCGGACGTCCCGTTCAGCTGTTCGCCGGTGCCATCCCGGAGCAGCAGGTGCGCGAGGTGTTCGAGCAGCTGCTGCAGCTCGCCGCGGAGAACGGCGTGACGGGTCGCGCATCCGTCGCCGCCACCGAGGGCGCGCCCGACGCGGCCGACGAGGCCGAGCCGGCACCCGAACCGCTGCCTCCGCACCACGCCGAGGCGTACGAAGCGATCGACCGTGGAGACTACAAAGCGGCGATCGCCGAGTACAAGACGGCGATCGCTCAGGATCCGCGAGACGCCATGGCCGTCGCCGGTCTGGCACAGGTCAGCCTGCTCGACCGTCTCGACGGAGCGTCGATGGACGAGGTCCGTTCGGCGGCCGCACAGGCACCGGAAGACGTCGACGCGCAGCTGCTCGTCGCCGACCTCGATCTCTCCGGCGGCCATGTCGAGGACGCCTTCGACCGGCTGCTGAGCCTGTTCCCGAACCTCGACGCGGAAGGCAAGAACGCGGTGCGCACGCGCCTGCTCGACTATTTCGAGATTGTCGGTGTGGATGATGCGCGCGTCGCCAAGGCCAGGGCTAGGCTGACGTCGCTGTTGTACTGAGCCGGTCTCACGGCTCGTCGGCGGCTCCAGCACTCGACCAGACCTGCCAGGAGGCTTGAATGCCGCGTGTCCTCGTGGTCGGTGGCACCGGCCTGGCCGGCCGCGCCATCACGGCCGAAGCTGTGCACCGTGGACACGATGTCGTCGTGGCGAGCCGGCGGGTGCCCGATGACGACGCCGACGCCTTCGTTCCGGGCGCCGACTACCGCACTGCGGACATCGTCACGGGAGACGGTCTCGAAGAGGTGCTCGACAGTGTGGATGTGCTCGTCGATGCGTCGAACGCGAGCGGCCGGGCGGCGAGTCACGTCTTCGCGGCCGGCTCGCAGAACCTGCTGCACACCGCGGCACGCTTCGGTGTGCACCGTGCGGTGCTGCTCTCGATCGTGAACGTCGACCGCTCGGCATACACGTACTACCGGGCGAAGGCGGCCCAGGAGCGCAGCTATCAGGATTCGGCCCTCGAGACGCGAATCGTGCGCACGACTCAGTTCCACGACTTCGTGACGTCGATCTTCCAGCGCGGCGCCCGCGTCGGATTCGTTCCCGCCCCCGCGAAGGTCCGGTTCCAGCCGATCGCCGTGAGCGACGTCGCGCGCATCCTCGTCGACGCCGCCGAAGGACAGGGCGCGCCCAACTCCACCCGCACGTTCGGCGGGCCGAGAGTCGAGTCATCGCGCGAGCTCGCCGAGCAGTGGAAGACAGCGACCGGCGCGCGCGGAGCGATCGTCGCCACCCGCATCAGCGGCGCGCTCGGCTCCACCTGGCGTGCAGGGCAGAACCTCGCGCCGGAGCAAGCGATCGACGGACTCCGCTACGCGGACTGGCTCAGGTCGATCGAGGTCTGAGCCAGAGCCCGCCGAGCGGCGGGAGCGTCAGGATCGCGGAGGCGGGCTGGGCCGCCCACGGCTCGTCGTGCGCGGTGACCGTCCCGAGATTGCCGACGCCCGAACCGCCGAAGAGGGTTGCGTCCGTGTTCAGGAGCTCCTCCCATTCGCCCGCGAACGGCAGGCCGATGCGATAGTCGGCGTGCGGGTTTCCCGAGAAGTTCAGCAGCACGGCGATGGGGTTGCCCTCGCGGTCCCAGCGGAGGAAGGCGACGACGTTCCCGGCGGCGTCGGAACCGTCGAGCCACTCGAACCCGGCAGGGTCGTTGTCGAGCGCCCAGAGCGCGGGATTCGCTCGGTACAGCGAGTTGAGCTGGGCGACGAGGTCCCAGAGGCCGCGATGCGTCGGCTGGTCGAGGATCCACCAGTCGAGGCCGCGCTCCTCGCTCCACTCGGACGGCTGCCCGAACTCCTGGCCCATGAACAGCAACTGCTTGCCGGGGTGGGACCACATGAACGCCAGGTAGGCCCGCACGTTCGCGAGCTGCTGCCAGTGGTCGCCAGGCATCTTGCTGAGCAGCGAACCCTTGCCGTGCACGACCTCGTCGTGGCTGATCGGCAGCATGAAGTTCTCGCTGAACGCGTAGACGAACGAGAAGGTGATCTCGCTGTGGTGGTAGCTGCGGTACATCGGGTCTTCGTGCATGTACTGCAGGGAGTCATGCATCCATCCCATGTTCCACTTGAGCCCGAAGCCGAGGCCTCCGCTCGAGGTGGGGGCGGTGACGCCCGGCCAGCTCGTCGATTCCTCGGCGATCATGACCGTTCCGGGGTTGCGCTTGTACGCGGTGGCAGTGACCTCCTGCAGAAAGCTGATCGCTTCGAGGTTCTCGCGGCCGCCGTGGATGTTCGGCAGCCACTCGCCGTCTTCGCGCGAGTAGTCGAGATAGAGCATCGAGGCGACCGCGTCGACCCGCAAACCGTCGATGTGGAACTCTTCGAGCCAGTAGAGCGCATTCGCGACCAGGAAGTTGCGGACCTGCGAGTTGCCGAAATCGAAGACCAGGGTTCCCCAGTCCTTCTGCTCACCGCGGCGGGGATCGCCGTGCTCGTAGAGCGGCTGTCCGTCGAAGTTCGCGAGCGCCCACTCGTCTTTGGGGAAGTGGCCGGGCACCCAGTCCAGGATCACGCCGATGCGGGCCTGGTGCAGTCGGTCGATGAGGTAGCGCAGGTCGTCGGGGGAGCCGAAGCGGCTCGTCGGCGCGTAGTACCCGGTGACCTGGTAGCCCCACGACCCGCCGAACGGGTGCTCAGCGAGCGGGAGGAACTCCACATGCGTATATCCGAGCGCGCCGATGTAGTCGATGAGCTGGTCGGCGGCCTCGCGGTAGCCGAGACCCGGTCGCCAGCTGCCGAGGTGCAGTTCGTAGACGCTCATGGGACCGGCGTGCGGGTCGGTGCGGCCGCGGTCGCTCATCCACTCGCCGTCGTTCCAGCCGTGGGTGCTCTCTGCCACGACGGATGCGGTGGCCGGTGACACCTCGGCGGCGCGTGCCATCGGGTCGGCCTTGCGCACCCAGGCGCCGTTCTGCCCGAGGAGGTCGAACTTGTAGATGGCGCCGGCCTCGATGTCAGGGACGAAGAGCTCCCACACCCCTGTCGGCCCCATGTTGCGCATGGCGTGGCGTGTGCCGTCCCAGTCGTTGAAGTCGCCGACCACGCGGGCCGCACGGGCGTGCGGCGCCCAGACGGTGAACGCCGTCCCGCGCACTCCGTCGAGCTCCCGCACGTGCGCTCCGAGCGCCGACCAGAGCTGTTCGTGGCGCCCCTCGCCGATGAGGTGCAGATCGAGTTCGCCGATGCTGGGTGCGAAGCGGTACGGGTCGTCCGACGTCCAGACACTGCCGTCGGGGTAGCGCGCCTCGATCCGGTACGAGTCGGCTCCGACGATGTCGATGCCCTGCCAGATCCCGTGGGCGAGGTGCGCGAGCTCGACGTGCGCGCCGGTCGGCAGCACGGCCGAGACCTCGCTGGCCAGCGGTCGCAGGGTGCGGATGACGGTCACCGGGTCGGCGACGCCTGCCGTCCCGACGTGGTGCTGTCCGAGCACGGCGTGCGGGTCGTGATAGCTGCCGGTGGCGACGGCGAACAGCAGACCGTCGTCGAGCGCGGGCACCGAGATGGCGGCAGCGCCTTCGGGGATCGGAGCCATCAGGAACCCACCTTCACGCTCAGGATGTGCACGGGCTCGGTGAACGCGTCGAGCCGCACGTAGTTGTCGGCTCCCCAGGTCCAGCGGGCGCCGGTCACGATGTCTTTCACTTCGAACTCTGCGCCGGGCTGGATGCCGAACTGCGCGACCTCCAGATGCACGATCGTCTCGCGCACGGAATGCGGATCGACGTTCGCCACGACGATGATCGCATCCGGCTTGCCGCTGCGGGTGAACGCGCCGGCGAGGTATTTGGAGTAGACGAGGATCGAATCGTCGTCGCTGGCGTGGACGTGCAGGTTGCGCAACTGCCTCAACGCGGAGTGCTCACTGCGCGCGCGGTTGAGCATGGTGAGGTAGGGCGCGAGGGAGCGGCCGAGTGTCTGGGCCTTCGCGTAGTCGCGTGGGCGGTACTCGTACTTCTCGTTGTCGATGTTCTCCTCGGCCCCGGCGCGCGCGACGTTCTCGAACAGTTCGAAGCCCGAGTACACACCCCAGCTAGGTGCGGCCGTCGCAGCGATCGCGGCCCGCACCTTGAACGCGGCCGGTCCGCCGAACTGCAGATACTCGGTCAGGATGTCCGGGGTATTCACGAAGAGGTTCGGTCGCAGGAAGTCGGCCGTCTCGTGTGCGAGCCCGTCGAGGAACTCTTCGAGCTCCTCCTTCGTGTTCCGCCAGGTGAAGTAGGTGTACGACTGCTGGAATCCCGCCTTGGCCAGGGTCTTCAGGATGGCCGGACGGGTGAACGCTTCGGCGAGGAAGACGACATCCGGGTCGGTGGTGTTCACGGTGTGGATGAGCCACTCCCAGAAGTCGAGCGGCTTGGTGTGCGGATTGTCGACGCGGAAGATCCGCACGCCGAGTGACATCCAGTGGCGCACGATTCGGAGGACCTCGTCGCGCAGGCCGATCGGGTCGTTGTCGAAGTTGATCGGGTAGATGTCCTGGTACTTCTTCGGCGGGTTCTCCGCGTACGCGATCGATCCGTCCGGGAGTGTGGTGAACCACTCCGGATGCTGGGCCACCCACGGATGGTCGGGCGATGCCTGCAGGGCGAGGTCGAGGGCCACCTCGAGTCCGGACTGCTTGGCCTTGCCGAGAAAGTACGCGAAGTCCTTCTCGGTGCCGAGGTCGGGGTGGATGGCGTCGTGGCCGCCCTCCGGCCCTCCGATCGCCCACGGCGAGCCCGGGTCGTTCGGACCGGCGTCGAGGGTGTTGTTCGGGCCCTTGCGGAAGCTGCGGCCGATCGGGTGGATCGGCGGCAGGTAGACCACGTCGAAGCCCATCGCGGCCACCTCGGGGAGCCTTTTCGCGGCAGTGCGGAAGGTTCCCGACTTCCATGAGCCGTCGGGCAGCTTCTTCGCACCCTCCGACCTCGGGAAGAATTCATACCAGCTGCCGACACCGGCGCGGGTGCGCTCGACCATCACGCTGCGGGTGGGGGACAGCGTCGGCAGGCTCACCACCGGCCGTGCGTCGAGGATGCTGACGATGCGACTGTCGAGTGCGGCGGCGAGACGGTCGTCGGCGGTTCGGGCCGTGTCGGAGACGGCCTTCACGGACTCGCTGAGGTGACGTCGCTCGGCGGTGCTGCGGCGTTTGTCGGCCGCCGCGCGCGCGAGGATGTCGTGCCCGATGGTGAACATGAGCTCGACATCGATGCCCGCGGGGATCTTGACCTCGGCGTTGTGCTTCCAGGTGGCGAACTCGTCGGCGTAGGCCTGGATGCGGTAGCGCCAGAGCCCTTCGGCCTGCAACTGGACCAGCGCCTCCCAGCGGTCGGTCCCCGGGGCGATGGGGCGCATCCGGTGCTCGGTCTGCACGCCGGCCGGGTCGAGGAGGAGGAGGTCGACGCCGATCAGATCGTGACCTTCGCGGAAGGCGGTGGCCTGAAACGGGATGACCTCGCCGCTGAACGCGGTGGCCGGCCAGAGTCCCTCGTCGACTTGGGGGGACAGCTCCAGGATGGGGATGCGGCCCAGCAGCGGTGCGTAGTCGGGCTCTGCCGCCGGCTGCTCGACGGGTGCTTGGATGCTCGTTGCGCTCTTTGCCACATCCCGACCGTACACTCCCACCGGTTGTTAAGGGATTGGGGGATATACGAGCCGTTCGGCTCCCTTAGGCTGAACCCCGTGAAGGCCATCCGTAGATTCACCGTCCGTGCTGTACTCCCCGAGAACCTCGGGGCTCTGGAAGAGCTAGCAGGCAATCTGCGCTGGTCGTGGCACGAGCCCACCAGGCAGCTCTTCGCGCGCATCGCGCCCGAGCTGTGGCAGCGGGTGGGGCACGATCCGATCGCGCTCCTCGGCGCCGTCGACCCGGCGCGATTGGCCGAACTCGCCGCCGATTCCGGCTATGTCGAGTGGGCGAACCAGCTCCGCGACAACCTGCACGCCTACCTCACCGAACCGCGCTGGTATCAGTCGCTCGACGACTCGGCGCCCCGCTCGATCGGCTACTTCTCGCCGGAATTCGGCATCGCCGCAGCGCTCCCTCAGTACTCGGGCGGTCTCGGGATCCTCGCCGGCGACCATTTGAAGGCCGCGAGCGATCTCGGGGTGCCGCTGATCGGAGTCGGCCTCTTCTACCGGGCGGGGTACTTCTCGCAGGCGATCACTCCGGACGGCTGGCAGCTGGAGAGCTATCCGGTGCTCGACCCCGACGGGCTGCCGTTGTCGGTGCTCCGCAATCCGGACGGCTCGGCCGTTCAGATCACCCTCGCACTCCCCGACGGCGTCCTGCACGCGCGGGTCTGGCAGGCAGCGGTGGGCCGGGTGACGCTTCTCCTGCTCGACACGGACATCCCCGAGAACGAAGAGCGCCTGCGATCGGTGACCGACCGCCTCTACGGCGGCGGTGGTGAGCACCGCCTGCTGCAGGAACTGCTGCTCGGCATCGGCGGCGTGCGCGCGATCAAGGCGTACACGGAGCTCAGCGGCACGCCCGAGCCCGAAGTGTTCCACACCAATGAGGGACACGCGGGCTTCCTCGGCCTCGAGCGGATCTCCGACCTGATCGGCGAGGGGCTCTCCTTCGACGAGGCGCTGCAGGTGGTGCGGGCCGGAACGGTCTTCACGACCCACACGCCCGTCCCTGCCGGCATCGACCGGTTCGACCGTCCGCTCGTGGAGCAGTACTTCTCCACCGACCTGCTTCCGGGTGTCGCGGTTCCGGATGTGCTCGCGCTCGGCGCCGAGGACTACCCGGGCGGATCGCCCGACGTGTTCAACATGGCGGTGATGGGCCTGCGCCTCGGCCAGCACGCCAATGGCGTCTCTCAGCTGCACGGCGAGGTCAGCCGGCACATGTTCAACGGGCTCTTCCCGGGGTTCGACGCCGAAGAGGTGCCGATCGACTCCGTCACGAACGGCGTGCACGCTCCGACGTGGACCGATCCGATGCTGCTCGCCCTGGCGCAGGACCGGCTGGGCACCGACGACACCACCACGGCCGACTGGGCGAACAGCGGCGCTGTCAGCGATCTCGACCTCTGGTCACTGCGTGCCCGGATGCGCGACCAGCTCGTCGAGGACGCGCGCCGTCGCCTGCAGGCGGCCTGGGAGAGCCAGAACCCGGGCGGCATCGCCCCGTCGTGGATGAGCGACCTGCTCGACCCCTCGGTGCTCACGATCGGATTCGCACGACGCGTTCCGACCTACAAGCGGCTGACGCTGATGCTGCATAACCCCGAGCGACTGCGAGGCATCCTGCTGAACGCCGAGCGACCGGTGCAGATCGTGATCGCGGGCAAGTCGCATCCGGCCGACGACGAAGGCAAGCGGCTGATTCAGAAGCTGGTGCAGTTCGCCTCCGAGCCCGACATCCGCACCAGGCTCGTCTTCCTCCCCGACTACGACATCGGGATGGCGCAGCTCCTGTACCCGGGCACCGACATCTGGCTCAACAACCCGTTGCGCCCGCTGGAGGCCTGCGGCACCTCGGGCATGAAGGCAGCCCTCAACGGCGCGCTGAACCTGTCGATCCTCGACGGCTGGTGGAACGAGTACTACGACGGCGAGAACGGCTGGGCGATCCCGTCGGCCGATGCCGCCGGCGACGGCGCCGAACGCGACGCGCTCGAGGCGGAGGCGCTCTACGACCTCATCGAGAACCAGATCGCTCCGCGCTTCTACGACCGCAACAGCGACGGCGTCCCCGAGCACTGGGTCAGGCAGATCCGGCACACCCTGTCGACGCTCTCACCGGAGCTCAGTGCGGGCCGTATGGTGCGTGAGTACGTCGAGAGGCTCTACATCCCCGCTACGGGCTACGAGCGACGGCTCTCGGCCGACGGCTACACGGCGGCGCGCAGCCTTGCAGCCTGGAAGCAGCGTGTGCGGGCCGCCTGGCCCGGCGTGAGCGTCGGGCACGTGGAGTCGGGCGGTGTGGATGCGGTGCCCCAGGTCGGCGACGAGCTGCACGTTCGCGCGCTCGTGCACCTCAACGGACTCTCTCCCGACGAGGTCGAGGTGCAGGTCGTCTACGGGCGCAGCCACGACGGCGACCAGCTCACCGAGGTGCGTTACGTGCCGCTCGAGGTGGACCGCAGCGCTCCCGGCACAGAAGACCCGTCGGTGGCGCGGGAGTACCGCGGCACCGTCCAGCTCGCGTGGGCGGGTGCCTTCGGCTACACGGTTCGCGTGGTGCCGTTGAACGATCTGCTCCTCGGTGCCGCCGAGCTCGGGCTGGTCGCGGTCGCGTCGTAGCTCGTCGCGTCGTTCAGGCCTTGGCGATCGGCGCGAAGGAGCCTTCGGTCGCGCGCACCAGGTCGGCGGGGGAGAGCTCGATGTCCAGTCCGCGCTTTCCGCCCGAGACGTAGACGGTGTCGAACAGCTGCGCCGTCTCGTCCACGACCGTCGGGTGCGCGGTCTTCTGTCCGATGGGACTGATGCCCCCGACCACGTATCCGGTGCGACGTTCCGCAACCGCGGGGTCGGCCATGGTCGCGCGTTTCGCTCCGACAGCCGCGGCGAGCGCTTTGAGGTCGAGCATCCCGGTGACCGGAACGACGCCGACGACGATGCCCGCATCCGTGTCGGCGAGCAGGGTCTTGAAGACGCGGTCCGGCTCGACGCCGAGCGCTTCGGCGGCCTCCAGCCCGAACGACATCGCCGCGGGATCGTGATGGTAGGCGTGCACGGCGAACGGGATGCCCGCGCCCGTCAGGGCGACCGTGGCCGGCGTTCCTGCGGCGGGCCTCTGTTTCGCCATCGTCGCTAGCCGACGTCTGGTGCCGCGGCGACCGGCGTGCGGACGACACGAGGGCCGTTGGCGCGAAAGAGCTGCATGGACGTTCCGCCGACGAGACGCTTGCTGCCCGGGGCGAGGTCTGTGCTGTCCTCGTCGATCGGAACCTCGGTGGAGCTGTCCCAGAGCAGGTTGTACGAGGTGACCCCCGGAGCGGCCGGCAGGGAGACCTCGACGTCGTCCTCGACGCCGTGGACGATCAGCAGGATGCGGTTGAACTCCTCGCGGTCGGGCGTGCTCGCGGCGAGGTACTGCAGGGTGCGGTTCTCTGGGGAGTTCCAGTCCTCGTCGTCCATCAGCGCGCCGGTGGCGTCGTACCAGTCCATATGGCTGGCGTTCTTCGTCGTCTCGCCGAACACCGCGTACTTGCTCGGGCGCAACGCCGGATTCATGCGGCGCAACTCGAGGAGGCGCTTGGTGGTCGCCATGAGCTCGCGCTGTTCGCGGGTGCGCAGCCAGCTGAGCCAGGTGAGCTCGCTGTCCTGACAGTACGCGTTGTTGTTGCCTCGCTGGCTGCGCCCGTACTCGTCGCCCGCTGTGATCATCGGGACGCCGGCGGAGAGCAGGAGCGTGCCCATCAGGTTGCGGATGGCCTTGTGGCGCTGCAGCAGGATCGCCTCGTCGGTCGTCGCGCCCTCGACACCGTGATTGAAGGAGCGGTTGTTGTCGGTGCCGTCGCGGTTGTTCTCGCCGTTTCCGAGGTTGTGCTTCACGTCGTACGCCGTGAGGTCGGCCATCGTGAACCCGTCGTGCGCGGTGACGAAGTCGATCGAGGCGAGCGGGCCGCGCTCGGGCGAGAACGTGTTCGAGGAGCCGGCGAGCCGGGTCGCGAAGCCGCCGATGCCGATCGGCGCCTGGCCGTGCTGGCGCGCCTCCTTGATGTCGGCCAGCCAGAAATTGCGCACACGATCGCGGTAGCGGTCGTTCCACTCCGAGAAGCCGTCCGGGAAGTTCCCGGTCTGCCAGCCGCCCATCCCCACATCCCACGGCTCGGCGATCATCTTCGTGTCGGCGAGCTGCGGGTCATGGAGGATCGCCTGGAGCAGCGGATGCTCGGGTGTGTACTCGACGTTCGCGTCACGGCCGAGCGTCGCGGCCAGATCGAACCGGAACCCGTCGATCTGTACCTCGTTCGCCCAGTAGCGGAGCGAGTCGAGCACCAGGCGCACGGGAACGTCCTGCGAGAAGTCGAGGGTGTTGCCGCATCCGGTGACGTCGATGTACGCGCCGTGATCGTCTTGCCGATAGTACGTGGAGTTGTCGATGCCACGAAAGCTCGTGCGCGGCCCGCCGATGCCCTCCTCGGCGGTGTGGTTGTAGACCACGTCGAGGATGACTTCGATGCCGGCCAGATGCAGCAGCTTGACCATGCCCTTGAACTCGTCGAGCACCGCATCCGGCCCCGCTGCCTGCGCCGCCCGGGAGGCGTACGGGGTGTGCGGCGAGAAGAAGTTGAGTGTGTTGTAGCCCCAGTAGTTGGTGAGGCCCTGCTGGATGAGCCGTTGCTCGGAGATGAAGGCGTGGACCGGCAGGAGCTCGACGGCAGTGACTCCGAGGTCTTTCAGATAGCCGATCGTCGACTCGTGGGCGAGGCCGGCATAGGTTCCGCGCAGATCTTCGGGCACGTCGGGATTCAGCTTGCTGATGCCTTTGACGTGCGCCTCGTAGATCACCGTGTGGTCGAGCGGGATGCTGGGCTTGCGTGCGTCGCCCCAGTCGAAGCCGTCCGCGACGACGGTGCCGCGCCACTCGTTCGCGCCCACCCGGACGAGTCCGCGTGCGTACGGGTCGAGCAGCAGCGTCTCGGGGTTGAACATGTTCCGGGGGCTCGCCGGTCCCGAGACCCGGATCGCGTAGCGCGTACCGACCGCGAGCGTGCGCGAGCGGCCCACCCAGACGTTGTTCGCGTCCTTGGTCATCGGGACGGTCTTGACCAGCCAGTTCGGGTCTTTGTCGTCGAAGATGCACAGCTCGACGCCGTCCGCGTTCGCGGAGTAGACCCGGAGCTCCCCGCCGTGCTGGGTCACGCGAACGCCCAGATTGCGTAAAGGATCGCCGGAAGTCATGCGTTCTAGAGTAGTGAATGCGCAAGCGCTTTCAGTCGCGAGGAGGGTGAAGTGCCGGTCTACCTGGATCATGCCGCCACGACACCGATGCGGCCCGATGCAATCACGGCGTACGCGGAAGCCATGGGTGTCGTCGGCAACCCGTCGTCGATCCACAGCCAGGGCCAGCAGGCCAAGCGGATGCTCGAAGAGGCACGCGAGACCGTCGCCGCCACGCTCGGCTGCGACCCCATCGAGGTCGTCTTCACCTCGGGCGGCACCGAGGCGATCAACCTTGCGCTCAAAGGACTGTACTGGGCTCGCAACGGCGTCGGCGCCGAACGGCCGAGGCCGCGCATCCTCGCCCCCGGCGGCGAGCACCACGCGACCGTCGACACGCTCGAATGGCTCGCACGGCACGAGGGCGCGGAGGTCGGGTGGCTTCCTCTCGACAGGGAGGGGCGTATCCCTCTGGACGCCGCGCAGGACGCACTCGCGCTCGACCCGCAGCACACCGCCCTAATGACCTACCTCTGGGTGAACAACGAGGTCGGCACCATCCAGCCCGTCGCCGGACTCGCCGCTCTCGCGGCGGCTGCCGGCGTGCCGGTCCATGTCGATGCCGTGGCGGCGTACGGGCACGTCCCGATCGACTTCGCTGCGCTGCGTGCGGTCGGGGTAGGGGCGCTCAGCGTCTCGGCGCACAAGATCGGCGGGCCCGTCGGGATCGGGGCGCTCGTGCTCAGCCGTTCGGCGAGCGTCGTTCCGCTCGTGCACGGCGGCGGACAGCAGCGGCAGGTGCGCAGCGGCACGCAGGACGTGGCCGCCGCCGTCTCGTTCGCCGTCGCGGCACGGGCGGCCGCCGACGAGCTGGCGGCTGAGAGCGCGCGGCTCGCCGGGCTGCGCGACCGGCTGATCCGGGGTGTGCACGAGGTGGTTCCGGATGCGGTGCTCAGCGGCCCGCCCGAAGCCTCGGCCGAGCGCGTGGCCTCGAACGCGCACTTCACCTTCCCCGGAGCGCAAGGCGATTCGCTGCTCTTCCTGCTCGACCTGGCAGGGATCTCGGTCTCGACCGGATCGGCGTGCCAGGCGGGCATCCCGGAGCCGTCGCACGTGCTGCTGGCCATGGGCCGCGACGAGCCGGATGCCCGCAGCGCCCTCCGGATGACCCTCGGCCGCACGACGACGGAGTCCGACGTGGACGCCCTCGTCGCCGCGCTGCCGGGCGCGTACGCCCAGGCCTCGCGCGCTGGGCTCGCCGAGCGCACCACACGCCTCGGGCGCTAGTGGCACGCGCCCGGCGGCGGGCGCCGTATCAGGCCTTGAGGGGTCGCAACACGCCGTCTCGCCCGTACGCGTGACGGCGTGTTGCGACCATTTGTTGGTAGAGCGCCGCATCCGCGGCCCCAGGATCGGCGTTGACGCGGTGAGGGGTCGCAACACGCCGTCTCGCCCGTGCACGCGACGGCGTGTTGCGCCCCCTC